>NZ_CP031092.1:2427734-3641602 GCF_003336365.1 Salicibibacter kimchii | reverse complement strand
GTAGACTCGCCATTGTCCCCCTCCGTTTTCATCAGTTTCTGTTCCTCTTCAGCTTCTTCGTTTTCTCCCGTTTTCGTCTTCGGGAACGTCTTCCCGTTGTCCGGCGCTTCTTCCGGCCCCGAGGATTCCTCATCTTCAAATCCTACCTCAGCATCATCTTCTTCAAATTCATCATCGGCGACCGGTTCGTCGTCTTGGAACAATAAGGCAAATAAGAAAAACCGATCAACACAACGACAATACCGATGGCTATATTTAACAACTGATTCTTGGTTTTGCGTTTCCGCAGTTCCCTACGGCTCTCCATACTAAATTGATTAGGATTGTCCATTACAATCACCTTTTTTACCTATACTGGATACACTTCTAGTCCATGACCACCCGAGGAAAAAACGAGAAGTTATTGAATCTTGACGATTTCCACTTGCATATCCCCGCCGGGAGTGGTTACAGTCACCTGTTCACCGACACGACGTCCCAACAAGCTTTTCGCCATAGGAGAATCATTTGATATCTTTCCTTCCAATGGATCGGATTCAGCGCTGCCAACTATTGTATATATTTCTTCATCCCCGTCCGGCAATTCTTTAAAAGGTAACGGAATTTCCCAGATTGACTTCGTTCGTATCCCCATTATCTTCGATAATAACAGAGTTTCGGATCATATTTTCAACTTGTACAATCCGCCCTTCCACGAACGCTTGATCATCTTTAGCTGCATCGTACTCCGAGTTCTCGGACAGATCGCCAAAGTCCCTGGCTAGTTTTATTCGTTCAACGACTTCTTGCCGTCTCGTTGTTTTCAGATAGTCCAATTCCTCTTCCAACTTCGTCAAACCATCTTGCGTCATATAATATTGTTTTGTTTCCGCCATTTTTTTCACTCCTCCATCTAAGGTGAAAACATAATCCGAAGGAACATCTTAACGTTGGTGGTTGCAGAAATGTTCCTAATCATTTTTCTTTGATCTATCATACGCAGGTCATGAACAAAATACAATTCTTTTTTCTTCAAAACCCGAGCGTTAGCATATTGTGGAAAATCATTATTATAAGAGGTTTTCCCGTTTTATTCCAACGGCCAGCCCATCTCCGACCGCATGAAACCATGTAACAAAGGCGGGATGGTTCTGAAACCATTCATTAAAAGCGTGGACATTTCTCGCGAGCTTTTGCAAACGCTTGGGGGCTCCCGCAGGGTCGGCCGCCCATCCTTTAAACAAAACGTTATCAACGACGATCACTCCCCCTGTTTTCACATAAGGGGCGAACGTCTCAATAAACGATTGGTTATAACCTTTTGCGGCATCGATGAACAATGCGTCAAACGACGGCCCCTTTGCAATAGCTTCAACATAATCAAATGCATCTCCATGTAGCAACGTAATCGATTGCCGATAAGAGGAATGGGCCAAAAAGAAGCGGGCTTGGTCGTAGCGTTTCCAGTCCCTTTCCACCGTCGTTACTTTTCGTTCAAAACCACCCGATACCAATCGTAGAGCAGAATAACCGATCGCGCTTCCGATTTCAAGCACGCGTTTTGCATTCGTCAATGCCAATATTTGCAGTAGTAACTGCATGCTTTCTTCTTCCAATATCGGTACATTTTCTTTTTCTGCGAATAAACGCATCTCGGTCAATTCGGGTAGGTCATTTTGTTTTCGCAAGGTTTCCAAGTAGACATTCATTCGGCGGATTCCTCTTCTTCCTGAGCCTCAATCCACTCATCTCGATAGGTTTCATGAACTTCATTATGTTCCTCGTACGTTTCGGAATAAATGACCTCTCCATTTACACGGGCATAGAAAAAGAGGTAATCGGTATCCTCGGGCTCAAAAACAGCCCTGATTGAATCTTTCCCCGGGCTCGCGATCGGACCAGGGGGCAGCCCTTCATTTTGATACGTATTAAACGGATCATCGATATCGATATCCTCCAAAGAGGTCATGTATAAATGCTCGCCTTGCGCATAGGCCACGGTCGGATCCACCTCCAACGGCATTCCATCCTCGAGACGATTAAACAACACGCCCGAGATTAGCCTGCGGTCCTCCTCCGTTTGTGCTTCTCGTTCCACAATGGAGGCCAACGTCAATACTTCATGCAAATCATCTGCATATTCGCTCCCCGCATCAGCGTCAGCTGCAACTCGGTCATAAATATCAAAGGTTCGTTGCAACATGGATTCTACCATCCACTCGATGGAAACATCTTCTTCTAAAAACTCATAGGTTGAAGGAAACAAATAACCTTCCAACGGATAGCGAATATCTTCGTCTAACATAGCTTCACTTAATAAATCGTGTTCTTCTACTAACCCTTCTGCATAATTCTCACTATCGAGCACATCCATTACCTCATCTACCTCATGAGACGATTCTTCCGCGATCGTTGCCGCAATATCCTCCAGCCACCATCCTTCCGGAATCATATAGGATATGGCATACGCTTCCCTATCCGGCCCTTCTTGCATCGTATTTAAGATTTCATCAAGACCCATCGTTCGATTTAGTTCGTAGACACCTGCCTGCAAACCGGAGGCGTTTTGCAATCGTGAATAATAATCAAAAAAAGTGCTGTTAGAAATCAAATCTTTTCCTTCCAAAACCTCGCCGATATCTCTCATCGACGAACCACTCGGAATTTCAACTTCAACCGTCGAATCATCGTGCTCGTCCATGGGGCTAATCGCTGCCTGCACATAGAAATACCCGGATACCATACCAATGATCACGAGGGTAACGAAAACAAGCACGACCACGAGTACAATCCGGCGTATCACTCGCGCATTCGATGCCCGTTGCTTCTTTTGCTCATTTACTTCCTGATGATCGCTCAAGGAAACCTCCTCTCGAGGATGATTCACAGCTTGCTTGGCCTAAAACGATGGGCATCTGTCTTTACCCATATCTCACATCCCCAGAGTAAAAAGAATACCCGGCCCGTGATGCTTCACGGTCCAGGTGGCATTTCCCGTTTATCCCGGTGGTAAGCGCCCGTAGTACTCCCGCTTCAACCCCATAAGCGGGAGTTAATAGGTGGCTAACACCCCGATTGTTCCGGCGCACAAAGACGTGCTAGTGTCGGCGTTGTCACAGGACGTGACAGTTTTAGCCGACTTCCTTACTCAGAGGGGATGAAACCGCCCCTCTAATGGAAGTTTCACTGTATCCCGGTGGTAACCGGAGGTCAGGTTTCAGTTGTCTTCTGCAACCGACATCGTTAGTGGCTATGATCATCTCCATCAACATGGAGGGTTTCATCCTCGTCCAACATCGTGGCAATCATTTCTTCAACCATTTCCCATTCTTCATCGGATTCAATCGGATAAAGCGCAAACCCTGAAGGCTCTTCGCTTGATTCTTCATAGTGAAAGGCAAAGATTTCTACTTCTTCCCCTTCTTCCACATCCTCATCGGCCTGGGTAACAACCATATAGGATTTCTCTGTTTCATCAATATCAAATGTAAACAGGATTTCGAAAACATGTTCATTCCCCTCTTCATCGGGAATGATCACACGCTCGTTTTCTTCTTCGGTCATTTTCTTCACCTCATTCTTTCATCTGGGCGTGATCAAGGTATCCTTGTAAGATCAGCACCGCGGCAAGTTTGTCAACGACTTTTTTTCGCTTTTTTCGACTCACATCTGCCGATATTAACGTTCGCTCTGCAGCTTTTGTCGTTAACCGTTCATCCCAAAACTGTACAGGAAGCGCTACATGCTTTTCAAGGGCAGCAGCAAATTGTTGAGATTTTTCGGCACGAGGGCCCAGTGTCCCATTCATGTTTTTCGGCAAACCTACTACAATTTTTTCTACGTCATGTTCATGAGCGATCTGCACAATCTTTGTCACCGTGGATTCGTGCCCTTGCACGGCAACCGTCTCAAGTCCTTGCGCTGTTATGCCCAGCGCGTCACTGATTGCTACTCCAAGTCGTTTATCCCCTACATCAAGGCCAAGAATCTTCATCCGCGACGCTTAGCTCTCTGCAAATACGTACGAACGAGTTCTTCAATGAGCTCGTCCCTTTCAAGACGGCGAATCAACGTGCGTGCGTCGTTATGGCGCGGGATGTAGGCCGGGTCCCCGGATAATAAATACCCGACGATTTGATTAATCGGATGATACCCTTTTTCTTCCAGTGCTTGATGAACGTTAACCAAAACTTCTTTGACGTCTGCTTGATCGGAGTCTTCCGGCACATTAAATTGGACGGTGTTATCTTTTGAGCTCATCATTGGTCACCTCGCAATCAATTTCACGGATCGTGATTCCCGTTTCCTGTATTTGCTTTTATTGTACATGATTTAGCGAAATTATGAAATGGAAGCGATGATTTCATCGACTGCTGCCATGGCTTCCGGTAATTTTTCCGGATTTTTGCCGCCGGCCTGTGCCATATCCGGGCGGCCTCCTCCGCCACCGTCACAAATGGCTGCAACTTTTTTCACTATATCCCCGGCCTTATAGCCGTCGGAGATCAGATCTTTGCTCACGGTAGCGACAATGTTGACCTTGTCGTCTCTCGCTGTTCCGAGAACAATGATTCCCGTAGGGAGTTTTTGTTTTAACTGGTCCGCAGTCGTTCGGAGTGTGTCCATATCACTGTTATCGAGCTGCCCCGCAACCACCGGGACCCCGTTGATCTCATGCACATCGTTCAATAATTGCATGGCCTCCATGTTCCCCAATTTTGCCGCGATTGATTCGTTTTCCTTTTCTTTTTCGCGGACGCCTTGTTGAAGTTGTTCAACTCTGCGGGGCACATCTTCCGTCGATTTGGCTTTCAACTGTTCCTTTACTTCGTCCAATACTTGCAGTTGTTGCTCGATATAATGGTATGCTGCTTGGCCGGTAACGGCTTCAATTCTTCGAACGCCCGCGCCTATCCCCGTTTCTGAGATCAATTTAACGATTCCGACCTCTGCACTGTTTGTCACATGGGTACCACCGCACAGCTCAATGCTGTAATCCCCAATATGAACGACGCGAACATTGTTGCCATATTTTTCACCAAAAAGCGCCATAGCCCCTTTTGCTTTTGCGTCTTCCATGGTTGTTTCTTCTATCATCAGTTCTGTCGCATCTGCAACTTTTTCATTGACAATCGCTTCAATCTCCTGCATCTCGGTGTTCGACACTTGCCCAAAATGGGAGAAATCAAAACGCAACCGACCCGGCCCGACATACGAACCTGCTTGATTTACATGGTCTCCGAGCACATCTTTTAATGCTTGATGGACCAAATGAGTAGCGGTGTGATTCTTGCGGGTCGCGGCCCGGTCTTGTGCATGGATGGAAGCCATAATTGGGTTGCCCGTTGTTAGCGTGCCTTCGGTAACCGTTACCCTGTGCAACGGTTGTCCGTTGGGCGCTTGCTGGACATCGGTCACTTCTGCGGTTGTTCCATCGGAAAAAATCAGTCCCTGATCCGCGACTTGCCCGCCGCTTTCCGCGTAAAACGGCGTTTCTTTTAATAGAACTAAAGCTTCTTCTCCGGCATTCACCGCTTCTACACGTGCATCTTTCTGAACGATGGCTTTTGCCTCCGTGGCAATGGCGGATTTATCATAGCCGACGAATGTGCTTGTTTCGTGAAGGGAACGAAGCGCTTCATTTTGGCTTTGCATCGAGTCCCCTTCTTTACGAGCGGCTCTTGCACGTTCCCGTTGCGCATGCATCGCTTGTTCAAATCCATCGAGATCCACGTTGAGACCGGCATCCTTTACATATTCTTCCGTTAAATCGACCGGAAATCCATACGTATCATATAGACGGAAGACGTCGTCGCCATCGATCTGGGTGGCCCCTGCTTGCTTGGCTTTCGTCATGACATCATTTAAAATCGCCAATCCATCGCTTAAAGTCTCGTGAAAACGCTCTTCTTCATTTCGAACCACTTTTTGAATAAACGCTTCCTTTTCCTTCACGTTTGGATAGTGAGGTTCCATGATTGTCGCGACGACCGGCACGAGCCGATACATGAATGGTTCGTTAATGTCAAGCGATTGTGCATAACGGACCGCCCGCCGTAACAGTCTTCGTTGCACATACCCCCTACCTTCATTTGATGGAAGGGCTCCATCGGCAATCGTGAAAGAAACGGTGCGGACATGGTCGGCAACGACTTTAAAAGCCGTGTCATACGTCTCTTTCTCCCCATAAGAGGTTTTCGTTAATGGTTCCGTCTCTTTAATGATCGGCAAAAACAAATCGGTCTCGTAGTTTGTTTTTGTATCTTGGATCACCGAAACCAAACGCTCCAGCCCTAACCCGGTGTCGATGTTTTGGCTGGGGAGCGGGGTATAGGTGCCATCAGGGTTATGATTGAACTGGGAAAAAACGAGATTCCAAATCTCCAAATACCGCTCATTTTCGCCTCCCGGATAGAGTTCAGGATCCGTCTGGTCATCGCCGTAAGCAGGCCCGCGATCATAAAAAATTTCTGCGTTCGGGCCGCTCGGTCCTTCCCCAATGTCCCAAAAATTTTCCTCCAGGCGAATAATCCTCTCTTCCGGCAGTCCAATCGTGTCTTTCCAATAGCGATACGCTTCATCATCTTCGGGATGGACAGTCACGGACAAGCGTTCCGGGTCAAATCCGATCCAACGATCATCGGTTAGAAATTCCCAGGCAAATGCAATAGCCTCTTTTTTAAAATAATCGCCGATCGAGAAGTTGCCGAGCATTTCAAAAAACGTATGATGGCGGGCGGTTTTGCCGACGTTTTCAATATCGTTCGTCCGAATCGCTTTCTGGGCATTGACGATGCGCGGGTTTTCCGGAACGATTCGTCCGTCAAAATATTTTTTTAACGTCGCCACCCCGCTGTTGATCCACAACAATGACGGATCTTCATGAGGTACGAGGGGAGCGCTCGGTTCGATGTCGTGGCCCTTTTCTTTAAAAAAATCAAGAAAAAGTTGGCGCACTTCAGCTGACGTTAACCGTTTCATTTCATTTTTCCTCCTCATTTTTTGCACATATAAAAACCCCGCCCCGGGAAAGGGACGAGGTTAAACACTCGCGGTACCACCCTTGTTAACGCATTCGCTTAGGTCGCGAATCGCTCGCTTGGATGCCTTAACGCGGCAAAACGGCAGGGATTAACTGCACTCTGGAATAGCCTTCAATCAATCCATGTCCAGGTTCTCTCAGCAATAAACCCTTCTCTGTAGAACAGGAGTTGACCTACTCGTTCCATCAACGTATCTTACGTCATCGATATTTTCTTCTTTTATATCGGATTTCACGCGGGTTGTCAAGTGACTGTCGGGAACCACGCAATTTTTTTTGCACGTTAGTGGTCTGGGTGCTATCGTGAAAGAAGAATGGAGGGGTGGCAGTGGCCGAATTAGCACTTAAAGAACGGATCAACGCCTATGAGCAATTGTTTGACAAACTCGACCTCGGCATTCGCGTGATTGACCGGGATAGAAGACCACTCATTTACAATACGAAAATGCGTGCCATCGAGTCGATGACATTATCCGACTTTACCGATCGCCCGTTTATGGATGTCTTCCAATTTCGCGATGAAAAAGAGAGCCGACTCATCCAGGCATTGAAATACGAACACAGTGTGGAAGATAAAAAACAAACGTATTTTAATGCACAAGGCGAAGTGATCACGACGATTAACCATGTATATCCATTATTGGAAGGCGGAAAAGTCATTGCGGCGGTCGAAATTGCCAAAGACGTTAGCCGAATGGAACAAATTCTCCGCGATAAACGGACCAATGAAGAAGGCACCCGCTTTCAATTTCAGGATTTGCTCGGGGAGTCCGATCGCTTTATGGAAGTGATCGCGCAGGCAAAACACTCCGCTCGCACCTCTTCCCCCGTGCTTATTATCGGAGAGACAGGTACCGGTAAAGAGCTGTTCGCCCAAAGTATCCACCAACAAAGCGATCGCGATACCAAACCGTTCGTAACCCAAAATTGTGCAGCCCTTCCCGAAAGTCTTGTGGAAGGAATCCTGTTTGGGACCGCAAAGGGAGCGTTCACCGGTGCAGTGGACCGTCCGGGGTTATTTGAACAAGCAGACGGAGGGACATTGCTTTTAGATGAGATCAACGCGCTTCCTTATCATTTGCAACCAAAACTTTTGCGCGTCCTGCAAGAAAAGAAAGTCGTTCGCATCGGTGAAGCGAAAGAGCGGTCGGTCAATGTCCGCTTGATGGCAACGCTGAATGAAGATCCCATAAAAGCGATTGATGAGCAGCGACTGCGCCAAGACCTCTATTACCGATTGAGCGTGGTGAGCTTATTTATTCCGCCGTTGCGCGAACGAGACGACGATATTACAACGCTTGCCCGCTTTTTTTTACGAAAATACAACAATCGTTTTCAATTAAAGGTGGAACGGCTCACGGAGGAAGCATTGCATTTGCTGCGTTTGTATAACTGGCCCGGGAATGTGAGGGAATTGGAGCATACGATCGAGGGCGCCATGAATTTTTTATCAGAGGAAACGGTGATGGATGTTCATCACTTGCCTTCTCATCTCCGTCTGAGGCAAAGCGAAAAAACCGATATTTCTGCGCAAACAAAACCATTACCCGAACAAATGGCCATGTTTGAACAACACCTCATTACCAACGCAATGGAAAGGCACACCGATAATGTCACCCAGGCAGCGAAATCGCTCGGCATTAGTCGCCAACGCTTGCAGTATAAATTGGACAAATACCGCAAATAATTTTTCGGTTAGTGCAAAAATATTTGCGATTAAACGTAGGATTTGCTTCTTGAACCCCCGAATAACAACGACTTTTTTTGGCATAAAAATTGCAATATAAGTGGGTGTATCTAATTTACTAAGGAGTGATCCAAATGGTCGTCCCGTACACCCATGAACCTTTTACAAATTTTCAAGATAATAGCAACCGTTCCGAATATGACGCGGCGCTTCAATTAGTAAAAAGTGAGCTAGGCAAAGCATATCCGCTCATCATTGGCGGGGAGCGGGTGACGACAGACGAACAAATCGTATCGGTCAACCCGGCCGACAAGAGTGAAGTCGTCGGTACCGTCTCCAAGGCTAATCAAGCACTAGCGGAACAAGCAATGGATGAAGCACAGGAGGCGTTTAAAACATGGAGCGCCTGGGACCCGGAAGCACGCGCGAACGTGCTATTCCGGACAGCCGCCATCGCTCGCCGTCGCAAGCATGAATTCTCGGCTTGGATGACCTATGAAATTGGTAAAACGAGAAAAGAAGCAGACGCCGATTCAGCCGAAGCGATCGATTTCCTGGAATATTACGCACGACAAATGGTCGAACTTAAAGACGGCGAAGCGATCAACAGCCGCTGGTTTGAACACAACCAATACACGTATCAGCCCTTAGGCGTTGGGCTAACGATTTCCCCATGGAATCTGCCGTTTGCCATCATGGCAGGAACGACCGTCGGCCCAATGGTCGCCGGAAATACCATCTTGCTGAAACCGGCAAGCCTCACCCCGGTCATCACTTATAAATTTTTGGAAGTGCTTGAAGAAGCCGGCATGCCGGCGGGTGTCGTCAATTTCATCCCTGGAAGCGGCCGGGAAATCGGCGATTATCTCGTTGAGCACCCAAAAACCCGCTTTGTCAATTTTACCGGCTCCAAAGAAGTGGGCATCGGCATTTACGAAAAAGCAGCCAAAGTCCAGCCGGGGCAAAATTTTTTGAAAAAAACAGCGATCGAGATGGGCGGAAAAGACACCATTATCGTTGATGATGACGCGGACCTTGACCTTGCCGCAGCGTCCATCGTGCAATCGGCTTACGGTTTTAGCGGTCAAAAATGCTCCGCATGCTCGCGTGTCGTCGCTCACGAAGATGTCTACGATAAGATACTGGAGAAAGTCACGAAGCTTACCGAAGACCTTTCAGTCGGGGACCCTGTGGACGGGAATACCTATATGGGACCGGTATGCGAGCAGTCCGCTTACGATAAAATTCTTAACTACATTGAAATCGGAAAAGGAGAAGCACGCCTCGTCACCGGCGGTAGCGGGGATAATGATAAAGGCTACTTCATCCAACCGACGGTTTTTGCCGATGCCGACCCGAACGCGCGCATTATGCAGGAAGAGATTTTCGGTCCGGTTGTGGCGTTTACAAAAGCAAAAGACATTCAAGAAATGATCGATATTGCCAACAACACCGACTACGGGTTAACCGGATCGATCATATCCAATAATCGCGCGCACCTTGAAAAAGCACGCCGGGAATTCCAAGTCGGTAACCTTTACTTTAACCGCGGATGTACCGCCGCGATCGTTGGATACCAGCCGTTCGGTGGTTTTAAATTATCCGGCACGGACGCCAAAGCCGGAGGACCCGGATATATCCTCCACTTTATGGATCCAAAAACGGTTTGCGATCAGTTTTAATTGATGCGGAGGAGATCACCATGCAAAATATAACCCGACATTTTTTCTCCTATCTCTCTAAAAACAAACTCTTGAATCAAGGCGCAAAACGATGGGGGCTGAAGCTCGGCGCTTCAAAAGTCGTTGCAGGGGTAAACATTGAAAGCGCAATAGAGAAAATCAAAGATTTAAACGACAGTGGCCGTCTCGTTACCCTCGATCATCTCGGCGAGTTCGTCGAGGAGGAACAAGAAGCAAGGGACGGAATGGAAGCAGGCCTGCATACGCTGGATGTCTTGCATGAACATGGGGTGCATAGCACCCTTTCCGTGAAGTTGACCAAACTCGGGTTAGACATCGATAAAACCCTCTGTTGGGAGCATATCTCGGCGCTTGCCCGCCGAGCTTCCATTTATGGCAACTCGATTAACATCGATATGGAGGACTATGCCCGTTATGAAAAGACGCTCACGATCTTGCGTACTTTGCGGAAACAATACGATAACGTCGGTACAGTCCTGCAATCTTACCTGCACAGGGGCGTTGAGGACGTGAATGCTTTAGCAGGCGTCCCTTTGCGTATCGTTAAAGGGGCATATAAAGAATCGCCGACGGTTGCTTATCAAAATAAGACGGACATTGATCGAAATTTCTTGCAAATGGTAGAGACGCATATGATAAACGAGAGTTATACGGCCATCGCGACTCATGATCATGAACTTATTGATCAAGTGAAAGCATTTGCGGCGCGTAATCGCATCCCGAGAGAGATGTTCGAATTTCAAATGCTTTACGGTTTTCGCAACGACTTGCAGCAATCTCTTGCCGATGAAGGGTACCGTTTTCGCACTTACGTCCCTTTTGGAAGGGAGTGGTACGGCTATTTCATGCGCCGGTTGGCAGAGCGCCCGCAAAACATTAGTTTTGCTATACGCGGCATGTTTTCAAATTGAACCTCTCGCCACTAAAGTAACGAGATAAAAATTGATCGATTTTTCCCTTCATCACAATTTTGTTCCAATTGCGGTCTACTGATTTTCCGTACCATGCTGCTTTGTACATGAGTTGCCGCAAAAATTCTGACCAAGATACGTCACTTATAGCCTTGGACAATTTTCTGCTTCTTAGCATCCCTTTCGTATTCAAATCCTCAATACAGATGATATCGTGGTTTTTGATGATGTCTGTTGAGCGTTTGTGCAGGAAGTCCAAACGATGATTGGTGACTTGTTCGTGCAAACGAGCAGCCTTAATCTTTTGCTTTTGATAGTTCTTCGCTTGGTCGAGAGAAACATCTCTCCTCTTAGCTTCTAATCCCCGTCGAGCCAGCTTTCGCTGCTCTCGGGCAAGTTTCTTTTCCATTGTTCGAGTCAATTGGTTGTTATCTACTTTACGCCCTGTTGACAGGATGGCGAAATCGGCAATTCCTAGGTCAATTCCAACCGCAGATATTGTTTTCTCTTTTGGTTCAATATGCTGTTCTACCTTCTTACGGCTGTTTTTGAATCTCACCCACCCAAGTTTCGGTAACTTAATAAGGCTTCCATCAATCATATTGACAGGGACTTGATTCTTACGGATCACAGTCGTATATTTTTGCACCGGATTCTTCTTGGATTTGAATCTCAGGTATTTGGAGGTATTTAGATTGCTTGTTAAAGAACCTTGCATAAGAATCCACAATGTTCTGAATGAATTTTTGTGAAGACGTAACGCCCACATCCTGTAACCAAGGGAGTTTTTCTTTTAGTGCAGGAAGTAAATGTGCACAAAAATTTTAGCTCAGACCTTTCCCAGAGACCTTGTACTCAGATTCCCACAAGGTACGAAAATTATTAAACACAAAACGGCTACACCCAAGGCTTTTGTTCATGAATGTTTCTTGGTCTTCCGTTGGGTAAAGGCGATATTGTTAACCTTTGAATTACAACTTGATATCTAAGTTAACCATTTGGATTTTGCACCTCCTTGGTGATCATATTCTTAATACGATTATACCACTTCGAAGACCTGTTCGGGATCCTAAATTTAAGTTAAAACTGATCAGTATTCATCTAATGACTGAAGTCACGAGTGGTCTACGGATCCTTTCATATAGTATCGTGACAAGTCATATAGTAACTATACACGTTTATCTAGGGAGGTATAACCTTGTTGTTACCAAAAGCAATCACTTTCGACTGTTATGGAACGATCATTGACTGGGATCGGGCTGTTCAACATTATTTTGAGAACGTATTAGCCCAATATGACATAAACAATGCAGATGTAGTCGCTCTCCAGAAACATTGGGAAAACATTCAGTTCACCTACATCCAGGATCACTACCGCCCTTATAAGGAAGTTTTGAAACATACGATGGCGATGGCGTTCCGGGAATATGGTTATCCTTTTAGTACAGATGATTGTATAGCCTTCTCCGAATCCATGGGCAACTGGGCGCCTTTTCCAGAGGCTAAAGAAGCTTTGCTGGAACTTAAAAAATTCACCAAAATCGCTCTGATCACGAACACGGACGACGCCATTATTGATAAAACCGTCAAACATTTAGGGATTGATTTTGATGAGATCATTACAGCTGAACAGGCCGGTGTTTACAAGGCCAATCACCGAGGGTTTGAGATGGCCATGGAACGATTAGGCGTGGATTGTTCGGAGTTACTTCACGTTGGTTTTGGCTTCAAATATGATGTCGTTCCGGCCAATGAATTAGGCATTAAATCATGCTGGGTCAACCGCTATGGAGAAGTTCGGCCAGCGAATGTAAAAGAAACGTTTTTAGTCGGAGATATTGCGACACTGGCTTTATTAGTCAAGGGAATGGCTTATTCCACATAGGAGGGGTACGATGTCGTTTGCCACCTGGTTCTGGTTGCTCGTTCCGATGTTAACGACGGTTGTGCTATCTTTCATCAGTTTGATGAGGGCAAGGAGGGGGAACCATGAATCTTGACCTACCTACGCTGATAACCTTCGTCATCTACATTATCGGTATGCTTATCTTTGGGGTGATTTTTTACCGTACAACGACGAATTTGTCTGATTATGTGCTCGGGGGGAGAAAGCTGAACAGCTGGGTGACCGCCTTAAGTGCCGGAGCGTCTGACATGAGTGCGTTCATGATCCTTGGACTTCCGGGTGCCGTATATTTATCCGGCATGAGCGAACTGTGGCTGCCGGTTGGCCTAACCATTGGTGCTTACCTAAATTGGCAATTCCTTGCCAAGCGTTTGCGCCGTTATACGGAAATTGCCGGAAACGCGATCACACTTCCGGATTTTCTGGAAAAACGCTTTTACGATAACACAACAGCGATGCACACAAAAATATTGCGTATTGTCTCGGCTTTTTTTATCCTTCTTTTTTTCACATTTTATACATCTTCCGGACTCGTCGGCGGTGCATTACTTTTCTCCAGTACCTTCGGCTGGGAATACCAAACGGCTTTATGGATCGGCGCGATCGTTATCATCTCCTATACATTTTTGGGCGGATTTTTAGCGGTCAGTTACACCGATTTCATCCAGGGTGTCATCATGTTCTTGGGACTTATCATTGTACCCATTGTTGCAGTGATGGAATTAGGTGGGTGGAACGATACCGTCTCCGCCATTTCAGAAGTGGACCCGGTATACTTGGATGCATTTGCAGGCACGTCGGCAATAGCGATCATTTCGCTACTCGCTTGGGGACTTGGCTATTTTGGGCAACCGCATATCATTACGCGCTTTATGGCCATTCGATCTGAAAAAGAAATCCCGGCCGCACGTGCGATCGGCATGACATGGATGACCTTCGGCCTTTTAGGGGCGATATTTGTCGGCTTCATCGGCATTGCCTATTTTGGCGGGGCAGGCCCGGGTTCTGCCTTGGCAGATGAAGAAACCGTTTATATCTTTTTTACGCAAATCCTCTTTAACCCCTTGGTCGCCGGGATTTTACTAGCCGCGATTTTAGCCGCGATTATGAGTACCATCGATTCCCAGTTGCTCGTCTCATCGAGTGCGCTTACCGAGGATTTCTATCGCGGTTTACTTAAACCCACTGCGTCTTCCCGAGAATTGGTGTGGGTCGGACGATTCGGTGTCGTTGGAATCGCCCTAATCGCGACGTTTTTGGCAATGGATCCCGAAAGTACGGTACTTGAACTTGTGGAATATGCCTGGGCCGGTTTTGGTGCTGCATTCGGACCCGTTATGTTATTCAGCGTCTTTTGGCGACGCATGACGGCTTGGGGAGCGATTGCAGGGATCATCACCGGCGGCCTAACGGTTATCGTTTGGAACTTCTTTGAAGGTGGGCTGTTCGACCTCTATGAACTTCTACCCGGTTTTATTTTTGGGAGCTTAGCGATTATCATCGTAAGCTTGCTTAATCAACGGCCAGCCGATCGGATTTTGGATGAGTTTGATTTTGTTGACAATGCCAAGTATGACGAAGAGAACAAAATGTATGTCAGAAAAGATTCTTAAAATGTGGAGGCGACGCTCATGTCGCCTCCTCTTCATTTTCTTTTTTTCTAAACACCCTAATGACCTCACCGGCGACTACAAACAATGGAACTGCGATCAGCAGCCCGATAAATCCCGCGAATTCATAGCCGATCAATAACGCCAGTAAAATCAACAGCGGATGAAGGTGGGCACTTTTTCCCATGATATAGGGGGATAGAACATTGCTTTCCAATTGTTGCACGACGGTTATGGCGATAATCGTGAATAAAACGGTTTGCCAGGATACCCCAAGCGCTACAATGACAGCGGGAACCGCGCCTATATAGGGACCGACATAAGGGATCAAGTCCGTCATTCCCATAAATATGCCGAGGATTAAAGGATAAGGAAGCTGAACGATCCACAACGCAGTGATCGAAAGCGCACCAACACAGAGAGAAACGACAATCTGTCCCCGAATATAAAAACCGAGAGCGTGATCTACGGCTTGTACAAATTTTTTTCCGTTTTCTTGCCATCGTTCCGGAACGACATAAGTGGCAGCTTTTTCAAAGGCATCCAAATCCTTCAACAAATAGAAGACTAAAAAAGGCAGCAAAAAAAGCATGACAATCCCTTCAAGAATCGCGGGCCATTGTTCCATGATGCGATCGAGGATGTCACCGCCGTTTGCCTCTAATTCCGTGACACTCTCTTCAACCTGGTCGTGGATCATCGGTGGCAAGGTATCGATCTGACGATGAAGCGATAACCAGCCGTCCTCAAATGTTTTGATCCAATCAGGCAATTCGTTCATAAATGCGGTGGATTGGCGCACCAACACCGGAGCCATCTCGATCAAAGCCCAGGCGCCACCGCCGAAAAAAAGAAGATAGATAAGCAATACCGAGAGCCATCTCGGAAACCACTGACGTTGTAAAAACTCGATAATCGGGTGCAGAAGGTACGCGAATAATCCCGCCAACAAAAACGGAAGCGCGATTTTCCCGATGCTCGTTAGAATCGGTTTCCATACAGGCGTAAGTAAATATAGAAAATATAAACAAGCCAGCAGGATCAGTACAAAAAGAGACCGGAGCAACCATTTCCGTGATGTCATTCTGACCTCCCAACGTAATGTTGTTATTAGCATTTACCGTTGGAAAAGGTTTATCCAAAATGTAGCCGGTTTTGCTGTAAAAAGACAGCATATGTTTAAGTGATTTCGATGGTAGGTGCTTTATTGTTCACTGACTACTCCGCGTCATGGACCCTCCATGAGGACCGTTTGGACTGTTCTGCGGCGCGTTCGGGCGCCATAGACCATCTATGGTGACCATTTGGCGAAGGTCCGACGATTTCGGTCGCCATGGTTCTTCCATGGCGACCGTTTCACCCTATCCCCTTCCGTTTCGGGTCCCATGCTCCGTCTAAAAAAACGTAAAAATCGCCCGTCTCATGAAAACGGGCGATTTTTACGTTAGAAAGTGCGCTTATAAGCTCTGCGCAATTGTTTGTAGTATCTGTTTCTCTTAAGTTTTGACATCCAATTAGGGTTTGAGCGTCGTTGCTGCGCACTAAACATATAAATGGCTGTGCCGACAGACCCGATTCCTGCAATCAGCAGCGATGAGGCGGCTTTGTTATTCATGAGTGTCCCTCCATTCATACATCTTATTGGCAAATGGCATTTACCGTCCTGACACTTTTTGTATGAGCTGAGGACTCTCTTCCCTATTTATCCGGCGCTCTTCCTCACTAAAGAGGTCATCCAATGAACTAAGGGACCCGTCTTCCTCCACTTGAAAAACAGATAAATGTTCCTTTTGAATAACGATTTCTATGCAACAACGTCCACAGTAATATTGATGGTTGCCAATTTTTCCGAGATCCTTCAAATGACAATTAGGACAATGAATCACGCAAAGACCCTCCTGTGAAAAAAATATTCTTTTTCACAGACTGGTCAAATTATCCTCCAGCTATACGTAAAAAGGCCAGGAGGCTTAGTATTGTTCTTCCTTGACGTTTTCATGATTGGTACTTGCTTCCTGAATACGAAGGTGCAAGTGGGAATAGCGGCTATGTTGATCATTCGTCTCAACAGCCAATGCAAATGCCCGCTGTTCGCCGACCATGATTAAGGAGTCGCGCGCTCTCGTAATCGCGGTATAAAGCAAATTTCTTTTTAACATCCGACGGTAAGACATGGATAACGGGACGATTACAATCGGGAATTCGCTTCCCTGGGCTTTATGAATCGAGGAGCAGTAAGCGAGTGTGATTTGTTTTAAATCCTGTTTTTCATAGTAAACTTCAATGCCGTCAAATTTAACGACAAGTTTTTCTTTGCCGTCTTCGGTTTCTTTTTCTTTAAGAAGCGCGATGATTTCGCCGCGGTCCCCATTAAAAACATTGTCTTCGGGATTATTCACAAGCTGCAGGACGATATCGCCATTGCGAAAAGTGACGTCGCCATATGTCATGGACCGCTTCCCCTGCTTCGGAGGATTAAAAAGGGCTTGCAATTTTTCATTCAGCAAATGAATCCCCGCGGTTCCTTTATACATCGGGGCAAGCACTTGAATATCACGCGCGGGGTACCCTTTATCCATCGCTTTTTGGCAAATCTGAAGGATGACATCAGGCATGCTCGTTCCGTGACATGCAATGAACGATCGATCCGGTTTCGTTTCTTTAATATCAGCGGATAACTTTCCCTCTTTTAAATCATGCGCCAAATCGATGATCGAGGAGCCTTCCGCTTGGCGGTAAACCGACGACAACGATATCGCCGGAACTTTTTCCGATCGCAACAAATCCCCGAGTACTTGCCCCGGACCCACGGAGGGCAATTGATCTTCATCACCGACAATAATCACTTGCATCCCGGCCGGTATTGCTTTAAATAGTTGATTCGCGAGCCATAGATCAATCATGGATGCTTCATCGATAATCAATAGCTCCCCTTCGAGCGGATTTTCTTCATCATGCTCAAGAAATTCCTCTTCTTCACCGCGCCAGCCCAGCCATTTATGAATAGTAAAAGCTTTTAGGCCGGTTGCTTCTGCCATCCGTTTCGCGGCTCTGCCCGTAGGCGCGGCGAGAAGAACGGGAAGCTTTTTTTCTTTTCGCTCGTTCCAGCCGCGCATGCGTTTGAATATATCCACAATTGCACGAATAACCGTCGTTTTTCCCGTTCCCGGGCCTCCGGTCAAAATCATGAGCGGAGATTTTAAGGCGAGCTCCACCGCTTCTTTTTGACGATCGGCGTATGTGATTTTAAAATCATTTTCCAGCTCTCCCAATGTTTTCAAATAGAGGTCCTCGGCAAACGTTTCTTGTACTTCCGTGTTTAACAAACGGTTCACATTCGTTGCTAACCCCTTTTCCGCGAAAAAGAGCGACAATAGGTAAGCCCGTTCATCCAGAACAGCAACCTTCCCCTCTTCGTCAAGTTCCTCAATCTCCTTTTGCAACATCGCGGCATCCACTTCAAGGTTTCGATAATTCAGCACTTTCAAGGCCTCTTCGATCCATACATCACACGGCAAATAGACATGCCCGACGCTTTGGGACATTTGCCACAGTGAAAATAGCAATCCTGCCCGCAGCCGCTTCTTTTCCGTCGGGGCGATGCCCAATTGAACACCAAGCGCATCGGCCTTTTGAAAACCGATGCCTTCAATGTCTTGCACGAGCTGATAAGGGTCTTTTTCCACGACGTTTAACGTCTCGCCCTTATAAGCCTGAATGATTTTTGTCGCCAATTCCGTACCGAACCCATATGTAATCAAGCGGCTCATCACCCCGGCGATCTCCTGTTCTTCCATTAATCGCTCGGTGAGGATATCCGCTTGTTGACGTTTAATGTTCGGAATGTCGTACAAAAGGCTAGGCTGATGGAGGATTTTATCAATCGCTGCTTCCCCTAGTTCGGCAACGACACGGGACGCGGTTTTCTTTCCGATACCGGGGAAACGCTCACTGGATAAATACTGAATAACCGCGGGCTTGCCTTCAGGAATATACGGTTCGTAAAATTCCATGTTGAACTGTTGGCCATAACGTTCATGCTCGTGAAATTGTCCGTAAAACGTCAACAGATCTTCTTCGGGAGGAAAGGGAAAATGACCGACAACCGTAATGGAGGAGACATCGACGGAAGGAGTTGCGTCATCAATGCGGATGTTCAAAACCGTATAGCCGTTTTTTTCATTTCGAAAAATAAGGTGGCTAACCACGCCGGTAATTTTGTCCATCGCTGCCTTCCATTCCTCGTTCATCATTGTCCTCCTCCCCGAACGGTTTATAGCATTATTGCTCCGTCGCTTTTACCACTTGCTTTTTTCCGTGCGCGGCCAAATAATGATCCGGTTGCAATTCTAGCGTCTTGCTGAAATAGTCAAGCGCCTTCCTGTTTTCTTGCTTGGAAAAATAGGCAATTCCCAAATTATAATGGGCGTCGGCGTGTTTTGCATTTTGATCGATCACTGCTTCAAACGCTTCGATAGCTTCATCTATCAACTCAGACTTTGCAAGCGTTAAACCAAAATAAAAGCGCGCTTCTTCATCATCGGGGTCCAATTCCACCGCCCGTTGCAAACGGGCCAGCGCAAACGCGACCTTATCCAGTTGAAATTCACACATTCCGATCATCATGTGCAGGCTTTGGTCATTCATGCCCAACGCTTCGGCTTGTTTATAAAACTGTAGGGCTTCCTGATAATTTTCGACATTGTAGGAGATATTTCCTGCCCCGTAGTAGGCGCCTGCCTGCTCGTCATCCAACTGGATCGCGCGCCGATAACAGGCGAGCGCGTGTTCATATTCTCCTGCACGCGTAAACAAACTGCCCATGTTTGTATAAAGCAACGGATTGTCGGGGTCGCTTTCAAGCGCTTGCCGGAAATGAGTCATCGCTTCTCCGTAATTTCCGGCCTGCATTGCGTCCATCCCTTTTTGATATTCGTTCACCTTATCCACTTCCCGATACCATTTCGGATTCTGCATTGACGACGGTTGACTCGATCGTACCCCCGCCTAAACAAACGTCCCCATCATAAAAAACGACCGCTTGTCCAGGAGTTACCGCCCGTTGCGTTTCCTTAAACGCCACAAAAAAATCATTTTCATCGGTCACGTACAGTGTAACGTCTTGATCCGCTTGCCGATATCGGAACTTCGCCGTGCACTGCAAGGCTTCCATCGGCAAAGAAGCAGAGAGCCAATTCAACCCTGTGCCGTAGAGCCCCTCCGACATGAGTGCCGGATGGTTACTTCCCTGGGCAACGATTAATACATTTTCTCCGAGATCTTTATCCACGACAAACCAAGGTTCACCGGCACCGCCGATGCCAAGGCCCTGCCGTTGTCCAAGCGTGTAATACATCAACCCTTCGTGACGCCCTTTATACTCGCCTTGGGGCGTACGCATTTCCCCTGGTTGCGCGGGCAAATATTGCCGTAGGAAAGATTTAAAATCACGTTCGCCGATAAAGCAAATGCCGGTGCTGTCTTTTTTCGATGCGGTCACAAGCCCTCGTTCCTCTGCCATTTTTCTTACTTCTTTTTTATCATGGGAACCAAGCGGAAACATTACTTGGGCGAGTTGATCCTGGCTTAATTGATTCAAAAAGTACGTTTGGTCTTTGTTATGGTCAAGTCCGCGCATAAGTTCCACCGTGCCGTCTTCATCCCTCGCCAGACGTGCATAGTGACCGGTGGCTACATAGTCGGCACCGAGCATGATCGCGTAATCCAGAAATGCTTTAAATTTAATTTCTTTGTTGCACACGATATCCGGGTTTGGCGTACGTCCTTGCCGGTATTCTTCCAGAAAATACGTAAACACGCGATCCCAGTATTGCTGCTCAAAGTTCACCGAATAATAAGGAATACCAAGTTGATCACAAACACGTGCCACATCTTGGTAATCATTCGTTGCCGTGCATACGCCATTTTCATCCGTGTCATCCCAATTTTTCATAAAAATGCCGACCACGTCATAGCCTTCTTCTTTGAGCAAAGCCGCGGCCACTGATGAGTCAACGCCTCCGGACATGCCGACGATGACGCGGATGTCACTGTTTGCTTCCATTTGTTTCACCTCACTTTTTCACCAACACGCGACGGTGTTGTTCGGATATATTCGCGATCACTTTCGCTGCTTCATTCAGTTGTGCCTCATTATTGTCATAACCGACACTAATTCGAACGGAAGAACGAACACGGGCATCATTCTCGCCAAACATTGCTTTCAACACGTGGGACGGCTGGAAGCTTCCCGCGGTGCACGCGGATCCACTGGAGACCGCGATCCCTTCCAGATCAAGTTGCGTCAAAAGGGCTTCCGTCGATGTGCCAGGAAAATAAAGATTGATGATATGGGGGAGTCTTTGTCGTTCATCTCCATTTATTTCATAAGCCACATTTTCATTCTCAAGAGCGGCCAAGAAGTGACTGATGAGTTTTCCATACGTTGTTGCCCGTTCCTGTTTTTCGGTCGTGAGCAATTCAACAGCAGCACCGAAACCGGCGATAGCCGGAACATTTTCGGTCCCGGGCCGCAATCGTTGTTCTTGTTCTCCCCCAAAGAGCAGAGGATGGAGCCGGGTCTCTTTTTTCACATACAAAAAGCCCATCCCTTTTGGTCCGTTGATTTTATGGGCGGAAGCGGTGAGCAAGTCGACGTGAAGGGACGCCACATCGAGGGAGAGCACCCCGTAAGCTTGCACCGCATCGGTATGAAAAAGTGCTTTGTGCGCGTGCAAACGCCCACCGATATCGTTAATCGGATTGATCGCTCCCGTTTCATTGTTTCCGTACATGATCGTGACTAAAATCGTATCTTCCCGCAAAGCTTCTTCCAAAGCATCCATACGAACCGTCCCGTCCGGCATGACCGGCAAATAAGTGACGTCATATCCTTCCCGCTCCAATTGCCTGCACGCGTGAAGCACTGCATGGTGCTCGGCTTCCGTTGTAATCACGTGGGTGCCTTCGTGTTTTCGGGCGCGAGCGACACCGGTGATGGCAAGGTTGTCCGCTTCTGTTCCGCCACTCGTAAAGACGATTTCTTCCGTGCTTGCCCCCACGCTTTCGGCCACGCTCATTCTGGTGGCATCCACCACTTTGCGCGCTTCTCGGCCAAAACGATGAATGCTGGATGGATTTCCAGTCACCGTGCCGTCAAGATAAGGTTTCATCGCTTTCCAAACTTCCGGTCGCACAGGCGTTGTCGCGGCATGGTCCAAATAAATATCCGTCATACTGATCACCTTTTATACCGTATACGAAATAGAATTGGGATCCGGTAACACAGCACCGAATTCCTTTCTTTCCGGCTAAATATAAAACATATAATCTTCCAGATCATCGGTTTCTTCATAATTCGCCAAGTCGTCGAGCGTTGTTGAATCAAGCACTTCTTTTACGGCATCCCTGATCTTAATCCAAAGGTCTCGTTTGGCCGGTTCTTCATTCTCCACCACTTCTACCGGGCTGATGGGCCCTTCAAGCACGCGGATAATGTCTCCGGCTGTAATGTTTTTCGGCTCTTGTGTCAGCATATAGCCACCATAAGCCCCGCGCACGCTTTTTACGTACATGGCATTGCGAAGCGGTGCAATTAATTGCTCAAGGTAGTGCTCCGATAAGTGATAATCTTTCGCTATTGACCTTAAAGAGATCGGTCCATCCCCATACTTTTTAGCTAACGCGATCATGATGGTAAGTCCGTACCGCCCTTTTGTCGAGATCTTCATTTCTAGTCCCCCTTTCTATCCAAGCATTAAACAGCCGTCGGCAGAAAGGCAATGTATAGCCAACGACTGGTCCAATTGTCAAGGAAAAGATAATGGTTCCGATAAAAACCGGGCCGCCCAGCGTCCACCCGCATAGGAGAACCGTGATTTCCATCAATAAACGGACACGGCCGACCGGCATTCCCGTTCTATTTGCAATTGACAGCATAAGCATATCCCGTGGACCGGCCCCGCAATTCGGTGCAATGTAAACGCCGATGCCTACTCCCATAATGAGTACACCCATCAGTAGCATGGCAATTTGAAGGCTTAAGTGAGCCGGTGTGGAAATCGCAAGCAAGAAAAGATCAATAAACACACCGACAAATACCATGTTAAGGATGCTTCCCAATTGCGGAAGTCTGCGGTCCAACAGCGCCGAGGTACCTATAATAACCGTTCCGACGATAATACTCCAGCTTCCCACTGTCATACCCAGGTTCATCATCAAACCAATGTGAAACACATCCCAGGGAGCAGCGCCAAGGTCTGCCCGGATCATTAAGGCGATCCCCATCGACATAACCATGATCCCTACGGTAAATGTCCCCCAACGTAAGAAATTTCTCTTCACTCTCCCAAGTGAGTGTCGCACCATTATTCCTTCTCTCTTTTGTTTAAAGCCCCTATAATCCTGTAGCATTATAGCATATTTTCTAAACCCATGCATTCGAAGCGGGTTGGTTGTTGATGCGCACGTATTTGTGTTAATCTAAATGAAAAGAACGTGTATTCCCTATGCGGAATATCGATCAGGAGATGAAAACGATGAGTACCACACCGCTTGCCTATCGCATGCGCCCTAAAACCGTTGATGAAGTGTACGGCCAGGATCATTTATTGGGAGACGGTGCCCTTATTCAACGAATGGTGCAGGCGAATAAGCTCCATCCGATGATATTGCACGGACCGCCCGGTACCGGAAAAACCTCGCTGGCGACCGCGCTGGCAGGAAGCACAAACATTCATTATAAACTGCTGAATGCGGTGGAACATCAGAAAAAAGATTTACAAATCGCAACAGACGAAGCACGCATGTACGGAAGCTTAATTCTCATTATCGACGAGTTCCATCGATTGGATAAAAGCAAACAAGATTACCTTCTCCCCCATTTGGAAAGCGGGGAGTTACTTGTGATCGGAGCAACGACTGCCAACCCCTACCATTCGATTAATCCCGCGATACGCAGTCGCTGCCATGTCTTCGAGCTTTATAAATCCGAAACGGCTGACATTCGCAACATGTTGGAAGCCGCGCTTGCAAATAGTGAAAGAGGGCTGGGCGAATATCCCGCACACGTAGATGAAGAGGCCCTTGAACATATGGGCGCCTCTTCAGGCGGCGATATGAGAGCAGCTCTAAACGCCTTGGAACTCGCTGTTTTATCAACCCCTGCGGGTGATGACGGCATCATACATATTGATGCAGCGATTGCTGAAACCTGTACACAAAAGAAAAATTTCGACCATGATAACGACGGGGATCAACATTACGATGTTCTCTCCGCCTTCCAAAAATCCATCCGCGGAAGCGATGCGGATGCTGCCCTTCATTATTTGGCACGACTAATCAAGGTAGGCGATCTCACAAGCATTGGGCGTCGTTTGCTCGTCATGGCTTATGAGGATATCGGGCTTGCCAATCCCCAAGCCGGACCACGAACGCTGGCTGCCATTGAAACGGCAGAACGTTTAGGATTCCCGGAAGCGCGGATCCCGCTTGCAAATGCCGTCGTCGAACTTGCGCTCTCCCCAAAATCCAACGCTGCTTACCAGGGCATAAACAAGGCGTTGCAAGACATTGACAAGCACGGATCCCCGGCGATTCCGGCGCATATCCGGGACAGCAGTTACCAAGGGGCGAAACATCTAAATCGAGGGATCGGATACCTCTATCCGCATGATTACAAAGATGGGCTCATAAAGCAGCAGTATCTTCCTGAGCCGTTAAAACATCACCGTTATTTGCGCTTCCAACAGAATAGTAAATTTGAACAAGCGTTTCGGGAAGCGCAAACGAAGATTAACCAGGTGATTAAGTCTTCAAAGCCGTGACATCCTCTCGATATTAAAATGCCGGGCATCCATGTGGATGGAATGGGGGTTGTTCGCTCCCGTGGAGGACCTATAACGTTCAGGCTATGTGCCCTGTTGTTCCCTTTCGGACTCACCTTCTAACGCGACAACCATACCTCATGCCACAGTGAGGCTCCTATGTCAGGTTTTACTGCATAGGCACTTGGTCTATCGGAACAGCGTTCCTACACCGCCAAGCTCGTGCTTGTTGCAATATTATTTGCAGCGTTCATGTCAGCGTGCGCTTTATGTCCGCAACTTTTGCATTGAAATGTATCCCCTATGTCGACTGTCTTTTCGAGGGTGTTCCAATTTTGGAAATTAATTTGAACACCTAGAGATTTTCTGAAAATAGGAATGCTTTTTGCTTTTTTCTCTTTAAAGTCAGATGTGGCTTTTTTAGCTAGACGAATCGCTTCGTTTTTGATGGCAGCCTTTAAATCGCCATCCACATTTTTAGACGAGAGTTTTTCACCGTTGTTGATTCTTTCTACACATACATTTACCGTGGTGGCAAATGCTTGTTGTTCATATAACCATTGTTTTTGCTCCGATTTCGATGGGTCTTTCCGTTGAACGAGGATGGTTTGAATCGCCATGGTTGTTCACCCCCCCTACCTTAACAATCATTATATCAAACGTATGTTCGAATTACAACTAAATAACTGCTGTTTCAAACATTTTTTTCAAAAAAAGACCTTGCCATTCATCCCCTTATTTAAATAAGGGGCGTTCTGGCAATTGGCCGTAAGTCCGCTTTCTTTTCCTTTTTTCTTTTTTTTGGAAGTATAGAGATTATGAATATGGTCCATATTAATACCAGAAAGTAAAACTACCATCATAGGCATTGCCCGATGGTGGCAGCTACCGTTACTACCTTTACGGGTCCTCCGGGATACGGTAAAACTATGAACCTCAAGGAAGAAGGGATAGAAATGACGAAAGTACGGCAAGATGCCTGGTCACATGAGGACGATGTATTACTCGCCGAAACAGTATTAAAGCACATAAGAGAAGGAAGCACGCAGTTAAAAGCATTTGAAGAAGTCGGTGATATATTAAACCGCACTGCTGCCGCTTGCGGGTTCCGCTGGAATGCCGTTGTACGCGATCGTTTTGAGGGTCAAATAAGCGATGCAAAACGGGATCGGAAAAACTTTCAAAGGCGAGATGCCGCAAACGCCGTACAACAAACGCTTGGAATGAAAACGGAGAGCACCCCTGAACCAACTGCAGTCAATTATGCAAATGCCGGTAGTGACGAAAACTTGTCATTGGAACATGTAATTACCTTGTTGGAAACATTGAAAAACACCGGTATCGACAAAGAAAAAGTGACCGCATTGGAAGAAGAGAATCAGCAACTGCAAACAGCGGTTAACGCGTGGCGCCATAAACACGAGGAATTGGAAAGAGAGTACCAGTCCTTACTCACCGTGATTAACCGCGCTCGGAACATGATGTTTATGGATGAGACCAATACGGACGCTTTCATGAGCTCCAACGATTTTCGGCTGGATCATGATGGCAACATCGAGAATATTGCCAAGGACTCCAGCTGAGAGTGGTTCCCCCAGGGCACCCGGGAACATTTGGCTTTTCTCCTAGCACGGGAAAGCCAAAGTCTCTTCTCATTCAAAAAAGAGGCATCCCTTTGTTGCTTAAGATCCGGGATGCACTCGCCCTTCCATACTAATAAAATAATGAACAGCAAAAAAGCTGCCAATCAAGATAGGCAGCCATTGTGATGGTTTTTTCATTCAAGAAGCCCCGTTGTGCCGTAAATATCACCTAGTTTTGAAGCCTGCAATGGCAGGTGGGTGCCCTGTTCAGCCTTCCGTAAGTCCCTGTAAGGGCGTTTACTTCCAGTTGAAACGTTCAGGCTCCCTATCAAAAAGTGTTGGCTTTAAAACGAATAGTGCTGTACGCACACCCCAGGACCTCTTTATAGTGCGATTATAGCATGATTGGAACACTTCTGCAAGTAAACACACGCATACGAATGGTTAAGCTAAGACGGGATCTGTTTATCAGCGCCACCAATATTCCATTCCCTTTTGTCATCTTTTAAGCGACATAATAATCACGGATTTTAATTTGAACGTTCGCTGGTTATAATAAGAAACAGGAGGGATTCTTCATGCATGATCAGCTGGTAAACCACCAACCGATTACGCACATTGAACA
This sequence comes from Salicibibacter kimchii, assembly GCF_003336365.1. Taxonomy (GTDB): domain Bacteria; phylum Bacillota; class Bacilli; order Bacillales; family Marinococcaceae; genus Salicibibacter; species Salicibibacter kimchii. The sequence continues at coordinate 3,614,732 of NZ_CP031092.1, read as the reverse complement.
AAAAATCGGAGCCATTGAAAAACATACCGAGCATTACCAAACGGATATGAAGTTGTATCGAGATCGGATAGACATCGACGGAGACAGTTACCCGATTGCTGAGGTTTTTGACATTTCTTATCGTTATAAAGAAAATGAGGTCGGGTTTCTCTATTTACACACGTCTCACGGCGTTCGTTCTTATTATATCACGGAAAGCCCCGAGTCTTTTATTTCCTCTTTTCGTTCCGTTGAACAAAAATAACGTGTATCCGCAAAAAAGCGAACCCATCAAGGTTCGCTTTTTTTATTCCACAGGCTTAGGTCGCCTCGGGCTTAAATGCAATTCTTTCCATTGATCTTCGCTAACGCTGCTTGGTGCTTCCGTTAACAAGCAGCCTGCACTTGCTGTTTTCGGAAAGGCAATGACTTCGCGCAAATTATCGGCCTCGGCAAGGAGCATAACAATCCGGTCCAGGCCAAGCGCGATGCCTCCATGTGGCGGAGCACCGTAAGAGAGGGCGTCAATCAGAAAACCAAATTGCTCTTTTGCTTTTTCTTCACTAAATCCAAGCGTTCGAAACATTTTCATTTGCAGGTCCGGTTCATGAATGCGCTGGGAGCCACCCCCGAGTTCGTATCCATTCAAAACGAGATCGTATGCGTTCGCCGTCACCTCTTCCGGAGCTGTTTCCAGTTTGTCGATATCTTCTTCAATCGGTCGCGTAAACGGATGGTGAAGGGCGACATGGCGCTCGGTATCTTTGTCATATTCAACAAGCGGGAAATCGGTCACCCAAAGAAAATGGAATGCTTTCTCATCAATCAGCCCAAGCTCCTTTCCGAACTTCAAGCGCAAGGCGCCTAAAACATCAAATACTACGTTCGCTTCATCGGCGGCAAACAACAGCAAGTCTCCTTGTTCGGCTTTCATCACCTCTAAAACTTGACGTTGCTCGTCTTCACTGAGAAATTTCGCGATCGGGCCTTTTAACGATTCAGAACTCTCCACCCTCAACCAAGCAAGCCCTTTCGCCCCGTACACCGCGGCAAATTCGGCAAGGTCATCGATCTCTTTTCTGGACAGGGCATCCCCTTGGCCTTTTGCATTCAACCCTTTCACGATGCCGTTGTTTTCAAGCGCTTTTGTGAAAACTTGGAAACGGCTGTTCTTGACAATTTCTGATAGCTCCACCAATTCCATGCCAAAGCGTGTATCGGGTTTATCCGAACCGTATCGATGCATCGCTTCATGATAAGTCAGGCGCGGGAAAGGCGTTGGGACATCGAGCCCATGGCTCATTTTTAATAATCGTGCCATCATTTCTTCCGTCATGGAAAACAACGTTTCTTTATCCATAAACGATGCCTCTATGTCAATTTGTGTGAATTCCGGTTGCCGGTCCGCGCGAAGATCTTCATCCCGGAAACAGCGGGCAACTTGGTAATACCGCTCAAACCCGGCGACCATGAAGAGCTGTTTAAATAGTTGCGGCGACTGGGGAAGAGCAAAAAATTCATGCTCGTGCACTCGGCTCGGCACCAAATAGTCTCGAGCGCCTTCCGGGGTGCTTTTGGTCAACATCGGGGTCTCCGCTTCCATAAAAGCATGCTCGTTTAAATAATTGCGAACCTCCTGGGTGATTTTGTGACGCAATTGAAAAATACGTTGCATTTCCGGCCGTCGTAAATCGAGAAAACGATGAGACAGGCGCACATTTTCGGAGACATTGATTTCTTCATCCACCGGAAACGGCAACGGTTTTGCTTTGTTTAGAACCGTGATATCCTCTACCTGCACTTCCACGGTTCCGGTGGCAATTTTTTCGTTCACCGTTTCCTCATCCCGCAGAACGACTTTGCCGGATACATCAAGCACATATTCACTACGTATGCCATCGGCAATCGTTAAAGCTTCATTGCTGATGTCCGGATTAAAGACCGTCTGGACAACCCCGCTGTGATCGCCAAGGTCAATAAAAATCACTTGTCCCAAATCTCTTCTCGTTCTGGCCCACCCTTTAAGCCGAACGTTTTGGTCAATCATGCTTTCGGTGATCTCGCCACAATAATGGCTTCTTTCTCTTTCCGTCATGGTTATCATTCTCCTTTTCTTTTTATCAGCATTATGGCATCTTTTGGAGCTGTTTAATGTGTCCGGCGAGCCATTTTATCGGGATATTTTCTTCTTCGCCCGTGGACATATCGCGAAGTTTCACCATACCGGCTGCCAATTCTTCTTCCCCTATGATGGCTGTCAAGGCCGCTTGCAGACGATTGGCCGCCTTGAACTGGGCCTTTACTTTTTTGCTTAGGTAATCTTTGTCTGCCGATAAACCCTCGCGTCGCAATTCCCTCAGTATGCCTGCACCCTTTTCAGCCGCAAGATCACCGACCGTTACAAGATAAACGTCAAGCTTGTTTTCCACATTCGGGAGAGCATCACGAGCGTTTAGCGCCATTAATAGTCGCTCGATGCTTAATCCAAATCCAATGCCGGAGACGGGCGGTCCGCCCAACTCTTCGATCAACCCTTCATAGCGCCCCCCTCCGGTGAGGGTCGTAATCGCTCCGAATTCGGGTTCTTCGAGCATAATCTCAAACGATGTATTCGTATAATAATCAAGGCCCCGCACGAGATTGGCGTCAATGACAAACGGGATATCCATATCACGGAGCAAACGTTGCACGGTTTCAAAGTAGCGCTTGGATTCTTCATTTAGATAGTCAAGAATGGCCGGGGCCGTTTCCTGTAACGGGTGCTCGCGATCCAGCTTGCAGTCTAATATTCGTAACGGATTTTGTTCAAGGCGTGCCTGGCAGTCCTCACAAAACTCTCCAATGCGCGGGGAAAAATGATCGATGAGCGCGCGTTTGTGGGAGGCGCGGCTTTCTTTATCGCCCAAACTGTTGATTACCAGTTTCAAGTTATCCAACCCACAAGCTTGATAAAAATCCATCGCCATCGCGATCACTTCGGCGTCTATCGCGGGATCATCGCTTCCGATTGCTTCTACGCCAAATTGGTAGAACTCCCGCATCCGGCCTGATTCCGGACGTTCATAGCGAAACATCGGACCGTAATAATAGAGCTTCAAGGGTTGTTGCGGCCCGCCGTGGAGCTTATTTTCCACATAAGAGCGCACGACGGGAGCTGTCCCTTCCGGGCGCAGCGTGATTAAACGGCCACTGCGATCCTGAAACGTATACATCTCCTTTTGCACAATGTCCGTACTGTTGCCCACCCCGCGTTGAAACAGTTCCGTCGCTTCAAAGATCGGCGTACGGATTTCTTTGTAATTGTACTTGCGACTAATGTCTTTGGCGATTTCTGTCACGTATTGCCACTGGGCGCTTTGATCAGGCAAAACATCCTGGGTTCCTCTTTGAATATTAATGCTCATATCGAAACCTCTCCTCATTATTGCTCATTGTGAAAAACATTAGCGAAACTTGGCTTTTCGCCATTAAAAAAATCCCCCTGAATCAAATCAGAGGGACGAGCACAAACCCGCGGTACCACCCACATTGAAGCGATTCTTCCGGCAATCGCTTCCGCTTCCGCGATTAACGCTCGCGCCACGTTTTGATCTATTAGTCATACACGTTCGATCAAAAGCCTCCGAAGTGTCTTTCCCCGACATTGCATAGAAGGGCTTCCAGCCACGGCACCTTCCTCTCTGCTTGCAAGTGGTCGCGTACTTTTCTTCATCAACGGCCGACTATTCTCTAGAATTTATCATACGTACCTCTGTCTAGGATGTCAACTTTTCCGCGATTTCATACATAAAAATAGAGTAAGGGGTTTGATTACCTACGGGGATTCCAGCATGAGCGTCACCGGACCGTCATTGTTTAAATCCACTTGCATCGCGGCCCCGAATTCCCCGGTTTCAACGGCAATGCCGATGTCCCTCAATTGTTCATTAAAGTAATCGTAGAGCTCTTCCGCTTGTGCCGGCTTTGCTGCTTGCACAAAACTTGGCCGTCTTCCTTTTTTGGCTTCCCCGTAAAGGGTAAATTGGGAAATGGATAAAATGGACCCTGACGTATCGAGCAACGAAAGATTCATCTTTCCTTCGGTATCTTCGAAAAGGCGAAGGTTAGAAATTTTATCCGCAAGCCAGCGAGCGTCATGCTTCGTATCTTCATGGGTTACGCCAAGAAACACGACATAGCCATATTCAATAGCCCCAATGGTTCTATCGCCAACGTTCACCTGCGCGTGTTTGCTCCGTTGTATTAAAGCTTTCACTTCCGCTTCTCCTTTGCTGGTGTTATAAGAATAGAGTTTCCGATCCGAATACTGCCTAGTGTTCGGAGACCGCTCCATTCCTGCAGAAACGTTCTGTTTTTGACATAAGAGCCGTTCTTAGATCTTAGAAGGCTGTCTTACGATCTAATTTCAGTGATCGCTCTGTTTCTAGAACGTTGGCTGGCCTCTATCATTCTGTTTTCGATGATTGTACCAATGAGAGATCGCAGCAAGTCTTCTCACTACTACCTCCAAGAATTTCTGGAACACGCCTCTAGTGCAATACCCTTCGCACGGAATAAATATCGGGCAAGCGCTTGATTTTCTCCACCACTTTACGCAAGTGATCGAGATTACTGATGACAATCGTAATATCAATCACGGCCATTTTATTTTTATCCGAGCGCCCGTTGACGGCATTAATATTCGTTTTTGATTCCGCGATCGCGTTGAGTACTTCATTTAAAAGTCCGCGGCGGTCATAGCCGGCAACTTCAATGTCGACGTTATAGCTTTTTGTCTTTTCCAGTGACGGCTCCCATTCTACGTGAATCAGACGGGTTTGATTTTCTTCTGTATCTGCAACATTCGGACAATCGGCGCGATGAACCGATACGCCGCGCCCTTTCGTGATAAACCCGCGAATATCATCTCCGGGCACCGGATTACAGCATTTGGACAGGCGGATAAGAAGGTTGTCCGCCCCTTTCACACGTACCCCGGTGTTGGAACGACGGGTTCTCGCCGGTGTCGGTATATCTTTGATTGCTTCGGTCACCGTCTTTTTTTCTTGTTCTTTCGTCTTGTTACGTATTTTTTCCGTTAACCGCGTGACCACTTGTTTCGCGGAGATGCCGTTGTAGCCAACCGCCGTGAACATATCTGCTTGTCCTGAAAAGCTGAATTTCACCGCTGTTTCTTGAAGATTGGCTTCGGTTAGAACCTCTTTCAGACTGAAATCTTGTGCGCGCAATTCTTTCTCAATCGCCTCGCGTCCCTTTTGTTCATTTTCTTCCCGACGTTCTTTTTTAAAGAATTGCTTGATTTTGTTTTTGGCATGGGAACTTTGCGTCAGCTTTAACCAATCTTGAGACGGCCCGTACGAATGCTTTGATGTCATGATGTCAACGATATCCCCGGTTTTTAACTGATGATCAAGGGGTACCATCTTACCGTTCACTTTAGCGCCGATCGTTTGGTTCCCGATCTCTGTATGAATGCGATAGGAAAAATCGATCGGTACCGACCCTCTCGGCAACTCAATCACGTCCCCTTTTGGAGTGAAAACGAAAACCATATCGGAAAATAAATCGATTTTCAGGGATTCCATAAATTCTTGTGCGTTGGATGTATCCTTTTGCCATTCCAGAATTTCCCTGAACCAACCGAGTTTATCGAGGGATTTTTGCTTAACGGCTTGTCCTTCTTTGTATGCCCAATGGGCGGCGACCCCATATTCCGCTATACGATGCATTTCTTCGGAACGGATCTGTACTTCCAACGGCTCCCCTTTAGGACCGAGCACCGTCGTGTGTAACGATTGATACATATTGGCTTTCGGCATGGCAATGTAGTCTTTAAATCTACCCGGCATCGGTTTCCAACGGGTATGAATAATGCCGAGCACCCCATAGCAATCTTTGATGCTTCTGACGATAATACGCACTGCGAGTAGGTCATAGATTTCATTGAATTGTTTTTTCTGGATCGTCATTTTGCGATAAATACTGTAAATATGCTTCGGGCGTCCGGATATGTCCGCTTCCACATTTAATTCTTTGACACTTTCCCGGATGTCATCCATCACTTCTTCAATGTATTGCTCTCGCTCCGCACGCTTTTGTTTCATTAGATTGACGATCCGATAGTATTGTTGGGGGTCCAAGTAACGGAGGGCAATGTCTTCCATTTCCCATTTGATGGTAGAAATCCCGAGTCTGTGGGCAAGAGGGGCAAAAATTTCGAGCGTCTCTTTCGCAATTCGCCTCTGTTTATCAGGGGACAAGTATTTAAGTGTCCGTAGATTGTGAAGGCGATCGGCCAATTTTATCATAATAACACGGATGTCACGGGCCATGGCAACAACCATTTTGCGGTGATTTTCCGCTTGCTGTTCCGCTTTCGATTTATATTTGATCTTTTTTAATTTCGTCACGCCATCCACGAGCATGGCAACTTCTTCCCCGAACAATTCCGTAAGATCTTCAACGGTCACTTCCGTATCTTCAACCACATCATGCAAAAAAGCACCGGCAATGGTTGCGGGTTCTAATTGAAGATCGACCAATATTCCCGCGACCTGAACGGGGTGACGGATATACGGTTCCCCTGATTTGCGAAATTGGCCGTCGTGATATTGTTCAGCATAACGATAGGCGCGATCAATAAACTCCACTTGCTCTTCGGATAGATATTCACCCATCTTCTCCATTACTTGTTCTTTCGTCATAGAATCACCTTCAACCTACACACAATCTCTATTTCACCTATTATCTAGAAAAAATCGCGCCCTGTAAAGCCTATAGGCGCTCTATATCCCGATAGTAGGCGCCCGAACGGCTCCAACACACAGACCGTGGCGCTTTTTGCCGACTTCCTTTACTCAGAGGAAAGGAAAATCTCCTCTGACGGAAGTTTCATTTATTGCCTGCTATCCGTGAAAATAAAGAGCGCCATAAAAGGCCCTCCATAAAAAATCTCTTCCTCAATCAAACGTCATCAGCGAATAAACATCATAGTTTTTCAATTTCTCTCCATGCTCCAAATAAGCAAGTTCAATGAGAAATGCACAGCCGACGACTTGTCCGCCCAGCTCTTCCACGAGCTGGATCGTCGCTTCGATCGTGCCTCCGGTCGCGAGAAGGTCGTCGGTGATCAGCACCCGATCCCCCGGATTGATGGCATCTTTATGAATGGCAAGACTTGCTTTCCCGTATTCAAGGCCATAATTCGTCTCAACGACCATTCGCGGCAGCTTTCCGGATTTTCGTACAGGCACAAAACTTTTGTTTAGTGTATACGCGATCGGACAACCGACAACAAACCCTCGTGCTTCCGGTGCCGCGATGACATCGACGTCTTTTGATTTTACATATTCGGCCATTTCATCGATCGCTCGTTGATAGACTTCCCCATTTTGCATGAGAGGCGTAATATCTTTAAATTGGACGCCCTTTACCGGATAGTCTTCGATAATTTCAATATGTTTTTTATAATCCATCGGTGAGCACCTCTTGTTTCTTTTCATCAGACATGCAGGCAAATAAAAAAGCTTTTAACGCTTCATACGTGGAGTACTTCAACGTTTCTTCGATTTCTCGTTTTTCTTCAAAGGATTGATACGTCGGTGATGCATGTAAATCTTGTTTTAATGGCTTTTCGTTTACAATAAGATTTCCATCGCTGATCATCACGAATTCCAGTTCCATAAACACTTGAATCATAAAATGGATGGCATCCGTCGACCACCCTTGGTATCGGGTAATGACCGGCTCGTGTTCCTTAATATGAAGCGGGGCATATTTTTTTAAGTACACATACAACCATTTAAAAGCCTCCCGCGTTGGTTTTACCGTGAAAAAAGCTTGGTCCTTTTCCATAAAGCCCGTGTAGATTGAACGAATGAACGGTTCGTTTTCATTCAGAAATCGCGTTAAATCAGATAAATGTTTCGGAAGATCAAGAAATAAGATATTCGTGGGCACGGTTAAACGATCTTCATCGGGAAATAAAAAGTCATTAGAAGCAAACCCTTTGTCCAATGCGTCTCTTTCGTGTTCCTGTTGAAAAATGACAACGGTAAGCGGTTCGGATGTGTACGCTTCATATATGAATGATTGTAAATCTTTACGACCGCGAACATCGAAGACTTGCCGCTCTTTGACAGCAACATCGCTTAGAATCACTTGCGGTTTTTCCTGCCCCTTCCATTCATTTACAGACAATTCACCGACGAGGTGGATGTTGGCATCGTTCTGAATCCGATCATGAAGGTAGCCTAAGCGAAAGCCGACGCAATCAAGTGCATTCGGGTCCCCTACCGACATCTTCAAGTGATTTTGCAAGCTGCCGATTTTTCGTTTTTGTTGAATCGGTACATTCGCGATCTGCACCAACGGCTTCGGGTTCTCAATGCCAAAAGGCGCCAGTTCTTCGATTTCCCGAATCAGTTCTGTCGTGACTTCCTCGACGGAAAGCGTTAGTTCAATATCTGTCGATGGAACAAAGCTTTCAGCCGGCAACGTACGTTTCACTTCTTCCCCTAGGGTCGCCCGGAGATTCGGGATTTTATCCTCATCGATGGATAAGCCCGCGGCCATCCGGTGTCCGCCAAAGCGCTGAAAGAGCTCTCTATGTTTGGAAAGCGATTGATAGAGGTCAAACCCTTCAATACTGCGGGCAGACCCTTTACCGCTCCCTTCATCGTCAAGGGCGATCACAATTGTTGGCCGGTAATATTTTTCTACAAGCCTCGAGGCAACGATCCCGGTTACCCCGGGGTTCCAGCCTTTCCCGGTCACAACGATGGCAGGAAGTTTTTCTGCCTTTGGCTGCAACTGGTCAAGCGCTTCCTCTGTGATTTTTGTCACCGTTTGTTGCCGTTCACGATTGTATCCGTCGATCACTCCCGCCAGGGAACGCGCGTGTTCAGGATCGTCGGCTAACAGCAGTTGCACGGCCGGAGCCGCAGAATCCATCCGACCGGCGGCGTTGAGTCGTGGCCCAAACCCAAAACCCACCGTTTCTTCCGAAAAAGGAGGACCTTTGATATCGGATATTTCTTTTAATGCCTGTACGCCCGGGCGATTAAGGTGATCTAATTCCCGTAATCCGAATTTGGCAAAGAAACGATTTTCCTCCACGAGCGGAACCAGATCGCTGATGGTTCCTAACGCGATAAGATCAAGCCCATCCTCGGGAAATGCCTCGAGTAAGGCATGAGCAAGCTTACTTACGACTCCAACCCCTGCCAACTCCTTGAAAGGATACGGGCACTCCGGTTGTTTTGGGTTAATGATCGCATAAGCGTCGGGGAGTTCCGGTGGCGCCTCGTGATGGTCCGTAACGATGACATCCATGCCGTTTTCCTGTGCGGCGTTAATTGATTCGATGGCGGCGATTCCCGTATCGACCGTGATTACGAGCGTACAGCCATCTTCCTGTATGTTTTGGAAGGCTGCACTGTTGGGGCCATACCCTTCGGTAAAACGATTGGGCACGTACCAATCATATCTCGCGCCCATTTTTTCAAGGGTTTCACACATAAGCGCCGTGCTGGAGACACCGTCCACATCATAGTCCCCGAAAACAACGATTTTTTCGTTACCTTCCGCCGCACGTTGAATACGATCGACCGCGTCTTCCATTCCTGCCAATGAAAAGGGATCATGGAGAACCGATTCATCTGTATGTAAAAAAACACGCGCATCCTCTACTTGCCCCATCCCCCGATTGCACAGAAGATGAGCGGTAAGTTCAGAGACGCGGAGTGAATCTGCAAGTGTTTTGGCTCGTTTATCCAACGCCCGAACATTCCACCTCGTTTTTGCATCTAACATTTTCTGTCTAGTACTCCTCCCCTACCGTTCTCTATTATACAGAACCGGCGGTAGAACACAATCACTCTTTGGCATTACGCTTATCCTTTTTCTTGCTCTCTTGTGCCGGTTCCGGATGATCGTTTGCCTGGCGCCCTTCCGCGTTGTCCCTTTTCAAACGTCGCACTTCTTGCTGTAAGCGATACACTTTCAACATCCCGACGCCCCCAACGGCGAGTCCGCCCATCAGCACTGAACCGAGGATGATAAGAATTAAAGGAATTTGTGTTGTTACGAAAAGAAAGTTGACGGCGACGCTTTCTACATTGATCACTGCAAATATCGAAATCAACAATGCGGCAACCAGTCCCATGATGAGTGTCCATTGTCCTCTCATTTCTTTTCCTCCCCATTATTCGTCTTCATAAGGGTTCACATGAACAAGAACGTTTCGTACCTTCTCCTCTTCCATTAATAAACCCTTTACATCGGTGGCAATGTCATGCCCTGCACGAACGCTAATTTTCGGGTCTACCACTATTTTAATATCAATGATCACGTAATGTCCATGCTGACGGGCATGAAACTCGTCAATTCCGAATACGCCGTCAATCCCGAGCACCTTGTTTTTTAAACCTGCCGTATCTTCTTCGTGCCAAACGTGGTCGAGGGCATTATGGATGGCTTCCCTGCCCAATTTCCAGGCCATGATCATCACAAGGCCAGCAACAAACACTCCCGCGACCAAATCGCCGTAAAGAAGCCAATCAATATTGTAACTTGACCCTAGAATGGAAGCGCCGACCCCGGCAAGAGCAGCGAACGATGAAATGGCGTCCGAACGATGATGCCAGGCATCGGTGATTAAAGCTTCGCTGTTGTATTTTTTTCCGAGGCGTACTTTGACACGAAACAGCACTTCTTTAATGATGATAGAGGCAACAATAACATATAGGGCGATGGTGCCCGGAGGCTCATTTCCTCCTCTCATTTCCCCGATCGTATTCAGCGCAATCTCCAAACCGACGAGGAATAAAAGGACGCTCACAATGATGGCGGTAATCGATTCCGCTTTTCCATGGCCATATGGATGATCTTCGTCAGGCGGAAGTTCCGCAGCCCGAATGCCGATCAAAACGGCAAAAGATGTTACGACATCAGCGGCCGAATGGGCAGCATCAGCGATCAACGCCCGGCTGTTGGCGAGCACACCGAAGATGCCCTTGGCAATCGCGAGGCCGATATTTACAATGATGCCTACCCAAGCGGCATGTTTGACCCGTTTATATCGTATCTCATCAAAATCTGCCATCATGATCACGACCTTACGTACTGGAGGTGAGGTGGGAGGGGAGAGGGAGGGGTCTCCCCTTTTACGGCTCACTTCCTTCCATTTCTGTTGTCGGTTTTTCTTGTTGTTTCTTTATATATTTATTTTTCCATACGAGCCACAACTGTGCTGCAAAAAAGAGGGAAGAGTACGTACCGGCGACAAGCCCGATCACGATTGCAATAGCAAACGAGGTGATCGCTTCACTCCCCAAGAGCCAAATAGCGCCCGCGGCAAACAATACTGTTAAAACGGTATTAATCGAACGTGTCAGTGTTTGCAACAAACTTTTGTTTACAATGCCCGCCAAGCGGTTAAAATCCTTAATTTCCTCCTCTTCTTCCTCTTTGCGGACATTTTCCCGGATACGGTCGAACGTCACAATCGTATCATTAATTGAATAACCAATCACCGTGAGCACCGCTGCAATAAAAGGGATATTGATCTCCAATTGCAATAAGCTGAAGATCGATATCACAAGAAAAGCGTCATATAGGAGCGCGGTGATGGCGGCGAGCCCATATAAAAATTCAAATCGAATTGCGACATATATGACGATTCCCAGAGAAGCGAATCCGGTGGCAATCAGTGCATTGATCGCCAGCTCGCGACCAATTTGCGGGGAGACGTAGCTTACGTTCGGTTCATAGCCGAATGCCTCTTCCAAATGCCCCTGTATATTCAGCTGCTCGTCTTGACTAAGGTCGCCGATAAATTGTGCGGACGCTTGTTCGTGATCATCCCCGGCAAGCGTGATATCGTCTGGGGACAACCCAATTTCTGCAAACTCGTTTTCAATTTCTTCTGCCGTTAACGGTTCTTCCGACATGAAGTCAACGCGCGTACCGCTTGAAAAATCGATGCCCAAATTAAGACCGAGCGTTGAGAGCAAAATTGCGCCGGCCAGAACCACGGCAATTGTAATAAAAAAATAGGTCTTTCTGTGTTTAATCAGATCGATATTTTTATTGGCAAAATTAAAGTCCACGGCGAACATCACGCTCCTTTACGCCAAACAGCCAATATTTACGATTTAAAGTTCGACTGTTAATCCATAGCCCGAGCAAGAGTCGTGTGCCATACACCGAGGTAATAAAGCTCGTCAATATGCTGACAATGAGCATGACGGCAAATCCTTGTACCGCGCTCGTACCGAAGTAGAAAAGCACTCCCGCTGCGATGAGTGTTGTAATGTTGGCGTCAATAATCGTCCCCAACGCGCGCCCACTTCCCAATTTATACGCGGATTTCATGGACCTTCCATCTTTTAATTCTTCTTTAATGCGCTCGTACGTTAAAATATTGGCATCCACCGCCATCCCGACTCCGAGAATTAAAGCGGCAATGCCGGGCAAGGTCAGCACCCCTTGGATGGAATTAAAGAGGATCATCACCAAGTAGATATATATCCCTAGTGTAAGAGAGGCAATAACACCCATAAAACGGTAATAAGCTATCATGTATAAAAAGATCAGAGCCACACCGATCATGCCCGCGAACAATGTCTGTTCCAATGCCTGCTCTCCCAAAGATGCCCCTACCGTGTTGGAGTAGATTTCCTCGATTTGGACAGGAAGCGACCCGGCATTGAGCATTTCAGCCAAAAATTCGGCTTCTTCAAGGGAACCCATGCCTTCAATGGAAACAGTGTCCGTGGGAAGTGGTTCGCTTACCCGAGGTGCTGAAATGAAGGCCGGGTCCGGCTCATTGGCTTCTTCATAGAAAGAATGTTCATCTTCATCATAGTCGAGCCAAATGACGAGTAAATTCTCCGGTTCCGGCCGTTGGCTTATTTCACTGGTGATTTCTCCAAACAACTCACTGTCTTCCAACGTAACTTGCACAATCGGTTGATTCGCATCATCAAAACCCGTGCTCGCCCCACCCTGCTGTAGATCTTCCCCGGTTAGCATTAACTCATCATCAACATCGCGAAACGATAGTTCTGCTTCGGTGGACAAGAGTTCGCGAGCTTCTTCCTGCTCTTCAACGCCCGGGAGCTGCACCCGTATACGGTCCTCTCCTTCAACCGTAATGGATGGCTCCGAAACCCCGAGCACGTCGACCCGTTCGTTCAGTGCCGAAGCAGTTGCCTGAATATCTTCGTCCGTTAATTCTCTTTCACTATCCGGTTCAAGTTCATACAGAACTTCAAATCCCCCTTGCAAATCAAGGCCAAGATTTGTACCTCGAGCCACATCGAATGCCGTTTGTGAAATTAATACACCGAGCGCAATGATAATAGCGAAAAACGCTCCGATTCTTCCCCATTTTTTTCCCATACATTGTTCCCCCTTCCATCGCAGCGCTAGCCGCAACGATAGACTGCTCCCTCTCGGAAGCGGATTGTTCTGAACGATTTAAGCAGGGTGCTGATACAAACGAATCATACTCCCCGGGCTCCCTATGCTCGTTCCTTCAACCGTTTTCATTGCCAAGCACCTCATCAAGGATCCCTTCTAACTCGTCATCAGTATCTTTTGACCAACCTTCCATCCCTTTGTAAGCATTGATGGTCCTCTCATTCATATAATCCGTCACGGACAAACGCATCAAGACGTTTGTAAACCGATAAAAAGGCGTATATTGCGATTCTTTTTGCAGCTTCTTCATCCCCAACTTCCATATATCTTCTTCTAACACTTCTTCATGGCCAAGGAGGTGAAATTCATCTCTTTTTAATTCAAGTATTGGCCTTACATCCGTTTTCCATACTTCATACTGTTGAGCATTTTTCATGCTTTCCCCTCGCTTTGTCCATTGCTTGTCATGCTTGGCCCTTCTTTTTGCATAGATATGTAGTGGCGGATAATCCCGGGATTTCGCCGGCCAACGAAGGAAGGGGCACGAAAATGACAAGGCAGACGTTTTTCGCAGGTGCTTTTATTCTTATTATCGCAGGGTTAATCACCCGTGTCCTCGGGTTTATTAATAAAATTGTCATGGCCAGGGTGATGGGGTCCGAAGGTATGGGGCTCTATATGATGGCCGTTCCCAGCCTGTTACTCATCATTACGCTTACCCAACTCGGTCTTCCGGTTGCGATTTCCAAATTGATCGCGGAAGCAGAAGCCCACGGCGAACATGAACGAAAAAAAAGAATTCTGGTTATTTCCCTTATCGTTACCGGTACATTAAGTGCTGTGTTAACGACAGCGATGATCGCGGCTGCACCATTTCTGGCGAGTTTCTTGTTAACGGACACCCGAGCGCTCTATCCCTTGCTTGCTATCATCCCAATCGTCCCGATTGTTGCCCTTTCCGCAGTGTTAAGGGGATACTTTCAAGGGATGCAAAACATGCGCCCGATCGCTTTTTCCCAAGTGATCGAGCAAGTCATCCGAATCGCCCTCGTCGCCTTTTGTACGAGCATCTTTTTGCCATTCGGAGTCGAATATGCTGCAGCGGGGGCGATGATATCGGTTGTCGCCGGTGAATTGGCATCGTTAGTCTACGTGATTTACGTGTTTAAAAATAAAAAAACGATGCGCATCCGGAAAAACTTCTTCTCTGCCCTGAATGGCGGAAAAAGGACTTTACAAGATTTAATGACGATTGCGCTACCCACGACAGGGAGCCGGCTTGTCGGATCAGTCTCCCAGTTTCTGGAACCGATCATCGTCGCCCAAAGCTTGGCAATTGCCGGAGTAGCAACTGTTACAGCTACGAGCCAATACGGGGAATTGGTCGGTTTTGTCGTTCCCCTTCTTTTTCTGCCTTCGTTTATTACGCAAAGTTTATCGGTCTCACTCGTTCCGGCTATCAGTGAGGCCCATAGCAAAGGCGATCATGCCACCATTCAAAAACGGTTACAACAGACAACAAAAGTGGCCCTGCTTTCCGGCGGTATTTCCGTTGTTATCTTGTACGTGTTTGCCGTTCCGATCCTATCACTTATGTATGACGCTCCACAAGCCGCCGTGTACTTAAAAGTGATCGCTCCCTTTTGTATCTTTCTTTATTTTCAAATGCCGCTGCAATCCGTGTTACAAGCGTTAAATTTGGCAAAAGCGGCTATGTATAACAGCCTCATCGGTGCAGGGGTGAAAATGACTGCCATTGCCTTATTGGCCTCTCGTCCGGAACTTGGCATCATGGGGTTGGCCCTCGCGATTTGCGCCAGTCTAATGGTGGTCACCCTTCTTCATTTTATCAGTGTCTCAAGAGCGATAGGGTTCACATTAAAAGTGAAAGACTGGACCGGCACATTACTTGTCAGCCTATTGACCGCGGGAGTCGCCGTCCATTCCTTCCGCACGTTTATTTCAACCGATGACTTGCTCGTCGGGACCATTATCAGCCTAACGATTACGGTTGTCTTTTACTTGATTGGGTTAGTTTTGTTCCGTCTTCTCCCTATTAAGAATATCAGCCAAATCCCAATTCTTCAATCTTTCTTTCGTTAAGGTGGAACGATTACCGTTCGTCCTTTTCATCGATAAGGAGGGTGCCGTTTTTCTTCGAAGCACACAGAGCTATTTTTTTCACATTGGTATAGCCGCGTTCTTGCAACTTGGTCATGAGCCAATCCGCATTCCAACCGATATGTTGCAGATGATCGTGTTGAATATCGCCATCGATGATCATTGGCAAGGGATAAACGACTTCACCGGGATCATTCTCTTTTTTAATCACCGATAGATCCCCGGAAGGCTCCAAAACGGCATATTCAACGTCGGTAAAATTACTAATGCCTTGCTTGCGCAAATGCTGTAATAAATCGTCAAAGTTATATCGTTGCGTACGCATGGTCTCTTCATCGATTTTTCCATTTTTAATGATCATTGTCGGCTTTCCATCAAATAAATCACGAAGACGATTGCTTTTCAGCGACACGTACGCCAGACCGATCTGAACACATGTCAATATGAGAATCGGAACCATCCCTTGGATAAGCGATTGCTCCTGGACAGCCATCGCCGCAAATTCAGCGATCATAATCGAGACAATAAAATCGAGGATCGTAAGTTCACCGACTTCACGTTTTCCCATCACTCGAAGAGCAGCTAAAAGAAAAAAGTAGAAAAAAAGTGTACGCCAAGCAAGTGCAAATAACTCTGTCACAGCTCACTTCACCTCAATCATTCCTCTTAGGGTGCCCATTGAGGGGAAGTGCATTCTTCCCATTTTTGCTTTTATCGCTTTTGCCTGTTTGCACTAGCGATCTAATTCCCTCTTCTAGATGCTTGTTTCCATCATAAGCTATAGCAATACGTGAATAAGGGGGAATTCCTATGCAGGCACGGTTTCTACGGGCACTTGGCGTCTCGTTCATCACCATGCTTTCACTCGTGCTATTTGCCGGATTAATCATCGCCACACTTCTTCGTTTCGGCTCCGTGACGGAGCAGTCTGTTACGGGGGTAACCATCGGAATTACAATCATAGTCACCTTAATTGGCGGATTCGCAGCGGGACTACGCTCCCGCTCTAAAGGCTGGCTGGTCGGTCTAAGTGCCGGGCTTTTGTTTGCTTGCGTCGCGGCTTTTATGCAATACCTAGGATACGGTGCGCACGTAAGCCTGAACCAGTCCATCGTTTTTATCGCCGCTATTATTAGCGCATCATTCGGAGGAATGGTCGCTGTTTCGCTTTTCGGTTCTGTACGATGATTAGAAAAACTTGGCTTTCGCCAAATATGGCAAAAGCCTAAGCCTTTCTTATACTATCATCCATAAAATTTATACTTTCTGATAGTAAAAAAGACACTGCCCGCGGCTTTTTAGAGGTCAAAGATCAGAAGTCGGATTGGTAGGAAATCGGTGAAAAAAACCGATTTCTTCATCGAAAAAAGACCGGAGCAAATCCGGTCTTTTCGCTTTGATAAACATTCTCTAGTTCTGGTTGATAACTTCTCTTACCGCTGAACGGTCATATGTGAGCTTGCGGCTGTCGTGCACGAGCAAAACGATTTTGTCTTCGTCAATCGCATCGATCGTCCCGTGCAACCCTCCGATTGTGATCACATTATCGCCTTTTTGCAAGTTCGAGTGCATTTCCCGAATCTGCTTTTGCCGCTTTTGCTGCGGGCGAATAAGTAGAAAATAAACAATCGCAAACATCAACACTAACATAATAATCGCTTCCATGTTTGATACACTCCTTCCTTAACTTCTATTAAGAGGCTCAGCCTTTACAAAAATGTAGAATGCTTGCTTAACAGAGGCTGTTCAAAAAGTTCGGCGAAGCCGGCAGATCGAAAGAGGCTTGTTTTTCTTTGAACACATCCTAAAAGTTTTTGGCATCCGGGCGGTTAAATCCATATTGCTCGAAAAAAGATGCGCGGAAATCAAGAAGACGATCTTCTTTTATCGCTTGGCGAACCTTCCGCATTAATTCTATCAGGAAATAAAGATTATGATAAGAGGTAAGCCTAAACCCGAACGCTTCTTTACTTTTGATAAGATGACGAATGTACGCCCGTGAATAATTTCGGCAGGCATAACAACTACATGCTTCATCGATGGGGCGGAAATCACGTGCAAATGCAGCATTCCGGATCACTTTTCGCCCTTCGGATGTCATGCATGTTCCGTTACGCCCGATTCGGGTCGGCAGCACACAATCAAACATGTCTACCCCGCGTATAGCCCCGTCAATCAGCGCGTCTGCAGAGCCCACACCCATCAAATACCGCGGTTTGTCTGTTGGTAAATACGGGGTTGTCTGCTCCAACACTTCATTCATCACGGATTTTGGCTCCCCGACCGAAAGTCCGCCAATCGCGTACCCCGGAAAATCCAGAGAGACTAAATCTTCCACACTTTCACGGCGCAAATCTTCATACTCCCCGCCCTGGACAATGCCAAACAATGCTTGCTGCCGTTCGGCTCCGTCATGAGCTTTTAAACACCTTTCCGCCCAGCGGCTCGTCCGCGCGACGGAATCACGCATATAAGCATACGAAGCAGGATAAGGCGGGCATTCATCAAACGCCATCATGATATCTGCACCTAGGCTTTGCTGAATATGAACGGCTTTCTCCGGCGATAAAAAGAGTCGCTCACCGCTGATGTGATTCCGAAAACGTACCCCTTCCTCATCAATGTCACGCAGATCACTCAAACTAAACACTTGAAAGCCGCCGGAATCCGTGAGCACGGGTCGGTCCCAATTCATGAAATTATGCAGACCACCTGCTTCTTCGACCAGATCTTCCCCGGGACGCAGCCACAAGTGATAGGTGTTCGAGAGAATAATTTGCGCGCCCATGTCCTCTAATTCCTCGGGGCTCATCATTTTAACAGTGGCCAGGGTGCCAACGGGCATAAAGATCGGGGTATCAATCACCCCATGTGGTGTATGAATGCGACCGAGCCTCGCCCCGGACTGCCGACATGTTTTTAAATGTTCGTAACGAATGGCTTCTGTCAAACTGAAGTAGCCCCTTTCCTGATGTACATCGCATCGCCAAAACTAAAAAAACGATACTGCTCTGCAACAGCTTCCCGATAAGCGCGCATAATCGCTTCCTTGCCGGCAAACGCGCTGACAAGCATAATAAGCGTTGATTTCGGCAAGTGAAAATTTGTAATCAAACCATCCACACCGCGGAAATCAAAACCCGGGTAGATAAAGATATCGGTCCAACCGGCGGTTCGTTTAAATTCCCCGTATGTATGCATGATTGTTTCCAACGTCCGGGCGGAGGTCGTTCCACAAGCAACAATCCCTTTCCCGGTCTTTTTTGCCTCGTTTAACATAGTTGCTGTCTCCGCGCTTATCTCATAATACTCCGCGTGCATCTCATGGTCTTCCACGCGTTCGACGGATACCGGCCGGAATGTGCCTAACCCCACATGTAAAGTAATATAGCAAATTTTCACTCCGATTGCACGTAATTCGTCCAAACGTTCCTCCGTAAAATGGAGACCGGCGGTTGGAGCCGCTGCCGATCCCTCTTTTCTTGCATACACCGTCTGGTAGCGCTCCGGCTCTTCCAACTGCTCGGTAATATAAGGAGGCAACGGCATCGTGCCGAGGGCATCGAGGACTTCCATAAAAATTCCGCTATATTGAAAACGAAGCACACGCCCTCCGTGCGCATTAAAACCAATGCAAACCGCGGTTAACCGGCCGTCGCCAAAAACGATTTCCGTGCCCAATTTCACTCTTTTCGCCGGTTTTACGAGTGTTTCCCATTCACCTGCATTACCTTCGTTCAAAAGTAACACTTCTATGTTGGCACCTGTCTCTTTTTTTTCACCAAAAAGTCTCGCCGGGAGTACGCGTGTATCATTAAGCACCAAACAATCCCCGGCCTGAAAAAAAGCGCCGATATCCGAAAAGTACCGATGGGCCATGTCTCCGCTCTCTCGGTCCAAGACGAGCATACGCGCGGCATCCCGGTCCGGCAATGGTCGTTGCGCGATCAAAGATTGCGGCAACTCAAAATCAAATGCATCGATATCCATCGTTTATCTAAACCTTCCAATGATAAGAAAAATAAGGGAAAGCACGACGCTTATAATAATGCTCGTCATAATCGGAATGTATACCGTCGTATTTTCCCCTTTAAACAGAAAATCGCCCGGCAAACGTCCGATCGGCAAAAACCGACCGCCCACTTGCCACAGCAGACCGATCGCGATCAGCACAATGCCGATAATGATAAGCCACCTGGGTATTTCAGCCATTCGACTTCCCCGTTTCGGTCCAACCAAAATGATCATATGCCGCGGGGGCGACCACCCGGCCCCGAGGGGTTCTTTGCAAAAAACCAATCTGCAAAAGATAGGGCTCGTATACATCTTCAATGGTCTCTGCTTCTTCCCCGACAACTGCAGCCATCGTATCAATGCCGACAGGACCACCTGCAAACTTATCCACGAGTGTTTTCAAAAGCCGATGGTCGATTTGGTCAAGCCCGAGACGGTCCACTTCAAGGTGTCCTAGCGCTATTTCCGCTTCTTGAATGGTGACCGTTTTCGCTCGATTGACTTGTGCAAAATCTCGTACACGCCGTAAGAGCCGGTTGGCAATACGCGGAGTCCCCCGTGCCCGCCTCGCGACTTCATAAGCGGCATCCTGCTCCAAACCAACATCGAGCAATTCACTCGTGCGCATGATAATGTTCGCCAATTCTTCAAGCTTGTAAAAATCCAAACGGCTCATGACACCGAACCGATCCCGTAAAGGAGCACTCAAAAGGCCTGCACGCGTGGTCGCACCGACAAGCGTAAATGGCGGCAAATCCAACCGAACCGATTTCGCCCCGGATCCTTGTCCGATCACAATATCGATGGAAAAGTCCTCCATTGCGGGATACAACACTTCCTCGACCGAGCGTTGCAGCCGGTGAACCTCATCAATAAACAAAACATCCCCCGGCTCCAGCGTCGTTAAAATCGTGGCCAAATCACCCGGACGTTCAATCGCCGGACCGGAGGTCGTTCGCAAATGGACATTCATTTCATGGGCGATAATCATCGCGAGCGTCGTCTTCCCAAGCCCAGGGGGGCCGTATAACAACACATGGTCAAGGCTCTCTTCCCTCATTTTTGCAGCTTCCATAAAAACCTGCAAATTTCGCTTCACCTTTTCCTGGCCTATATATCGCTCCAGCGATAGGGGACGTATACTTTCTTCCTTGGTTTCTTCCTCATCCCCTAAACGCTCTTGGGATATTAATCGCTCATCGTCCATACGATCCCTCCTTTAACGCTCCACCATCAGACGCAACGAACGTCTCACATATTCATCGGCTTCAAGTTCTTCATGCTGCAGAGCTTTCTCGCATTTTTTTATTTCTTTGTCCCCATATCCGAGGGCACGCAGGGCTTCCATCGCTTCCTGCAATGCTCCGGACTGCACAGGCATCACGGTTTGAACGTGAACCCCCTCTGCTTGATCCGACAATGTTACATCAAGCTTTCCTTTAAGATCCAATATCATTTGCCTGGCCGTTTTTTTGCCTATTCCCGGAAATTTGACGAGCATGGCTTCGTTTTCTTCCTCGATCGCCTGCACGACGAGCGCCGCGTTTCCTTCAGCCAATATGGCAAGCCCGCCTTTAGGGCCAATGCCCGAAACTTGCAAAAGCCGGCTGAAAAGTACCCGCTCCTCCCGTGTGGAAAAACCGTATAAACGGATAGCATCCTCGCGGACGTGCTGATACGTATAAATGTGCCTTTCTTTTTCATCGTTTATGTCATAGGCGAATGGATTTGCACAATAAATTAGATACCCAACCCCGTTAACATCAAGCGTGATGGATTCATAATCGCGAAACACGACTTGTCCCCTTAACCGTTCAATCAACGATGTCCCCTCTTTCTTCGTGAAAAACTTACCCCCATTTTAACATATGCGGCACAAGTTGCGGGGCTCGTTCGAGTTGGATGCTTTCATGGTGACCGTTTCGCTGGATTTCTCGCCGGTTCGATCGCCATGAGCCTTTCTTGACGACCGATTTGCTGGCGGTAGCACTGGTTCGGGATCCATGCCACCTTCATGACGACCGTTCTGCTCGCGGTAGCATCGTTTCGGGCTCCATGGCACCTTCATGATGACCGTTTCACTTAATTCATGAACATCCGTGCGAAGGCTACCCTGTCTGAAGCTCTCCATTATGATAAACATCTTGCACATCATCATTATCTTCCAGCATATCGATCAAGGTTTCCATTTTTTTTGCGTTTTCTCCCTCCAGCGCTGAAGTGGTGCTCGGAATCATGGTTTGCTCGGCAGTATCGATCGGATAGCCGTTTTTCGCAAGTTCTTCCCTTACTTGTTCCAGCTCCTTGTCATCTGTCCAAATCAAATAATGTTCATCTTCTGTTTCCACGTCCTCGGCACCTGCTTCAATCGCTTCAAGCATGACTGTTTCTTCATCAAATTCTTCACTGTTAAGCACGATTAATCCCTTTTCGGAAAATAAAAAAGACACACAGCCATCTTCTCCGAGATTGCCGCCGTTTCTGGAAAAAGCATGACGAATATCCGCGACCGTTCGATTGCGGTTATCCGTTAAAGTTTTCACAAAAACCGCGACACCTCCGGGGCCATACCCTTCATAACTAATTTGTTCATAGTGTACATCTCCACTGTCCCCGCTCGCTCTTTTGATCGTCCGTTCAATATTATTTAAAGGAATATTGGCGTTTTTCGCTTTTTGTATTGCGGTGCGCAACCGAAGATTGGTCGCGGGATCATCCCCTTGCGCCCGAACAGCCGCAAATATTTCTTTCGATATTTTCGTGAAGATTTTCGCACGCTTTGTATCCTGTGCTTCTTTCCGTCGTTTGATATTATTCCATTTGGAATGGCCTGCCATTAGAACACAACCTCCTCCATTCTTCAATATATCATGTACGAAGGTTATACTCCAGGGGTGTTGGTGTCATGAGAAAAATCTGACTTCCCACCGAAATGGCTAAGATGTGAAAAGCAACGAATACGGTCAAATAATGAACTTGAATAAAAAAGAGGCCTTTTCGGCCCCTTTTTTGTTATCGGCTTCGCTCAAATGGTCGCTGTGCAGCATCGCTAAGGTCTTCGATAATTCCTTCAATGGTTTCCCCTGTCTCATCTAAAGCTTCGCCGGTTCCTTCAGCCATGTCATTTTCAACACCGCGAATGTCGTCATAAATCTCCTCATCGTCGGAGACATACACCTCTTTATCGGTTTCATCTTCCAATTCTTCACGGATGTTATCTATCGTTTCATCGCCATCATTGCCGGACGTTCTAACTCCTACGAGAACGTAGTCATCATCTACAACCACATGACTGTTCTCTACATTATCCATCTCTGAGATGGTTTCCTGAATTTCGTGCTGTTCTTCATTTTCACCGTTATTTTTTTCATTCATCGTCCCACCCGGACGATCCATGGTTTGGTTTTGCCCGGCACCAGTCCCTTGTTGACCCATTCCTTGGCCTTGTTGCATTCCCTGGCCTTGACCTTGCCCTTGCCCTTGTCGATCATCTACTGTAAACATGTCTGTGATCGGGCCTTCGCCGCGATCCCCTCGTTCCGTTCGATCCCAGCCAGCATAACCTGCATCTTGTTGCTCGTTTTGGTTATTCCCTAATTGGTTCACTCCGGTATTATTCCCAGGACCAGCGGCATTATCGTCTGCGTCCCCACATCCCGCTAATCCTGCTGTAATTACTGAAAAAGCGGCCAACGAAAGTGCCATCTTCTTCATAAATTATAGCCCCCCTTCACTCTTTAAGTTGTGAAGAATGAAGGGGGCTTACTCCTGTCAGTTGAAGGAAGTCAGGCCAAATTATTCGTCCTCGTCATTTTCTCCCGCCTGACGCGGATCATACGGGTAATACATACGTTCAGCAAATGCCGGCTCGTAATGGGGGACGACAGGAGGGTGATAACCATACATCATCCCTTGTTCATACGGTGAAACGGGCATCGGGGGCGACGGCGGCATTGTATAGTAATGTGGAGCATTTGCAGCAGCTCCGTAACGAGGACCTGCGCTGCTTTGGCTGTAATTTCCGTTTCCGTACCCGTGTGCATGGTAATATTGATCATACCCTTCTTGAAATTCCTGCTGCTGTTGATAGCCATCGTAATACCCATGTTGCGGATATGGCATAGGCGGGTATCCTTGCTGTTGAACCGGAACAAAACAATATTGCATCATATGCGGTGACATCTGTTGCGCTCCATATTGGGTCGGCATTGGCGGTTGCTGGGCAAACTGAGCGTACACCCCGGTCGGTTGTCCACATGTTTTACACGGTTGCTTTGTTCCTTTAGGTTTATCCATTGGCGGTTTGTTATACGCCGCTTCCTGTGTTTTCGGCGCTGCTTCTTTTTTCCCTTCATATTTTTGGGAGACAGGCTTTTGGAATTTTGGAGGTATTTCCATTTTTTCTTTTCCTTTGATTTTTTCCTGAGGTTGCTTCGGCATTTCTTTTGTGCCCTTGGGCGGTGTCATTATTGGTGCAGTGGGTTTTTTTGCTTCAGGTTTCGGTTTCTTTTGTTCCGGCATTTTTTCCTCTTCGTATTTTTGCAGCGTTGGCTTTTGGAATTTCGGCGGCATTTCCATCTTCTCTTTGTCCTTTTTCGGTTCTGGTTTCGATTGTTTTTTTGGCACTTGCATCACCGGCATTTGCTTAGGCGGTGGTTTGACCGCAGGTGTAGGTTTTGTTTCCATTTCCGGTTCGGCGGGCTCAGGTTTTTCTTTTTTCGGCGCTTGCGGTTTTTTGTCCATAGGTTCTTTCGGCTTTGGAGGAGTCGGCGCTTTTGGTTTTTCTGGTTGTGTCGATACAGGTTTTTCCTTTTGTTCTTTCTCTGCCATTGGTTTTTGCTGTATTTCTTTCTTTTCCGTTTCCTTTTTAGCTGGCACTGTTTTTCCGGGGATTTTGATTTTCATCCCGGGCATGATCATTTCCGGATTTGCGAGCTGTGTATTCGCTCCCTTTAACTTTTCAAAATCTACGTCATATTTTTGGGCAAGATTCCATAATGTATCGCCCTTCTGAACAATATGGATTTTCACGTCTTTTCCCCTCCAATTCACATGGTTAAGCTTCTTTCGCTCCCGTAACCGTACTGCATCCAATACAACAATATGCGAGAGAAAAGAAGAGTATTCATACCAGGCAATTTTAAAAGCATGCTGCAAAAAAGCGGAGAAGCCTATGTAGGCATTCCTCCGCTTTTTGGTTTATATAGTTGATTCCATTTCATTTTCTTCATGGATAACGGCCGATGGGTATGAACCGAGTAACCGGGTTGCACATCCGATGGCCTTGATTTCTTCAAGCGCCCCGGGGACCAATACGTCATCGTATGCATGATCAATATCAATAATGAAAAAATAATGCCCGATTCCGGTTTTCATCGGTCTTGATTCGATTTTGGAAAGGTTGAGTTTGCGCCATGCAAATGCGGATAATACTTGATGAAGCGCGCCCGAATAATCCGAGGGAAGCGTTACGACAATGGTCGTTTTTCTATTTACACTTGGTCGCGCCTCCACGGATGGATCGTTCTGCGTCTTTCTCGTGGAAAGAAGCACAAAACGGGTATGGTTATTTGCAAAGTCATGAATGTTTTCAGCAGTTATAGCAAGTCCGTATGTTTTAGCAGCCAGTCGGTTGGCAATGACCGCTCGATTCAAGCTTGGGTTTTCGGCGATTTCTTTGGCGGCTTTGGCTGTTGACGACGCGTGCATCCATTCGGCACCTGACAAATGCTTGGACAGATAATCGTGGCATTGCGCGAGCGCGTGAGGGTGCGAATACACAATTCCCATGCTTTGATCGGCATTTTGAGGGTGTACGAGCAAATGCTGGGCAACCGGGATTGCCAATTCGCCGACAATCGGAAGGTCATGCTTGTGCACGAGGTGATCAAGCGTGATATTAACCGATCCTTCAATCGTATTTTCCAATGGGACGACCGCACCGTCTACTTCTTTTTTCGCGAGAGCCTGCAAGCAACTCGAAATGTCTCTGTATGGGAGACGCTCAGCCGATTTTGTGAAAGCAGTGGCTGCTAATTCACTGAATGTACCTTCAGGGCCTAAATATGCAATTTTCTCCATCTGATTCCTCACTCTTTCTCTATCACTTATCTTTATTTGCAGATCCGGTACCGGATCCTACCAATTCAACTTTTTCAACGGCTTTCATTTCTTTTATACGTTGCATCAGGCTTTTGACGTCAACACTTAACATCGTCGTGTCTACCGTAAGTGTAACATTGGCACGCCCTTGCAAAGGAATCGTTTGGTTGATCGTGAGCACATTCGATTGTGTCTCCGCAACAACCCCTAATAACTCGGATAGCGTACCAGACTTATCCGTCAGCAGAATGGAGAGGGTAATGATTTTCGCCTGGCTCATCGTGTGAAACGGAAGAATGGCATCCCGATATTTATAAAAAGCGCTTCGGCTCAGTCCGACTTTCTGAACGGCATCGCCGATCGTTGTCGATGGTTCGTTTTCGAGCAAGCGCTTAGCTTCAAGCGTTTTTTGCATGGCTTCGGTTAACATATCTTCCCTGACGAGAAAAAAATGATCGATGTTTTCCGTCATGAAAAGCCCCCCTACTCATCCATGAATTCAAATTCTATGCCCAGTAAGCGGACGGTGTCTCCGTCTTTTGCGCCGCGCGCCCGTAAAGCCTCATCCACACCCATCTTCCGTAATGTACGTGAAAACCTGCGTGCTGATTCCGGGCGATTAAGATCGAGCATTTGCACCCGCCGTTCCAACGGTTCCCCGGATAAAACAAAAGTACCATCATCGTCACGCGTAATCCCAAATGATTGCTCCGGATGATAACGATACAGCACGTGCGATTCTTCTTCCTGTTCCGGCTCAGGGTCGGGGGCCTTATCCAGTAGATCGGCAATTTGCCTGACTAAAGCGCCCAATCCATCTTTTTTCAGCGTGGAGATGCGGATGATTTCCACATCCATTTCTTCCTCCAGCTTTGATAGGGCTTCTTCGCTATCGGGCATGTCCGTCTTATTGGCAACCACGATTTGCGGGCGTTCGGTCAGGGCTTCGTTATATTGCTCCAGTTCACGGTTAAGCGTTCGATAATCGTCATAAGGATCACGGCCGCTCATTCCCGACACATCAAGCATGTGCACGAGGACACGTGTGCGCTCAATATGGCGTAGGAAACGATGCCCCAACCCAACACCTTCGTGAGCGCCTTCAATGATCCCGGGTAGATCTGCCATTACAAAACTCCGACCGTCTTCAGCCGCGACTACACCCAAGTTCGGGTAAATGGTTGTAAACGGATAATCGGCAATTTTCGGTTTGGCAGCAGTGACGACAGATAAAAGCGTAGACTTCCCGACGCTCGGAAATCCGATAACACCGACATCCGCGAGCAATTTCAGCTCCAGAGTCACCTCCAGTTCGATACCCGGTTCCCCATTTTCCGCGTGTTCCGGTGCCGGATTTGCAGGGGTGGCAAAACGTTTATTCCCACGTCCGCCTCGCCCGCCTTTCGCAACGAGATATTCCTCTTTGTGCGTCACTAAATCGGCCACTAAATTCCCGGATTCTTTTTCTTTTATCATCGTTCCCGGCGGCACGTCAACGATCAACGGTTCAGCGCTCTTGCCGTGCTGGCTTTTCGAGCGGCCGTTTTCCCCGCGTTTCGCTTTAAAGTGATGTTGATAGCGAAAATCCATTAACGTCCGCAGGCCCTCGTCTACACGGAAAATAACGTCCCCGCCTTTTCCTCCGTCACCCCCGGCCGGTCCTCCGTCCGGCACATATTTTTCCCGGCGAAAGGCTACCATCCCTTTGCCTCCATCGCCTGATTTCACAAAAATATTAACATAATCGGTAAACATCTCTTCCACCTCCACATCCACTTCGCTCATATTCCGGCAACTCAACCGGCATTGTCATCCACTTATTATAGCACACGAATGGCAAGTTAATCGTTCCGATACGAACAAAAAAGAAAAAGCACTCGTCTTCTCCGACAAGCGCATGCTTTCTTCATCATTCATTTTACACCAATTTTTGCGGGGAACAAGTCTCTTTAAAAAAGCTATTTTCCGGACAATACGTGATTAGCGACATCACGGCCTTGGCGCACACAATCCGGCAACCCAACCCCTCGGTAAAACGTTCCAGCTACGTAAACACCCGGGTATTCATCGGCAAGCACCGATTCCCACGAGGCGATCCTCGCTTGGTGACCGACCGTATATTTAGGCATGGCCCTTTGCCAGCGAGTGACGTCTGTAAACAACGGTTCTCCCCGTACGTCCAGAAATTTTCGCAGCTCATTTAATGTTTGTTCAACGATGGTTTCATCCGTGTCACGAACGATCCCATCGTTCCCCGGGCGTCCAACGAAACAACGCACAAGGACGTGTCCATCCGGAACCAAATGGGGCCACTTA
Source organism: Salicibibacter kimchii (assembly GCF_003336365.1). Classification (GTDB taxonomy): domain Bacteria; phylum Bacillota; class Bacilli; order Bacillales; family Marinococcaceae; genus Salicibibacter; species Salicibibacter kimchii. The sequence continues at coordinate 3,586,775 of NZ_CP031092.1, read as the reverse complement.
CGATGCACAAGTGTCACCGCTTTTAGCATTTCGCTACCCCCTTCTCCTTTAGGAATGAGAAAACCGGTCCCATTCAGCGGCGCCTGAAGGGAAGTCGACGGGAACGCGATTGCTACGGTGGCAACCGAAGCACCGGGGAAAGCTTTCATCTCTTCGCCCACGGATAGCGACGGCAATACGTCGGCTGCCGTTGAATGCGGGACGGTGAGTATCACTTCATCTGCCTCTGTTTTTGTTCCATCTGCAAAATGAAGGGCGTACCCTTTCTCCTTTTCCGGGATGATTGCTTGTAATTGTTTTTCTTTATGAATCGTTCCTTCAGACGCTGCTTTCTCCAGCTCATCGACAATGACAGATAAACCGCCTTTTACGGTGCGGAATAGCCCGCTTTTTTGACCAAGTCCTGTCGACTGCTGTCGTTTCTTTGCCATGGAACGGGAAGCAAGAATAAGGCTTCGGTGCTTGTCCCCCATTTGCCGAAATTGAGGGAACGTTGATTCCAGACTTAATTCATTCAGTTCACCCGCGTACAATCCGGATAACAAAGGTTCCAACAAACGATCGACCAGCTCATCTCCAAAACGCCTTCGAAAAAAAAGGCCGAGCGACTCATCCGTTTCTTCTTTTTGTTTTGTAGGTAACCATAAATCCGAGAGAGCACGTATTTTCCCTTTTGATGTCAGTAAGGAAGAAAGTAGAAAAGGGGCTACCCGAGTAGGGATGCCCATAACAGATCCTTCAGGAATGGGGTGAAATTCACCGCTGCTCGCGATATAAGCCTGTCCGGTATGGTTTTTCACGAGCTGATCGTTTAAACCTAATTCTTCGACAAGAGAGAGCATTTCCGGTTTGCGAATGATGAAAGAATCGGGACCGCGCTCAATCGTAAATCCCTCGCGGTGCAACGTTCTGATTTTACCACCAAGCTCGGCTCCCTTTTCATAAAGATTCACTTCTATATGCTTTCCAATTTCTGAACGCTGTTTTTCTATTTCGTGCAAGGCGGAAAGCCCTGTGATACCTCCGCCGATAATCGCGATTTTCATACTTCATCCAGCTTTAAACGCTTGATGACGGCATCTTTTAAGCCTTCGATAAACATGGGATCCGTATTCGGCATCGGAGGGCGCTCGTAGTTCACACCGAGATCATCGGTGACGATTTTACACTCGATGTCATTATCATATAGCACTTCCAAATGATCAGCCACAAACCCTAAGGGGCAATAGATGAACGTTTCATAGCCGTGTTTCTCGTAGAGCGTACGTGTTAAGTCTTGAACGTCGGGGCCAAGCCACTTGTCAGCGGTGTTGCCTTCGCTCTGCCAGCCTATTTCATAATTTTTGATGCCTGCAGCTTCTGCAATTAAGCGAGATGTTTCTTTCAGTTGATCGACGTAAGGATCATTATCGGTGAGAATTTTTTCCGGCAAGCTGTGCGCCGAAAAAATGACGACGGGATTTTCCCGATTGACGCGCCGGTAGACCTGTTTAAGTTGTTCGCTCCAAAACTGCAGAAACTTCGGCTCCTTGTACCAGCTTTCAACGGCATGTATGGTTGGGCCGCCAATCTCTTCAGCCTTCTCGAGTGCACGCCCATTATAAGATTTAACACTAAATGTTGAGTAGTGAGGAGCCAAGACAAGCGACACCGCTTCTTCGATGCCGTCTTCTTTCATTTTCACAACGGCGTCTTCGATAAAAGGATCGATATGCTTGAGGCCGAGGTACGCTTTGAACGATTTATCGGTTGACTGATCGTTTAGCGTGTCTTCCAAAGCCTGCATTTGCTCGTCTGTTATGCGCGCAAGCGGCGAAATGCCGCCAATTGCTTTGTATCGGTTGATGAGATCGTCTAGCGCTTCTTGCGTGGGTGGTCGACCGTGGCGGATATCCGTATAGTATGCTTCCACTTCATCAAGGCTTCTAGGTGTTCCATACGCCATCACTAATAATCCAATTTTTTTCTTTGCCATCTTTGTGATCCTCCCTACTGTCCTGCTGAATATTCGTGAACAAAGGCTGTTAATCGTTTCAGGGTTTCCGGTTGAACACTTGGTGTCACCCCGTGACCAAGGTTGAAGATAAAGGCCGGGTCATCTTTCGCTTCATCTAAAATTTGCTTGGCCCGCTTTTCAATCACTTCCCACGGCGCGTGTAAAATAGCCGGATCAAGATTTCCTTGCAATGCTTTCGTAATCCCCATATTACGAGCTTCCGTGATCGACGTTCGCCAATCAAGTCCGATGACATCAACCGGGAGATCATCCCATTCAGGTAACAGGTGTCTCGCACCCACCCCGAACGTAATAAGCGGCACACCTTCCGAACGGAGGGCTCTAAATATTTTTTCCATCGCCGGTTTGACGAAAAAGCGGTAATCGGAAGCATTCAACGCGCCAACCCAGGAATCAAAAATTTGAATGGCCTGCGCGCCCGCGGCAATTTGTGCTTTTGTATACGTGATGGTCATATCTGCCAGTTTATCCATCAGCACTGTCCATGTCTTTGGGTTGCCATACATCATGGCTTTTGTTTGTTCGTAATTTTTCGAAGGCCCGCCCTCGACCATATAACTGGCCAACGTAAACGGAGCGCCCGCGAATGAAATTAACGGCACCTGTAATTGTGTCCGTAACAAACGGATGGTTTCAAGCACATAATCGACATGCGTTTCAGGCTCCAGCTGATGCAACCGTTCTACGTCTTGCATCGTACGAACCGGTTTCTCGATCACGGGTCCGACGCCTGCTTTAATCTCAACATCAACCCCGAGTGCCGGAATTGGTGTCATGATGTCTTTATAAAGAATGGCTGCATCGTTTTCGTATTGTTCAACGGGCAACCTCGTGACGTACGCCGCCAACTCAGGATCATGAGTGATTTCAAATAGCGAATATTTCTCTTTTAATGCACGGTATTCCGGTTGCGAACGACCTGCCTGTCTCATATACCATACAGGTTTTACGCGCCCACCTTCCCCTTTTGTCGCCCGAATAAATGAATCGTTAATTGTCGCCACCGCGAAACATCCTTTCATCTTCTCTTCATAATTGCACTTAATGTGCCGATATTATATATGGGCCCGTCCACAACAGCCATTGTTGCTAACAATAAACGTAACGCTTCTATCTCATTTTTATCATAAACAACTGCAGATGTCTTGCCTGATCCTTTATCCTAGGCCAAAGTTCATAAAATCGTAGAACCTTGAATCATTTGGAGGGAAAATAGTGAAATTTTATCAACCTGCCCGTATTCGAACGAAACTGTTGTCTATTTTACTTGCCACCACGTTGTGCTTTGTCAGTGGATTTGTTTTTATTTTTTTTCAAATAACGGAGATTAATGACCGAGTGGAAGAGATGGATCAATGGCGTTCTTATGTCATCGATGCAAAAGATGCTTCACACACATTTCAGGAAAAATACATATTTATCTCTGATCTGCAGTTCCAAGATGACCCCGATTTCAACTACTACGAAACGTTAAATGAAAGAATGGATGAGCATCTGGAAAATTTGGAGGACGGGACCAACACGGATTACAGCAGTGAACAATTGCATCATCTCCATATTCAAAACGATTTGTTTGACTCCCGTGTTTCCCATTTTATTGACCTCCAGATATCGCCCGATGAAACATCCATGGGTGACTTGGAGTTTTTGACGTCCAACATCAATGAGCGCTCAGCGAATCTCCAGTCCTATTTTACTGACAATTTAGAGGAGGCCAGTGAGTCTGCGCAAGAGATGATGTTCTACGCGATACTATCAAGCATCATTGCCGCGGGGGCGGCAGTAGTCCTTGGGGGGACGATCTTCATCATTTTCGCAGGGAACATGCAAAAAAAGATCGAGCGTATCGCGAGAAGAACAAAACAGGTGAGTGCAGGGCACTTAAATAAGGATCCGCTCCCTGTGGAAGGGCGTGATGAACTGGCCTCTCTATCAAGCGAGATAAACGCTATGACCGAAAGCCTCGGAAACATGGTAAGAGGCGTATCATCAGCCTCCCAAACAGTGGCTTCCTCGAGTGAAGCGTTGGTCACCTCTGCAGAAGAAGTAAATGCCGGGTCACAAGAAGTAGCCGGTTCCGTTCAGGAAATTACCGATATGCAAGTCGGCCTTGATCAATCGATCCGTGATTCAAGAGAGACGTTCCAATCGATGGAACAAGGGCTTTCTCACGTGTATACTGCCGTACGGGAAATTGTTACGGAAAGCAATCAATCAAACGACCAAGTAGCCGACGGTTTAAAACGTTTAAATGAAGCGTTAGAACGCATGCAAAGCATTCGCTCCCAGAATGAAGCGAATGCCCATACCATTGAGTCCCTTGGGGAGGCTTCCCAAAATATTGAAGATGTGATCACCCTTGTTAAAGATATCTCCAGACAAACAAACTTACTGGCCTTGAATGCAAATATAGAAGCGACACGTGCCGGAGAAGCAGGTAAAGGGTTCGCGGTCGTTGCAAATGAAGTTCGTAAACTGGCGGCCGAAAGTGAAGAAGCGACCCAGAACATCTCCCAGACGATCGAAATGATGACCGGGGACATCGAGAAGTCCGTGGAACAATCACGGCAAAGCACTTCGCTTATCGCCGCGGGCGAAAAGACGATCGAAGAAATGTACAATACCTATCAGGCCATCCTTACCTCGTTCACCGCTGTCGTCCAGAAGGCCGACACCATTGATACGCTAGTCAAACAAGTGACTGAAAAAAGCCAATCGATCATTTCCCATACCGAGGAAGTCCAAAAAACGTCCACCAATGCCACGGATAATAGCGCTGCCATTAGTAGCGCGATTGAAGAACAGGTGGCCACCATGGAGTCCATCAATCAGGCGTCCCAAGAGTTGGCAGCAGTGGCTAACGAATTGGACGGACAGATCTCTCGATTCCATATCTAAAAAAATGATGATCCGCTGGCTTAATTGTAAATGAAACTCCCCCCGAACAAGGTCAAGGGGGGGAGTTCTATTGTGAATAAAAATGCTTAATGAAGAAATTTCCCTTTATCAGGCACGGCTACTTGATCAAAATCCCGGATCAACGATTCAAATTGAGCATGCAACGCTTGGCCGAACATGGGAACGCCATGGCCGGGGACGATCATCTCCGGATTAAGGTTATATAGTTTTTCTGCCGAGTTTTTCGCCGCCTCCCAGTCGGTGGTAAGATATCTAGGTGGACCTTGAAGCTCTTGGGTCTGTTTGTATACTTTGTTCAACTCGTCTTGTTTGACCGTGATAACAGCGTCTCCCGAAACAAGCAGGCGATCTCTCTCCCTAAATAGTGCAATTTGTCCCGGAGCGTGACCGGGAGTATGCACCCATTGCCATTCGCCCAAGTAAGGGACCTTTCCTTGCTCTGGAAGCGGCATTACTGCATTTCCTAACTGAATTGCTTCATTAGGAAACGCTTTCGATGATTTGGCAACCATTCCCCCTTCGACACTCGTATCCGGTTCCGGATAGTCCTTTTCCCCTGTTAAAAACGGCAACTCAAGCGTATGTGCATAAACCGGCACCTGCCATTCATCCACCAGTTCCGCGACTGCACCGACATGGTCAAAGTGTCCGTGCGTGAGAATAATCGCCTGAGGGGGGGTAAATGGCCCGAATTCATTTTGCAAAGCGGTGATTAAATCTTCCTTGCCATTCGGCATACCCGTATCCACCAACACCCAGTTTCCCGTTACATCTCCAATGAAACAGACGTTCACGATTTTTATCGTTAGGCAGTGTACATCCGTAGTCACTTCTTCCAGAAGCCCATCGTTTTTCGACGTCATCGGGAGCTTAACGCCGGAAGGTCCATGCAGCGTTTGTTCCTGTTCGTCCATAACGTTTCCTCCTCGTATAATAAGTTCCATACCTGTTATACAATGATTGCTATATCATCTGTTATTGTTTCTTGCCGGATTTAGTTTTATGTAGAAAAAACGCCCGGTTAGGGTCGATATGGGCTGTAGCTCATCAGGACTGTCTATAGAGCGGTCATGGTGATTGAAACAGGCGGTAGACCACCATTATGGGCTTCATGTTGCTGGTATGAAGCCCGGAACAGGCAGCGGACCGCCATTACGTCGCCATGAAACGGCCACCCGTGTTTTTGGGTTTATCACTATTGCAACAACGTTACAAAAAAAGCGGCACTACCGGTTTATGGTAACGCCGCTTCCAGTGTTAGAACCACGAAGCGAGATGAACGTCCGCGATATTCGATGGCTCTCCTTCCTGGCCGGTTTGGGGGTTATACGGTACCACCATATATTCGTTCAACGAAAACATATTTGTCCCGTTAACGGTGTACGAACCTTCTCCTTCCACTTCACCGACTTTATGCGCCGCTTCTCCTTCCACTTCATAGATATTATATATGAGTCGTTCATCCTCAGCTTCCGTCCACTGCAACTTAACATTCAGAAAGCCTTCTCCCTGCAAAGTCAGTCCTGCCGAAAGGTCATCCACGGCCGCCAGTTGAACGGGGGGGTCCAGATCCTCTACGCCATCGGGCTTTCTGAAAGCAACCGCTCCTTGATCCACCGTCTCGTGATTCAGAATCGACTTGAACATCGCCGTCGGATAAGCGCTCCCGCCTTCCAAATATTGCTCTTCGGTCGTTTCATCATGTCCCATCCAGAGAGCACCTGTATACCGAGGGGTGTAACCGACAAACCACGCATCGCGATTAGCCCCTTCGACTTTTTCAAATCCGGTCGTGCCGGTTTTTCCGGCCAGTGCATGGTCCGTTTCTCCACTCTGCGCTGTTCCTTCACTGACGACATCTTCCAACATCCGTGTCATATACCAAGCATCTTGTTCACTCAATAATCTCTCGTTGCGGTTGTCATGAACAAATACGTCTCTGCCGTCGTTACTTTCAATTTTGGAGATAAAATAAGGTTCGGCTTTCACCCCATCATTGGAAAATGTTGTGTAGGCCTCTGCCATGTCCAATGGGGATACGCCTTCCGAAAGCCCTCCCAATGCAACGGATAAGCCTTCATCATCAAAGGGGTGCACCGCTTGTTCTGCCCATTCTTTTCCTTGCTCAACCCCCATTTGATCAAGCAACCAGACGGCAGGTGCATTCGCCGACTGCACAATGGCGTCCCTCATCGTCATTGTGCCGCTGTATTCACCGCTTATATTCTGCGGTGCATAATCATCATAATCTTCATAAACGATTTCTTCGTCCTTTAACATTGAGTAAGGCTGATAATCTCCTGAATAAAGCGCAGGCGCAAAGACTGAAATCGGTTTGAAAGCAGACCCCGGCTGCCTGGGGATAAGCGCTCGATTCAATCCTTTCCGTACATAGTCCCTGCCGCCGTGAATCGCTTGCACAGCGCCGGTCGAATTGTCGAGTAACACAAAAGATGCTTGCACATTTTCATTGTCTCCCGGAAAGTGATCTTGATTTTGGATCATTTCATGGGAAGCATTCTGCATCTCCGCATCAATCGGAAGTTGAATGGTATACCCCCCGGTCATTAATTCATTTTCACTGAGTTCGAAGCGGTTACGTCCTTCCTCTATAACCATATCAACATAGGTATAAAGAGATTCATCCATGGGCGGTTTTTCATTCAATTCCGGGGAAATAGCTTCCCCCTCAGCAACTTGTTGCTGATTTTCATCAATAAATCCATGTTGTTCCATCAACGCGAGTACCGTATTACGCCTTACCTCCGCTTCTTCCACATCCGAAGCCGGTGAATAATGATATGGCGCTTTCGGAATCGCGGCAAGCATTGCACCTTCTGCTATATTCAACTCGCTTACCGGTTTATCAAAATATGTTTCAGCCGCACGCGAAATTCCATACGTTCCATGGCCAAAATAGATTTGGTTTAAATACATTTCAAGGATCGTTTCCTTGCTGTATTTTCGTTCCAGGTTCATGCTGATCAATACTTCTTTTGTTTTACGCATCCACGTTTGGTCTTGCTCCAGAAAAACATTCTTTGCCAGTTGTTGGGTGAGCGTGCTTCCGCCTTCTACTTTTGCTCCGGCTAAGATGTCTCGATAAAGGGCACGCCCGATCGCCCAAATGTCAATGCCTTGATGTTCGTAAAAGCGGTGGTCTTCGACGGCAAGAAAAGCTTCTTGGACATGAGGGGGCACTTCATTAATGGATATATTTTCACGGTCTTCGGTAAATAACCGGCCCAATTCCTCTCCGTTTTCGTCAACCAACGTTGTCGTCTCGGGGAAGTCGAGCTTGTCTTCATCCACCAAAATACTACCGGCGATCAGCGCCACTGCATAGCTGCCTACCGCGATAACAAGCGTGGAAAGAATAACAACGATCGTAATATAGATGCTTTTATTAAACCGTTTCATCATTTCCTCCAAATATTCGACTCTTCCCCATTATAATACAAAAGTGTCATTGAAATCATGTAAAGGAATGGAAATAAGTTAAAAATCCGTGGAAATTCCCCCTGTAAAAAGTTAGCTATTTCTGTTTTTCTGCGAAATCTTCACTTCGCCCAGAACCGTGGTCACCTTTACGTTCAAGTGCCCAAATGATTGCTCCGGTTCGCCGAATTGAAGGGTGGTGCGATCAAACGCCCCTTCTTCCTTATGGCCAAGCACCTTTACGCTTCCCAGCACTGAAACAATTTCAACAGTTGCCGACCATTCCTCCGGCAAGTTTATTTTCGTTTCACTAAGGACGTCCAAAACGGCAAAATCTATGGATTCTACTTCGATTGCTGCACGGCTCATATCAATGGAGGCGCTGCCGAGAAGGACATTCAATTCCACCTCATCTTGTATCGAAAACGCCTGTTTCTTCAGTTTATAATCTCCGAGCACCACCCATTTGCTTTTCGGAACGACCAACTGTGTTTGCGCCGGTTTCGAGGATGGCTGCACTTTACCGTTCCCGCCCAAATCCTTATCGACATCTATCACTTTGCCGGATTTTTTAAGCATTGCAATGATCAAAAATAACACCGGTATGGCTACGAGAAATATCCAAGTGCCAATCGTCGTCCAATATCCTGCCATAAGTGCCGCGGATAAAGCCATGAAAAAATAGGTGCCGCTTTTATGCATTGTGAACACACAAAACAAGGCGATGAATGCAAATATCAAAGGCAGGATAAAACCAAATAGGCTTACTCCGGCCATAAGTAATTGAAAAATAAGACCGCTCGCCAACACGAACATGAATAACATGGAAATACGGCTGCGTTCCATGTGTGTTGTCTCCCCTTCCAAGCTTCGAACTTTTATTTTTTTCCGCCTACAGTGTAAAATGGATGAAATACAACCAACTGCATTCCCCTTTTGACAATTTTACTACAATGCACTTTTACCTGCATCTTTCGGACAAACAATTGATATCATGGATATAAGAATGCCGTTTGGAAAGGGTTGCACCAATTTTAATTTTACACTATCAGAAAGTATACATTTTTGGAGGATCTATAAAAAATAACTCTGGCTTCCGCCATGATTGACGAAAAGCCAAGTTTTTCTACTATACATAGGAATTTTGGAGGTTTCATTATGGATGATATTTCGCTCGGGGTTGCGCTTCTTGCCGGTTTGGTCTCGTTTTTCTCTCCGTGCATTTTTCCGCTCGTCCCAGCTTTTTTAGCGCAACTAACCGGAACAGACATTTCCAATGGTGCTGTTAATGCAAACCGACAAATTATATTGTCGAGAAGTCTCGGGTTTATCGCGGGCTTCACCGCCATTTTTTTATTGATGGGAGCATCAGCCACGCTTATTGGAGAATGGTTCCAAATGTATAGCGGCGCCCTCGAACAAATCGGCGGCATCATCATTGTCCTATTCGGATTGCAAATGTCCGGGATCATTTCACTTCGTTCTCTCATGACTGAAAAACGCATCGGCAATAAATCGCCGAAAAAAGCAAAAAGTTTTCTCGGGTCTGTCGCCTTTGGGGTCGTGTTCGCAGCTGGGTGGACCCCTTGCATCGGTGTTGTACTTGGTTCCATTTTGGCCATTGCCAGCACGGAAGGTTCCATGCTTGCCGGTTCGGGAATGCTCTTCGTTTATTCGATGGGGCTTGGCATCCCATTCTTGGCCGTGTCCTTGATTTATGCACGCTCATTGAACAAGCTCAGTCGTCTTAATCGCTTTTTACCGAAAGTCCAGCAAATCGGTGGAGTGATCATGATTCTATTCGGCATTTTAATGTTCTCCGGATATTTCCAGGTTATTTCCAGCTACCTCGCGAGAATCTCTCCCGGTTGGCTATGATATGCTACAATAGGGGGACGAAGCCGCACATCATTCCCTTTCGACTACGTTTTTTGGGAGAGTGATACAATGGAGGAGCAACTGTATCAAACGTTAACGGATCATTATCAAGAAATGGTTGAAATACGAAGGCATTTGCATCAGTACCCTGAAATTTCCTTCGAGGAAGTAGAAACACCTAAGTACATTGCCCGTTATCACGAAAGGTTGGGGAACCCGGTGAAAACAGGGGTGGGCGGCCGCGGGGTTGTCGCGATCCTAAAGGGTGGAAAGCCGGGGCCTACCATCGCTTTACGCGCAGATTTCGATGCGCTCCCCATTCAGGACCAAAAGGATGTTTCTTATAAGTCCAAAATCGATGGCGCGATGCACGGTTGCGGGCATGATGGACATACTGCCACCCTTCTCGTACTAGCGAAAGCTTTGAGTGAACAAGCGGAAAGCCTGAAAGGCACGGTTGTTTTCATTCATCAACATGCCGAGGAGCACGCCCCCGGAGGCGCTGAACCGATGATTGCAGATGGGTGCCTCGATGGGATCGATGTTATTTTCGGCACCCACCTTTGGGCCGTTGATCCTCTATGGACGATCCAACAACGCAGTGGGCCGTTTATGGCTGCCACCGATCAATTTTATATCGATATCGAGGGCGTGAGTGGCCACGGCGCTGCTCCCCACACGGGAAAAGATGCAATTGTCATTGGATCCCAAATGGTGAACACCATTCAAACGTTAGTTTCCCGGCGTGTCGATCCTCTGGAGTCTGCTGTCATTTCCATCGGAAATTTTGTTGCCGAAAATCCTTATAACGTGATTGCAGGCACTGCTTCTCTCGTAGGTACCGTTCGAACGTTCAAGGAGGATATTCGAGCCCAAATTGAACAGGAACTTACCGACATCGTCACCGGTACAGCTAAAACAATGGGAGCAAAAGCGGACTTCAAATACGAGCACGGGTACGCGCCTGTCATTAACGATGAAGCGACGAACGACTACCTTGCTTCGATAGCTTCAACGGTTCCTGGTGTGGAACGCGTGGATAAACGGGAGCCAATTATGGCTGCGGAAGACTTCAGCGCATATCTGAAGAAAAAGAAAGGGACATTTTTCTTCACCGGTGCTGCCTTTCCCGATCGCGAGGAAAATTATCCCCATCATCACCCTAAATTTGACTTTGATGAACGGGCCATGCTCATTGCCGCCAAAACACTCGGTAAAGCTGTGCTCGCCTATAATTAATACAAACAACCCGGCCGATATTCATCCCTCGACCGGGTTGTTTGTTCTTCGTATTAGGGCCGTCGGAGACTGGTGACAGTTATGAGAGGAGAGAGCCTGCACTTCTCTTCTCCTTTTTGAACCTGCGTTAATAATATACTTGCTCTTTCAACGACTGTCAATTTTTTGTCATTCGCACTCTTATGGGCTCGAGTACCACCTAACAACCTCAAATCAAAAGAACCAGATGCTCGTAGGCCAAAGATAAAGCAATCTTTACCGCTAAATTGTACCTTATCAAATACCCGGAATCCTTTGACGACTTTCTCTGCCTTGTTTTTACGTTTGCCGCCTTTAGCAATCGTGAATCTACCCATCAGAACTTTTAATCACACACGACAGGGCAAGGAGCTAGAGCAGGCACTCCGGGGTGTCGTAACACAAACAACGTAGCCAATGAAGGCTTAAGCTAGTCAATAAGGGGTTTTTCCAGCCCGCGACTTTCGTCGTGGGTTATTGACGAAACCAACGGATCCGATAGCAATTTTTTGCCGCTTCCCCCAATAGATCAAGAAAATGATAATTAATCGTTGCCCCGACAATTGCCCCAAAGCCAGGGATCAGCTGCAATGTTTTCGGCACGTCGATAAAATCACGATATTCCAATTGAAACGCGACCCAATCCATTGCTTCATCCGCTGTCAACTCTCCTGGAAAATCACTCGTAAACCCTTCCCAATCGTCCATACGTACGAGAGTCTCCTGTTTGTTTTTATTTCCTGAAAACGCCATCTGGAAGATTTGCAACAAAAACAGGCGTTCTTCCATTTTTACGGGGTCAAATCCGTAGAGATGCGCGGCCGTGAATAAAAAACGCATTTTGATCGCTAAAAGAAGCGGGAAGTCTGTCATACTCAAAAAAATACCACCAAAACCCGTACCCGCTCCTTCAATACTTGCTGTCCGCTTATACTTACGAATCGTTTCTTCCAATTGTTCTTCCCGATCTTTTAGCGTCCCCTCTTTCAGCGGTTCCGTTGCCGTTACATAGTCAGAACCGGTAAGGGTCGTTTCGATCATGCTTCGAACTGCCGATGCTACCGTTTGATGCACTCGATCGGGAATTCGTTGATTGATTTTATTTTGAAACCCTTTCGTCCATGTCTTTGTCAGCGACGGATTTTTGGACATTTTTCTTCGCCATTCGTTCATTTGTACTTTTGCCGTCATTTCATAGGAATCAGAAATAAAGTTCTCCTCCTTTACACTTACAGTGAAACTTCCATCAAAGAGGCTTTCCTCTTATGGCTAGTTGAACCAATCGGGGTGTTAGTCGCCGTTAACTCCACTACGGGTTTGAAATGGGAGTTTTACGGGCGCTTACCATCGGGATTTTTCTCGACGATTTTATTCAGTCTAAACTCCGTGAAATAGAAACTGACCGCTGCCCCTGCCAGTGCCGTGAGCACCGCGATGATTACCGGTAGCGGTGTTAAGGCCGCGACTACCGTGAACCAAAGGGTTTGCACGAGCAAGAGGCCCCGAAGAAGAGATTGAAGCGCGCGTCTTCGAGTGCTGTTGGGCACGGGATAAATGAAGGGCCATAATAAAATGTCATGGTGCGCATACAGGGGGACCAACTGCGCACCCGTCATATAAATAAACAACCCGACAATGACAACGACTAACCATTCCCAGGCTTCCGGCGAAGCATAAATCAATAGTCCGCCCACAAGGCACAATCGAATAAAAACACCGAAATAATCTCCGGAGCGGGCAAATGTTTTCCCGTATAAATATATATACGTATTTGCCTTGCGATGATTCACACGATCAAATTGATTGGCCAACCAACGGCGTCTATGTACCGGTGATTTGATATGCCGCACATCGGTAAAGGCATTGGCAAATCGGTAAAAAGCGTTCAATCGCCGATGTTCTTGCTGAAGCAACGTTTCCCACTTCAGAAAATGGTTGGCATACATTTGCCGATAGTACACGACGAAAACAACCATCATAATCATCGCCGTAGCAACCGCGAATCCCCAATCGGTTTGCAACAGAAAAAAGACCAATACAAGATTAACGACGAAACGAAGCCAGCGATGGCGCCAATGAGAGACAGAAAACTGTTGGCGGAGTTCTCCCCATTCAGCTAAAACGTTCCATAATTTTCCCAAAATCAGCGCGCCCATAATAATCGACAAAGCCATTGTATCGCCCGGCATCCGCTCTATATAAAGAGGCGCCAATAAAAACAAAAGAAAAAAGATAACCGCGCTTTGAAACACCCAGCTATACAGCAATGACCTGCGTATATAAGGGGCCATGTGGGCTTCGAACGGAAGCAGGAAAACAAGATCGCCTTCTTTTACGAACGTACGCACCGGGCTGCGTGTAAGCAAAAAAGCAAACAGTACCGTGAGGATTTGCAAGACAGGGAAATCGGCGGGAAGCCAATCCAGGAATGATTGGTAATAAAGGCCGATAATCAACAGCGTTCCATAGGTTGCCACCATCAAGCCGCTATTTGCCATTAAACGTATGTAACGAATGGCTACGCTCCAATAATCTTGTGCACGTTCACGCCATAGATCTACCGGACTCATACGGATGACTCCTTCGTCATTTCAATGTAGAGCGTGTCCAAATCCGCTTCCGGCATCCCGGCTTGCTGCCTCAATTCTTCCATCGTTCCTTGCATATAGACGTGGCCATCATGTAACAAAATAAAACGATCGCAATGTTTTTCCGCCGTGGTGAGAATATGGGTGCTCATCAGAATGCCGGCCCCGTTTTCCTTCATCATCATCATTTGTTCCAACAACGACTGAATGCCTACCGGATCCAAGCCTACAAATGGTTCATCGACGACATATAGCTTCGGTTCAACGAGAAACGCGCACATCACCATCACCTTTTGCCGCATTCCCTTAGAAAAGTGGCTCGGAAACCAATGGGCCATTTTTTTCATTCGAAATGTTTCAATTAACATCTCCGCGCGATTTTTCCACGTGTCGTCCTCGATGCCATAAGCCATCGCGGTCAAGCGAAGATGTTCCCAAAGCGTAAGTTCTTCGTAAAGGATAGGTGTCTCCGGAATATAGCCCATCGTTTTTCTATACCGGTCTATGTCGTCCTCCATTGTTTGTCCCCGGATTTCAATGCGGCCGCCCTGGGGCTCCAACAATCCTAAAATATGCTTAATTGTCGTACTTTTCCCGGCTCCGTTCAGCCCAATTAACGCAACGACCTCTCCGGCCTTTATTTGAAAAGAAACGCCTTGAATGACCGGCTTCGTCGGGCTGTACCCCCCGGTCAAGGCTTCAACGTTAAGCAGTGATGTCATTTACGGTCCCCCTTGCAACGTCTTCTTCTGTCTTCTATTGTACCTTCTGTTCTTACAAATTGGAAATGTCTATTATGGAAAGGTTGAAAAAACAGAGTGGGCAACGACGGGATCGTTTGGTACCATAGATAGTAATCCCATTTCTAAAAGGAGGACGTTGCCATGTCTGCACCATCCGATTGCATCTTTTGTAAAATTGTATCGGGGGACATCCCATCGAACAAAATTTATGAAGACGATGACGTTGTTGCTTTTTTAGATCTAAGTCAAGTAACTGAAGGCCACACGTTGTTAATCCCAAAAGACCATCAGGCTGATATTTTCGAGTTACAAGAAGAAACAGCCGCGAAGTTGTTCACAAAAGCACCGAAAATTGCCCGCGCATTAAAGAAAACATTTGAATTCGAAGGATTAAATATTGCGAATAACAACGGGCAAAAAGCGGATCAAACGATCTTTCACTATCATTTGCATTTCATTCCCCGTTACGGCCAAGAAGTCCTTTACAATTGGGGCGATAACAGTGACAAATATTCGGATGAAGATTTAAAATCCTACGCGCAAGCCGTTCAAGCAAACATAGAGTAAGCATCGGAGCGGAGGAAATCCGTCGCTGCAAGAACGGATGCTGTTTACCCAGGAGGTTCAAAAATGACAAACAGAATGCACAACTTTAATGCCGGTCCGGCCGCTCTTCCGGCAGAGGTTCTCCGGAAGGCGGCTGCCGAGCTCGAAGATTATAACGGAACCGGCATGTCGATTATGGAGCACAGCCATCGCGGAGAAAGCTACGAAACCGTCCATTATGAAGCCATCGCAACGGCCAAACGGCTGCTCGGAATCAGCGATGCCTATGATATTTTGCTTTTACAGGGAGGCGCGAGCCTCCAATTTGCCATGGTCCCTTATAATCTATTGGCGCAGGGAAAAAAAGCTAATTACATATTAACAGGATCCTGGTCGGAAAAGGCAAAAAAAGAAGCAGATCATTTAGGTGAAACCTATAGTGGCGCGAGTGGAAAAGATAATCATTATTCGCGGGTGCCCGATTTTGATACGATTAGGACTGATGCAACCGATGCCTATATTCACTTGACGTCCAACAACACGATCTACGGAACAGCATGGCAAGATTTCACAAGGGTGTCCGAATGGGAAGCTCCCGTTATCGCTGATATGTCAAGCGATATATTCAGCCGCCCGCTTCCCGTTGAAAATTTTGATCTCATTTACGCGGGAGCCCAAAAAAATATCGGACCTTCCGGGGTCACGCTCGTGATCATTTCGAAAACATTGCTTGAAAAGACAGCAGCCATCGCCGGTGACGTTCCCGCGATCTTGCGTTACCGCACCCATGCTGAAAAAACATCCCTCTACAATACACCTCCGACTTTCGCCGTATACATGTTGAAAAACACGTTGCAATGGATCGAGGCAAACGGTGGATTGCAAGCGATGGACGCCCGCAATCGGGAGAAAGCCGGACGCTTGTACGATGCGATTGATGAAAGCGATGGGTTTTATCGCGGCCATGCGCACCCATCCAGCCGTTCCAATATGAACGTCACCTTTACGCTCCCGACCGAGGAGTTGACAGAACGTTTCCTTGAAGGGGCAAAAAACAAAGGGTTCAGTGGTTTAAACGGACACCGATCCGTGGGAGGATGCCGCGCTTCTATATATAACGCCGTCCCCCTTGAATCTTGTGAAGCCCTTCGCGATTTTATGGTTGCTTTTCAAAAAAAACATCAATAAAAGGAGCGTAACGCCTCCCGTCCCTACACCGTATCCAAAAACGTGTAGGGATGTTTTCAAAAGAGAGGAAAGTATGGATCTGACCTCTTTACCCCGGTGGGGTCTTTTCGGTCATTTCAATCACAGCTCCCGTTTTTCTGTAACGTGCTATGCAAAACTTTTGTTCTCAAAACGGGGATAGCTACTTTACCATCTTAAAATACTTCAAAGACGCTGCCTTTTTTCACGTATCATCGTATACACCTTCAAGCGGAATCAACCCATCTTCCACTCCGGAGGCGGCGATGCGCAAGTAAAGATTATCACCGATATCAATATCATTCAGATGAACATCGATGACCCCCTCTTGAGGATATACGTGAACAAATTGAGGGAGGTCTGCCTGTTCGCTTACAGCCCTCAGCACGGCTGATGATGGGACATTGAGGGGACCAATGGCAATACCGTTCTCTTCGAGACGCAAATTTCCGCTCTCCGCTACCGTTGGGACCAAATGAAGATTAAGATCAACGTCCATGCCAAAAAACGTATACGTGCCAGTGAATATGATTTCTCCATCTTCCATATGGATATCAATGGCCTCCCCCGTTTCCGAATGCATATAGGAACGAATCTGATCCACCGAAGTCTCCGCCGTGAAGAACACTTCTTCCTGTTGAGAAGGCATCTCTCCCTCCGGTATTTTCTCAGGCGCTGAATCCGAACCGATCGGTGAAAGGAGTAACCAGAAGCTTGCGATAACGGCGGTGTTGATCCCTATGAGAATGAAAAAAGCCATCTTCCAGTTCATTCGATCCATCCTTTGCAAAACGAGATGTTCTCAGCATATCACACGATGGATACAGCTTTCATAGGTTCCTGCTATCATTTTTCCCTAATGTTTGTTAAAGTAAAGCCAAGTGATGTATCTTGGAGGTAATTGGAGGTTCCGGCATGTCCATATTCCTATTTATATTTTTCGCGGCCTTATATTTAGTCATCATTAACACAATGACAAATTCACTTGTCTTGCAAAAAGAAATGACGGAAGAAAAAATCCCTAATGTATTTACAACCATCAATGTGCTCATTTTAATTCTTCTCGTTTCTACATATGTAAGGCTTTTAGTGATTTAAATCATAATGGGTTGGCGCCCAGGGCACCAACCCATTAACAACTAAGGAGCTATTCCCTGTGCGTGCTTACCAACCACCGTAGCCTCCCCAGGAAGCTCCGATGATAATAAGCAAGATGAATAGTACGACTAGGAGCGCGAAACCTCCGCCGTAACCGTATCCCATGGTCAATTCCTCCTTTTTTTAATTTAGAACCAAGAGGCACCTACAATGATTAGCAAGATAAACAGGACAACGATGAGCGCAAAGCCACCGCCATATCCATAGCCGGCTGACATGATGCCACCTCCTCCCATTCCTGAGTTATCTTATGTAGGAAGAAGTCGAGTCGATTGGGCGTTCCGCCCACAAAATTGTTTTTTCTCACGATCTTTTTGTGGTATGGTAAACCTGTCCTTCATCCATGGAGCCTCTAACATGAGTACGTTTAAGACGAATAGGGAGTGTACAAAAATTGAAAAAAAGAAAAATTGCCCTGGCAGCCTGCATCACAGGGGCTATTGCCTTAACTGCATGCAATGATGATGGAAATGCAGATAACGATTCCGGTGAGGAAATTGCCAATATCGACGGAACTTCATTAACGGAAGAAGCGCTTACGAATGAACTAAAAAATGAATTTGGCCCTCAGCTGTTCAACCAAATGATCCAAGACACGATCCTGAGGCAACAGGCAGAAGAACTTGATATCGGGGAAGAAGAAGTAGATTCGGAACTCGAGGACATGCGTGAACAGATGGGCGTCGAAGATGACGAACAACTACTGGAGATGCTGCAAATGCAGTTGCAAATCCCGGTTGATTCCATCGATGAACTGAAAGAAGACTTTTTGCTCCCCCAAGTCGTGATCCAGGAGCTGTCCACCGCGGAGGTAGACATTACAGAAGAAGATAAAGAAGACTATTACGAAGAAAATGAAGAAGCACTGACCGAAGTGGAAGTCAGACATATTCTCGTCGAAGATGAGGAAACGGCCGAAGAAGTTTTAAGCGAACTTGAAGATGGGACAAGCTTTGAAGACGCGGTCGAAGAATATTCCCAGGATACGGCAAGTGTTCCGGAAGGCGGGAATGTTGGATCGTTCCCTCAAGAAGGACACCAAATGGATGAAAATTTCGCTGAGGCTGCATTTGAATTGGATGTAGGAGAGATCAGCGATCCCGTGGAGTCACAAATGGGATATCACATCATCGAAGTGCTGGACCGCAATGAAACGTATGAAGAGCTTGAAGAAGAAATAGAGTCAAGCCTGACACAGGAACAGTCTAAATCGCCGGAAGAAGTCGTCCAAGAACTTATGGAAAATGCCGATATCGAAATTACAGACAGCAACTATGAAGATTGGCTCGAAGAGCCCGGGGCAATGGCCATGTAATAAGAGAAGCACCTCCTAAATGATTGGAGGTGCTTCTTACTGTTCTTGATTCGTAGCACTAGCCCGTTGCTGACGCTCATGCTCCATTCGGCGAATATAGACACGCCCTTCTTGTTCAATCCATTCCGCTTCTGCCTTTCTGTCTTCAAGACTTGTCCGAATCCACATATATCCGGAAACGATCGCGGCCAAAATTACAACCGTTACCCACCACGGAATTGTCGTTATCGCTGCATTCGAAGTAAACCTTTGCAGCACCGCGAGGCCCAGAAAAATAATCACAAGCGTTAGCAGCATGCGTTTGGACCTTTCTTGCAAATCAACCACCCCTTCCGCGATTCCTCTTATTCTACTTTATGAGGACGGAAGGGCTTGTATGCTTCTTTACATATTTTTCGGCTTGTAAAATGAGCGATTTTCCAAAGCGGGAATACGCTCTGTGAAATGACCCGCTTCGGTTTTTCCCAAGGCCCGATCCATCATATTCAGTTTTGCATCAAGATTATCGATATAGTGCAGGATCTCCGCCTCTCGTAAAAGTGGAGACTTCGGACTTCCCCACTCCCCTTTTCCGTGGTGACTTAAAATGAGGTGTTCAAGCAACATCGGTTCTTCCCCTTCAATGTTCAACTCAGAGGCTGTTTGCCGGATTTCTGCAGCCATCAAGGAGATATGTCCGATCAGTTTGCCCTCCGTCGTATATTCCGTGTCAATTGGTCCGGATAATTCCCGCACTTTGCCGAGATCATGTAAAATGATGCCGGCATAAAGCAAATCTTTGTTTAAGCTGGGATACAATTGCACAACCGATTGGGCGATTTGGAGCATACACACGACGTGATAGGCAAGGCCAGACATAAACTCATGGTGATTTCTCGTGGCTGCCGGCACGTCCAAAAATGCATATTGGTACTTTTTAATCAAAAAACGTGTCATACGTTGGATTTTTGCGTTCCCGATATCAAAAACAAACTCATTGACGCGTTCGAGCATATCCAGTTTTTCCATAGGGGCTGTCGGAACGAGATCCTCCATCTTTATTTGCTCTTGATCATTTACCGGTCGTATCCGGGCAATTTTTAACTGCAAACGCCCGCGATAATCAAAGACTTCTCCCTGCACATACACGATCGTTTTTCCGGTATACGTGCGTTCATCTTCCGGTCTGACCCCCCATAATTTTGCCTCAATATCACCGCTATTATCCGATAATCGCAACGTTAGAAACGGTTTTCCGTTACTGGCTATTCCTCGAGTCGCTTGACGAATGAGCAAATGGCGATCAATTTTATCGCCGGCTTTCGTGTAATAAATTCCTTTTTCCATCATTTTGACGGGCAAACAATTCCTGAATTATGCTCGCCCTTCTCTCCTCCCTTTAGGTTCTGCGTGGCAAGGTCATTTGAAAGGATACTCGCCCATTTACGTTAAACACGCCATGGTGACCACGATGCAATTCGGTAATTTGCTTGACAATCGCGAGCCCTAGTCCGAATTGACCTTTATTTCCTTTTCGAAAAGGTTCAAACATCGTTTCCATATCTTCTTCACTAATGGCTTTCCCGTCATTTTCAACGATCAACGTTACGTATTGATCCGCTTCTTCGGCACGAATCCAAATGGTACTTTTTGCATAGCGTAATGCATTTTCAATGAGATTCTCCAAGAGAATTTGGATATGATCAGGGTCTCCTTGAAAGCGAATGGCCGCACCTTCCACGATGAAATCAAGGTCATCCCTTTGCAATCGGTAACGTTCTTCTAATTCATAGGCTAACGCCCCAAAGGATAATGCTTCAAGGTTAATCGTATCTTTCTTTAAGTTCCCTAACTTTGTAAAATAGAGCATATCTTTCACCCGTTTATCCATGCGATCCGATTCCTGTAGAATGACATCCATCGATTCTTCCACCGTATTTTTCGGAAGTACGCCGTCTTTCACTGATTGCGCGTAAGTCTTCACGACCGTGATCGGTGTTTTTAGTTCATGAGATGCGTGTTGCATAAACGTTTTTTGGGCGCTGTCGTATCGAATTAGATTCTGACGCATGAGCTCAAACTGATCCGATAGTTTTTGGAAGTCCTCATCGCCCTCCCAATGAAAAGGCTCTTTCCAGTTCCGCTTTGCAATTTGCTCAAAATGATTCCCAAGCAAGCGCAAAGGCTTTCGAAGATAACGAGTGAGCCACATCACCGGAAGCAAACTTAACGCTGAAGTGATCAACATTAAATAAACAAGGTTTTCCCAAAGCTGGTTCACCATCGAATCACGATAGGCATCCCACATAAAGGAAATATAATAGGCTTCCTCCACTTCTCCGTCTTCACTCGCGTCGATACGTGTCACAATATAAAAGACCGTGGAATCCTGATAAGTAAACTCGTAGCGGCCGGTTTCCGATTCTTGCGCAAGCGCTCGTTCAAACATTTCCTGATAGGCTTCTTCCAATTCCTCCGGCACTTCATCTCCGACGCCCGGAGCAGCCACTTGATCGGCAAAAAAGATATGGCCCACCGCCCGTGAAGATGGGTCAATGAGCGCATCATCCGGATCCGGCGGAGAAAATTGCTCACTGAATGGATTGACCAATTGCCTTTGCTGTTGTTCAATGATGCGATAGGTTTCTTCCGTAAGTGTACCTTGAATCGATATCGGATAAATAATGATCATCGACAAACCAACTAAAACGAGCAAAGAAAGAAAAGATAACCATATTCTCCGAGTAAGATTCATTCGTATCATGACGATAGAATCCTATACCCATACCCGTATAACGTTTCAAGGTGGATGCGAGGCATTTTTTTACGTACCCTCCGAACAACATCGTCGACGGCACGTTCAGAGCCATAATAATTTTCCCCCCATACTTCCTCGATAATATCCTCACGGGAAAGAGCTTTGCCTACTTGGAGCGTCAATAACAAAATCAAGTCCATCTCTTTTGTCGTCAAATCAACGACTTGTCTGTCATTTTGTTCATCAATGACCGTTCGGGCCTCCGAATCGATCGTATAATCATTTAAGTCAACGGTCTTGTTTTCATCGGATTCGGACCCATAGACACGAGTTAACAATTTCTTGACACGTATAATCAGTTCTTGCGGTAAGAACGGCTTGGATATGTAATCATCGCTCCCCATCTCCAATCCCAGCACCCGATCCAAATCCTGGTCTCTGGCTGATATAAAAATAACCGGAATATCCCCCTGGACTTCGCGAATGGTTTTCAAAATTTGATAACCATCTGTTCCCGGCAACATAATATCAAGCACCCATAGATGTGGCCTTTCCTCTACAGATTCCTGCGCCTTATCGCCATCCTGAAACAGTTTTACCGTCCAGCCTTCTTTTACCATATATGCCCGTAGTGCCTCTGACAAGTTCTCTTCATCTTCAACGAGATAAATCGTATAACTCATCAATCATCACTCATTTCTTTTCAGTTATTCATTGCAAGTCAAACGTGTGCATCATAGAGGTAGGTTTACTTTATATTATCAATCATTTGCTTTCATGCCAACCATTTTAGAGATGAGAGGTGGGAGGTGGGAAAGTTCATAAGAAAAACCCCATCCGTGATGGATGAGGTCTTGTGATTGATTAAAACAAGAGGGATATTGCGGCCAAACCAGCTAGCGGCAATGCCAATCTGCGCCAACGAAAACCAGGGGCGCCATATCCTCCGTATCCGTAACCCGGGTAACCGTATCCATACCCGCCGAATACGCGTTGATCCATTTGAGGTTGGCCCCAGTGTCCGTCTTGGTGACCGTATCCGTGGTGTTGGTGCCCGTGTGGAGGGCCATACGCTTGCTGTTGACCGTGGGTGTAATAGTGGTCGTTCCCGGGATGGTGGCCGAGTTGTTGAGTTCCGTATGCTTGGTGCCCGGAACCATGACCGTAGCTCCCGGAATAATTGTCAAATCCATGGCCTCCACCATCACTTTCCAACATAATCAAGTATACATTTTCTGCGTCGACGTTTTCCACGAAACCATAAAAACTTTGCTGATCCGCCATATC
This sequence comes from Salicibibacter kimchii, assembly GCF_003336365.1. GTDB lineage: Bacteria > Bacillota > Bacilli > Bacillales > Marinococcaceae > Salicibibacter > Salicibibacter kimchii. The sequence goes on along the minus strand of NZ_CP031092.1, from coordinate 3,563,686 downwards.
CGCCTTTACGTGTCTCCCGATATGTTGAAGACAATGTTGGTACATTTGCTCGTTACGTTGCATGATAATCGCCTACCTCCTTTACAACATAACGTATTCAATTTGGAGGCGAGATGTGAGAGGTGAGAGGTTGGATAGTGCAAAAGAAAAAAGACCCCAGGCCAGGGTCCTTTTTCTAGTCAGCTTCGCTTACGGTTTGGTCGGAACGCTCCGTTTTTCGTTCATTGCGATGGATCAGCCACGTCTGGACCATCATGAAGAGGCTGCCTGTAAACCAGTAGAGCGACAATGCGGCAGGCAGGGCGAATCCTGCACCTACAATCATGACCGGCATGATATAAAGCATGATTTTCATTTGGCCGGCTACTTCCGTAGGCATGTTACGAGTGCTTAATTGCATTTGCACAAACATGGCAAGACCGGCAAGCAAAGGCATGATCATGTATGGATCAGGATTGCCAAGGCCCATCCATAGAAAACTGTGTGTCGCGATTTCTTCCGTGCGAACAATCGCGAAATAAAAAGCCATCAATATCGGCATTTGGATAAACATCGGCAAACAGCCCGCAATCGGGTTTACCCCGCTTTTTTGGTAAAGGCTCATCATTTCTTGCTGCATCTTTCTTTGTTCTTCGGGATTTTTCATATCATATTGCGTTCTTAACTGCTCGATCTCGGGACGAAGTTTTTGCATCGCTCTACTGCTTTTATGCTGTTTTAAAAACAACGGGAGTAACAAAAGCCTGATGGCGACTGTCATGACTATAATCGCCAACCCATAGCTCCCTTGCAATATGTCTGCGGCTTGTAAAATTAACCAGGACAACGGAAAAACGAAAAAATGATCCCAGATGCCCTCGCTTTCCGACGTAATAGGGGCACGATCCATCCCGCAACCGGAAACCAAGGCACCGATCATTACGATGACGAATAATCCAGCGATATGCTTTTTCCTCAACAAAGATCCTCCTTAGATTGGAATAACACACGTTTGATCAAGGAGGATCGGATTCTTCATCGTCATCATCATGGCTTCGATCATTAAACGCCGGGATTTTTTGTAGTACACGGGGAGCAGCCGGGACGGGCGTTTGAGAAAGAAAAAAATTCACATGTTTTTTCTGACCTTGTTGCCACTGCCTGGTCATCAACTGCATCGGGGATACATAACGAAGATGGCTGTGAAAACCAATAACCGCGAGGCTGGACAGCATCATCATCACGTAAATCCAGTTCATATCTGTCACAAATTCAAGCATCATCTTTCCGGCCCCCCCCTTTTATCATTCATATGTTGCTGCATTGTATCATATATTTCTTGCTTCTTGGCTTTCTGTTCTTTCCATCTTATCCAATTTAACGTCATCTCAACCGATGATTAGGATGTTTTTCTTGATAGCACAATCGCCTGTTTCAAACTCCTCCACATCCGGGTCTGGTTATACAACAGCACACCGCCGCGGTAAACTTTCGCGGCGATAACCGTTAACAGCACAATTGTAACGATCATAATTCCTGCCGATAGTAACACTTCCCAGATTGCCGCTTCCCCCATTCCTATGCGCAAAAACATAATCATTGGCGTGAAAAACGGAATATAAGAGGTGATGGTTACAATCGTTGCACCCGGGTTCCCCATGCTAAAAACAGAGATCATGAGCGCCAAGATAACGAGCATATTCATCGGCCCTACCGCCTGGCCTACGTCTTCAATTCGTGTAACGATGGAACCAAGCATAGCTGCAAGGGTCGCGTACAGCAAATAGCCGAGGATAAAAAACAAAAAAGCAAACAGAAAAAGTTCCAATGAAAAAACCGGGCCGTCCGTCGCAAAAAGATCTTGTTGCTCCATTAACTCGCCGGCTTCCGGAGTCGAACCTGTCCCGACGAATTGGGCAAACGATACGACCGCGACCATAAAAATCAACATATATTGCGTAAGTCCGATCAAACCGACGCCGATGATCTTCCCAAACATCTGTTGAACGGGAGAAGCGCTTGAGATTAAAAGTTCCATTACTCTTGATGATTTTTCGGTGGCAACTTCTGACGCGATCATATTTCCGAGAAAAAGGACAGAAAAATAGATGACAAACAGCAAAATATTCACAAGTAAACGCGCCTGGTCTAATTCCGCCTCCGAACGCGCGGTATCATCCAACGCTGTTTGTCCAAATGGCACGGGTTCATTTAACGCGTCCAGTTCTTTCTCTTCGATTTGCAAAGCAGCTGCAATCTGGTTTTCTCTTACGTTCTGCAAGGCGGATTGAAGTTGAGAAGGAAGATACGTTTCGTTGATTGTTGGCGCGTAAAAATGGCCTTCCATATCTTCCACCTGCCCGTCCACTTGCAAATAAGCGTCATATTGCCCTTCCATCACGGCTTTTTCCGTAGCTTCTTCCTCTTCTGGCGAGGCCTCCTCTACCATAATTTGGCCGCTTCCACCCTCTATTTCTTCTGCCAATGCTCCATACAGTTCGTCGCTTTCATCAATAATGAGCACCGCGTATGTTTGCTCTGATGCATCTCCGTCAAAAAACTGGATGATATTGTTCAAATTTAAAAACACGAGCATAAATGCAGCCATCATCAATGTCGTAAACAGAAACGTTTTCGATTTAATTTTTGTCCAATAGGTATGGGCGAGCACGATTAACATTTTACGCATACGTTCGGCCCACCTTCTCAATGAAAATGTCGTGCAGAGTTGGCTCTTCCACGGAAAAATAGCGCACATGCCCGATATCCTGAAGCCGGGCAAAGATGTTTTTGGCTACCGTTTCATCACGAATGGCGATCGTCGTCTCATCGGCGCCAACGCTCATTTGAAGCACACCATCGACGTCCTCCAAAAACGACAGTGGAACATCCGCGCGAATATGGAGTTTTCGTTTTTTATATGTACGTTTAATGTCACTTAATTTTCCATGAACCACCGGCTTGCCTTCATTCATAATACAAAGATTTTCACAAAGGGACTCCACATGCTTCATATCGTGACTCGAGAAAATAATAGTTGTCCCTTCATTTTTGAGCTTTCCTACAGCCTTTTTCAACACATCAACGTTAATGGGGTCTAAACCGCTGAAAGGTTCGTCCAGGATCAAGAGCTGCGGACGATGCAAGACGGCGGCGATGAACTGTATTTTTTGTTGATTTCCTTTTGAAAGGTTTTCCACTTTGGCTTTCCGATAATGGGGAATGCGAAAACGTTCCAACCAGGCATCCACTTCTGTAATGGCATCTTGCTTGGAGAGCCCGCGCAACCGGCCAAGATAGATCATCTGCTCCATCACTTTCAGTTTCGGATATAACCCCCTCTCTTCCGGCAAATACCCAATCGTGCGCGCATTCAAGGATTGGGGAGGGACTTCATTCCAGGAAACTTCGCCGTCATCGGGGTCAAACAAGCCGATCATCATGCGAAAAGTCGTTGTTTTTCCAGCCCCGTTTGCCCCTAACATTCCAAACATTTCACCGGAGTCTATATGTAAAGTTAATTGATCGACCGCTGTTTTAGTTCCAAATCTTTTCGTAACGTTCTCCATTCGCAAAGCCATGCACTCACCTCGTTGCCATACTAGCAATACATAGCGCTTTCTACAAGTGCAGTCAGTGGTGTGTTTCAGTAATTCACTCCTACTCGCGGTCCTTGAAAAAAAGGCTGAGTAATCGAAATGAATGTGAAGTTTGAACACGCGTTCTCTCCTCAACATAACGCTGAAACTGGATTGCAATACGGGCATCGGCATGAAAGGAGAGCGAAGAGCAGCGAAAATGCCGAAGGAAGGGCGACATCGGCATAAAAAGAGAGCACAGAGGTGCTAGGGAGTCGAAGTAAGCATCGGAACGTAACAGACCTTCTGTTCATTAGACTTCTTTTCTCACACCTTTGCCACTGTTTTTCCTCGGTTTAATCTTTGCTGTCTTGAAATCCCCTCGATGCCTTTCTTTGTTCTGTATGCTTCTTGGATCAAATCATCGTGAGACATACCAGCATTTTTGAAGGTTGAACGACGAAGTACACGGCTAGATCAGCCCCAGAGCATCGCACGTATCGTTTGTCCGTCGAAAACGCTGCGATATTTTAGGACACGTGCTTAAAACGTTTGTATAGGGCAAAACTCCCGGAAAAACGATTAGATGAGGACAAAGCGACAGGCTGATATATAAATGTTTTGTCCACTTGAACGCATAGGGAAAGAATTTTTGGTATGTTGCACTAGTGCATGGCGGTCTCTCACGAAAAGTATTTGCTGATCGTCCAACGCCATTATACGGCTTCTTTTTTCAAATAATGGTGTCACTACGGGCACTACGGGGTTGGAAATCATCATTTGACTGTATTGCTTTAAGAATGAACAAGCGACAGCCCGATGCAACATTGTCATTTACATCGATCGGCGTTCTTTGCGTTTTGAGGTTCATTGGACCCTTCATTGTACCTCTACTCAGTGTTTCATGCCATTTCGGGGTTCATTGGACCTTTCATCATACCCCCGATCGGCGTTCTTTGCCAAGTGATCACCTATGTCAACCCTTCTGCACTAGTGCGTTGATATATGAAAAGCCTTTCAAATAGGATAGCCCTCTGATAAAATCAGGGTAGAAGCGGAGGGAGGGACCGATATGGATTATGCCTTAACTGTATTTGATAAAACTGGGGAAGCCTTGCTCAATGAATCGTATACGTTCGATACAGACCAGGAAGCCATTGAGCACGGCCGTAAACGATTAGAGGAAGAATCGTATATGAAAACCACGCACCGTCTCGTGCGTTCCGGAAAATTATTGTTATTTTACCGTTAACCGAAATGTAGTTGCCCTCTCGTTCGAAATGAGAGGGCAATCGTTTATTTTTAGAGATGTTGCTTCGATACGTTCATTTGTTTTCTGAACACTTCTTTAATCATATAGGCAAGACCATCCTGATCATTTGATCTTGTCACCCAATCTGCGCTTTTCCGCAGCTGAAGCGATGACTGTCCCATGGCCACACCCAGACCGACAGCATTCAACATTTCTTCATCTTCTTCCTTTGCGGCTACCGCAACCATTTCCTCGGGATGAATGCCAAGTTCAAGACCAAGATATAGCAACGTCTCTGATTTGTTTGCTTCGTTCAGTTTCAAATGAACGGAAGGAATGTCCCCTTCTTGTTCCACAATGTTTAATCCCGGGATAATGCTGCGCAGATGCTCAATGGCAGCTTCTTTTTCCTCGTTGCGGTCAAAATCAACTTTCATCCGCAAAGGTGCTATGCGATGCAAATCGATATGGTCGCTTATATGTTCAACAACTGTCTGCGGATAAAATAAAGATTCACTTACGCTTACCGTCATTCTCCCGAGCAAATTTTGCGGCTGGTGCAGGCGATTTGTCAACTCAAAATTTTCATGTTCGACAATAATTTGGCATCCAAACCGTTCCAATTCAAAAGTTATATCCCGAGCCATTTCCACCGGCATTCGTTGGGCATAAAGCGGCTTATCCGCCCGTCCGGCGATCAGGGATCCTCCGTAGCAAATCATTTCGTGTTCCATTCTCAACGCTTTCGCAATTTTATTCGCTTGCTGATAGGAGCGATGGGTAACGAGTGTTACATATACCCCTTTATTCCGGACGAATTCAATTGCTTCCTTTGTTGTTCTTGATAACCGGCTGTTGTCTTTTAAAATGGCTCCGTCGACAGACAGGGCCAATAGCCGATAGTTCAACATCATCCCTCCTGTTCGTACTCCTTGCCTTATTAATAAAAACTATGTCCGAATGAGGGAATTTAGAACTGTAGAGCCGTTTAGCTTTGGTTTAGCTATTTGACGGGAAAACTTGACTTGCAATGACCGAGCAAAGCCAAATCCCGCCCTTTAGGCGCTGGTTTTCGAGAAACTCGGCTTGGCTAGGTACGTTTGAGGCCCCTGCTGACGGGTGGCGATTAATTATACGGCCATGGAGTCAGGATATGAGCGGGGATTTCAACGACTGTACACTACTAGGGGCAGGTGTCAGAAAATTTTCTAAAAACATTCCCCCGTGGCACCTCATTCCCGATCGTGAAAGGCGAGGTAACGATCTGAAATCTAGGTTGCGGCCGAATCTTGAACGATAGGTGCCGTTTTCCTCAAAAGGGGAAAGAATGAAGACAAAATAATGTGATGTACGAAAATAACTAACCTTTGGAAGTTGGAATTACGATAAAAAAATTGAGAGCGATCGGCTCTCAATTTTTTCGATTACTGGTTTTGATCATCTTCTGGCGTGCCATACAGCGATTCCAACGGTTCTGTAATAATTTTATTCATGTCGCCAATAACTGTGCTCATTCGCTGCTCTTCTTCCATTAGCCGGGAAATCACTTCATGTTGTTGCACCATTTCAAATTGCTTTTGGGCTTGGCTAATTTCTTCCTCCGTGGGTTGCTCTCCTTGCATTTGCTTATCCTGTAAGTCTAATTGAACTTTGCGGAAATTCGAGAGCATACGGCTCGCAACATCATCTTCCTCCACTTCTTCGTGCAGGGCCTGCAAAGCCTGAAATTCATCGCTTTCCCTTAATGCTGTTGCTAATTCGTGTGCTTTATCATGTAAATTTTCAACCATGATTTTCCTCCTTTTTATTCATCCTTGCCGTTTCTTCCTTACGTTACACCTTTTCGAGGATAACATGCCTGTTCTTCAAATAACAGTACAAACCCATATTTCATAAAATGAACCTTCCACCTGGATAAACTATAGAAGAATCAAAATCAACAACCCTTGGACAATCCCGATGATTCCTCCCAAAATTCCTCCTAAAAATTTAATCATCCGTAATTCCCGATTGGAAATGTTCACGACAATTTCTTCCAAGCGGTCCAACGGAAATGCTTTCACTTGCTCACTTACAATGGTGTCGAGACGTAGCGATTCCAAAATGCCGCTCATATTCACTTCCAAAAAACCGCCGGCCTGTTGAATGACCGTATCGGAAATTTGGTCTACGTAGATAAAGTCGATTTTTTCGGCCCATTCTTTTACCGGTTTGTGAAATACTTCTTCGATGGGGATTTGCTTCATTATGAAATCGGTGAGCTCCGAATAACACTGCTCCACTGTTTTCCCGGAAACAAAGTCGCTTCCTTTTTTCTGTAAAACTTTATCATACTCTTCACGTAGTTTTTTTAGTAACCAGTTTTCAATATCCCGGGAGGTCAAAGCATCTACAACTTCAGGGTACACGCGCTCGACCATCTTTTCCGTTCGCACGAACGAGTCCAACACTTGAACGATGGAACCACGCCGCCGAATAAATGACTGTATGATCGATTGTACTTGTGCTTTCCCCTCTTTCGAATAGAGATAAACACGCAACCGCTCTAAGATCCAGTGAGCAACCTCCGGGAGGAAATCTTTCCCTTTTTGGTTCCAATCATCGGGAATGATTTCCTCGATCGTCTGCGATTGCGTTTCTTCCCAATAGGTATCCATACGGTGGGATATGATATTCTTCATGCGTTTTTCCACTTTTTGATCGGGCGATGACCATAAACGATAATGTTCTGCTATTTCTTGGAGAGAGCGTTCTTCGTTAGCCAACCATTTTTTTACTCCCTCCTTCACCCATATATTTACCTCGTTTTGAAATCGTCGTTCGGTTAATCGCCCTTGCAACCCTTCTACCGTTAACAAGTGTTCCATCACAATTCTTCCCAGATGATCCGCAATGTCAACATGACGCTTAGGGATTAATCCCGGTGTAAACGGCAATCGCCACGAACCAATAAAAATGGGTTTTCGCGGATGAAAAAGCATAGCAACCGCAATTACATTCGTTATAAACCCAATAACGGCCGCCAATAAAGCGGTCAATACTAAAAGCAACCAGCCGTTCATGACAAGACTCCTCGTATCATAAGTAAATGGAATTTCTTTTCAGCTTGCTCCCGACACTTGACTCACGTTCGTAAGCGCCGAGACGTTTTCGGATTTTTGAGCAATTACTTTAAGACAAGCTTCCTACAAACATGATACCATATAGGAAAACGTTATGAAGAGTCGGAGGAGGCACCTGTTTGCTTACACATTTTCAATTCAAAACACTGAAAGATAATTGGATTAGAAAAGAATGGAGAATTTCGTTTTTTTATAAAGGGAAACATTGTATGGGGATATATGCACAGGATGGAGCGATTGACTGGAAAAAGAACCCGCCTGAAGGAGATTTGGACATGGTGGAAATGGAAGTACACGACTTAATGCTGTACCATATATACGAAGACCACCACCCTGGCCAACCATAAAAAAGACACCACCTGCATCTTGTTTCGGAAGCCTGGTTAGAAGAAATCGGAGAAAAGAACCGATTTCTTCCTTCTCACCTTTAGAAAAACCTGGCTTGTCGCCAATTCCTTAGGACAGAAGTCATCATTTCACTTATCCTTTAATCCTTTACCATAGTTAAACATACTTGAAGTATAAAAAAGGCAGCCGAAGCTGCCTTTTAGTCATCTGTATACATTTTTGTTATCGTTGATAGCCGTTCATTTGTTGCTCGGCCATCTGAACCAAACGCTTAGTGATTTCCCCACCTACAGAGCCGTTAGAACGGGATGTGGATTCACCACCAAGCTGCACATTGAACTCTTGTGCAATTTCATACTTCATTTGATCGAGTGCCTGATCAACGCCAGGTACAACAAGTTGGTTTGAATTATTGCTTGCCATCTTATCTCACCTCCCTTGCTTGGTACCCATAGTTTGTAACGAAATCGGCACTCTATCCTTTATTTCAATTAGTAAGTTCATCCAGTAACAAAAAGAAATGATTTGCTCCTTGTCGTCGCCCCAACTCTGTTTTTACGCGTTAAAAATCATACAGTTGTTTGATCACTCGTTGTTTTTCATTAAACCGGATCAACGCTATGCTTTTTGTCCGGGGGCAGCATTTGCTTCTTGGTATATGCTTGAAATCTCGAAGCGATTGTCTGTCTTAATTGATCAGGTTCCACGATATCATCGACAACAAGTTCGGAGCCCAAACGATAAATATCAATGTTTTCTTGATACTCTTTGCGTTTCTCTGAAATGTATGCGCTCCTTTCTTCTTCAGGCAGCTTGGCGATCTTGTTTGCATAGACCGCATTCACCGCTGCTTCCGGTCCCATGACAGCGATTTGCGCGGTCGGAAGTGCCACGCAATAATCGGGCTCGAAGGCAGGCCCAGCCATCGCGTATAAGCCGGCTCCATAAGCTTTCCGAACGATGACAGATATTTTCGGCACTGTTGCGCTCGACATCGCTGAAATCATTTTGGCCCCGTGACGAATGATACCAGCTCGCTCAACTTTCGTGCCGATCATAAAGCCGGGCACGTCTGCAAGGAACAGCAACGGAATATTAAAGGCATCACAAAGATTTATGAATCGTGCCGCTTTGTCTGCGGAATCGTGAAAGAGAACCCCGCCCTTTGCTTTTGGCTGATTGGCGATGATCCCTGCCACTTCCCCATTCATCCGGGCAAACCCCGTAATTAATTCCGGTGCAAATAAACGCTTCATTTCAAAAAAACTGTCTTCATCGATCAATTGTTCAATGAGTTTATACATATCAAAAGGGGCATTTTGATTTTCCGGAATCAACTCCGCCAAATTTTTGTCTCCGGTAACCGGCGCTTTCGCTTTCACTTTTTTCGTTCTTTCACGGTAGTTTTCAGGAAAATAAGTGATGTATTGACGCGCTTTTTCGATAGCATCGGGTTCATCAACGGCAAGAACGTCCCCGCACCCGGAAACGCGACAATGCATTTCTGCACCACCCATCTCCTCCAAACTGACCTTCTCGCCAATCACCATTTCCGCCATGCGCGGAGAGCCTAAATACATGGATGCGTTTTCCTCCACCATGATGACAACATCGCAAAACGCCGGAATATAGGCGCCGCCGGCAGCCGAAGGGCCGAACAACAGGCAGACTTGCGGAATCTGTCCGGATAGATTTACCTGATTATGGAAAATTCGTCCTGCGCCACGCCGCCCGGGAAACATTTCGACTTGATCCGTAATGCGTGCCCCTGCTGAATCAACAAGGTAAAACATCGGACAGCGAAGATTTTCGGCCTGTTCTTGGATACGGATGATTTTTTCAACGGTGCGGGCGCCCCAGGAGCCGGCTTTAACGGTGGAATCATTGGCCATAAAACATACTTGTTGTCCCTGAATCGTGCCTATGCCAGTAATCACGCCATCCGCCGGTAAATCGCCGGCTTGTACATTTGCGAATTTCCCGTCTTCAAGGATGTACGCATCTTCATCCAAAAGCATACGCAAACGCTCTCTCACAAAACGCTTGCCTTTATCCTCATTGCTCTTGTGATAACGCTCAGGCCCGCCTTTTTCGATTTCCTCAGCAATGTTCCTATAATTACGTTCTGTCATTGACTGTTACCTCCATCACTCACCTTTATAAATAGGTGATCGCTTCTCCTTAAAAGCCCGAATCCCTTCTAAACGATCGGTGGTCGGCACGGTTTTTTCATATGCAGCCGTTTCGATCTCCAATCCTGTAGATAATTGGGTTTCCAAGCCTTCATCGATGGCTTTTTTTGCTTGCCGCAAGGCAATCGGTCCGTTACCGGCGATTGTATTTGCCAGCGCGAGCGCTTCATCTTCCACCGCTTCAAGCGGCGCACTGTATTCCAGTACTCCATACGCCTCTGCTTCTTTGCCGCTTAGCAAACGACCGCTGTATATCAATGTTTTCGCTTTGCCCGGCCCAATTAATCGCGCTAGCCGTTGGGTACCTCCGGCACCGGGGACAATCGCGAGCGTCGTTTCCGGCAAGCCGTATTTGCTTTCAATTGCTCCGATGCGTATATCGCAAGCGAGCGCGAGTTCAAGGCCTCCGCCGAGGGCACTGCCGTTCAATGCTGCAATGATTGGTTGCGGCATAGCCGCTACTTCATTTACCGAAGCTTTAATATTGCCTACCGCTGCGAACACTTCGTCTTCGCTCATTCCGGCCCGTTCTTTTAAATCAGCCCCCGCGCTAAAAACACGGTTGCCCTCGGCCGCAAGCACAACGACGCGCGTATCTTTGTCTTCTTTGATTGTCAGCAATTGCGTTTGCAACGCTTCAAGCAAGGGACGCGATAATGCATTGGCAGCATCCGGACGATTAAGCCTCAGCAGCACGATTCCACGTCCCGGTTTTTCTGAGCGAATTAGTTCATCCATGAAAAATATCCCCCGTTATTCAATTTCAAATAAGGCTTCTCCTTCATCGACAAACTCGCCTTCTGCTTTCATAACGGCTTTAACCTCACCGGCGGTTTCTGCCTCAACGGGGATTTCCATTTTCATGGATTCAAGAATCGCGACCTCTTCACCTGCCTTGACCGTATCCCCTTTTTGTTTCAATACTTTCCATAAATTCCCTGCCATACTTGCTTCAATCTTTGCCATTTTACATTTCCTCGCTTTTCTTAAAAATGATCATTTACAAAATTAATTGTGATCTTCCCGGCTGTATAATCGGGGTGATTGGTAACTTCGCGTAGAAAAGGAATATTTGTTTTCAGTCCTTGTATGTTACATCCCTTTAACGTTTCCTGCAATTTTTCGATCGTGTCTTCCCGGCTTTTTCCACTGACGATCAACTTCGCGAGCAAAGGATCGTAATGCGGTGTCACTTCCGTGCCACTCTGGACGCCGGTATCAAGACGGATGCATTCACCCTCGGGAATGTCAAATACATCAATTGTACCCGGCGAAGGGAAAAATGTTTTGGGATCTTCCGCGTAGATGCGCGTTTCGATCGCGTGGCCTTGCATTTGCACTCGCGATTGGTCGATGCCAAGGGCCTCACCGGCAGCTACGTTCAACTGCTCCCGTACGATATCAACCCCTGTGACTTCTTCCGTAACCGGATGCTCCACTTGCAAACGAGTGTTCATTTCCAAAAAATAAAAGTCATCATTTTCGACAAGAAATTCAAGCGTGCCGGCATTTTCATATTGCAAGGATTTTGCTGCCTGAATGGCAGCTTTTCTCAAGCGTTGCAACAGACCTTCCGATAGATCAAGCGCGGGTGCTTCCTCGATTACTTTTTGATGGCGCCGTTGAATAGAGCAATCCCTCTCTCCGAGATGGATGACATTCCCTCCCCGGTCCCCGATGATTTGCACTTCAATATGGCGAGGAGATTCCAATGCTTTTTCTATATAAAGCGAACCCGAACTGAAATAGTTCATCGCTCTTCTTTGGTTGCTTTGAAATGCTTTTTTAAGCTGTTCTTTATCTCCTGCTTTTTCCATCCCTATGCCTCCGCCGCCGGCAGCCGCTTTGAGCATAACGGGATAGCCTTGTTCTTCCGCAAACGTAACAGCTTCGTCTACACTCGCGATCGGTTCAACCGAACCCGGGATAACAGGCACGCCTGCCTTTTTCATATGATTGCGCGCCGAAACTTTATCCCCCATGAGCATCATCGTCTCCGGAGAAGGACCGACAAAAACGATCCCCTCCTCATGACAGCGCGTGGCAAAATCGGGGTTTTCAGATAGAAACCCATACCCCGGATGAATAGCATTTACTTTTGCCTCTTTTGCAACAGCTAAAATTTTATCGATATTCAAATAGCTTTCAAAAACCCTTGCAGGGCCTACTTCATAAGCTTCCTCTGCAAGGTGGACATGCAGGGCGTCACGATCGGCCTCTGAATAAATCGCGACCGCCTTAATTCCGAGCAATTGACAACTTTGAATAATTCGACAAGCGATTTCGCCCCGGTTGGCGACTAATACCTTTGTAAACATCTGTGTTCCCCCTACAATTAAGGACAACCGATTTCTCTCGATATAACCATACGCTGGATTTCCGATGTACCTTCTCCGATTTCCATCAACTTCGTGTCCCTTAACATTCGCTCAATTCCGAATTCACGCATATATCCGGAGCCACCATGGATTTGCAACGCTTGGTTGCACACCCTTGTTGCCATTTCCGATGCAAATAATTTGGCAAAAGCCGCTTCTTTTTTAAAGGCTTTTTTCTGATCTTTTAACCAGGCGGCTTTATGAACCATCGTCCTTGCCAGGTCGATTTCCATCGCCATATCCGCGAGCTTAAATTGAATCGCTTGAAACTCGCTTATTTTATGACCGAATTGTTTTCGTTCTTTAGAATAGGCAAGTGCTTTTTGGTAAGCCCCTTCCGCAATCCCCAAAGCGAGTGCGCCAATAGAAATACGTCCACCATCCAGCGTATGGAGGAACTGTCCGAACCCTTTTTCCGGGTCGCCCAGCACATTCTCTTCCGGGATTTCTACATCGGTTAAGACTAACTCTGTCGTATTCGAGCCACGAACGCCCATTTTTTCATACGGGGTTGTAACCTGAAACCCCTGTGCCCCCTTCGGCACGATAAACGCAGAAACGATATTTTTTCCGTTTTCTTTCTTTCCGCTCACAGCGGTAATGATGACTGCTTTTGCATAGGAAGCATTGGTAATCCAACATTTCTCACCATTAATCACATAGCGGCTTTCTTTTTTTTCAGCCGTCGTTTTCGTGCCTCCTGCGTCAGAGCCTGCATTCGGTTCGGTAAGACCGAAGGCGCCTAAAGCATCCCCTTTTGCGATCGGCACCAAATATTCTTGTTTTTGACCTTCCGATCCGAATGAATCCAATGGCCCTGCTCCGAGTGAAACCGACGCGGCGTAACTAAGCCCCGTACCGCCACAGGCTTTGCCGACCTCTTCCACTGCCAATGCATAAGAAATGGTGTCTGCCCCTGCACCACCATATGTTTCGGCAACGGGAATACCCATGATCCCTAATGATCCCATTTTTTTAAATATTTCTTCAGGAAAGCGAGCACTACGATCAATTTCTTCAGCTTTAGGTGCGATTTCCACTTCTGCGAAATCCCGCACCGTATCACGAATCATTTGCTGTTCCTTCGTTAATTGAAAGTTCATGATTCCCTCCTTTATAATGCGCAATGCAAGCCGAGCAAGCGCTCAATCGGTTGGACAATATTACAAAGAAACCGATTGTAATCGCTTACAGATAGCCTACTATAAGTAAGGACATCCGTCCACCATTGATTGGCAAATGAGTTGGAAAAAACCTGTATGTTTACCTGCAATAATAATGTTAGTTCTAGAGGATTTGGGGAAAACATACATATTAACCACTGAGATCAAGAAATTTATATGATATACTTGGTTTATGGACAATTATACTTGTACAAGCAACTTGAAGAGAAGGGAGGATCCCTTGTCTTGGGATTTGCAATAATACTTGGCATAGTAATAGTCGCCACTTTGCTCATATGGGTTGTCGGCTATTCAGTGCTTTTAAAATTTGTTACCCGTATGGAAACACGATGGCAGCGGATTATGCACTTGCTTTCACGTGTGGAGCGATCCACGAACGACTTTTTAGCCACCCTTGACCAGTATGGAAAATTACCAGCCGGAACGACAGAATCTCTTGAAAAAGTCATGGAAGATATGCAAGACCCGGCAAATGAACGCGGAGACCAATTGCATGCTTTCGGTATTCTCAACGACCGCATTACGTTTTTATTCGAACAAATCGATGCTGACGAGGATCTAAATGACCCTGAACTTGTGGAAATAAGTGAAGACTTGAATACGACGCTTACATTGTTGGAGACTGCCAGCCAATCGTATAACTATGCTGTAGAAAAATACAATAAAAGCCTCACCGTTATTCCGACCAAATATGTGGCGAATGTTCATCAATTCAAACCTCAGCTGATGCTCGATGAAACCGTTCACCGTTTATCATCAAGTGATCATGCAATATAACTAAAAGAATATTCAGCGTGATATATGGCAAATAAAAAACCAGGATCGAGCGATAAACCGCTCCATTCCTCTGAGACTCCAAATGGTACGATCATATGGTTTATGCTATATTATTATCAGACAGGGCGTAAGCGTTCTTTAATGCAATGACCCCTGCTAACTTTTAGTACCCTTCTTGATGCGTGTATGTTGATCTTTAAGCGGCCTGATAAGGTCGCCTTTTTTTGTATCGAGACGAACCGTTTCAGAAATCATAATAACGAGCCGGTGCACAACACGCTCAACACCGGCATCGTCGAAGGCCGGCCATTTTCATTTCGTTTTCCTCTGCACACGTCGGCCGTCAAATGTGAAGACGGACGGCTTTGCTTGAATGACGGTTTCCAAATGAACGGGGCGACCCCAAAGTTGGTAAATATAAGGGAGGGTTTTCTCCAAATAATCAACGTCCAGCTCTGTACCTTCATAATTATGAGTCAAAAGCAGTTCCCCGGCTTTCAAGTAATCCCCATCGGTTACTGTAAGATGAGGAAAACCGCCATTCACCCGCGACGCCACCAATTCATCACGAATGTTCGTCCAATCTTTATCCACGACTTCATAATTGTTGCCTTTCTTCGCAAATACGTACAAATCTTCCCGTTCAACGAACGCTTGCGTAAGGTAATTGCGAATAAATGACTGATCGGTCTCTAATGCTCTTACTTCAAAGATCTTATCCCGTCCTCCACCGGGAATAACCCCTCTTTCCTTCATCACTTCATCCGGGTTGTCATAGCGTTCTTCAATATCCTCAAATATTTTTAATCCTAAATAATAAGGGTTGATGGACGTTTTCGAAGGAGTAATGACATTTGCATTTAATTGCGAAAATTCAATTGCTTCGGCTGAGGTTAGATCCATCTCTCGCATAATGCGTGCATGCCAATACGATGCCCATCCCTCGTTCATAATTTTCGTTTCCATCTGTGGCCAAAAATAGAGCATTTCTTCACGCATCATCGTCATGATATCCCGTTGCCACTCATCCAGTTCCAAACTGTTCTCTTCAATAAACCACATGATATCCTTTTCAGGCTCTGCCGGAAACTTCTGCTTTTTCTTTTTCTCTTGTGGATTTGTCGGCTTATCCCGTTCCCATAAATCCGCGTACGGCATCGGCTCCGGACCGGACTCCTCTTTTTCCTGTTTTTTTTCAGGCCTGCGTTTAATTATACTCGGATCCACATGCTCTTGTACCGCGAGCACTGCGTCCAAAAACGTTTCGACTTCTTGTTTCCCGTGTTCTTGTTCGTATGCTGCAATCCGTTCAGCCGTAGCTCCCATGCTTTCCACCATGTCTTGCCTTGTAAGTCGAAAACGATAGTTATTTTTAAAGAAATCACTGTGAGCCAAAACATGAGCAACAATTAATTGATTCTGAATTAAACTATTATTATTTAGCAAAAACGCGTAACAAGGATTGGAATTAATGACAAGTTCATAAATTTTGCTCAGCCCCAAATCATACTGTACCTTCATTTTGTGAAATTGTTTGCCAAAGCTCCAATGGGAAAAACGTGTCGGCATGCCATACGCTCCGAATGTATAGATGATATCTGCCGGGCAAACCTCATAACGCATCGGAAAAAAGTCCAAGCCAAATCCTTCGGCAATTTCCGTGATGGCTTCAATTTTGTGTTCCAATTGACGCAACTCACCTACAGGCATTTCCATCCCCCTCCTGTTTCTACCTTTATCTATATGTCCGCATCACATGTTTGATGAACATTCATTAGAGGTATTGCAGAAGTGAGGTCACTAGCAAAGGAGGAAGCACATGATGACAAGCATTCACGCAATCGTTTATGGCGCTGTTCAAGGCGTCGGATTTCGCAGCTTTGTTCACGAAGAAGCAAAAAAAAATCTTTACGGCTGGGTAAGAAACCGTAAAGATGGCACAGTTGAAATCGCTGTGGAAGGCGAAAAAACAAACGTTGAACAATTTATCCAAACCGTCAAAACGGGGAATACGTTTTCACGTGTGGAGCGGGTGGAGATTGCGGACGTTGCTGACATTCAACACAATCAGCAGTTTTCCATTCGATCGTGAACGAGTGGACTGGCTTAGAAATCTAGCGGATCCTCTGGCCGGCTGAGAGGGACGATTTTCGTGTTTGCATAAGGATGCCGGGAAAAACGTTAAAAAGAAGAAATATGGCGATCTTTATTCCAAGGCAAATGATCGTTTTCTTCCAGTTTGTCCATCGCCTTTTCCACCGGAAGTTTGGGAAGGGAGAATGTATTCGCGAGAACGTCCATCAAATCCTCTCGCGATTTCATGCTTCTTTTTATTTTTCCTCCGTTATGCGTACGGATCGTCAACTCTTTATTTTTTAATGACACCATGCGCCTTTTCCGAGCACACCATTTTTCACAGCGCAGTTGTTGCATATATTGAGCATCTGCTTGATAGGATTGGCGGATCGTATCCCGAAAATCCGATAAATGATAAAGGCGGTCGATGGAAAAGGCCCATTTTCGATCGACAATTCGATCTGCAATCGTACGAATATACGTGTACTCCCCTTCCTGATCGCCGGCCTTTAAAATGACTTTTTCGCCGGCAAAAAGAGGGACATGGGTCTGTTTATGCTTATTTAACGGTAATGGGGTTAACAGCGGAATCGGCGTTCCAACGTCTACATATAGGGGCTCCCCGGTTTCGGGAGCTAATATAAGCAGAGCCATATGATCCCCTCCCGGCTTAAGGAAAAACACTTGAAAACCGAGGGCTTCCAATAGTCTTGAAAATTGCAGGTTAAGGGTGATGCACGTTCCCCCTGTATGAAACATTCGATGACGCCACAAAAAACGTTCAACGTCTTCGGTCACATAGGCCTGATCGTGAAAAACAAGTTTCCCAATGTTTTCAAAAGGAAAGACATGTCGATGTGCGCTTAATAAATGCTTCAAATAAGGCGTAGATGCTTGTTTTTCGGAAATTCCCATTAATGTTAAGTATTCATGCACCCAATCCATTCCCATCACCTGACGCTTTCCTTCAATTAAAGTTGGATAATCGCAAATTAATATCGGCCATAACGACTTCCCGAAGTTCCGCTAGTGCTTGATGGGCCGCGGAGGGGTTTGGTTTTTTCACTCCGAAATAACATTTCATTTTCGGCTCCGTGCCCGAAGGTCTGACACATACCCACGACTCATCTTCACATTTGTATTTAAGCACATTCGAAACAGGTAAATGAATTGGGGTTTTCCCCCCGTTCTTAACAGTGATCGCCTCGCCTCGTTCATAATCTTCGATGACGGAGACGATTTGCCCTTCCCCAAATGATAGGGGTGGCTGCTTGCGTAAAGAGGTAAGCAACGCTTCTATTTGTTCCACTCCTTTTTTCCCCTTTAACGTTATTGATTCAATTTCCTCCCGGTAATAACCGAACCTTTCGTAAAGAATCGCTAATTTTTCCGTAAGTGTACGGCCCTTCCGCTTTTCCGATAAGGTCATCTCTGTCAGTGCCAAAGCCGCCTGTATAGCATCTTTGTCACGCACAAACGGGGCCAGCAAGTATCCATACGATTCTTCATATCCAAATAGGAATGTTCCGTCTTCCGCGCCATCTTCAAAACGCTTCATTTTCTCTGCAATAAATTTAAATCCGGTTAATGTATCTTCACATGTTACGCCGTAATGATCGGCGAGTGCACGGCCACTTTCAGAGGTGACGATTGTTTTGAGCACCTTTCCATTGACAGGCAAACCTTCTGTATCTTGTGCCAGTAGATAATCAAGGAGAAGAAAACCAGTCTCATTCCCTGTCAGCAGTCGATACCCCCCATCATGTTGCTCATCAGGGACCGCCACCCCCAAACGGTCAGCGTCCGGGTCCGTCGCGATTAACAAGTCTGCCTTCTGTTTTCTTCCCAACTCCATTGCCAAAGCAAACGCTTCTGCCTCCTCAGGATTCGGTTTCGTCACCGTAGAGAAGCTGGGATCCGGTGTCGCTTGTTCAGGGACGATATGTACATCGGTATAGCCATTCGCTTCAAATGCGCACTTTAACGGTTCCAATGCCGTGCCATGGAGCGGGCTGAATACAACTTGGATGTCTTTTCCATGTTCTTTTCCCATTTCGGGCTGCCGGAAAACGGAGGCAAGTGCCTGATTGTATCGGTGATCCATTTCCGGAGACAATGTATGGATAAGGCCGCCTTCTTCCAACTCTGTTTCATCTGCAATAGGGATGGTTAGTTCATCTTCGATCGCCTCTACATATGTGATCAACTGTTCGGCAGGTTCCGGTGTCAATTGTGCCCCGTCATTGCCGTACACTTTTAAGCCGTTGTATTCAGCCGGATTATGGCTCGCCGTGATCATAATGCCGGCCGAAGCTTCACGTTCTCGAACGGCAAACGATAACATAGGGGTAGGCCTTAACGAGGAAAAGAGATCGACTTCTACCCCTTCTTTTACAAGCGTGCGTGCAGCCTCTGTCGCAAAAAGGTCGGAGTTTGTCCGGGAATCAAACGCGATAACCACCCTGGCTGCTTCTGCAGTCGCGTTAAGGTAACGGGCTAACCCTAAAGCAGCTTTTCGCACCGTGTAACGATTCATCCGGTTCGGTCCCGGCCCAAGCTCTCCGCGCATTCCGCCGGTACCGAAGGTGAGTGCACGGTAAAAACAATCTTCCAACGCCGCTTCGTCTTCCCTTCGAATCAGCGCTTCCAGCTCGGCACTTAATTGCCTGTCATCCTGTAATCCATTGCGCCATCGTTCTATCGTGTCGTACATGTTCAGATCTCCTTTCCCTGTTCTAAAAAGATGAGAGCCCGGTCGATTCTTGCAAGCGGTACAACCAATGCTTCCAAATCGCTACTTCCCCGTGCTCGCTGAAATCATTGGTATAATGGCTTCCATCATTGGTCCACAGCGTATGAAAATAATCATCAACGTCCTCCATGAGCGCGTGATCACTGGGGGCTTTGAGTATAACATTCGATTCAAGATTAAAATCATCAAGGTTTCTGCGCGTAAAATTCGTTGACCCGCCATTGACTACCGCTGTATCCCCGTCCGTCATGTAAAACATTTTTGTATGATATTGCTCGCCGCCTGTATTATACCAACGAACGTCCATACGCCCAGAATAACGTTGCAGTTCCTCCGCAACCGGGCGATTGGGAACGCCGATCCGTTCATGGCCAAATGATTCGTCGTTGGCATCAAGAATGAGACGAATATTTGCCCCACGATCCGCTGCATCTTTTAAGGCTTGAATGACATCACGATCCGAAATATAAAACATTCCGATCCAGATATCATCTCCGCTTTCCGCTGCCTCTATCGAAGTCAATAGCTCATTCTTCACCTCACCTTCGGTGATTAGTTTTGCATCTAACCCATCCGAGGCATCATTCTTCTCTCCATTATACTCCATATTGTCAAAAGGCGTAGTATCCGCCCCTGACATTTCAACAACCGCTCGCTCACTCTCAATAAAATCGTTCACAATCTCCCCTTTTACCGACAAGGCTGCATTGGAATGGTGCGCACTGGCATCATGGGGGTTGGCTGACGTAACGAGCGCTTCTTTTTCATTGAGGACAACTTTGCGATGGTTCGCCTTAAAATTTAAGACGTCCAAATACGAACGTGCCGTGACCGGTTCGGCCTCGGGGTCAAACGGACTTGGCAAGCCCCCTCCTTTTGGCGTGCCAAACCATTGAAAGACCGTACGCCATAAACCGGAATAAATAACATTGGAATCGCGCAAGGGGGCCATATCCGTCCAAACAACCCGAATGCCCGCTGCTTCCAAACGTTGAATATGATCGGGCGTACGCGAACCATAAAAGCTGTTAATGCGGTCGGTCGTCACGACGATCGTAAGGTCGGGACTTGCTTCCTGTTTTTCAATTAACCGATCACTAAACCAAGAAGCAAGAGCCGGAAATGACATATCGGGGCCGTATTCGTCATTGAATAAAAACATATCAACCACGATAAACGCCTCCGCTTCCGAAATCATCTGTTCAATATGTGCAAAGATCTCGTGATCCTCTTGCCTGTCTCCATCCTGCTCGTGTGTGATATCAAGCAAAACTTCCGCTTCCGTGCCTTCATGCCAGCGCCCTTCATAAGAGATATTCGACGGCATCGGCTTAAACATGCCATAAAACATAGCAACAGCATAGGCAACGAGTAATACACTAATGAGCTTAGCGGCTTGATAACGCTTTAAAGGTTTCCGTTCAAGTCTACGATTCACCTTCATCTCGACATCCTTTCCGGAATGGAATCCTTTCCTATGGCAGAAAGTCTGAATAAAAGGCTCACTTGTATTGGCGAATTTTCTAGTCTTTCGCCTCCATCTTCCAGCGGTTTAAAAAAAATATGTACCTTCCTATTTTAACACGGGAGACAAGGGGTGTTGTATTATGATTTCATCCCGCCTTTATGTTATGATTTTTTCCAGATCAACAATGAATGGGGGAGGTGCTTGGCATGGAATACGAAAAAGCCACTTTTGCCGGAGGATGTTTTTGGTGCATGGTGCAGCCTTTTGAAGAGATGCCGGGGATCATAAGCGTCCGTTCCGGATACACGGGTGGTCACATCGATCATCCGTCCTATGAAAGTGTCAAAAATGGAGATACCGGCCATTATGAAGCCGTTCAAATCAAATATGACCCGAAGCGATTCTCTTATCAACAATTGTTGGACCTTTATTGGCCGCAAATTGACCCCACCGATGACGGCGGTCAATTCCACGATCGTGGCCCGCAATATAGAACAGCCATTTTTTATCATCATAAGGACCAATGTGATCAAGCGCAAGCGTCAAAAGAGGCCATTAAAAATAGCGGAAAATTTAACGGAATGCCGATCGTTACCGAAATTTTACCGGCAACAACGTTTTATGAAGCCGAAGAAAGCCACCAGCAATTTTACAAAAAACAGCCGGAGGCTTATAAAGAAGATCGCGTTGCATCCGGCCGGGACGAATTTATCCGTAAATATTGGCATACGAACGAATAAACGGGGCTTGAGGTTATACGTCAACTTAAAAAGCAATAAAAACTTGCCCTATACGCAGGATCCATACTATAATAAGCAATGGAACGGACGGCGGGATGTAGCTCAGCTTGGTAGAGCACAAGCATGGGGTGCTTGGGGTCGCAGGTTCAAATCCTGTCATCCCGACCATGAAAATAACTACTCGATGCGGGTTTCAGCGATTGCTGGAATCCGCTTTTTATTTTGAGATGTGCTCAACTGGTAACGGATTGGTAACCTTTTGTGCTGTAAGTCAATAAAATGGGTGATTATAAGGAGCGCTGTTTACTATTACCTTACCTTCCTAATCTTTCTCCTCGGCCTTTTACACCGTATAAAATTTTTGCTTCGTAATCGTCAAATAATCCCCACCTGTTGTCAGAAGGGGGTTATTTGACGGTTTATACTATTATACGATACAGACCCGCACTATTCGATTAGCGCCCCTTATGGTGAACAAGGAGAGATCCTATATTCATACGGGTAGTCATAACTTTTTGGGTGCAGTTTGGTAACAGGATTTCTTAACTATATTTAATGGTCTCCAGATTGGTCCTTCTTCTTTAAAGTTAAGGCAATGATAAACGCAACCACCGTAAAGCCAATCGCCACATAATAGACCATATGAACACCTTGCGTCATACCTTCTATCTCTAAAAGCGTTGCGTCGGTTAGATTGGATTCTTGAATAAAACGTTGTGATACGATCGCCATAATGCTCGTATATAGAGCCGGGCCAATGGCGCCGGAAATCTGATTGATTGTATTGGTAATCGCTGATCCATGGGGATACAATGGTTGACTCACTTGGTTTAATGCCAGGGTCGTCACCGGTGATATATTAAGCCCTAACCCTAAAGTAAACGCAGCATAAAGGATCATGCCCGTTATGATCGTTGTTTCACTGGAAATCGTGGTAAACAAGCTTAAAACGATGACCATAATACCTAATCCTGATAAAACTAAGGGTTTAAACCCAACTTTATCAAATAAACGACCGGCAACGAGCGATGTAAAAGCAAGTACCAGTCCTCCGGGTAACATAAGGAGGCCAGTTCCCAAAGGAGACATTCCCGTAACCATCTGGAAATAGACAGGTAAAATCAACATCATCGAAAACTGTACCATCATAATCATCAATATGATGACCATAGATCTTGAAAATACCGACGATCCAAAAGGCTTCATATTAAGCATCGGAGAGACAAGTTTTGTTTGTCTTCTTACAAAGACAGCAAGACTTAGGACGCCGACGGCAAGTGTCATCCACACGAATGCACTGTCCCATCCTGCACCTTCACCTGCAAGAGTAAATCCATATACAATGCTCCCAAATCCTATCGTAGACAATATAATCGTGAAAATATCAATGTTAGGGTTCTTTTGTTCCGTGACATTACGTAATTTTAAGATTGCAGCTAATAAGACAGCGATGGCCAATATCATAATAATAACGAAAATCATTCTCCATGAAGAAAGTTCTATAACAATACCGGAGAACACCGGTCCGATAGCCGGAGCAAATAATAGAACGACACTATAAAGGCCCATTATCGCCCCACGCTTACTAAATGGCGTGAGCGTCAAAATAACATTCATAACTAAAGGCAGAATGATCCCCGTCCCCAATGCCTGAATCAATCTTCCAGTCAATAGAATAGAAAATTCCGGGGCAACAAAGCCAAGCAATGAGCCAATCGAATAAAACCCCGTCGCGGCAAAAAAAGCTTCCTCAATGTAAATCGCTCCATCAAGTAAGCTGAAACAGGAATAGATATCCCAATCACAAGCATATAACCCGTTGTTAACCATTGAGCCGTACTTGTGCTCACATCAAAATCCGACATTATATTTGGTATGGCTACGTTCATAATCGTTTCACTAATTAAACCTATAAAGATCCCCGTTAATAAAATAGCAATAATGATCCAATTTTGTTTTCCGATTTTTTCTTGGTGTTGTTGTAACATAAATCTCACGTTCCTTGTCGTCTGAATCTGTTATTTTTGCAGAAGTTTTAGAATCTGTTCACGCTGGGCCGTTTCTTGAGCATGACCGGATTGTACGAGTTTGTCACAATACATTTGCTGCCACTCCTTATATACTTCCTCACAAGCTTCCGATGGTGATTTCTGCCGGTTTCTCGCTTACAAGACTGGATTTACGCCTGAGCAGTGCTTTCACACGTGCGACGAGCTCCTCTGGTGCGAACGGCTTGACGAGATAATCGTCCGCGCCAAGATCCAGCCCTTTGACCCGATCTTCTACTTCTGTTTTCGCTGTGAGTATCAAAATACCTATAGGGGACCCTGCGATACGTAGACGTTTACAAACCTCCCAGCCATCGGTCCGCGGCATCATAATATCCAAAATGATGGCGTCATAGCTTTGATCGGTTGCCTTATGGATCGCCTACATTCCGGAACTGGCTTCATCAAGTTCATAGCCTTCTTTTGTCAAATAAAGTACGATCAACTGTCGCATTTTCCGTTCATCATCTACAATGAGTATACGCTCCGCCACTTTGGGCCCTCCCTTGATTGATCTATTTCCAGTCTAACGAGTAAATATGTGATTTATGTGAAAACTGGGCGGTTAAAATTTGATTATTCTTTGAAGTATACACTCATGGTTCTCATTATAAAAAGAACCCTGAAGACGGATAGGATACCGCCTCAGAGTCAACAGCCCTCCTGTTATTTCTGTCCCTACAATATGCCTGATTCCGTGACAGAAATCATCTAAATCACCCAAAAAACCTGTATTATCAGGTATAATGGAGATAGTATATACTCACCCGAAAGGTGATTCGATGATAAAGTTCAAAATTGAAGAAACCAATGAAAAATTGACTCCATACACCGGGCTTGGCATTGTTGGCCAGCTGCTGTCCAAAACAGGTTTATCAACCCGACTTGATCAATTGCCCATTCCCGGCGTGAAAACAACGCCGGATGTTTCAAACAGCGATGTGGCTAAATCCTATCTTGGCCTGTTGTGCCAAGGAAAAAGTGACTTCGAGTGTGTGGAAGAATTCCGGGAAGAACCATTTTACCAGTATGCGCTAGATATCAACGCAGTCCCTTCGTGCTCGACGCTACGCCAGCGTTTGAACGATATCTCAACCATCCATGCAGACACGGGATCATCCACATGGAAACCGATTTTATTGGAGGAATCGGCTGATCTTGTTCAAAAGCATGCCCATTTACTAACGCCTATCACATTAGAAAATGATAAACCATATCTCCCATTGGACGTCGATGTGACTCCTTTTGATAATTCGGACACCCAAAACAAGAAATGAAAAAGAATAAAATCGATATGAATCAAATGCTGCAAATGATGCGAAAAGAAAAGGTATTTTCCTTAAGGGAAGTGGCTTATGCCATTCTCGAAGCCGATGGCACAATGAGCATATTAAAAAAAGCCAAATATGAAACGCCTACGGTTTCAGCTATGAATTTGCCTTTAAAGCCTGTGTTTCTGCCTGTTACACTAATCAACGACGGAAAAGTCGATTGGGAGAATCTATCAAAGTCCGGGCATAGTGAAGAGTGGCTGCTCAATCATCTTCGTAAACACAATATCACTCGTTATAAAGATATATTTTATTTTGAGTGGAAAGAAGATGAAGGTGTATATCTTGAAAAAATGTAGAAGGACGTATGGTTTGCTTATAGCCTGAAAACAGGTTCATGAAGAGAAAGTTATTTTCC
Source organism: Salicibibacter kimchii (assembly GCF_003336365.1). GTDB lineage: Bacteria > Bacillota > Bacilli > Bacillales > Marinococcaceae > Salicibibacter > Salicibibacter kimchii. Next base: position 3,538,103 of record NZ_CP031092.1, on the reverse strand, counting down.
GCTTTCATACCCTTAGGGGTAAGTAATGGTATACTGTTCATAAATCGAGGTGGTCATATGAATTTATGGGATGAACGTTTTCAACATAAACGTTATGCATTCGGTAAAGATCCAAACGTTTTTTTAACAGAAGCACAAAAAAACCATAAAATAGTCGAACTAAATGACAATGCACTTGCAATTGCCGAAGGGGAAGGACGCAATGCTGTGTATTTAGCAGAGTTAGGAGCTAATGTTACTGCTTGGGATTTCTCGGTTGAAGGGTTAAGAAAAGCTGAGCGTTTAGCTTTTGAACGCGATGTACACGTAGAAACAAAACATGTAGATTTAAATGATACGCAATGGACCTTTGATCATTGGGATCAAATTGTATGCATTTACGGTCATTTTTCTCCACATTTAAAAGCAAAGACAATCGATGGTGTGAAGAAGGCTTTAAAGCCAGGCGGACATTTTATTTCTGAAGTGTATTCCATTTATCAACTACCATATAATAGTGGAGGACCTAAATCCGAGGACATGCTTTATGACCCAATAAAATTACTGGAAGCCTTTCATGATTGGAAAATCAAGCACTTTTATACCGGAGAAACCATTCGTAACGAGGGGGATTATCATCATGGATTAGCGCATGTCATTCAAATGATTGTACAAAAGCCATTTAAAAATGAACCATTGACATTATACCCCTCAGGGTATAAAATGTAATTAATTAAATGAAAGAAGCTGGTGATACTCAGTGGAATACAATGATCAGATGAAGAATCGAGTGAAAAGGATTGAAGGTCAACTTAAAGGCATATTGAAAATGATGGAAGAAAATAAAGACTGCAGAGATGTGGTAACACAATTATCGGCATCTCGGACAGCCATAGACAGAACAATGGGGTTAGTTGTGAGTGAAAATTTGATCGAGTGCGTCGAAAAAGCAAATGAAGAAGGAGAAGACACGCAAGAATTTGTGGATGAAGCCGTAAATTTACTAGTAAAAAGTCGATAATGATAGGTAATAAATTACCTATCAAATATTTTTCCAATTAGTATACCCCTGCGGGTAATGGTATATGAGGAGGATGGAATGACTCAAAAAAGGACGACGATTGTATTGTTCAGTGGTGATTACGATAAAGCTATGGCCGCTTATATTATTGCTAACGGTGCAGCAGCATATGACCATGAAGTCACGATTTTCCATACGTTCTGGGGGCTAAATGCACTACGAAAAAACGAAAACATTGAAACCGACAAAGGTTTTTTAGAAAAAATGTTTGCGAAGATGATGCCACGGGGTGCCGAGAACATGGGACTATCAAAAATGCATTTTGCCGGTGTGGGACCAAAGTTGATCAAAAAGGTAATGAAAAAGCATCAAGCGTTGCCTCTTTCAGAACTAGTTGATATGGCGCATGACCAAGACGTGAAATTGGTTGCGTGTACGATGACGATGGATTTGCTCGGTTTACAGGAAAAAGAGTTGCGCGAAGAGATTGATTATGCCGGTGTGGCAGCGTACCTTGCCGATGCCGAAGACGGCAATGTCAATTTATTCATTTAAAGGAGGTGATTGAATTGTCCGCCGTATTTGCCATTCTGTTTGTGGTTATTATGATTTTTGTCATTATGCAAATGAGCCCAATAGGCGTCAAGCAAATGGACACGGACGAACTGCGAACGAAGCGACAAAATAAGGAAGTACAGTTGCTCGATGTACGTACAGAAAACGAATTTGCCGGTCGTAGCATTCGAGGGGCGAAAAACATTCCCTTGCATACGCTCAAAAAACGGATCAATGAATTAAATCCTAGCATCGAAACCGCCGTCATTTGTCAAAGTGGCATGAGAAGTTTAAAAGCATCAAAGCTTTTGCAAAAACACAATTTCATAAATGTGAAGAACGTTCGAGGGGGAATGAACAATTGGAAGTAGATTAAATTAAGTGAAGTTTGTTATTCGGGGAGCCGCAGTGACCTGGCAGCCCAAAAATTATCGGATAAAGGTTTTTACAATGGAAAAAATGTAGTGACGAGCATAGCAGAATGGGATGGCCAGACCGAAGAAAACAATTAAACATTTATTCATTTGGAGGAATAAAAAATGGAAAATAACACACGCGTAGCAATAATCGCAGCCAATGGTGGCATGTTTGATGCATACAAAGTGTTCAATATTGCCACGGCAGCGGCAGCATCTGATAAAGAGGTAGGCATCTTCTTTACATTTGAAGGACTTAACCCGATTCATAAGGAAGCGCACAAGAACCTGCCGCTTCCGGAAGGAAAGGAACATTTTCAGGAAGGGTTTGAAAAGGCTAATGTACCGGCCATTGGCGATTTGTTGGAAATGGCACATGAGATGGGCGTGAAAATGATTGGCTGTCAGATGACAATGGATGTGATGAATTTGGAAAAAGATCATTTTGTTGATGGTGTTGAAGTCGGTGGAGCAGCAACATTTATTGAATTTGCTAAAGACGCTGATGTGTCACTTACATTTTAATCCAAGGAGGTAATGGCGTATGTCCCAAAGCATAGCAACAAAAGAACTTGCACGTCGCATTGTAAATCAGGTAGAAACTTTCATTCTTGACGTTCGGAATACGGATGATTTTGATGATTGGAAGATAGAAGGGGAAAGCGTTGAAATCATCAATGAACCTTACTTCAACTTGATTGATGGCGTCGATGCCCTCGCTGGAAGAATAAACAAAAATCAGGAAGTCATTGTCGTCTGCGCAAGAGGCAATTCTTCCAAAATGGCTGCTGAAACGATGGAAGAAGCAGGCTTTACAAATGTTTATGATCTGGAAGGCGGAATGCAAGCTTGGAGTCAACATTTGGAGCCGGTCAAAATAGCGGACTTGAGTGAAGGTGGCAGCCTTTATCAATTTGTGCGCCTCGGCAAGGGTTGTCTGTCATATATGGCAGTTTCTGAACAAGAAGCAGCGGTGATCGATGCCAACCGGATGACGGATGTTTATGAACGTTTTGCTCAAGAGAAAGGTGTCACCATTAAGCATACGATCGACACCCATCTTCATGCTGACCATATTTCAGGTAGTCGTCAACTGGCCGAAAATACCGGGGGATCGTACCATTTACCGCCGAAAGATGCCGGTGAAGTCACGTTTGACTATAAACCATTGAAAGAAGATCACGATATGACCGTTGGCAATACCACTATTAAGGTACAGCCGCTTTACTCCCCTGGGCACACCATTGGAAGCACATCGTTGATCATCGACCATCAATATTTGCTGACAGGAGATATTCTGTTCCTGAAATCCATCGGACGTCCGGACTTGGCCGGAAAGGCTGATGATTGGGTCGGTGACTTGCGTGAGACACTGTACAGTCGTTATAAGAAGCTATCTGATGAGCTGATCGTATTGCCTGCCCATTATTCATCTGTAGAAGAACTGGGTGAAGACGGCAGTGTCCAGGCAAAGCTTGGTGACTTGTATCAGCGTAACGCAGGATTGCAAGTGGAAGATGAACAATCATTCCGGGATATGGTGACCGAGAATCTGCCACCGCAGCCAAATGAGCACGAGACGATCCGCCAAACCAATATGGGAAAAATAAACCCGGAAGTCGAAGAACAACGTGAAATGGAAACGGGACCAAACCGTTGTGCCGTAAATGCTTAAAATACTGGTGTAAGGCTCCAGGCTCATGTCAATTGTAGGAATATAAAAATTGCTATCAAAATGAGGAGGAACTTATGATGGAAGCAGCAAAAGTATTAGATGCAAAAGGGATGGCATGTCCGATGCCGATTGTGAAAACAAAAAAAGCCATCGAAGGTATTGAATCAAATGAAATTTTGGAAGTCCATGCAACGGATAAAGGTGCCAAAAGCGACTTGGCTGCCTGGACAAAATCCGGTGGCCATGCGTTGGTTGATGAAGCAGAAGAAGAGGGCGTATTGAAATTTTGGATTAAAAAAGCTTAGACAAAAGGAACCGGGGCAAGACGAAAGTGTTTACCCCTAAAAACGAACCATGAACGGTGGTAACGGAGGAAAGCGAAGAATATTTCCGCGCGGGTCTACACCCATCATGTTTTGGATTTTTATTTGATCAAACACTTTTGTCTCTGGCTCTTTCCTTTAGTTCAATTCCTTTTAAAAAATTTCGAATAACAAACTCCCAGAGGTGGCTTTACCCGTCCCAACGTTAGTTTACGAAACGTCATACGACCACTCCGTTCTTCTACGTCATCCATGTTAGACCATGAAACAAATAACTCATCCATTTTCCTCATGGTTTCTTCAGATAATCGTTGGTAAATTTCCTGCAAAAACACTTGCTCTTTTCTGCGTATAGCGTTCAATTTTTCGATATCGGTATTCCTGTATAGCTTCATTTTTTAACCCTTCTTCCTCAAAGGGCGAATCCCACACTTTTTGTTGAAGCCAATCAGTGATTTCCACTCGATCCTTTTCAGTTGTTTCCTGAAAACCAAAATACGTTCGGTTTTGTTTCCCAACAGTATGAAATCTTTGGGTAAAAATGTAAAATGTTCAATCAGTTCCTCTGATTCCCAATGTTTTTTTTATCAAAACCTCTCCCATAAAAAGTTCCTAGAATCATTAGTGTAGGAACTATGATTAAAATTATTATAGGTTATAGCCCCTATTTGCGCAATATCTTTTTGGAAAAGTGTAAAGTTCCGATCCCAAAATCTTTTACGGAACAGATAGACTGATCATACTCATTGTGGTATGCTACAGTCAAATAACATTCACTAGGGGAGCCATTAAGTGGCTGAGAAAGGCTTAGCTTTGACCCTTGGAACCTGATCTGGTTCATACCAGCGTAGGGAAGTGGAGTTACAAGTCATATCTGATACTGTACATATGACTAGTCGCTCTGATTCCCATAGGGCGGCTTTTTTGCGTGTCTCCTCTCGTGATGAAAAATGGAGGGAATTTTATGACATTTACGGAAGAACTTAGACGTGAAGCTGATCCGATTTTTCAGGCTATTTTTACTCATCCTTTCGTGCAAGGCATTGGAAACGGGTCATTACAGTCCGAACAGCTTATTCATTACGTGAAGCAAGACTTTGAATATTTGAACACTTTTATTCAAATTTATGGACAGGCAATCCATCAGTGCGACAATCGAAAAGACATGGGAATGTTTAACGAACAAATTTCATTTATTTTAAATAGCGAGATTCACCCCCATAATAACTTTTGTGAAGTAGCAGGTGTCCAGTATGAAGATCTTCAATATGAACCGCTCGCACCGACCGCGCATCATTACACACGCCATATGCTAGATGTTGCCCAGAATGGATCATTAGGAGAAATTTTAGCTGTTCTCCTCCCATGTCCATGGACGTACAATGAAATCGGGGACTATTTAAAGAGTGAAAGTCAACCAAACAAATCGCACCCATTCTACGAATGGATCAACTTTTATAGCCGCGAAGAAGGTGATATGAACGTCACTGAAGATTTCCGCGCTCGCTTGGATGCATATGCAAAAACGGCCAGTGCACCTGAAAAAGAACAGATGAAAGATCATTTCATTAAAAGCTGCCAACTTGAATATTCGTTCTGGGAGATGTCGTATAACCAGGAAAAGTGGCCAGTGTTATAAAATGCAACAAGAAATCGAACCGCCAGTGAGATCTGTGATCCCTTTGGCATCCGGAACTGATAAACTGTTCATTTTGATTGTGGTACGCCACGATAAAGATGCTCTAGTCTAGGAAATTTTCTATATAACATTTAAATAAAAGTCACTAGGGGAGCCATCAAATGGCTGAGAAAAGCTTAGCTTTGACCCTTGGAACCTGATCTGGTTCATACCAGCGTAGGGAAGTGGAGTTCGCATGTCATGATTAATGAAGTCTGTTTTTTATTTGACAAAAGCCACTCTGATTCTCTCAGGGTGGCTTTTGTTTTGCAGGAGGTAAAGCTGTTATATGATACCAACAAGAAAACTTCAACTTCGGGACATTATCGTTATGTCTGCCATTTCCATCGTCTTCGGAATTCTTTACCTTATATGGATCTTTGCTGCAGGTCTTCTGTCCGGCGTTATAGGTCCTATGGGCGGGGCATTATTATCAGGATTATGGATTATGGCTTGTATTGTTTGTGCGTATATTATTCGCAAGCCCGGTGTTGCCTTCATGGGTGAAATGATTGCTGCATTCACAGAAGTACTCATTGGATCGGTAAGTGCAGGGTCTGTACTTTTGCTGGGGTTTGCCCAAGGAATCGGTTGCGAGGTAGTGCTTGCCCTATTTTTATGGCGGAGATATTGGCTTCCAATACTTATGCTAGCCGGCATGGGTGGAACCACTGCGAATTTTATCACGAGCTATTTCGTGTCAGGCTGGAGCCAATTTTCCTCCAGCTTGTTAATGATTATGCTTGGTACAATGCTTATAAGCGGTGCTCTGACTGCCTGGCTAAGTAAGGGCATCGCCGATCAACTGGCCCGAACAGGGGTATTAAATGATTTCGCACTGGGACGTGAAAAACTACAACAACAGAGGGAGGAGAGCAACCGTGGTTTGCGTGCAAACTGAGCAACTTTCGATCCGTTATCCGACGAACGAGACATCGACGGTTCAAGACATTACAGCATTCTTTCGTTCCGGCTCCCGTTCTTTAATTCTCGGCCCGAGTGGTGTAGGAAAAAGTACACTTACTCTGGCGCTCAACGGTATCATCCCTCAATCGTTAGACGCTGAAGTCTCCGGTGAAATCGCCATTGGAGATGTTCATCCACAACATCAAACGGTAGGCGAAATGTCGCGGAAGGTAGGCATTCTTTTCCAAGATCCCGAGACACAATTTTGTATGTACTCCGTTGAAGAAGAAGTCGCGTTTGGGTTGGAGAATCTGCAAGTGCCTCGGGAAAAAATGGAGGCCGTTATTCATGATTCCCTTCAAAATACCGGCTTATTACATGTGAGACAAGCGCCTATTCATGCCCTTTCCGGCGGAATGAAGCAAAAACTCGCGTTGGCATGTCTGATGGCCATTGACCCTGAAGTACTCATCCTTGACGAGCCAACGGCGAACCTCGATCCTCAAGCAACCATCGACGTTTTTGCATTGATCGACCACTGGGGGAAGCATGCGAATAAAACAATGATTTTCATCGAACATCAACTGGATGATATGATCCATTTCATCGATGACGTCATCATTTTAAACAAAAATGGGAAGGTGGCTTACACAGGAAAACCAAGGGCGTTATTTCAAGAACATGCGAACCAATTACTCACCGATGGGATATGGTTACCCAAAACGGTGCGCGCCGCAATAACATTGGAAGACCGAATTAAATGGGATCCTTTTCCGCTTGTACCTACTGAACTTGAGCAGCAATTAAAAAAAGAAGGGATCCCGGAGCCCACGATGCCGTATCCAAAAGCCAAAGAAGAGCCAAAATCAGAGAAACCGATCGTTGAAATGCAAGATATCTATTATCAATATGACCATAAATCGAAGAATCCCTTCGTATTGTCCGGGCTTACCCTTCACATCCATCGGGGTGAATTTGTCGCACTTGCAGGGCCGAATGGCGCAGGGAAAAGTACCGTTGCTCAATTGCTTCTCGGCGTAAAAAAACCATCCTCAGGGGTTATTAAATGGAAAGATCGCTCATTGGCATCGTGGCCAGATGATCAATTTATGAGCCAAATCGGACTTGTCATGCAAAATCCCGAGAGTCAGTTCATTACAGAGCGAGTGGATGAAGAGGTCTCCTTTGGACCAAAACGTATGGGATGGTCCAAAGACGAGCGTCAATCCCATGTCGATCAACTGCTCGAGACGTTCAACCTCGCCCATGTTCGAGCCCAAAACCCTTTTTCATTAAGCCAGGGACAAAAACGACGGCTATCTGTTGCCACCATGCTTATCAGTAACCAGGAGCTCCTCATCCTTGATGAACCTACGTTTGGCCAGGATGCCGAAAATACCGAGCAATTGATGAAACTGTTAAAATCTCTTCAACAACAAGGAAAAACGATTCTTATGATCACACATGATATGGGTTTGGTAGATCAATATGCCTCTCGGATGATTGTCTTACAAGAGGGTGGTTGTGCATATGAGGGAGAACCCGTAACGTTTCTGCATTCCCTTCATTATCAACCATTACGGGCTCAAACCAACCTAATAACACCTATGGATCGCAAATTACACCAATGGCAGCATCAAGTTCAACAGAAGGTAAGCGTTCAATATGCTTGAACAATACCAAGCGGCCAATCACTTTCTGCAACAGATCAATCCATTACTGAAATTACTGGCGTTGCTAGCTGTCATTGCCACCATGATTTTCGTTTTTGATCCCTGGACACCCCTGCTTTTGTGGGTAGTTTCCGTATTGATGCTTCATTTCTTGGGCGGGATTCCTGTAAAGTTCATTGCGTTTATCAGCATTCCTTTTCTTTTGTTTGGTTTTACGTTTGTTTGGATCAACGCTATATTTCCTGCAGAAAGAGGAGAAGTGATTCTGTTTTCGATTTTTGGCTTGCCTATTGCTTTGGAAAATATCGAAACAGGTATATCTCTTGGATTTCGCAGCCTCGTATTTGGTACTTGGTCGATCCTGTTTGTCTTAACCACAAGCCCGATGACATTTATGCATAGCCTGATTCAAAACGGCAAACTGTCCCCACGTTTTGGTTATGGCATCATGGCAGCCTACCGTTTAATTCCGTTGTTCAAAAACGAGTACCAGCAAATGAGACTCGCCCATCGTATTCGGGGACTTGGTGAGAGTGGTGGCCTTCTGGGGGGCATTCGTCAAATGAAGCGTTATGCCATCCCTTTGCTCGCCAGTGCCATTCGCAAAGCTAGCCGTTTGGCGATTGCCATGGAATCGAAAGGTTTTGATGGGAGTCGAGACCGTACTTACTATCGCGTTGTTCGATGGTCATCGAAAGATGTTATATTTGCTACAATCGTTTCCATGATCCTCATCATTTTAATGATCGGTAGGCAAGGGTGGGTTTAACATCATACCATAACAATCTACTTTTCTTAGGGGGAGGATCCGATATACTGTTTGACATGGTAGGGTCTTAGTCAATTCTGAGATGCCCTACCTCTTCTTGTTTCAAACCATTTACACAAACTATTTTACGTCATCTTGATATATTGACAGATGGGAATAAAAATAATAACATATTGTAAACCGTTATTATTTAATGGTTTACAATTCACGGGTGATTCATTTACTTACGATGGAGGCAGAGTATGACACATGAGTTAATTGAAAAAAGCAAAAGGTATCTTTGGTTGCCCTTTACACAAATGAAGGATTATGACCGTGATCCTTTGATCATTGAAAGTGGAAATGGTATGAAGGTGAAAGATATCCATGGCAAGGAATATTATGATGGTTTTTCTTCTGTTTGGCTCAATGTGCATGGACACCGAAAAAAAGAATTGGATGAGGCGATTAAAAATCAGCTTGAAAAAATTGCGCATTCAACGTTATTAGGTATGACGAATGTTCCAGCAACTGAGCTTGCCGAAACACTTATTAACATAAGTCCTGAAAAATTAACGCGTGTTTTTTATTCCGATAGTGGAGCAGAAGCTATGGAAATTGCTCTTAAGATGGCCTTCCAGTATTGGAAAAATATCGGTAGAACGGAAAAACAAAAATTTATTTCGATGCAAAACGGTTATCATGGCGACACGGTTGGAGCTGTAAGTGTAGGTTCAATTGAACTTTTTCATCATGTATACGGTCCTTTGATGTTTGAAAGTTATAAGGCGCCGATTCCTTATTTGTATCGCTCAGAGGCTGAAAGTCATGCCCAGTGCAGTGACGAACATTTGGAGATCTTGGAACAAATACTTATTGAGCATCATCATGAAATAGCCGCGCTTTCCATTGAATCGATGGTTCAAGGGGCTGCGGGTATGATTGTTATGCCGGAAGGTTTTTTATCTGGTGTCCGAGCGCTTTGTACAAAATATGAGGTATTGATGATCGTTGATGAAGTGGCAACAGGGTTTGGCCGTACGGGGAAGATGTTCGCCTGTGAGCACGAACAGGTGCAACCAGATCTCATGGCAGCCGGAAAAGGAATTACCGGGGGCTATTTACCTATTGCTGCAACGTTTACGACAGAGGACATTTACGACGCCTTTTATGATGATTACGCCACACTGAAAACATTCTTTCATGGTCATTCTTATACGGGGAACCAGCTGGGATGCACCGTTGCGATTGAAAATTTAAGATTATTTGAAAGTGAAGGGATTATTGAACAAGTAGCCCGAAATACCGAAGATCTTCGGCTGCTGCTGACGGAATTGGATTCGCTCACTCATGTCGGGGAGGTTAGGCAGTTGGGCTTTATGTGCGGGGTAGAGCTTGTCCAATCAAAAGAAACGAAGTTGGCGTTCCCTGCTGAAAAACGGGTAGGCTATCACGTTTCGTTAAAGATGCGGGAACTTGGCATGCTAACGAGACCGATGGGAGATGTCATCATTTTTATGCCGCCGCTTGCCAGCGAAAGGGAGGAATTAGAAGCAATGGTCATGATCATGAAGGAAGCGATCGACGAGGTAACAAGTGATGTGCTTTGATGAATGGCTGAATATCCGATTAAACAAGGCGAAAGAGGCAGGCACATACCGCCAATTAAGAGTGATGGACACGGCGCCCCGTCCTCGAATGTCCATAAACGGCCAGAAACAAATCGTATGTTCATCGAACAATTATTTAGGGTTAGCGAATGATATACGCTTGGTTCAGGCAGCGAAGGATGTGCTTCATGCGTTTGGTGCAGGGAGCAGTGGATCGCGTCTTACAACCGGAAATACCCAGTGGCATGAGCGGCTGGAAAGGAAGATTGCAGGCTTTAAAGGAACTGAGGCAGCCCTGTTGTTTTCAAACGGCTATTTAGCCAATGTTGGGGTGCTGTCTTCATTGCCTGAAAAAGGGGATATATTGCTGAGCGACCAGCTAAATCATGCGAGCATCATTGATGGCTGTCGGTTATCAAAAGCGGACACGACTATCTATAACCATATCGATATGGGGGATCTTGAAGCAAAACTTAAAGATTCAAGGCCATATCAGCGTCGTTTTATTGTTACTGATGGCGTATTTAGTATGGATGGCACCATTGCGCCTCTTGACCAAATCCTCTCGCTAGCGAATCGCTACCATGCTTACGTGATTGTGGATGATGCACATGCAACGGGGGTGATCGGGGAAAACGGCAGGGGAACGAGTGAATTTTACGGTGCGAGCCCCGATGTCGTTATTGGGACGTTAAGTAAAGCAGTTGGCACTGAAGGCGGTTTCGTTGCGGGTTCTCGGACTTTGATAAACTTTCTGCTAAACCATGCTCGAACCTTTATCTTTCAAACAGCCATTCCGCCAGCCAGCTGTGCCGCATCATATACAGCCTTGGAAATCATTCAGCATGACAAAAAGAAGCGACAACGGCTGCTGGCCAACGTTACGAAAATTAGAACTGAACTACAGACAATGGGCTATGACGTAAAAGGAGACCTTACACCGATTATTCCTGTCATCATTGGAGATCCCCAAATGGCTGTGAACTTTTCAGAACGGCTTCGAGAGCAAGGCATATACGCACCTGCAATCCGGCCGCCAACAGTTGTGAGAGAAGAAAGCCGCATTCGGCTAACGGTTACGAGCGACCACGGCTCCGGTGAAATCGAACACCTGTTAGCGTTATTTCAGTTCATCGGAAAAGAGTTGAATAGAGCATTATGAAAGGCATTTTTGTAACGGGAACGGATACGGATGTTGGAAAAACTGTTATATCTGGCGGGCTTGCAGCCGTACTCAAAGAGCTAAACATCGATGTGGGGGTATTTAAACCCTTTTTGAGCGGCATTTCGCGTGACGAATCGGCAAGCGATACAGCTTTACTGAGAAAAATGTCACAAACAGTTCTTTCCACTGAAGAAATTACTCCTTTTGAATTTAAGGAACCCCTGGCTCCATATGTTGCTGGGTTATTGGAAGGAAAGTTGGTGAGGAAGGAGGAGGTGCTGAATCATTGGAGGAGGATTAAAGAAAAACATGAGTTCTTCATCGTGGAGGGGGCTGGCGGCATCTCAGTCCCGCTAACTGAAGATCTACTTGTCGCTCATCTTATCAAAGTATTACAGCTTCCAGTTCTAGTTGTTGCTCGCCCTGATCTTGGCACGATCAATCATACGTTTCTCACTGTTCAATATGCACAAAACATCGGTCTTAGCATTACTGGTATCGTCGTCAACGGAATTGATAAACCTACAAATATTACTCATAAAACCAACATTGATATGATCGAAAAATTATGTGAAGTGCCAGTGATCGGGGCAACACCAAAACTGAAGGAACTTACTGAGGAAAACATGGCAAAAATGGTGCGAGATTACATTGATATCTCAATTTTTAAAAACCAAGTGGAGGTAGCAAATGAATAATTGGATGGAATTAGCTGAACGTGTGTTAGACGGTGGAGAAATAACCAATGAAGAAGCAGGATCAATCTTAGAATGTCCCGATGATGAAGTATTATTGCTTATGCATGCTGCTTACCAGATTCGAAAGCACCATTATGGAAAAAAAGTAAAACTGAATATGATTATGAACGCAAAGTCTGGTTTGTGCCCGGAGAACTGTGGATATTGTGCCCAGTCGGTCATGTCAAAAGCGCCTGTTGATGCCTATCGATTTGTAGACAAAGAGACGCTTTTAGAAGGCGCAAAGCAGGCACACGATCTCAATATTGGGACGTACTGTATTGTTGCGAGCGGAAGAGGGCCGTCCAACCGTGAAGTTGACAAGGTGGTAGAAGCTGTAGAAGAAATCAAAGAAACTTACGGATTAAAGCTGTGCGCATGTCTTGGACTTTTAAAACCTGAGCAGGCGAAGCGCCTGAAAGAAGCTGGGATTGACCGTTACAATCATAATATCAATACATCAAAGAGCAATCATTCAAATATTACCACTTCTCACACGTATGATGATCGCGTGAATACGGTTGATACCGCAAAAGAGTCGGGAATGTCCCCATGCTCTGGAGTGATTGTGGGCATGAAGGAGACAAGGCAGGATGTTGTAGACATGGCAAACAGTTTAAAACACCTGAATGCGGACTCTATTCCAGTAAATTTTTTACATGCTATTGACGGGACGCCATTAGAAGGCGTCAACGAATTGGATCCCTTATATTGCTTGAAAGTTTTAGCGTTATTCCGTTTTGTGAATCCCGCTAAAGAAATCCGAATCTCCGGCGGTCGGGAAGTAAACCTTCGTTCTTTACAGCCATTAGGATTATATGCGGCCAATTCAATTTTTGTGGGGAGCTACTTAACGACAGATGGGCAAGAAGACACCGAAGATCATAAAATGCTGATGGACCTTGGGTTTGAGGTGGAATCGGTTGAAGAAATGAAAGCTAGCTTGGCAAATAATTAGCAGGTAGTCCTCAAGTAACTCAGATGAATGAGGTAACCGAATCGTTTGCTTTTGCAGAAGGTGAAGGTGATAGGAGCTACCAATATTGGTGGGAAGCGCATGAAAAATTCTTTAAAAACGAGTTGAACGAAATCGGTCGCGAATTTTCCGAGATTAACCGCACATTTGCCAAACGATAACTGACATAACATAAAACTCCGACCATGATAAAAAAGACGATCGCGACCACAGGTATTTCGATCATATCTAAGGTTGTGAAAGAGGGGACGTAAACGGCGAAGTCATCGGCACTTGAAGCTAACACGATAAACGTAACGGCCATAAATAACTGTTTAAATCGACCTGACGACAACAGCGATAAGATATCACTTTCTTCAGTCTCTTCTCCACCTTTGATCCAAATCTTCATCCCTAAATATATCGGCACAAGCCCTAGCAAGCCGACGATCCATTGTTGCGGAATAAAAATCGTGCCAAGAGCCGCCAATAGGCTAACACTTATGATAATCGCCGTGCCTAAATACTGACCGATCACGATATGTTTCAGTTGGTTTTTTTGATTGTTTGCGAAAAAAGGATGATTAATAAGACTAGATAATCGATCGCTGTCGCGACATACGCGGCGATTGCCGTTAAAATCGTGACCTCCATATAAACAACTCCGTTTTAAGATACTGTCACGCGCCACAATTATAACATTGACCAACCTCGTACGTACAATTGTACGCCGATTTTTGTATTTTGTACCGGTAGCGGTTGCCATTGTTACGTCTTTGCCTTAATGTTGGTCTTAGAATGGCTCCCATCGATTTGTTTTTAGAACGAAGCTGAATGATAGAACGTTAGAAGGTCGAAGGAGAGATGACATGAAGGTCAACGTACAAGGAGAACGATGGCATCCTTCTGAAAAATCGTTTGCCGAAGAGATGCCTGACCATTGGGGACAGTGGTATTGTGACTCGGAAGTCGCCCCGCTGAAAGCCGTGCTCATGCACAGACCTGGCGATGAAATCAACGAGATCCATGAAAACAATTATGCCGATTACCGTTTCCGAGGCTCCATTCAACCTGACCGTGCAAGAAAACAACAGGATGCACTGGCGAAAATATATCGTGATCATGGCATTGGCGTGCATTATGTCAAACATCAGCGAACGGACAAGCCCAATGCCATGTACGTGCGAGACTTAATGTTCATGACACCGGAAGGCGCTATTGTGGGCAGAGCCGGAAACCCTTTCCGGCGAGGGGAAGAAAAAGCTGTCGCCCAAACGTTAACGGAATTGGGCGTACCCATTATATCAACGATTAATGGAGATGGTATTTTTGAAGGGGCTTGTGCGATGTGGCTGGACCGAAAAACCGTTGTGTTGGGGACCGGGAGCAGAGCAAACGAATACGGTATCCGGCAGGTAGAATTTGAGCTACGCAATCTTGGCGTTACCGACATTATTAAAACGCAAATTCCGTACGGCAGCATCCATTTGGATGGCTATATGAATATGGTTGCGAAAAACAAGATGGTTATTTTCCCGTGGCATGTGACCTATGATTGTGCCAAACAGTTGATGGAGCGTGATATTCAGCTTATCGAAGCCACAAATATCGAAGAAATTAAACATACGATGGCTTTGAATTTTGTGGCGCTTGAGCCGGGCAAAGTCGTTATCCCTGCTGGTAATCCGGACATAACAGCATTGCTCCGGCAGGAAGGGATCGAAGTCATTGCCGTCGAGATGGATGAAATCATGAACGGTTGGGGCGCAAACCATTGCATGACTGCATTTTTAAGAAGGGAACCTCTGAAGTAATGGCACCAAAAGTTATTGGCATTGGCTGGGATGTAGGAGGTTGGTTGGGAAGTAATCATGGCGTCGCTATTTGTGAGTGGGATTCCACAAAACAAACCATTGAGTGGAAGGGCGCACCGACAGAAATATCGATTCCGAATAGCGGACGACTATCGCTGCAACAATTAATAAGTTCCGTCGATGATACCCTTGATTCGGACGATGATCGCCGCATGATTATTGGCGTAGATGCCCCGCTTGGCTATCCGAAGGCATTCAAACAACTCATCAACGGAGAAATAAACCCGGTCGATAAGCCTGAAAAAGAAATCCAAAATCCGCTTGCATATCGATATACGGACCGAGCGATCTATGAAATGTTGGGGAAAAAGCCTCTATCCGCTGTTTTTGATAGAATCGGGAATAATACGACCGTCGCGATGTCCCACGCGAAGTTGTGGGAAAAGCGCGATGGCTTCAAAATTTATCCAATGGAAAAGCAGGGAAAAGAAGACAAAAAAATTATAATAGAAGTGTATCCTGCTCTGCTTAAAGCATCTAAAAAGTCGGAAGCTCATACAAACATCAGACAGTATTTGCCCACCAACATTAAACCTGGAACCGACGCCTACGATGCCTGTATTTGTGCCCTTTATGCCATTGCTTTCGGCGTAAACGACTCACCCTTGCCCAACCTCGCACACCCTCCGACGCATGAAAAAGAAACGGTAAAGGAAGAGGGATGGATTTATTATTTCGAAAAGGGGTGAATAGATTGCATAACCAAGAAAAAGAAATCAACCGCTATTTTGAGCAAATGGCCCGTAGTTATTTTATCGATGAAAATAAAGAATTGGCCTCCTTGGACAGCCCTGTATCCATCGGTTATGGGCAAACCATTTCCCAGCCGACGCTCGTATTAAAGATGACGTTGGAACTCGACATTTCCCCTGAATCCAGAGTACTGGAAATCGGGACGGGCTCCGGTTTTCAAACCGCTTTACTGGCCACGTTTTCCGACACCGTCTACACCATTGAACGCATTAAAGCCTTGCATGATCGGGCAAAAGAAAAATTGCAGAAAGCGGAATTTACAAACATTCACTTTAAACGGGGAAACGGAAGCCGCGGTTGGAGAGAAAATGCACCCTTTGACCGAATCATGGTGACTGCCGCCGCTCCCGAAGTCCCGGAACAGCTCCTCGAACAGTTAAAAAACGGCCCTGATTCCGTGACAGAAATCATCTAAATCACCCAAAAAACCTGTATTATCAGGTATAATGGAGATAGTATATACTCACCCGAAAGGTGATTCGATGATAAAGTTCAAAATTGAAGAAAAATTGACTCCATACACCGGGCTTGGCATTGTTGGCCAGCTGCTGTCCAAAACAGGTTTATCAACCCGACTTGATCAATTGCCCATTCCCGGCGTGAAAACAACGCCGGATGTTTCAAACAGCGATGTGGCTAAATCCTATCTTGGCCTGTTGTGCCAAGGAAAAAGTGACTTCGAGTGTGTGGAAGAATTCCGGGAAGAACCATTTTACCAGTATGCGCTAGATATCAACGCAGTCCCTTCGTGCTCGACGCTACGCCAGCGTTTGAACGATATCTCAACCATCCATGCAGACACGGGATCATCCACATGGAAACCGATTTTATTGGAGGAATCGGCTGATCTTGTTCAAAAGCATGCCCATTTACTAACGCCTATCACATTAGAAAATGATAAACCATATCTCCCATTGGACGTCGATGTGACTCCTTTTGATAATTCGGACACCCAAAAAGAGGGTGTATCTTGGACATATAAGAAATTTGACGGTTATGCGCCCATTTTCGCCTACCTGGGCAGGGAGGGATTTGGCGTGAATGTTGAACTTCGTCATGGGAAGACCCATTGCCAGGCCAAAACCCCTGCGTTTTTGCGCGAAACCATCACGTACGCCAAAACGATGACAGACCAACCACTGCTTTTGCGCCTTGATTCCGGCAATGACAGTGTGGATAACATCAACGTTTGCCAGGAAACGTCTACAAGTGCCGATTTCATTATCAAACGAAACCCGAGGAAAGAAACAGCGGAGGACTGGCTTGAGACGGCCAAAAAACATGGTGAAGTGACCAACCCTCGAGAAGGAAAAACGGTCTATCGCGGTGTTCTTAAAAGAAAGCCGAATAAGGCTAAAAACGCTGTTTTTCTCGCTTTTGATGTCGTCGAGCGAACCAGTGATTCGAGTGGTCAGACACTATTGATTCCCGAGATTGCATTTGATACATATTGGGTTTCTCTTGATATGGCGGCGGACGAAGTTGTTTCCCTTTATCAGGATCATGGCACAATGGAACAATTCCATAGTGAAATCAAAACGGAACTAGACTTGGAACGCATGCCTTCAGGGAAATTTAACACAAACGATTTAGTGCTGCACTTCGGGCTATTTGCCTATAATTTACTACGTATCATTGGTCAAGAGAGTTTAAAGATCAACGACCAACCTTTGCGGAAAACGGTTCAAAGGCGCCGTATTCGTACTGTCATCAAATCCATGATCACCATGGCATCGAAAATGATTTTCCACGCGGGCAAATGGGCTCTAAAAATCAATAAACATAATCCATGGCTGCCGTTGTTCCGTAGGCTTTACAACACATTTGCCCCAGGCTGAGAAATCGCCAACATGTAAAAAGAAAGAACGAAAGAATTTTAAAACTGGCAAAACGCTGGTTTATTTGGCATGCCCAAAATTACACCATATTTGTTTCCATTGATTCCTAATAATTGTTCAGGAATATTTGCGTTGTATATAGCGATTAATAGCGTCATAAAATTTGTGTTTTAATCAAAATGGTCATTCCAGTTCAATTATCACGGAATCAGGATATGTTATTGGTTCCACTTTCACCCCGTTCGTGGCCTCGTAGTCAAATTATGATTCTTGTGTTTTCCATAAATCAAGAAACTTTCTGCGAAATTCCTTCGGGGTTTGCTCTTCCAATTCTTTAAATTTCGTTGAAAAGTGGGCGCTGTCACTGTAACCAACTTCTAGACCAATTTCTGTGATGGAATAAGAATGATTTTGAAGCAGTTGCTTCGCTTTATGAATTCGAACCTCGTGTAAATACTTAATGGGTGAGATTCCCATAACTTCTTTAAACGCACGTTGAATATAAGAGACGTTTTTTTGCAAAACATCGCTTAAATCATTCAATGTTAGATGTGCTTCATAATAACAATCAATATAATTTTTCGTTGCTGCGACAAGTTCCTTCTTATGTCCCTTCCAATCCAACTGATCGGGTTTACATCGATAACATGGACGAAACCCTTTTTCGATAGCTTCATCTATATCTTTAAATATGGTCACATTTTTAGGATTAGGCGTGCGAGCAGTACATGAAGGCCTGCATACAGTTTTGGTTGTACCTAAAGCATAATAAAAATGTCCATCATAATTACTGTCATTATCATAGATCGCCTTCCACTGTTTATTGTTCAATGTGCTTTCCTCATTTCGAATTCGAAGTCAAGATTATCAAAGTAATGAAAATCCATATCAGTTATCCTGAAAGAAATCAATGAGTGAGTGAGTCGTGCGCACGTACCTCTACTTTTCCAGGAGGGGTATGATCATGAATGTTTTAGAGAAGTTTCAAACGGTCATCATTTTAACTGCTGTAGGACTCGGACTTTTATTAGGTCAGTTCACCTTTTTCGAACAGAATGCAGCGTTCTTTATCATTCCGTTTTTATTACTCATGCTGTATGGGTTATTTCTGGCGATCCCATTAAAAGATTTTAAAGAAGCTTTTAAAAATATAAGGTTTTTAAGCACAAGTACTATTATCAATTTTGTTTGGACGCCATTACTGGCATGGAGCCTTGGTGCTATTTTCCTCGCCGACTATCCTGCATTATGGTTAGGATTTATCATGTTCATGGTGACGCCATGTACAGATTGGTATTTAATTTTTACAAAAATCGCCAAAGGCAACATGTCCTTATCGACCTCTGTATTACCCATCAATTTAATTCTCCAAGTGTTATTGATACCCGTGTATCTGTTTATCTTTGTAGGTACCATGGAATCTGTTTCCCTTTCAACCATTATCGAAAGTGTTGTATTGGTCTTAGTCTTACCATTTGCCATTGCTCAGTTATCGCGTTATTTTTTAAAGAACAAGCAAACAGTTTTAAACGATAAACTGATTCCCTTTTTCTCTTCGGCTCAAATTATTTTTTTAGCATTAGCAATTACAGCCATGTTTACTTCCGAAGGATCTTATTTAATGAACAATCTAGGGGTCATTTCACTATTATTGATTCCAGTCTTGTTGTTCTTTGTCATTAACTTTGTTGTGGCACAAACGGTTGGAAAAGCATTGAAATTTTCTTATGAAGATACAGTGAGTCTAAGTCTAACCATCATTGCACGTAATTCCCCTATTGCTTTGGCGATCGTAATAGCACTCTTTCCCGATCAACCATTGATTGCATTAGTCTTAGTCATTGGACCACTCATTGAGTTGCCTATATTAGCTATTGTATCTCGAATCTTGCTTTCATTCAGAGGGAAGAGAAGGAAATAAAAACTAATCCAAAGTTAAGAAACAAAAGTTTATTGTAATGTGGCAGTCACCGGATGATGTTGCTTAATCTCTTGTATGGACAGGTTTAAACTATAGTTCCCATGATCTAGAAGTTGATCAAGAAAAAGATTTAATTGATCTTGGAATTTAACTTTAACTTTTAAATGGAAACAGCCTTCCCCGGAAACTCGGTGAGCTTCAACGACCTCTTTTCGATCTTTCATGAAACGAATAAAAGCATCATGATTTGCTGTTTTCATATGAACAATGATAAACGCTGTAAAAGAAAAACCCAGTTTCATTTCATCGATGACAAGAGAGTAAACCTTAATGACACCATTGTCCTCCAGTTTTTTTATGCGATTCCCGACTGCTTGTCCAGTCATATGAATTTTCTCACCTAAATCTCTCCATTGAATACGTGAATGTTCGGTTAGTAACCGGAGAATCTGAACGTCAATTTGATCAATTTCCATAATAATATCCTTTCACCGTGAAATGATTTGATATAAAAGTGTTTCAGCAAAGGATCGATAAACATTAAAAAATCCGTTATCATTTTTATTGTAATCAATTCTTTGATGAGGTGAAAACAATGAGCACTGCTTTAATCGTTGTCGATATTCAAAATGACTATTTTCCAAATGGAAAGATGGAGTTAAGCAACCCTGATCAAGCAGCCACTAATGCTGCTAAAGTGATGGATTGGTTTAGACAAAATAATAAAGAGAATATTTTTCATGTTCAGCATATTGCAGGCAGTCCAGAATTAGGCTTCTTTCTTCCAAATACAGAGGGTGCTGACATTCATAAAACGGTTCAACCATTAGAACACGAAAATGTGATCGTAAAAAACTTCCCTAATAGTTTTTTGAAGACTGATTTGGAAAGCAAGTTGAGAGAAAAAGGTGTAACCAAGGTCGTCGCCCTAGGCATGATGACGCACATGTGTATAGATGCCACGGTTAGGGCCGCCGTTGATTTAGGTTTTGAAACGACACTTATTGAAGATGCATGTGCATCAAGGGAGTTATCTTATCAAGAAAGGACAGTTCCGGCAGAACAAGTTCATCATGCGTTTGTCAGTGCGGTCAACGGCATGTATGCCAATGTCATTTCGACCGAGGATTTCTTGACGAATGAATAATTCAATATGAAATGGGAGGTTGTTGAAAAACAATCTCCCTTTTTATATATTCATTTCTGGATAACAGCCTGAATCACATGGCCTAAACCCGAATGTCTTTTTCCTTCATTCCGCGTCGCTTCACCGTAATAAAAATGAATACATGTGTAATCTTTCATCCAATTCAGGATTTCTGACGGGTCATATAACATGTCAAGAGAGGGCGGGCCTCCTGTTTGGTACTTGAGTTGATCCTTGGAATAAACTTCAAAAATGACATACCCGCCAGGTTTCACTGAATCGATCATGTTTTCCATCAGGAATGGTTGATCTGTTTTTGGAACGTGTCCAAATACCATAATGGCTGCATCAAATTGATAAGTATTCACTTTCTCTTTCGTTAAATCAATCTGAACGGTTTTTACATCAACGTTACTTTCACTTGCTAACGTTTTAGTTTTCTCAAGGCCAATGGTTGATTGATCATAAGTCGTCACGTCATAGCCAAGTTTGGCAAGGTAAACCGCATTCCGGCCTTCACCTTCTGCAAAACAACCAACGTTTGAATGGTCCGGAATGATACTGCTCATTTCGTGTATAAATACATTTTCTTTTTGACCGTAAACAAAATCTTGATCCGAAAAACTGTTATCCCAATGTTCTTTTGACATGATTATTTATCTCCTTAAGTAAATGAAATTGAGAGCCGGTTTCTCTTTTTGAAACCGGCTCTTTTATCTTATATTTAGGCTTCGACATCGTAGCCTTGATCTTCAACAGCTTCTTTCATGGCAGCAACATTCACTTTTGATTCGTCAAAAGTAACATCTACTTTACCAGCGTCCAAATTCACCTCAGCTGCTGATACGCCATCTAATTGATTTAATGCACCTTCCACTGACATTTTGCAATGCCCACATGACATGCCTTGTACATTTAACGTTTTCTCCATGACCTGCTCCCCTCCTTGCAATGTTATATTTTCGCCCCTTTTAAGCGCAGGGCATTGGAAACAACACTTACCGAACTTAATGCCATTGCTGCGCCGGCGACCCAGGGTGCAAGTAATCCGACAGCTGCAACCGGGATGCCTGCTGTGTTGTAGCCGAAGGCCCAGAAGAGGTTTTGACGGATATTTCTAATCGTCGCATGACTGATTTTAATGGCTTTCGGTATGAGCAACAGCTCCCCGCCGAGAATCGTCACGTCAGCCGCTTCAATGGCTACTTCCGTACCCGTTCCAATGGCAATGCCGATATCGGCGACAGCGAGTGCCGGCGCATCATTGACGCCATCCCCAACCATTGCTACCTTTTTGCCTTCCAATTGGATGTCTTTTACTTTATCGGCTTTTTCTTCAGGTAACACTTGGGCGATAACTTGGTCGATGCCAATCTGTCTTGCAATCGCTTGTGCCGTTCGCTCGTTATCCCCTGTTAACATGATCACGTCTAAGCCATTTTCTTTTAACGCGCTTATGGCTTGTGGCGCTGTTTCTTTAATTGTATCTGCAACGGCAACAATGCCGCGATACGTTCCGTCAACAGCCATTAACATCGCTGTTTTTCCATCGACTTCGTAATCGACCAATGCTTGTTCCGCAGCGCCAACATCGACTTGGGTGTCTTGCATTAATTTTCGATTACCTACAAGAATGTGCTGGCCGGAAATTGTGGCTTCGATCCCGTGTCCGGCGATCGCATTGAAATCATCGACGTCAACTAAATCAACACCTTGTTCTGTTGCATAGGCCAGAATAGCTTCTGCAAGGGGATGCTCTGAACCCTTTTCCGCACTTGCGAGTAACTGTAAGGCTTCCGCATCCCCTGTAAAGTTCGTAACTTCAGGTTTTCCTTTTGTGATCGTACCTGTTTTATCCAGCACAATCGCATTTAATTCATGCGTACGCTCGAGATGTTCGCCACCTTTAAAAAGAATGCCGGTCTCGGCAGCCTTACCTGTGCCAACCATAATGGATGTGGGCGTTGCAAGTCCTAAAGCACACGGGCAGGCAATGACAAGGACTGCAATCGATGCAACTAAAGCAGGTGCCATTTGGCCGGGTTGGACGAACGTGATCCAGACCGTAAATGTCAGAATGGCAACAACGACAACGATCGGGACGAAATACCCGGAAACGATATCGGCCATTCGTTGGATCGGCGCTTTCGATCCTTGTGCATCCTCGACAACTTTAACAATCGAAGCAAGGGCCGTATCTTTCCCTACTTTTGTCGCTTCCATTTCAATCGCGCCATTTTTGTTTATCGTTGAACCGATGAGGCTAAAGTCTACGTCTTTTTCAACCGGTATGGACTCCCCTGTAATCATCGATTCATCAATCGAAGTTCTCCCTTTTACAAGCCTACCGTCGACGGGTATTTTCTCCCCCGGTTTCACGACTAATCGGTCACCAACAACAACGTCTTCAACCGGCATCATCATTTCCTCGCCATTTCTTATGACGCGAGCTTCTTTAGCCTGTAAATTTAATAAAGAGGATAGTGCATGCGTTGTCCGGTTTTTAGCGCTGGCTTCCAAATACTTGCCGAATAAAATCAACGTAATGATGACAGCACTTGTTTCAAAGTATAAATGTGGCATATATCCAGGATTACCGATCGTCCTGAATGCTTCATATAAACTATAAAAATAAGCGGCACTCGTCCCTAACGCAACAAGCACATCCATGTTCGCGCCGCCACTCTTTAGGCTCTTATAGGCACCAACATAAAATTGCCAGCCGATGTAAAATTGAACAGGGGTTGCCAACGCAAACTGGAACCACGGATTCATGAAAATATCCGGTATATTCATGTTAAATAAATGGACTAACATCGTTACCAAAAGCGGTGCCGTTAACACGGACGAAATGATTAATTTCGTCTTCATCTTTTTGTTTTCTTTTTCCTTGTGTGTTTGCTTTTCTTCTGCTTCAGCTTTAGGTGCCGCGTCATAACCCAAATGTTTGATTTTCTCAATGAATGCTTGAGGATCTGTGAGTCCTGGGTTATATTCAACAGAAGCCGCCTCCGTTGTTAAATTAACCGATGCACCTTTGACCCCTTCTTGCTTATTCAATACCTTTTCAATGCGGTTTGAGCAAGCAGCACAGGTCATGCCAAAAACATCCAATTCTGTTTGTTCCATCACAACACCGTAGCCGACGTTTTCAATTTTATTCGTAATATCGTCGATGGACGTTTTTTCCGAATCATAGTCTACGGTTGCTTTTTCTGTCGTTAAGTTGACTTGCGCGTCTACGCCATCCATTTTATTTAACACTTTTTCGACACGATTGGAACAGGCAGCACAGGTCATGCCTGTGACACCAAGTGTTGTATGATTTTTATCACTCACCATAATCCCCCCTCACTTGGAAAACTGCTTTAATACACTCATTAATTCCTCGATGATTTCCTCCCCTTCCCCTTGTTTAATCGCATCGCTGACACAATGGTGGATATGTCGCTCTGTGACAGAGAGACCTACATTTTTTAATGCAGATTGAATGGCGCTAATTTGCACTAAAATATCGACACAATAGCGATCCTCTTCCACCATTTTTTGTATGCCGCGAACTTGACCTTCGATACGTTTTAAGCGATTATTGAGTTTTTCCATTTCATCTTGTGTTCTTGGTTTACTTGGCTGATCATGCAAAGATTTATCCAAATGAATCACATCCTTTTTTGTTCTATTTATACTATACCCTCCCATGGTATTATTGTCAACAAGAAGCAATAAAAAAGCACGGTGCCTCCTCGAAGCCCGTGCTTTTTACCGTGATTAAACCAGCGCGTTTTCCTGCTGTTCTTTTCGAAAAAACCATTGCAACGCATTAAAGACGTGTTTTTTCTCTTTTAAGATATAATAACGAAACCTTGGGTCTTCGATGGACTGAAAGACATTCATTAACGTCGAATGGCGGCTATACGCATTTACTTCCCCGTAGCCAAACATGTTCGCTTTCTCCATGATTTTCCCCAACAATTGCAAGCAATACTTATTATCCGAGGTTAAATTGTCCCCATCGGAAATATGAAAGGGGTAAATATTGTATAGTTGTGGGTCATAATGATTTTCAATCCGTTCCAACGCCAGTTCATACGCGGATGAACAAATGGTCCCCCCGCTCTCCCCTTTTGAAAAAAACTGTTCTTCATCAACCACTTTAGCCTCTGTATGATGGGCAATAAATTCGATTTCCACTGATTCATACTTCGTTCTCAGAAAACGCGTCATCCAGAAAAAGAAACTGCGAGCCATGTACTTTTCCCATCTCCCCATCGAACCGGACGTATCCAACATGGCCAGTATAATCGCTTTCGATTCAGGTTTCTCCCGTTCATTCCAAGTTTTAAATCGTAAGTCATCTCGATAAATGGGATTAATAGCCGTTTTACCTTCCATCGAATTTCGTTTCAATGCCGAGAGGATCGTCC
Organism: Salicibibacter kimchii; assembly: GCF_003336365.1. GTDB lineage: Bacteria > Bacillota > Bacilli > Bacillales > Marinococcaceae > Salicibibacter > Salicibibacter kimchii. The sequence continues at coordinate 3,512,705 of NZ_CP031092.1, read as the reverse complement.
TTTTTTTATCGATGTTCCCCATGAGCCCCTGTTTACGCACATCGTTAAACTCAATATCTTCAACGACCAAATGATCCTCTTCTTTAGGCTGTAAATTGGGGAGTTCTAAATGTTGAAACAACGCTTCTTCAAGATCCGAGATGGACACTTCCGCTTCATAGTAATCTTCTCCTGCCTGGTCTCCCGGCTTCGTACCTTTTTGAGCCCCTTGCCCTTTTTGTTTTCCCGAGCGAGCGACAACGTCACCGACTTCACTATCCCCATTCCCTTGGCCGACATGCTTATTCAAGTCATCGCTATATCGGATTTTATACTCATCCAACGATCGAATGGGAACACGAATGACGTCTCTTCCGTTAGACATCACGATGCTTTCATCCGTAACAAGGTCCTGTAAATTTTTCTGAATCGCATCCTTTACTTTTTCTTCATGCCTGCGTTGATCTTGATACCCTTTTCTGTGGAGGGACCAATTTTCTTCAGAAATGACAAAGGATGATTTCCGATCGTTACTCATCATAAACCCCTCCTTCGGGATTTTCTAGCTACTGAAAACGTTAGATCGAGAGAACGCTCCCTTTCACGACGACTCGGACACGTCGTGTTATAACCATCGTATGCAGCAAAATCTTAGAATTGTTATTATTTTATAAGAAAAAAAGACCGATTTAAGGTCTTTAATCAATAAACGTAAATTCACTCAACGGCCAATACCTGAGACTCGCCTCTCCGACGACATCTTCGTATGGAACATACCCGATGTTGCGGCTATCCTGGCTGTTGTTTCGATTATCCCCCAACACAAATAAATGATCGTCCGGAACAACCGGTTCGGGCGTTATTTCCTCGAGGGTGAAATCTTCCGTAAGTTCCCCGTTATACGCATCGTCTAAAAATGGCTCTTCCACGATTTCATCATTAATGTAAAGCGTGTCATCCTCGTAACGCACTTCATCTCCGGGGGTCCCAATCACTCGTTTTATATAATCGCTCTCTTCGGTCGCGTTAAAGACGATCAGATCGTTTCGGTCCGGCTCAGAGAATTCATAGCCGATTTTATTAATAATCAGTCGCTCACCGCTTTCGATTGTGGGCATCATAGACTCCCCATGAACCATATAGTTTGCAAAGAAAAACGTACGAACAATAAATACGATAATAATAACAACGGCAAATGTGACAACCCAATCCCATAATTCTTTTGCGATCCTGTTCACATCTTATTCCCCCATTTTCATTCCACTTATTAATGTACCATTCATTCATTCGCACGACAAACGAAATCTGGCTTGCGTTTCAGCAAGACCGATTTCACCATCGTTTCATTACACACTTTTTGACTTTTCACTTGCATTTTTCCTGTTTTTTGTAAAGAATATGGATAGGTATGTAACACATGCATCTATGTTTACGTCTAAATAAAAGAGGGCACCAATTGGGGGGAAAATTATGAAGTGGTGGCTCATCACTATTTTGCTTGTCCATTTATTAACCATTCCTGAGCTTACCAATTCCCAAGTATCCTACGATCAACCTAGTGACTCCCCTCCTGCGGTAGAGATGGAACGGGAGGGCGAGCAGGTGACACTTGATTGGGGGCCGCAGCCAAATACAGGATACCAAATTTCCATCGTCGATGCTTATGAAGCAGACCATGGGTGGGACATCGTTTATTCACTCTCTTATCCTCCAAAGGATGACCAAAGCGGCATTTTGCATACAAAAACCCATCCACAGGCAAAAACGACCGTTCCTGAAGATGTTCAAAATGTACGGCTCTATGAGGAACAAAACGGAAAAAATTACGAGCAGCTCCCGACAACGGACGTCCACGATCGTTATTCATGGACGCTGGAATTCGACGAAGACGTGTTGGAGGGGGATGTGAGCAATGATGTCATTTACATCGTGGATAACGAAATGGAAAAGCAAGAGAATGTCATTCTTATCTCTTCCCCGTCACAAATTCAAGTGCTTCCACCGAGCGACGGCTATGAAACCGGGGGGTTATATCATTTGTATATCGATCCTTCATTGGAAAGTCAAAGCGGCTCCACATTGGAAGAAGGGTACAAGCAATCGTTCTATATTAACGCGGACCATCATGAATGGCAAGCCCCCAACCTGGTCGAAAATCATACCTTTAGGTTCGATTCCGGTGAGGAGAATGAAAACGAAGAAGACGCATCGGACAGCGAGCGAATTTATAGCATCTTCCCGGGCGACATCGAAGGCGAACGGGACGAAGCTTACGTCATTCGCCAGCTTGACCCGTATAATGAAGAGGAAGTCGTTATTCCTCCCGTGACGACCCCATCATTTTTATTGCCGGTTCATCCACTCCTGCCTTACCCGCATCAATATGGGATATATGAACTGCATTGACATTTGAACAATTAGAAAACTTGGCTTTTGCCAGGACAGCAAAAGCCTTCGTTGCGCTTATGCGGGATAAGAAAGTCGTTTTATACTTTCTTTCCTGCCAAGGAAGAAATCGAGGGGAGCGAGAACTCCCACTCGATTTTTTATTACTTTAGCGATTTAATAAACTGCCGACATACTTAAGAAGATCATTTGCTGAATGGGTATTGTACCCATGTTCATCAACAAGGCGTGCGATTACTTCGTTGATTTTTTTCAATTGGTCTTCATCCGGGGTTTGCACGGATGTTGTTATTTTAACAACATCTTTTAAGTCTGCAAACAATTTCTTTTGAATCGCTTCTCTAAGGCGCTCATGGGAATTGTAATCGAATCTGTGTCCTTTGCGGGCATAAGCCGATATGCGGATGAGAATTTCCTCGCGGAACGCTTTTTTTGCATTCTCGGAAATGCCGATTTGCTCCTCGATGGAACGCATAAGTTTTTCATCGGCACTTAATTCGTCCCCTGTGATCGGATCGTAAATCGTATGATTGTTACAATATGCTTCGACGTTATCCAAGTAATTATTGACGAGTGTTTTTGCTTGTTCTTCGTACGAATATACAAAAGCTTTTTGGACTTCTTTTTTTGCGATTTCATCATATTCCCGGCGGGCGACGGCAATAAAATCTTTATATCGCTCGCGATCCTCTTTACTGATCGATGCGTGTTGATCCAGGCCTTCTTTCAAGGACCTTAGCACATCAAGGGCATTGATGGATGTTGCGTCTTTGCGAATAATAGCGGAAGAAATACGATTAATGACATAACGGGGATCAATCCCGGACATCCCTTCATCTTGATATTCACTTTTCAAATCTTTTACATCTTGATCTTTAAACCCTTCCACGATCTCGCCATCGTAAAGGTGAAGTTTTTTCATGAGATCAATGCCTTGATTTTGTGATTCCTTTAGCCTTGTTAGAACCGAGAAAATTGCGGCGGTCCGTAATGCATGAGGGGCAATATGCACGTGCTTCATATCGCTTTCCGCGATCATTTTCTCATAGATGCGTTCCTCTTCGGTCACTTTTAGATTATAGGGGACGTTCATTACGATGATTCTTGATTGCAATGCTTCGTTTTTCTTATTATTGATAAAAGAACGGTATTCCGCTTCATTGGTATGTGCAACGATCATTTCATCGGCACTGATTAAGGCAAAACGACCGGCTTTAAAATTACCTTCTTGACTCAGAGAAAGCAAGTGCCAGAGGAATTTCTCATCACTCTTCAACATTTCCTGAAATTCCATCAGGCCGCGATTTGCCTTGTTCAGTTCCCCGTCGAAACGATAGGCTCTCGGGTCGGATTCTGATCCAAATTCTGCAATCGTTGAAAAATCAATACTGCCGGTAAGGTCTGCGATGTCCTGGGATTTTGGGTCGGACGGGCTGAAGGTACCGATACCGGTTCTGCGGTCCTCAGAAAAGAAGATCCGCTCCACCATCACATCTTCGATCCGCCCCCCGTACTCCTCTTCCAAACGCATTGTGTTAAGCGGCGAGAGTGCCCCTTCCACTCGGATTCCATACTCTTCATAAAATTCATCTCGTAAATGATAAGGGATCAAATGAAGCGGATCTTCTTGCATCGGACAGCCTTTAATCGCGTAAACGGCACCTTCATCTGTGTAGGAATAATCCTCCAAGCCACGTTTCAATAAGTTGACGATCGTGGACTTGCCGCCACTGACCGGCCCCATAAGTAAGAGGATCCGCTTACGTACATCGAGGCGTTTTGCTGCAGAATGAAAATATTCCTCCACCAGCTTTTCAATCGAATCTTCAAGCCCAAAAAGATGTTTACTGAAGAATGGGTAACGTTTTACATCCCCGTCTTTTCCTTCTTCCACTCCTTGGTTTCTTATCATGTTATATACCCTCGAGTGGGCTGTTTGCGCAATTTCCGGCCGTTTTTTCAAGATTTCCAAATACTCTTTAAACGTTCCTTCCCACTTTAAAAGTTCTTGATCATTGCGATGCATCTGCATTTTTTCTAGAATATCCACCGATTGGCCTCCCTTTTAATGAAACTTCCTCAGTCATTTTAGAACGGTGAATGATAAAGAATCCGGGGATCCTTTTTGACGGAACGTCCGAACTTAGAATTAACTGCTTGTGTCTTTGCATTCTATGCAGAGAAGCAAGACACGATAACCAATTGGGAAAAAAGGTCGTCCCTATAAAAAAAAGAAACCCGGCATAAACCGAGTTTTTAAAGGAAGCTCACGTATGAAAAACGACTTCAAACAAACGAAGGCGGTTCGTCGTTGATGGCTGTTGTTCACCTGAAGATTTGCCGCCATGTGCTTTTTTGAATGCATCACTTTCCAGCCAGTTCTCGTAATTTTCCTTGGACTCCCACTTCGTATAAACGACTAATGTATCCGATTCTTCTTCACTTTCCAAGAAAAGAAATTCCAAACAACCCGGCACATCCTTCATCCGGTCTTTGCTCTTTTCAAAACGCGCCTTCAAATGATCTTTTTGTTCCGGGTCTACTTGTAGTTCATTCATCACCACATACATTGCATCGAGCCCTCCTCTTATTCATGATTCATCCACATTTAGTATAGCTTGCCAGCTCATATCTTGGCAACGTATGGATAGGACGTTTCCTTTTTGTCAAAAGTACCCGTATACAATCCGAATCATTTCCGTTATAATAAATTCAGGATATCGTTTGTACACGAACTTACATAGCAAAAGGAGGCCATTCGTTATGGACGTACTTCTTATACTCGGCGTTTGCCTCGCCTTTCTCATCTCCATGTGGACAGCCGGACGCAACTCAAAACCCCATCAACAATAATGGATTGCCGATGCCCTTGTTGCCAAGGGTATTTTTTAATGTAGGCTGGGAAACGATTGCTGTCGCAATGCTTCATAGATAACAATGGCGACGGCATTGGAAAGATTGAGGGACCGTATTTGATCATTTTGAGGCAAACGAATGCAACGCTCCGGATACTTGCTTGTGATATTTTCCGGCAACCCTTGCGTTTCCTTTCCGAAAATAAAATAATAATCCTGGGTGAGCTCCCGGTAATCAAAGGATGAATAGGGGGCACTCCCGGTTGTTTCAACGAAGTAAAGATTCTCTTTCTTTTTATCCGCTAAAAACGTGTCAAGGGAATCATGATGTGTAATAAGGACATGCGGCCAATAATCGCAGCCTGCACGTTTTAACATGCGGTCTTCCGTCGAAAATCCCAATGGATGAATTAAATGAAGAAACACCCCGGTTCCCGCGCATGTTCTGGCAATATTGCCAGTATTGGCGGGAATATCCGGTTCATGTAAAACAATATGTAGACTCATATCAATTGCCACCTTTGCATGAATTCACGGCAATAGTATAGCATACTTTCCAATTTCAAGGCTTCCCGGGATGACCGGAAAGCCTTGTTTTCACGTCAATTGATCATTAATTTGAAAAAACTTGTACGTGATATTCGGGGTCCAGGCCGTAGAGTCCTCATAGCTCCAATACCGATTTCGGCTGTTCTCGGTTTGGGCATTCACGAGCGGCTCGTGATTCCCATCTTTCATGACGACAATCGTAGTGTGCTCCCAGTGACCGTCCCCATCGAAATCATAGCAAATAATATCCCCGGGTTGTAAATCAGAAGCCCGTTCCACCTCTTTCGCCATCAGCCCCTTCGTAGCACCACTTAAATACCAACGCATCGAATGGGCTACCGCCCAACTGTAACTCCAGTTGTCCCCTGTATACCACCAGCCCCTCCCTCTCTGAGGAGCCCCATGCATCGGTGCCTCCCCTGCTTTTAAACATTGGGAGATAAAATTTGTGCAATTATCCGCAAAATGATGATATTGAGGGTTGTAAGCATCCCACCAACGCTCTGCGTATTTTACCGCTTCCAATCGATTATAGATGGACGCTCTATCTGGGGAGTCTCGTGAATCATTCAAGGACTCAAATGCTTCCTTTTTCCTCTCATCGGACTTTGGCGTCGGCAGTCGTCGATCTTGAATGATTTTTTTCCCTTTCAAAAGGGACCGTCGGTGTTCCCTTGATTCCTCGAGATAAAAGCTTTCGTTCGTAAGGACAAACCGGGCATAATCATACATATAATGAACGGTGCGATCACTCCCACACGATGTGTAGCGATAAGGAACAATCTCTCCACTCATCTTCAACACCCGTGTATTGCTCTGCTTCATGCGCTTTTGCTCCCGTTCAAAGCATTTACGTTCATCATCTGTCATCGCCTTAACCTTCGTACCATCTAAATGACACTGGTTTAGTTGAATAAGATGCTTTTCAAATAGCTGCTGCGTTTCCCTATCCAACCTGTTCCCCCCTCACGGAATCACTCTGTCACTACATTATGCCCGACTGCAAAAAACATCACTAGATGCACGATTTTCCGCCAAGTCTTAACGGTGGAAACCATCGTTTTTCTTATACTATCTTCCATTTATACTTTTTCATCGTATTTGAAAACTTGGCTTTTCGCCAAGCCTTAGTTGTACTTATGCAGGAAAAAGTTTCATACTTTCTTACCTGCCAAAAAAGACGGGCTATAGTTTTAGCCCGTCTAAGCTCCTTCCAGTTCCAATAGCTTCTTCTTTTTTTCGATTCCGCCACCGTAGCCTACAATTGCTCCATTGCTTCCGATCACCCGATGACAAGGGACGATAATTGGAAGGGGGTTTTTATTGTTGGCCGATCCGATTGCACGAACAGCCTTCGGCGAGTGAATAGCGACCGCTACTTGTTTATACGACTGGGTCTCGCCGTAAGGGATCCGCTGTAATGCTTCCCACACACTTTTTTGAAAAGAGGTTCCATACATATCCACCGGCAAATCAAACACGTGTCGTTTCCCTTGAAAATATTCATGCAACTGCTTTGTAGTTTCTCTAAAGCAGGAATCATCTCGGATTATTTCCCGGCGCATATTTTTTTTTGCCATCCACGTCCGGATTTTTACACATGTTTCGTTACTATCTCCATACAGCAGCTGACACAAACCTTTCTCAGTGGCCACAAGGGTGAGAGTGCCGATCGGCGTTTCCATCTCCGTGAACCTCACTGATTCTTCCATATCTAACGCCCTTTCTCCTGTAATGTAGGTATGTCTATGAATGTTCCACTTCCTTTTCGAGTTTCATCAGGGCTTGTCGAATCTCTCCACGTACGGAAGCATCGTCTTCTTGTTCATTGGCAGCCTGTAGAGCTGCATGATTTCCATCGCTCTCTCCTATTTCTCCGAGCGACCAGGCTGCAGAACCGCGTATAACGGGGCGAGGGTCATGGGTAAGTAACGATTGCAGTTTGGGTACGGCCCCTTTTTCACGAAAATGGCCTAATGCCATAACCGCATTTCGCTGGATCGGTTTTTTCCCTCGCCAGGAGCCCGCCATTTTCCCGTATTTTTCTTTGAATTCCCGGTTTGAAATCGAGAGCAATGGCAACAACTCAGGTTTCACTTTTTCCGGATCCGGCGTAAATTCCGGCTGGTATTCTTCTCCCTTCCCCTTATTTTCGGGACAGACAACTTGGCATGTGTCACAGCCATACAGGCGGTTGCCTATTTTTTTTCTGTAACGCTCGGGGATCATTTCTTTTGTTTGCGTTAAAAAAGCGATGCATTTATTTGAATCCAATTGCCCCCCTTGGATGAGTGCCCCTGTAGGGCAAGCATCCACGCATTTATTGCATGTTCCGCATTGATCGTCAATCGGGGTGTCCGGTTCAAATGCAATCGTCGTGATCATGTCCCCAAGGTAAACATACGAGCCAAATTCAGGGGTAATGATCGCGCAATTTTTTCCGCTCCAGCCGATTCCGGCACGTTCAGCAACAGCCCTGTCCGATAGAGCTCCTGTGTCAACCATAGAGGCCATCTTAGCGCTCGGCACGCGTTCATGGATAAAGGCTTCCAATTTTTGCAGACGATCATTGAGGACGATGTGATAATCTTCTCCCCAGGACGCCCGGCAAAAAATTCCCCTTCTCTTGCCCTTCACTCCTTTTGGTGGATTTTCCAGCTTCGCCGGATAAGCAAGGGCAATGCTAATGATCGTTTTGGCGTAAGGCAGTAATCGTTCCGGCTCTGTTCGTTTATCGATATCCGGTTCTTCAAAACCTGATTGATAGCCCAGTTGTTGTTGCGTTTTTAACCGTTCTTTCAGTGTCAAAAACGGGTCTGCACTGGCAAAGCCAATTTTGTCGATGCCGATGCTTTTACTGTATGCAACCAGCTCTTCTTTTAGCTGGGCGTTTGTCATGGTTTTCACCTACTCTCCATAACCTCCGTTGTATATGTTAGAATAATGGCATTTACGATAGCGAAGGAGATGCACATTCGGTTATGATTCCAATATCATTACATCCTGATTTACAGAAAGACGTTCCCACTTTTAAAATCGGTTGTATTCAGTACGAAGCAATCGTCATCGATTCCCCGCCCAAGGAATTGAACGGGCGTATCGAATTGTTCCAAAAGACTGTAGAACTGGATTTATCTGATCAACCTATCACCTATTATGAAGGCGTTAAGGAGTGGAGACAAGTATTTAAACAAATCGGCACCGATCCAACACGCTATCGCCCATCCCATGAGGCGCTTTTTCGACGCTTAAAGCAGGGGAAAGGGCTCCCCTCATCAGATTCATCGGCAATCGTGCTGAATAACTTCTTTTCCCTTTATTATCAAATGCCCATCGGCTTGTATGACCTGGAAGAGTTGCAGGAGCCTATTGAAGTTCGGAAAGGGGAAGCGACGGATGAGTACGAAGGATTGAACGGAAGGATCAACCATATGAAAGACAAAATAACGAATGTTGATCCTAATGGCGCCTTCGGGAGTCCGATGGTTGACAGCAAACGCAGCGCTGTCTCTTCAAACACGAAACACATTTTACAATTGCTCTATTTACGACCGTCATTATCCGAGGCTGACGCCCGCGCCCTCACAGATAACATCGGTCAAATGTTCCAACAAGTACACAGCGGGCATGTTAAAACGGCCGTGCTAACCAAGCAACGACCGAGGGTTCATTGATCACTTTTTCAGTTCGCGAGCAGCAGCATATGCTCCATATGCCACCCCCAACACACCTAATAACAGTATGGCTAACAGTATAATCATATACATGGATTAACCCCCCTTTGTGTTATTTTCACACAAATAGAAGGGGTTATTCATTTAACATTTATCGAGTGGGAACCGGAATCTTTCCTATGAAAAAGACACCTCATGAAGAGGTGCCGCCGTTTCCTATGTATGGTGGCGATGGTGGGAATCGAACCCACACTTCCTTAGAAACGCGATTTTGAGTCGCGCGCGTCTGCCAATTCCGCCACATCGCCTTGTATTGTGGTGACCGACAAGTAATAATATAGCATGTTTAAGGGCATTTATGCAAGCCATTTTTCATATTTTTTCATCGGTTTTATTTTACTCCGGTTGAACCAAACCCACCTGTACCACGTACGGTTTCATCGAGTACATCGACCTCTGAAAAAACCGCTCTCGGTACCTCTTGTAAAACACCCTGAGCAATACGATCATGTTTTTGAATGATATAGGTCCCTTTAAGATAAGTGGCTTCCCTTTCTTCTTTTTCCCCTTGAATGGATAGAATGATGTTTTCCTCATCTGTGCTCGTTTCCGACGTGTTATCAAGCAGGACAGCTACCTCTCCTCTATAATCGGCATCAATGGTTCCCGGTGCATTGGAGAGTCGTAATTTTGTCTTCTTTGACATCCCGCTCCGAGGGCGAATTTGCATTTCATAGCCATTTGGGATAGCAAAAGCCAGCCCGATTTTTACTTTTTTAGATTCACCCGGGGCAATAATCACTTCTTCATCCGCATACAAATCAAACCCGGAGGCACTATCACTGCCGTATGAAGGGAGCTTTGCATCTGCTGTCAGTTTTTTCACCTGAACATTCACTTCCAAGATTAAGCCCCTTTCTATGTGAGTAAGAAGTTAAAACGATCACCTGCAATGCCGCGGTGATCGCATTATATCAAAACGTTCATGTATTCATATGGTGCCGAGGGCCGGACTTGAACCGGCACGGTCGTATAACCGACCGCAGGATTTTAAGTCCTGTGTGTCTGCCAATTCCACCACCCCGGCACATGGAGGCGGCACCCGGATTTGAACCGGGGCGTAGAGGTTTTGCAGACCCCTGCCTTACCACTTGGCTATGCCGCCATAAATTTGGAGCGGAAGACGAGAATTTAACTCGTGACCCCACCTTGACAAGAAACTATCTATCACTAAATGGCTCAAGTATTGGCTGGGCCAGCTGGATTCGAACCAGCGCATCTCAGGACCAAAACCTGATGCCTTACCGCTTGGCTATGGCCCAATATAATGGGGCGGTTGATGGGACTCGAACCCACGAGTGCCGGAGCCACAATCCGGTGCGTTAACCACTTCGCCACAACCGCCATCAGCGATTATGAATGGCAGGGGTAGTAGGAATCGAACCCACATCGAAGGTTTTGGAGACCTCTGTTTTGCCATTAAACTATACCCCTTAATGGTGGAGGAGGACGGATTCGAACCGCCGAACTCGGAGAGAGCGGATTTACAGTCCGCCGCGTTTGGCCAACTTCGCTACTCCTCCAGTTTAGATGTTAGAGAATAGATGTTGGAAGTTTGAAAACATCCAAATTCCATCGTCTTATTTCTAACTTCTAGAATGGTGCCGGCCAGAGGAATTGAACCCCCAACCTACTGATTACAAGTCAGTTGCTCTGCCAATTGAGCTAGACCGGCACACAAATGGTGGCTCGAGACGGAATCGAACCGCCGACACGTAGATTTTCAGTCTACTGCTCTACCGACTGAGCTATCGAGCCAATATATAAATGGCGGGCCTGACGGGATTTGAACCCGCGATCTCCTGCGTGACAGGCAGGCATGTTGACCACTACACCACAGGCCCGGTTATTCACTAAATGGATTGAAACGTTACTATGTAATAAAAAAATCTTGATTTGTAGTTCCTAGACAATATTGTTTTAAACAATATTGGTTGCACTCCAAAGTACACATGACGTTTGCTTGCTTCGCAGAGAAATCGAGGTAGTTACGCAAACTATTATGGTTGCACTCCAAAGTGCTCCTGATGAACCTTTGCTTTGTAGCTTATTCAACGTAGTTACAGGTTCTTAAATTGGTTGCGGGGGAAGGATTCGAACCTTCGGCCTCCGGGTTATGAGCCCGACGAGCTACCTGACTGCTCCACCCCGCGATATAAAAAATCATGGTGACCCGTGCGGGATTCGAACCCGCGTTACCGCCGTGAAAGGGCGGTGTCTTAACCCCTTGACCAACGGGCCGTATCTGATGCCGAAATATCGGAATTCGGATGACAGTGTGCTAAATTTCTGATCTCTGACTTCTATAGTCTGGAATGGCGGAGAGCGAGGGATTCGAACCCTCGAGACGGGGTTGCCGCCTACACGATTTCCAATCGTGCTCCTTCGGCCACTCGGACAGCTCTCCATAATGGCTCCACAGGCCGGATTCGAACCAGCGACCCATCGGTTAACAGCCGATTGCTCTACCACTGAGCTACTGTGGAATGTCTTGTTGGCCGAACGGACAACACTAGTTTAGTACATTTCTCAATAACTTTCAAGGATTTTTTTAACTTTGGATAGACATTCTCCCAAAACTGAATAACGCTTTCGTTTGACCACTACCGGGGGACCCATGTGTGGATAAACCGTTTGACCGATTAGTATCTGTCAGCTCCACGTGTCGCCACGCTTCCACACCAGACCTATCTACCTTATCGTCTTTAAGGGGTCTCGCGGGAAATCTCATCTTGAGGTCGGCTTCGTGCTTAGATGCTTTCAGCACTTATCCGATCCACACGTAGCTACCCAGCCATGCTCCTGGCGGAACAACTGGTACACCAGCGGTGTGTCCATCCCGGTCCTCTCGTACTAAGGACAGCTCCTCTCAAATTTCCTGCGCCCGCGACGGATAGGGACCGAACTGTCTCACGACGTTCTGAACCCAGCTCGCGTACCGCTTTAATGGGCGAACAGCCCAACCCTTGGGACCGACTTCAGCCCCAGGATGCGATGAGCCGACATCGAGGTGCCAAACCTCCCCGTCGATGTGGACTCTTGGGGGAGATTAGCCTGTTATCCCCAGGGTAGCTTTTATCCGTTGAGCGACGGCCCTTCCATGCGGTGCCGCCGGATCACTAAGCCCGACTTTCGTCCCTGCTCGACCTGTATGTCTCGCAGTCAAGCTCCCTTCTGCCTTTGCACGCTACGAATGATTTCCAACCATTCTGAGGGAACCTTGGGGCGCCTCCGTTACCTTTTAGGAGGCGACCGCCCCAGTCAAACTGCCCACCAGACACTGTCCCTGAACCGGGTCACGGCTCGAGGTTAGGATTTTCATATCGCAAGGGCAGTATCCCACCAGCGCCTCCTCCGAAGCTAGCGCTCCGGATTCCTTGGCTCCTGCCTATCCTGTACAAGCAATATCAAAACCCAATATCAAGCTACAGTAAAGCTCCATGGGGTCTTTCCGTCCAGTCGCGGGGGACCTGCATCTTCACAGGTCATATAATTTCACCGGGTCTCTCGTTGAGACAGTGCCCAAGTCGTTGCACCTTTCGTGCGGGTCGGAACTTACCCGACAAGGAATTTCGCTACCTTAGGACCGTTATAGTTACGGCCGCCGTTTACTGGGGCTTCAATTCGGACCTTCGCCCTTTTGGGGCTAAGCCCTCCTCTTAACCTTCCAGCACCGGGCAGGTGTCAGCCCCTATACTTCGTCTTTCGACTTCGCAGAGACCTGTGTTTTTGGTAAACAGTCGCTTGGGCCTTGTCACTGCGGCTCCCGCAGGCTTGCACCCGCAAGAGCACCCCTTCTCCCGAAGTTACGGGGTCATTTTGCCGAGTTCCTTAACGAGAGTTCTCCCGCGCGTCTTAGAATTCTCATCCCACCTACCTGTGTCGGTTTGCGGTACGGGCACCGATGACCTTCCTAGAGGCTTTTCTCGGCAGCGGAGGATCAGGGACTTCGGTACTCATTTTCCCTCGCGGTCACGCCTCAGCCTTCTCGTTGGGCGGATTTGCCTGCCCAACAGCCTCGGACGCTTCGACGCGCTTTTCCATAAGCGCGCTCTCCCTACCTTTCTGCGTCCCCCCTTCGGTCCAACAGCCATCGGTGGTACTGGAATTTCCACCAGTTATCCATCGCCTACGCCTTTCGGCCTCAGCTTAGGCCCCGACTAACCCTGAGCGGACGAGCCTTCCTCAGGAAACCTTAGGTTTTCGACGGAAGGGATTCTCACCCTTCTTTTCGCTACTCATACCGGCATTCTCACTTCTGTACGCTCCAGCCGTCCTCTCGGTCGACCTTCTCTGCCTACAGAACGCTCCCCTACCACCCGACACTACGTGTCGGGTCCACGGCTTCGGTGATGGGTTTAGCCCCGGTACATTTTCGGCGCAGCGTCACTCGACCAGTGAGCTATTACGCACTCTTTCAATGATGGCTGCTTCTAAGCCAACATCCTGGTTGTCTAAGCAACGCCACATCCTTTCCCACTTAACCCATACTTGGGGACCTTAGCCGGTGGTCCGGGTTGTTTCCCTCTTGACGACGGATCTTAGCACTCGCCGTCTGACTCCCGGAGAACAAGTCGCTGGCATTCGGAGTTTGACTGAACTCGGTAATCCTGTAGGGACCCCTCATCCAATCCGTGCTCTACCTCCAGGACTCTTTCCTCCGAGGCTAGCCCTAAAGCTATTTCGGGGAGAACCAGCTATCTCCGTGTTCGATTGGCATTTCACCCCTACCCACCCCTCATCCCCGTAATTTTCAACTTACGTGGGTTCGGGCCTCCAGTCGGTGTTACCCGACCTTCACCCTGGACATGGGTAGATCACACGGTTTCGGGTCGACGTCGACGTACTCACTCGCCCACTTCAGACTCGCTTTCGCTGCGGCTCCGTCTCTTCAACTTAACCTTGCACGTCATCGTCACTCGCCGGTTCATTCTACAAAAGGCACGCCATCACCCATGAACGGGCTCTGACCACCTGTAGGCACACGGTTTCAGGTTCTCTTTCACTCCCCTCCCGGGGTGCTTTTCACCTTTCCCTCACGGTACTGGTTCACTATCGGTCACTAGGGCGTATTTAGCCTTGGGAGATGGTCCTCCCGGATTCCGACGGGATTTCTCGTGTCCCGCCGTACTCAGGATCCACGCCGGAGAGGACAGTGTTTCGCGTACAGGGCTCTTACCTTCTGCGACGGACCGTTCCAAGTCGCTTCCGCTACACCGTCCCTTTATCACTCCATATGGCGTGTCCTACAACCCCAAGCGGCAAGCCGCTTGGTTTGGGCTACCTTCCGTTTCGCTCGCCGCTACTCAGGAAATCGCGTTTGCTTTCTCTTCCTCCGGCTACTAAGATGTTTCAGTTCGCCGGGTTTGCCTTCATCTGCTTAATCTGTTGGGCAGATGATCTTCTCCCATGACGGAGAAGGGGTTCCCCCATTCGGACATCTCCGGATCCACGCATACTTACAGCTCCCCGAAGCATATCGGTGTTCGTCCCGTCCTTCATCGGCGCCTAGTGCCAAGGCATCCACCGTGCGCCCTTCCTTGTTTAACCACATTAGGAATGGGTCTTTCTAAGAAACGCTCGTTTCTTGTTGACACCCGGTGTGTGTCGTTTCAAACTTACTCGCGTTATTCAGTTTTCAAAGAACGTCTTGTTTGAGCAGTTGCCCGCTCAAAACTGAATGAAAGCCGAAGCGCTTGCCTCCGGCCCTTCGCTTGGAAGGGCCGATAAGCTCCTTAGAAAGGAGGTGATCCATCCCCACCTTCCGGTAGGGATACCTTGTTACGACTTCACCCCAATCACCAGCCCCACCTTCGGCGGCTGCGTCCCATCAGGGTTCGCTCACCGACTTCGGGTGTTGCCGGCTCTCGTGGTGTGACGGGCGGTGTGTACAAGGCCCGGGAACGTATTCACCGCGGCATGCTGATCCGCGATTACTAGCGATTCCAGCTTCATGCAGGCGGGTTGCAGCCTGCAATCCGAACTGAGAACGGCTTTTGCGGGGATTCGCTCCACCTCGCGGCTTCGCTGCCCGTTGTACCGTCCATTGTAGCACGTGTGTCGCCCAGGCCATAAGGGGCATGATGATTTGACGTCATCCCCGCCTTCCTCCGGTTTGTCACCGGCAGTCAATGTCGAGTGCCCAACTTAATGCTGGCAACGACATTCAAGGGTTGCGCTCGTTACGGGACTTAACCCAACATCTCACGACACGAGCTGACGACAACCATGCACCACCTGTCACTCTGCCCCAAAGGGGAAACCTTGTCTCCAAGGCGATCAGAGGATGTCAAGGCCTGGTAAGGTCCTTCGCGTTGCTTCGAATTAAACCACATGCTCCACCGCTTGTGCGGGCCCCCGTCAATTCCTTTGAGTTTCAACCTTGCGGTCGTACTCCCCAGGCGGAGTGCTTATTGCGTTTGCTTCGGCACTACGGGTATCGAAACCCCTAACACCTAGCACTCATCGTTTACGGCGTGGACTACCAAGGTATCTAATCTTGTTCGCTCCCCACGCTTTCGCACCTCAGCGTCAGTCACAGACCAGAGAGTCGCCTTCGCCACTGGTGTTCCTCCACATCTCTACGCATTTCACCGCTACACGTGGAATTCCACTCTCCTCTTCTGTACTCAAGTGCGACAGTTTCCAATGCCATTCCGGCGTTGAGCGCCGGCCTTTCACATCAGACTTGCCGTACCGCCTGCGTGCCCTTTACGCCCAATAATTCCGGACAACGCTTGCCCCCTACGTATTACCGCGGCTGCTGGCACGTAGTTAGCCGGGGCTTTCTGGTGAGGTACCGGCAAACTCCCGGCATTTCCTCCAAGAGCTGTTCTTCCCTCACAACAGAGCTTTACGATCCGAAAACCTTCCTCACTCACGCGGCGTTGCACCGTCAGGCTTGCGCCCATTGCGGATGATTCCCTACTGCTGCCTCCCGCAGGAGTCTGGGCCGTGTCTCAGTCCCAGTGTGGCCGATCACCCTCTCAGGTCGGCAACGCATCGTCGCCTTGGTAGGCTCTTACCCCACCAACAAGCTAATGCGCCGCGGGCCCCTCTTCGAGCGACGGCCATCGACCGTCTTTCTCCCCTCTCGCAGGCGCGAAAGAGGACGTATGCGGTATTAGCACCGGTTTCCCGGTGTTATCCCGCACTCCAAGGCAGGTTGCCCACGTGTTACTCACCCGTCCGCCGCTGGCCTCCGGAGGTGCAAGCACCTCCGGAGGCCCGCTCGACTTGCATGTATTAGGCACGCCGCCAGCGTTCGTCCTGAGCCAGGATCAAACTCTCCATAAAAAGTTCCGCTTCGCACACGGGGGGTGCGCGTCGCGCTGACTCTTGCTTTAATATATTCGTTCGCTTGGCTTTCATTCAGTTTTCAAAGGGCAAATGATGATGTCGCTGTTTAAAGCGACCCATTTATAATAACAAATGAACTTTATCGCGTCAATACTTAAAATAACCTTTCCCGTTAACGCGATTCCTAAGATATCATGTGGGGTTGATGGCGTCAACTGTTTTTTAAATTTCTCTTTTTTATTTTAAAGCCGTCCGGACATACGGCTTTTGGTTAGAAGGGATTTTTGTCGTTTGGCTTCTTATGTTTCAAAACAATGAACACGCCTAGATTCCTTTTCATCACTACATATACAGCAATGGTTTAACGATGACAAGTTGTGATACAATGACGGACAAGACCCAAACATGTGGGATCGAAAGCAAGGAGGTACCACCGTGGCAAAAATCAACCGGATTCGTACATTTGCGATGGCTTTAATATTCATCGGAATATTTATCATGTATATTGCCATCTTTGTATTTAGCGATAGTCCTATTCTTATGAGCATCGCGATGATTATCGGTTTTTTATCCGTGATATCCAGCTCGCTCGTTTATTTGTGGATCGGAATGAAATCTACGCAAACCTTGCAAGTGATATGCCCCAATTGTGAAAAGCAAACGAAAATACTGGGCCGAGTCGACGCCTGCATGCATTGTGATGAACCGCTGACGCTTGATCCGAAACTGGAAGGAAAAGAGTTGGACGCACGTTATAATCGTAAAAACTTCCAACAATAAAGAATACCAATGTTAGATAAACTAGGCTTTCGTCAACGACGACGAAAGCCTACATTGTTTCTTCTCCCATTATTCATACGTTCTGCCCCCAATAAAAAAGCCCTGCATCACCGATCGATGCGGGACCTTTTTATGAACGAACCGGCTCTTTGCTGTGGCACGATGGACATTTCCCATATATCTCCATACGATGAGAATCCACTTGGAAATTAGTGACATGCTCCGCTAACGTTTCGACTTCATCCAAGACAGGGTAATGAAAATCAACGATCTTGCCGCAGTCTTTACATATAATGTGGTAATGGGTATCCGTCGCCGCATCGAAACGGCTGGATGAATCGCCATATGTCAATTCATTAACAATCCCGACTTCCTTAAATACCCGGAGGTTATTATATACCGTCGCTACGCTCATATTCGGAAACTTTTCCTCAAGCGCTTTATAAATTTCATCCGCAGTGGGATGACTCATGGTTTCAAACATAAATTCTAAAATCGCATGACGTTGCGGCGTCATTCGAACTTTAGCTGCTTTCAACATTTCAACCGCTTTTTGAAGATTTTCATTCTCCATCGTCGTCATGCCCCCCTCTTTCAAAACAATTATCCCATTATCATATACAACTTAAATTTTACGAAATACGGTGTTGGTTGTCAACGAAAAGGGCCTTTTACTTTCCTTATGATTTATTATATAAGGACAACCAGTCCTCTCCTTCAGAAGTATTTAACATAATGGACGTATAGCGATATTGAGGGCGCCCTTCTAATTTCTTTTTCTTCTCTAATTGAAGACACGCATCCTGCATCGATTTTTTCAGTTGCTCGATGTCACGTTCATTACAACCGATTAAAAACGTTGTATTGCCTTTGCGGCGAAACCCTCCACTACTCGCTAATTCGGTAATGCGAAAACCCTCGTTTTGCAACCTGCTTTCCATATGATCCCGATAGACATCATTGACAATACATACGAATAATTTCATCAGCCCCATCTCCCCGCAAAGGTAATCATCGTTAAGAGCTATAAAAAAAAGAAAGCCTTCACCAATTCAGTGGTAACCCCTATATTATTCGATTTTCGATATTTTGATCCCCTACTATAGTATAGCAAATATCTCCGCTTCATAACCTTTCGAAACATCGACATTTGTAGGGAGACACTTCGGGAACAACATAAAATGTCGTTCTTTTTCCGCTACGTCCCACTTTTTTCTGTCAGATAAGCACGGACTTCGTCGACATGTCCGTTTACACGAACGTTTCGCCATTCCTTTATGACGGTTCCGTCCGAGTCAATCACAAATGTGGAGCGAACAATCCCCCTGGATTCTTTCCCAAAGTTCTTTTTCAACTGCCATACCCCGTATTTATTTGCCGCATCTTGGTCCGGATCGGATAACAACAAGAACGGGAGTTCATGTTTTTCTGCAAATTTTTCATGTTTATCTACCGGATCTGGACTAACGCCAAGAACGACCACGTCTTCTGCTTGTAGATCGGGTAACGCATCCCGAAAATCACACGCTTGTGTCGTACAGCCCGGAGTCATGTCTTTTGGATAAAAGTACAATACAACCGTCTTCCCTTGAAAGTCGCTTAATGTTACTTCAGCGTCGTTGTTGGCTTGCAATGTAAAATCAGGGGCTTGCTTCTCTGTCAGATCCATTTGGCCCATCTCCTTCTTCGTGTTTTTCCGTCCCTAATTTCATTATGCCTGCTTCCCCCATGCTTTGTCTAATCATTGTCTGGTAAAATAGGTCAAGAGCATGTGATCGTTAAAATCGGAGTTGGAGGTATTAACAATGAACACTCAGCACTCAAAAGAACTATTTAAAGAAGCCGAATCACATATCGTTGGCGGAGTGAACAGTCCTTCCCGCGCCTTCAAAGGCGTTTGCGGGGGCACTCCCGTATTTATGGAAAAAGGAGAAGGCGCGTACTTATATGATGTGGACGGAAACGCCTACATTGATTATATTGGCGGTTATGGGCCAATCATTACCGGGCATGCCCACCCGCATATTACGAAGGCGATTACGGAAGCGGCTCAAATCGGCGTTTTGCTTGGCACTCCCACTGCTTTGGAAAACCAGTTTGCTAAAAAATTAAAAGAAGCCGTCCCTTCCCTCGAAAAAGTTCGTTTCGTCAATTCCGGCACGGAAGCCGTGATGACGACAGTACGGATCGCGCGTGCCTACACCGGCCGGGATAAAATCGTTAAATTTGCCGGAAGCTATCACGGACATTCCGACCCGGTTCTCGTCGCTGCCGGATCGGGCCCTGCCACGTTAGGGTCTCCGGACTCGGCGGGTGTTACAAGCAATACGGCGAAAGAAGTTATTACGGTTCCTTTTAATGACGTTGAACGCTACCGAGAAGCACTCGAAACTTTCGGCGATGACATTGCCGCTGTCCTCGTGGAACCAATTGTCGGCAATTTTGGTATTGTAGAACCAGAACCTGGCTTTCTCGAAAAAGTGAACGAAATGACGCATGATGTCGGAGCGCTCGTCATTTATGATGAGGTGATTTCAGCCTTTCGCTTTCACTACGGGGCAGCCCAAGATATTCTCGGAGTTTACCCTGATTTAACGGCGATGGGGAAAATTATTGGCGGTGGGTTACCGATCGGCGCTTACGGAGGGAACGTAAACATTATGGAAGAGATAGCACCGTTGGGACCGGCCTATCAAGCAGGAACAATGGCAGGAAATCCCGCTTCCATGAGCGCAGGCATCGCTTGCCTCGAAGTATTAGAGGACAAGCTATTATATGATAAACTGGAAACACTGGGGAAAAAACTTGAAGACGGATTGCAAAAAATTGCAGCAAACGCTCAAGTACCCATACAAATCAACCGTAAAATAGGCGCGCTTACCTTGTTCTTTACCTCCCAACCCGTGAAAAACTATGACGATGCAGATGCCACAAACGGTACGCATTTTTCGACATTTTTTCATTCCATGTTGGAACAAGGCATTCACCTAGCTCCTTCCAAATTCGAAGCCTGGTTTTTAACGAGCGCGCATACGGAAAAAGATATTACCACGACCCTCGAAGCGGCTGAAACCGCCTTTCAAGCAATTAACAAATCCTGATGAGAAGGGATGACACTTATGCATGAGGACGATCAGAAAGAATATTTGGAGGAACCGTTGCGCTTATTCCGAAAAAAAGTGATGCCAAAATTACCTCCGAATATCCAAAAGCGTGTCTCCGGCGAGCTGGAACGGCTCGAAGAACTGTTTGTAGATTCGCGCCCCCCTCGTTTTGCCGTCGTGGGGAGGCGCGGCGCAGGCAAATCGACACTTGTGAATGCCATCTTCCAAGCGCCGGTAGCTGAGATCGGCGCCGTTACCGCGAAAACCGAACGGGGGGCTTGGCATACGTACAAAAATAACACCCAAAAAGCCGTCATGGAAGTGCTGGATACACGGGGGTTCGGGGAAGGGGATGAAACACACTTTCACCAGACGGAAGAAGACACTTGGCAGGAAGCCCTTTCCTCCCGTTATCCCGATGCCATTTTATTTCTTGTGAAAGCAAAAGAGATAGACGCCCGTGTTAATGAAGATATTGAGCAGTTAAAAAAACTTCGGGACATCATTAAAAAGAAACATGATTACCTGCCTCCGGTGATAGGGATTGTCACACAAGTAGACGAGCTTGACCCTGTTTATGATACTGACCCTCCCTTTGAAGAAGAAAAAGTCGCCAACATCGGGCGAGCGAGCGACCATATGGAGCGCATGTTAAAGGAGCATTTGCCTGAAGTTGCCGGTATCCTTCCGGTTTGTGCTTATATCGCGTTTAAGAACGGGGAAATAGTCTATGACCGACGTTGGAGAATTGATGAACTGATCGATTTTTTGCTCGAGCAGCTGCCGGGGAGCACGTGGATGCAGTGGGCACGCATTACACAGGCGAAAACGATTCAAATCCGCATCGCCAAAACGATTGGTAAAAGTGCTTCCGCGATTACCGGCGGCGTTGGCGCTCAGCCGATTCCACTAGCAGACTTGCCGGTCATTACCGGTATACAAACGTCCATGATTGCCGGCATTGCTTACGTATCGGGAAGGAAATTGGACCGAAAATCAATGGCTGAGTTTTTGGGTGCGATGGGCGCCAATGTCGGCACCGCTTTCGCCTTTCGACAGTTGGCTCGGTCACTGAGTAAAATGACGTTTCCGGTCGCCGGCCATGCCATCTCCGGCACATTGGCGGCAACAGCTACGTGGGGATTATGTCGAGCTGCCATTCTTTACTTCATCGAAAAGCGTCCGGCCCATGAAGCAAAAGAAGCCTATAACAACCAATCAAAGCCACCGGCGGATGTATTCGAAGAAAGGTGAAACACTTTCTCACGTCCCACTTCCAGTATGAAAGGAGCGCCGCTATTTTATGAAATTTGGCGCCCGTATTTTTAAAACGGGAATTGCTGTTATACTCGCCCTGTATGCTGCACATTTACTCGGGCTGGAGCCTGCTTTTTTCGCAGGGCTAACGGCGGGGCTAACGATCCAACCGTCTATTTACCGAACGTATCAAAGAATTCTCCATCAAGTTCAAGCAAATTTGATCGGGGCTGCTTTGGCAGTAATTTTCGGAATCGCCTTTGGTCACGAGCCTTTCGTGATCGGTGTTGTAGTCATGCTTGCGATCTCCATCATCTTAAGGATCGGCCTAGACTCCTCCACGATACCGGTTACACTTGTGACGATCGTGATCATCATGGGGCAAAGTCCTAGTGGGCAAAGCCCGGATGAGGGATACGCCCTGTTTGCCCTATCCCGCTTTTCTCTGATCATGCTCGGTGTCTTTTCAGCTTTTCTCGTGAACTTGTTTTTCTTACCGCCGAAATATGAAAACAAACTGTACGATGAGATTTTCGCCACGACTGAAAACGCTGCCCGCTGGATCCGATTAATCACACGTCAGGATACAAATATCCAAGCCAGGCGTGAAGACTTGGAAGAGGCAAAGGATAAATTGGTCGAGTTGGATCAACTTTATTTATTTTATAAAGAAGAAAGGAGTTACTTCAAAAAATATAAATTCGCAAAAGCAAGGCGCATTGTCCTTTTTCGGGAGATGTTATCGGTCACAAAGCAACTTCTCCATGTCCTCAGTTCCTTTGATGAACGGGAGAACGATTTTTATCACCTTCCCGAACATATGCAACGGCTCGTCCAACAACAATTGGACCACCTTACAAATTACCACGGACGAATTATGGCACGTTATTCAGGGAAGGTAACGACGCAAATGACAGATTTCATGAGTGAAGAAGTGGATGAAGGCAATGAGTCGTTAACCGATTCTTTTATGAATTCATATGATCATAAGGAACTTAGCCGAGAAGAGTGGCTGAACCTGCTTCCGCTAATCGCCTACATTGTCGAATACAATTCGCAGTTGGACCATTTGGATCGGTTGGTGGAAAGCTTTTTCACCTACCATCAGGAAGATGAAAATTGAGATCGGCAAGCACCATTTAACGATAAGGGAAAACTTCCATCAAAGGGGTTTTTCTCCCCTTCTGATGGAAATAAAATCGCCGCCTCTTTCGTTCGCCATTCGAAGCCATTGTTTTCTTTCGGAAAAAGGGACCTACAATTAAGCCGATAGAGGGTTGCAAATTATGGGAACGCTGGAAAAACTACAAACATTTATCACATTAATCGCTGTTGGTGTAGGGTTGGTGCTGGGACAACTCCCGGTTATCGAGCAATATGCAGCGTTTTTCATTCCCCCGTTTCTTTTGCTGGATGCTGTATGGCATCTTTCTAACAACCCCTCTCCGCCAAATAAAAAGCGCTTTTCGGGACCTTACGTTTTTAGGCACAAACACGATCGTTAACGTTATCTGGACGCCACTGCTGGCATGGGGATTGGGCGCTGTTTTCCTTGCCGACTTGCTGATCACCCGGCGCTATGGATTGGTTTCATTATGTTGATGGTGACTCCCGGCACGGACTGATTTTTGGTCTTCACAGGGATCGCGAAGGGAAATGTTCCGTTATCAACCTCCGTTCTCCCGGTTAACCTTGTTCTGCAATTAATCCTTCTCCCCGTGTATTTGTTCGAACACGTAATCCCCGTGGGAAACAGAAAAATGGGAGCCATCCGATAAAGGACGCTCCCATTCCGTCTTGCAGCTTTACTGATTGTTGTTATTTTGTTGGTTTTCTTCGTTGTTTTGCTGGTTATTTTGTTGATTTTGTCTCTGGTTATTTTGCTGGTTCTGGTTTTGCTGGTTCTGGTTTTGCTGGTTCTGGTTTTGCTGGTTCTGGTTTTGTTGATTGTTCTGCTGTTGGTTTTGGCGCTGTTGATTTTGGTTTTGGTTTTGGTTTGCCATTTCTAATCACCTCCACGTCCATTAACATGCCCAGAGGTAAAAAGAATATACAAAATTTTTCACGTTAAAAGGGAAATTCCGCCATCTACGATAATCGTTTGTCCACGAATCATAGATGCTTGGTCAGACAACAAAAATTGAACTGCATCCACGAGATCGGAACGTTCCACGAGCCGTCCGGTCGGGGTTTTCACACGGGATTCTTCCAATAATTCATCTCGATTCGGGAAGTGTGCCAACGCATCGGTGTCCACCACTCCTCCGGAAACCGCATTCACACGTATGTTTTTCCCCGCCAATTCAACCGCTAAATAGCGAGTAAGTGATTCCAGTGCTGCTTTGGAGACACCGACGGCAGAATAATGCTCCAAGACACGAATAGAGCCTATGGATGTGAGACTGACAATCCGCCCGTCCCCGTTCTTTTCCATAAGCGGAACCGCCTTTTGGGCACAAAAAAGCAAAGCTTTTGCATTGATATTCATCGTCCAGTCCCAATGGTTTTCCTCGAGTTCCATTGCCGGGCGCAAAACACCGGAGGCAGCGTTATTCACAAATACATCCAATCGGCCGAATTCCTCTTCAATCGTCGCAAACATTTCATCGATTTTTTCCTTTTTGCTTACGTTTGCCTTCACGATAAGCGCTTTAGAACCGTGCTCTTCTACCTGCCTGGCGGTTTCTTCTGCCCCTTTTTTGCTGCGAGCGTAATGGATAACCACGTCATATCCCTCTTGCGCGAGTCGGATCGCCGTGTCTTTTCCAATTCCGCGGCTCGAACCTGTAACAAGCGCGACTTTGTTTGTATTCTCCATCCTGCATCCCTCTCTTTCCGACAACCATTGTATCATTAATCGCTGAAAAAAAGGGATTATACCAATGCCCATACGGGAAAATGGAGTGGTAAATGAAAGGAGTGATGCAACCATGGAACGAATGAAATACTATATCACCTTAGATCAAGCGATGACCGGAATTTCCGAAGTGAAAACAGAAGATAATAAAATCCAATATGAAATTAGGGTGACCGAAAGGGAGAAAGAGCACATTCAACAATTATTGGAAAGAATTAATGCAGAGGATGTGGAGCCGCAAGAAATTATTGGTCGGCCTTTCAATGAAGATGCCGCGGATCGCGATAAAGAACAAATGGGAGACGACATGCAAAAGCTTTATGGTTATCTATATGATTACGGGACCGAGCAAACACGATCCTTCCTCGAGCAGCTCCGAGACCATTGAATGGTGAAATGCAAACGTGGAGATTCCTTGACATTTTTTTCAATCTATAATCCCCCTTGTATGTTCACATAATAGGAAACGCGGGACGGGAACCTTTTGTATCCTCCTCCCGCTCATTTCCAACGATACAGGGGGTTCTCATCAATGCCGAAACGTACGTACTATGTCAACTTAAATCCAACGAGCATGGAGGATATTACGACATCAAAAATCGATGACCATGAGCTTATTGAGTATGAAATTGAGGCAACGGAAGAACAAATCACCGATTTGCAACAGCTGTTGCTTGATGTACAAACGCACGACATGGAACTTGCCGATTTATTTTCCTTCCGGCATTTTGATGAAAATTTCACGACAGCCGACAGTGAACGGTTTCAGCACGGCATCAATCAAGTGTATAGAACGATTTATGAGCTTGGCACGCAAGAAACAAAAGAAAAGATGGACAGCATGGATCAATCCCCACTCTCAAACGATGAATGAAGGGCATGAACCTATAATTGCTGCTCCCAAATTTTTTGATGGGAGACGGAGAACGCCAATTGCTTTGCTTTTGTTTTCGTTAACCACTTTCCGTTTAGGGTCAGTGTGTGAGCATGAGCTGTAGTACGAAAGACGTGAATGTCCCAGATAAGGTGGCTAAAAACATGATCGAACCGTTGCTCCGTTGCCTCCAGTACGACATCCACATGATGCGTCTCTTTTAAATAATTGCTCATCGCTTCATGTAGCAGCGCAGGCGATGCCTCTACCATCGGAAATTGCCACATCCCGGCAAGCAACCCTTTGTCCGGGCGTTGTTCAACGAGAATTTCTCCATTTTTATTTTCTATAACCGCTGCCGCCATTGTCTGCCGTTGTTGCTTCTTCTTTTTAGCTTTCACCGGCAACTCTCGGGTCATGCCCCGCTGATAAGCACGACAAGTATTATTTACCGGGCAAGCGGTACAATCAGGATTTTTTGGTGTGCAAACCAATGCTCCCAGTTCCATCAAGGCTTGGTTAAAATCCGCGGGAGAAGTGCCGACCATAAGCGCGCGCACATCTTGTTCTACCTGTTTACGCGTGCGTTGTTTTCCAATATCATCGCCAATTAACAACACACGCGCGAGCACACGCATAACGTTCCCATCAACCGCCGGCTCTTCAAGATCATAGGCAATGCTCATCACTGCCCCTTTTGTATAGGGGCCGACCCCTTTTAGGGAGGCAAAATCTTCGGGGCTTTTCGGAATTTCACCACCATAATGGTGAACGACTTCTTTTACGGCTGATTGTAGGTTACGGGCGCGTGAATAATAGCCCAGCCCCTCCCACGCTTTCATTACTTGTTCTTCTTCTGCCTCGGCTAAAACTTCGGGGGTCGGGAATTTGTTCATAAAATTTTCAAAGTAAGGCTTCACAGTGTCGACCTTTGTTTGCTGCAACATAATTTCTGACACCCAAATTCGGTAGGGGTCTTTATTTTCCCTCCATGGCAAAGGGCGTTTATTTTTTTCATACCATTTTAATATCTTTCGGCAGAATTCCCCGATTGGGAACGTTTCCAAACGGTTTGAATAGCTTGTCATTCCTATCAATTCCTTTACTATACAATCATCGCTGATCGATCATGAAATGCCCAACAGTTGATTTCTTCGAGAGGTTTGTGCACCCAATTTCCCAACGCTCCGAAACTCGGGTGTTCCCTGGATCTTCGAAGGTTTTTTATTCGCTCGTACGTTTCGATCGAGGGAACCGTAAACAATTCCACGTATAACCCCGGTTGCTCCAAAGCCTCAAACCAACGAAAATTTGCCGCGCCCATTTCGGTTAATTCACTCACCATCTCTTTTATCCATGTTTGATACGCGCTCTCTTTTCCTTCCAATATTTTGTATTCCATAAAAACTTGAATCGTGTGTCGTTTCATGTATGGGGCTCCTCGCTTTCGGGTATATATAGGCAAAAGCACGTTTACTGTAGTAGATATATCTGCTATCCTGATTGATATGATCAACTAGACAATTTCTAAAGGAGGAGAATACCGGGTATGGACACTGCCTCCCACGTGGTTATGGGTGTCGGCATCGCCGGCCTTGCCACCCTGGACCCGGTGATTGCCGAAAACCCTGCAACCATGCAAGCCGTTGCAATCGGAGCTATCATTGGATCACAAGCACCAGATTTCGACACGGTGCTAAAAATGAAGAATAATGCATCCTATATTACAAACCATAGAGGAGCCACCCACTCAATTCCTGCCGTTCTCCTTTGGTCCATCGTTATTTCCGTCGTCATCTATTTGTTTTTGCCGGCCGCGAGTTTGTTTCATTTATGGATATGGACATTCCTCGCTGTCGCCATTCACGTGTTTGTAGATATTTTCAACGCTTACGGCACAAAAGCACTGGCACCGATTAAAAATAAATGGATTGCTATTGGTTCGATTAATATATTTGATCCGTTTATGTTCATCTTGCACATCGCCGGCATGCTATTGTGGTTGGCAGGCATGGACCCCGGATACACGTTCTTGTCCATCTACATGATCCTTGCGGTCTACTATGTATGGAGAATGAAAGTTCGTAACGGCGTGATCCGACATGCTCGCCGCCTCCACCCGCACGCGACCCATATTTTCATTTCTCCCACGTACCGGTGGTCCGAGTTTCACCTCGTCATTCGTACACAAGATTATCTTCATGTCGCCACCTGGAAAAAGAAATCCATTCACTATTTGGAAAGCTATTTATTTGAACCAATCCCAAATGACCCAATTATTGAGGCCGCCCTTGAAGATCAGAATTTATCGGCATTTCTCTCCTTTTCCCCTACCTATCGTTGGGGAATTGAAGAGTATCCATTCGGTTACGACGTTATCTTTACCGACTTGCGGTATCGATCTGCCGGATATTATCCGTTTGTATCGGTCGTCCGACTCAATCGAGATCTAACGATCACCGGGTCGTACACCGGTTGGATTTATGACTTGGAAAAGTTGGAGTACAAACTTCAAACATCAAGAAGGTCCAAAAAGAAAAAAAGAGCACGGCTACTGAATGCGACGTGAACGATGTTTATCGTTCACGTCTTATTTTTACCTAAGAGGGCGATGGGAATGGCAGACAACGATGCATCTCCGTCCCTGTACCCCCATGCAAAAACGCCATTCATATAAGAGATGACAAAATAGCTTCTGTCAGCATCAGGCTCGCTCTCTATCGTATACGTTTCCCCGGGAGTAAAATCATCCGGGTTTAACAAATACGACTCCGCGATCACCTTTTTCCGTTCATGAACCGCAAATTCACTGACCATTCCTTTTTGCTCCGCCTTTTTCGCCAATTCATTTAATCGTGCAACCTCTGCAGTCAGCGCTTGATTCGTCATTTGCCCGTAACGTTGATTCACCTTGTTTTTACCTTCTTTCTTCGTTTAGCGTTTCAAGGTATTCATCAATCATCGCCAATGAAAACCCTTTTTTATAAAGTTGTTCTTTCAGTTTCTGTCTTACTTTCCCTTGCTCATATCGTCTCTTTAGTTTATTCGCTGCTTTTTCCGCCTGCAAGTGCAACGCTTGCCATTCGTCGTTCGCATCCTGGCTAAAATCGTGCGCTTCGAACGCAGCAGCAATGGTCGACTGCTGAAAACCTTTGCGCAACAATGCATCGGTCAACTTTTTCTTTTTCATGGCCTGGCTATCCTTGGTAGTTGTTTTCTCTTTTTTTTCAATAACTTTTAATATAACATCGATTTGTTTTTGTTCATCATATTCTTCCAGCGCTTCCGTAATAGCGGGATCACCAACGCCTTTCTCATGCAAGTATCGGCGTATGCTCCCCGGTCCTTTATCCGAGGTGGTCATCATGGTACGCATATACGTATGGGCATATTCTTTATCATTGATATAAGCGCGGTCCTTCATTCGTTGAATAACTGTCTCGATATGATCGCCAGGAACCTCATCATCCTGAAGTTTTTCGCGCACTTCCGCTTCCGTGCGCATCCGTTTTGCCAAAAAATACAGGGCTTTTTTGTTCGCCTTCTCTACGCTGTCCTCTTGCATGATTTCATCCAGTTCGGCAGTCGTGATTTCTTTGTCCTTCGCCAATGCCCAACGCACCAGAAGACTTTCATGGACGCCACACGCAAAACGTTCCCCGTTCTCATCCGCGACATATAAATTATATCGTTCTGCATTTTGTTTTTGTGTTGTAATCCTTGAAATTTTTATATGATCACCTACTTGTTTTTCCATCGAACGAATAGGGAAAAGCATAATACAACAATCACTGTAATGAAGGAGTGACCCCCATGCATGTCGTGATCACCGGAGGAACAGGCCTTGTCGGGAAAGCACTTACGGAAAAACTGCGTTCCCTCGACCACTCTGTCTCCATTCTAACAAGAAATGTGCAAAACAAACAGAATGAAAACAACTTGCATTATATTGAATGGCTATCGGATAACAAACCGGAGCAGGAACTGAAAAATGTGGATGCGATCGTGAATTTGGCAGGCGCTTCCATAAGCAGCAGATGGACGAAAAAGCACAAAGCACGTATAAAAAACAGCAGAATTCAAGCGACGAGGGAATGCATCCGTTTGATGGAAAACTTGCCCGACGGGCCTCCAAATGTATTCGTAAGTGCGTCAGCCATGGGTTACTATGGCATCTCGGAAACAGAAGCATTCACCGAAGACAGTGCACCGGCAAATCAAAATTTTTTACAGGAGGTAAGCGAAAGATGGGAACAAGAAGCGAAACCTGCGGAAGAACTGGGGGTTCGAACGGTATATGGGAGGTTCGGTTTAATTCTTGATCCTAGCGAAGGAGCACTTCCGAAAATGATATTGCCTTATAAACTCGGCGCCGGTGGTCCAATCGGAAATGGAAAACAATGGTATTCCTGGGTCCACCGTGATGATGTGGCCGCCTTTATCATTCATGCACAAGAACAGGCCCACGTCGAGGGCGTTTACAACGTCACAGCTCCAAATCCTGAACGAATGCGTGATTTCGGCAAAAAAATCGCCACGACGTTGAATCGCCCCCATTGGCTTCCTACTCCGGCATTTGCGGTGCGAACAGCACTTGGGGAGATGAGTGCGCTCGTTGTTAATGGCCAGAAGGTGATCCCGGCGCGCACGCAGGAATCAGGGTTTCGATTTCATTATGAAAAGGCGGAAGAGGCGTTAGCTGACCTATTCGGCAAAGACGAATCGTCCTAACGAAAGAAAGCGCACAACCTGTACATCAACCAGCTTGTGCGCTTTTAAAATTCAATACAATTTCCCATGCTTATATAAAAGCGTAATCAACCTCATAACGGCAAGTTTATAGCATAGCATTCTTGATGTTTCATAGTTCTCGGAATAAAAATAATGGTCATAGACGCGGCGGCATACGTCTGTCATTTTCTCGGACATTTCCGTAATAACGTCTTCCTTCGTATACGGTTTCGGTACGTTTGACTGCATCCACTCCAGATAAGAGACGTGGACACCGCCTGCATTAGCCAAAATATCCGGAATAACCATAATTCCGTTGCTTTCAAAATATTCATCGGCTTTCTTGGTAATGGGCGCGTTCGCCCCTTCCAAAAGGATCTTCGCCGACACGTCTTTCATATTTTCTTCCGTAATCTGGTCTTCAACTGCAGCTAGTATGAGCAGATCGCATTCGCTCGTAAGCACGGCCGACGGAGACTCAATATATGCTTGAACATTCGCTTCCATTAATTCTTCCTCTGAATGCGGCAACCGCCGGTGCTGCTCGCTATATGAAAACAACCTTTCTATGTCCAAGCCTTTTTCGTTATGAAGGGTGACATCTTCATCTGATACGGCAACCACGATATGTTCATCTTCACACTTTATTGCTTCCTTTGCCGCGATACTTCCAACATTGCCAAACCCTTGAACCGCCACTTTCGTTGGTTGATCGCTTTGGGCTAACGTTTCGAGATTTTTCCAGCTCTTTGGCCTTGTCGCTTTCGCTTTATCGGCCTGTTTAAACCATTTATCCATCAAATAATAATAACTTAAAAATGCACCGATGCCCGTGGCTTCCCTGCGGCCGTCCACGCCCCCGTTCACCGCGCTTTTTCCGGTAAAGGCATTTACATAAGATTCTCCGGGCGTAATCGTTTTATATTCCCCAACCATCCAATCGATCACTTTTTCATTGGTGCCCAAGTCCGGAGCGGGGATGTCATTGGTTGGACCGAGATCAGGCTTTAAGCGTTGGACGTATTTCTTACTTACCAAATTAAGTTCTCGAGACGATAAATTTTTCGGATCGACATACACCCCTCCTTTGGCTCCACCGAAAGGAAGTTCATGCAGAGCATTTTTGATCGTCATCAAAATCGCGAGATTTTCCACTTCTTCTTCATTTACAGCCGAGCTAAAACGTATCCCACCTTTATAAAAACCACTAATATTATTGTGTTGAACGCGGTAGGCCGGGATCCTTTCGATCGTTCCATTGTCTCGCGAAACACGGATATAACTTTTTATGATTTTATCCGTCGTTTTTATAATCTCGGCCGCGGAATCAAAGACTTCTCCCTTCTCATTGCCCGTAAATTCATCACGAAACGATTCCTTTTTTAACGTATCGACAACATCCTTAATTAATTTCCGGGTTTCGTCTCGACTCATATTTTCATCACGCTCCTTCATTCCTCACTAAAATGTCACACCAAAGGTCACACTCTTCCATTCCCATATATACATGAGATAAACCCCTATCCATACCTAACATCAAAGAATCATAAGCAAGACCGTAATTGTCGGAATGCTGATTAAGGTGGTCACGAGTGTAGTACTCGAAACTAGCCTCGGCTGGGCATTAAATTGTACCGAAAAGATAACGATATTGGCTGCCGTAGGCATGGCAGCTGTTAAAATGAGCACTTTGGCAAGCAATGGCTCGATGGGAAGAATTATCGTAATGCCAAAAGCAATCAGCGGAGAAATCAACAGGCGAAGCACAGCATTATAATTGATTGTTTTCCATTCAAATCCACGTAACGGAATTTGCGCCAATTGCATGCCGAGTATAATCATGACAGTCGGAATTGTTGCCACACCGACAATTTCGGTTACGCCTGTAATGGCAGCAGGCATTGCAGGCAAAAATTGCGCCAGTAAGGCTACTGCCAACGCCCAAGTCGCCGGCATCGTCAAGACCACCTTTAAAGCCTGGATCATTGTCCCCCTGCCCTTGGAGGCAAAATAAACACCGAAACTGTTCATGAGCACTGATTGAATGACCATAAGGGAAACGGCATAAGCAAAGCCCTCTTCTCCAAAAGCAAATAGTACGATCGGGGCTCCGTAATTTCCTGCGTTCATAAAAGCGGTGGAAAGGATCATCCCGGTTTCCGTCTCCGGAGAGAGCTTAAAGAGAAAAGAAACCAGCTTATTTAAAAAGATAAGAATAAATAAAAGCAAAATGGCAAAGAGCAACATGTACGCATATTGCACGTCGAGTGTCGCATGATAAATCGTATCAAAAACCAGGCAAGGCGTCATGACGAAGATGGCGACCGTCGAAATAGGCTTGATGTCCACAGATTTCCATTTTTGAAGTAAAAATCCGAGTGCGAACACGAGCACAACCGGAAGAACGACCTCGAAAAATATTTGCAACCTTCTTCTCCTCTCCAAGTGCATGATTCCAGCAAGTATTTCCCCAACGATCGTGTTGAAGATTTGGGAAGGGCTTATGTAACGTTAGGCTGAGCGCCGGAAAAGATTACTTCACCAGAACATCATAAAGTGTCGCATTGAATAAGTGTACCAGTTCTGCTTTCCGATTGTTAGAATAAAATCTTCATGCAGAGGTTGTTCGATAAGTTCGGGGAAAATAGGAACTTTTGCTAAGTCCCGATCACCCTATGGTGAATGACGAAGTCAGCCCCTTCTGTAAAAGCGCCTCACCTTACTGAAAGGCGGCTAAGTTCGCCATCTCCAGAATGGAGTTAAGAAGTCATCGATTTCCGGCCAAGACGTTTTGCGAAAGCTCTGTCTTTACAGACGAGCATTTATTTAGGCCACTCTCTCCGCAAAGTAGGACTAATATCCCGGACCCCTCTTTATTTGGCGCCACTACTACAGGTGACCATTGATTTCCGCCGTCTGCACTAGGATGCATCGCTTCCTTGTATCCAGAGTATAAGAAAATCTAAGCTTTCGCCACTTTGGCGATAAGATACGGACATTTTGCGTGGCGCGAGCACATATTTTGGTCGTATTATCGCTTCATACGAACATTTTCCGTAGATCGAACACATTTTCTGGCCGTACGTTTGCTGCGGGTATGTGCATCAATTGAACAAATAGCACAATTCCAATGGCGCTGTTCCTCTTGTTTAATGTATTCGAACAAAAGTGCACTTTGCTTGATCCCCCTTCTTTTTTTATTAAACCGTTCTGCTACATTCGCGTAAACGCGACGGGGGTGAGTGGCCACAAACCTCCCCGATGGTCTTTCTCCTTCGTACAGACACTTCTTTGCAGGACTGAACTGCCAAATACATTAGTAATCCCTTCTACACCTTGCGCAAATAACGCCAACACTTTCTTAGGTGCTTAAATCGCACTTAATCACATTTAAAGCGATTTGAATTATTTTTCAGGCGTGCTATTATAATATCCATGGCCCGGTTGGCCTCTATACGTAGCTTAATTTTCTCTTAAAAAAGTGGTTTGAATATTCCACATGAAGGGAATTGGAAGTAAGTGCGTAAATATTTATAAGGTGTGATAGGATGAGTGCAACTCCAACGTTGCAAAAAGAATCTTTGACTTTTGACAAACCGACTGTACAAGACGGAAGCAAAATGTGGGAACTTGCCAAGAAACTTGGTCTAGATCTTAATTCTTCGTATAAGTATTTAATGATGAGCGAATACTTTTCCGAAACTTGTGTAGTCGTCAAGGAAAAAGGAGAACTAGTTGGTTTCATTACTGCGTTCATCCTACCTGAAAAAGACGACACCGTATTTGTGTGGCAAGTGGGTGTAGATAGTTCACAACGCGGGAAAGGGTTGGCTTCTCGCATGCTTAATGAATTGCTTGAGCGCAATGCTTGCCAGGAGATTAAATACCTTGAAGCAACCGTCACCCCGTCGAACGACGCTTCGCAAAAACTGTTCCGGCGACTCGCCCGCACCAACGAAACCGCCTGTCATGTGTCGGAATGTTTCTCCGAAGATTTGTTCCCGGGGGATAACCACGAAGCAGAACTCTCTTTTAAAATTGGTCCAATCTTTCGGTAGGTCCAAAGCCGGCAAGCCCTGTTAGCGTATTTAAATGAAGGGAGACGTTATCACCATGACTACAAATGCGATGCAAGTTTTTGAAGAAAAAGAATCCGTGGTGCGAAGCTACAGCCGTAGCTTCCCCACCGTTTTTCACAAAGCGAAAGGCTATCAATTATGGGATGAGGCAAACAACGAATTTATTGATTTTTTCTCGGGAGCAGGCGCCCTGAATTATGGGCATAATGATGATCGCATGAAGGAAAAACTAGTCGAATATATCCAAGAAGACGGCATTATTCATTCTTTGGACATGGCTTCAAAGGCAAGAAGGGAATTCCTGGAAGCTTTCAATTCCACGATTTTGGAACCTCGCAATATGGATTATAAAGTCATGTTCCCCGGACCGACCGGAACAAATGCTGTTGAAAGTGCCCTTAAACTTGCCCGCAAAGTAAAGGGGCGTACAAATATTGTGAGTTTCACTAATGGTTTTCACGGAATGACACTCGGTTCTCTTGCCGTTACTTCTAATGAGTTTAAAAGAGCCGGTGCAGGGGTTCCGCTAGGAAACGCGCTTACCATGCCATATGACAAGTTCATTGATGAATCGGTAGAAACACAAATGAAGCATATCCGAAGTTTCCTTGATCGGGACGGCAGCGGCGTAGACAAACCTGCCGCCATCATATTGGAAACGGTGCAAGGTGAAGGTGGGCTTAACGCCGCCAGCAATGAATGGTTGCGGGAAATTGAGCGTTTGTGCCGAGACATTGATGCCCTCTTGATCGTCGATGACATTCAGGCAGGGGTTGGGCGCGCCGGGTCCTTCTTTAGCTTTGAACCGTCTGGAATCCAACCGGATATTGTCTGCATGTCCAAATCGATTGGCGGTTATGGAATGCCAATGGCGATCACCCTCATCCGTCCTGAACTCGACCAATGGTCACCAGGTGAGCACAATGGGACATTCCGCGG
The DNA here is from genome assembly GCF_003336365.1 of Salicibibacter kimchii. Lineage (GTDB taxonomy): Bacteria > Bacillota > Bacilli > Bacillales > Marinococcaceae > Salicibibacter > Salicibibacter kimchii. Next base: position 3,477,262 of record NZ_CP031092.1, on the reverse strand, counting down.
GAATGCTCCGGCCTTTGTGACAGCCACAGCCGCGTTAGAATACTGGAAAGATGCTTCTTTTGAAAAAGAAATTGCAAGAAAATCAGATAAAATCACTGCATTTCTGCAAAAAATGATCGAAGACTATCCAGAATTGAAAGGGAGCTTGCGCGGTCGAGGTTTCATCCAAGGTATTCGTTCGGATGTGCCGGATCTTGCAAACAACGTATCCTGGCATTCGTTTAAAAACGGACTAATTATGGAAACCGCGGGACCAAATGATGAAGTCTTTAAGCTCTTTCCGCCGCTCATTGTCGACGACGATGGCTTAGATGAAGGTTTGCGGCGTCTTGAGCTTGGTATTCGCGACGCGGTTAAAGAATAAGTCAACGATGACAATAGTGAGGGCTAAAAATTGTTTGGCCCTCACTCCACAACCAGTAACAACACGGAGGAAAGCAATCATGAAAATCGTTAACCTTGAAGATATTAAAGGATCGGACCAGGAAATAGACGCCGGCAACTGGACAAGTCGCCGCCTGCTCATGAAAGATGACAATATGGGGTACTCGGTAAATGACACGATCATTCGCGCCGGAACAGAAACTCATATTTGGTATCAAAACCACCTTGAAGCGGTCTATTGTATTGAAGGAGAAGCTGAAGTAGAAACGTTAAAGGACAATAAAACGTACCGAATTACCCCCGGCACCTTATATGCCCTTGATGAACATGATGAACATTTATTGCGTGGAATTAAGGACGCTCGCATGATTTGCGTGTTCAACCCACCATTAAGCGGCCGTGAAGTTCATGATGAAAACGGCGTCTATCCCGCTGATTTGGATTAAATGTAAAACCCCTTGGATGGTAGTATTCCAAGGGGCTTTGTTTTGCTATTCATCATCGGGATTAAGGGCCGGTTTCTCCCAATAATTCTCGGCTATTTCGTCTAAGTCTTGGCTGTCGACACGATCCCCTTCAAAGTTTTGCAGCTTTTCCGTGTTAACCGTCATATCCAGGATCGTATCAAGTTCCCCGGGACCTGTTTCGGGCTCAACATAAATATCCCAAACTAAATGAATCTGTTCCACTTCTTCTATTTGGAACAAGCGTTGCAAAATTTGAGCGGAACGATTTAGCGTTGATGTACGGATAAGATCCGTTGTAATGTTATCCTCCGTTAACAGTTCAGCCTCCAACACTGCGCGCTCATCTGTATCACCTTCATTAAAGGTAACGCTTTGGATAACTTCATGATGATCAGACGTCACTTGGCCAAACTCGGATGTAATGTGCCAACCTGCCTCTTCTTCCACGGTATCCACTGAATCCGGAACATCATACGGCTCATCAGCCGCAATCTTATTTGTTGATGAATCCGTAAAAAGTAAAAAAAATCCCAGCGTAACGATGGCCGCTGAAAATGTACCGGTAAACAATTTTATTTGTTTATATTCGTTCTCTTTCCGCCGCGGCCAAGTAACGAACATGAGAAAAGCAGCAAAAACTGTGCTAACACCGGCAATGATTAAAACAGTAAGTGCAACAAGCGCCAACGTTTTAGCCCCCTGTGTGAATCCATTCTTTTCTTCCAGTATACTAGAGGGAGAAGCGTTACCATACCTTAAATTATGAACGTTTCATGTCACTTTTCGGCAAGCCGGATTTTCAAGCCGATATACATCCATCCACTGCCGATGTTTACAGATGCTGGCTTGTTTTTCCATTCCAAGAGATTTGGCAATTTTTATGGACGGGACGTTTTTTGGATGAATGATTGATGTCAGCCCATCAATGGCCAATTGGTCAAAGGCAAAGTTTTTGCACGCATACGCAGCTTCTTTCCCATATCCCTTCCCCCATAACGATCTAGCTAACAGGTACCCGAACCCCATATGAATTTGTCCTTTAATTTTTTGAGGGCGAAAACCACACTGCCCCACAAATTCACCATTTTTCCGTTTTTCTGCCACCCAAAAACCAACGCCGAAACTTCTGTAGTCTTGATAGGCTTGTTCCATCCATTCTCCCGTTTCTATTTTCGTTTTCGTACCGTCTGCAAACCTCATCACGGCAGGATCGGAAAACAAATCCTCTAATGATTTTCGATCCCCTTCCGTTATCTCCCGAAAATGCAAACGGTCACTGTCAAACAATGGTCATTCTCCTCTACCTATCATTATGCAACCAGTTTACCATTTCTTCGATAGCAAACGTCAAGACCTTTGACCGTCAAGCGCCCGTTCAGATCTATATTTCCTGTACTTCCTGAACTTACTATCCCTTGGGGGCCTCTCGTTTTGTTAAAATTGGTATGCAATCTTGATTATCTAGACGGAGGAGTGATGAGCTAATGTCTGTTTCCACAGATCTAGCCGCCATAAAAATTATTGCCGACACGACGCAGGAACAAAGCACCTCAGCCGTTTTGCAGCGGGCAGTGAAAAACCTCGTTGACAATGTGACATACATCCATTATGCGGCGTGGTACGAAGGAAATACGGAGAAAGTAGCGATCGCTGCGGACAGCAATGATACATATGCCGGAACATTAAGCTTTCCCGTGAGCCAAAACGAAGGGGAAGAAGAAATCGGAACATTAGTCGTGGCTACAAAAGAAAGTGTCGCATTTGATGTGACAGATTTAAACACCCTGCAAAAAGTCGCCGACTACATTGGGAAATGGAAGAATGTTCATTGATCTAATGGTAAAATTCGCCGACCGCTTAGATGGTCCAATGATTGAAATTGGTAGCCTTCTGATTCCAGGGCGTCAATGACATCACCAAGTGCTGCTGCGTTGTCTTTCGATACCGAATGGAGCAGAAGTACCGCTCCGGGATGAACACGGTCCATAATCCTATCATAGGCATAGGCTTTGCCTTTTTGCGAATCAGGGTTCCAATCGACATAAGCAAACGACCAGAATATATGCTGGTACCCTTCTTCTTTTGCAATTTTCATCGTTCTTTCATTAAATGTACCGCGGGGGGGGCGTAAATAGTTCATTTCCTTCCCCGTCAATGCTTTAAATGCCTCCTCCACCCTGGATAGCTCCGAAACCACTTCGTTATCATTTAAATCAGGAAAACTCGGGTGATTCCAGGAATGATTGCCGACAATATGCCCTTCCTCATCCATCCTTTTGATTAAATCCACTTCGCGATCAAAGTAATAGCCGGTAACAAAAAAGGCAGCCGGAACATCCTTCTCTTTTAATACATCCAAAATAACGTCTGTGCAGCCATTTTCATAACCGCTGTCAAACGTAAGATATATATTTTTAGAATCCGTATCGCCAATAAAATACCCATTATAACGATCGAGCAACTCGATATAATGAGGTTCTGTCGTAGGCGGTTGATTGTTTTTCGCCGGTTTAAAATTCCAATCGTACGCGTTTTCACCATAAGTTGAATGACTGGCGAGCATGAATAAAAGGAGCGACATGAGCAATAGCGTCCCCCATTTTTTCCTTCGCCCTCTTCCCATTTTATTCGCCCTCCTTTTCTTCATTCGCCATTTTTTGTATCCTTGAATAGTATCACGTTAGAAAACTTATCTTCCCGCCAAAAAAGGGAAAAGTCAAAGCCCATTCTTATACGCACCCTTATCGTACAAAAGGAGATTATGATGACCAGTAAAGCAAAAGCACCAATGTCCCCGACCAACGATCCGTGGGAAGCCTATGAAGATTACGCTAGGCTTGGAACGCATACGCTCACAAACGTCGAATTCACAACGACCACCCTGTGCAATATGCGTTGTGAACATTGTGCCGTCGGTTCAATGTTAAGCCGTAGAGACCCTTCGGACGGACTACCTGTCGACTCGCTCCTGAAACGTCTGGATGAAGTCGAGCACCTCCGAGCCTTAAGTATCACGGGCGGAGAACCGATGCTTTCTAAAAAATCCGTGGACCAGTACGTCGTGCCGCTGCTTCGTTACGCTTCGGCTCGCGGCGTGAGCACCCAAATCAACTCGAATTTGACGTTGCCGTTAAGCCAATATGAAGCGATTCTTCCATACATCGACGTTCTACATATTACCCACAATTACGGAAGCTTTGAGGATTTTGCGGCCATCGGTTTCGCTCATATGGAAAACCCGCCCCATAGGGAAAAACGCCAGCAATTCTTTGAGCGAATGATCGACAATGCAAAAACGTTAACGGGACAAGGGATTATGGTGTCCGCGGAGACCATGCTGAATAAACGAACGTTGCCCCATCTTGAAGCGATCCACGACCAAATTGTCGCGATGGGGTGCCAACGACACGAAGTGCACCCGATGTATCCGAGTGATTTCGCCAGTAACATTACAATCGCGACGTTACCGGAAATCAGAAACGGCATTCACCGCTTGCTTGATCATCGTGATCGTGAAACGTGGATGCTTTTCGGGACATTGCCTTTTTACGCCTGTAATCAAGATGAGGAAGATCTTCAGTTGTTAAATCGACTATACGAGAGCAAGAATGTGACCGTAAGAAATGACCCTGATGGCCGCAATCGCTTAAATGTGGATGTATTTAGCGGCAAGATCAGTGTCACCGATTTTGGTGATGAACCTGCCCTCGGCAATATCCAAAACACACCGCTGACGACTGCGTTTGCCAACTGGAAACAATCTTCGCTGGCGCGTTCCCTTCACTGTCACTGCCCGTCTGTTCAATGCCTCGGACCGAACGCCCTCGTCAAAAACGCTTACTATCAAGACGTCGACTTCCGATCCAGAACGAGTCACCTTTAACCTTCGCCTCATCGCGAAGGTTTTACCCATTTCGGTACGTTAACGTCACATGGTCTTTGACCGGAATCCAACCGTCCACCGCTTGTTTTTCGATGTTTTTTACCTCGAGTAAACGCTTATTCCCTTTCATGACAACATACACTTCTCCATAGGTCACGGTGCCTTTTTCATGGACAGCAGGTACATAACCTTGCAAAACCCCGAGTTTCTTGCCTTCCACTTGGTAGTTCGGCCCGGCTTCCGTCCCTTGCCCAACCGTTGAGCTAAAAGAAAGCGGGAGCGACGTTTTGTCTGAGGCTTTCATTTGCATCAAGTTTTTGACGCCTTCAAGTTGAGGAACGTCGCTGTTCAGTTCCCCTTTGGCTTCTTTGTTTTGCTGTTGCTTGTACTGCAGTGAGACAACACCATCGCCCCCACGGTTATCCTGTTCGTTTGTATTAATATTCTCGTATTCCCAGTTCACTTCCGTATGCTCGGAATCGTAATTTAACGCCCATGTCCCTAAATAAATGGAAGCATTAGAGCCAAAAGGGATTTTCGAATCCTTGATGGTCGATTCATTTAACAAAGACACAAGTTCAGGGTTATCGATCGTTTCTACCGTGGTCTCCTGCAAGTCTTTCGTTAATTCCGAAGGCTCTAATTCAGGCTGCTCGCGGCCCGTATTGCTGTATGTGTTCTCTCTGGCAATGTCATAGACATGATCCGGTTTTTCAAATGAATCGTTATCTTCTTCATCGGCATCCACGCTTTCCGGCAAGACGATCGACGTGCTTAAAAGCAACATCGACGCGATGACTACAAAACCTCTCATTCCAAAGCCTCCCTAATCATTTTCGTTTATTATGATCTATGGAAGGCGCGATTATCCATGAAAAGAAAAAACAGTGCCTCTTAAATGAAGCACTGCCGCTTGTTACGCGTTTAATGTAAACGACTCAGTCACGGTAATCGCCGGTTCTACCGATTGTACGATGGAGCAATTCTTCTTTGCGATTTCCAACATTTTTTCCATGAGTTCTTCTTTAACGCCTGCTGCTTCTATCGTGTAATGAAGGTGCACCGTTTTTACGTCATGAGGCTCATCATCGTTTCTCGTCACGTCCGCGTGAATGCGAATATCCCCGATCTCCACGCGGCGTTTTCTCATGATTTTCCTAAGCACGCTCCCGCTGCAACCGGCGATTGCTGATACGAGGAGTTGATAAGGCCGAAATCCGTGTTCATCCTCCCCGGAAATCAGCAATTCCCCAAACGGCGCTTCCGTTTTGAAGGCTTCCTCACTTGCGATCCGAAATTCCATAGACATATCCCTCCCATTTACGATCCATTGTACCGAAAGTCACCGTTTTTTGCAGCGATCGCACTCAAACTAGCCATCTTAAAGAAATACAAGTATGGTTATCGACCTTCCCGCATTTCACGCATTTGTTCAAAGCTACCCTTATCATCGGTGACGACCAGCTCTTTATCTTCTATTTCGTCCTGTAGTCGTTCTTCGATATCCGTGATTACTTGATCAACATCGTCCCCCTTGGTCTGAATACCGACAATCACGCGTGCACCCTCGACGACGACGTAACTTTCCTCGACATCATCCATCGCGTTAATCGCTTGTTCAATGCTCTCCGCTGTTCCATCGTTTACGGGATCCGGCTGTTCATACCGCTGGGCTCGTTCCTTTTCAGCTTCCCGTTCTTCCTCTGTAAACGTATCCTTATCCGTCACATCTTGAGGATTATTAAACCAAAATGTGCCACGACCGTCTGTTTTGTTACGTGATCCCTGATCTTCATCCCTTTTCACTCGATCATCAACGGTAAAATCATCACGCTCGTCCGTTTGATGACTCACTTTATCCATATTAATTGATCCATCCGAAACCCCTTCCGGATTCGCGGCGTTTTCATTATTTTCATCTGTGTTTCCACATGCAACTAAACCGGATAAAATGATGGAGGTACATAGTGCCAGTGTGATTTTTTTCATTCAAAATCCCCCCTCACGCCAATGGCCCCGGATTTTCATAATATTGTTTTATGCCTTCTACAGCTCGATAGGACAACGCGCCTACCGTTGGTGTTGGATTATACCCGCTGTTATTGGGAAAAGCGGAAGCTCCGACAACAAAGAGGTTTTCGCAATCCCACATTTGTAAATAATTATTAACTGCGGACGTATCCGGGTCTGCTCCCATGATCACACCGCCGGTATTATGAGTCGTCTGGTAAGGTCTGATGTTATAATCACCAATGTCCGGATTAGCGACAATGTCGCTGGCGCCCATTTCTTGCATGATCTCTCGCATCCGCTCGGTTTGATGTGCGGCAAGATTGCGGTCCTGCTCCGTGAAATTATAAGTCATCCGTAATAAAGGGTCTCCAAGGCTATCCGTATACGTTGGATCCAAGTCCAGATAATTATTCACATAGGGCATGCTTGCTCCTTGAGAACCAAGGGATAGCGTCCGGAATAAGTAATGTGCATTTGCTTCTTTAAATTCACTGCCCCATTGTTTCGTACCCGGCGGGACCGGATTGGTATTAATCGGACGAATCCCTGTTTGTGAAAGTGAAATCGTACCACCGTGAATAAAATCGAGTTCGCTATGATCAAAATTGTCAGCGTTGTAATCTTCCAGTTGTCCTGACAAAGCACCTGCTCCAGCATACAGATTAAATTGCTCTTCAAAGAACCCTTGCACGGATGCCATTATTTGATAGCAATAATTTTTTCCGATCACACCTGTCTGGGTATCCGGATCATAAGGGGTTCCAATCTCCGATTGTAATAAAAGTCGGTTGTTGTTCATCACATAAGTCGTGAGAATAACAATATCCGCCGGTTGGAAAAACTCTTCACCGGTTCGTGTATCAATGAAGTACACCCCGTCCGTGCGTTCACCATCATAAGAAACCCTTCGTACATTGGCATGCGTGCGAAGTTCAAAATTCCCGGTTTCCCTTGCGGTCGGAATGACCGTAATAATAGGGTCGGATTTCGCTTGATAGTCGCACCCGAAACGTTCACAAAACGAGCAGTACTGGCATTGTTGAATCGTCTTGCCATCCGGGTTCGTATACGCTTCCGATAAATTGGCAGAAGGGCCTTGATAAGGATGCAGTCCCAAATTACTTGACGCTTCTTTAAACATTCGAATCGCCGGTGTTTCGACCATCGGTGGAGTTGGGAATTCCGTTGAACGCCAGGGCGTCATTTCATTATCCTCACCTGATGTGCCGATCGTTGCATCAAAATGGGCAAAGTGTTCTTCCATTTCGTCATAGCTAATCCCCCAGTCTTGGAGGGGCATATCTTCAGGAATTTTATCCTCACCGTAACGATCGATGGTCTGCGAACGAATCTCAAAATCATATGGAAAGAAACGTGGGCACACCCCATTCCAATGGACCCCGGCGCCACCAAGATCTGTGCCTAACAAAAATGAGCCGAGTTGTCTCATCGGTAATGCCCTCATATCGCGATCATTTCGGAATGTTAATGTTTCTTTCGATAAATCTTGCATCAGGTCATAACGAACCGCATATTTCAGTTCATCCTTTTGCATGATAAAATCATCAATGGTACGTTCGGCGCCACGTTCCAATCCAATAACCTCGATGCCTTCCTTCGCTAGTTCAGCAGCAATAATCCCACCGGCCCAGCCGACACCTATGACGGCTGCTTCTTTTCTAGGTAACTCCGTTACCATAATCAACCTCCTTATAATTGCCCATGGTTTATTCATGATGATCATATAAACTGATCGGATCTATTTCCTCAAATTCTCCGTCAATGACATTTGTGTATGCCATTTGAGGACCCGGATATTGAATCTGCCGCCAGCCTTCCATATTAAGATTCCCGCCATAGACAGGATCGGAATAGGCACCTTCGATGGTCGCTGTCCGTAACATGGCAAAAAATTCATCGGAAGTAATGCCCGTCATATCAACGTCGCCTTCCTCAAATGCTTCTAAAATTTCATCTTGGGTGTCCACTTCCAGATCAAAGAAAGACTCGTTAAATTGATTTTCGGCTATATTTTGGATTGTGCGAACACCGTGAAGAAATGCGTCTCTACGCAGTAATCCCGATTGCGGACCTTGGGTAGGAGCACCTTCAAAAAAAGGACCATTCATATATTCTCGCGAATTAAACCCATATTCGCCTGCAAGCTGCTTGTCAATATAATAAGGTACTGCCAGACTTATAGCGCCCGGGCCTACATCATCATCAGGAAAAATTCTCTCAACGGCCGCACTCAACACGTCAAAGTCCTCTTGCCGTTTAAAAAACATTCGTGCTTGTGTACGCTGCTCCGGCGAACCATTTTCTGTTCCTTCTTCCGTATCGGTTGCCTGATCACCGGCGATAAAATTTTGCGTAAATACTCCACCAAGGATCCCACCGCCAACAGCACCGCCTACAACGTAACCGCTATTTTTTAGAAACTGCCGGCGTGAAATGCCTTGTGTTTGTTGTTCATCGTTTTCGTCTGCCACTTGTCCCCCTCCTTTATTAGATTGTTTGAAAAGGAATACTTTCTTCTTTTGCCCAAAAGATGGGATTGATATGCGAATGAGGAAAACGCCGACTTCTTTGCACCGACGTCCATGCTAGTGCGGAATAGGGGTACATTTGGTGATGTGTGGCGCCAAATTGTGAAGAAGTGCCAAAAATTAGTCGCCACACGGGGGTGGCGACTAAAATCGAAGGTAACGCTAAATATTTGTCGTCACCTTGCAACCCGATAAACGGGGCCCGCTAACAATTATTGGCTATGGTGCCTTCTTACGGGCAAAATCAACGCTCGTCCAACAATTAATGGCCGTAAGCATCATTCATACGGCCATAAGCATCTTTAAGACGATTTCTTTGTCGTCGTTTTCTCTTTTGCCGGCTTAGATTTCTTTGCCCCCGATTTCTTTTTCGTGCGGTCAACCGATGCTTGCAACGCATCCATTAAGTCTGTCACATTGTCCGGCGTTTTCTCTCTCTCTGGGGTTACGACGCTTTCGCCGCTCTGTTTCGATTCAATAAGCGCGAGTAAGTTTTTCCGGTATTCATCTTCATATTTTTCCGGCTCAAAGTTAGCCGTTAACTGATCGATTAACAGGACTGCCGTGTCGAGTTCTTTTTTCTCGATGTTTTCGCTCGATGGGACATTGGGGACATCGGCGCTTGCACGAATTTCATCGGGGTAATGCAACGTTTCCATAAGCAGCACCTCATCGCGAATCCGCAAAACGGCCAACTGTTCCTTGGAACGAATCATAATCTTGGCGATTCCTACCTTACGAGTATCGGATAGGGCCTTTCGTAAAAGAGCATACGCCTTCGTTCCCCCCTCATCGGGTCCCAAATAATAGCTGCGGTTAAAATAAACAGGGTCGATTTCATCGATATGAATAAAGTCAAGTATTTCCACTGCCTTATCTGTTTTTGCTTCTTTTAACAATTTCAATTCTTCGTCTTCAACGATAACGAAACGTCCGTCGTTCATTTCATGCCCCTTGACGATATCCTCATTTTCCACCGTTTCCTCACAAACGGGACAGACCTTCTCGTATTTAATCGGCGTATGACACTTCTTATGAAGGTTACGAAACGAGATCGATTTATTTTCAGTTGCCGCGTGTAATTTGACAGGAATTGATACTAATCCAAACTGAATGCTCCCTTTCCAAATCGTATGCAACAGCCTTCCCTCCCTTTTTCATTTTAGTTTGGGAAGCAAAAACGTCCGGCATGCGTTGTAAAATATGGGTGTACATAAAGAAAAAAATATGTAGAAAGCTAACATTGGAGGTGGTGGCATGTCATTCATGTTAGCGTTCAGCCGGGAAGAACTTCCCGAAGGAAAGCAATGGCATTATGAATTAAAATACGACGGCTACCGTGCACAGCTGGTTTGGGATGGCTCGACATGCTCCTTGTTCAGCCGCAACCACAATCATTTGGAAAAACAATTTCCCGAAATAATGGACACTTGCTGCCGGCATTTCCCAAAGAAAACCGTGCATCTCGACGGGGAAATCGTTCTTTTGCAAAACCCGGGGCTTGCAGATTTTCATGCCCTTAAACGTCGGCATCGCCTTCGTTCACAAACTTCCATTCATGCCGAAAGCTACAAGCGTCCTGCATGCTTCCTCGTCTTCGATATCCTCGTATCCGATGATCGCGACATGAAAAATGAGTCTTATCTAAAAAGAAAACAAGAACTTAAACGTATAATCGGAAATTTTGACCTACCCACAAACCCGACGCCACAGGATACACGCCGCATTCAATCGATCCCTACATATAAAGATGCTGAAACGATTCGAGATCAAGCCAAGCTTTATCGCAGCGAGGGGATCGTTGCCAAAACTTCCGCGCATTCTTATACGGAAAAACGCTCGGAAGCCTGGTTAAAAATTAAAACCCCTTACGTGCTTACCTGCTTCATTCTTTCTTATACGCCTGCAAATGGTTATTTTGAAGTGGGGGTTTTTAAAGAGGGAGAGGCTGTCACGCTTGGGCAATGCGCACACGGGTTTTCGAAAACGGAAAAAGAAACGTTGGCCACCATCATAAAAAATAACGGTTCGTGGAATACGAGCCGCCGATTGTATGACATTGAACCCTCCATTGTCGTGACGCTCACGTTTACGACCTACAGCCAAGATTTTCGCGAGCCTCGTTTTCAATCTTTTGCGCTCGACACTCCCGCCGACCAGTGTACTTGGGAAACGTGGGAAAATGCCATGCTGAAATGGCCGAAGCGGGTAACGTTAACACATCCGGACAAACCATTATGGAAGGATCCCAAAATTCTCAAGCGCGAGTTTCTTGGCTTTACTCGAGCGGTCGCCCCTTATGCCCTTCCTCATCTCGCCAAGCGTTTACTGACGGTTGTTCGCTATCCGCACGGCAAATATGGCGAAGCATTTTTCCAAAAACAATGCCCGGAATATGCCCCTGCCTATGTCGAAACCGAAGCCTTTGAAGATACCGATTATGTCGTTTCTAATCACGTGGATACCTTGCTGTGGCTTGCCAACCAACTCGCTATTGAATGGCACATTCCGTTTTCGCTGTCTTCAAGCCGTTACGTAGAGGAAATTGTTCTTGACCTTGATCCGCCCGATACAGAAGCTTTTTCCTTGGCGATCGAAGGCGCGAATGTTTTAAAAAAAATATTCGATCAACTAGGATTAACAAGCTTTGTGAAATTTTCCGGAAATAAAGGGTTGCAAGTGTATCTCCCCCTTCTCAAAAACCGATACACATACGAGGACACGCATCCGTTTACGGAAGCGATCGGTGCTTACTGCCTGCAACAAAGACCAGATTTATTCACCAGGGAACGTCTCAAAAAAAAACGGGGCAGAAAGCTGTATATCGATATTCCCCAGCACGCTTTTGGCAAGACCATCATTGCTCCATATTCGCTTCGAGGAAACGAGGAAGCGCTCGTCGCCTGTCCTTTGTTCTGGGAAGAAGTATCCTCAAGCCTTCATCGGACAGCGTTCACTCTTCACGGCGTCCAACAACGGCTACAGGAGGAAGGTTGCCCCTTCGATCCCTTTATGGACACGCAAAATCAGCTCCCTAATTTCAGGCCCCATTGATTTATGCTATGATGGTATATATACGTCATTTTTTCATCACACCTTTCGTTTGTCGAGGAATTGATTGACCAGGAGCTGTTCACCATGAACGATACAGAACTTCCGGATACAAAAAGCGTTAGTAAATGGGGCGTGCTTATCGCTGCTTTGCTCGGCGGTTTTATGGTTATTTTAAATAATAGCCTGATGAATGTTGCTCTTCCATACTTTATGGAGTTGTTTCAAATTACCGCTGTCGAAGGGCAGTGGATTGTTACTGCCTTTGCGCTCGGAATGGCAATTGTGATGCCGCTTACAAGTTACCTAAGTAAACGTTTCGGTCCTAAAAAAATCTTTTTAATCGGTACGTCTATTTTTTTTGTCGGTTCTTTAGCCGGCCCTTTTTCTTGGAATTTTATGAGCATCATTGTCTTCCGATTGCTTCAAGGCTTCGGGGGCGGATTAATTATGCCGCTTACGATGATGCTCATCTTCAAGCACTTTCCGAAAAATGAGCGCGGGCTCGCGTTGGGCATTTGGGGAGTAGCAGCCATGGTGGCCCCGACCATTGGTCCTACCCTTGGCGGTATTCTTTTGGAGTTCTTTTCCTGGGAAATGTTATTTTATATTAATGTTCCCACAGCGTTTATCGCTGCCGGTGCTGCCCTTTATTTTTTACAAAAAGATTCAGAGCCGACGATGCTTCGTTTTGATTGGCCCGGGTTCCTATTTGTCAGTTTTGGTCTCGTCACCGTCATGATCGGTATCGACCTCTTGCAATCCCGGCCCGGCGAGCTATGGGTATATGGCCTAATTGCTGCCGGCTTGGCCGGGCTTGTGTTGTTCATGTGGCAAGAGCTGAGAAGTGACGAACCGCTTTTGAATATACGTATTTTAAAAAATAACGTCTTTAGCGGAAGTTTGATTGTCATTAGTTTCAGCGTGATGGCCATGTTTTCTGTTCTGTTGCTTGTTCCTATCCTTATCCAGGATATTTACGGCTATTCGCCCCTTTACGCAGGCTTTGTCCTCTTTCCGCAAGCGATATCCATGGGCATCGCGATGACGATCGGAGGCCGGGTCCTTGATAAAAAAGGGCCTTACATCGTCATCATGTTCGGTGTGGTGACAACAACCATTGCCACCTTTGCCATCGGGTTCTCCATCGGGCAAGTGGGAATCGTTATGCTTATCATTTTCTTGATTTTCCAGGGGATTGGGAACGGATTGATCAATACGCCCGCTTCCACCGCAGGATTAAACGCTTTAAAAGAAGAGCATGTTCCTGCCGGATCGGCATTTAACAACGTTTCCCGGCAATTAATGAAGGTGATCTGCGTCGTATTTTTATCGATCTTTTTTGAATATCGCAGGGGGGCGCATTTAGTCGGAAACGAATGGACAACGGCAGGGGAGCAGGCGGTTCGGGATTCCTACTTGCTTGTCGCCTCCTTGCTTGTTGCCTCCATCCTGCTCGTCTTTTACTTGCGAAAACGGTGGTAAAACCAATCCCCGGGGATAACCGTCGATAGGGGTACCATGATCCGTCCATGATGCCCAGAATAGGAAGATACGGGCGATCCAGTGTCCTCGTCGACAGCCTCCCCCCTCAAAACAACATATAAACAACCTTCCATTCATTTGCCTTTACATCCAAAAACTGCCATAATATGACTCGATTATTTTTGTGGACAGGGGTTGCACCATGGCTAAAGCGATTGTGAAGCGTATGATTCAATCGACCTGGGAATACAGACTATTTGATATCGCCGCCCAGATGGCCTACTATTTCCTGCTGGCTTTATTCCCTTTACTCATCGTTCTGCTTAGCATTTTGCATTTTTTACCGGTAGGCGTTCAAGATGTCCTTGAATTGATTCACCCTTATGTACCGAACCATTTATTATCATTCATCGCCGCAAATTTAAGTGATGTATTGAATGTCAATCGAGCGGAGACGCTTTCCATCAGCACACTCGTTACCATTTGGATGACGTTAATGGGGGCTTTTGCCGTTATTCGTGCGGTTAACAGCGCTTACCGATTTCCCGATCCGTCCTTATCGCGAATGATTCTCGTTGGGTTCGTGCTCGTCTTCACGTTACTGACGGCAGTCATTGTTTCGTTGTTGTTTCCTGTCTTCGGAGAGCCTATCGGCCGGTTTGTTTTTACCATCCTGGGCCTGGAAGAAACGATGCACATATTCTGGTCTTTTATCCGTTGGGGGATTAGCTTTCTTGTCGTCGGCGTCGTGTTGCTCATTCTTTATATGATCGTACCGAGTCAACACATGAGCTGGCGTGATACGTGGCCGGGGGCCTTATTCGCTGCCGTTGGTTGGCAGACGGCTTCGCTCGGCTTTTCTTATTTTAACCAATGGAATGATTACACCATTATCTATGGAGGACTGGGCACGATCATCGGCCTTATGATCTGGTTTTTTCTAACCGCCTTGATGATTCTTCTCGGAGCACAGCTGAATGCCGTGATGATGGACATGCATCGTGAAAGTTGATAAGCGTCGGTATAAAAAGAAGCCCTCAATTCCGTCCGTGGAGGTTGAGGACTTCGAAGGTTTAACGGATATCCGATCCATACACTTGATCGATGATTTCATGGGCTGGCTTGGAGCCCAAATTTTTCGCAATTTTTCCGTTTATATACGAATCGCTTATATGCTGGGTAAGCTCGGACACCGACTCTTTGCTCCCGACAAAATAAGAACCATTTAAACCCCTGTTTTTCAGTTCATTTGTTAATACAGGGGCAAGATTTTTATACCAGCGATGCTGGTTTTCTTCAAAGCGGCGTTGAAAATCATCAATGCTTGTATCTGCCGCTGACGGTGGCGAAGATTGGTCATCGTAATCTATCCAATCCTCTTTTTCTAAATCCCAGCTGAATTTTTTCTCATCGCGTACTTCCCCAAGCGCGACGTCAATAAGCGTAACGTCCCGTTGTTGCGTGACGATGATCCCCGTGGCCGGGTACTTTTCCTGCAGTTCTTCCAACTGGGCTGTGTCCGCCTGCGTATCCCAATGGAATGAGCTTTCAACGGGAACTTGAAGTGTTGTTGCCGTCCAGATATCCCCATCGGCGGAAGCAAAAAGAACGAGGCTTTTTTGCATGTTTTTTTGCTGGTCATAAATATAAGCATTCGCCTCTCGCAAAAGATTTTGTAAGGCTTTTTTGCTTTCCTTTTCATCGCTTTTTTCCGCGTACTCTTCCAGACGTTTGATTCCATTTTTAAGGCGAATCTTCCATTCATCGTGTTCACTTAGATCCGTGTTTAAGTAAATCGTCAGAATGCCAAGATCATCCTTTTTACTTTTGAGTGTATTAAATTCTTCGTCTAATGCCATCCGTCTCATCCCCCTATTTATCTTTACTGTTTATATTTCCACTGTGGAGGAGAGTTAAACCTGGCATTTCTCGGATTTTAATGTTCATTGCCGTGATCGTCCGAACTTCCTGATTTGACTTTCACCCCGATGGTACGCGCCCGATTTGTTCCGACGTACAGGAGGTGCTAGTGGTGTGTTTCAGAAATTCTTTCCCTGCTCGCGGATCTTGAAAAAGGTTTGAGTATTCGAATAGATCCGAACATTGGACATGCGTTCTATCATCGACACAAACGACGATACTAGATTGCAATCCTAAACATGTACGGCATCGGCATGGAAGGAGAGCAACGAGGAGGGAATATGTCGAAGGATAGGCAACATCGGCAAAAAAGAGAGCAGCGCTGTGCTGGGAAACCGAAGCAAGCACGGGAACGTAGCAGGCCTTCTATTCATTTGGTTCCTTTCCACTGTTTTTCCACGATTCAACCGTTGCTGTCTCGAAATCTCCTCGATGCCTTTGTCCTGTTCGCTTCTTGGATCAATTCCTCGTGAGGCATACCAAAATGTTTGAAGATTCAACGACGACGTCCATGGCTAGATCAGCCCCAGCGCTTCGCTCATCTCCTACGCTGTATCGTTTATCCGTCGAAAACGCTGCGATATCAACCGTTTTTAGAACACGTGCTTCAAACGTTTATATAATTAGAGCAAAAATCCCAGGTGATTTTTTAAACGGTTCTTGATGATAAATCAACACGGAGAACGAATGTTTCGACCACTTGCTGCTCTGCTTTGAATGCATAGGGAAAGAATTTCTGGTACGTTGTACTAGTGCCGGCTTTGCAACAGTACGTGATGTTTTTAGCGAATTCCTTTCCCTGTAGGAGTTAAAAGCGCTCCTCTGATAAAAGTTTCATCTTATAATTTTCCCGATGTTGTTGAAACTCTCTGCCTGCCCCTTTAGCGATGGCCATGACGTCTGAAGCGGTGTCCTTCAAATGTGAAGAGTGCTTGGCTATTTGTTCAACGTCCTCACCCGCTTCTTGCAAGCGTTCGTTCACCTTTTCTGTCGTTCCCTTTACCAATTCGCTGATTTCTTCGCGATTCTCTTGAACAAACGCGCTGGCGTCTGTTACCAATTGCTTGCATTCTTTTACCCGGGAAGCAGTTTTCTTTCTCGCATTTTTATTAAATAACAAAAACCCCACCAGCGCGGATACACTCCCCGTGGTGATATAAATGGCCCATCTTGTTTCTTTTTTAGTCAACGTTATCCCTCCAAAACCCAAGTTAGATCTTGTTTAATGTTTAGTTTACCACAAACAGCCCCAGATTATCTTTCCAAGAACATCCAAAATGAAGCGAAATAGTATGAATTCTTCTTTAAATTGTAACATTTTATCAATGCGTTCCGGCTTCACATACGTTATAATAAAAATAAGAAAAATGTTCATTCATCTACAGAAATAAACAGAATTTTTGAATGGCATTTTCTTTAATATAGAAAAAGGAGAGAGAGACAAAGCATATGCGCAGACCATTTCGTACTTCATTTTCAGATTTAGTGGATCAAAATAAACAGGATCTCGAGCAAGATTCAGACATGCTTGACTATATTGAAAGACGCGTGGAAGATAAACAACTTCGCCGTCTTAAGAAAAGAAGCAATCAGAAAAAGGCGCTCTCCTAAAGCGCCCTTTTTTTTATGCATTCACACTACTCATCCGCTCGGCCGATGCTTCGGTGAATCAAATGGTAAACCATGGAAC
This sequence comes from Salicibibacter kimchii, assembly GCF_003336365.1. GTDB lineage: Bacteria > Bacillota > Bacilli > Bacillales > Marinococcaceae > Salicibibacter > Salicibibacter kimchii. The sequence continues at coordinate 3,459,820 of NZ_CP031092.1, read as the reverse complement.
GGATCGGCTGGCCTTCATTAAGCAATTGATGTTTCCCATTTTCAATCAACGCAATGGTGGCATTAGGAAATTTATCTTCAAAAAAACGCAAATTATGCTCCCAGGCTACGGTCTGATCGTCCGTTCCCTGTATAATGTCCACGTCCATGGAATGGGAAGCAAGTTTCCGAAACCGCCGCTCCCATTCAAACATTGCCCGTACCCAAGCGAGTGGAATCCGCGAGGATTGTAAAGGATCAAAACGTTGTTTTTCCACATAGGTCGGATCCGATGAATTCTGACGGTAGCGCCTCGGAAGTTCTTCCACAAACATATTGGCGGCGTAATATCCGAGTTTAGCAGGCTGCCATCCACGGGACCGTGCCAACGGAGCAACGAGAATTAATTTGCGCCAATGCAAGTCCCGTTCCGATAATATGTAATGGGCTGCAACCCCGGCGCCTGTGCTGTGACCGATAATGACTTGCGGGTGAATGTCCGCTTCAGCCAGCTTATCCAACGCCTTTCCCAAAGTTTCTTCATATTCTCGAAAATTGTCCACACGATACCGTTCGCCACCGGATAGACCGTGCCCTTGAAAATCTACCGCTGATACGCTGTTTCCTTGCTCGATTAATGAACGAATAAACGGAGCAAGCATTCCAACATGTTCCATAAATCCGTGCAAAAGTAAAATTTCTTCCTTAGGACTTGGAGGCGTGAAGCGCTGCATAAAAACAAAATCGCCGTTCACGTTCATTGGAAAGCGTCGATAATGGACGTTAACGGGTAACCCATAATAACGAAAATAATGATGCAAGCCCTTCACCTCCTTCTCGACTTAGATGATTGAAGGGAGACCAACACATTTGGCCTCCCCCTCGATATTTATTCAAAGTGCTTTTTATACTCTTCGTATCCTTCTTTTTCCAAATCTTGCACCGGAATAAACTTTAATGCTGCTGAATTAATGCAATAGCGAAGACCATTTTCACCGGGACCATCAGGAAACACATGTCCCAAATGCGAATCGGCATCTTTGCTTCGCACCTCGGTCCTTCGCATCCCTAAGCTCGTATCCAGTTTTTCTTCTACACCCTTTTCATCCAATGGATTCGTAAAACTGGGCCAGCCGCAGCTCGAAGCAAATTTTTCTTTAGACGTAAACAAAGGTTCACCGGAAACGATATCCACATATAGACCTTCCCCAAAGTGGTTCCAATATTCATTTTCAAACGGGCGTTCCGTAGCGTCATTTTGGGTTACTTCATATTGCAGGGGTGTCAATCGTTCTTTTAAATCTTTTACATCGTCCACTTTCTTTTCACTCATTTAATCATCTCCCCAATACGTTTTTATGAACGATTCCCTTCCGGAACCTTTGTTATAGAGCTGATAATGAAACGGGTTTTTTAAATGGTAATCCTGATGGTTTTCTTCTGCATCATAAAAAGGAGCAGCCGCTCGGATCGGTGTAACAATCGAAGCATTAAAAGGACCGTTTTCTTCAAGCTCTTGGCGTGACTCCTCTGCTAATTGCTTTTGTTCTTCATCGTGGTAAAAAACAGCTGTTTCATACGACGCTCCACGATCATTAAATTGCCCGCCGGCATCCGTAGGATCAATGTTTTGCCAAAAGATTTTCAGCAATCGTTGATAGCTGACCTCATTCGGCAGGTACGTTAGCTGGATCGCCTCCACATGGCCTGTTTTGTTCGTGCAGACTTCTTCATAGGTGGGATTTTCGGTATGACCGCCCGTGTACCCCGATTTCACTTGAAGCACACCGTCTTCTGCCTGAAAAGGCCCAACCATACACCAGAAACATCCCCCGGCAAAGGTCGCCAACTTTTGTGACTCACTCATACAATATCATCTCCTGTCTCTTCATGTGAAAAAATCCGCCTCTGGGGAGGCGGAGCATGTTCGTTGCTACATGTTCGGTTTAGCCGGTTTGTTTCATTTGCAGTTGATTGAGCGATTCTTTGATAAATGCCGGGATGTCCTCAGGCTGACGGCTGGTGACAAGATGGTGGCAAACGACGACCTCTTGATCATGGACGTTTGCTTTTGCGTATTCAAGGTCCGTTTGGATGGATGTAAACCCTGTTACATTCCGGCCTTCCAAAGCTTTTGCTGTAATCAACAACTGTGGTCCGTGACAAATCGCGAACACCGGCTTGTTTTCATCCATAAAATGCTTCGCAAACGTCACGAAACGTTCATCAGCACGCAACATGTCCGGGGAAAAGCCACCCGGGATAAAAAGTGCATCAAAGTCTTCGGGATTTACATCATCAACGGCCGCGTCCACCGGAACGCTTTCCTGATTTTGTTTTCCGGTTACACTTTTTTTCGTTTCTTTTTCTATAACCGTCAATTCATGCCCCGCTTGTTTGAACGCTTCTGCGGGTTGTGTATATTCAACGTCCTCGAACATATCTGTCAGGACAACTGCAATCCTCATGGTTGATCCCTCCTTACAGTCTGTTCCATTATGTACTATACCACGTCTTTTGCATGTATAAACATCCCTATTTTCTATCATAGTCCGCTTTGATTTCGCCCCAAGCTTTCGTGTCCCATTTTAACAGGGGTGCGGAGATAGCATTGGTTTGCAACCATTTTTCTGCCCGATCGATGGCCTCCCATATTTCCTCGGTTGTTTTATCTCTTGGAAGTGTCGGCTTTGCTTTCTTTTTAGTCACCCACGTCATTGCCGTTTGGGAATCGGAATAAATCGGGAGTTTGATGCCTTGTTTTTCTTGCCAAATCAATGCATCTACAATGGCGAGAAATTCACCCATGTTATTTGTACCTTTGGAAAAAGGTTGGTGTTCAAACAAGATGCTCCCATCTTTCGTGTAAACCCCCCGGTATTCCACCGGCCCCGGGTTCCCGTGGGTTCCGGCATCCACGGACATACTGTCTCTTATGTACGTTTCCTCTTTTTTCGAGGGAGTGATCGAGGTGTTTCCCTCTGTATAATACGCACGTTCTGCTTCTTCCTTGCTTGAAAAAGATTTAAAACGGGCACCTTTATAACCGTTCACTTGTTTTTGACATTCATCCCATGACTGGTAAATGCCGGGCCTCCGACCTTGCCAGACGACATAATATTTCTTTTTTGCCATCTCTCCCACCCTACAGATTTGCCTTTATGCTCGTCAGTATATTATAAAACTTGGCATTTGCCAAGACAGCCAAAGCCTGAGTTGCAAAACCTTTCTTATCTGCCTAAAAAAAGAAGCCCATGAATCCTCATAGGCTCCTGTTCGCGGCTTGATTACATCTCCTCATCGTCGTCTTCCATGTCGTCCATGCCGTCGTCTTCCATTTCTTCGCCACCGTCATCCATTCCATCATCCATGCCGTCGTCGCCATCTTCCATATCACCGTTGCATGCCGCTAACATCCCAACGGCAAAAATACTGGATAACGCCCCATACAATAATTTCTTACTCATGTGTTCGTCCTCCTTTAAATGTATTCGCCAGTCTCGCATCGTTATCTGGCCACTAATCAAGGCTATTCCACATGCATAAGTCAATAAAACAATCAATACGTCTTTTACAAATAATCACACATTTTCGCGATAGTGTGAAATTAAAAAAGAGCCTTTCCATCAAGGCTCTTATAGAATCTTTATTTTTGGCCGGTTAGGCACCTTCTTCCATATCATCTTCCATCTCTAAATCATCTTCCTGGCCGCCTCCATTTTCCCCGCCGCCATCTTCCATTTGTCCGCCTCCGCCATTTCCGCCGTTGCCGCCGTTTTGTTCTCCGCCACCGCCGTCATCTTGGGCGCCACCGCCGCAAGCCGCCAACATCCCAACGGTAAAGACTGCCGATAGTACACCATACAATAATTTCTTGTTCATTATCATTTCCTCCTTGGATATATGATTCCAGCAATTGATTTGCTTGGTTATGATTTTTCCACTCATTTCGTGTGCTATTCGAGATCGATCAATTTCACATACTTTCCCATGATCTTTATCCATTAAAAAAGAAGCCCAAGTATTACTCGCGGCTTCCCGATTATGTTTCTTCGCTCTGTTTGTTTGAGGTAAATATTCGATCCAATGCTATATAAATGGAGAAAAGTAACAATGATACAAACGTAAATCCTATATAAAACCTAACGACCCAATTTCGTCCAACTTCAAGCATTTCGTTCGCATATATTCCCGCGCCTACCGCCATAAGAATAATCATACATGCAATCGAGCATTCTAATTTACGGTTTTTAACCAAGGCGATGATTTCTTTCATGACTTACCTCCTTCATCTAAATTTTTATCAAGTATATCACATTTATTCAATCCGTTAACGTGCAATCTTATTATTGATTTTATACAATGGAGATGCACAAGTTTCAAGGAGGGAAGACGATTGATCTTTGTTGATAATGGAAATACCACAGATCCTAGTATCAATCTCGCCATCGAGGAGTATATCCTCAAGAATTTTAAAGAGGCCGATATGTATCTGCTTTTTTATGTGAATGAACCATCGATTATCATCGGCAAAAATCAAAATACAATCGAGGAAGTCAATACAGACTACGTGGAAGAAAACAATTTACACGTCATTCGACGCCTCTCGGGCGGTGGTGCTGTCTATCATGATCTTGGCAACTTGAATTTCAGTTTCATCAGTGAAGATGACGGGAACAGCTTCAGTGACTTTCAAACATTTACAGCACCTGTCGTCACTGCTTTGCAACAAATGGGTGTCCCTGCTGAGCTAAGCGGCAGAAACGACCTACAGGCGAACGGGTATAAAATTTCCGGCAATGCGCAGTTTGCTTCCCGCGGTCGCATGTTTAGCCACGGTACGCTAATGTTGGATTCAGAGCTGGAAAACGTTGTATCCGCGTTAAACGTCAGTGACGAAAAAATTCGTTCGAAAGGGATTAAATCCATTCGCAGCCGAGTGGCAAACATTAACGACTTTCTTGAAAACAAGATCGCTATGGAAACGTTTAAAGAAACGCTCTTGCACCATCTTTTTGAAGGAGACAGCACGTTTGAGCGCTATAACCTGACGGACGACGACTGGAAGCATATTATGGAAATTTCGGAAAATCGATACCGGAAGTGGGATTGGAACTATGGAAAGTCTCCGAAATATGACGTAAAAAAATCGAAAAAATTTGATGCCGGTTTGGTAGATTTTCGCTTTAAGGTGCAAAAAGGAATCATTGCCGACACAGCCATTTACGGAGATTTCTTTGGTACGGGAGATGTTGAAGACATTGAATCCCGCTTGAACGGAACGAAATATGAACCGAAGGCCATCGCGAATGCGTTGGAAGATGTTGACACGCAAACGTATTTTGGTCCAATCGCAAAAGCAGACATCCTTGATTTATTGTATTAACCGCAACAACAGGAGGTTTTAGGATGACAAGCTATATATACGGAAATACCCCTTGCTTTCTAGATGCGACGTGGGCCGTCGATAAAAATAACCGCGGGGCGGATGTTATCATTTATGGCGTCCCTTGGGAAGGCGGGGTCACTTGGGGAGATTACACGGGCGTTGAACTAGGACCTAAATCGATGCGGGTAGCCTCTGCCCGTTACAGTGGCTATCTTCCAGAGCTTGATCATATCAATGTTTTTGATCACCTAAAGTTGGCTGATATGGGCGATGTGGACGTCGTGCCGGCTGAAGTTGACAAAACGGTGGAACGCATTGTTTCTTTTTCCGGAAAGGCCTGGCAAAGCGGAAAATTTCCGGTTGCGCTCGGCGGCGATCACACCATCACCTATCCAATTATTAAGGCATGGAGCGATAAGAACCCGGATAAAAACATAGGCATCATACATATGGATGCCCACTATGACAACATGCCTCATTTTAACGGAGATAAATATGCCCGTAACACACCTTTTGCGCGTCTGTATGAACTGGATGCTGTTCGTAACGAAAGCCTATTACACGTAGGGATACACGGGCCGCGAAACAAACCGGAAAGCGGTCGCTATGCACGCGATGCCGGAGCTAAAACGTTAACCATTAATGATATCCGTGAAGGTGGAGACTTACGTGCCCTTGCACACGATATTTATAAACAGGCAAGCGAAGGCACGGATGCCGTTTATTTATCGATATGCAGCGATGTTCTCGATCACGCGTTTAATCCGGGAGGCCCGGTTGATGTGAACGGCTTATCGTCCTATGAATTGTTAACGATGATTCATGAATTCGGGAAGTTAGGGTTATGCGGCATGGATTTTGTGGAAGTATATCCACAGCAAGACGCAAATGATTTATCTTCCCACCTGGCTTCGACTGTTATTCTTTATGTCCTGGCCGGTCACGCCCTCAGACAAGCCTGACGAGGCATGGCGGTATCGCGAAAGTTTGGGGGCATTTCGCCCCCCCTGTATCCTTTCTATCACAACAGATAAGCGAGTAGTCACGCACTGAAAATTTTCTTGGGCATACATACAAAATTGCGCTTATATGTATAATGTTCTGATAACAAAATGATAAGGCTTCCCCGTCATCAGACGCTACCGTTTAGCTATGCAAAGGCGATACTGCCCCACGCGTCTTCGACGGGGGATGGAAATTATCGCCTAAGAAAGTTAAGATAATATAATGGATGAAATCTCAATCTTGTATTCGGAAAGGGCGAAAAGAAATGACAAAAGCACAGGCCTCAACAATTGGGCGCGCGGTCATCGTTGTCGGCAGTATCATTATACTCTTTTTGCTCGCTGCCTATTTATTTAAACTCACGTACCCGTTCATCATTGCCGCGATCATCGCTTGGGGACTATCGCCTCTCCTAAAATACTTGAAAATAAAACTGAGATTTCCGTCGACGCTAGCCTCATTTGTCGCACTGCTTGTGGGCATTTCCTTATTGGGCGGCATTATCACCGGGATTACATTTCTCATGATTTATGGTTTTCGGCAATTCGGTGAACAATTGCCCAGGTGGATCGAACAAGGCGCTGAACAATTACAACAGATTTTTAATGAAACCATTTTACCCGTATGGACGGAAATGACGGGATTTTTTGATAATTTAACAGCCGCTCAACAAGAAACAATGCACCAAGGGATCACCCAACTTGGCAATCAAATCGGTAATATCCTGGGTAACGTTGGCCAAGCCATTGCAGATGGGGTCGGAAACATTTTCACCGCCATCCCCACGGTTTTGCTTGTGATTATTTTTGTCCTCCTCGCTATCTATTTTATGGGAAAGGACGCCGGGGCGATTAAAGTAGGGCTGCAACGCCGAATCCCGGCATTTGTTCAAGCCAAATTCGTAATGTTTATGCAGCAAGTTCGCGTTCGGGTGTTTGGATTTATTCGTGCCCAATTGATTTTAATGTTTATTACATCCGTTATTGTATTAGTTGGCTTACTTGTATTAGGTACGGAAAACGCGTTGATGCTTGCCATTATTATCGGCGTCGCTGAGATCCTTCCTTACTTGGGAACCGGAACAATTTTAATCCCGTGGGCAGTTTACAGTTTTATTACGGGAGAAATTTTTATGGGCATCGCTTTGTCGATTCTCTACATTGTCGTTGTCATTGTCCGACAGAGCATCGAACCGAAAGTACTGTCCGTCAGCATGAATGTAAACGCGCTCAGTGTGTTGTTCTCCCTGTTTATTGGTTTGCAGCTTTTTGGGATCATTGGCCTGTTTATCGGTCCCGCGTTACTTGTGGTCATCACTATTCTAAATGATATAGGAGTAATCAAGGACATCGAAGATTTCATTTACACCGGATTTAAGGAAGAATAACCTTCGAGATTGTTCAACAAATATCCGTAATATGTGTGTTTATTACAAAACCTGAGGGCGAAAAAACGCCTATTACAGATGGTTTGCAGTTCGTTTAAATCCCTTGTAATTCCCTTGTCTCCACATTCAAAGCTTGCTAGGATTCAAGTGGTTGGCCATAGCACAACCAGAATCTCTACCAAGAGGAGGAGTTTGCACATGTGGAGAATGCAAACCCCTAAATGGGTAAAAAAATACGGTTTGTCTACACTGGCTGCTGGCTTTGCTTTCCTAGCTTTACCGTTTGCCGCCGATGCCAGTGACTTTGGGGACGAATTATTAACCGAAGGGATAGAGGATACACACGTCGAAAAGCTTCAAAGCTTACTTATAGAGGAAGACCAATTAGAAGAAGCCTCAGCGGACGGGGTTTACAATCATTCAACCTCCGAGGCCGTTAAATCTTTTCAAGAAGAAAACAACTTGCTTACCGATGGCCTTGCAGGTCCACAAACATTAGGCGCATTGAAAGTGCTTGAAGAAGGCGATGAAAGTGCGCTGGTGGAAGATCTGCAGGAAACTTTGAAAGATGCGGGTTACTATAACGGGAAAGCCGATGGCTATTTTGATGATGACACGCACGAGGCCGTTAAAAACTTCCAAGAAGCTACTGACATTAACGTAGACGGCCTCGCAGGTCCCGAAACATTCGGCACCCTCTATTATGAAACACCAGAGGCTGTTCAGGAAGAAACGAACAGGGAAGAATCGGCAAAAGAGGAAACAACTGAAGAAGACAGCGTAGAAAACGAAGAAGGAAGCGTTGAGCCACCTGAAGAAACAACGTCAGAAGATACTTCCGAGGACACAACGTCATCGTCCGGTGAATCTGTTTCCGAAAGTCCTGAAGGAGCAACGTATCAAATGGAGGCAACTGCCTACACAGCGGAATGCGATGGTTGCTCCGGAATCACAGCAACCGGCAAAGATCTTCGTAATGATCGAAACGCAAATGTCGTAGCTGTTGACCCTAATGTTATTCCTCTTGGCTCCACCGTCCATGTAGAAGGGTATGGCGAAGCCGTTGCCGCGGATACCGGGGGCGCCATCAATGGCCAAAAAATTGACCTCCATGTGCCGACCAGAGAAGAAGCGATGAACTTCGGACGACAAAATGTGGAAGTGACCGTTTTGGATTAAATACGCTGCATCCCCTGCACATAAGCAGGGGGGGTCTTGAGACTCCCACGGCTAAAGCCGCAAGCCCTATACCTCACGGTAAAGGGTGGGATTCTTGAATGACCAAGCGTTCGCAATCCATTTCTGTTTTGAGCAGCCTTCAAGATGAGGGTGTCTCATCACCCCTCCTAAGACAGTGCTTATAGCAGCTCAGGCTGATTGACTGTGACCGTCAATCACAGGTGCGTATCCAATATTCATCGCACCGATGATGTCTCTATGTTTCTCGAATGCGCATGCACACTTGTAGGTTCGGTCTTGTGCTTTGTTCTTTGCGGAACACATTGGACATGTTTGGCTCGTATAGGCAGGGTTGACGTACTCTACTTGAATGCATTCAAAATTTACCTTGTATTCAATAAACTGAGACAAGCGAAAGAACGACCATGTATGCAGATTCTTTTCGTTTTTACGACTGGTTCTTGTCGTCTGTCGGATATTCGCCAGTTTTCCCAAGCGAATGACAGAAATGTTATTTTCTTTAGCCAAGTCAATAATACTACGACTCACTTTGTGGTCTTGGGCTTTCATGTATCGCTGTTCTTTATCATCGAGACGGCGAATGGCGTTCAGTTTTTTCTTTTCGCCTAGCGATTGACGTTTAGATCGAAACGTTCTCTTTTTGAATTTATTTTTCCTCCCGTTGCCAAAGAATCGCACTTTTTTGTCGTCTATCACTGCAACGGCGGGAACTTTAAGACCTACATCGACACCCATGAATTTGTTCCTAGTTTTTGTTTTGTAGGGATCGTGATAGCGATTTGGGCGATCCATGCAACATCAAGCCAAAAAACAACAAACAAGTACAGAAGACAACAAAACACCATCGATATTTGTAAAATTTCGATTTATGTTAAGTTCGATTATGATAGCTGTCTTTTATAGGCATGATATACCTGTAGAGTCGCGAATGCCGGGTGAGATTTTCTAGGGCTTAGAGAATGTACTGCATCTGCAATTCCCGAATTGATCCTTATGAAACCTCCATGGGTACCGGTTCGCTTTGCAACCGCCTCATTCGGGCTTCATGATCGATTCATGATGATCGGTTCGCTTCGCGGCCGCTTCATGAATGTTTCATGAGTACCGTTTTGCTCTGCGTACGCCTTTTTCGAGCTTCATGTTCGCTTATCACAATGATTATCATGCCCCCCTTTTTTTATTTGCCACTCTGCAAATATTTTCTGACAATATTTGCGCCGGTTATGCGCACAGTTATTATTCTCTACAAACGTGTCGATAAAACATGGCTTTTTACAGATTTTTGTCGCCTGATGGCGTTTCTTGTCCAATTGTATCCTTGCATCGCTTGTTATACCATACTGACAAGGAGGTGCAAGCAATGAAAAAAACAATCTTTGCATCAGCACTAATCGGTATGGTCGTGATCGGAAGCCTTAGTTTGGGAACGTCGTTAACGGGAGTCGAAAGTTACAGTCTACCCTTTGCACACAACATTTCAACACTAACCTTGCCATTCGCTCACTAGGAGCAAAGGGGACCTTCTCCCCTTTGTTTTTTGTCCCTCGTTATTCATGATCTTCGCCCATCTCTTTTTTTGCCATTTCTGCTAAATGTTCTTTTTTTGCTACTTCAAATATGCCAATCGCTTGCTTGAAATGACGTTTCCAAATTTTATAATTTAACTTCCTTTCACAATACCCTCTTTGAAAAAGTAATTCACCGAGTAAGTACATCATTTCTTCGCGCACACAAATCTGTATCCCTCGATCAGCCGCCCCCAATGCTTCATTATAGCGTTCTTCAATGGTAAGAATATTAGATAGATTGTACCACATTCTTACCTTAATACTTGGTTTTAGTTTAGGTACAAATACACTGGCATGGATCGCTTTTAAAAGATTATCATGCGCTTCTTCCCCTTTCCCTTCCGAATACTGAATGATTGCCATGCTGTTCATGATTTCAATTTCCCGTTCCGTATACATTGTGCTTCCCTTATAAGTAAGGGCTAAACCTTCTTCCATATATTCCATTGCTTTTTCATAATCCCCATATAAATGGTAGATGCAAATCCCCAAATGCCATAATCGAAATTGCTGCAAATAAACATTGGTAAAAAATTTTTCATATTCGTGACTTTGCAACGTTTCCATTACATCTTCATAATCATAGTCACGTATTTTCTGACGAATCACATTTTTAAGTTCTTCTATGTAGTCAACCCGTTCATGTTCTCCCATCTGAAAAAAATAATTAACATCTAGATCCAGTTTTTTGGCAATTTCATACAAAGTGGAGGATAGTGGAATAATATCTCCTTTTTCGATTTTACTGATTTGAGCTTGTGTGCAGATATCTTCCGCAAGTTGTTTCTGCGTTAAACCTTTCATCTCTCGATAATAGCGAACATTAAAACCAATCGTATCGTATTGCATAGTTCCCCCTTTATATCCCCTCCTTTTATAATACTACGTCTCTCGTAGTTAAGCATTAAAAAATCCCGCACCGCTTCTTTCGTGGTACAGGATCTGGTACATCGGTCTGTTGTTTTTTCCTCTTCTATGAAATTTCAATCGCTTTTTCGGAGCGATAGGCGTCGATCAGTAACAAAACCGCGGTGATCGTGTGCATCGTCCAGCCCAATCCCGGAATAATGGCCACACAGGAGGTGATAATTCCGAGAATGCTTCCATGCTTATTCTTTCCTTCATTAACGCTGATGATTAATGTGATGATATGCAAAATCAACATTACTACAAGCGGGGACCAATTCATGGATATAATGAGGGAACCTCCAATGATCGGTAACGCCCAAAATGCTTCAAGGCCACCCGTAATCCATTTCATAATTGATGAACGATTCATAAACAATAACGCCTCCATCCCTTTGGGTTTGGCTACTACTTATCTTTTTTTCATGGCACCATGACTAAATATACACGATATGGGAATAAATTTCATTCATAAGGGACTGAAAACGGAAATAGCTCGTTTATCTTTCATCCTGCCCCGTTTTTCATTTTTTATCAGGGAGCATCTGCTTGAAACAAGAATAACTATTTGTTTTTTGGCATATCATTTCAAAAATATTGAATTATCATGTTTTATCAAGCGTGGAAAGTGGAATAGAGGAATAATTCCAAACTCTATAAGGGAAAGAGGGATTTTATGGCACTCGAACTTATTGCCATTCTTGGAATCTCAGGTATATTGGTAGCCGGCAGCGTCACCATGACACTGCTCATGTTCATCCTTTCATCCAAAAAAAACTCATGATCACGTTTTAAAGCCGTATCCTTAAGAGGGTACGGCTTTATTCTGAATGACGGAAACAAATACAATGTTCGCTAATTGGTTGCTTGAGCTGTTGCTTAAAAAAGAAGCAGGACGTCATCTTCACCGGTAGTCTCCCTATCAATTGCAGCAGTTTATCCAGTATAAAGCTGAAATGGCAGGCATCGTAGTGGAATATGTTGTTCCAAACGACACATCGCAGACGTGTAAGTGCGGACATAAATCCAAAAACAACCGTAACGGAACAACGTTCCGGTGCAAGAAATGGGAGTACGCAACACACGCAGACCTGAATGCGGTGATCAACATTTCAAAAGCGATTTCGGGTATTTCCGAAACAAAAAACAAAAAGAAAACATCTTAAAACCTAGTGTTGTGGTAAAAGCAACACCGCCTGTAAGGTCATATGCACCAAAGGTGCATAGAACAAAACAGGACGAGGGGATGGCACACCTCTGAATTAAAGGCTCGTTCAAAACAGAAATAAATTGCGAACGTAATAGCACTTTAGAATCCCATTGCTTTAGCTGTGGGAGTGTCAAGCTACACTTGTTGCACGTTGATTTTTCCATGGCAATGATCGTCGTTGATCCAGCCGAGGGAATCCAAAAAACGCTGTTGGAAGGTGCCAATCCCTTCATCCTTCGAGCGTGCGAATGCGTCTTCAGCGGCGAGGCCATATTGGGCAAGTGCCTCCGTCGCTGATCGTGATAGGTCCACGTTGGTTCCCTTCGCGGCGATATAAGCCGATATAATAGCTCCCAGCAAACACCCCGTGCCAACGACGCGCGAAAGCCACACGTGTCCATTTTTTATGAGATACGTATGCTTCCCGTCACTCACTGCGTCTCTTTCACCGGTGACACAAACCACTGTGCCTAACACGTTAGCGGCCTCTTTTGCCAGCATTTCAGGCGGCTGATCACTTTTTCCTTCTACGCCATGCATATCCGCGTGCATGCCAATAAGAGCGGCAATTTCTCCGCCGTTTCCACGAATGACAGCTACATGAACGCCCTCTAAAAATGCCTGAACAACGCGAGTGCGGTAAGATGTTGCCCCGACCGCCACAGGGTCCAAAACAATCGGGGTTTGGTTTTCATTCGCTGCCTGTGCGGCGAGCCGCATCGCCTCATATTGATAGGGGGTCAGTGTGCCCGTATTTAACAATAAACCATCAGCTGTTCGTGCCATCTCTTCTACTTCTTCATGATTCGCCGTCATAACAGGCGAAGCCCCAACCGCCAACAACCCATTTGCCGTGAAATTCGTCACGACATCATTAGTGATGCAGTGAATGAGGGGATTTTTCTTTCTTACCCAATCGATCAAAAGCCTTCCCCCTTTCTAATGCCTCAAAAAAACGATTCAGCACTACCTATGCTGAATCGATTCCCATTAATAACCTTCGTTAAACCTTCCCAAAAATGATTGCAAGCGTTCACTTTGCGGATTTACGAGTACGTCACGGGGGTGACCGTGTTCAGCAATTTTACCATTATCAAGAAATAGCACGCGATCTGCCACATCACGGGCAAATTCCATCTCATGCGTAATAATCATCATCGTTGTGTCGCCTTCGGCAGCGATGTTTTTAAGCACTTCGAGGACCTCTCCCACAAGTTCGGGGTCAAGGGCGGCTGTTACTTCATCGAAAAGCATCACCTTTGGTTGCATGACGAGGGAACGGGCGATCGCTACCCGCTGTTGCTGTCCGCCTGACAATTGGGATGGGTAGTTATTGATTTTATCACCAAGCCCTACTTTATCCAACATTTCCCGGGCTCTCTTTTTCGCTTCGTCTTTACTGATCCCAAGCACATGAATGGGGGCTTCGGTACAATTGCGCATGATTGTCATATGTGGAAAAAGGTTATATTGCTGAAAGACCATGCCGATCTTTCCTCTGACTTTACGCAAATGTTTTTCGTCAGCGGGGATGAGCTCGCCATTCACTTCTTTATGCCAAAGCATTTCCCCGTCAACTTCGATCGTCCCTTCGGTTGGTTGTTCCAAAGTCATGAGCATGCGAATAATCGTTGTTTTCCCCGAGCCGGAAGGCCCGATTAAAGCAACTTTTTCTCCTTGTTTAACATCGAGATTCAAATCGTTCAAAACGACGGTATCGCCAAACGCTTTTTTGACCTCTTTATAGCGGACAACCACACTTTCGTTATCATCTCCAGCTACTTTTGCCGTTTCTTCCGCCACTTCTTCTGTCATGTTTTCACACCCTTTTCAGAACTTCCGGGTAACTGCCCCGATCGTTTTTCCAAATAACGTATGAACAGTGCTGATGGATAACTAAGCACGAGGAATAAGAAGCCGACAATCGTGACCGGTTCAAGAAAACGATACGTATCCGAACCGATCATTTGGGCTACGGCCAACATTTCCAGCACATAAATACCGGACAACAACGGCGTTTCCTTAAAAAGCACAATCAAGTAATTCCCCAACATCGGAATAACCGGCGGTATTGCTTGCGGCAAAACGACTTTCTGCCATGTTTGCGCTGTTGAAAAGTTCAATGCTTTGCTCGCTTCCCACTGGCTGGCCGGGACAGATTCAATTCCTGAACGATAAACTTCCGATACATAGGTGGCATAATGAACGCCAAGCACAATCGCCCCTGTTACAAACGGAGTCATATCAAAAGCAAAATATACAAAGAATAGCTGCACAAGAGGCGGTGTCATTCTGATAAATTCAACGATACCTGCGACCAACAGTGACAACGGTTTGAAACTTGATCTTCGAAGCAACGTGAGCACAAGCCCAAGGGTCAATGAAATAAGATAGGCAGCGACCGTCGCCCCAATCGTTATACCAATCGCACTTATAATCTCCGGAAACACCTCAAATGCAAATTCCCAATCCCAAGTCATGCCGTACTCACCCCTTTAGATGCCTGTTTCTCCAACCATCTCGTCAACAGGACGAGGGGGAGGGCGATCACAAAATAAGTGAGCAACAAATACGTGTAAATCTCGATTTGATCGCTCAGCGCCGTATTTGCGCCTCGGAGAATATCCGCCCGGTAAGTCATATCGGCAAGCGAAATAAAATAAACGAGCGAGGTTCCTTTTAATAATTCAATAGAATTATTCCCGATCCCAGGTAACATGATACGAAATGCTTGCGGCAATATAATCAGGCGCATGCGCTGAATTTTGGACATGTTGAGGGAAATCGCCGCCTCTTTTTGCCCTTCCGGTACAGATAAAACAGCGCCGCGGACGACTTCTGACGCATAGGCACCGTAGTTAAATCCGAGCGCCAGCCCGCCGGCCAAAAATGTGGAAACCGTAAACGGTGCCAACGACGGTAAGACAAATGCAAAGAAAAACATCTGTACAAGCAACGAGGTTCCGCGAAACAACTCAACAAAGATGGTGGCGACGACGCGCACAACCACGAGTTTAGACGTTCTTGCCAAGCCGGCCACAATCGCGATCGAATAAGCCAATACAGCACCGAACAAAAATGCTTGTACGGTCGTAGACAATCCCTGTAATATGAAAGGTAAAAATTCCCCAATATTGGTAAACACAAGCACCTCTCCCAAGAGCTGACGTTCGCTTAATGGAAAGAAGCACGGTGGGCTATTGTTGACACCGTGCTTCTTTTATCTTTGCCTTTTAGCCTTCACACAGTTCTTCGGTTGTCACCTCGTCTGTGACAACATTTTCTTCATCAAAATCGAACTCTGCGATAATCTCGGCGATTTCGCCGGAATCTTTTAGTTCCTGAAGGCTCTCGTTATAGGCTTCACGCAATTCCTCATCGTCATCGCGAAATACGGCGGCACCATAAGCAACTTGCTCTTCTCCGTCAATAACCGGATCTGTAAAATTTTCCGGCTGCTCAATTGCGTCTGTATCCGCGTTGTCCATCGCAGCGTTCATTGTCGCGCCCGTCATCACCGTCGCGTCAACGTCACCGGCTTCAAGAGCGGCAATGTTCCCCGGGATATCATCGGAATACTGGATATTATCTTCGTCGATGCCAAGGGCTTCGAACATGTCAAGCTGATTAGCGCCGGACATGACCGAGACCGTCGCGTCTTGCTCTACAATATCTTCATAGCTGTGTAAATCCATCGGATTGCCGCTCTGAACGGCCATGCCTTCGCCATAGCTGTATTCAACGTCCCCGAAGCTTCCATTTTCACAACGTTCCGGTTGCACATCCATTCCTGCGGTGACAACGTCATAGTTGCCGGCATTCAAGCTTGGAATGAGGTTCCCGAATTCCGTCACCGTTGCTTCTACGTCCTCAACACCCATGTTTTGAAACACAGCTCTTGCTATTTCCGTACTGGCACCGGTAGCTGTTTCCCCATCAAGATAACCGTAAGGTTCTTCATTAGCGACCCCCACTTGTACGATGCCATTTTCCTCAAGATCCGCGACGGTCGTTTCCCCGCCGCCACACGCTGCCATGAGCGCGCCGACCCCTGTCAATGCAAAGATAAGCCCCATTTTTTTCATCTGTTAATTATCCCCCTCTTAGTAATTTTGGTAAAATAATAGAAAAATCTCTGATATGAACTACAGCTTTCATCTATAAGCTGTAGCTTTTTTTTATCATATCATATATAAAATTTGGTTCAAATTTACCTTAGATTGAAATTTATGTTTTCGAAGCATGACATATCCTACAATCTCGTTATAATAGATTACATGGCTATATCTTATTCTACGATCATTTTCTGAATCTATGCTTATATTTTTAAGAATATTTCATGATTGCTTTCTTTTATGGACCTCTGATTTTATCCTCATCGCCCGCTTCCATTCTTTTATGCCGAGTATACACGTTCACATTTACTACGATTAACGCGATCGCAAATAAAGCCATGAACGGAAAAACATCCGGTTCGGCCTCGATGATAGCAAAATACTCGAAGACTCCAACCAAGAGGAGGATCACACCGACAACCCGTAAACTGATTCGGAAACTCAAGCGATAGGATGCAAACGTCTTCGGAGCCAGGCTTCGTTCGATATCCAATAACTCCCGGTAAAAGGGAAGCATTCGCTCGACAACAGTCCGATTCCCACGCCCTTCGACCATAGACCAGATGATCAAGACCAAGCCAAGCGCCGGAATTACGATTGTAAAAGGGAGATAAATAAAAAAATACATATAGGCAAAAAAAGCAATGGTAAAAAAGATGCTAACAAAAAAATGATCGGTCTTTTTTTTTCGTCGGTATGATGGTATTAATTCCATGCACTCACCTCTAGCTGTTTACAAACGGTTATGTTTCACTTTCTTACTCCTTACCTCCCACCGCTGGAAATATAACGCAGCCATTCTTCCCGCAATAAACTGTATTGCACAAGGTCATGATAGTGGTCATACAGCCATTCCCCATCACGAACGACCCCTTCAAAAAGAAAGCCGAGCCTTTTTGGGATCGCCTGGCTTTCATAATTGGTCACTCCACATTGGATTTGCACACGGTTTAATTGATAATCATTAAACACGATCGCCAATACCGCTTGGGTAGCTTTTGTCATAATCCCTCGTCCCGTATATGCCTCGGTAAGCCAGTAACCCAATGATGTCCTTCTATTCATCCAATCGATGTCATGTAAACCGATAACCCCCACAAGAACACCGTCTTTCTTGATCCCCGCCTGAAAGCCTCTGCCATCTGCGTATTGTTGCAGCCACGCGTGAATGACAGGTTGAAAATCTGCAACGGTTTTCATTGCATCGACCCATGGCAACCATCGCCTGAGATGTCCGCGGGACGCGTCAACCACTGAATGTAATTCCTGTGCATGTTGCATCTCAATAAGATGCAAAAAAAGATTCTCGCCCAACGTTATTTTAAACATAATATCTCCTTTCCCGTAGCAAGAACAGGGACTGGAAACAGAGGCTTTAGAAAGACGTTCCTTATCCTATTGTCCATACGTTCTGATGGTGTAAAAAAAGCGATTCCGTGATTGATGTATACACGGAATCGCCCTCCTCTATGATGCTCTATTGACGTATAACGTTAGCCGCTTGCGGGCCACGATCTCCTTCAACAATTTCAAATTCTACTGTCTCGCCATCGTCCAACGTTTTGAACCCTTCGGCTTGGATCGCGGAAAAGTGAACGAATACGTCATCTCCGTCCTCCCGTTCGATAAATCCAAACCCTTTTTCTGCATTAAACCATTTTACTGTGCCTTTCATTTCGTACAAAGGCCTCCTTAACCTAAAATTCTGAAGTGATTATACGATAAACCCTGTTGGATCCATTGATCGAGCAGAGGCCTGTGATTCACAGTCCGTTCATCACTTACACAATAATAAGGTAACACGTTTATGTCCCTATTGCAACCAGGTAATACAAATGATTACCGAATTTTTTCAACCTTTCAAACAACTCCACCTTCATTCTAACGACATTTGAAAACGGAGATGCTCACGACCACCTTCGCAACCGGAAAGTTTTGATTAGGCGATCCCCGAAGTTCCGGCAGTTAAAACGCAACGCTTCGTTACGAATGTTCGTCGTAACGAAACATGTTTTGGTAACGATTTTCCCACGCTTCCCCCCTTCATAGGAAGCGAGGCTCTTTTCGCCTAAAACAGATAAAAGCCGTACATCTCCCTTTCTTTTTTTCGGGCATTTTTCCCGGCGATTGTCCATATCATTCTATTATAAATTGATTTCAATATATTCAAAAAAAGGAGTGAAAGTCTTATGCCGGGGATTGGAATAGCTGTCATTGGAATCATCATCTTTGCACTCGGGTACCTTTACTATTCCAAATTTATTGCCAAACACATTTATCGACTTGATCCGAATTTTCGTACGCCCGCCCACCAGTTTAACGATGGTATTGATTTCGTACCAACGAAAAAAAGCATCGTTTGGGCCCATCATTTCACCTCCATTGCAGGTGCAGCGCCGATATTAGGACCGGCCATCGCTGTTTATTGGGGCTGGCTTCCAGCGTTTATATGGGTGGTGCTCGGAACGGTCTTCGCCGCCGGGGTCCATGATTTCGGGGCGCTTGTTTTATCTGTGCGAAATAAGGGACGATCCATCGGTACGCTTGCCGAACGTTTAATCGGCAGGCGCGCGAAGATGCTGTTTCTCTTTATCATTCTTATTCTTGTCTTAATGGTCAACGCCGTGTTCGCGTGGGTCATTGCCAACTTGTTCGTCACGTTTCCGGCCAGTGTATTGTCCATCTTTATTCAAATTCCGCTCGCGGTCATTATTGGTATTTATTTTCTCAGGCGTGGGAAAGGATTGCTTTTCCCTTCCCTCCTTGCCTTGATCGTCATGTATGGAACAGCCGCGCTGGCAAGCGGCATTCCCGCTTTACAAATTGACTTGGTGAGTTATTTCGGCGGTGAGAATGCAACCGTCGCTTTCGGAATCGATGCCGTATCAATAGCATTTTTAATCTGGATCGTCATTTTAATGGCTTATGTCTATATTGCGTCGACGTTGCCTGTCTGGAAACTCTTGCAACCGCGAGACTACATCAATGCCCATCAGCTCATCATCGGGTTGGGTATTTTATATCTCGGGTTATTAGTGACGAATCCGGAAGTAACAGCGCCGGTTACACGTTCTGTGGATGACGTTTCCTGGTTCCCGCTGTTGTTTATTACGATTGCGTGCGGGGCTATATCAGGATTTCATTCGCTCGTATCTTCAGGAACAACGTCTAAACAGTTAAACAAGGAATCCGATGCTCGTCTGGTCGGTTACGGCGGCTCGATCGGAGAAGGAATCTTGGCGATTATTTCCATTGTCGCCGTGGTGACGTTATTTTCCACTCAAGAGGAATTTTTGAGCACCTATTCCAGTTTCACCACCGCCAATGAGATCGGGTTAAACAACTTTATTGAAGGCGCGGCCCAACTCGCCACCGGATTGTTCATTCCGGAAGCAATTGCACAAACGATTGTGGCTGTCGTCGTCATCAGTTTTGCTGCCACAACGCTCGATACCGCCGTTCGATTAATGCGCTATATCATTTCGGAGATTGCCACCGAGTATAAAGCATATGCCTTAACGAAAAAGCATGTCGCTACCGCCATCGCCGTCGGCTCCAGCATGACACTTGTCCTCATGCCCGGAGATGAAAGAGGCTTTGGCGCCGGAGGCTATCTGCTCTGGCCGTTGTTCGGTACCTCGAATCAATTGCTTGCCGGCATCGCGTTATTACTCATTACCATTTGGCTGCGCCGACAAGGACGAAATTTCCTAGTCACATTCATTCCTATGGTCTTCTTGCTCGCAATGACTTTATTGGCCATGTTCTCTCAAGTATGGTTTGAATGGGCCTGGTACGGTAGCGATTCGAATTTTCTGCTATTCACGCTCGGTGCGATTATCCTCATCTTTGCCGTATGGATATGCCTTGAAGCCTACCTGCTGTTTAAAAATGACAAAACGAAAGCGCTTGAAGATGATGATCGGTAACGCATATGGATGAATTTTCTCTCCGTATGTTTCCTGGCCCTTCCACGAGACCTCGGATTGGATTTTTACCCCTTTCGGTGGGTCCTTTCAAATCCATCAGATGGTGTCATGAGCTTATCATGACACCACTGGCCGTTTTTCTTCCCCGTATGATGTCATATCGGATTCCTACGGGCATCTTTGTTTAAACAATCCTCCCATCTGCTATAATATAATAGGTAAAACAGTGAATTGGAGGGTCGCGATTTGGGGTTTAAAGATCAACTATCACGTGCCCTGGCGTTTTATGATGAAGTGCTTCGACTCCCGCACCGTTCTGAAATCAAACGGGAGCTTCGGGATGAAGATGATATTTTTTACTTGCTATCTTTTTCTGAAATGCTAGGTATTCCGAACCCTGTTTCCTATTATACGTTGGAATTATATCCGGAAATGGTTGAAGAATTTCATGATTGGCATTTGCGAATGGGCATGGAAAAGTCTCCGATCGATGGCATTCGTTGTTGCTGATAAACTTATTTGGTAGAACCGGCAGAAGCAAGTGGAAGCTTGCTTCTTTTTTCATTTACATAATACCTTTCATAAACCTATAATGAATGTTGAATCGTTTTCATCATAATACACTGGAAAGGATGTGGACATTTTATGTCAGGGATCTTGCTCGCCGTCATCGGCATGGCGATGCTAGCTTTTGGCTATTTCTATTATTCTAAGTTTATCGCCAAACGCATTTACCGTTTGGATCCGAATTTTCAAACACCTGCACACCAATTTAATGACGGTGTTGATTTTGTGCCTACGAAAAAAAGCGTTCTCTGGGCTCATCAATTTACGTCCATCGCAGGCGCAGCCCCAATTCTGGGACCGGCTATTGCGGTTTATTGGGGCTGGCTGCCTGCTTTTCTTTGGGTGATCCTCGGAACCGTTTTCGCTGCCGGGGTCCATGATTTTGGCTCCCTCGTTCTGTCCGTACGAAACAAGGGACAATCGATTGGCACCTTGGCTGATCGCTTAATCGGCCGGCG
Organism: Salicibibacter kimchii; assembly: GCF_003336365.1. Lineage (GTDB taxonomy): Bacteria > Bacillota > Bacilli > Bacillales > Marinococcaceae > Salicibibacter > Salicibibacter kimchii. The sequence continues at coordinate 3,438,108 of NZ_CP031092.1, read as the reverse complement.
GGCAAAACTGCTTTTTTTATTTATTATTCTTATTCTTGTGCTTATGGTAGCGGCCGTTTTCGCCTGGGTAATTTCCGACTTGTTTGTCAGCTATCCGGCTAGCGTTCTTTCCATCTTTATTCAAATTCCACTTGCTGTTCTGATTGGGGTTTATTTCCTCAAGCGTGGAAAAGGATTACTTCTCCCTTCCATTATCGCCTTGATCGTCATGTACGGAACGGCTGTTTTGGCCAGCTATGTTCCGGCTTTGCAAATCGATCTTGTTCAGTATTTCGGCGGTGAAGGCTCAACGGTCGTTTTCGGACTGGACGCGGTTTCCATGTCATTTCTAATCTGGATTATTATTCTTATGACGTATGTTTACATTGCGTCCACGCTTCCAGTATGGAAATTGCTCCAACCCCGGGATTACATAAACGCGCACCAGCTCTTAGTCGGGTTAGCCGTTCTTTATCTCGGTTTATTAGTGACAAATCCCGAAGTGACAGCTCCGACGACACGCTCGACGGACGATGTCTCCTGGTTCCCGCTTCTCTTTATTACCATCGCCTGCGGAGCGGTATCAGGTTTCCACTCCCTCGTCTCCTCGGGCACAACATCCAAACAATTGAATAAAGAAACCGACGCCCGTACCGTTGGGTATGGAGGGGCCATTGGTGAAGGTGTTCTGGCGCTTATCTCCATTATTGCCGTTGTCACCTTCTTCTCGACGAGCGATGATTTCTTAACGGCTTACCCTACCTTTGATGTAGCAAACGCGGAAGGGCTTGGTAATTTTATCGAGGGCGCCGCACAACTGGCCTCCGGTTTACTCATACCCGAATCCGTCGCGCAAACGATTGTCGCGGTCGTTGTAATCAGCTTTGCCGCTACAACGCTCGATACTGCCGTTCGTTTAATGCGCTATATCATTTCCGAAATCGGGCGCGAATACAATGCGTTAGCGCTCACAAAAAAGCACGTAGCCACATCCATCGCCGTCGGTGCGAGTATGGCGCTTGTCCTTCTTCCGCAAGATGATCGTGGATTGGGGGCCGGTGGTTACATTTTATGGCCGCTCTTCGGTACGTCCAACCAGTTGCTCGCCGGGATTACGTTAATGCTCATCACCATTTGGTTGAGCCGCCAGGGAAGGAACTATCTCGTTACATTGATACCGATGGTATTTCTGCTCATAATGACGATTCTAGCCATGCTCCAACAGCTTAGCACGGAGTGGTGGATATTCGCTGAAAACGGTGATGCACTTCTCTTTGTGCTCGGTTCCATAATCCTCGCGTTTGCCGTATGGATTTGCTTGGAAGCTTACTTGTTGTTTAAACAGGGGAAATCCCAACGGTTAGATAATGATTAATCATCGCGATGTGCACCGAGCACATCCCTTTAAAAAGAGAGGAGGTTCTGGTATGCATCACCACTCCATTTTGTTTTTTGGCGGAAAAGGCGGAGTAGGAAAATCAACCTGCTCCGCTGCCTTCGCCCTTTCCGCCGCACAAAACGGAAAAAAAGTGCTACTCATTTCCACCGATCCCGCTCACAATCTTGAAGACTTGTTTGACATGCGAATTGGAAACACGATCTCCCAGTTGCAAACCAATCTATATGGATTGGAAATTGACGCAGAAGAAGAGTCGAAACGCTATATCGCGGGAGTCAAAGAGAATTTACAAGGCCTCGTTCATGCCCACCGGGTAAGTGAAGTACACAGGCAAATCGATATGGCCGCCAACACGCCGGGGGCCGATGAGTCCGCCCTTTTCGATGCACTTGTGAACATTATCCTCGAACAAACCGAGCACTTTGACCTCATCGTTTTTGATACAGCACCCACCGGGCACACCTTGCGGTTGCTTTCTTTGCCGGAGATGATGGAAGCATGGATCGATGGCATGTTAAAACGGAGACGTACGGTGAATGAGAACTATAGTCAATTGTTAAACGATGGCGAGCCTGTGGAAGACCCGATCTATCAAACGTTGATGAAGCGGAAGCAAAAATTTGTGGAAGCGAGGAAATGGCTGTTAGACAAAAGAAAAACCGGGTTCGTCTATGTGCTCACACCTGAACGGCTTCCAATTGAAGAAACATCACGGGCCGTCGAACAGCTCGCTCAAGCGAAAATGAACGTGAATACGTTAATCGTCAATAAATGTCTGCCCGACGAAGCCGATGCCTCTCCTTTTTTCCAAAAAAGAAAAGAGCAAGAGCAGCAATATATCGAAACGATTCACGGGCAATTTAAAAAACAGAAGAAAATTTTCCTTCCATTGCTATCTGAAGACATCTCCACACGAGCAAACCTTCAACATATTTCCGATTATTTGTGAAGGCAAAGACGGCAGCGGCGCACCCGCCGCCGTCTTTGTTTAATTGCTGGGGAAGGTCCGGACGCGTGCAACGGAGGCACTTATCCTCGGCCGCCTCCTTATATGAACGAAACACCAGTATAGAAAAAGGCAATGTAAATCATGGATCTATTTAATTCTATCAAAAATCCATCGCAATATTCGCTATAATAAATTAGGCAGTTACCAGTACCCTCACGCTTTTTGGTTTCCCGCCCACTCAGTATTCGACAAAAAAGCACTAAAATTTCCTATTGTTTATTACAAATTTTAATTTTTTTCTACTGACGGATTTTATAGAATGAATGAAAAGAGTTGAAAGGAGCTAGAATAATGGAAGACAAGCTAAGCAAATTTGAGAGAATTGCAAAACGACGAACAGAGGAAACGGTTAAAAAAATCCGCCTCATCGGTAATTTATCCAATAAGAACAATTATGATTATACTGATGAACATTTGGACAAAATATTTGCCGCGCTCGAGGCCGAATTGAAAGCGGCACGTCGTAAATTCCACGGCCATCATAGTTCACCTGAGTTTCATCTGAGCTTCGATCCGGTCCGTAAACGCAAAAAAACTAGTTAACGAAAATATCGGGGCCTAGCGCCCCGACTTCTATTTCTCCCCTCTAGCCGTACGTCCATTTTCGCCACAGCGCTTCCATCGGTCCTTGTTTGAATGTCTGCAAGTAAAGGTTGCTGACAATAAGTTGTGCCGTAAAGATGATAACAGCAACCATCAACCCAACTCCGCTCGATATTTGCCCAAACAACCCTAATCCAAATCCATAAAAAATAAAGATGGCGATGATCGTTTGCATTAAATAGTTGGTCAATGCCATTCTTCCTACCGCCGCAAACGGCATCAATAACCTTTGCCAGCCCTTTGACCTTATTATAAGCACGAGTCCGGATACGTAAAAAAGCATGAGCAATGGTCCGGCGGCAAAGTTCAAGCCCTCTGCCATTCCGTAGGTCACAAAGGACGGGAGCGGAAGTACATCATAATGTAAGGAGGTCATGAGTGCCGTCAACAACCCCCCGCTCCAAAAACTGTGTATACAAAGACTTTTCCATTTTTTTACATTACCTTCAACATCATGAAACATTCCTCTTTTCCCCATATATAGTCCTATGAGAAAGAGTGGCAACACAGCGATCGCGATAAATATTGATTGCATGAGAACGGGAATGACTTCATTAAAAAATCGGTACTGCAAAATGTCGCCGTACGTTCCGTTGGCCATGACCGCCTCTCCCGACTCTACGCTGTTCTCAAATCCAGCGAAAGACCCCATTCCACTTTCCATTTTCAGTTGTAAACCTACACCGCTTACACTCGTCAAAAACAACATGATCATCGAGGCAGCTCCTAGTAATGAAACAAGCCAAACCATAATTGTTTTTGGCTGACGATGGACAAAAAGCAGAAGCAAAAAGCCGGCAAGCGCGTATGTATGTAAGATATCTCCCGACCATAGAAACACTAAATGGAGCAAACCAATGATCAACAAAAACACGAGGCGGCGGACAAACATTCGATCCGCGTGGATGTCTTTTTCTAACAAACGAGTATAAAAAATATAAAAGCCAAGCCCGAACAACAAGGAAAACATCGGGTAAAATTTACCTTCAACAAAGATCGTATTGAAGACGTCAGCGAATTGGCTGAGTGCACCCTGGGGTACCGTCCCGCCTTCAATATATGGGCGAACATCGGTAAAAGCCAAAGATTTAAACGCATACATGTTTGCGATCAAAATGCCAAAAACTGCAATCCCACGAATAATATCCAATGTATGTATACGCTCATTTCCAGGTATTTGTGTCGCTTTCATTCGAAGCCTCCCCCTAGCATTATTTAGGCGCCCGCCTATAACAGCCCTTTATGCTTCCCAGACTACAAGCGCTTTATTCTAGTACCATTTTACACCTATATGCATGAATTTGGAAATCATTCCTCACGTGTCCCCCTTTTTTTAGTTGTATCTTCGATATGGCTAGTGAAGGGAGGTGAGCACATGAACCCGGAAACAACGAGTTTACAACTAGTTTTTGAGGATGGGGTGGACGAATTCGGAGAGCCTGTCATTTACAGCCGGCGCTTTAACACTATCAATGTTGACGCAAGCGACGAGGATATTCAAGTGGTTGCCTCCGCGCTCGCTTCATTGTCCGCCGGCGAGTTAAGTGGGGTTACGCGCAGAAATGACTACAGCCTTCTACCAGTGGAAGGCAATTAATGGATGAGGAAGGAGTGTAGAGCATGACCGTAGATTTGCAAATGAGATTTCGTAATGAAGAAGGACGGATGTCGACAATATCGGTGAACAACCCTGCTGAGGATATTGCCTCTTCCGAAGTGGAAGAAGTAATGGATCAAATCCTTGATCACAATGTATTTTTTACCTCCGGCGGCCTTCTGGTTGAAAAAGTCGACGCAAGGTTAGTTTCACGTTCAGTAGAGCAGATGTACGAGGCTTAAGGACGCCGGGCAAATGATGGACCAGTCGATGATAAAGGGGGTTCACAATCATGGAGGAATGGATGTCACTGCTTTTTAATCATGGATTTGCAGCTGTAGTCGCTTTCTACCTGTTGCATCGAATGGAAAAAAAGCTCGACCTATTAATCAACGCTGTTTGTGAACGACCGACAAAAGAGGAATAAAAAGACGTCATGTCTTTTTAGAGCTTAGAGGCAAGATGGATAAAAATCGGGAAAAGAACCGATTTGTTTACCAAAAAGAAGCCATCCAAAAAGGATGGCTTCTTTTTAAATGGATAAACCGCTGGGCGGGTCTTGCACCGTGATGATCGTCACTCCTTTATCCAATTCTTCTTCCAATCTTTCTGCTTCGGTTGTGGAAAAATCCAATTCTTCCAATTTTGCCCGCAATTCATCCCCTTTTTTACGGAATATATTTTTCACGGACACTCCAAATCCTGTCTCACTGACGCCAACGGTGTTTGCGTCTGTACGATCGGCCACCCGCTCCGTATGGTCGTCATCATGTGTGATAACATAAATATTATCTTCGTGTATTTCTCCTTTTAATCTTTCTATCGTTGCTACCGCTTCATCATCATTTTTAAACGTTCGATAGATAGGCGCCATCCTACAACTCTCCTTTCATCGTCTTATATTGTCCCCTTCCCACCGTTTTTCTTATTTAAACCCACGCACCGAAAGCATTGTGATAGAATTTATTTTAGATAAGAAAACGATGGGAAAGGGAAAGACTTCATTCTCGATGACGAAGCCCATGGGTTTTCGAAAGAGAAATTTTGGCGTTTCTACATCATCTTTGATATCTCCGTTTTTTACCAGTTCACAAAACATTGATGGTCTTCATTGGCAACATCGGTGCTCATGTTAATCTCATAATGAATGGATGAAAATTGCTTCGAAAAATAATAGCCACCTTAGTGACAAACGTCGCCATGAAGAATGATATAAAAGCACCGGTTTAACGATGATGGTCATTTTGAAATCCGGTATGATAAAGGAGAAACAGCGTACACGATCATAATTTTTCAACTGAGGGAGCATGCCGGATGAGAATACCGAAAAAGTTCAAAAGAAACATAGCCCGTAACCGTGTTGTTGGTATCGGATCGATTTTTGCCCTCTTTTTCCTCGTTGCCGGTATCTTTATGATTGCCCAGACATTTAACGAGCAACAAATCGATCGGTTTTTGAATGGGGGGTTATCCGGCTACAGCAACGATGAAATTCCCGAACAATATTTTTCAATTTATCAGGCTGCCGCTAAAGAGTTCAACATTCCATGGCAGGTGTTGCCGGCTGTTCATCGTGTCGAAACGAAATTTTCAACAATGGACCCAATGGTTTCCCCCGTCGGAGCGGAAGGGCATATGCAATTCATGCCTTGTACGTGGCACGGCTGGACACATCCCACTTGCGAGGATGTGGGAGCCGGAGAGATCCCCAATGCAGAGTTAAAAAACCCTGACAGGATTGAGATGAACGGCGGATATGGGGTGGACGCGACAGGAAGCGGCACCGCTGACCCGTGGGATGAAAGAGATGCCATTTTTTCCACCGCCAATTTTTTAGCAGCCAACGGCGCAGATGAGGGCGACCTGGAAAGTGCCCTATATATGTATAACCGTTCGGAAATATATGTAGAAGACGTGATGGCCTATTATGACATCTATATACACGAGGGGTATGAGATCGTTGACGAAAACGAATGAAAAGCAGGGTTCTCGCCTCTCCTACTTGTTTTACCCCGGTGGTAAACGCCCGTAATCCCGGGAGTCAGATATCGGAAACCGGAAAGGGGGATAAGGATTAAAACAAATTCAATTTTCCTCCGACCTGTCCCCTCTAATCTCTCACCTCCAGCTTTCTATTTCACTATAGGCCTCGGCATAAATCTTTTTCATCTGATGGATATGTCCTTCTTGCGAAACCGCAGCGTAATAACCCATGTTTTTCAACGCTGAGTGAGAGAGGTCTGCGTTGTTGTTTTTATTTAACAGAGCAAGCAATGGGCCATTCGTATATTGTGAAGTATATAAATATTCCCCTTCTGTGAACAAGCCCTGAAACAAGATAAAATCTGCGCCAGCATGCAACAATTTGTTTGCTTTGGTTACCGCCGCCTCGATGCCGGTGATCGAAGCATTTGCACGAATAGCCATGACTATTTTCACTTCCGGAAAGTAATGGTGCACTTGCACGATGATTTGGACCAACTCCTCGGTTAGAGGGATTTTTTCATCATCGATTTGAATCATCCGGATGCCTAACTGCCGTAATTCATACACTTGTCTAATAATCTGCTGACAGGAACGGGCATCAAGGGGCAATTGGACAAGCAATGCTAAAGCGCTCACTTGTGTGATGTTCCTGGCGCTAGCAATCATCTCCGTCACACATAACGTATAAGAAGAGGCGTAGCCATACAATTTTGATACGTCGTCGGATGATAGAAAAGCCATTCGAAACCCTTTTTGTTCCATCATCTGTGCGCTCAACGGGTCATGAGCAGACGGAACTAAAGGTATTTTTCCGGATAAAAAATCTTCGTTCGCTTGTTCTCGTTTATGTTCCATTTCGTCCCAATTCATGTGATCTGTCACTTCCTTCGTTCTTATAATGGCTTTTTATATCAAGTAGCGGAAATAACCAAGTAGCTATCTTTCCCATCGTACAACAATCTTTTCTCAACATAAATGTTCCCTTAAGGAACAATTTTTCTTTATTTGATTCTTCTTGGAACTTTTTCCTTCTGAGTAAAAACTGACCGCTATAATAGAGGGCATGTAATCACCACGTTGATAAATGGGGAATGATGCATGGACCTCTTTTCCGAACGTCTAAAATTTACGCGTGAGTCGAAAAGAGAAACATATGGTAATTGGACACAACAATATGTCGCTGAAAAGATCGGGGTGGCACGGCCCACCTATACGGCTTATGAAAGGGGTACGAAACAACCATCGCTCGATGCCGTCAATGCACTAGCCGATTTGCTCGAAGTATCCACGGATTATTTGCTCGGGCGTACGGGAGAGACGATATACCCTTATAACCCAAGCCTGCCCGGACAGTCATTAGAAGCGTTTTATGAAGACCGAAGCATAAGTGTTGACGAAAAAGCATATCTGGAAGAAGAACTGGAAAAATACCGTCGCCTTAAACAAAAATGGAAACCTTCCTCCGAAGACGACGAAACTTCAAAAAACAACTAGCGGATGTTAGATCCCCTTTGCAGATTTCCGTACATATGTTCTTCTATGTATCTAGTGTAATCAACCGAGCGCTTTTTTGCAAGAAAAAAGCCAAATGGATGTCGTCGAACATGTATAGGGGGGGGGTGGCACCCTTGTGAATATTTGCTTTGCTATGCTGGGATCCCACCCTTTCTTTTGTCCGAACTTACGAGTGATTCGACAATGGATCGGCGATCAACTGCTCCCCTGAAACCCTTCACTAGCAATCTCAAAAAATGGCTGTTATGATGGTTGTTAAAAGAATTGATTCTCGCAATACTAGTACAACGTACCAGAAATTCTTTCCCTATGCGTTCAAAGCAGAGCAGCAAGTGGACAAACATATATTCTGCGTGTTGATTTGTCATCATAGAACCGATTAAAAAATCACCTGGGATTGTTGCTCTAATTATATAAACGTTTGAAGCACGTGTTCTAAAAGGAATTTTATGGCTAAATATCGCAGCGTTTTCGACGGATAAACGATACGGCGTAGGAGATGCGCGAAGCGCTGGGGCTGATCTAGCCATGGACGTCGTCGTTGAACCTTCAAACATTTTGGTATGTCTCACGAGGTATTGATCCAAGAAGCGAACAGAACAAAGAAAGGCATCGAGGAGATTTCGAGACAGCAACGATTGAATCGTGGAAAAACAGTGGAAAGGAACCAAATGAATAGAAGGGTCTGGTACGTTCCCGTGCTTGCTTCGGCTTCCCAGCACAGCGTTGCTCTCCTTTTATGCCGATGTTTCCTGCCCTTCGACATATTCCCTCCTCGTTGCCCTCTTTCCATGCCGATGCCATGCATACTTCGACTTGCGCACACGCCTCGGCCTCATTTCATTCCGATGATGTCCTTCTTTCGGCAGTCTCGCTCCTCTTCGCTCTCCTTCCATGCCGATGCCGTACATGTTTAGGATTGCAATCTAGGTTCGTCGTTTGTGTCGAGGATAGAATGCGTCTCCAATGTTCGTATCTGCTCAAATACTCAGACCTTTTTCAAGATCCGCCAGCAGGGAAAGAATTTCTGAAGCACCCCACTAGTGTAGAACAGCTGAAAAAGTGATCACCTGGATCTGTAAATTGGTAACAGACGATTGTTAACCGGAAGAACCCAGTGAAACAAGTCGGTGTGCACTAGTACGATGTACATTTCATACTTTATTTCAAGGCATGGGAACATGACCTAAACCTGCCTTTTTTTACGATTGCAACCAGACCGGAGGAGTGACAACTTTCATGGATGATTTACAATTTCGGCAGGCAATGGGGAAGTTTTCGACAGGCGTTACCATACTTTCTACAGAACATGATGGCAAACCACATGGAATGACGGCCAATGCGTTTATGTCCGTCTCCATGAACCCGAAACTGGTAGCCGTATCTGTCGATCATAAAACGAATATGTACGAAAAAATGTTGAATGCTAAAAAATATGCAGTGAGCATTTTAGATACATCTCAAGCGGAGCTATCCAAAACGTTTGCAAAGCAATTGCCAGGAAAAGAACAGTTTGCTTTTCGTACTTTTCATTATTTGCCCGTTGTGCCCGACGCCCTTGTCCACCTCGCCTGCGATGTCGTTCAAGAAGTAAAAGCCGGGGACCATACGATCTTTATCGGTGAAGTCAAAGATGTCAGAATAAAAGACGATGAGAATGAAGACCCCCTCGTATACTACCGCAGCAACTTTTACAATCTCCGGTAAAGTAAAACTTCCACCAGAGGGGGGCTCCCCTCTGATAACCATCATCTCGCACGGCGACCCGTTTCCTGTGCAGGCCTTTGTAGATATGTTCGTCGTTTTCTTTTTCACACCCCTTCCTTGTGACCCCCGGAAAAACAACCCTATCCTGCCCCCCAGTTTTTATGACGTAAGTTGCCACACTTCTATATTTATCTTAAAATTTTGTAACTTTTCATCAAGGTAATGCCCGGGCAGGGACATTTTCAATCTGTTCCATCAACAGCGAGCATTTGATGGCCCAGCCCGGAAGCATAGAACGTTGAGCATTCATGCTTTTCAATTCCCTCTCAGCGAAAATGAGAATATAGAAGCCCTGCTCGTTTACATAAACGCGTTCACCGATGACACGCCATATCCTGTGATCTCGCCGGTCGTGACAGTTGATCGATGTTACTTTCCCGACGGTATAGGCTTGATCTTCGTCATCTACCGGTTGCGCTACAAACGACCTTGATTTTCGTAGCATCATCCACCATCTTCTGGGTCGCTTTTTAGGAAAACGCTTCTCCTCGTGGTCGCTTTTTAGGAAAACGCTTTTCCTCGTGGTCGCTTTTTACTTTCTGTTTTTAAGTGCTTTTTCAGCGGCGGCGATCACAGACATGGTTCACATTTCGTTTTTCCCGGAGAGCCGGTATGGGTGCTGACGGGAACGGTGATGGTTTTTGGCATGGGGAAGACACAGTTTCAACTATCCTGCTTTGGAAACTGTACGCATCCTTACGTTAGGATTCTCGATCGCTTTGACATCTACGGCATGATTTTGATGTCTTTTGGCTGTTATATCAGAAGCGCCTTATTTTTTCTTTTGTGTTACGACCAACTTATTTCCAGATTTAAGGCTCAGAACCATTGGTTCAGGCGAGGGATCTTTTGGGGATCGGGGCTGCTCGCCGATGGCTTGAGCCTTTTCATCGCGAATAATCATTTGCGTGTCGAATATTTTATGATGCTTTATACCAACGCGCTTATCTTTTTGCCTATTCCTTTTTTACTTTTGGTGGTCTCGTGGTTCAAAAGAGAAAACAACAAAGGGCTAAGCGTTTGAAGGTTAAACAGCGTCCCATCACCCTCTTTGTCTGCTCGCTTCATTTTGCTTTTTTTCCTCAGTATAGCTCATTGCTTTCGATTCCTTAATCGTATCCGGAGGCATCCCTTTTCCTTTCGGAACAAAGAAAGAAAGGATAAAGCCAATAAACGTGAGAATTGTAGCCAACCAAAATGCCATATTCACCCCGTGCACCATTGCCTCATTCATACTGGGCGCTTGTTCGGGCGCTAACGCCATTGACGACATAACCGTCACGAGAGCAGCGGTTCCGATCGACCCCGCTACCTGGCGCGCGGTATTATTCATTGCTGTTCCATGAGGAATCAATACATTTGGCAGCGAATTAATCGCTGCTGTCGTCACCGGCATCATGACAAAAGCCATGCCGAACATTCGAAACGTATTGACCGTCGCCAAATAAGCAAATGATGTAGTCGTAGTAAGCTGTGTAAACATAAAAGTTGTGGCGCAAACGATGAACAGGCCAAAGATCGCTAACTTGCGCGCGCCAAACTTATCAAAAATCCTACCGGTAATTGGCGACATTAAGCCCATTGCCACAGCACCCGGCAACAGCATCAACCCGGTTTCAAGCGCTGAAAAATCATTCATATCCTGCATATAAATCGGCAGAATTGTTTGCGAGCCGATCATGGACATAAAAACGATCATGCCGATGATGGTTGCCGTTGTAAATACACCATACTTGAAAACCCGAACTTCGAGAATTGGCTGTCGTAAAATAAGCTGACGCCACACAAACAGACCCAGCGTGACAAGACCTAAGCTCATCGGCAGGAGGACGTTCGGATCTGCCCAACCATACGTCCCGGCAAAGCTAAATCCATAGAGCAAACCTCCAAAGCCAAGCGTCGATAAAATCACCGAAAAAATATCCAATTTTGGATCACGTGTGAACGAAACATTTTTTAACACCCTATATGCAACAATGATATTCAAGACGGACAAGGGAAAGATAATCCAAAATAAAATCGACCAATGGAAGTGCTCGATGAGATATCCGGACAATGTCGGTCCGACCGCCGGCGCAAATGCAATAACCAGGCCGACCATTCCCATGGCGAAACCTCTACGCTCAACGGGAAACACTAGGAGAAGTACCGTTTGCATGAGCGGCATCATAATGCCGGCACCGGCAGCCTGAATAATCCGTCCGAAAATGAGCGCTGCGTACGTGGGCGCCAGCGCACATAACAACGTTCCTAACGCAAATAAGCCCATCGCGGTAAAAAACAAACGACGAGTCGTAAACTTTTCTATTAGAAAAGCAGTGACGGGGATCATCACTCCATTCACAAGCATAAAAACCGAGTTCACCCATTGGCCTAAATCGGCGGATATTCCGAAGTCGCTCATAATATGCGGCAAAGCAGTGGCGAGCAACGTTTGGTTCAAGATTGCCATAAAGGCACCTGTCAACAGTATGGCAGCGATTGTTTTTACATTTTTTGTTTGAGACGATTGCGAACTAGTCGTCATCTATATACCTTCTTTTATCTATCATTGCTATTTGCTTGATTTCGCAATTCCAATAAATCGTATAGTTTTTTTCTTTCCTTTTCAATAGACACCCACTGTCCTAAGTAGAGGCACAGGGCATCCAACAAATATGTGCGAGGGGCGTCGGCCTCTGTTTCCCGGTACAAGGTTTCAAGGGTGCGGTCTATATCGGGCTGTTGCCCGGTATCGGCATGATTTTTCACTTTTTCCCGAAGAAGATAGCAGACTTCATCAATCTCTCCTTGAACGCCCGCGGGTTTCATATCTTTTTGATACACTTCATAATCGTGCATCACTTCCGACGTCAGCACCGGTGATGCGGTGGGATATGAAGCCATTATCGTATCCAGATGCGAGATAATTAAATCTGCTACGTCATGTATCGACAAAGCCTTATGATCATCTCCCATGAGTACAACATATTCCCGCATCGTCCCTTGGAAAAGCGCGACTCTATCCCACAGATACGGATGCAATGACTCTCCATACGCATTTAAGAGGCTATCGCGATGCCAATTCATTAACGCGACCCTCGTCCGTTTTAACATCCGCATCATTTCCGCATTTTTCGTGAGAGGAACAGCGCGCATGAGGGAATGCAACAAAGAGCGATTATTTTTCATCGCTTCCAGTTCAATCACAATTTTTTGTCGCAGTTCTTCTTTCGGAGATAACGATTGATCAAGGTTGATGTCCGTTGTTTTCATTAACCACTGGTCAAGGTTATACTCCAATGCCTCTAGCAAAAGCTCTTCTTTTGAGGAAAAGTGTTTATATAATGACGCTTTGGAGATGCCGCAATGTTCGGCGATCTGCTGCATGGACGTAGCATAATAACCATCCACCGCGAACCGTAGCAACGCATTTTCCATGATCTGCTCTTTCACGTTTATCACTTCTTTAGGATTGTAACTGACTAGTCTATTATAAAACCGAATAGTTTTCATTCTATAGTCCCATAGATGAAAAGTCAATCTAAACTGCTTGAAGCGGGAAGGTGCCCCGACATGAATAGGGGCGCTGCGGATACCTCCTTCCGCCCTATCGTGCATCCATTGTTTCAAACAGAACGAGAACGGAAATATGATAATACATCGTATTCGAAGGAGGAATACATCATGTTGATACGCACGCGTGATTTTCAATCTTTTTCCTTATCCGGATCAGACGAAACGTTCGGATCCGTAACGGATGTTTATTTTGATTCAGCAGGTGAATGGAAAGTTCGTTTTCTTGTGGCCGATACACGCCCTTGGTTCATTGGTGGAAAAGTTTTGCTGAGTCCCGAGCTCGTCAACCGCTTGGATATACAAGCGCAAGAAGTGGACATCGAAGCCACGAAAGATCAAATCAAAGAAAGTCCGAAACCGGATGAACACGAACCCATCTCACGAGCATACGAAGCCTCGATCCTCGATCACTACGGATTAGGCTATTACTGGGCTGCACCGAATTATGGCCCCGGGCCTGGGCCGATGCTCCAGGGAGGGGGGCCTGTATCCCCGTTCACGCCCGGCGCGACATTGGACGACAATACGGAAGCAGGTGTTAGTTCCGATATGGTGAGAAAAGCGGTTAAACGTGAACAACAGAAGAAAGTCAATAAGGAAGACTATTACTTGCAAAGCACCAAAGATTTGCGAGGGTATTCGGCCTATGCATCCGAAGATAAAATAGGAACCATTTCCGACGTCGTTTTTGATATGAACAACTGGCAAGTGCGCTTTATGGAGGTGGATACAGCAGGACTCCTTTCCAAGGATAAATATCTCGTTCCCGTGGAATGGTTTAGAGAATTTGTTCCGGTAGAGGAGCAAGCCCACACTCGTTTTGCTGATCGCGATATCGTGGAGAGTGCCCCCGATTATGATGAATCTACCCCATTGACGGATGATTACGTCGCTAAAGTCCGCCGGCATTATGGCACCCCGCAGGAACAGGCATAAGGTGTTGGTCGCAAGTTACGAAACGTTGAATTGTCAATATTATTGCAAAGATAGCGCTTGGCGGAGTTTTGTCTGCCTGGCGCTGAATACTTTTTCAAGTTAATTTACAAATGTTTTGAATTTCACACTTGACATACCATCGTTGTTGAATCATAATTTGATTAATATCGAATGTGTATTTAGATATATATAGGAGATGTTACCATGGCGATATCGACAGAAAATATACATTTACAGACGTCACCGGTCGTTGAACTGCTGTGTTTGATGTTTCGATTGAATAACGATGATGTCATGGAATTAGAGCACGTTGCTTCCTTCACATCACCGGAAATCGATCAATGGGTGGAAAATACCCGTAATAAGTTATCCGATGAAATAAAGAATGAACTTGCTGTTTTTTTTCAGCAGGAGAGTTTGATTGGTTTCATTGTTCTTACATTCATGATTAAGAAGAGCGCTTATACTGATATTCCTGATTTTATCAATATGCTTGAAAATAGCTCTGTTTCAGAGTATTATCACTCCTTGCTGAAACTCGGGGGTACAACAGATGAAACAGATAATGTTGAAGAACCGGAGAGCGTGATTCAGCATTTAGATAAGGGTTCTCTTTCTGAGGAGGAAAAATGGAAGCTGACTTATCTGATTTATGATGTGAAAAGAACAAAGCAACGTCTGATTTACTTACTAAAAGAGATTTGTCACCTTATACCCCAAAAAGAAATGGAAAAGGCACTCGAAAGACAGGAAAAGATGATCCATGAACTTAAAGGAGAATCTGATCAGGTTGATTTGTCTTACTTTGAAGGTCTATGGACGAGTAAGAGCGGTGAGGATGTATATCTTTTCCCTTGCTATGTTCTTGACGTTTCCCATGTTATTGCACCGGATACCCGGTTGGGTTTTGTGTTATGTGTGTTAGGCGTGCGGCATATTGAACTGCTGGAATCAAAAAAGGATACCAAGAAATCCTTGGAAAAACTTAAGATATTATCTGATGAACGTAGATTCGAAATTCTCCGGTTACTGAGAAAACGTGCCCGTTATGGCTATGAATTGGCGCAACAATTAAACATATCCAATTCGACGATCTCTCATCACCTGAGCACATTGGTGGTTCATCATCTGATCAAGGCTATAAGAACGGAAAATAAAATATATTATGAAATCAATCAATATGAACTTCAGAGAATTATCGATGACTTGACAATGGAATTTGTGGATTGAAGGGGATGCATGAAGTGTTCTCTTCATAGATTTATGGTTTCATGTTCGATGAACATGAAACGTCTGTTTTGATATTAATGCCATGAATGTTGACCGAGGGTAGGCACACCAATAGAGGGTTCATGCTCTACGAGAAGCATCGCGGTTACTGTTTCATTTTTTTGACTTTATATTCGGTGAATATGAAACAACTAATTCGATAATAATAGGAGGCATGGGATGTTTGCGCGTAATTTTAATGTTTTGTTGGCAGGGATGTTTACAAAAGGTCTGGGGGAAGGGGTTTATTTAATCGCAGGCATGATGCTCGTGCTTGAGCTGACAGGGGACCCGTTTTATTCTGGTCTCGCCTTGTTCGCCATCAGCATACCGACATGTATCGGTTTTCTTATCGCTCCGATATCCAATTATTTTAGTTATAAGCTTGGGCTTATCGTTTGTGAGTTTCTGAAAGCATTTTTGCTTCTGCTCATACCACTGCTTTTTTTTAATGATTTTCTGCATGTGTCTGTGGTGATTATGACTATGTTTGTCATCTCGCTTATTTCACAGTTCACTTATCCGATTGAATCAACGCTTATACCCAGTGTGGCAGGTAAGGAACATGTCGTGAAGGCAAATTCGATCATAAACATGATGAGGGAAAGCTTGGACATTGCCTTCTTCGGCGCGGCGGGTGTACTCGTTGCCTACTTTGGGTCAGCTGAAACGTTACTGATAACAATGGTTTTTCACTTTAGCACCGCGATTGTTTACACTTTTTTTAAACTTGACGGGATTGATCGGCAGAATCCGATAGAGTTGAATACATTCGTACAAAACTATCTAAAAGATTTCGGTGAAGGATTTCGGTATGTCAAGGATTCCATCATCCCTCATATAGTGATTGCCGCGGTGGCTGTAAATTTCTTTCTAGGTAGTATGATGGCAGCATTGCCGACATTTGCATTGAGTAATGGCAATGAGAGTTTTTATGGATATTACATGGTGGCGATGACCGCCGGTCTTTTTCTGGGATCGTTGAGTGCTCAGAAATTAAAAAGAATCTCTTATGGGAAACTGAATATTCTCGCATCTCTACTGGCCGGACAGTGTTGGGTGGCAGCTGCTTTCTTTCCGCCCATCTTTTCCATCGTATCGTTCGGGGCGGGATTCATTGCTGTTGGTGTAATCAATATTATGATTTTCTCAGCCATTCAACAACAAGTGGAAAGCCGTATGATCGGCCGGGTCATCTCGGTTGTTTCTAGTGCCAGTGCCATCAGTTTGCCGATCGGCACTTTGACTGGAGGAATGATGGCTTCTGTCTTCGGCAGTGCATTTCCGATTATCCTAGGTGGGGTTGGGCTGTCCCTATATGGTTGTTACTGGCTCTGTCATCCGGCATTACGTTCACTTCCTGTTATTGACCACCTCAAGCTGGTGAAAAATACGGAAGCTGAGAAAGACTACGCTTAAAGGATTAAAATTGCCCAGCATTACTGATAATATGTCGGGCGATGCCTTCCTTACTGAGCTTTTTGTGCTGTTGCTTTTTATTTAGGTATGACGTAAAGTGGTCGTCCCCACTCAAAATGCCCGAAAATGACGATAGCCTCATTTGAACCTGAAATGCATCGTATCTCATTTGGTTCGTATCTAGCCGGCGACGGAAGGACCTCCCGATATGAAAAACCGCTGCACTACTGCAACGGCTTTATCCCATATCTTCATTCATCCATGTTGTTTTTTCTTCAATGTCTTGGCGTCGCTGTTCCTTCTTTTTGGTTGATGCCGGCCAGCCAATGTAAATAAAACCAACAACGCCCCCGCGTTCAGATACGTTGTACAAACGGCGCATTTCCGGATGATAGGTCGGTGCCCCGCTTCGCCAAATCGCACCAAGGCCAAGGGAATGGGCCGCCAACAGTATATTTTGAACGGCGGCATGAGCTGCCGCGTATTCTTCGATATCAACCACTTTATCTTTTGTCGCCGGCTCTACGACTACGGTGATGACAACGGGCGCACGAAACGGTTTTTCCTCTTTTTTCGCCAACTTTCGCGCTTGTTCATCGTCTGATCGTTCTTCTTCACTGTCCATGCTTTCCACCGCTATTTTGCGCAATGTTTTCCCGAGCGGACGACGCCCTTCCCCTTGTTGCACAAAAAAATTCCATGGTTCCGTATGATGATGGTTTGGCGCCCACATTCCCGCTTCCAATATCGTTTCGATCAGTGACTTATCCACTGGTTTATCGGGATGCACTTTTCCGATGCTTCTTCTTGTTCGTATCGCTTCTAACGTTTCCATCGATCCTTCTCCTCATTATTTGACTGATGCAGCGTACGTTGTCCTGATTTCCGGCCAACGGTTACGGGGATGAACACGGCATTCTTCACAGCAAGCGGCTTGGTGGTTTTCCTCACAATCGGTGCAACAGACATATTGGAGATTACATTCGGGGTTGGAACAATTGATATAACGATCCTCTGTTTTCCCGCAGTGGTGGCAGCTGGAAATGACGACATCCTCTTCGGTGTGATTCGCTCTGATGGAAATACGCTCATCAAACACATAGCATTTGCCATCAAATAAATGGCCTTTCACTTCCTCATCCTGACTGTAATTGACAATTCCTCCATGGAGTTGATAGACGTCGTCAACCCCTTTTTGTTTAAGAATGCCCGTCAATTTTTCACAGCGAATACCTCCAGTGCAGTAAGTGATGACTTTTTTCCCTTTGAAGTGATCAATGTTCTCCTCAATCCATTCCGGGAATTCCCGGGACGTGCCCACTTCCGGCTTGATGGCATTGCGAAAATGGCCTATTTCGTATTCGTAATCATTGCGGCCATCAATGACAACGGTCTCTTCTTCTTGAAGTGCCTCGTGGAACTCCTTCGGTGTTAGATACTCTCCACCGATGTCATTCGGGTTTACGTCATCCTCAAGGCGCCATGTGACAATTTCTTTTTTTGGACGGACGAAGATTTTTTTAAATGCGTGTCCTTCCGCTTCATCGATTTTAAAGTCCATATCACTAAATCTCGGATCGGATTTGACATATTCCATATAGGCTTCGGTTTGTTCGATCGTTCCGGAAACCGTCCCATTCAACCCTTCGGGGGCAACGATGATCCGTCCGCGCAACCCTAGGTCCTTACAATATTGCAAATGTGCTTCCGCGTATTCTTCGTAATCCAGCATGTCTACATATTTATAATAAAGTAAAACGCGATAATTCTTTTGATCGTCCATAACAGGTTCCCTCCGAAACATGATTCTTTTCCAAAGACTATCGTAACAGATTTTCGGTTGCTTTTCACGAAACAAAAACGACGAGAGGCGCCACCAAAATAAAACACACCAACGTTTGATGGATGGTGTGCTGGGTGTGTTAGGGTTGATCATATCTCTTTGACAACCATTTCCATAACGAAAGGACGCTCCTACTTACGATCAAAACACTTGCGAGCGAGGACGTATTAAAAAGCCAGTTCCATGCTTTCCACCTCACTGCGCCGGTCTTTTTCTCCACGAAGTATTCGATCAAAGTATGAGCGCTGCTGTAAAGAAAAGCTGTCCCGATAATGCTCCATATTTTTGCATGATAGGTAGATTGATTAAACCAGACACAAAAAAGAGGAAGAACAAGATACTCATAAACGACATTCCCGTCAAAATATCGCGGGAAAGGACGCACGGGATATTTTATTTTTTTCGCTTTCACCGCCAGTTGGGCAAGAATAGAAGCAAGATACCCCGTAGCAAAGAAAATAAGTCCCCATTCTTTCACTCTCTTTTTACCGAGGGTAAACGGAAGGAAAACCAAACAGAGAACAAAAATAATACGCGTGATGATACGTGTGGTCGATCGTTCCAATGTATTATCACCTACCTGACTTTTCCTAGGTATAATGTTCTCACTATTTGAAGGCATTATTCACACTCATGCAGGAGGTGATGAAGTTTTCCAGATAATAAACGGCTTTTTCTTCATCGAATTTTCCCTCCCGCTTTTTTCCATAGAAAACGAGGGAGGTTGGGGGTTCCCAAGGCAACGATTGCGCGACCTGACCATGGGTCATTGCCCAGATGAACGCCGTGCCCATGAACACGGCATCTGCCCCTAACGCCATCGCTTTTAAACATTCGCCGGGGAGGGTCAGGCCGCCGCCAATAAGCGGAATATCAGGACGAGCGGGTGCTTGGCATTCGACCCGATGGTCGTTGCCAGATCGATGGAACTCTTTCCATCCGCAGCGGCGTTGATAATTGAGCGGGAGAAAAGATACGTCTGTCAAAGTGGTGGAAATCGCGAGGACTACCAAAAGGGCGGTTGATGATTGTCCCCGACGTGGCCCGCAGGCTGTTTTTCATAATCGTGTTCGGGCTCAACCGGGTCATGGCGGAAATCAATTCCCATAGATTGTCTTCATATGTTTTGGACATGAATCGCTTTAACATTCGCGCGAAAATCCGTTTCATGATAGGCCTGGTAAGAAAGACAAAAAATAACACGCTGAAGAGCAATAACAAACTTACGACAACGAGTGTGTTTATGAGAAAAGCGTCCACTCAAACCTGAGCATTGCTATTGCCCTCCGACTGCTTTGTATATGTGGCAACCCCAAGTGGAGACCATTTCCAGATTAATGTTTTCACTTGCTGGGCTTGGGCCTTGTTCGAACAATGAACCAAAAGAAACACTTCCGTCAAAGGTTCTTTTTTCTTCTGTAATTCATTTTTCCGCGTCTTTTTGATTCTGAATACATCGATCACGCCGCCGAGGATGGCCCCTATGCCTAGGCCAATGAGTCCCACCAAGATCGGCCCCAAATCTAACATAAAACCGTAAATCAAACCGAACAACGCGAGAATGGTTGCGAGTATAGGCAAGATTTCAAACGATTTCTGATGGTAACTCGTTTCGGTTTCTAGATCTACTTTCTTTGCTAATGGAAGAGCGAGGATGTTTTTTCTGTCGATGTTGTTATATTCAATTTCCGCGATGACTCTTTCCAAGTTTTTATTTAGCTTAAAAGAAGCAACGACATACATGAGTTCCCCCCCTCCCTTCCCATTAAACGGGCAACTGAAACTGCTCGTGTTGATAGGTTTTTTCCAAGTGAAGTCGCTGATATAGTTTGTATACATCATTGTACTCGACCGTTTTTAAGTAGGCATCATAGACAAAAAATCCATAAAACGAAGGAAGGTTCATTAACCATTGGGGATTTGTTACGTTTCGGGCCGCGTCGAAGTTGCCCACCATCGTGTATTGGAGAGCCGGAAGCGCTTGGGACATATACATAATAAGAACGAGCAAAGGAACCAACAAAAGGATGAGCAGTCGATTTATATAGATGTGGCCGAGACCCGGAGCTAACATAGACCAAAAAACGGCTATGGATGGCTTTTTTTCTTCCAGCCTGTTGAAACTATACATGGACATGCTTTTGGAATAGATGTCGTAGCCGATCTGGCGGGCAATGACATAATCTTCATTTTGTACCCTGGTCCGTTGATAACTATTCCAAATCGCAAAAAAATAAATGGGAAAGTATGCTAAAAACCAATTTGTATCTACCGACTGGATCGCTTGCTCGAACTTCCCGGTAAATGAATAATAGATGGCTAAATTTAAACCACTTAATATATTAATCAAAACCTCATGAACGAGAAGGACGAATCCGATGAAATAGTTGCCCAAAATAAAATGGCCGAAACCGGGATAGGCGGCAGACCACCAAGCCACCACCGAGGGATTCGTTATATCGACATTGTTGGTCATGGACGGACTGATAGCGGCGATGATGCCGCGGTAGTTTTCCGTAGAGTTCGTCAGTCGCAATAACGCCACCACCTCATTCAAACTGAGCACATAGTGTCTGTTAATTTTACAGAAATATACATACCTGTCATCATCGTGGCCAAATTCGCATCATACCTTTATAGGGTGTTTGGGATCCCGAGCACACTGTGGGACAAGTCGTGAAAAAGGTCGAACTCAGTGTCAATCGGCCAGATGCAGTCGTCCGTCGTTCTGTTTTCAGCGATCGCCCAGATTTCACCATTTCTCACGATGTTTTGTAAACGAAGAAGCATGGGGTGTTTTTATAAAAAGCTTCTAAACACACCATTAGTGCCTATTGGTTGAAATTCCCGCTGTCACCTTGGCTAAACGCAGCTACAAACAAAGTAGACGCCATTGACTTGATGTAACAAGCACTAAGTGGCGACTAGTAGCGTGTTTCAGAAGTTCTTTCCCTTGGTTGATCGCAGAGTGACATGCCACCTTTATGAGGTGCGATAACGCGAATGCCGTCCCCCTCAGAGTGAGAAACCACCCTTTAGACGGACGGTACCGCAAAAATCGTCCTTCTCAGCAGGGGCTGAAGCGCTTTTGCATCGGTCACCTTGTATGATCGATGAAATCAACGAAAGTGTTTGTCTGATATATGCGTATCATCGGGAGGAACTGTGAGTATGGCGAACAAAGAGAGAAAGAATTTCTGAGACAGACCACTAGCATTTGAGGCTTCCCCATATTTTTGTGCCACAACTGCCGGGTGGCGACTAATTTTGGCCGTACCCCTATTTTTTGGCGCCACAACTATGGGTGAACGCTTATTTCAGCCGTTCTGCACTAGTATTTGGCTCTCTTTGTTATAGAAAGAGGGACATTTACAGGCTAAGAACCGGAAAATGTCGTTTAACCCGCGATAATTTTCGATCTTTTCACAATCTGAGCCTTAACGGAGTTGACACTTGAAACCCCTTTGGATAACCATATCCAAAGGGGTTCTGTATTCAATTACACGCAGCGTTCACACGGACAGCTGTTAACGTCGTTCTTTCCCTTCCTCGGGGAGAATCGTTTTCGCCACTTGTTCATCAAGCGCTTCGTGGTCATAGTACCGAATCGTCTCGTAGAGTTCCGCCCGTGATTGCATGTGGTCCAAGTGGTCTTTTTGCGTGCCTTTTTCCAGGATTTCCTGAAAAACTTCCGCGTACGCTTTCGCGGCAACACGCATGGAGGTTACCGGGTATATGACCATTTGAAAACCGAAAGAAGCAAATGCATCAGCCGTGAAATACGGCGTTTTTCCAAACTCGGTCATATTCGCGAGCAATGGGGCATCTATACGGTTGGCAAAAAAACGAAAATCTTCTTCGCTCGTTAAAGCCTCCGGAAAAATGGCGTCCGCGCCTGCTTCAACATATGCGCGGGCGCGATCAACAGCGGCATCTGCGCCTTCGACCGCCTTTGCGTCTGTTCGGGCAACAACCGCGAGCGTCGGCGCGACCTTTTTGATCGTTTGTACCTTTGCGGCCATTTCTTCTGTGCTTACGAGCTGTTTTCCGTTTAAATGCCCACATTTTTTCGGCAGCGATTGATCTTCGATTTGCACGGCGGCCACGCCTGCTTCAACCATTTCTTTTGCCGTCCGCGCAACATTGAGCACGCCGCCAAATCCCGTATCAATGTCGACGAGTAACGGTAGATCAGAAGCGCGAATGATATCTTGCGCCCGCTCGGCGATCTCGTTGGAATAGATGAGACCAACATCCGGTAATCCACGGCTTGCCGTGTAAGCCCCTCCCGATAAATACAGGGCTTGAAAGCCTGTTTCTTTTGCAACGAGTGCCGACATGCCATCATGAGCCCCCGGCATTTGCAATATTTGGTTCTTGTCGCTAATCAAGTCCAGAAACGCTTGATAGCGTTCTTGTTGACTGGATTTTTCCGTTACGATCCAACTCATTTTCGTTCCTCCTAAATGATGAAGCTCGCCATAAAATCATTGACCGTCGTTTTTCTCAACCGCTCGTCATTGACGCATAAATCTAACAGATCGTCCGCTTGCCTGGCTGGGAATTTCGTTTTTAGGTTTTCGTGGTATTTTTCTTCAAGCAATGGAGTGCTTTCTTCCCGACGCCGGCGGTGCCCGAGCGGGTACTCCACAGCTATATTTTCCGTTTTGGACCCGTCTTTGAACGTCACCTGCACGGCATTGGCAATTGAGCGCTTATCCGGGTCAAGGTAGTCCTCCGTGTACTGGTTGTTTTCTTCGGTATACATCTTAAGGCGTAATTCGTCAATCTCCGGATTTTTCGCTACTTCATCTTCATAGTGGTCAGCCGTTAATTCGCCGTAAATCAAACCGATGGCCGTGATGTATTGCAAGGAATGATCGCGGTCTGCAGGGTTATGAAGCGGTCCCGTTTTATCGATGATGCGGATGGCAGATTCATGGGTCGTGATCTTGACTTCCGCGATTTCATCCAATCGCCACGCGACCTCCTCGTGCAATTTGATCGCCGCTTCCGCAGCCGTTTGCGCGTGGAATTCCGCCGGATAAGAAACTTTGAAAAGGACGTTTTCCATCACGTAGGAACCGAGCGGGCGAGCCAAATTAATCGTTTCGCCCCCGAACAGCACGTCTTGGAACCCCCAATTCGGTGCTGTAAGCGCGCTCGCGTAGCCCATTTCGCCTTTCATGGTCATGAGAGCCAGGCGCACCGCGCGGCTCGTCGCGTCCCCGGCTGCCCACGATTTCCGTGACCCTGCATTCGGAGCGTGACGATAGGTTCTGAGGCTGGAGTTATCTACCCAAGCTTGAGATAGCGCATCAGCGACCTGTTCTTTATTGCCGCCCAACATGGCTGTTACGACTGCGGTCGTTGCAACTTTTACAAACAGGACGTGGTCCAATCCTTGACGGTTCAGGCTGTTTTCAAGCGCAAGCACCCCCTGAATTTCATGGGCTTTCACCGTGGCGACCAATACGTCTTCCATCGTAAGCGGCTTCTCTCCGTTCGCTAATCGTTGGCGGCTCACATAATCGGCCGTTGCCAAAATACCGCCAAGGTTGTCGGACGGATGGCCCCATTCAGCCGCGAGCCACGTGTCATTATAATCGAGCCAGCGAATCATCGTTCCGATATTAAACGCGCCTTGAACCGGATCAAGTTCAAATTGGGTCCCCGGTACGCGTACGCCATTCGGAACCGTCGTTCCCGGCACAATCGGACCTAAATGTTTGGTGCATTCCGGATAGCGAAGCGCCAACAAGCCGCAACCGATCGTATCGAGCAAAACATACCTGGCTGTCTTAAACGCCTCCTCGCTTTGGATTTCCCCATTCACCGCATAGTCTGCGATAGCTAATAGCACTTCATCAGTGGTTGGTTTTTCATTTGCTTTTGTACTCATTTGCAAGAAGCCTCGCTTTCTTTTTCTATCATCCATTTTTTGGGTGCAATCCGCGCGGACCTGTATAATTAACGCGCGGGCGGTAAAGGCGGTTGTTGGCATGTTGTTCGATCACGTGCGCGCCGAGTCCGACCACTCGGGCCGCGAAGAAAATCGGCGTGTACAAGGGAATCGGGATGTTCAATAAATAATAGACAGGTGCCGCATAATAATCGAGGTTTGGATACAAGCCTTTTTCTTGACGGATGATATCTTCTCCGCGCTCACACATTTCATAAAGGTCTTCTCGGCCTCGATCCACTGCAAGCTTATGCAGGGCTTGTTTCATGAGCAACGCCCGCGGATCCATTTTCTTCATATAAACACGATGGCCGAAGCCCATGACACGTTCTTTATTGCGCAGCTTTTCATGCAACAACTTCGACATACCATCGACCGTTTCCGCTTCAAGAAGCATGTGCATGACCGCTTCGTTCGCCCCGCCATGCAAGGGGCCTTTTAAAGATGAGACCGCCCCGGTCATAGCGCCGTAAATATCGGCGTTTGTAGAAGCGATGACACGTGCCGTAAACGTTGAATTCGGCATCTCGTGCTCGCTGTACACCATGAGCGATTGGTCAAATGTTTCCGCTTCCAAATTCGTCGGTTCTTTTCCCGTAATCATATAAAGAAAGTTCGTGCTATACGGCAAATCCGGATTAGCGGGGACAGGATTTTCCCCTTGCAATGTGTGGTAGCTGTTGGCGACAATGTTTGGGATTTTCGCCAATACTTTCAGTGCCTTGTCCCGGTTCGCCGCCGTGGAACGATCATCAATCTGCGGATCATAGCCCGCCAAAGCGGAAATGCCCGTCCGCATTGCATCCATGGCGTGCGTTTCTTTTGGAAGCATGGAAAACAAATCGAAGAAATTTTCCGGAAGCGCATATTCTTTCTTCAACGCGCTCTCCATGGATAACCGTCCGCGTTGATCCGGCAAGGAACCTTCAAACAAAAGATGGACGAGATCGAGATAGTTTATCTTTTCGGCAAGCTCGATGAGATCATAGCCTTTAAGGACGATTTCCTCGTTCTCCACATCTAAATACGAGATTTCCGTGTCCGTAGCAATGACACCGTCAAGGCCGGCTTTCACTTGCTGCTCTCCCATTCAAAGCACCTCATTCCCTTGGTATATACTACTTATTTTCCTATTTCTTTCACATACGGCTCGATCGTTTCCTCAATGGTAACGAGGCTACGTCTGATATGCTCGCGCATCGCTTCTTCAATGTCCATTCCGGTTTTCTTTGCTTTTAAAAGCTGTAGAATTCTTTCATGTTCGTCCAACGGCGTTTGCAACGAGTACCCCGGGTTTTTATAACCCCCGATCCGGCGGTATCGATCAATTTTATTTTGTAATTCCTGCAAAAAGCGTTTGTTCGTTTCATTGGTGCTCAACGCGTGTAAAATTTGATGAAAATGTTCGCCGTGTTTCACAATCTCATCGCTTCGGTTTGTTTTCACCGCTCGGTGCATGAGTTCGACGACATCTTCGAGTCTATAGAGAGATTCTTCCGTCATATTTTCCGCCGCTTCACGGGCGACGAGACTTTCCAACATCTCCCTTACCTGAAAGACATCCCTGGCTTCCTGCAATGTGATCGGCGCGACCATCATGCGACCATTCGACTGCTTGACGACAAATCCTTCCAACTCCAGACGATAAAGTGCCTGGCGAAGCGGTGTCCGACTAATCTGCAAATCTTTGGAAAGGTGTTCTTCTCGCAAAGGAGCAGACGGTGCGTACATTAACTCAATAATGTTTGTTTTCAGTTGTTCATAGGCCAAATCAGCGGCTGACATTCGCTTTTCGTACACGAATACATTCTCCTTTTTTTAAGAAGCGCATCACCACACTTCCAACACTCGTGATCTGAGAGAGGGAAAAACATTTCCTCCTCATGGAGCTTCTCATTATAATTGTATACAAATTTATTTTTCTGTCAATATTTTTCTGTCATTTTTGTTTTCAGGCAAGCCAAATAAAGCGAAATATGCTATTCTTTTACTAACCGTGTTTTCTTACTTACGATGAAAATGAGAAAGGATGAAGGGAATGGCAGACGAAGAAAAAGACTTGCGAATTCGCTCGAACGTCATTAGTGAAAGCCCGAATCGGGCGCCAAACCGGGCGATGTTACGCGCTGTCGGTTTTGAAGATGAAGATTTTAAAAAGCCTATGATTGGCATTGCGAGTGCCTGGAGTGAAGTCACCCCTTGTAACATGCATTTGGACAAGCTGGCGGTCAGTGCCAAAAACGGAGCCGCGGCAAATCACGGTGCGCCTTTAATTTTTAACACAATAACCGTATCCGACGGGATCGGTATGGGGCATGAAGGGATGTTTTATTCGCTTCCGAGCCGGGAAGTGATTGCCGATTCCATTGAAACTGTTTCCCAGGCGGAGCGTTTTGACGGCATTGTTTCCATCGGCAGTTGTGATAAAAATACGCCGGGCTGTTTAATCGCGATAGCCCGTCTAAATGTTCCATCGGTCTATGTGTACGGCGGGACGATTCAACCCGGAAAACTAGACGGCAAAGACATCGACATTGTTTCCGCTTTTGAAGCAGTTGGTCAACATCAGGTCGGCCAAATCGACGACAAGCAGTTGCATAAGGTCGAGTGCAATGCCTGCCCGGGCGCAGGCGCATGTGGCGGTATGTACACGGCAAACACGATGGCCGCGGCTGTGGAAGCGATGGGCATGAGCTTGCCGGGCTCTTCCTCTACCCCCGCGATTGCAGGGGCAAAAGAAGAAGAATGTGAACGTGCCGGCGCGATGGTCCATGAATTGTTGGAAAAAGACATCTACCCACGGGACATTATGACAAAAGAAGCGTTTGAAAACGCGATTACTGTCGTTATGGCACTGGGCGGCTCCACCAATGCATTCTTGCACCTTACAGCGATGGCCCATGCAGCAGGCGTGGATTTATCGTTGGATGATTTTGAGGCCGTTCGTGAACGTGTGCCACACCTCGCCGATTTGAAGCCGAGCGGCAAATACGTCATGCAGGATTTGAACGATGTCGGCGGGATCCCGGCAGTCATGAAGCTGCTCCTTGACGAGGGCTTGCTTCACGGCGACACCTTAACCGTCACAGGGAAAACCTTACGGGAAAACCTTCAAGAGGCGGAAGATCTTCATGAAGGACAGGAAGTAATCCTTCCATTTTCCAATCCGAAAAAAGAAAATGGCCCACTCGTCGTACTGCGCGGCAACCTTGCACCTGAAGGTGCCGTTGCAAAAATGTCGGGACAGGAAGTAAGCCATTTCAGCGGCCCTGCCCGTGTGTTCAATAGCGAAGAAGACGCGACTAAAGCAATCATGAACGACGAAATAAATAAAGGCGATGTCCTCGTCATCCGCTACGTCGGACCGAAAGGCGGCCCGGGCATGCCGGAAATGCTCTCGGTTACGGCCATGCTTGTCGGAAAAGGCTTGGGAGGCGAAGTCGCTTTGCTTACCGATGGCCGTTTTTCAGGCGGCTCCCACGGATTTGTGATCGGACATGTTGCCCCCGAAGCACAAGCCGGCGGCCCGCTCGCCTATTTGCAAGAGGGCGATACAGTTACGATCGATAGCGATGAGCAGCTACTGGCCGTCGATATCGAAGAAGTCGAGATGGAAGCCCGCGCCAAAGATTGGAAAATGCCGGAGCTTCGATTTACATCCGGTGTCCTTGCCAAATACGCCCGTCTGGTGTCATCGGCATCAAAAGGTGCGATTACAGACGGACCGATCGAGTAATGATACGATGATGAAAACGAACCCCCTTGGCGACGATGGCTGCCAAGGGGGCTTTTATATATAAATTAAGTTGCTTAAGAATGGGATTTTCATATTTTTCATCCCCCCTTCAACCCGTTTTCCTGTAACTTACAGCGGTATCTGCCGTATACCGCTGATACTTCAGCATCGAAATAATCCCGAGAATCGGACCGATCGCCAAAACGACAAAAACCCAATGCCATCCTAGTACCGCTTGAAAAAGTGGGAGCATTTGAATCGATAACGTTGCAATGAAAAAACCAATGCACATTTGAAAGGTTAAAGCCGTTCCTACATACGATTTCCCTCCGAATTGGGAAACGGCAACTGAAAATTGTGCGGAATCCGCGATGACGGAAACGCCCCACAACAATGCCAAAATAATCGTCAGCCAGATCGGTTGCCCGAATGTAAATCCGATCGTAAGCGCACAAAAAGCGCTAATGGCCATCGCCAGAATCGTCAACTGTGAAATACCGATACGATCGGCATAGAGACCGCCAAGGACACAACCCAAACCACCGGCTAAACCAATGGAGGCAAACGCGAGAAAAGACACCATTGCCGGGTCCATACCCGGATACTGCAAGGAAAAACTCGCCGTTAAAAACGCGGGCAACCATGTCCACATCGCGTATAACTCCCACATATGCCCGAAGTAGCCGTAATTGGCAAACATAACCGGTTTATTTTGCAAGACTTGCTTAATTTTACCGAGCGAAAATGATGATTGACCGGCAGGCCCCGGGGCCTCTTGCAAAATATAGCGAACAGCGATCGCTGCTACTATCGCCAACATCGAAGTGGTAACGATGACGAGACGGACATCAATGGCGACGAAAAACATGGCAAGAAAATGCGGCATCGCCGTCCCGAGAGTCAAAGCTGCGATAAGAACCCCCACTGCAACCCCGCGTTTTTTCGGAAACCATTGGGATATTAACTTAACGGACGGCGGGTAAACGCCTGCCAACGCCATGCCCGTCAGCATACGAATGACGATACCTAAAGCAGCATGATCGACCCAGATGAGCAGTAGGTTTAGCAGTCCGCCTATGAGCGCGGAAACGGCGAAAAATTTCCTTGTATTAAAACGATCCGCCAAACCGAAGTAGGCGCTGATAAACGCCCCGATGACGAACCCTCCCGGAACGGCAGCGGATAACCACGTCTCTGA
Organism: Salicibibacter kimchii; assembly: GCF_003336365.1. Taxonomy (GTDB): domain Bacteria; phylum Bacillota; class Bacilli; order Bacillales; family Marinococcaceae; genus Salicibibacter; species Salicibibacter kimchii. The sequence continues at coordinate 3,408,332 of NZ_CP031092.1, read as the reverse complement.
AAACGTAGTTAGTGACCACTGTTCCCTTAGCTCTACAGAGATGACAGATGCGCTGAACCACAGCGTCAGCGTGAAAAGCACGGCTGTGGCAATGAGGGAGAGCGCGAACCAACGATTATTTTTCATGAAAATTTCTCCTTACCATTTGAAAAAATGAACGTAAAAGGCTCAAACGAACCTTTTACGCACATCGTGTTACTCTTTCGCCTAAGATTTATAATCCTCTTCTTTTATCCAAACCTCGCCATCTTTGTACGTCATCTGTTCCGGATAACGGAGGTCAACAACCTCGTCTTGTTTTTCTTGTGATGGGGTCGTTGTTGATAGAGAGACAATAATACAGGTCAAAAAGTTAATCGTAACGCCGAAGACGCCGGCACCTGTATCTTCAATGCCAAAGATTGTAAAGCCGCCGAGGGCCAGGAATATATAGGACAATGTTGTAGCCAATCCGACCAACATACCGGCAATTGCCCCCTGTGTAGTCATGCGCTTCCACCATACCCCTAAGAAGAGCACAGGGAAAAATGTACCGCCGGCAATTGCAAAGGCCCATGCCACAATTTGCGTGATCACCCCCGGTGGGTCCAAAGCCAAAAGCCCGGCCACGATCGTCGCGATAAAGATGGCAATGCGTCCCGCGTTTAATCGTTTTTTATCACTTGCATCCGGACGGAGAATACGATAATAAAAATCATGGGCAATGGAGGAACTGATGGTTATGAGCAAACCACCCGCCGTTGATAATGCCGCTGCCATTGATCCAGCTGCCACTAGCCCGATCACGAACATGCCTAAGTCGGCGATTTCAGGCGTGGCCATCACGACCATATCTTCCGCGACTGCAATTTCTTCCCAGTCCAATATGCCATCCCCATCGGTGTCGGCCACTGACAACAGTCCAGTATCGACCCAACGATCAACCCAGGAAGGAAGGTTACCCATTGGCTGGCCGGCGACCTGCGTCATCAAAATAAAGCGGGAAAAAGCGGCGTACGCCGGTGCAGAGAGATATAGAATACCGATGAATAAAAGGGCCCATGCCCCGCTCCAGCGCGCCGCCTTCATGGTTGTGACCGTATAAAAACGAACGATGACGTGCGGGAGTGCCGATGTTCCGATCATTAAGGTGAACATAAGCGCCAAAAATTGACTTTGCGTGCTTTCTGAAAACGGCGCAAAGTATTCTGTTAAACCTATTTCTCTGTCAATTGCGCCAATTTCATCTACAATGTTTCCATACGTAAGCCAGGGAAGAGGATTCCCGGTAACTTGCAGAGACATGAAAACAATCGGCACCACGTAAGCGGTAATTAATATTAAGTATTGCGCGACTTGTGTCCAAGTTACCCCTTTCATCCCACCAAGGGTCGCGTAAATCGCGATGATACCGACACCGAGTAAAACTCCTGCCCAAGTTGGGATCGCAAATAAGCGTCCGATAACAACCCCGGAACCGGACAGTTGTCCGACCAAATAAGTAAAACTGATGATAACCGTTGCAAGTGCCCCAATAACACGGGCAACATCGCTATTAAAACGGTCGCCGATAAACTCCGGCACCGTAAATCGTCCGTATTTGCGCAATTGCGGAGCCAATAAAAATGTTAAAAATAAATATCCGCCTGTCCAGCCCATAATATAGGGCAAACCGTCATAGCCCATAACCATGACGGTACCGGCCATTCCGATGAACGATGCGGCACTCATCCAGTCCGCCCCTATAGCCATCCCATTCCAAAAAGGAGGGATGCCGCGAGAAGCGACATAAAACTCAGCTGTTTCTTTTGACCGTGTGTAAATGGCAATGCCTACATAGATCACAAATGTAACGAGAATCATCCCGACAGAAACGAGTGTTTGTGTATCCAAAAGCAGTTCCTCCTATCTTCGCTGACTATTGATCCATGCTTTGTCCTCCGACAATTCGTTCATTTGTTGCATTATCAACACCGAATTTCGCATCCAATCGATCGCTGATGATCGCGTTCAGGAACAAAAGCACAATGAAAACCACAATAGCGCCCTGCGATCCCATATAATAATGCAATGGCGCTCCCATAAAGGTGAACTGGGAGAAAAATTCTGCAAACGTTACTACACCAAACGAAACTAATAATGCAATCAGAATAAATGAAAATATCATTATCGTGCGTAATTTGAAATATTTTTCCGCATCTGCTTTCTCTACTTTTTTCAATTTTTTGCACCAACCTTTCTTCGGATACCAATTATTGAAGATCAAACACAAATTGGACCGTTTCTGCAAACGGAAGCGGAACACGCAACATTTCGATTAATATATACACCCCCAGTGCCAGTATGGGCACGCCTAAAAATAAAGGCTGCTTTTTCTTCACCATAAAAACAATGCTTGCCAATACGATTGACCAAAAAATAGCCAATAACATCATGGAACTCAACTCCTTACACCCTTTTGTATTCAACAAATAAAAAACAGATTCCTTCCTTATTTTATAAATAAAAAAATTATTGTAGAAATTATCGTTTACAATGTACATATCAAGCCCTTCACATAAAAAAAGCAACCCCGGGGGGATTGCTTTTATTTTGCGGACACATTCAGTTTTTCGTCTCGCACGTTTACGGCGATAGTTTTTACTTCTTCGTTTTCCAGCATAACATCGGCGATGCCGTCTTCGACATATTCCTCGATGACGCGACGGAGCGGGCGCGCACCGAAGGTCGGATCGTAGCCGAGTTCTGCCATTTTTTGTTTTGCATCTCTCGTTACTTCGATGGTGAGTCCTTGTTCTGCCGCGGAATCTTTTAGATCCGCGAGCATGAGATCCACAATTGTTACGAGATGCTCGCGAGACAATTCATTGAAGCGGACGATGCCGTCGAAACGGTTGAGAAATTCAGGTTTGAAATAGTCGGTCAACCCTTCCATGGCGTTTGGTTCTTCATCGTCTGCGCCAAAGCCAACCGTCACTTTTTTTAACGCGCTTCCTGCGTTGGAAGTCATGATGAGGACGGTGTCTTTAAAGCTCACCGCGCGGCCCTGGCTGTCTGTGAGGCGTCCGTCTTCCATGATCTGCAAGAACATGTGCTGAACATCCGGATGCGCCTTTTCAATTTCATCGAGCAAAATAATGCTATATGGCTTTCGGCGCACTTGTTCTGTCATCTGACCGGCTTCATCGTGTCCGACATATCCGGGCGGAGAACCGATGAGTTTGGATACGGAGTGTTTTTCCATATATTCACTCATGTCCAGACGGATCATCGCTTCACGGTCACCGAACATTTCTTCCGCTAATGATTTAGAGAGTTCGGTCTTCCCGACCCCCGTTGGCCCGATGAACATGAAGGAGCCGATTGGTCGTGTTCCACGGCGAAGACCGGCACGATTACGACGAATGGATTTCGCAACTTTATCAACAGCTGTTTCTTGCCCAATCACTTGACTGTTTAAACGCTCAGGTAGGTCACGCATTTTTTTCTGTTCATCTTCTTGGAGACGGCGAACCGGAATACCTGTCTTGGCTTCGACAAGCGCTTGAATGCGGGCAACATCCACGACGGATTCATGATAGTGTTCGGACTTTGCTTCTTGCTGTTTTTCTTGTAACTGCAATTCTTCGGTCCGAAGTTTGGCCGCTCGTTCATAATCTTCCTGGCTCGTTGCATCTTCTTTTTCAATTTTGATTTCTTCCAAACGCTTTGCAATCTCGCCATCATCCAACTCGCTGATGAGCAAATTCACTTTCGAACCTGCTTCGTCCATGAGGTCAATCGCTTTATCCGGCAAAAAACGGTCTTGAATATACCGATCGGATAGGGTCACACATGCTTCAACGGCATCTTTCGTGTAGGTGATTTCGTGATACGTTTCGTAATTCGGGCGAATGCCATCAAGAATTTTCTTCGCATCTTCCAGCGACGGTTCATCCACCATGACCGGTTGGAAACGCCGTTCAAGGGCGCCGTCTTTTTCGATTTTACGATATTCCGCCAACGTTGTCGCGCCGATCAATTGCAACTCACCACGAGCAAGCGCAGGTTTCATGATGTTTCCGGCATCTGCCGATCCTTCTGCGGAACCGGCACCGACGATTTGATGCACCTCATCGACGAATACTATGACATCGTCTCGTTGTTGCAGTTCCGCAAGCAACTGTTTCATTCGTTCTTCAAATTGACCGCGCACGCCTGTGTTCGCGACGAGCGAAGAAACGTCTAACAAATAGATTTGTTTATTTTTCAATTTGTTCGGTACTTGACTTTGCACGATACGGAGAGCCAAGCCTTCCGCGATCGCGGTTTTCCCGACACCTGCTTCCCCGATTAACACCGGGTTGTTTTTATTTCGGCGGTTAAGCGTTTCAATCACGCGTTCCACTTCTTTATCCCGGCCAATAATCGGATCTATTTCACCGTTGTTAGCACTGTGGGAAAGGTTTTTCCCAAGTTCATCGAGTAAGTTGCCACCTTGACCGGTACCTTGTTGGGTCTGGGCATTGGTAAATGACTGTCCTTGTTGACCGCCGCCCATCGCGTTCATCATTTGATCAAATTGCGAATGGCCGCTCATGCCGGATGGCTGACGCATACGATTGCGGATTTCACGATAGCACCGCGTGCACAGATTCATTTGCTGTTGTTTTCCATTTACGTTGATTCTCATTTGAATTTGCGCTTCATTTTGTTGGCAATGATCACATCTCATCTATCTTCTTCCTCCTTGTTCCGTTTTATTATTTGTTGGTTATAGACGCTTTTGTTTGTCTCGGCATTGACTTTGACTATATTTGACCTTTCCATGCTTCTATTATAGTTTGACTTTCTTTGACTTTCAAGTGTTTTGTTTAATTTTTTTCTAAAACCTGATCTAGTTATGTATTTCCCGTGTGTCGGGGGGTTAAAAACATTAAAAGCGCCCGCTTGCACACACGTGCAAACGAGCGCTGGACGTTTATTTTGAAGCAGCTTGTTTTGAAGGTCGATTGTGGCTAAAGCGGTTTAATCTGATTGCGGTTGGTCTTGCTTCTCAACAACGGTGGAAAATGACCGGTGGTACCGTGCCTGCCATTGCTTTCAAAAAACGGTACCCTTTCAGCTTTTCCGGTCGCGCGATCGACATTCTAATTCTTTTTTTGATCAAGATTTAAGTAAAATCATCAAGCGTTTATAGACGGCTCATGAAAAAACGAGTAATCAAGCCATTGCCTGTCACCCGTTTTTTTTGCCAATATTAACCGGAACGTCGCCGGTGGGACTTTCCCCTATTGCGGCTTTGATTTTTTTGACGTCCGCCGGCCCCACGGCCTTGTTGAACACGTCCTTGTTTGCCGGCCGGTTTCCTTTTTTGTTTGCTAACGATCGGCCGTTCGCCGGTGAGTTTTTTGACCGGTTCTTTTTTATCCTTTTGCAACATGGAGAGCGCGGCTGCAACCACCGTCACTTGATCGTGCTCCTCTAGGAGTTTTTCCGCCATTGGCTCCAAGCCGGTGTGTTCCTCTTTTTCGATGATGTTCTTGAGCTGGTGAGCCGCCCGTTCTTGTCTGGCAATATCCGCTTCATGTTCGCTCGGAACATCGATGTGTTTAATGCTTCCTTTGGTTGCCTTTTCAATCATCGCCATATGATCCATCTCAACGGGAGCCGCGAACGTATAGGATTTCCCGGAATGCCCGGCTCGTCCTGTCCGGCCGATCCGGTGAACATAGCTTTCCGCATCTTGCGGTAGATCGAAATTAAACACATGGGTCACGCCGGTCACATCAATTCCCCGTGCGGCCACATCGGTCGCCACCAAATACTTTATGGCTCCTTGCTTAAATCGGTGTAACACATTGGTCCGCCCTGCCTGTTTCATATCACCATGAAGGCCGGCAGCTGCGTAGCCTTGATGCTCGAGTGCCTCTGAAAGTTCGTCTACCCTTCGTTTCGTGCGCCCGAAAATAATGGCGAGATCGGGATCTTCAAAATCAAGCAAGCGACCGAGGACAGACAATTTCTGTTTTTCGGGTACTTTGAGCGCAAATTGTTCGATATTGGATACCGTCATTGCCTTCGCTTTTACAGAAACCGTTTGCGGTTCCGTCATAAAGCGATCGGCGACTTTTTTTAAACGACTCGGCATCGTTGCTGAAAATAAAAGCGTTTGTCGTTCGTTAGGGATCGCTTCTAAAATCGTTTCAATATCTTCAATAAAACCCATGCTTAACATTTCATCCGCTTCATCGAGCACGACCGTAGAAACGGCCTGCGGACGAATCGTCCTCCGGCGCGTATGATCCATATATCGGCCCGGTGTCGCGACGATGATGGGTGGTCGTGATTTTAATTCCCGTATTTGCCGGCCCATGTCGGCACCACCATACACAGCTACAGATTTCACGTTTTTCGTACGGCCTAATCGGTTGACTTCTTCCGACACTTGCACGGCTAATTCACGGGTCGGGGTCAAAATAAGCGCCTGTACGTTCGGGTCCTCCGGATCAACTTTTTCGATAATCGGAAGGGCGAACGCCGCTGTTTTTCCTGTTCCGGTTTGCGCCTGTCCAATGACATCGCGCCCTTTGCGAGCGACGGGTAGAATTTTTTCCTGAATCGACGTGGCCTCTGTGAAGCCCATACTTTGCACACTTTTTAATAAATAGGGCGGTAAGTCTAATTCTTCAAATTTCATGCCTCTTCTCCTTTGTACATCTTTTTCCTCAAGACCTCAGGATATAAAAGATGCAAAAGCGCATGCGTTCCCGCCTAGCGAAATACCACAGCAATACGATTCATGAATCATACTTAAGTCTTCATCCACTTTTGCATTAGAAAGCCTTTGTCTTTTTTATACTATAACCTTTCTCACGGTTATCCATTCTTATCGTATAAAAAAAGGGATATATTCCCGTTAAACGCTGGAATATACCCCTCTATTCCTGAGTATCATGTGTTTTATAGACCGACGACGTTTGCTGCTTGCGGTCCGCGGTCGCCTTCGACGATTTCAAATTCTACGTCTTGACCGTCTTCAAGTGTTTTGAATCCTTCTTGCTGAATCGCGGAGAAATGGACGAATACATCGTCTCCTTCTTCACGCTCAATGAAACCGAATCCTTTTTCGGCGTTGAACCATTTTACTTTACCAGTCATGCTTATGGCCTCCTTTGAATAGGCAGTCCAAAAAGGTTCATCCTTCTTGAACCAAAAATTGCTAAAAATAATTGAAACCGGGTGAACCTTTTTGCGTCCTAAACTTAAAAGCAGAGGCCGAAAAACCATTACACCGTATCTTCAATCACTTTCTACATTGTTACTGTACCATAGCTTGAACCATTTAGCAACTATTATACGACAAAAATTTTCTGCTTCATGGTCCCTCCTTTTGTTAAACTGGAACCAACGCTATACAAAAGAAGAAGGAGGATCAAAATGAAACATGTCTACGGCAAGAAAATCGATCGACAAACGCGATGCACGCATTATTCTTCAGGGAAAGACATCATCGCCATCAAGTTTCATTGTTGCGGAAAATACTACCCATGTTACCAATGCCATCAGGAGTGTGAGGCACACACCGTTTCCGTTTGGCCGGAAGATCAATTCGGGGAGCGTGCCATTTTATGCGGCGTTTGCAGCTATGAACATACCATCCGCGCGTACCTCGCGACCGACCGCTGTCTTAAATGCCATTCCATCTTTAACGAGGGCTGTAAATTCCATTATCATCTTTATTTTGAAAGATGAACGTGCACAATCGACACTTCCCTTCTATAGTAAGAGCCATGACATTCATATTTATTTTTATGATTCATCTTCCACTTCTGTCTCGTCGCCATTGAATTCTATTTCTACTTCAAGCTCACTGTAATCTTCATCAAGGTTAAAGGCGTCAATGGCTGCTTCTTGTATTTCTTCGTCACTGGAGTTCTCATCAATATCCATTTCCGGGAGAATATCGGAAAGTGCGTCTAATGCCGCTTGCCCTTCTAACTCCATGTCTTCGCCATCCCGACTGTCTTCAATTTCCACTTCGGGACTTCCGCCTTCATATTCATATTCGGCTTCGTATTCGCCGTGGTCATATTCAGCTTCCAAATCGAACTCGTTATAGGGTAGCTCTTCGTACCATGCTTCGTCTGCTTCCGTTTCCCCATCTCCCTCATCGGCACCGTCATCCATGTCATCGACATTCACTTCTTCTTCTTGCACTTCGGTATTATCATCGCCCTCCTCAGGAGCGTCCCCATTTGTTTCATTTTCGAATTCTTCCCCATTATCTCCGCAAGCCGCGAGACTTGTAGCAACGACCACGGATAATGTAAGCATGCCAAATTTATTCATACGTAAAACCTCCTTTCTCTTCATCCCTCCCTTTCCCATTAGAATCCTCTGCCAAACGATACATTCCAGTTGCTATCCTCGGCTAATCACTGTGATCGAACCTTCATTGCTGTTAAGATTCGCGATAGCCCCGACCGGGGTAGCTGCTTTATAAGTCCCGTGCCCACTTGCAAGTCCTGTAATCAATGGCTTTTCCATCGGCACGATAAAATTTTCGATCAAGTCTTCATATTCCTGCCCATAAGCCACTTGGCAATTGCTACATTCGCCGAGAATAATCCCGATACAATCATCAAATTTACCGGCCAACTCAAGATGCTTCATATGTCGATATACCGTATTAATCGGTTCATTCACTTCTTCTAAAAATAAAATACAACCCATGGTATTAATTTCAAACGGCGTTCCCAACGTTCCGATAAAAGAGGTAAGATTCCCGCCCACGATCGGACCTGTCACATTCCCCGGCACACGGCTGATGAGCGGAGCGATTTCCGGTGGATTAACCATTGCATGCTCCATCGATGTTGAAGAAACAACACTGAAAAATTGGTCAAAATTATAAGGGGGTGTCGTCTCCTGAAAATCAATCAACATCAAACTGTGCAGAGTGATGATATTCGCATATTGATAAAGCGCGTTAAGGAGGACCGTAATATCGCTGTACCCGCTGATCCATTTCGGATTATTCGCGATTACATCGTAATTTAAATAAGGAAGAACCCCGGCTACCCCCACCCCACCACGTGTCGGCAAAATCAAACGCACCTCTTCACGCTCGAACATTGCCATCACATCCGCTGCCCGCTCTTGATCAGTCCCGGCCAAAAACCCATCCCAATCGTAGACATGTCTTCCGAGCACAACATTCAAACCCATCGCTTCCAACGTTTGTACCCGGGTATCAATGATTTCAGCTTCAAGCGGACTGCCCAACGTCACGACGCCTACCGTATCTCCGGCTTGTAGTGCCGGCGGTTGAATGGCCACTGCACATCCCCCGTTTCCAACGTGCATTCATCCTTTCCAATATATGAAGCTTTCTGCAGCATCATTCTGGCGATCGTTTTTGTTTAAAACAGAAGCGTGAAAAGGTAAAATATACTGGGAAGATAGCTAACAAACAAACGAGGAATGATTCTTTTGAAAAATATTCAAACAGACGTTGTCCAGCCATTATTGGATGTTTTTAACGGGCAAGAGGTTTATGTACATTTTGAGTTGACGAACGGAGCTTATGCTGCCTATCGGAACGGGAAGTTTCATGCTGCCGGCGGGTATGTGCGAAACGCACGCCTCAACGTGCTGCACGGCAAAATAAAAGGCGAAGACCCGTATCGGGTCGGACTAAAAACCGAAGATGGTTGGATCTTTGCCGAAGGGCTTTCCATGTTTGAACATAAAGAAAATGAATCGTTGTATTTATACGGTTTTGATGAGCAGGGCAAATTGTCTGTTGCCCTGCAACTTAGTACCATACCATTTGAAGGAGGAGTTTTAAGTGAATAAGGAACGGCACATTTTATTGCTTTTTCCACATCCCGATGATGAAACATTTTCAGCCGCGGGGACCATTATGATGCATAAAAGGGAGCACGGCACAAAAGTGACCGTCGCATCATTAACCTCCGGGGAAATGGGGAGAAACTTGGGAAATCCGCCGGTTGCAAATAGGGAAACACTGCCGCTCATTCGTAAAAAAGAGCTGGAAAATGCCTGCGAGATCATGGGTGTAGATGAACTTCGCCATCTTGGCTATCGGGATAAAACGTTGGAATTTGAAGATCTGCAGACAGTCGCCACACACTTGCAAGAAATAATCCTAGATGTCGCCCCCTCCCTCGTCATTACCTTTTATCCGGGACTAAGTATCCATCCGGACCATGACGCCACCGGTGCTGCCGTCATTGAAGCGATGAGGAAAATTCCGGAAAGCAAACGTCCGACATTGCACACGAAAGCTATTACCGCTAACGCCGCAGACGTAATCGGTGAAGCCGACATCGTTTATGACATCGGCGATTTGATGGATCGGAAGTTACAGGCCATTGATGCCCACAAAAGCCAAATGCAAGAGGTATCGGCGATCGCTAAACAGAAAATTGCCGAAGGCGATGAGGATACAGAAGCATGGATTCGCTACGAGGAATTTTGGACATATGAATGTTAAAATGCCGGCTCGATGTACGAACCGGCATTTTTTATTTCACCAAAGTGTTTATAATGCTTTCATACACGTCATTCCGTACTTTTTCATCTTCACGAAACATCTGTGTAAGTGCTGAAAGGGTTGCTTTCCATTTCTCCTCGTAGTCAGGCGCGTCCTTGGCCGGGAGGTTGGAAAAAAGGCCATCCACTTTCGCCTGTACTTCCGGCGCTCGCGGCCCCCACTTCGCCACTTCATTCCCGTTTTCATCAAGAAATATGAAAATCGGAATCGAGCGTGACTTCCCATTTGTCAGGTATTGGTCCATCAGTTCCAAGTTGCTGTCCCTTAACAACATCGACACATCCATATTCGTTTTCTCCGCGATGTGAAGCAAAATCGGTACGTTCACCATCGCGTCGCCGCACCAATCTTCCGTGAGCACAATTACACGGGACGGACGATCTGCCAATGTTTCCAGCCTCTCATCGTCCGGGATATTGAAATGTTCGTAGATATGTTGAAGATTTTCTTTGTGTTGCTGCATATTTTCAATATAAGTTTCCGGGCTCATTCCCTTTGCAAACCATTTGTTTAACGTCATTTTATCGGTCCTTTCCGAGTGTTTTCCATGCGGATTGCCTTATGTTGTTCAAAATCCCATTTGGCCAAAAAAGATTTAGCGGAAACATAACCTGATTGAAAGAGAAATTCAACAGCTTCATCACTCAGGTCAAAATCAGTGGCATCGATGTCACCAGTTGGTATTTGGATCGTACGGTCACGTGTTTCTTCCTTTAGATATCGCAAATCATGGGCTTGGAGCATCGTCCGAAATATATTCGTAAAAAGATGAATCGGAGTGGGAATCACGGCATCCGATATAATTTCTTCTCTTACAAAATGAAAACCAAAGGTTGGAAACTGGGGGATTCCGTCTGTATCAAAAATCCAAACTGGAAAGTTACTAAGCAAACCGCCGTCTAAAATATAGGATTTCGTTTGTTCTTGGGATTTCCATATCACCGGACGAAAGAAAAAAGGGACGGCAGCACTCATTTTAACGGCAGTGGAAATTTTTACATCCTTAGGCGTTAAATGATATTGATGCAAATGATCGGGAAAAATGAGCAGTTGGCCTTTGGAGATATCAGAAGCAACGATTTTTAATTTATCATTGGGAAGGTCTGCGAACGTTTGAATCCCTTTTTCGAACAATAGTGCATCGACCATCGATGCCAGATAATCATTTTTATACATGCCGAGATGCATCGTTACCGCCAATAGGTTCCCAATCAGCGGAATACGATTTACCCACGTCCTTTCTTGCAGTTTCGTTGCATCTACCGAGTGGAACCAATCCATTATTTCATGGCTTTTATACCCTGCTGCCAAAAGAGTCGCGATAACAGCCCCTGCCGACGTCCCGGCTAGCCTTTGCCACTCTACATTCGACTCTTCCATGGCTTGAACAGCACCAATAAAAGCAACACCTCTCACGCCTCCGCCTTCAAAAACAGCGTCCGCTTTCATTGCAAGGCCACCTTCTTTGGCTTAGGATTTTCACACGCCTGCTAGTTGTACAGGAATGTCTGAACCCAATGTCACGCCCCCTAAACGAACATCCGTTGTTACAGCCAGCATTCCCACACCGTTATCCGCGGCTAATTGCAAAGCGGACGAAAATGTTGGATCGATATGCGTGGCAGGCTGAACACTCGTTACATCGTCTCTTTGTACCACGAACAATACGGCCGTTTGATGGGTGCCCTCATGTTGAATCCTTCTTAATTTCTCCACGTGCTTCGTTCCGCGGGCAGTGACGGCATCAGGAAAATAAGCAACACCGTCCACGGCAAGTGTCACACTTTTCACTTCCAAAAGCATTGGCCCACGCTCATTCTCCAGCAGAAAATCCCATCGTGCACTTGCGAAAGAATATTCAGCCCTGACATAGTGATAGGTTTTGAGCGAATCTATACGTTTTTCTTTTAAAGCTTGGGTAATCAGACGGTTCGGAAGCGTTGTGTCCAAGGAAACGTAGGCACGCGAATCTACGCTTTCGCAAAGCACCGCCGACCACTGTGTCTTGCGTTTCGGTTGATCGACGTAGCGTAGCCAGAGGATCCGTCCTGGGGTGAGCAATTCGATTAACCGCCCGGGGTCGGGCAGATGCGCGGTAACTGTTTCACCGTCTTCTTTTCTTGCCCGAATGATAAAGCGGTTCGGGCGTTCTAAAAATGCTGCTTTATATAGATGGGATCGATACGGCATAAACATGTCTGTCGCCCCCCCCAACGGGTAGAAAGAATATACGCCATAGAAGGCATCAACGATAGCTGAATCGATCAGGTAACGATAGGAGCAGGCGTTTTTCCGGAATCCATGCTTCCGGGCCGTTCACGTAATCTCCCTTATGAAAAAAGACACTCTGCAAAAATGTCTTGATGCTCTATCTATTATAACCCATGATTCAGAGCGATTGAAATGATTGCGATCGCTATTCCCCGCGAACGAGCCGACTGATTTCCGCGAGTACCGGCATTTCTTCTTTTTCCTCTTCGGTTACTTGATGCCAATCAATGCCTGTCGGTTTTGGATAAGGGGTGTTTGTGGAAAAGATTTGGTTTTCCGTCGTGATCCAGTCAACGGATAGATCATAACGCTCAATTGGAATATCGGCGTCTACGAGTTGGGCGGAATGAATCGTGGTCACAACGGGGACTTTCGGGTTTCCGAGTTCTGTTAGTATCGCGTACTCTCGATCGGCATACCCCTCTCCTTTTCCTAGGCGACGTCCATCTTTATGAACCGCCACGGATCCGGCCACGATAAGATCAATCCGCGGAATATCGCGAAGGGGGAGTTCCTTTCCGTAGCGTTTCATATGCGTTAAGCTGGCGGCTTTCTTCTCTTCTCCTTGCGGTACCCATTCCGGTTTCACTTGGATAAAACCTGCCTTTAAGCGGGGGGTGGGAACCAAGAGCGTTTTGCCGTCGATAAGTACCTGTGCTCGTAACGGTAGCTGCGGCGCGTCGGGATTAATCTTCACGGCTTTCGATTCCCTGTATGCGGGGAGTGTCGTAACATAGTCTGCCGCTTTCTCTGCGCCCTTAAAGTTTGGGATGCGATTTTTGAGCGGAAACGGGAACCGTCCTATTTTTTCTGCTTCCATTCGCTTCCAAACCTCTTCCCTGATGTGATTTTTATTGGTCGGCAAGTTTCTCGCCTCCTTGTTCGTTCACGATTTCCTCTAGGTATGGTTTATTATCTACCCGCGGGAAGTGGTGATGTTCTTCTTGACGTATCACTCGATACTTTTTATTGTAGCATATTGAAAAATAAACATCTGATATAAAAAGTTAATAAACGTTCCTTTTCGGGTATCAGAAGATAGGAACCACGTTTTTTTTGCGAATGAAATCAACTCATTCCTTCATAGACGTGTCTCGTAAATGAATCAAAGAAGGAGCATAAAAATGAACAGGAAGCTTTTTAAAGACGGGATTGTTTTGACGCTTGACCCATCGATCGGAGATTTTAAGAAGGCGGATATGCTGGTGGAGGGCGCAACGATTACGGAGATTCAACCCAACATAGAGGCCTCTGATTGTGAAGTGATCGATTGTTCAAATCGAATCGTTATGCCCGGACTGGTTGATGCCCATCGGCACACTTGGGAGTCTGTGGTACGTAACGTAGGGGCGGATTGGTCTCTACCGACATACTTAGGCAGTATCTACTATGGAAACATAGGGTCGAAAAGGAGCCCTCAGAACGACTATATCGGCAACCTGCTAGGAGCACTGGAAGCGCTTGATGCCGGTGTGACCACCCAGTTGGACTCATCGATGATTATTTCACCGGAACATGCGGATGAAATGGTTCGTGGCCTAAGGGAATCCGGGACAAGAGCGGTGTTTGCCCACGGCCCTCCGGGAGATGGAGACTACTGGAATCAAGAAAGTGAACGTCTGCATCCCGATGACGCGAGACGAGTGAAGGAAAAGCACTTTTCTTCAAAAGATCAACTGCTAACGATGGGGTTAGCCATCCGGGGACCCGAATTCAGCTCGTGGGATACGACAGTACAGGATATTCATTTTGCTCGCGAGTTAGACACAGTTTGCAGCATGCATCTTGGCTTTGGTACATGGGGGGCCAGCGAACGTTCGATCGAAAGATTAAACAGTGCCGGACTTCTTGGGGCTGATTTAAACTTTGCGCATGCAAATGCAGTAAGCCCGGAGGAAATGAAGATGTTGGCGGCCAAAGGGGGATCCATTTCTGTCACACCTGAAATCGAAATGATGATGGGGCATGGGTATCCCGCAACCGGGTTGGCACTTGAAAACGGTGTGCGTCCAAGCTTAGGTGTGGACGTAACGACTTCCACAAGCGGAGAGATGTTTACGCAAATGAAATTCACGCTTCAAGCAGAACGTTCCAGAGTAAATGAACAACTTTTAGCGAACGGAGAGATGCCCGGAAAATTACACATTGCAGCCAGGGATGTGTTGGAATTTGCCACCTTGGATGGAGCGAAGGCATTATTGTTGGATAATAAAATCGGAACATTAACACCGGGAAAAGAAGCGGATATTATTACGGTGCGAACCGACGATTGGAACATGTTTCCGATCAATGACCCAATTGGGGCCGTCACTCAAAGCGCGCAAACGAAAAACGTCGATGCTGTATTTGTCGCGGGAAATGCAGTCAAACGTGACGGACAACTCGTAAATGTTGATTTGGAACGTGTCCGTCAGCAGGCAACTCAAGCAAGAGACTCAATCTTTCACGAATACGGAAAGCCCGACGGTGTTTGGTTCGGATAATCTGTTGACGTGAACCCGGCGCATACATTGGCCAGGTTTTCATTCAATCATCATAATGACAACAATTATAAGCAAAACGAGGTACACTTTGGAAAACAGAGCATCGGGCAACTTCTGAGCGATCTTTCTACCAATGGGAACACCGATAAATCCACCAAAGACAAATCCGAAAAGCGCCGGCAAATAGATAAAACCAATGGTGGAAGCAGGCATTTCTGCCACCTGTATCCCCAAACCCAGATACATGAATGTGCCCACAATGGCAATCGGCAGGCCGAGGGGCGTCGCGAGTGCGACGGCATGAAGCATGCGGAGTCCTCGGTTTCTAAGATAGGGAATTGTCACCACACTGCCGCCGATGCCCAATAGAGTGGAAACTGTACCAATGCCCACACCAGTAACAAGCCCGTTTGTATACGTAGGAAATTGAAAGTCTTCACGTATTGTGCTTACAAATGTCTGCTTGATGATACTTGAGAAGATGACATAAATTAAAAAAGCGATAAATGCAAAGCGAAGAACTTCACTCGTGAAAAAAGAAGCAAGAAAACCTCCAAATACTGATCCGATGCATATGAAAAGAAATAAAAATTTAAAAATATCCCATCTAACATTCCCGTTTTTTGCATGATGGATCGTGGAATTAAACGAATTAACGATCATCACTGCCAGCGACGTCCCAATCGCCGTGTGCATCACGTGATCCGCGGGAATCGTCTCAGGCAAAAAAGCATAAAGAATCGGCACGACGATGAAACCACCGCCGAACCCGAATAAGCTGGAGGTAATACCGATTAGAACGCCGATGAGGGAGAAAAGAGCGATAGCAATCATCTCCGCACCAATTGCGTCACGCTCTCCACATGTGCCGTCTGTGGAAACATATCAACGGGCTGTACTTCTTTTACGTCATAGCCGCCGTCGGAGAGAATGCCGAGATCACGGGCGAGTGTCGCCGGGTTGCAAGAGGCATAAACGATGCGGTCGGGGTTCATTTCGATCATCGTCTGCAGCAGCTTCTCGTCACAGCCTTTGCGCGGAGGATCGACGACGATGACGTCAGCTTCAATCCCGAGGGCGGCTCGCCACCAGGGCACAACTTCCTCGGCTTTCCCGACCGAAAATTCGACATTGGAGATGTGATTGAGTTTTGCATTCTTGCGCGCGTCACTGATCGCGTCTCCAACGACCTCCACGCCATAGACTTTCCTCGCTTGCTCAGCTAAAAATAACGAAATCGAGCCGATGCCACAATAGGCGTCGATGACCGTATCCGTCCGGCGAAGGTCTGCAAATTCACGTATTTTTTCATATAAAGCTTCCGTCTGAACCGGATTGACTTGAAAAAAAGAACGGGGGGACAATGCAAAACGTAGGTTGCCAATGCGTTCTTCGATGTATTTTTCTCCCCAAAGAATCTCCGTTTGTTCCCCATATATGACATTTGTTTTCTTCGTATTGATGTTTTGGACAATGGAGTGAATGCCTGTTACTTCACGACGAATTGCTTCGACGATTTGCTTTTTATGGGGAAGTTCCTTGCCGTTTGTGACGAGCATGACCATCGTCTCACCGCTCAAACGTCCATTGCGGGCCACGATATGTCGAATCACTCCGCGTCCGCTTGCTTCATCATACGGGCGAATCTCGTAACGTTTTAGAATGTTTTTCACGACTTGGATCGCCGCGTCATTCTGATCGCCTTGAATCAAGCAATGGTCCATGTCGACAATGTGATGGGACCGTTTTGCAAAAAAACCGGCAATGAGCTCGCCATCCCGCTCAGCCACAGGCACTTGTGCTTTGTTTCGATACGCCCACGGCTCGTCCATCCCGATCGTTTCATGAACAGGGATATCGGCCCGATTCATATACTTGTGAAGGGCGTTTACGGCTTGCTCCCGTTTTAACGTCAGCTGAGCGTCCTGGTTCATATGTTGCAGCTGGCACCCCCCGCACCAGTGATAAATTGGACAAGGGGGATCAACACGTTGGCCGCTCGTCGTATGTCGCTCCATTAAACGCCCAAACCCAAAGTTTTTTCCCGTCTTGACGACTTTAACGTCCGCCTTTTCCCCCGGGAGCGTATCGGGGACAAATAGCGGGTAGCCATCTACTTTTGCCACCCCGGCACCTTCATGGGTGAGATCCTGAATCGTGACGTCAAGCCGTTCATTTTTTTGTACAGGCAAATTCGGTTGTTTTTTAGGCATGTTTATTCCCTCTAACGTATTTGATCGTAATTGTGTATTTTACAGAAAAAATGTCAAAAAATAAAGAAGCAACCACCTCGGGCTCACTTCTTATTATAAACCATAGCGATGTTTCGCGCCGCTTGTTGTAAATACTTTCCCCCATTTTCCATCGCCTCTTTCACGCTGACCGCCCCCGGAACGAGGCTAAAGACTGCATCGATCCCATGGTTGTACACTTGCTCATAATTATCTCCGAGCTGTCCGCACACCGCGATCACAAAGGTATCGGATTCCTTCCCTGCCTTCGCTACGCCGACCGGTGTTTTTCCATACACCGATTGACCGTCGATTTTTCCTTCACCGGTAATGATTAAATCGGCATCGTGGGCATGCGTTCGGAAATTCGTCTCTTCTAACACGAGATCAATGCCGGGTTTGAGTTCAGCATTTAAATAAGAAAGCAAGCCGTAGCCGAGGCCCCCGGCCGCACCGGCACCGGGAACGTCTTTTTTATCATGACCGATGACTTTTAATGTTTGTTCGTGAAAATGCGCGAGCGCTTGATCAAGCCTTTCCACCATTGCCACGTCTGCCCCTTTTTGCGGGCCGAAAATAGCGCTGGCCCCCGTTTCACCCAACAATGGGTTTGTCACATCGCAAGCGACGATGATCTCTGTTTGTTGCAAGCGAGGGTCTAATTCCGAAACATCGATGGTCACCAACTTTTCAAGTCCTAACCCTCCCCGAGTAATCGATTCTTCCTGTTGATCCAAGAGACGCGCGCCGAGCGCTTGGAGCATCCCCGCGCCGCCATCGTTCGTGGCACTGCCCCCGATCCCGAGAATGATTTTATGTACACGTTGATCCAGCGCCGCACGAATCATTTCACCTGTTCCATAAGTGGAAGCCGCCCCGACCTCGCGATGCTGTTCCGCAACACGATCAAGACCCGATGCCTGCGCCATTTCCATAATGGCTGTGTTTCCGTCCGCCGATACGGCATATGTCGCTTCAACCGGGTGGGCGTTCGGGCCTTCGACTTGAAGCGTTTGATAAATCCCGTCGAGATTAGTGGTTAGGGCCTCCATTGTACCTTCTCCGCCATCGGCCATTGGAATCAAATGATAGTTATGGTTGCCGCCTGCTTGTTGGAAACCAGCCTGAATCGCTTCTGCTGCTTCTCTCGAGCTCATGCTTTCTTTGAATGAATCCGGTGCGATGAGGATGTTGGCCATTAGAATTCCCCTTACTCATTTTTGTACAACCAGAAATTACCAAATCGAATTGAAGCAAGTCTGTTCTTTGGCTACTTACAGAATATCAAATAAGTGGATAAGACAGCCACCCAAAAGAAAATTGCACTTTATACAATGGGAACAAACATGACCAAATCCCTAATGAGGTGGTCTCTGTCGAAAAGTGTCTTGTATGTTTTTTTGTGTATTAAATTCGTAATGACTGTATTGGCTATCGTGTTGCCGTGCCATAGAAGAAATTTGTTTATTCGTAGAAAGGGAAGAAAATTGGCAGTAAAATCATGCTTACTATTATAGAAACTACAATTAATGGACCTCCGGCTTTCACGTAATCACTAAACTTGAATCCACCTAAATAATAAACCATTGTGTTTGCCGGCATGCCAATTGGTGTTGCATAAGCCAAAGATCCCCCGATGACTGTTGCCATTAAAACTGCTCTTGGGTCGGCTCCAATACTAGTGGCAATGGAAAGCGTTATCGGCACCAGTAGTGCAGTTGTTGCGGTATTGGACATAAAATTTGACATTACTGCAGCGATGATCAATATCACAAACAATAACAGATATGGTGAAGGGTTGCTGCCCATAGTCCCGATTAACGTATCAGCTATTAACGTTCCCGCACCAGATTCTTGAATGCCTCTCGCTAACGCTAGCGAACCTACAAATAGAAGAATTGTATTCATATCTATTGATTTCATTGCATTGTTTCCGGAAATTACGCCAGTGGCGACTAAAATTAATGCTCCTGTCCATGCAGAAACATATAAATCTACTCCAATCTGTTCTTCAAAGACCATCGCTAGAACGGTTAAAACAAGTACTACCACTGCCATAGTCTGTTTCCATCTTGATACGTTTGAATCATCAGTATTGTCACTAAAAACTGAATCTGTTTCCAGGAGGATTTCATCCCCTTTTGGAAGAAACTTGTATCCAAACAAACTAAAGTAAATAATGCCGATAATCAAAATAGGTAAACCTACGTATGCATATTCAAAAAAACCAAATGCCATACCCTGTTCTTGAAGTTCCGATTGAGCGATCATATTCCCTGGCGCGCCAACTAAAGAAAGGTTACCTCCCATTGCAGCTGCAAAAACTAACGGCAAGAGCAGTCTAGGGCGTGAAAACCCTGATCTCGCAGCCATACCAATAACAACTGGTATTAAAACCGCTGCAGTTCCAGTATTAGATAGAACCCCGGACATTAAACCAGTAATAATCATGATATAAACGATTAACTGTCTTTCTGTTTTGGCAAATCTGGTAACAAATCCCCCTATTTTCTTAGCCATCCCAGTTTCAAAAACAGCTGCCCCAACAATGAACATCGCCATAAAAAGGAGAACATTAGCGTCGACAAAACCAGCAAAAGCCTCTGAAGGTTCTAGAACACCTGTTAGAGTAAGCCCAATTGCAACAATCATTGCTGTGACCGCAAGAGGTATTTTTTCCCAGGCAAACATAATAATAGCAAATAGCAAGAAAAGTAAGGTTATAACTTCAGGACTCATAAAACATTATTCCTCCTTTATACAGTCACAGTCCACACGTTCAACTTTTCCACACAGGGAGCTTAATAATTGAGTTATTTGATAGCGATTACAATATTAGGACTTTCTTTTTAATAAAGATCACGCTTTCAAAATTAACTAATGATAGATTAAACAATGTATACATAAAAGTCAAATTTGTAGTTAAAAAATATTTAATGGCTTTTATATTGACAATTACGTATACATAAAACGATAATGGATGATGATCACAAATTAAAATAGGAGGTATACTGATGAATACCAAACAGCATTTTCGTTTAGCTGTCATACCAGGAGATGGGATAGGGAAAGAAGTCATTGACGAAGGATTACGTGTCATCAATCATTTAGAAAAAAGCTCGAATGGCAAATTCTCATTTGAAACCGATTATTTTCCTTGGGGGTGTGAATATTATCTGGAAAATGGAAAAATGATGGCTGAAGATGGGCTGGAGCAAATTAAAAATCATGATGCCATTTACTTCGGCGCCGTTGGTTTCCCTAATGTACCGGACCATGTAAGTCTTTGGGGATTGCGTATCGCGATTTGTCAAGGATTAGATCAATGGGCCAACATCCGTCCAGTTGAATTCTTGCCCGGTGTGGAAAGTCCTTTGAATCATCCCGATAGGGACCACTTAAACTGGGTCTTGGTCCGTGAAAACACCGAAGGAGAATATTCAGGGATTGGCGGCCGTAATTTCACAGGGAGAGGACCTGGGAAAGAAGTGGCCGTCCAGTCGTCTATATTTACCGAAGAAGGATGCGAACGAATTATTCGTCACGCTTTCGAGCTCGCAAGAACGCGGAAAAGAAAAAAGGTCACAAGCGTCACTAAAAGTAACGCACAACAATATGGAATGGTGTTATGGGATGAAGTATTCGAACGTGTGAGTAAAGATTATCCAGATGTTGAAACGGATCAGT
This sequence comes from Salicibibacter kimchii, assembly GCF_003336365.1. GTDB lineage: Bacteria > Bacillota > Bacilli > Bacillales > Marinococcaceae > Salicibibacter > Salicibibacter kimchii. The sequence goes on along the minus strand of NZ_CP031092.1, from coordinate 3,387,120 downwards.
GGCTCGTTGATGCAATGGCAGCGCAATTTGTTCTACATCCGGAGGATTTAGAAGTCGTTGTTGCGTCTAATTTATTAGCGGATATTCTGTCTGATTTGGGTAGTGCTTTGGCTGGGAGCCTCGGAATAGCGGCAAGCGCTAATTTGAATCCTGATCGAAAGTACCCCAGCATGTTTGAATCCGTTCATGGTTCAGCCCCGGATATTGCCGGTCAAGGCATCGCTAACCCTATTGGTGCGATCGGGAGTGCAGCGTTAATGCTTGAGAACTTAGGACTTCAAAATGAAGCTGAACTCATCAATAAAGCGATTAGAGAAACCACCAAAGAAGGCTTATTAACGGCAGATATTGGTGGCAAAAATTCCACAAAAGAAGTTACCGATGGGATTATTAGCCATCTCAGCAAAATTCATGATAAGATTAAGATAACCTAAGTATAAGCTAGAGGATGAGAAGGAGTTCTCCTTCTCTCCTTTCATTTCAGGGATCGGTGAACGTTATGAAAAAAAGTTCTAACTCAGAGGAACCTACATTTATCCATGCGGATGACGTTAAAAGTGCCACAGAGGGTTTGGGAAATGATGTAACTGAAACCCGTTTACCGCAACGCGCCTATCAAATTATTCGATTGGCAGTTAGAAATTTGTATCTTCCCCCCGGGAAAATGATTTTGGAACGAGAGATGGCAGAGGGTTTACAAATGAGTAGAACTCCTGTCAGAGAAGCGTTAGTCCGTCTTCAAACAGAGGGAATGATTGAAGTAATCCCAAGGCGAGGTTTTATCATTAAAGCCATTGCGAAAGAAGATTTACAAGAGATTTATGAAATCGTTGAAGCTTTGGACGGTTTAGCGGCAGAAATGGTAACAGAAAAAATTAGCGGCAAAGAATTGGAAAGGCTGGAAGAGTTAGTTACCTTTCAGGAAGAAGCTTTGCACGAGAAGAACTTATCCAAATGGGCTAGATTAGATGATAAGTTTCATACTGATATCATTAATTCCGCGGGCAACCTCAGGCTCTCGAGTGTCATTGAAACCCATGCAGACCAGATCTTTCGGGCTCGTTTATTTACCATTGAAAACAGGCCACTACCATTCCGATCAATTATAGAACATAAAGCTATTCTTTCTTGCATGCGGGCACAGGATAAAAACGCAGCCCGAATGCTTATGCAATCCCATCGAAAACGAGCCCGAAATGAAATACTGGAAGCGCTTTAATTAAAGTGCCCTGCTCAAACGTCCTCACGTTCACTGTCAGTATTTTTAGTTGAATCATTCACGTATACAGCCAACATTTGTTTTACCATATAAAACTCCAAAAGATGAGTCCCAATATAATAACTACCGCCATTATGAGTGCCGTGTGGCCCAGTATTTTTCGATACGATGCCCCTGATTTGATAATATAAGCGTGGGCGGCAATATTCAACGATGCTAAAATAAAATAAATTAACGACAGAACAACGATGACGGCAAGAATCGAAACGAAAATATCCAACTTGAACCACCCTTCCCTTCGTAGTGGTTGTATTTTCATTATAATTTGAAAGCTGCATGCTTACAAGCAAGTCCTTGACGTAAACGACAAAACAGCTTATCCTTGTTTTAGATAATGGTGACCGCTATAGCAGGAGGGACAGATATATGGATTTTCATTGGATGGAAATATTGTTTACAGTTCTCGCGATCGGCACTTTAGGCTGGGCCGCATATTCGTTTAAAACGCAAAAGAATTAAACTAAAAGCACGATGGGACACCCCCTCGTGTTTTTCTTTTGTCGTCCAAGTCTGTCGGAATTGTGAACATAATCGCAAACCTATCTCCTCCCCATTTTTTCCTTGAATTAGGGGCTAGCGATCTTTTACGATAATAGAGATCACTACGTCCCGAGCTTTGGGAGGAATAAGAATGAATGTTGTTAAATATGTCACTTTTTTTATCTCTATCATCATTCTATCGATAACGTTTCCATCGACTATATCTGCACACTCGTTTATCGAAAATCCAACGGCAGCCGAAACCATTAATAACACCGACGGGAGCGCTGGCTGGATCCCGACTGCTGCGCTCTTGCTCATCATGATCGGAGCCTTAGTCTTCTTCGTTTCCCGAAGGAACAAATCCTGAAAAATAGTTGCCCTACATTCCCCCTTGGGATCCAAGCCAAAAGAAAAAGGCCAGCATTGCACGTCTTCCCTTTCAACCTACAGGCGGCGGAGCAGTTTTTAGATAGTATGAACCGTCTTACGGTCTAATTTCAGCAATCGAACCGTTATTATATCGCATCAAGCTTGAATCGACGGCTTCTGAAAGAATTCCTGAAAAAATAAGCCAACCCTTCCCCCCGAATCAAGGGATAGGGTTGGCTTTTCTTTACCGCGCGTCGATGCCGTCTTTAATCAGTTTATTCACGACTTGCGGGTTCGCTTTGCCTTTTGTTGCTTTCATCGTCTGGCCGACGAGGAAGCCGAAGGCTTTGTCTTTGCCGTTTTTATAGTCGTCAATGGATTTTGGGTTTTCCTCCAAAATGCTCTCGACGATCGATTTTAATTCACTTTCATCGGAAATTTGTACGAGCCCTTCGTCTTTGACGATTTGCTCGGGGCTTCCGCCTTCTTCAATCAACGTCTTGAACACTTTTTTGGCAATTTTGCTGGAAATCGTTCCTTTTTCGATTAAACGGATCAATTCGGCAAGCCCCGAAGGTGTCATGGCTACATCTTCAAGTTCCAAATGATTGGCATTCAAATGGGCATTCACTTCTCCCATCATCCAGTTGGCGGCCTGCTTCGCATCCGCGCCCGCGGCCACGGTTTCTTCAAAAAAGTCCGCGCTTGCCTTCACTTGAGTAAGCACGCCGGCATCGTAAGCAGGGATTTCCCATTCCGAAATGTAGCGTTCCTGTCTTTCATCCGGAAGTTCAGGAATCTCTTCTTCAATTCTTCCTTGCCATTCTTCATCGATAAAAAGATTGACGAGGTCCGGTTCAGGAAAATAACGGTAATCATCGGCTCCTTCTTTCACCCGCATGAGTGTCGTTTCTTTGCGTTCATCATTCCAACGGCGAGTTTCCTGCAAAAGCTCTTTACCGGATTGAAGCTCTCGTGCTTGACGTTTCTCTTCAAACGCGAGTCCTTTTTGCACGTTGGCAAATGAGTTTAAATTTTTAAGCTCCGTTTTGGTTCCGAATGCTTCCTGTCCGCTCGGACGTAGAGAAATATTCGCATCACACCTGAGCGATCCTTCTTCCATTTTACAATCGGAAACTTCCGTATATTGGAGGATTGCCTTTAATTTTTCCAAATAGGCATATGCTTCTTCGGGCGTGCGAATATCCGGTTCGGAAACAATCTCGATGAGCGGTGTCCCCGCACGGTTAAAATCGACGAGCGACGAGTTATCTTCATCATCATGGGTTAATTTACCGGCGTCTTCCTCCATGTGAATGCGAGTGATGCCGATGGATTTCTTCTCCCCATCGACTTCAATCTCTATCGAACCATTTTCGCCGATAGGTTGATCAAATTGCGAGATTTGATAAGCTTTCGGATTATCCGGGTAGAAATAATTTTTCCGATCAAATTTTGTATGTTCCGCGACTGTACAATTCGTCGCCAGTGACGCTTTAATGGCAAAATCAACGGCACGTTTGTTCAGTACCGGCAATATGCCCGGATGCCCGAGGCAAACCGGGCACGTTTGTGTATTCGGCGGTGCGCCAAACGACGTGGAACAGCCGCAAAAAATTTTCGTATCCGTTTTTAATTCGGCATGCACTTCCAAGCCGATAATCGTATCAAATGTCATGGCTCTGCCCCCTTATAGTCCCGGTTTTTCTTTATAATGTCCTGTTTCTTGTTCGTAAGCATGACCGACACGGTAAAGAATGCGCTCTTCAAATGGTTTTCCGATCAACTGCATTCCGACCGGGAGCCCATTTGAAAAACCGCACGGAATGGATAGGGCCGGGTTTCCGGACAGGTTGACCGGAATGGTCAAAATATCATTAAGGTACATCGTAAGCGGATCATCTTTTTGTTCTCCGATTTTAAACGCTGGTGTCGGTGCCGTCGGCCCAAGAATCACGTCATAACTATGCAACACCTGGTTGAAATCTTCGCGAATCAGCGTCCGCACTTTTTGCGCTTTTTTATAGTAAGCGTCGTAATATCCAGTGCTAAGCGCGAATGTTCCCAGCATAATCCGGCGCTTCACTTCATCGCCAAAGCCTTCGCTTCTTGTTTTTTTATAGACATCCATTAAATCGTCGCCGCCTTTTCGAACGCCGTAACGGATACCGTCAAAACGGGCAAGATGGGCGGAGGCTTCCGAAGAAGAGAGCAAATAATAAGCAGCAACCGCGTACCTGGAATTGGGCAAGGACACTTCCTCGCATGTTGCCCCCATTCCTTCCAATGTGCGAATCGCCGTTTGAATGCGTTCTTTGACGCCGGCGTCGACCCCTTCCTCAAGAAACTCTTTCGGTACCGCAATTCTCAAACCGTTAATGTTGCCTTCAAGTGCTGACCGATAATCCGGCACGGACACATCCACGGATGTGGAGTCGTTCTCGTCATGGCCCGCAATTTCCTGAAGCACATAGGCATTATCTTCGACGGTTCGGGTAATCGGACCGATTTGATCCAATGAAGAAGCGAATGCCACAAGTCCGTAACGCGATACTCGTCCATATGTAGGCTTCAAGCCGACCACTCCGCAAAAAGACGCGGGCTGTCGAATGGATCCTCCGGTGTCCGATCCTAATGCAAACGGCACTTCTCCCGCGGCGACCGCGGCAGCGGACCCTCCGCTTGAACCTCCGGGCACGTAGTTCGTATCCCACGGGTTTTTCGTTCCAAAATAGCCGGAATTTTCGTTGGAAGAGCCCATCGCGAACTCGTCCATGTTTAATTTCCCGACGGTTATGGTATTTTGTGCGTGCAAGTGTTTCATAACCGTTGCATCATAGACGGGGTTAAAATTATCAAGCAATTGACTGGCGCATGTCGTTTTCAATCCCTCGGTCATGATGTTGTCCTTAATGCCTGCCGGAATGCCGAACAATGGTTGTCCCTCGCTTTGATTGACCTGTTCATCAAGCGCTCGGGCTTTCTCCATGGCGCCTTCTTCATCCAAGGTGAGAAATGCCTGCACCGAATCATCGACGTCTCGAATTCTTTTGTAGGCACTTTCGGTCAGCTCTGAGACTTTTACTTCTTTATTTTTTATTTTCTGTTGCATCGATGCGATCGTTTCATCCAAAAATGACACGGCTTTCACTCCTTTAGTCCAGGACAGATGGCACTTCAAATTGTCCATCTTTTGACGCTGGCGCATTTTTTAGCACATCTTCCCTGTTCAGGGACGGGCGCACTTCATCTTCACGCAGAACATTTCGTACGTCCATGACATGCGTCGTCGGTACGACATCTTCGGTGTTTAGTGCGTTAAGGCGTTCCGCATATTGAATAATATCGCCCATTTGTTTGGCAAATGTTTCCAGTTCATCATCACTAAACGTTAAGCGTGCAAGGTCTGCCACATGTTTCACTTGTTCTTTTGTAATCTCGGTCACTCGTTATTCACCTCTCCATCAGTTGGTTTGGACAATACTATGATCATATCAAAACACGGGCACGTGAGCAAAAACTTCGTTCATGCCCAAACGTTTGGCACACATTCTGTTTGCTTTTACTTTATTCATAAATGTGCACATGCACCTCTTCTCCGCCTTCTCTTGTAATCAGCGCTTCGGTCTGAGCATTCGTGGTGATGGTCATGGTAATGTCAATGCCCGTTTGAAAATGTTCTTCCAACTCACTTGCTGCCTGTTGGGTCACCGCGATTGTCTCCATTTTGGTATGAAACCGGATCGGCACCTCGATAGAGAGACTTTCGAGGTCATTGCCCTGATAATGCCCCCGGGCGGTGACACCTATATGGTCGCTAAAATAACTGTTTACCGCTTCCTTGAATTGGTTAAAGCGTTCAGCATCTTCCGGTACATGATCAAACGCACGATCGGACGGAAAAAAGTAATGCTCCTCATTCAAGGTCTCCCAGCTGCCGAGGTCACTTCCTGCTTCAGCGGTTGCGGCCCCGATGAATTCCCCCGGGGTAATTGAATTTTGCGGTGCTTCCCTGAAGAGACTGATGACAATTGGTACGTCATTCAACATCCCTTCTTCTCGAGCATTCGAGCGCAAGCGATCAACAACTTCCTCCGCCATTTCCTCGCCCGCGTCCATGGCCTCTTCTTCTGAAATTGTTTCGTCAAACCAGGAGCCGTATGTGCCGTCTTCATTTTGCTCACGGAAATAATAGATGCTGTTTAAGGATAGCGCGACCGCAACACCACCCAGTTCTAGCTCTCCATCATCATTTTCGATGTGATAGTTTTGTTCGATAATATGAGAAAGAACGCATGGATGATTGCTATGTTGTTCTTCAAAGCCCTCCCCGTCTCCAAGCGAAGGATTTAACCCGAGGCCTGCATTTCCCTCTTCATCGTCATCCCCATCGACATCTTCATAACGGGCCAGCCAAGCATTCAACTCGTTGCTTTCAACAAACTGCCCTTCTTGAATAAAATAATCTTCGGGCGGAAACGTCTCCGAAGCTATTTCACTAAGTCCAATTTCCAACCGTTCCAAATCCAACCGGTTATAGGCAGTACCTGAGTAGCAACCTTCCCCTGATGTATAGCCTCTTACTTCACCGGGTTCATACTCTCCATCCGGAAAAACATTTCGGTAGTATTCCGACAAACTGGGAACCGGCGCCCCCACGTCTGCCGTTTCTTGTTGTTGTTCCCCGTCCTCTGTCTCTGCCGTTTCTTCTGTAGTGTCCGGGTCCAAAAAATCCGCGCAGCCGGAAAGGATAAGAAGCATAGCTAAACTTACTGCCAACACCCTTCTTTCCATCCAGTTTCCCCCCTCTCATGAACAAGCGCTACTTCGGTTTAATCGATTTTTTCCAGCGCTTGCTTCTCATCCCATATTTCCACGTCCAACTCCTCGGCTTTGTCCTTTTTGGAGCCTGCATCTTCACCTGCAATGAGTACGTCTGTGTTTTTGCTGACGCTTGACGTTACTTTTCCGCCGTTGGCTTCAATAATGGCCTTTAACTCATTGCGTGACCAGTTTTCCAACTTCCCGGTAAGCACAAACGTTTGATTTTGAAACTTCTCCGATTCACTCTCCGTACTTCCTTTAAATGTCATGTTCACACCGGATTCCTTTAGACGCTTGAGCATATCTGCCACTTCGGGCTGTAGAAAATACTGCTCGATCGCCTCTGCCATCTTATGCCCAATTTCCGGCACCGCCTGAATATCCTCCGATGATGCGTTTTGCAAGGCTTCTATCGTTTTGTAATGGCGCGCAAGTGTGTCGGCCGCTTTCACCCCGATAAAACGAATGCCCAATCCAAACAGCAATCGTTCCAGCGAATTGTCTTTCGACGCTTCAATCGCCGCCAACAAATTATTCACCGATTTATCGGCCATGCGTTCAAGCTTGACTAGTTCTTCATATTGAAGCGTATATAAATCAGAAATATCAGCAACGAGATGATGATGAAAAAGTTGTGTAATCACCCGTTCTCCGAGCCCATCGATGTTCATCGCGTTTCTGGAGACAAAATGGATCAATCCTTCGCGAATTTGTGCAGGACACCGCGGATTAATACAGCGTAAAGCGACTTCCTCTTCCAAATGGACGAGTTCGCTCCCGCACTCAGGACACTCCGATGGCATTGAAAAATCTTTTTCCCCGCCGGTACGCACCTCTTCCAGCACACGTACAACTTCCGGTATGATGTCTCCTGCTTTTTTAATAATGACTTGGTCCCCGATTTTAATGTCTTTTTCGCGAATAAGTTCTTCATTGTGAAGCGAGGCTCGTTGAACAGTGGTCCCGGCAACCGTCACCGGCTCAAGGTGAGCGGTCGGGGTTACAACGCCGGTTCGCCCCACCGACAATTCGATCTCGGTTAACGTCGTCATTTTTTCTTCTGCCGGAAACTTGTAAGCAATCGCCCAACGGGGGTTTTTTGACGTAAAGCCAAGTTCATCTTGCTGTTTCAGGCTGTCTACTTTAATAACGATGCCGTCAATTTCATAGTGGAGATCCTTGCGTTGTTCGATCCAGTGATGCACATAGGCGATGACTTCTTCCATCGAACCGACGTGTCGGTTTTCGGGGTTTACCTTTAACCCTAATTTCTTCATATAGGCAATCGCGTCATGGTGGGAGATTACACCTGCCCCGCGATCGTCACCGATCGCATAGAGAAAAATATCCAAGTTTCGAGTGGCCGCAATTTTAGGGTCTAGCTGTCTCAAGGAACCTGCCGCCGCGTTACGCGGATTGGCGAATAATGCTTCTCCACGTTGTTCTTTCGCTTCATTCAGTCGTTGAAACGAATGTTCCGGCATAAATACTTCCCCGCGAACCTCAAGGTTTACCGCTTCATTGAGATACAACGGAATCGAACCGACGGTTTTAAGATTTGACGTAATATCTTCACCGATTTGCCCATCGCCTCTTGTCGCACCGCGAACCAAGCGCCCCCTCTCATACGTGAGGGCGACCGCGAGGCCATCGACCTTAAGTTCACAGCTATATGTTACTTCGTCTTCTGCCGACAGCCCTTGGCGTACGCGGCGGTCAAAATCCCATAATTCCTGCTCGTTAAATGCATTCCCGAGGCTTAACATCGGTCGTTCATGACGAACCTTTTGAAACCCGGAAAGCACTTCCCCGCCAATGCGCATCGTCGGGGAATCATTGCGCTTTAAAGCTGGGTTGTCTTCTTCAAGCCGGATGAGTTCATGCATATCCTCATCATAATTCGCATCGGGGACGATGGGATCATCAAGCACGTGATAATGATAATTGTAGCGATGTAGTCGTTCACGCAGCTCCGCCGCACGCTTTTCTACGTCTTGATCTATAGCCATAGCCGGTCTTCCTTTCTTATTGACGTGTGATCGGGGCGAATTTGGCAACAAGTCGTTTTATGCCTTCTTCGGGAAATGCAATATCCAACTCCTGGTCTTCATCGTCCCCTTTAACAGCGACCACCGTACCTGTCCCCCATTTTCGATGATCCGCTTTGTCTCCCACCTTCCAAGCGTGCGTTTCTCCGCCCGTTCGGGTCGTCGTAGCCACCTTCCGATGTTTTCGCGCCCCTTTCGCAACCTCGTCATTGCTGGAAACATTCTCGGTTGTTTCCGGCACGGCTTCAAATAAATGGCCCGGAACTTCGTTGATAAACCGTGAACCCGGATTCATTTGCGCTCGTCCGTAAAGGCGTCTTGACAAAGCTTTTGTCAGATGCAACTGTTCTTCCGCGCGCGTCATTCCCACATACGCGAGTCGGCGTTCTTCTTGCATCTCTTCTTCTTCAAATAAGGAACGGTTATGGGGGAAAATTCCTTCCTCCATCCCGATTAAAAAAACAGTAGGAAACTCCAGCCCTTTGGCGGCATGCAATGTCATCATCGTCACCATTCCTTGTTGCTTTTCCTCTTCATCATCGAGACGATCAATATCCGCAACCAGGGCCAGGTCAGTCAAAAAGGCGATCAACGACTTGTCGTCCTGTCTTTTTTCAAACTCTTGGGCGACAGTGAGAAGCTCGTCCATATTTTCGAGACGGCTTTGGGCCTCCAATGTCTTGTCCACTTTGAGTGCTTCCCGATATCCGGACGTTTCCAACACTTCCTCGATGATATCGATCACCGATAAATACTCCTGTTGGCGTATCCAGTTGTTCAGATGTTCCGTGAAGCCGAGAAGCTTTTTCGTCACCGTTGCCGAAAGGCCGATCTGTTCGGATTCCAGGAGGGCTCCGTACAGACTTATGTTCTGATTGTTCGCATAAGCAGCCACTTTATCCACCGTTGTCGCCCCAATCCCTCGTTTAGGAACATTAATAATCCGCTGCAAACTGATATCATCATCGGGATTGGCAATGACCCTTAGATAGGCAAGCACATCTTTGATTTCTTTACGGTCATAAAATTTTGTGCCGCCGATCATTTGATAGGGGATATTTGACTTGACGAACAATTCTTCCATCACACGGGACTGGGCGTTTGTGCGATAGAGCACCGCGAAATCTCGATAGCTCTGCTCGTTCGTTTGTGCCGCTTCTTTCATTTGATTTACGACATAAAACGCTTCCTCCCGCTCATCCATGGCATCATAAAAATGAATGCGGGTTCCTTCCTTATTTTCGGTCCATAAATTTTTCGGCTTACGTCCGCTGTTATTTTTAATCAGTTCATTGGCCGCCGATAGAATCGTCTTTGTCGAACGGTAATTTTGTTCCAGTAAAATAACTTCGGCTTCCTCGTAATCTTCTTCAAAAGATAAGATATTGCTGATATCGGCTCCGCGCCATTTATAAATGGACTGATCGGAGTCGCCGACGACACAGGTGTTGCGAAAACGGCCGGCAAGTTGCTTCACAAGCATGTATTGCGCCTTGTTCGTATCCTGATACTCGTCCACATGGATATATTGGAACTTGCGTTGATAGTATTCCAAGGCCTCGGGCATTTCTCGAAAAAGACGAATCGTCGTCATAATCAGATCGTCGAAATCAAGCGCATGATTGATCCGAAGACGTCGCGCATATTCTTTATAAACATCAGCAGCCACTTCCTCAAACGGCCCGTTTGCATTCTTAGCGTATTCGGCGGCGGTAATCAGCTCATTTTTGGCACCGCTAATCGTGCCGAGCAAAGTCCTCGGGGGAAACTTTTTAACATCCAGGTTTTGATCTTTTAGAATTTGCTTAATGACCGATTGTTGATCGGTAGCGTCCAAGATGGAAAAATTGCGGTTAATCCCGATCCGGTCGGCATCCCTACGCAATATCCGCACGCATAAGGCGTGAAACGTCGACATCCAAATACTGTCGGCAACGCCGCTGATCAATTGCCCCACACGTTCTTTCATTTCTCGCGCCGCTTTATTCGTAAAGGTGATCGCGAGAATGTTCCAAGGCGCCACCCCTTTTTCCCGGACCAAATAAGCAATCCGGTGGGTGAGCACACGCGTTTTCCCGCTTCCGGCACCGGCCATAATCAATAGCGGGCCCTCCGTCCTCTTCACCGCCCGCTGTTGTTCCGAATTCAACCCTTCGAGTAATTGTTCAATCATATTTCGTTGCATCACACGCACATCCTTAGCGCTTGTTGGTTTGCCTTTTTGTCTCTTTCACTGCGTTTACGGTCTTCAATGCTTCTTCTTTATTTTCATAGAGTGCGTTGCCTACGACAACCATATCCGCCCATGTGGCCATTTCACTCGCTTGTTCTTTCGTTTGTATCCCCCCGCCGTAAAACAGCCGGGCGTGTTCTAGCGTTTGGTTGACCTTTTTTACAACTTCAACGTCCCCATATGTACCGCTGTATTCAAGATAAAAAATTGGCATGCGCAAAACACTTTCGGAAAAACGGGCAAAAGCGACGATATCGTCCATATCTAAGGCAGCGTCTGCTTCTGTTCGTCTCGCCACGCTGGATTCACGATTCAAAATACAATATCCTTCACCTAAGACGTCAGCCGTTTTTAGAAACTGGCCGTGGGCCTTCAGTGCTTGTTGATGAAGACCGCTGATAAATGCCGGGTGATGGGCGTTTAAAACGACAGGAATCAAGTAAGCGTCAAATCCGGGTGTAAGTGCCTCCAGTTCTGTCACTTCCAGTACACACGGAACTGAAAAACGCCTGACAGCCGCTAAACATTCCGTTACATTATCAATGGTCGTTCCTTCAGTCCCGCCAACTATAACCACATCTGTTCCCGACTCACAAATCTCCGCGAGCCATTGCTCGGAAAACGGCCGTCCCGGATCGATTTTAAACGCGTGACGCCAGGCCTTCATTTCTTCCATCATTTCAGGAGAGCCTCCACTTCAGGTTGACGAGGGTGATTCTACAACCTCCATCATTTTTCAAGTTCATTCGACTCCATTAAGATTCCACGGTAAAGGGGTCCTCAGCCTCACATTATAGCAGATATTCAGTATTTTCTTAAGCTCGTGAGGACAAGATGTCTCCCAGGGATATTGTTTGAACGAAAACGCTGATGCATACAAGATTTCCATCGAACCTGTTATAATTCAGGTAATCCATTTTTGTAGCGTCTTTGCTTTCGGGGGGGGATTATATCATAGACTTAAGAAGTGATACATTAACAAAACCGACCAAGGAAATGAGAAAAGCGATGTTTGAAGCAGAAGTCGGGGATGATGGCAGGGAAGATAACTTGGGAAGAGGGGAAGACCCGACTGTTAATAGACTGGAAGACATCGCTGCTGAAGTTTCGGGGAAGAAAGCTGCTCTTTTTTGTAATAGTGGGGCGATGGCCAATCTGATCGCTTTATTAACGCATTGCACAAGAGGAGACAATGTTCTGTTAGGCGAAACATCCCATATAAACAAAAGTGAGAAAGCACCCTTTATGGATAGCTTCGGAGGTTTAATCCCGCGTTTTTTTGTAACAGATCCATTTGGAACCCCTGAAATTAACAGCATCAAACAGTTTATCGGAGATGATGAAATTAAGCTTCTTTGCTTGGAAAACACGAATAATTTTATGGGCGGCACTTGTATGTCAAAAGAACAGACGAAGGCAATCTGTCATGTTGCTCATGAACACGCTATTCCTGTTCATTTAGATGGCGCGAGAATATTTAACGCCTCCGTATATTATGACATACCGGTCAAGAAATTGGTCGAACCGGTGGATTCTCTTATGCTTTCGTTATCCAAGGGATTAGGAGCTCCGGTAGGGGCTTTGCTCTGTGGGGAAAAAGAATTTATTTCACGTGCAAGGAAAGTAAGGAAGTTGCTGGGAGGGTCAATGCGGCAATCAGGTGTCGTCGCTGCTTCAGGAATCTCTGCCATTCAACAAGAAGCGGATAGATTAAAGGACGATCATGATCATGCTTATCGGTTGGCAAACATGATCATGAACAATGATAAAATAGATATTCGCATAGATTCCGTTCAAACAAATATGATCGTTGTTGATGTCTCTCCAAGTGGCCAGTCGGCAGAAACATTTGAATCCGGTCTTTTGAAGCGGGGGCTCAAGGTAAAAAGCATTTCCGACCGCCACGTTAGAATGACCACTTACCGCGAGATAACGAGAGACAATATGATAAGGGCAGCAAATATTATTAACTCGTATTGTGATAGCCTTTAAATCCCCATTGATTTAGCGATTTTGTTACCACACCGTCCAACCGCCATCAACGAACAATGTTTGGCCTGTGACCATGTTCGAAGCGTCGGAACTTAAATAAAGAACGGCTCCATATAGATCTTCTGTTTGTGCTAATCGCCCCAAAGGGATCCTGCTGTAAACGTCTGCTTTAAAGGCTTCATCTTCGAACATTTTCTCTGTTAAAGGCGTCTCAATGAACGTTGGCGCAACGGAATTGACATTAATCTGATCAGCTGACCATTCAATCGCCAAAGATTTCGTCAACTGTTTTACTCCGCCTTTACTGGAACAATAAGCGGAACGGTTGTAATAGCCAACCTCTTCCATTTGAGAAGACATGTGAATAATTTTCCCTGCCCCCTGCGTCTTCATAAAAGGATAGACAGCCTGATTAAAGAAAAAGGCACTTTTCAAGTTGATGTCATGGACTGTATCCCAATCGCTTTCCGTTATCTCTGTAGCGGGTTTTGTTATATTGGTCCCGGCATTGTTGATAAGGACATCAATCCGGCCGAACGTTCGATATATTTGATCGGCTAAATCAGAGAGGCTTTCTGTTTTTGTAATGTCGCAAGGAAAAATCTCGACATCGTCGGATGAAAGGCCTGTCTCAGCTTTTACTTTTTTCAATTTTTCTTCATCCCGTGCTACCAGCGCAATTTTCGCCCCGTTCTCTGCAAAAGTAGTCGCGAGATCCTTACCGATTCCTTGACTTGCACCGGTAATGATCACCACTTTTTCTTTCACCGAAAAAATGTCATCTATTTTCATATTCAGCCTCCCGCGCTTTCCGCATAATAGATTGAGCACTGACGTGCGGACCTGTTAATACGTTGGGAAAGTTGGTAGATTCAACGGCACGCGCCATGGAATATTGGGCAAGAACAATGGTTTCCGCACCTTCGTGCTCCTGTATTTTTTCTTGGATGAGTTGATCATGGGCAGAAGGTTCCCCATTCTGCAATGCTTGAAAGGCTTCCCGTAAAACAAACATTTTAATGTTGACTTTTTTGTTCCTCTTAGCAGCTGCCTCGTTAAGCATTCTTTCCGTCGTCGGGCCCGCTGCTTTTACCGTCGCTATCACTACGATATCCGAACTTTTCTCCACGGCTTTTTCCAACATGCTCATGTCAGAGCTTAAGACAGGCACAGGGATAAGTTCAGCAATTTTGGCTACATATGGGGTAAAAGACGAACACGTAAATAAAATAGCATCCACATTGCTTTCAACAGCTTTACCCGCTAATTCACTTAATCGCATGATCATTCGGTTTGTGACAGTATTCGTCTCATTAAGCTCGTAAATTAACCCTTCATCCATAAAATTAACAAGATCAGCCTTTTCTTCCAATTGTGAGAATGCACGAAGAATAGGTGACACGGAATTCATTGTAGCGTGAATGAGTCCAATTCGGATGTTGTCTGACATCAAACCCCCTCCTTCCAGATAGATTTCACTCGTTTCAACGCTTTTTTTGCCACAGCCAACGAAGAATTTTGCTGCTTAATCTCAAAGCTGACAAAAGGAACTCGTGGTAATTGGCGAATATTGTTTACGATTGCATTTATATCATACGTTCCGTCGCCGGGCATCAACCGGTCGCTATCAGTGAGGTGAATGAAGCCTAATTTATCGCCCGCATCGTGAAATAATTGAACAAAATTTGAGCCACGGAGCTCTGCCTCCATATGAACACAATCAAGCATAACGCCTACATTGGCATGGTTAAATTTTTGTATAAAAGACATCGTCTCGTCTGTACGATTGAAGTTATTCATATGATTTTCATTTTGAGGTTCTATTAAAATGTCTACATTCCTTTTTTCAGCAGCGTCAAGCACGCGATCGAAAGATTGTCTCATATATTCCCAAGATAAACGAGGCTGTTCATCACTGATTTGTCCGCGCAGTTTACCGATTGTAATGGAGCATTCAAATTCTTCCGCCCATCTTATCAAATCAATGATTCGCTTTACCGCCTCGTCTCGATAGCTTTTATCCAAGGACGAAAATGATAATTGATCGTCTGCTACCATAGGTCCTGTTGCAAACGAGGCTACTTTTAAATTTTCCTCAGTGATTAATTTTAACAAATAAGGTAAATTCGCTTCACGTGCATCCCGTACTAACAGCTCAATGCCATCATAACCGAAAGATGCCAGAGAAGGAATGATTTCTTTTGCGGAACCTTTTGCGCTAAACAATGGTTTGCTCGTCTCTTCTGTTTGGTAAGGATAAGCGAATTGAAGCATTACATTCACCTCTTTATCAAATCGACGCGTGTATGCCGCATTCTTTTATTTCCTGACGTAGATCAGCAACCACGTTCTCACTAATGGGAATACCCGTACGGAGACGTTCTTGAACTTTTCTTTCTTCCGGTTCTCCAGGTATGAGAATTTCATCAAAACCTTTTGCTCGAGGCAGTGATTTCGTTCGCTTTACAAACTCATCCATTCGAGTCTCGAATTCTGATTTTGATACGAATAAATCAGGACGAATCGCAATGAACAAGTGCCCGGCATTTTGAGGCTCTGAGTGATCAAAATACAAGCTTTTTACATCCCCGCCATAATTGGCTCCCGTCAAAACACCGGATAGAAGTTCGACGAGCATGGCAAGTGCTGATCCTTTGGCTTCCCCAAATGGAAGGCATACACCCTCGAATGCTTCATTCGCATCGGTTGTAGGCACCCCGTCTTTATTGAGCGCCAATCCTTCAGAAATCGGCTCATTATTCGTAGCAGCTAATCGAATTTTCCCCCTCGCGATCACGGTCATTGCCATATCCAACACATAAGGCGATTCATTACCGCTAGGTACAGCGGCAGCGAACGGGTTAGCGCCCAAGTATGCCGTTCTCCCGCCCCAAGGTGGAATGGCAGGGGAAGAATTCGTGTAGGCCATTGATATAAAGCCTTCTTTCATTGCTTCCATGACGTATAAGGCTGCCATACCATAATGGGTACTGTTATGAATGCCTACTAAACCGATGCCGCTCTCACGAGCCAGATCCATCGCTTCTGTCATGGCACGATGACCGGCCAAGAAGCCCATACCGGCATCCCCATTGATTTTTGATACCGCATTTGTTATGTTTTCAACCTTTATCTCCGGTTTAGGGTTAACGACTCCTTTTCGAATCCGCTGTAAATACATCGGAATGCGGGAGACACCATGAGAATCCAACCCTCTTAAATTAGCGGCTACCAAATCTTTTGCAATGGTATTGGCATCTTCTTTGTTCATTCCCTCGCTCTCAAATAACAGAGCGGAAACTTCTGTTAAATGAGATGCTTCAATATAAGTGAAGCTGTCCGACATCATTATACCCCCTCTTATTCATGAATTGTTTTCATACCTCTCTACACGTAAAGAAGCTTGTCTTTTATGTCCCATAAACCCTTCCAGTTCACAAAGCCTTTCCGCATATTTGCCTATTTCCACGCTGGCTTCCTTGGTCACTTGCTGATAGGTGCAGTTTTTCAGGAATTTTCCAACCCAGAGCCCCCCTGTATATTTCGCCGCTTCTTTTGTAGGGAGGGTATGATTTGTACCAATCACTTTATCCCCGTAAGCAACGTTTGTCTCAGGTCCAAGGAATAATGCGCCGTAGTTCTTCAGGTTAGCCAAATAATAGTCTAGATCATTTGCAAGCACTTGAACGTGTTCAAATGCAAGTGTATCCGCTTCCTGTACCGCTTCTTTTTCATTTTCTACAACAATGATGACCCCATTGTCTCTCCAAGCTTTTTCCGCAACGTCTGCCGTTGGCAATGTTTGTAACTGTCGAGAGATTTCACCTTCCAGTGATTCAGCCAACGTTCGGGATGTTGTGATTAATGCACCGGGAGAGGTGGGCCCATGTTCAGCTTGCCCGAGAATATCGGTGGCAACCATTTCCACGTCAGCTGTCTCGTCAGCTATCACGAGGGTCTCTGTCGGCCCTGCTAATAAATCAATGCCTACACGGCCAAAGAGTTGTCGCTTCGCTTCCGCAACAAAAGCATTTCCTGGCCCAACGATCATGTCGACTTGATCAACGGTTTCTGTTCCAATCCCCATTGCCGCCATGGCTTGCACGCCGCCTAACAAGTAAATTTCATCAGCGCCAGCCATATGCATGGCCGCAACCGTTGCTTTCGGAATTTCCCCATTTGCGGGAGGGGTGCACGCGATCACGCGGTCGACACCGGCCACTTTGGCCGTGACAATACTCATATGGGCAGATGCCACCATCGGATAACGTCCGCCGGGGACGTAGCAACCAACGCTGGTAACAGGGATATTTTTATGTCCGATAACAACTCCCGGTCGGGTTTCTACTTCAATATCTTGAATAGCGTCACGTTGATGACGTGCAAAATTGCCAATTTGCTCTTGTGCAAATTGTATATCTTGAATGACATCATCCGATAAGTCATTAATAGCC
The DNA here is from genome assembly GCF_003336365.1 of Salicibibacter kimchii. GTDB lineage: Bacteria > Bacillota > Bacilli > Bacillales > Marinococcaceae > Salicibibacter > Salicibibacter kimchii. Next base: position 3,369,438 of record NZ_CP031092.1, on the reverse strand, counting down.
GCTTCTATCTCATCCTTGGAGAGACGAAAATTTTCCGGAGACCAGTGGTCAAACTTTTCCGAAAAGATTCGGACAGCTGTATCGCCACGATCTTCAATGTCCTGAATGATATCGGCTACCGCCTGTTGGACGTTCATGTCGGCTGACTGCTTTTCTTGCACGGTTTTTCCCTTTTTTAGAAAGGTTGCCATTGAAACACATCCCTTGGATCATTTTTTGAATACGTATTCATCATAATACACAGTACCTTCGTTGTAAACGATTTATTTTTATTTGCGTTGTGTAAAATGGCAGTAATGCCGTTATATCGTCTATCCCGCTCCCTTATGCAAAGATGAGTGTTACGCATGTTGCAATCATAGAAAAAACTAACAAAAAATCAACCACTATTGACGCTTTATATAAAAACGCTTACAATGAATACGTATTAGGGAAGGAAAAAGGGGTTGGAGTATATGGTATCGTCCAGGGATGTCGCAAAAGAAGCCGGGGTCTCACAGCCTACGGTTTCAAGAGTATTAAATGCGCCGGAACAAGTAAAAAAAGAAACGGTCGATAAAGTTCAAAAAGCCATTGAAAAGCTAAACTATCGACCGAACGTGGTTGCGCGCAATTTGAAACAAAAGAAAACCAAGTACATTGCTTTAATCTCCGGCCCTTTGCACAACCCATTTTTCGTTGATTCAACAACGGCGATTGTTAACTATGCCAAAAAGTATGGGTACCACACGCTTGTCTATTTTGAAGAGCAAGGCGATAATCTCTCTATTTACGAAGAGGTACTGAAACAACAAGTTGATGGAATTATTCTATCTTCTATTTTCATCGATGATCCGATTTATCAAGATCTCGTAGATGCTCAAGTCCCCTTCGTTATGTTTAACCGTCGCCATCAATCAGGGGGAAATTATGTCGAAATAGACAATGAAAAAGCCGGACAATTGGCGACCAATCATTTGTTAAAACTTGGCCATACAAAAATTGCTTGGGTTGGAGGACCCACGTATACCTCAACGTTTCATGGGAGGTTATCCGGGTACCGAACAGCGCTGGAAGCCGTTAGCCATCCAATCGAATCCGATTGGATTAAAGAAACCGATACCACGGAAGACTCCGTCGTACAGGCCGTGGATGAGTTATTATTATTGCCTGACAGACCAACCGCCATCCTTGCCGCTACAGATTCAATGGCATTATTCTGTCAAAATTATTTAATGCACCTAGGGTTCCAAATTCCGGAAAACTTTAGTATATGCGGGATGGACAATATCGATATGACGAATCATGCAGCGATTCAAATGACCACATTGACCCACCATTCCGAAAAGCCAATGGGGTTGCACGCGATTGAACATCTTATTCACATGATGGAGGTAGATTCTCAAGAGCGAAAAAATCTGCAGTTAACGTTGGAACCTAAACTCATTAACCGAAAGACAACAGCTTTAAACCGTTCTAATAACGAATAACATTTATTACATTTCAAGGGAGTGTCAACAAATGGAACCATATTTAGCAATAAGTGGATTTTTAATCATTTTAGCGGTGATCACGCTCCTAATGTGGGGGAAAGTTCATCCAATTGTTGCGATGGTCCTAATCCCGGTCGTTGGCGTACTCATTGCCGGCTTTGGATTTGAAGATCTCGCGGAGTTTTTTAACAGTGGAGCCAATCAAGTCATGGACGTCGCCATCATGTTTATTTTTGCCATTATGTTCTTCGGGATCATGAATGATATCGGTTTATTTAATCCGATTATAAAAAATATGATCATCTTCACGAAGGGAAATGTGATTATTGTTGCCATCGTTACAATCATCATCGGAGCAATTGCTCAACTCGATGGTGCCGGCGCAACCACGTATTTGTTGACGATCCCTGCACTTATTGGCTTATACAGGGCGTTAAATATGAGCCCGATGTTACTTTTGCTGCTTGCCACTTTTAGTCTTGGGTTTATGAACGTCGTCCCTTGGGGCGGCCCGGTAGGAAGGATTGCTTCGGTACTTGGTTATGATAACCCTGCTGAACTATGGTTTCCATTGATTCCTTGGCAAATAGGTGCGTTTGTCCTGGCCATTGGTTTCGCGGTGATCCTTGCACTGAGAGAAAAGAAACGCATTGAGAAACGAATCAATAATGGAGAAATTGAAGCCCAGAAAAATGTTAATGCAAGAGCACTCGCTCAAGACTTCATTAAACAGCAAGAGGAAAATGAAGCAGCCTCCGAAGAGCAACCCAGGAAAAACCCGGCCATGATTTGGCTCAATGCTGCAGTGTTATTCGGAGTTCTGCTCTTAATGCTTTTAGATATCGCGCCTCCGGGTCTTGCCTTTATGATCGGTTTGGCAATTGCTTTGCCATTGAACTACCGTAGTGTCAATGACCAAATGGGGCGAATACGAGCACATGCACCTGCTGCTCTTATGATGGCATCAATCATCCTTGCTGCTGGACTGTTTTTGGGCGTGTTGACGGAGTCAGGCATGCTGGATTCTCTTGCTCTCTCTATCGTAGGGATTTTACCTTATGCTGTCGGTCCATTTATTCACATTATCGTGGCATTTTTTGGCATTCCCTTAGACATCATTATGAGCACCGATGCTTATTATTTTGGGATATTTCCGGTTGTTGAGAGTGTAGCATCCAACTTTGGCGTAGCATCGGAAACTACCGCTTATATGATGTTAGTCGGAAGTACTTTTTCACAAGGTTTCTTATCTCCAGCCATGTGGCTAGGCGTTGGACTTGCCGGTGTACAAATAGGCCAATTCATGAAGTACGCTTTCCTCTGGTTCTGGGCTTTCGGTATTATTGGAATAATTTTAGGTTTCATCCTCGGTATATATTAGATTTAAAAATTCATCCGCCCGACGTCCGAGGGTAGATGATTCCTGGAATGGAGTCTTTATGTGAATGTTATCAGCGGTGTATTTTTTGAGGTTATTCTTCCCATTTTAATTGTGATGGCCATTGGCGTGCTATTGCAGAAGAAATTTAACTTTCAACTTACGCCAGTCGTAAAGCTTATTACCTATTGTTTTATGCCTGCAGCCGTTTTTTTAAATATTTATCAAGCTGAATTTGATTATAGCCTGTTAGGGCAACTTTTTCTTTATTTGCTCTTATTTACTGCCGGCACCATTCTCCTTGGCAATTTTTTAGCCAAGGTTTTACACTTAAAACGGCAAGAAAGTGCTGCTTTAAAAAACAGCATTTCTCTTATGAACGCGGGCAATTACGGTTTACCGGTCAGTCAACTCATCTTTAGTGCAAATCCATTGGGTGTTTCTATTCAAATTATCATCATTGTTTTCCAGAATCTACTTACCTATACGTATGGCCTATACAATTTGATATCTACATCAAAATCAGTCGTCGAGATACTAAAAGAAATCCTTCGGTTACCGATTGTTCATGCTTTATACTTAGGAATCGGATTTCAACTTTTGGACATTCCCCTTCCTACTTTTGCACTTGTGCCGCTTGAACAACTAGCAAATGCGTTTTTTGCCTTAGCGCTTTTCCTACTCGGTGCTCAACTTGCCCACATAAGTATCAAGTCATTTCATAGAGTTATTGTCTGGAGTCTGTTGGGCAGGTTAATTGCTGGACCTATGCTTGCTTTGCTTATTATATTGCTCCTTGGTATTGATGGGGTGATGGCACAATCATTACTCATTGCGAGCGCACTTCCGACGTCAAGAAATACAGCAACCCTTGCACTTGACACCCAGGTGGTGCCGGAGTTACACGCACAGATTGTGCTGTACTCAACGATTCTAAGTGGGGGGACCGTCACGTTTGTTATCTATTTGTCTATGATTATGTTTTGAATAAGGAAAGGGTTGGTATGATGGCTATTTATAAAATTGGTGTTCTTGAAGGGGATGGAATCGGAGGCGAGATCGTCCCTGCCACTACGTCTATCCTGGAAGCAGCTGCCAAACAATTGGGGGGTATTACCTTTGAATGGGGGGATTTTCCAATTGGTTGGAAGGCGATTGAACAACATAATGACCCGATCCCCAATGTAACAAAAGAAGGATTGAAAGACTGTCATGGGTGGATAATGGGTCCGCACGATTCCGCTGCATACCCTGAATCGCACAAAACCGTCCGGAATCCAAGCGGTGAACTGCGGCATCTTTTTGACTTATATGCAAATATACGTCCCGCCAAGACGACACCGGGCACAAAAAGTGGGGTAGACCATACAGATTTAGTGATTTTCCGGGAAAACACCGAAGGTTTTTATGCAGACCGTAATATGTACAGCGGAACCGGGGAGTGGCAAATCACGCCGGAAGTTGTCGTATCTACCGGGGTATTTACAAAAAAAGCGATTGAAAGAATTGCGCATGCCGCTTTTAAAATGGCAATGAAACGTCGAAAAAAAGTTACCGTCGTTCATAAAGCCAATGTCATTAAATTGGGGTCAGGCTTGTTTTTAAATACTTGCCACGAAGTGGCTGAACAATATCCGGAAGTGGTCGTCGATGATTATCACATTGATGCCATGGCCGCTCACCTAGTCAGACGAGCTGATGCGTTTGATGTCATCGTTACTGAAAATATGTATGGAGATATATTATCTGATTTAGCAGGCGAATTAGTCGGAAGTTTAGGACTTGCCCCTTCCATTAACACAAACGATCATTTAGTGATGGCGCAAGCGGCCCATGGGTCTGCTCCTGATATTGCCGGTAAAAACATTTCCAACCCCATCGGCATTATCCAATCAGCAACAATGATGTTGAATTGGTTAGGTGAACGCCATAATGACCGAAGCCTCTTTGACGGTGCCCGGATGATTGAGTTGGCGCTCGCCGAGGCATTACAAGAAGGGGTTTGCACACTTGACTTAGGTGGGAGTGAAACAACTTCTTCATTTACCGAGGCCATCGTTAACAAGATTGAAAAAGTCGTGATCCCATAGGGGAACCAAACCATTTTACGTTCTTCCCTTTTCTCCCCCCACTCCTTGTTTTACCCTTGAAAATATGGTAATAGTGAGTCTATCGAAAAGTGAAAATGGACATAATGGTAAGGGGGGATCTACTTTGAAAAACCTTATGTTTTTAACGTTCGGTACGTTTTTGTTCGCTTTGTCGATCACTCAGTTTGCCATGCCCAACAACTTGGCGGAAGGGGGCGTCGCCGGACTTTCTTTATTGCTCTTCTACGCGTTTGAATTTTCACCGGCGATTGTTACCTTCCTATTTAATGCTGTTCTTCTGGCAATTGGCTTTCGGGTCTTGCCAACCCATATGATTTATAAATCACTATTAAATGTTCCGTTGTTTTCCCTTTTTGTCTACTTAATGGAAGACTGGGGCCAACCGATGGCGGATCCTTTACTTGCGGCAATTTTCACCGGTGTGTTCACTGGCGCGGGATTCGGCTTCATCTTTCAGGCAGGCAGCACAACCGGAGGCACCTCAACGGTTGCCCGCATGCTTAACCATAAATTCGGCTGGGAACTCACAGGCGCGAACTTTGTCCTCGATGCGATCATCGTGGGGATCGGATTTTTCATCATCGGTCCACTCTATTCAATGTATACCATCGTTGCACTATATGTCGGCAAAAAAATTACCGATTACGTTCTAGAAGGTTTTCAATCGAGGAAAGCACTCAATGTCATTTCCACAAAAGGAAACGATGTCGCGGATGCGGTCATTCGTTTAATGAACTCAAGCGCTACTATTTACGAGGCCTATGGAAGTTTTTCACAGAAGAAACATCAAATGGTCTATATCGTGATTGAAAAACAACGATTGTTCCATTTAAAACAAATGGTCTACGATATTGACCCGAACGCTTTTATCGTCGTCTATACGGTAAAAGACGTCTCCGGTGGGACGTTTCTAAATCAATACCACCCTTCCCAAAAGTCTTTCCCAATGAAGGATACTTTTGAAGACGAAGATTTTGGTCAATCAAATAAATAACCATGCCTACCCTGCCATGTGATGATGAAGAGAAGCTCGTTTTTGGATACCGTTACCGATCACGGCATCCCCTGGATCGAAAGTTAACCGTCATAATAGAATCCTAGGAAACACCCATGGAAGACCGCCGGCCTTCTATGGGTGTTCTGTGCCTTAAAAACGCCTACCTGTATGGATGTTCCGCCCCTGGACGATAGGCCTTTGCATACGCTGGCATCCATCTTTCGTGCACATGTGCCGGCGTGTTTCTGTTTTCAAATGAATGCGCGTGCGGATAGTGATGGACATGTTGATAGACATGATGCTTGACATAGTGGGTTTGGACCGTTTGCACCTCCGGGACGATATACGTTTGCACGTATGGCACCCAATTTTGGGGAACAGAACTGCTAAGGGGGCATGGAGAATAACGGGGCGTGGGTGGCTTCGGTCGCCTTCCGGCCATCGTATCGCCTCCTTTAAATCGAATTCCTATACGTTATGTAAAGACAAGCGCCGGTGTACTGGTCCATTGGCCTATGCTCTTATACCCACAAAAAGTAAAATGCCAGAGAAGATTCTTCTTATGGTGGCTCTTCTAGTGGGATAATTTCCTACTGGTAGGATGTTTCCTTCATTGCTAAATGATCACGGCAATGATCCAGTATGAGAAAATATTTATACCTCTTCACTTTATCAACCCATTATTCAAGTGGAATAAAGTGAGAGATATTTATTAAGCCCCGAAAAAAGACGGACATCTTTTTCGGGGCTTTTATATTATTCGCCGTGCACACGGCTGAGCGCCAGTTGATAACTATCGTTTCCGTAATTGAGACAACGCTTTACTCGGCTGATGGTGGCTGTACTTGCTCCCGTTTCCACTTCAATTTTATGGTAGGTCTTCCCTTCCTGCAGCATACGAGCCACTTCCAACCGCTGGGCAAGTGATTGTACTTCGTTAATGGTGCAAAGATCATCAAAAAATTGATAACATTCCTCGATATCTTTTAAGGACAAAATCGCGTGAAATAGTTGATCCATTTCTTTGCCGCGCAATTTATCGATTTGCATAGCAATCCTCTCTTTCATAGATAAAAATTTCATCCATGTCGTTCACGTTACAGCTTACACCCGGCAAATCGTCTGTCCCATTCAAGGCATAAGCCGCCACGATCTCATTCTTTTCTATTTTAACGCATTATCGTAGGAAAGAGAACGCTTTTTTTGTGAACATCATAAATCCCTTTTGCCGTCGTGCGTACATAAGGCAAATGGGTGGATGAAAAGAAAAAGATGCTATACAAAGGATCGTCATACGGATAGCCACTTGCTTTCATAACTTCAACAAAAGACGCATGCCTCTCCATGACCTCCTCCATGGACAAGTCAGCCATCATGCCGAAGTAAGGGAGCGGGAGGTGAAAACGACGGTCTTCCCGGTCATTTTCAATAAATAGCCCTCCGCCGGCAGCCCGCAATTGTTCAAACGCTTTTTTCATGGCTGATTTCTTTTTTCCGATCATGATGACATCACCGCTGATCGAAAATGTAGTCGCCAATCCGTCCAATTCGGTAGCAAACCCTTTCAAAATCGTGTTCATCCGCCATTTTCCTTCTTTATCCACCATGGCGAAGAAACATTGATCATGTTCCTCTCCGAGGCTTTCTTTTGTGGCCTCGATATCAATGTGGTAAGGCTTTAATAAAACATTATTGACAAGATGAATGCCCATCGGCATGGAAAAATGCATGTCTTCTTCTACCAAATCCCAAGAGATCCCCTGTTGTTCCGAGATATACGGCCCCCAGTCGAAGGGTTTCGGCTCGTTCACGACACGTCCCTCTTGAACAATCCATTCGCCTTTTGCCATTACCGAAATCGGGGTGGGATCTTGTACGTCCATGAGAAAATTGAGATGCGCCACCCGACCGGGGGCGATCATGCCATGCATGTCTTCAATCCCGTAATGACGAGCAACATTATACGAAACCATCTCATATGCTGCCAATGGATCGATCCCTGCTTCAAGAACAATTTTTAACAGCGAATCCATAACCCCAGGCTCATAAAACGTTGGGCTTCCCCCGTCCGTTGTAAGGAGGAAACGACTGTAATCGGTAATCCCCGCTTCTTTTAACTCATTGATCAAATGGGGCAAATCAGGGCGTAGCGAAGAATGTCGCAAGGTGGTCGTATAACCGGCATCAAGTCTGCGTAACACTTCTTCCCCAGTGATTGCCTCATGGTCACTCATCACACCGAGCAATGCGAGCTGTGCCAATGTTTTTTCCGAGGCCCCCGGCAAGTGGCCTTCCATTGGTTTATTTCCCTTTTTCAATTGTTCCACCCAATGTAGGATGGAATCATCACCGGCGATGACTCGTGGCCATCCGCTGAATTCTCCTCCCTGGACAACGAGGGGATGATTGACCCAATCATCAATGTTTTGCGGAGTGAACAAACGGTTTTCATCATTTGTTTCCGTTTGTGCATCCACGCGACTCGCCCAGTATAGGGAGGAAGGTCCCTCCCCCATTTCACTGATGAAAGAAAGCGCTTTCTTTTTTTCCAAGTGCATTAATAAGATTAGATTGTCATTGAAGATGGTGCTCGTTCCGCGTTTCAGTGCGTAATCCGCAAAAGCACGGGGATGGTATAACATGAATGGGTGCGCGTGATGTTCCATATATCCGGGAACGATAAATTGCCCGCGAGCATCATACCAATTTATTTTTGGTGATTTCGCCGGTAACGCATCTCCGACGTAGACGATGCGGTCATGGTAAATCCATATGTTCGCTTTCGTCCATTGTTTGCGACCGCTGTTTAGATACGTAGCGTTCGTAATTACTTGCGTCGGCGGTTTCTCACCGCGAACGACACTGATTTGCCTTCGTTTTGATTGCTTGTTCCATAGCGAAAATGAAGGATGGATGGTTCATCACCTGCTCTTTTCTATTCAAACGATCTTATTTTTGACTAATGTCATTCTAACATATTTCCAATATTTCATGGGAAAAGCGGGTGACAAGATTGCAACAAGTTTTTTCTATGAAAACGGAGGTTGTACGAATTATCCATTTGTCAACCACCGTTTCGCATCTCGCGAAACATTTAGCCTACATGAGCAACGCTCCAATGGGAGGGTTGTTTTTTAATGGCCGCCAAAAACATAAACAGACGCCTAACACATTCTATCTTCGCCATCATATCTTATCGTGTAGACGCCTAATCGTGTGATCGTCCTTTTTAAGGGGGTTATCATGGATTTCACACATGTATTTTTTCTTATCGTCATTGCCACCGTGTTTATTTTTATTCTTTGGAGAAAAAATGTTGTTTTTCCGGTCATGATCGGGACATTTCTACTTGCCTTTTTTTACTATACAGACTTGGGCATTATCGACCGTTTGGTTTCCTCAGCGCAAGCCGTCTTTCTTGCTTTTATGAACGCGGGCGTTGAGCTGTTTGACATTATGTTGATTATCACGTTAATGGTCGCGATGTTGCAGGCATTGCGAGCGGTCGGCGCCGCTGAATTGATGTTTTCACCGCTAAAAAAGTTAATGGTGAATCCGACGATGTCATTTTTTGTGCTGGGAATCACGATGTATATCGCCGCGCTTTTCTTCTGGCCGACGCCCGCGATCGCACTCGTCGGCACAGTGTTGATCCCCATTGCCGTCAAAGCAGGATTACCCGCCATCGGAGCGGCGGTCGCGGTTAATCTATTCGGACACGGCATGGCGTTATCGGGGGACCTTGTTGTTCAAGGTGCCGGAAATATAACGGCATCTGCCGCAGGGTTGGATATTGGTCAAATTTTGCCGTACACAGCGTTATTTTCTTTCTTGGTTGGCTTGGTAGCCATCCCAATCGCGTTTTTCACCATTAAAAGAGGGATGAAAAAAGGGAAATGGGTAGCAGATGAAAGCGGGCTGGATATCAAGACGACAGACACGTATCAAGGACGCCCAAAAACCTCGAAAACAATGGCAGTGTTCGTGCCGCTCGTATTGCTCACCATTGTCGGCCTTATGCTTTACCGTTCCATTTTCCATCCTGAAACGGCCATTCAAGGCCAGGAAGCCACCGCCTTGCTTGGCGGAACCGCTGTCTTTTTAATGATGGTCGCAACGTTCGTCCGGAGCGGGATTCAAGGCATGGGCAGTGTCGTGGAACACATGAAGGAAGGGTTCTTCTTCGCACTGAAAATCTTTGCCCCCATTATCCCGTTAGCAGGTTTCTTCTTTCTCGGTCACCCCGACCACGCGGAGGCTGTACTTGGCGAGGGGGCACCGGGTTTTCTCTTCGATCTAGGTGAAATGCTTTCAACCTATGTGGGGGGGAGTCCGGCCTTAGTCGTGATTGGAATTGTGTTGATCGCTCTCCTTACCGGCCTGGACGGATCCGGATTTTCCGGCTTACCGCTTGTCGGAAGCTTGTCGGCAGCACTCGGGCAAGCAACGGGGATTGATGTAGCCATTCTCGCCTCCTTGGGGCAAGTCGTCACGATCTTTGTCGGTGGCGGTACACTCGCGGCCTGGGCGTTTGGCGCCGCGGCAGATGCCGGGATCGCAGGGGTCAAACCCACCGAGCTAGTGAGGCAAAACCTCGTGCCTGTTCTGATCGGAATCACTGTCGCCTCAATGATGGCTATTTGGTTGCTTTAACCAAACAGCCTCTATTTTTAGCAGTTGATTTATAATAATTTGTACATTCAGTGATCATTCTTCTGTTCATTTATTTTTGATTTAGTGTAATTTTTCACGATTAATCATAACGATTCTCCGTCCGTTACTAATTTTATCCTAAAGTAAAAAACACTCCCCGAGGCATTCCTCTACCTTTAGGGAGTGTTTCCGTGGTTTATCATCCGTTAGGAAAAACGGTCAAATCAATGTCCCAAACAGCGGGGAGCAAGAACATAACCAATACCACTGTAACAATAATAGCAATGAGATTCATCCAAAGCCCGGCTTTGACCATGTCACCCATTCTCAAGTAACCGGAACCAAATACAACCGCATTCGGTGGGGTAGCCACGGGTAACATGAACGCACAAGACGCGGCGACAGCTGCAGGGACCATCAAGGCAAAAGGATGCACGTCCATGGCTACAGCGAGAGAGGCCATAATCGGCATAAGCATCGTCGCAGAAGCCGTGTTGGAAGTAATTTCTGTTAAAAACACGACAAGCAAAGTGACACCTAACAAAATAAAGACAAACTCGATCCCTTGCAATATGGTCAGTTGCTCGCCAATCCAAACATCCAAGCCACTATCCTGAAATGCACCCGCGATCGCGAGACCGCCACCAAAAAGAATCAAAATTCCCCAAGGGACATCTTTGGCTGCGTGCCATGTCATCAGTTTATCACCTTTGTATGTCTTCGACGGCAATACGAAGAGTACCACAGCAGCAATGATCGCGATCATCGTATCGTCGATTCCCGGAATAATATCTTCCAACAAAAAGGAGCGGGTAATCCATGCCAAGGCGGTTAAGGTAAATATAGTGAGCACCATCTTCTCTTCCGGGCTCATTTTTCCTAAACCTGTTCGTTGCTCATGGATAAGCTCTTTTCCGCCAGGAATGTGTTTCATTTTCATCGGAAACGCGATCTTGACCAAATAGATCCAAGCGAAAGAAAGTAGGATCACAGCCAGCGGGACGCCGAACGTCATCCAACCTGCAAACGATAAATCAATATCAAATATTTCATTTAGCGAACCGGCTAAAATTGTATTCGGCGGGGTCCCGATGATTGTTCCCAAGCCCCCGATGGAAGCAGACATGGCAATGGCAATCATTAAACCTTTTGCAAATTGATTTTCCTGTACTTCTGCGTTTTCGATATTTTCTTCGTGTAATGATCGACCGACTTGAAAAATAATCGCTGTTCCAATTGGGACCATCATCATCGCGGTTGCGGTGTTTGAAATCCACATGGAAAGGAAACCGGTAGCAATCATAAATCCCAGAACAATGCGATTCGTGCTTGTCCCAATCAATGAAATAATCGTTAACGCGATTCGTTTATGCAAATTCCAGCGTTCTAATGCTAACGCTATCACAAAGCCGCCTAAAAATAGAAAGACGATATCGTCCCCGTAGTTCGGTGTTACTTCCCCGACTTCTAAGCTTGTTACCATTGGAAAAAGGATAATCGGTAATAAGGCCGTGACGGGGATCGGAAGCGCCTCGGTAATCCACCATGTCGCGATCCACACCGTTCCGGCAAGCACCCCACGTGCCTCCGGGGATAAGCCTTCCGTTTGAAATAAGAATAAAATAATAAAAAACAATACGGGTCCTAGTATAAGTCCTATAGCTCTCTTTTTAGAAATCTCACCACCACGCTTCGGCGGCTGCCCTCCGGTCATTTTTCCTGAAACCTTCTCCATACGTCCCCGTTTGTCCGTGGCGTTGCCCCCGGGGCTCCCCATCATGAACGAACACATATCTTTTACACGTTGATGACTATTCCACGCTTCTTGCCAAATACGGGCAAACAACTCTCCCTCACTCCTATCCCTTGTCATTGATGAATGCGGTTTCTTTTTAATATAAAAATTGTTCTCCAAACGATCCAAATCCAGTTGTAAATGCTGCATCCTGTATCGAATAACTTGTATGCTAAAAGCATCTATGAACGTTGCGCAATCCATCTTATCACGCACTCATTCATTTTGGAACAATATAATATATGGCAAAAAATTTAAAAAAGCATTCAAACGTGGACAGTTTTCTAGAATAAGCAGGGAAAAGTTCGATCTAGAGGTAACATCGGACTTTTTTAAGGATGAGAGAGAAAAGTGTCCAGGCCAAATCCCAACGGGGCATCCCTATAATGTATTGTGGCCGCATTTTCATCCGAAAAATGCGGCCATCGTTCGCTTATAAGTATATAACTCATTCTGTAACCCCGCGGCTCCCAATATCGCTACGGTAATGGTAGCCTTCGAGATTCAACGTGTGCAATTGATCATACACATTCTTTTGAGACCATTCTATCGTCTCTCCAAGAGATCCGAGTAAAAAAACCCGGCCTCCGCTGCTCCAGAGCTCGTTCCTTTCTCCGTCAACACCGGCGTAAAACACCATGCTTTCTTCCGACCCGAGTGCGGCGCCACTTGGCACTGGCAATCCTTTGTGATAAGGACCGGGGTATCCGTCCGCCGCGGCTACAACACCGAGCATAGCTTCAGGTTTCCAGGTAAGCTCAACCTCGCGATGATTAAGCACGTCCATGAATACGGTCGCGAGATCGTCCTCCAGGCGCGGCAAAATCACTTGTGCTTCCGGGTCGCCGAAACGAGCGTTAAATTCTATCACTTTTGGCCCTTCTCCGGTTAACATTAAGCCAGCATACAACACACCGGTAAACGAAACGCCTTCCGTGACCATTGCCGCTGCGGCCGGGCGTAGAATCGCATCCACCGCTTCTTCAACCATTTCCGTTTCGACGTGAGAGACGGGAGAATAGGCACCCATCCCGCCGGTATTAGGCCCCTGATCATGATCATAGACACGTTTATGATCCTGGGATTCCGCAAGCGGAACGACCGTGTCTCCGTTCACGAGCGCCATCAAAGAAATCTCTTCGCCCTGTAAATATTCCTCAAGAACGACTTTAGCACCGCTCCTGAAAGCATTATCCAGAAGGACATCCGCCAACGCATCAAATGCTTCCTGCATCGTCATGGCGACCGTCACCCCTTTTCCGGCAGCCAAACCATCCGCTTTGACAACGATCGGTGCACCTTTTTCTTCCACATAGGCACACGCCTCTTCATAATCGGTAAACACGGCATATCCTGCCGTAGGGATGCCGTACCTTTTCATTATATCTTTTGCGAAGGATTTGCTTCCTTCGATGCGGGCGGCATCCTTTTTTGGGCCGAATACGTTCAACTCTTCCCGGGCAAACACATCAGCCACGCCTGCCAAAAGCGATGCTTCCGGTCCGATGATCGTGAGCTCCACGTCACGTTTTTTCGCTACCGCCGCCAACGCTTCTCCATCCGTTGCGTCCATGGGCAGACGCTCGGCCACATGCTCCATCCCCGGATTGCCGGGCGCTACATAAACGCGTTCCACGATCGGACTGGCGTTCAATTTCCAAGCAAGGGCGTGCTCACGGCCCCCGCTCCCTACCACTAAAACATTCATCTTACCGTCTCCCCTTACGCGTGTCTGAAATGCCGCATGCCGGTGAACACCATCGTGATCCCTGCGTCATCGGCGACGTCAATCGATTCTTGATCCCTCTTGGAGCCGCCGGGTTGAATGACCGCCGTTACTCCTGCTTTAACCGCGACTTCCATCGTGTCTTTCATGGGAAAAAATGCATCGGAAGCGAGCATACTTCCTTCGGCATCAGATTGGGCTTGTGCAATGGTAATTTCAGCGGCGCCCACCCGATTCATTTGCCCGGCGCCCACACCGATGGTACGGTTGCCTTTCGTTAAGACGATGGCATTTGATTTCACGTGTTTCACAACGCGCCACGCAAATTCCAGCCTTCGCCATTCTTCAGATGTGGGCGCTCGTTTCGTCGCCACCTTCACATCCGTATCTGCCAAGCCTTTCACGTCGTCTTCTTGCACAAGCATCCCGCCGCTCACTGATGTAAGCGCGTGGGGAACATTCCGATCTCCGCCCATGTCCACTTTCAAAAGACGAATGTTTTTCTTCTTTTGTAAAATATCAAGCGCATTCCGACTATAATCCGGGGCGATAACTACTTCCAGAAATATGTTCGCCAATTGTTCTGCCGTATCGGCATCCACCCTATCATTGACCGCAACGATCCCTCCAAAAATGGAAACAGGATCAGCGGCATAGGCTTCTTCAAATGCTCTCGGCAGTGTATCACCGATGCCAACGCCGCATGGGTTCGTATGCTTCACAGCAACAGCCGCCTTTGTATCGCTGAATTCGGAGACAAGGGCAAACGCAGCGTTACTATCATTAATGTTGTTATACGAAAGTTCTTTTCCGTGCAATTGCTCAGCCGCTGCGAGCGATGTAACTGCCGGCAACGGGTGCTGATAAAACGATGCACCCTGATGAGGGTTCTCCCCGTAACGGAGCGCTTGTTTTTTCTCATACGTGAGCGTCAGCGTTTCCGGAAACACCTCGTCAGTCATGTAGTCGGCAACTAACGCATCATAAGCAGCGGTATGACGGAAGGCTTTCGCCGCCAAATGTCTACGGGTATCGAAACGAAGGCCGTTGCCACGGGCTTCTTCCAACACTTGGGAATAGTCCCCGGGGTCCGTCACCACCGCTACATGGGCATGATTTTTTGCGGCCGCGCGCAACATAGCCGGACCGCCGATATCAATATTTTCAATCGCGTCCGCATCCTCTACTCCCTTTTTTTTGATTGTCTCTTTAAAGGGATAAAGATTCACGACGACGAGGTCGATCGGGGCTATTGAGTGTTCGTGCAATGCTTCTCGATGTGCTTCCTTTTCCCGGTTGGCCAGTAGACCACCGTGAATCGCCGGGTGCAACGTCTTCACCCGTCCGTCCAAAATTTCCGGGAAGTTCGTCACTTCGGAAATCCCGACCACTTGGACGCCGGCCTCTTCCAGCGCACGTTTTGTCCCTCCCGTTGAAACAATTTCAAAATCCGCTTCCTGCAACGCTTTTGCAAAATCAACAATCCCGGTTTTATCACTGACACTTATCAATGCCCGTTTCATCTCGTTGGAGAACCCCTTTCGATCGTTCTTCAAACAATTGTTGCAACGTCTCCGGATACAACTGATGCTCCACACGCTTTATTTTCTCTTCTAATGAAGTTTTCGTGTCTTCCGATGTGATAGGCACGGTTTCTTGTTGGATGATTTCTCCCGTATCCATCCCGGCATCCACGTAATGAATGCTCACGCCCGTCTTTTCCACTCCGGCTCCCAACGCCTGTCCAACGGCGTCGAGCCCCGGAAAGGCTGGCAACAGAGACGGGTGAATATTCACGATTCGATGGGTGTAAGGCTCCACGATCGTCGCTCCCAAAAGTCGCATATAGCCAGCCAAAACAACCCATTGAACGTCGTAATTGTCAAGAAGCTGCAGCAACGATTCTTCATATTGCTGCTTGCTGTCAAAATCCCGAGGGCGAAACATGTGGGTAGACACTCCATAACGCTTCGCTTTTTCCAACACCGGGGCGTTCGGGCGATCACTAAATACAAAGGCCGGTGTGGTATACAGTGTCTCCGCTCGAATCGCTTGCAAAATGGCTTCCACATTGCTGCCTGACCCGGACGCAAATAACGCTATTTTCATGCCGGGGAGACCCCCTCGATCGTGAGCGCTTCGCTTTGATCGACCGTACCAATCGCACGCGCATCGGGAAGAATGCCAAGTGCCTCTTCTTCTCGTTCCGGTCTGACCGCGATCACATAACCGATGCCCATATTGAACGTGCTATACATGTCCATATCACTTAATTTCCCTTGTTGCTGCAGAAAAGAAAAAATATCCGGGTGCTCCCAATGCACTGGGTCGATGTTCGCACCCAATCCTTCCGGCAACATTCTCGGCACGTTTTCCAACAGACCACCGCCGGTAATATGCGCCATTCCGCTCACCGGCAACGCCGAGAGCAATGCCTGAATGTGCTGTGCGTAAATCTTCGTCGGCGTTAACAACGCTTCGCCGAGGGGGACCCCCTCCATGGGGGCATACGTTTTTTGCAAATCCAACCCTTTATCCTTGATGATTTTTCGCACGAGCGAAAATCCGTTGCTGTGCACGCCTGTCGACGGCAATCCGATCAAGCGATCACCTACTTGCACCTCATCCCCCGTAATAAGCGCATCTTTTTCCACGACACCGACAACAAAACCGGCCACATCATATTCATGTTCATCATACATGCCCGGCATTTCCGCCGTTTCGCCTCCGATGAGCGCACAACCCGCCTGCCGGCAGCCATTGCTGACGCCCTTGACGATCGCCTCCATGCGCGCGGGATCGGTTTTCCCGGCAGCGATGTAATCAAGAAAATAAAGCGGCTCAGCGCCTTGAACGAGAATATCATTGACGCACATGGCGACGGCATCTTCGCCGATCGTGTCATGCTGAGCGGCAGCAAAGGCGAGCAGCAGCTTCGTTCCGACGCCATCCGTTCCGGAAACGAGCACCGGCGCTTTGTACTCGAGCGCGGATAGATCAAACGTGCCGCCAAAACCGCCAAGGGCACCAAGTACGCCAGAGCGTTTCGTCCGTTCCACGTGTTTTTTCATGCGGGAGACAGCTTCATAGCCCGCCTTGACGTCAACGCCCGCTTCTTTGTATGCATCTCGCACGTCGTATTTCCCCCTATCCTTTTCCTGCAACGACAAGGTCTCTATGTTCATTTGGGATCGCGGTTGGATACTCGCCGGTAAAGCACCCGAGACACTGACCGCAATTGGGCTGTTTCGCATCTCTCCCGATACCTGTCTTTAAGCCGTCGACCGATAAAAATCGCAAGGAATCTGCGCCCATCATCTCGCGCATCTCTTCCGTCGAATGATTAGCCGCGATTAATTCATCGGTGGTTGAGGTATCAATCCCATAAAAACACGGTCGGATAATTGGTGGCGCGCTGATGCGCACGTGCACCTCGGCGGCGCCGGCGTCTTTTAACAGGCGCACAATTCGTTGGCTCGTCGTTCCGCGTACGATGGAATCATCGACCATCACGACCCGCTTGCCTTCCACAACCCCGCGCACGGCGGAAAGTTTCATTTTTACACCTTGTTCGCGCAATGCTTGCGAAGGTTGAATAAACGTCCGTCCGACGTACCGGTTTTTGATTAAACCAAGTTCATACGGGAGCTTCGCTTGTTCGGAAAAGCCGATCGCGGCCGAAATGGATGAATCCGGCACGCCGGTAACAACATCGGCGTCCACGTCCGCTTCTATGGCCAGTTGTTTTCCCAGTTGCTTTCTCGCGGTATGCACATTAATCTGTTCAAGATTGGAATCGGGTCTCGCCAGATACACATATTCCATGCTGCAAAGGGCACGTTCTTTTGCTTCCATAAATCGTTCGGAAAACATGCCGCGCTCGTTAAAAATAATCATTTCTCCCGGTTCGACATCACGAACATAATCCGCACCAATGAGGTCAAATGCACACGTCTCCGAAGCAACCACAAACGCGTCCCCTAACCGCCCGAGCGACAACGGGCGCAAGCCGTGTGGATCGAGGGCGACAGCGAGTTCATCTTCCGTCATCACGGCAAATGAATAAGCGCCGGTCAGCTGTGGAAGTGCCTCTTTGAATTGTTTGCGCAGGTCATCGGAATGACCGCGTTTCATAAGGTGAGCTAAAATTTCCGTATCGGTCGTCGTTTGAAAAATGCTCCCGCTTCGTTCAAGCTCACTTTTCAGTGGCTGGTAATTAACGAGGTTGCCGTTATGAGCCATAGCAATGCTTCCATCTTCAGATTTAAAATGAAGCGGTTGGACATTGTCATACCCTCCACGACCCGCGGTAGCATAGCGCACGTGGCCGAGTGCCTGCCGGCCGGATAAACGTTCCAAGTCTCCTGCTTGAAAAGCTTCGGTCAATAGACCTGTATTTTTATGAACATAAAGCTCCTCACCGTCAATCGTAACGATCCCAGCCCCTTCCTGGCCGCGATGTTGCAAACTGTGCAATCCGTAATAGGTGAGTTTCGCTGCTTCCGGATGTCCCCATATCGCAAATAGTCCGCATTCTTCATTTAGGCCTTTGATTTCAGGAAACACGGAATCGCTCCCTTCCAAACGTGAGTCAGGTGATTCGTCGGTTGATCGATGAGCGTGCGTCCTTCGGCTGTTTTTACGTACAATGATGGTTCTTTTGATACCGTCCCATAATGTTTGGCTGCCGGAATCGCCTGTTCCAACGCATCTGCATGTTCCGGTGCAACACTGATCACATACCGCGATTGTGTTTCGGAAAACAAATCGGCAGCGTCATCGTCCATCGTTACTTCCGCGCCCAGTTCCGTCCTCATCACACATTCGGCAAGTGCGACCGCCAAGCCGCCTTCTGCAATATCATGGGCCGATTGGATCAACCCGGATCGGATCCCGCTTAACACTTGTTGCTGACGTTCATTTTCCAGTTCAAGATCCATTCGCGGCACTTGGCCGCTGATTTGGCCGTCTTCAAGGCGTTGCCATTCACTGCCGCCCCACGCCGACTCCGGTTCACCGATGACATAGATATAATCACTACTGGCTTTAAATGTTTGCGTGGTAATATGATCAAGATCATCCACAAGGCCGACCATCCCGACGACAGGCGTGGGATAGATCGCTTCCCCGTTTGTCTCGTTGTAGAGGGAGACATTCCCGCTTACTACCGGTGTGTCAAAGGTAGCACACGCCTCGCTCATGCCGGCGGTTGACTGTTCCATTTGCCAATAAATCGTCGGTTGTTCCGGGCTTCCGTAGTTCAAACAATCCGTGAGCGCGAGCGGTTGCGCCCCTGAGCAAATAATGTTGCGCGCCGCTTCCGCCACGGCGATCTGCCCGCCTGTGTATGGGTCAAGTGCGATATAGCGGCTGTTGCCGTCGATGGACATGGCCAGCGCCTTCTTCGTGCCGCGAAGTCGCAAAACAGCCGCGTCCGATCCCGGCATGACAGCCGTATTCGTTTGCACCATATGATCATACTGATCATACACCCATTCTTTGCTCGCGATCGTTGGCTGCGATAGCAATTGTAGCAACGTTTCGTTGTGATCGGTCTTTGGCGGTTGCCAAGTCAGCTGTTGCTGAGCGCGAAAAGAAACCGGTTCTTCGGAGGGAACATCATAAACAGGTGCGTCATCGGTAAGGGCCATTACAGGAACGTCGGCAGCCACATCCCCTTGGAACGTTAACGTAAGGTGCTGGTCGTCTTTGACAGTCCCGACGCCCACGCATTCAAGGTCCCATTTTTCACAAATCGATTCCATTTCTGCTTCCCGCCCGTTTTCAACGACGATAAGCATGCGTTCTTGCGATTCGGAAAGCATCATCTCGTACGGAGTCATGCCCGCCTCCCGTTGAGGGACGAAGTCTAGGTTCATATCGATGCCTGTACCGGCTTTGCTCGCCATTTCCGCCGCTGATGAGGTGAGCCCAGCAGCGCCCATATCCTGAATCCCGACGAGGGCGTCTGATTGCACCATTTCCAAACATGCTTCCAGTACCCGTTTCTCCGTAAACGGGTCGCCCACTTGCACAGACGGTCGTTTCTCTGCAGACGACTCACTCAATTCCTCGGAAGCAAACGTTGCACCGTGAATGCCATCGCGCCCGGTAGAGGCGCCCACATACATGACGGTGTTGCCTACACCGGAAGCAATGCCTTTTTGCAAATGGTTTTGATCGATCAGCCCGATGCACATGGCATTAACGAGCGGGTTGCCGTCATACGTGTCATCAAATTGAATCTCGCCACCAACGGTCGGCACGCCGACGCTATTGCCATAACCCGAAACACCTGCCACCACTTCTTCAAACAAATACTGCGTTCGCGGTGTCGTAAGCGGACCGAAGCGCAAGGAATTGAGCAGTGCGATCGGACGTGCGCCCATGGAGAAAACGTCGCGCAATATGCCACCTATCCCGGTGGCCGCGCCTTGATATGGCTCAACGGCCGATGGGTGATTGTGGCTTTCCACTTTAAAGACGACCGCTTGCCCGTCACCAATATCTACGACCCCGGCACCTTCTCCAGGCCCTTGCACCACATGGGGGCCTGTGGATGGGAATTGTTTCAGCAACGGTTTCGAATGTTTATAACTGCAATGTTCCGACCATAACACTGAAAACATGCCGATTTCCGTAAAATTCGGTTTCCTGCCTATGAGCGATACAATACGGTCATATTCCCTGTCCTTAACCCCCATATCCACGTATAAACGCCGGGTTTGAATCTCTTCGGCGGTCGGTTCAAGTTGTAACGACATGTCTGTCCCTCCAATGGCGGTAAATGTTCGTAAACAAGCGCCGCCCGTCTTCGCTTCCGAGAATTGCCTCCATCGCCCGTTCCGGATGGGGCATCATTCCGAGCACATTGCCCGCCTCGTTTGTGATCCCCGCGATGTTTCCAACCGATCCGTTCACATCGGATCCATAGGTGAAAACGATGCGGTTGTCCGCTTTCAAGGTTTCATAGGTCGTCTCGTCACATTCATAGTTCCCTTCGCCATGGGCGATAGGAATCCGTAACCTTTCCCCATGCTCATACGCCCGCGTAAAACAAGTGTCGGCATTCTCAACGTTCACATCTACTGTTCGGCACATGTACTTTAAATGCTTGTTTCGTTTCATCGCTCCTGGCAGCAAATTCGCTTCCAATAAAATTTGAAAGCCGTTGCAGACGCCAAGGACCGGTTTTCCTTTGTTGGCTTCGGCGATCACACTTTTCATGACCGGTGCAAAACGGGCGATCGCGCCTGAGCGCAAGTAATCCCCGTACGAAAAGCCACCCGGAAGGAAAATGGCGTCATAGGCTTCCACGGTCTCCGAAGTATGAGGCACAAAATCTACGGTTCCCGCGTCGGTAAAATCAGTTAGCGCGTGATACATATCCATGTCACCATTCGAGCCCGGAAAAACGATCACCGCCGCTTTCATACCTTTTCCTCCCGTTCCACATAATACGTATAGTTTTCAATCACCGGATTGGCAAGCAATTGTTCACACATCTGCTCGACACGTGATTCCACATCCGCACCATCAGACATCTCTAATTTTAACCATTTGCCGACACTCACCGTGTCAACTTCATCATAACCGAGGGCGGTCAATGAGCGCTGCACGGCTTGCCCTTGCGGGTCAAGCACCCCTTCTTT
Organism: Salicibibacter kimchii; assembly: GCF_003336365.1. GTDB lineage: Bacteria > Bacillota > Bacilli > Bacillales > Marinococcaceae > Salicibibacter > Salicibibacter kimchii. Next base: position 3,347,654 of record NZ_CP031092.1, on the reverse strand, counting down.
TAAGGTAATGTACACGTGGACGTTAATCATAAACGACGCCTCCTATACGGGAAAGAATGTTTTCATAACCGGCTTGCAAAGACCCAAGACCATAGCGATAGAGATCCTTATCCATCTTCTCTTTCGTCTCGCTATCCCAAAAGCGGCACGTATCGGGGGACACTTCATCGGCAAGCAATAGCGTGCCGTCGTCCTGCAACCCAAATTCCAATTTAAAATCAACGAGCAAAAGATTCGCTTTCCAGCAAAGATCCACCAAAATGTTGTTGACATGAAGCGCCCGCATGCGCATTTCTTCCAGTTCTTCCACCTTGGCCACACCCAAAGCGGCAATGTGGTCCTCGTTCACGAGCGGGTCCCCGAGGGCATCGTCTTTGTAATACCATTCCACAATCGGTTCGGAAAGCGCTTTGCCTTCCTCCCAACCGAGCCGTCGTGCCAAACTGCCGGCAGTGATGTTACGAACAACGACCTCAAGCGGTATGATCCGCGTTGGACGCACGAGTTGCTCTGTGTCACTGATTTTTTTTATGAAATGCGTCTGTACATCTTCTTCTTCCAACACTTCGAAAAAGAGAGTGGAAATCGCGTTGTTCAGCTCTCCTTTTCCGTGCAGGACATCATGCTTCCCCCCGTTAAATGCCGTCGCGTCATTTTTGTACACGAGACGCAATTCTTCGGCGTTGTCCGTCGTATACAGCTGCTTCGCTTTCCCTTCATATAAAAGTGTCATATGGACATCCTTTCATAGGCCAACTCTGGAAAATAATACATCAACGTTTTTCAAATGGTGCCGTTCATCGAAACAGTCATCAAGCGTTTCTTTGTCAAGCACTTGCGTGATGGCGTCTTCACCTTCCACGAGTGTTCGAAACGAAACTTTCGTCTCCCACGCTTCCATCGCTTTCGGCTGCACAAGATCATAGGCTTCTTCTCGCGTCATGCCGCGATCGATGAGCGCGAGCAAAACTTGTTGCGAATGGACAAGCCCAAAGGTTTTCTCCATATTTGCGCGCATATTCTCCGGATAAACGGTAAGATTGTCGATAATGTTCGTGAAACGATTCAACATATAATTAAGTAAAATCGTGCTATCCGGGAAAATAATGCGTTCAGCAGATGAATGGGAAATATCCCTTTCGTGCCACAGTGGAACGTTTTCAAAAGCTGTTTGTACATGCCCGCGGATGACACGGGACAAGCCGGTCATATTTTCTGACCCGACCGGATTTCGTTTATGAGGCATTGCGGATGAACCCTTTTGCCCTTTGCCGAACGCTTCTTCGACTTCCCTGCTTTCCGTTTTTTGCAAGTTACGAATCTCTACGGCCATTTTTTCCATCGACGTGGCGATAAGCGCGAGCGTGGAGATGTAGTGGGCGTGGCGGTCGCGTTGCAACGTTTGTGTTGAAATCGGTGCCGGCGCAAGTCCCAAGCGTTCGCAAACGATCGCCTCAATTTCGGGTGGAATGTTTGCGAAAGTGCCGACTGCACCCGACATTTTTCCTACACGGACATCTGCAGCGGCTGCTTCAAAGCGTTCGATCTGCCGCTTCACTTCCGCATACCAAAGGGCGAGCTTGACCCCGAACGTTGTCGGCTCAGCATGCACACCATGAGTCCGGCCCATCATCAATGTATAGCGATGTTCATTTGCCTTACGAGCCAGCACGTCTTTAAAACGGTGCAAATCATTTCGCAGAATGTCATTTGCTTGTTTTAACAAGTAAGACTGGGCGGTATCGACCACGTCCGTGGACGTCAAGCCGTAATGCACCCATTTCCGCTCTTCCCCGAGCGTCTCGGAAACGGCGCGTGTAAACGCGACGACATCATGGCGAGTGGTTGCTTCGATCTCAAGAATGCGTTCAACGTCAAATCCAGCGTTTTCTCTAATTTTTGCAACGTCTTCGTTCGGGATGACCCCTTGTTCCGCCCAAGCTTCACAGGCCGCAATTTCCACTTCCAGCCAAGCTTGAAATCGATTCTCTTCCGTCCAAATCTGCGCCATTTCCGGGCGCGTGTAACGCTCTATCATCGTCGGTCTCCTCTGCTTCTAAGATCGAATCGCAAGTTTTTTCACGTTTGCCAGTGCTTCTTCTCTCGTCTTTCCGGTGACGTTCACATGACCCATTTTTCTGCCCGGTCGCGCTTCCGCTTTTCCATATAAATGAAGAAATGTATTGCGATAGTCCGGAATTGTTTCTATGGCTGTTTCCACGTGTTCACCGAGGACGTTATCCATCACCACCGGCGTCGCTAACTCCGGTGTGATAAGCGGCCACCCGCAGATAGCACGTACGTGCAAATGGAATTGCGACACGTTGCAAGCATCAATCGAGTAGTGCCCCGAATTATGGGGGCGCGGCGCAAGTTCATTTACGTATAGGCTCCCATCTTCGAGATAAAACATTTCGATTGCAAGTGTGCCCACGAGGGAAATGTTTTCTGCGAACGTTTCAGCCATTTCCAGCGCAGATTGTTCGGCTTTTTCATCAATGCGTGCCGGTACAATCGTCCGTTTCAGTATGTTATCTTCATGGTCGTTTTCAGCAATCGGAAACGTAACGATCTCCCCCGTTTCCGTCCTCGTAACGATTACGGAGATTTCTTTGGCAAACGGGACCCACTGTTCCAACACGAGGTCACCCAAATCTTTCAGTTGCTCATAAGCTGTCAGCACGTCATCGCCATCGCGGATGACAACTTGCCCTTTTCCATCATAACCTCCACGGCACGTTTTAAGTACTGCTGGTCTTCCCAGCTTAGCGATGCCTTGCCGTAAAGATTCCTCCCCGATGACTTCGAGATATGGTGCGGCGTCAAGACCTGCATCGGTGAGCGCTTCTTTTTCACGCAAGCGGTGTTGGCATATGCGCAGAAAGCGAGCGCCCTGCGGGAGTTTCTTTTCTTCCTCTAAAATAGCGGCTGTCTCAGCATCCACATTTTCAAACTCAAAGGTGACGACATCACTGATCGCTGCCAGTTTTCGCACGGCTTCATCATCATCATAAGCGGCAACGATTTCTTCATCGGCCACTTGTGCAGCGGGAGCATCTGCCTTAGGCTCAAGAACCGCGATGCGATAACCCATTGCTTTTGCCTCTAGTGCCATCATCCGTCCGAGCTGCCCGCCGCCTAAAATTCCAATGGTTTTTCCCGGTGTAATCATCGTTCGTTTTCTTCCCCCTGTGCCAATACTTCATCAGCTTTTTTATCACGCCGCGCTTGTAGTTTTTCAGCCAATGTCCCGTCAAACGCGGATAATTGTTGCACCGCCAACAACCCGGCGTTTTCCGCGCCTGCCTCACCGATCGCGACAGTAGCCACCGGTACCCCTTTTGGCATCTGTACAATCGAAAGCAGCGAATCCCATCCACTCAACGCTTTCGATTGGATGGGTACACCAATGACGGGAAGTGTCGTCTTAGCCGCCACCATGCCCGGAAGGTGGGCAGCACCACCAGCACCCGCGATAATCACTTTTATGCCGCGTTCGCGTGCGCCTTCTGCGTATTGAAACATAGCATCAGGTGTACGATGTGCCGATACGATTTTTTTCTCGAAAGGCACTTCAAACGCTTCTAAAATCCGACAAGTATGCGCCATCGTCGCTTCATCAGACGTGCTCCCCATGATCACGCCAACTTCAATAGCCATCCATTAACCTCCGTTCAACATAAAATAGCCCACTGTCCAAGAGGAAGCCTAAAGACACAGTGAGCAAATTCTGCGCATCTCTGCAAGCTTCCTCATAGACCGGCCGTTTACGGCGACCAGGTAGAAACGTTCGAGCCATATTCCCGAATTATATGAGGATTTTTTTCATCGTTCTTCTCTGTTTTCATCGTAGTATGTGTAAGAAAAAATGTCAATGTAAAAGTCGAATGTTTCTGATACGTGTATATATAATCGTTCGGAAATTGAATATAATATTTCGTGAACATGCTCCCTTTCCCCGGTTCAGGTACGTTTTTTGCCACACGAGTATAAAATGGATGGTAATCCCGCATTTTATTGGGCATCTTATCACCATCGTTATTTTCTTGTATGCTTAATACATCCAGTTTTATAATCAAACACCAAGGAATAGGAGTCTTTCAATGATTAAATTACAAGCCTTCCAGCGGTCTCATATGAAAAAACTCATCGAATGGATCGAAACGCCGGAATTTCTTTTACAGTGGGGCGGCCCCAATTTCACTTTTCCTTTGGATGAAAATCAAATCGAACGCTACATGCAAGAGCCTGACCGCTACATATATAGCGTCGTGGATCAAGAAAGTGAGAGGATCATCGGGCACATTTCATTGGGGAGAATCGATAAAGAAAACCGCTCGGCAAGGGTCGGCAAAGTGCTAGTCGGTGATCCGGATGCCAGGGGCAAAGGGATTGGGCAACGTATGATGCGCGACATCCTTACGATTGCATTTGATGACATGAAGCTTCATAGAGTCAGTCTCGGTGTCTTTTCGTTTAACGAACCGGCGATTGCCTGTTATGAAAAGGTGGGCTTTAAAAAGGATGGATTGCTGAGAGATCTAAGAAAAATGGGCGACGACTATTGGAGTCTTTTTGAAATGAGCATGCTGGAGAGTGAATGGGAAGAGAATCGGATTCACCTTGAGCGGTTAGGTTGATCCTCGTTTTTCTTGTTGCGAAGGAACCCTATTGATATCAGCCAAAACGGCTACGCTTGGTAGTTGGAACTCGATTATATCCCATCCAGACTTTTTAAAACCCGAACAGAGGGAAAAATCTAGGTCAGGGGGTATCTAACCGCACCTTTAGCGACCGAACAAAGACGAAAAACTGATTCAAGGGTATCTAATCCCAGTGCGAAAAGGCACCCGACTTTAGAGGGTTATTTGCGTCAATGTCAATCAGTACTCTTTATTTATACCCCCAAATGCTTCGTACAATTATACAACGTGCAATCCCAGTTATTTTCCCATTTTCGAAGATTCGTTACCGATGTATTTTCAAGGCGTGTGATTGGGAAGGTTTCCGGCATTAATCGCTGGATCGTTCGGGTAATTAACCCTCCGTGACTGACGATCAGTACGCGCTTATTCTCATTTTTTGCCGCGGTTTCTTCCAAAAATTCATAGCCTCGCTGTGATAGTTCCTCCGCCGTTTCGATCCCTAAGTCTAACTGCCGCCAATCGCTCCCCCATTTTTCCACCCTTTCATCTTCAGTGGTGCCTTCAATCTCTCCGCAATCCATTTCCCTTATTCGCGTGTCATGGCTGACCGGCAATTTTAATTTAGCGGCGATTATTTCAGCCGTTTCCATAGCACGCGATAAATCACTGGCAACGATCATATCCCACTTTTCTTCCAAGAACAGCCGATTGGCCAAAGCACTGGCTTGTTGTTTTCCCGTCACATTGAGGGGAATGTCTGTGATCCCCTGTGCTCTTCCATTTTCATTCCAATCCGTAATCCCGTGCCTAATGAGTCCAAATGTCGTCAATGCAGTCAACTCCTTCTAAAAATCAAAAAAACTCCATTATTAAGGGCTTTCTAGGCGCTTTCCAGACACTCTCGTCTACATTCTTGTAAGGGCTGGGGCCTCAATGCTTTCTTAAGCTCTAACTCCATTATACGTCATGTCTTTCTGATCTCCGCCAGAAATATGTCGGCCAAATCATCCTTGTTCACCAACAAATCCGCAAGGGTGTAGTCATCAAGCACTTTTAAGAAAGCTTCGTTCGCTCTATGCAACGCACCTTTAAGGCGACAAACGGGGCTGATGGCACAGAGATGATTTTCGTTAAAACAGTCGACCAACGCCATGTCTTCCATTTCCCTAACCAATGCGCCAACATTTATGTTTTCAGGCTTGGCTCCAAGTTGAATGCCCCCGTTTCGTCCACGGATGGTTTCGAGATAGTTTTTCCTGCCCAAGTCATGGACTATTTTTTGTAAGTGATTGCTTGACAGTTGATAAGCCGAGGCAATTTCTTTAATCGATGTTCGACCACCTTCGGGAAGTGTCCCCACGTAGATCAACACGCGCAATGAATAATCGGTATAAGATGTGAGCTGCACCGTGACCCCCTCCTTTCTTTAGAAAAATGTGACCATTTATTTAAAGATGTATTTTATATATTGCTTTTGAAACTATCTTACATTACGATAAAGATGTATTTCAAATGCTACTTAAAAATTGGAGTGCTTTTTTATGACCACCAAAATGCTTTCCTCACAACATGTAGAACAAATTAAAGCGAGTGCACCCGTTCTGGCTGAAAAAGGCGAAGCCATTACAACACGATTTTACGAGCAAATGTTTGAAGCCCATCCCGAACTGTTGAATATCTTCAATCATCGCAACCAAAAACAAGGAACACAACCGAAAGCACTTATGCAAACGCTTTACGCCGCTGCTGTCAACATTGAAAACCTTGAATCTTTGCTCCCCACCGTCAAAAAAATTGCACATAAACACGTCGCCCTGCAAGTCGTTCCGGAACAATATCCGATTGTCGGCCATTATTTGTTGAAAGCAATGAAAGAAGAGCTCGGGGAAGCAGCAAGTGATGAATTGCTGGAGGCCTGGGGCGAAGCCTACGAAATCGTCGCGGACATTTTCATTGATGCGGAAAAAGAATTATATCAGGAAACAAAAGATCAACCTGGCGGTTGGAACGGTTTCCGACCTTTCGTGGTCGACGGAATAACAAAAGAAAGCGAGGGTATCACTTCCTTTTATTTCAAACCTGAAGACGGGGAAACGCTGCCGACGTTTTCACCCGGCCAATACATTACGCTACGCGTGTTGTTGCCTGACGATCAATACACCCATTTGCGTCATTACAGTTTATCCGATGCCCCTGACAAAGATCATTTTCGTATTTCCGTAAAAAGGGAGGCGTCGCCAGACTATCCTGATGGCGAGATTTCCAATTTCCTTCACGATCAACTGAACGTTGGAGACCAAATCTCTATCAGCGCGCCAGCTGGTGTATTCACGGCCGATGTAAACGCCGATGACCCTATCGTTCTACTCGGTGCCGGCATCGGACAAACACCGCTTATCAGCATGGCCAAAGGGGCGCTCGAAGCGAACCCGGAGCGAAACATTGATTTTGTTTATACTACCAAAAACGAAGAAAATCACGCGTTACTTGAAGAAATGAACGTCCTCAATGACCAATATGAAAACTTCCGTCCCCATGTGCGCTACACGGAGACCGACGCTCATGTCGATAAAGAATTGCTTCATACGATCATTGAGGAAAACGATGGACAAAAATTCTTTCTATGCGGCCCCGGTACGTTTACCGCGGATATGAAAGACATACTGGAGCAAGACCTCGGCATCAGCGAAGAACGTATTGAAAGAGAAATGTTCAAACCGTTTGTTTGAAATCAGGCCGTATCGCTGGGAACAGTAATACGGCTTTTTCCTGTCACCCGATCGGGTGTTTCATGGACGTCAACGTAAGGCAGAAAACCTGTCTTTGGATGGCAATTAACGTATTCCAAATCCAAATCTTCCGGTTGCAGCACGGATACTTCATGCCACAAAATGGCTCATAACTTCTTTATCCCATTATCGAAGCGCAATTGTTAAATAACGAAAAATATTATTGTCCCTATTCTTGATTACATTTCGATAATCGGGTTAAAACCAAAAGCTAGTAAAGCCACATCTTTTCAACGAAATAATGCGGCTTTACAACGCAAGAGCAAATAACTAAACACCGGCCACGTCGGTCACCCATGAATATCCCGTTTTTGATATCCGATAAAACCGGCGATGATCAGTCCTACCGCGAGAATGGTCAGCACAATCATCGGCATCCACGCCATCTCATCGACCGGGAGTTGAGGGGTATGCCCAAATGGTGACAAGTTAGCGATCCACTCCGGAAAATCAAGCAATCCTCCCATATAAAGAACAATGAAGGAATAGAAAATATAAAACCAAACAACACTAGTTATTTTTGGAATAAACCCAACGAGCAACACGGCAATTCCAATCATGACAAGCATGGCCGGATAGTAGACCAGCGCGGCCCCGTAAATCGTCACGAAATCCAATCCTTCTTCCATAGAAACCGTGCCCGTGCTCCAAAGACCTATGCCGGTCAGTGAAAGCATGACAAACCCGTTTACGATCGCGATGACCAAATAACTGCCCATTAACCTTGTCCGCGAAACCGCTCGGCTCAGTACATGCTCTATACGGTTCTTTTTCTCCTCCCCATGAAGTTTAAGCATAGCCATGACAGGTGGCACCGTGGCAAGCAGCCCCATAACAATCATGAGCATCGGAATGAACTGTTCTGTTAGCGTGTAGCCTTCCTCTTCCACGAGCATTTGCTCCATCATTTCATTGCCTTCAAAGAAAGTTTCCAAATCACCTAAAACAGAGCCATAAGCAGCGCCCATGACGAACATGCCGATAGCCCATGCGATTATGCCGGTCCGTTGCAGCTTTAAGGCAAGGCCGAATGGATGTTGTAAAAAGAAAGAGGCGGTTCTTCGCCCAGGTTTTGCCGGGAAAAAGCCTGCTTCCAAGTCACGGATGGCATTCAAATAGTTTGCGATGATAAATAAAAGGATCGAAAATCCAATCAACATGAAAATCGGCCACCAGTAGTTATTTGCATACACCTCTGTTCTCGTCACCCAATTTAAAGGAGAAAACCAAGACAATGTGTCGTTGCTGACATCACCGACCGCGCGGATAAGATAGACAATAAGCAACACGGCAATGGACAAACCGATGGTATTGCGGGAATTCTGAGAAAGCTGGGCGAATAGGACGGTTACGCCTGCAAAACAAATGCCGGCAGCCCCCAAAGCAGCACCGTAAAGTAAGGAACCTTCAAGATCCATGCTTTCAATCCCTAAGGCATACAAGCCAAAACCGTTGAGGAGCGCCAGAATCACATTCGTTGTGCCCACAACAAATAAAGTCGCGTTTAAATTGGAAAGCCGGCCGACCGGCAACGAACGAATCATTTCGATACGCCCGTCTTCTTCATCTGCCCGTGTATGGCGAGTCACCAGCAGAATGCTCATCAGTCCAACGACGACCGTGGTAAGCAGGAGCATTTGATGTGCGGTCATGGCGCCAATTGTATAATTTTCCAAATCACCCGGGCCGACCATAGCCGTCATCGCGGGATTTTCCATCGTTTCTGCCATCCCGTCCCGTTCTTCTTGGGACGAATAAAGGTCAGTAAAAGCGATCGGCACAATTAAAGTAAAGAAGGTAATACCGATCAACCATAAAGGAATCCGGAGGCGGTCCCTTCTTACGATCAACCTGACAAGAGAAGCGGTATTTTTCAGTAGAGATGCCATCAAGATCCACCTCCGACATCGGATTCATCTTTTTGCTCGTAATGGCGCATAAATAAATCTTCCAATGTCGGCGGTGCACTTTCCAATTTCACGATGCCAAATTGGCTGATATGTTTGATCACACTGTCCAGTTCTTCGGCGTCGACTTGAAAGGAAAGTGCCTGCCCTTGCGCTTCGATGTCATAAACGCCTTCGTGGTTGTCTAAAGATGGGATCGGTTCTTTTGTCTCCACGAACACATTGGTTCTCGTTAAATGACGAAGCTCCTTAAGCGTCCCTGTTTCAATAATTTTTCCTTCGCGAATAATACCGACGTGGTCGCATAACTTTTCTACTTCTGACAGAATATGGCTGGACAGCAAAACGCTCTTGCCTTTGTTTTTCATATCCAGGACGTATTCTTGAAATACTTGCTCCATGAGAGGGTCAAGCCCGGCTGTCGGTTCATCCAAAATATAAAGGTCTGCCTCGGATGCGAATGCTGCCACTAACGCGACCTTTTGGCGATTCCCTTTGGAGTATGTTCGGCATTTTTTTGTAGGATCCAAATTAAATTTTTCAATCAATTCTTCCCGTTTGTTCTGGTGGTTTGCGCCGCGTAATTTCACAAACAGGTCGATCACTTCACCGCCGGTTAAATTTGGCCACAAATTCACATCTCCCGGCACATATGCAATACGCTTATGGATGTCAACGGCATCCGCCCAAGCATCTTTTCCAAAGATCTTTGCCTCGCCTTTTGTCGCCTTTAAAATGCCGAGAAGCACACGAATAGTCGTCGATTTGCCCGCACCGTTCGGGCCAATAAACCCGTAAATTTCTCCTTCTTTCACATCGATATCGACGCCATCCAATGCGGTGAATTTCCCAAATCTTTTTGTTAAATTGCGTACGCTTAATAGACTCATCGCACATCCTCCCGGTCTTTATAAAAACTTGTTTTTAACACGTCCAAGTATTCATAGAACTCATCCCAATAAGGTTGTAAATCTACGTTTGCAATCTTTGTGCCCTTAAATTGTTGTATTAATTCATTTTGGTACCCCTCGATCGCCCAGCGTATAAGATTGAATGCTTTTTCTACATCGACATCATCACGAAATAAATTTTTATCAATATTTTTATAAAATAGTTCATTTCCGATTTCTCGAAAATTCGCCAACCGGGTTTTCAATTCTTCCGGCAATTGCTCTTCATCATTAAAAAGTACGGTTCCTATAAAATTATTGACATTCGGATATTTATCGAAATACGCCGCTTTAATCCCCGCGATATCTTTCAACCTTTTGATGAAATCTGATTCATTCATGTCAATAAGAACGATATACTCATACCAAATAACGTTTAAGGCGTAATCGATAAGATATTCATAAAGGTCTTTTTTATTATTAAAATAGTGAAAAAGCATTCCCTTGCCGATACCGGCATTTTTGATGATTGTATTCGTAGAAGCTTGCTCATATCCGTTTTCGGCGAACGCTTGAAGGGCGGCATTCCTTATTCGATTTTTCTTCGTTTCATCAAGGTTTTTAAAGGCTTCATTCATGGCTTCCTCCCCTTCGTTTTTTAGAATAGACCAGGTTGGTCGACTTAAGTATAACGCCAGTCGACCATGGTGGTCAATCCTATTCATAAAAAAGAACTGCCTTTCAACGGCAGCCCCTTTAAAATATGATCGTTTTATTATCATGGACAATAATTCTGTCATCAACATGCCATCTTACCGCCCGGACGAGAACGCTCCTTTCGATGATCCGGCCGTTCTTTTTCAAATCTTCCACCTGATCGCGGTGGCTTACGCGTTTGATGTCTTGCTCAATGATTGGGCCTTCGTCAAGGTCATTGGTAACATAATGGGAGGTGGCGCCAATAAGTTTCACCCCTCGATCGAATGCGCGGTCATACGGTTTCGCACCTACAAATGCGGGTAAAAAGGAATGGTGAATATTGATGATTTTTTCAGAATAAGTCTCGACAAACGCCGGCGTCAAAATTTGCATATAGCGGGCGAGTATGATGACATCAATATCATGTTCTTCCAATAGCTTGAGTTGTTGTTGTTCAGCTTCTTGCCGATTGTTTTTATTTGCCGGAATATGGACGAAAGGGATGCCGAACGATTCCACAAAATTTTTCGCTTCCGGATGATTGCTAACAACAAGCGGGATGTCCATCACCAAATCTTCGTTCTCCCACTCCAAAAGCAACTCGCGCAAACAGTGGAGTTCCTTGGATACAAAGATCGCCGCTCTTTTTAAATCATGCACAAAAGATAGCGTCCACTCCATCGAAAACCGTTGAGCAATGGTCTCGAATTCCTCCTGCAACAACGTCTTTTTCGAGTCGAGATCCGGACATTCGAATTCAATCCGGATAAAAAAATCGCCGCCTTCCGGATTTGTGGAGTACTGGCTGGATTCAATGATGTTTGCTTGATGAGTCGCTAAAAATTGAGAAACGGCTGCCACAATACCACGCTGATCCGGGCAAGTAATGAGAAGGCGTCCCCGATTTTTTTGATCCTGTTGAAACGCTTGATGCTTATTTTGATTGGTTGGTTCCATAATGGCTCCTTGCTATGCTGGTGTATAGTGTTATGAAAAAGCTCACTATTTTATATTATAACATGCACTCAGGCTTGGCGAACCCGACCCTGTTACCAGGGAGAAACAATTCCGTGAAGACGAAAAAAGTCACCGTGAATACGTGAGTACTAAAGAGAACGTTTGCCCTATGTCAGGACAAACTTGCCTGCTACCATTACATCCGGTTTTTGATCTCATCTAAGGATTCCTCACTGAAACCTGTCACTTCAACGATTTTTGAACGGTTCAAACAGTTCGGTGATCGCCTTTTTCCAAAGGCCATCTTTGTCTAAATAAGAGGTAGGCTTCTTGCACAAGCAGAGGCACTGTATTTGCCATGATTTTACCACAACCTTCATTCAATGATAAATATTCATGGTGTGGGAACTTAGATGAACGGCGAGGGTGATGGAGAGTACTTATGTATAGCATCACCCATATACTAAAAGGTGTTCGGATGATTTTTTTCACGTAACGCCAAATCCAATTGGAAGTCGACGGCCGTTCTAATGAGTATGCGGATTTTACATGTATAAATTTTGCTGATCTAAAAAATGCTCGGCAAAAATGTTTGATTTCCGCCGAGCGTACCCCATCGTGTATGTAGTTTAGTGATATTCATGCAGCCCCTGATAGAGCGCATTCGCCGCTTTGTTTCGAAAATGATCGGTTTTCATCGTCTCTGCTTCTCCCTTATTGGTCACAAATCCTAACTCCGCTAGAGCAGCAGGCATGTCCGTGTTGCGGAGAACGCTGAAATCACCAGATTTCACCCCTCGATCGTTGCTTCCGAATTCTTCAACCATATTATCTTGCAGATCGGAAGCCAATGTCTCGCCGTCATTGTCCGATGGATGATGAAACGTTTCCGTGCCACTTACCCCTGGATCAGAATGTGCATTTGCATGGATACTGACAAATGAATCGGCTCCGCTATCATTTGCTATATTTGCTCGATCTATAAGCTCAACAAAACTGTCACCTTCGCGGGTCATAATCACTTCCGCTCCTACTTCTGAAAGCCGCTGCTCTGTACGATGGGCGACGTCATACACAAGTTCTTTTTCATAAAGGCCATTGGCGTAAGCGCCACTATCATGGCCTCCGTGCCCTGCATCAATGACAATTGTTTCTCCGGAAACATTTGCATCAGCCTTTTGCTCAGATAAACCGCCAACACTTGCAATACTTAAAATAAAAATGGCCGTCCCTTTTATCACTAGTTTTTGTTTCTGCATAAAACATTCCCCTTTGGATGTAGATTTTCCTTTACTCTATCTTAAAAAAGGAGAACTTTATAGCCAAGGGGTATAAGAAAAATAGGACTTTTACGTTAAAAAACACATCATTAGTCTATTTTTTCCATTTCATGTTTATATAGCTTTATCCTATACTTTATAGGAATCATTGATTAGTTTTTCCTTTGTTATTTCTTTACGCAAGGGCACAACCTTTTCGTGATGCCAATGATTGGCTATTTTTCTTTTCCGGAGTGTTATGCTACTTCCACATGGCTCCCCTTTAGTGCTTAAAAAAATAGCGGCATGTTCCACCATGCCACCATTTTTCACTAAACTTTATCCCCGACGAACCGGCCGTTTTCAAAAAAACGCTCGATCTTGGCTTCCACTTCTTCGTCTTCGATGAGCGGCGGGGCATGGTGCGGTTTGATGCGCGCGTCGATGACCATCGTGTCACAACCCCAATGTTTGTTTTCAATAAAAGCATTGACCCCATGCATGTCATGCGAGGGATTGCTACGTGTAAATGTTGCCCAAAGAAAATTTTCTTTGGTTTTACTGAGAAAGTCACTGTCATCGCAAACGATGACGAGTGGACATGCGGACATGTCAGTGTTATCAGCGATCTCGTCGATCATCGCGTTTATGTCCTCTGTCGCTTTCTGTTCATTTTGATAGGCGTTTATTTCAATTGCTACCACACCGGGCATGACAAGTTTCGGGTTTTTCAAACGCTTCATTTTTCCCATGCCGGCAGGAACTTGACGGCATAGTTCACGTTTCTTATCTCCGTAAGCAGCCAAAATCACTTTGCTTCCGCTGTTCAGGCCTGTCCCCGAATAATCAAGCGTATCGATCGTTGTGTTCGTCTGGAAATGAAGGTCGCGATGAAGATCGATCCGTTCCAAAATGTATTGCATGAAACCGAATTCGTCATGTATGTTAATCGAAACATCATCTTCGGCGGTGATCCATAGATATTTCGCCAGGCTCAATTGGCCGAAGCCGAGAATGCGATTGGCAATGGTTAACAGTTCCATCGGTTTTTTTACGTTTTCAAAAGGCGTATACCGCTCGCTTCCGATTGCAAATAGCAATGGATGCACTCCGGCAGCGTCAACGGCATGAACCTCTTTTACACCCGGAAGCTCTTGCGTGACCGCTTTTCCGGTCAATTGATGGATAATCTCACCAAAGCTCGTATCTTCTTGCGGCGGGCGTCCCACAACGGTAAACGGCCATATCGCGTCCGGTTTCCCATATACTTTATGTACACGTAAAACCGGGAATAAATGTTTCAAACTATAGTAGCCGAGGTGGTCGCCAAACGGACCTTCCGGCTTCGTATCCTCGGGGTAAACCTCTCCGGTGATGACAAAATCCGCATCGTGACTAATCACATAACCGTCCTCATAACTATGGCGAAATCGGCGCCCTGATAGAAGGCCTGCAAACAACATTTCGCTTAAACCTTCAGGAAGCGGCATAACAGCAGCCAACGTGTGAGCCGGGGGGCCGCCAATAAAAATACTGACTTTTAACGGTTCCCCTTTTTCTTTCGCTTTCGTATGATGTACGCCTATGCCGCGGTGAATCTGGTAATGCATACCGATCTCTTCGTCCGGCACATAGTCATTCCCATTCAGCTGTGCCCGGTACATGCCCACATTTGCGTTCATGATCCCCGGGTTGCCCGGATCTTCAGTATACACTTGCGGCAATGTCACGAATGCACCGCCATCTCCCGGCCAGGACTGTATCATCGGTAAATCAGAAATATTCATTTCTTCCAGTTTAGACATGTTCACGCTCGTTAAGCGCATCGGCAATGCTTTCATTGCTGAAAATCCGGTGCCCACATTTTTCAACGGATGCTTAAGCGCGCTCATCGGATCATCACGCATGGCGATCACATCATGCACACCGTCCCACGTTTTGCGGAACATGTATTTACTTCGCGCCGGCGTTCCGAATAAGTTTGATACGGCGCGATACCTTGAACCTTTCACATTTTCAAATAAGACGGCAGGCCCACTCTCTTGATAAACGCGGCGATGGATAGCGGCCATTTCCAAATAAGGATCGACCTCTTCACGAATTCGCACAAGTTCGCCCTGCTGCTCTAAATCGAGTACGCATTCTTCCAAACTTCTATACATTATATCTATCATGGAAACTTGACATATTTCCAACCAACCCTTTCCCATATATTCTCTTCTCTATGATACCATGTTGTTTTCCATATCTCGACGCTCACAACATGGCCCTATATTATTTTTTCCATAACTACAATATCGATATATTCCCCGTCCATCATGCCCTGTTCCTTCATGACTCCGACTTCCCTGTATCCGGCTGACGCATATAGCCGATGCCCTTGTTTATTAGACGGCAATGAAAATAAAACAATTTTATGAAGCGCAGCGTCTTTTGCCGCTGCTTCGATCGCACTTAATAATAATTTTCCGATACCATTTCCTCGTTCCTGTCGAGTAACATAAACCGATAACGTTGCAACCTTCCGATAAACATATCGTGAAGAAAATGGAAGTAAGGACGCCCATCCTACGATGGTGTCTTGCTTTTCAGCGATCACTACCGGTGATGTTTCCTCACGCTCACGGAACCAGGCTTCCATCATGGGCATATCTTTTTCATCTGTATCCAGCGTAGCAATACGATCATGAATGCCTTGGTTGTAGATGTCCAAAATCTCAGGCAGATCTTCTTCTTTCGCATGTCGTGTTTGTATCAAACTGTGATTCTCCTTTGAGCCCGGTCAATATCGCCAATTGAACGTAATCTTTTCACAGAAAATTCATTCCAAAAGGCCGGTCATCGTTTGATGGCAGACCCCTGGAATGTAACGCAAGACTACGAATGCTTATCTTTAATGGCTTCCAATTCTTTTTCCGTGAGGTTTGTTACTTCAAGAATTTCTTCATCCGAAAAATCTTTCTTCAGCATTTTTTCGGCTATTTCAATTGTCCTCTCGCTTTTGCCTTCTACTTTTCCTTCGGCTTTTCCTTCTACTCTTCCCAGTTCCTTCCTTTCTTCCCGCAGCTCATCAAGAAAAGGTTTTAATGTCGGGAGATCGGGGGACGTCGTATCGTCCATATCACTCGTCTCCTTTCCAATCATCGGCTTGATGTTTTTTTGCAATTTCTCTGTCATCTTCTTTGGGATTTCCATTAGATAGTCGATAAAATATAATAACGCATTGACATATTCCTTGGGATTTTTCTCTTGATCATTCAGTATCAATTCGAACAAACGACGCTTAAATTGGTAACGTTTGCTGGCATTGTTTTTACTCTTCATCAACTTATCGGTATACCTTTTTCCTTCTATAACCAGATAAATGCGATGAAATTCCTGCTCAAGTGAGTCAGGGATTTTACTCCAATCTAGCTTCTCGTAAAGATCGCGCGCGAAAAATAACATGAACGGCTCAAACAGTTCCGTGATCACCTTTTTCCAGAGGCCATCTTGGTCCAAAGTGTACGAGGTATGTTCTTCCTTAGCAAGCGCCAACGATTCGTTAGTCATTATTTTATCACATCCTTTTTGCAGAAAAAATTCTGTTATACAAAGAATAGCATATACCGTTTACAGAAACAAATGTTCCCATATAATATTCACCAGACATTGGTTATGCTTGATTTATCCCCCCCATTAATTAAGGGCGGGATCCTAATCTGGGATCCCGCCCTTATCCATTCAGACTTTGGCAACCATTTCCCCGCTGCTTTTCACCAGGATGACATCACAAGTCGCTCGTTTGGCGATCCCTTTTGAAATACTTCCGGTCATTACACGTTCCGGTTTTCTTCCACGCGTTTCACCGGCCATAATAAGATCGATATTATAATCAGGGACAATATGGCGAGTAATTCTCACCTTCGGCGTCCCAACTTCAAGAATTGTTTCGGCATCGGCAATTCCTTTTTCCTCTGCTGACTGTTTATACGCTTGCAAGCTTTCAGAAGCTCGCTGTTCTACCCTTTGCATAATTTTTGAATCAAACCTAACCATGGAGGCATATGGTTTTGGGTCGACTATAGTCGTAATATAAAGTTTTGCATCTTGCTCCAATGCAAACGTGCAAGCTTGGTTGAATGTATCATATGAAAATTGTTCTCCGTCGACACAGACGAGAATGTTCTTATAATTAAACAATGTCATTTCCCCTTTTTTAGCAAGAAGTTCTGAAGGAAAATAACATCTAAAATACCGGTTGTCAAAGATAAAACCATTACGAAAAAGTTAGTGTCCAACTCTCTATAAAATATACAAGCGAAAACACAGTCACGATGCTTGCTATCGCAAATTTTGACTCCCTCACGCGAACGTAACCATATTTTTTAAAAAAACGTTGAACCTCACGTTACGTGCTGTTTTATACTTACAGTAGCAGTTCAAATAAACGAGGGGAGCGGGGTTATGTACACGATTGGAAAACTTTCAAAAAAGACCGGCGTAACAGTAAGAACGCTTGATTATTATGACGAAATCGGGTTGTTGAAACCACAAAGTGCAACCGAAGGCGGGCATCGTCTATACGGAGAGGAAGAGGTCATGCGCCTGGAACAAATTCTGGCTTTGAAATACTTGGGTTTTTCATTAGAAAAAATTCAATCAGTTTTACATGAGTCTGCGCACACGTGGGAAGAAGCGTTGTCCGAGCAGCTATTGATAGTTAAAGACCAGAAGAAACGACTAGACGAGTTGGAGCAATCACTCTCGGCTGTGCTGTATTCGATTCGAATTGAAGATGAAGTGCATTGGCCGTTAATTTTTGGGGCCATGCGACTGTTTCAGCAAGACAAGGAGGAAATAACGCGAGTGCTTGATCGCTATTTAGATCCGGCACAGCAGGAAAAGATGCTTTCGGTGGACCTTGATGAGAAGAAAAAGCAAGAATGGACGACGCTCATCCTTGAAATTCGAGATCATTTGCATGTATCTCCGGACTCCGACATTGCGCAACAATTGGCAGATCGCTGGTTGGAGGGTGCATACAACATGTTTGATGGGGATGAAGAATTTTTAGGCAATGCATGGGAAGCAATCACTGAAGAGAGCGACGGTATCATGTTTTATCCGATGACAAGAGAAGTCGTTACGTTTATTACAGAAGCCATACAAGCAAAAGAAGCAAAGGAGAATGAGGATAATGAAAACAGCCATTGAAATGAAAGATGTCCGCAAAACGTATGGCAAGGACATTGTCGCTATCGATGATCTCTCGCTTACCGTGGGAGAAGGGACGATTTATGCATTACTTGGCCCGAATGGTTCAGGGAAAACGACGACAGTGCGGGTCCTCACATCACTTGCTGTCGCGGATGAAGGAGACATCTTTCTTTTCGGTAAAAATCTGAAAACAAACCTTTTAAGAAATTGGGTAGGATGTGTCGCTCAAGCATCAGGCGTAGATCCAATGGGCACCGGCAGAGAAAACTTAATGTTGCAGGGGAGGATCCATGGGTTAAAGGGAAAGGATCTAAAGAATCGTGTAGAAGAGATGCTCGAGCGTTTTAACCTTCAAAAAGATGCGAGCCGTCTCAGCATGAAATATTCCGGCGGGATGAAGAGAAAGCTCGACCTTGCTATGGGCCTTATTCATCATCCGAAGCTGCTTTTTCTTGATGAACCGACGACCGGCCTAGACCCCGAAGCTAGAGAAGATTTATGGAAAACGATCCGGCAATTGCAGACAAAAGAGGGCTTGACCGTGATTTTGACTACACATTATATGGAAGAAGCTGACGAACTTTCAGATCGTGTCGCTTTTATGAACGAAGGCAGAATCGTAGCGGAAGGAACAGCCGAAGAGCTGAAAAATAAACTTGGGGGCGACACGCTCTCGATTCAATGCACTAACAACGCGCAAGCTGATCGCGCAAAAGAAATTTTAAAAGTGTTCTACCAGGTTACACGCGACGAAGATACGTTATATGTGCACTCGAAACAAGGAGCAGAAGAACTGCCGAAAATTTTAAAAATATTAGAAAGCGACCAAACAGAAGTCCGTTCAGCATCGGTTTCCAGACCTGCGCTTGGGGATGTTTATCTCATGTACACAGGCAGGGCACTGAGGGAGGAGACGAAGCAATGAAATTAATCACGGATATATGGTGGGTATTTATCCGTTATCTAAGAAGTATTATGCGCTCTCCCTTTATTATATTGATGACCGTCGTCCAGCCGGTGTTATGGATGTTTCTCTTCGGGCAAGTTTTCTCAAGTATGGCTGAACTCCCGGGATTTGGCGGGAACTCGTACATGGATTTTCTCGGCCCGGGTATCGTCATGATGAGCACGATGATGGCAGGGGCCTACGCCGGTATGGGCATCATCAGTGATTATCGTGATGGCGTGCTCGATCGGTTTCTGATTTCACCGATTCATCGGTCGTCATTATTGTTGGGAGGCCTGCTACAAGATGCATTAACGATGACCTTGCAAGCACTGATTATGATAGGTGTTGCCATGCTTCTAGGTACACAATTTTCCGGCGGGCTATCAGGGATCCTTCTGCTCATATTGATCGCTGTTGTACTCGGCCTGGTTATGGGAGCGTTGTCGATGTCCGTTGGGCTAATCGTCCGACAAGAAAAGAGCCTGACAGCTGCTGTTGGATTTACGCAATTGCCGTTGTTATTTTTATCAGGCTTGTTCATGCCGCTGGATCTCGTGCCGGGGTGGATAGAAACAGCGGCCGCCTTTAATCCCTTGAATTGGGCCGTTGAAGCAGGACGGGAAGTGGTAGGAACCCAGACGGATGGGGGACTTGCTTTTCAATACGGCAGTTATTTGCTCGTAATGTTCATCATTTCGTGTTTGCTCGTTCTCGGCGCGTTTCGCGTTTATCAGCGATCGTTATAAGTATGGGCAGCAAAAACGACCCATTCCTTTGAATGGGTCGTTATACTATCCTTTCAAAACTAACGCTTCTCCATAGACATTTCTGTATCTGTGTTGGCCGCTTTCTTTTCTTTTCGCTTTTTCAAATAACGCCTGGGCCACCCCAATATATCTTCCATGATCATATATACGGAAGGGACGAGGAGCAAGGTAATTAAGGTCGCGAATAACAATCCGAATATGATCACCGTTGCCATAGGTGCCTGGTAATTACTGGCGCTTCCTGTTGCCAGTGCCAGGGGTAGCATACCTGCCAGGGTGGTCAACGTCGTCATAAAGATCGGGCGCATGCGGTTTTTCCCAGCTTCTTGTAAAGCTTGGCCTCGTTCCCAACCTTCTTTCCGCAATTGTTTCGCACGATCAACCAGCAAAATGGCGTTATTCAGAACAATCCCAACGAGAATCAGCGCCCCCATTGCGGAAATCGGGTTTAGTTCTTGCTGCGTCATCAACAGGCCAAGAATAACGCCCACGATCGTCATCGGGATCACGGACATGATCACCAGAGGATGGATCAAATGATTAAATTGGATCGCCATCACGACATACACGAGAAAGATGGAAATGAGGAAAATGTACATCATTTCTGTCATCATCTCTTGCTGTTGTTCCATCTGCCCGCCAAACCCGGCCGTATAGCCATCATCAAAGTCATAGCCGGCTATCATCTCCTGCACGTCTGCATTAACAGAACCGAGGTCACGGTCTTCCAGGCTGGCCATGACTTTCACAATCCGCTGGCCATCCTCATGTACCAGTTCTTGCGGAGCCTCAGTCGTTTCCAATTCCACAAATTCTGCCAAATCCATGGTGTCAGCTTCTTCGGGTTCTTCGGGTTCTTCTCCCGGCATCAGGGTTTCTTCTTCCGGTGGCATTTCAATCGCCAAGTCTTCAAGCTCATCTACGCTGGCCACTTCCAGATCCGAGCTCATATAGACAGGATAGTCACGGCCATCCAAGGTCATTTCATCAATCTGCTCATTCATGAAAGCAGCTTCAATTTGTTCACGAACTTGGCCTGTTGTTAAACCTGCGTCTTCAACTTCCTCTTCGTCAATCACAAACTGTTCTTCGGTTTCCATATCTGACATGGAATGGTGAATGCCCGTGACGCCTTCGATGTTTTCCAGCCCAGTTTCCATATCCTCGGCTGTCTCACGAAGTCCTTCCAGACTGTCCCCTTGCACAATAATTTCTACGGGATTCCCCATTTCCCCCGCTTCCATGGACATAACCACATTTTGAATCGGATAATCTTCTTCCAGCGCTTCCAAATTGTTCATGATTTCCGAGTTGACCTGTTCTTGAGGCAGGCTGGCTTCTTCTTCCGGTGTCATGTTTACGAAAGCAAACATCATATCTTCATCCGTCATAACTGTATAATCGGACACATCTGGTGTGTCGGACAAGCGCTCATGCATGGCATCTGCAATGTCCTCTTTTTCCTCATCATCGGTATGGCTATCCAAATTCACGATGAGTTCAGCTTGCCGATCCAATACATCAGGCATCATGCTCATGGGTACAAACGCAACCAGGAAAAGAGAGAGAATAAATAGAAACGCGAATCCGGTTGACACCAGCCATCTGCGCCATTTTTTCCATGACATCCAGCCAACGAAACGGCCGTACATTCGCAAGAGGGCGTTTTCCCCTTTGTGAACCCTGGATTCTTTCATCCTGATCCATTTCTCTGACAACACAGGAATGACAGTGAAGGATATTACCACGGAACTGACGAGCGTGATAATGATGACCATCGCCAACATCATAATGAATTCTCCAATGTCCCCGCTTAAAATACCGATTGGCAGGAACACGACAACGGTCGTCAGCATCGATGCCAGAACGGCGGTTGATACTTCCTTTGTGCCCTCGATCACGGCTTCAATTTTAGGGAGACCTTGCTGCAGTTTGCGATAAATGGACTCCAGAATGACGATCGAGGCATCCACCATCATCGCGATGCCCAACCCGAGGGCGAGGAGTGTCATCACGTTGATACTGTAGTCCATGAGCCACATTATTGAAAATGTGAGCAAAAGAGACAAGGGAATGGAAATGCCCACAATCGCCGTGGCACGAAAGCTTCTTAGAAAAGTGAACAATACCAAAAGCGCCAGAAGCCCGCCGTATAACACATTCGTCTGAATGTCGCGGAGGTCATTCGTGATATAATCGGCCGTGGCTAACATTTCTTCGAGCTCAACGTCTTCCGGCAGTCCCTCTGCTTTCATGTCCTCAACCTCTGCCCGCACCGCTTCCGTCATTTCCACCTCGGTCGCATCGTCAGACCGTCCGATTTGCAAAAATACATAATCTTCTTCCCCGTTTTTCCACGCGGTAGTTGTTGTATCCGCCTGGGCTATCTCAATGGACGCATATTCTTCTAACGGTTCCGGTCCATTAGCGGTCGATATCTGCAAATCTTCGATATCTTCCACGCTAAGCATCGTGCCGTCCCATCTTAAACGAGGTTCATCGTCTTCTTCCGATAATTCCCCAATGGCCCTGTTCTGGTTTTCCTCCTGGAAAAGTTGGGCGATTAGTTGGGGATCAACCCCATCTTCCTGCAATTGTTCATGGTCCAATTCAATGATGAGTTCTTGGCTGTCTTCAGCCGCCACATCTACATCTCTAACTTCAGCAAGCGACTCGAGTCGTGGTTGTATGACTTCCTCAGATACATACGCCAACTCTTCACTGTCTGCTCCGTATAAATCATAATTCAATTCATAGGGAGGATTCATGGAAGCTTGCATGGAAAAAACATTGTTGATGTCAGCTATCTCGTTTTCCAGTTCATTCATGGCAGCATCTAATTCGGCGAAGGCATCATCCCCTTCCCCTTCTTCAAACATGATCATGATCGAACCGTTGCCGAGGGTGATCGTTGTCTCATATGTATCAACCGTCTCAATTTCATCCAGTCGATCCTCAACAGGGTTAATGACGGTCTCTTCCATATCCAGCGTGTTCAGGTCGCCTGCATCAATTTGAACCATGCCCATGTCCATCGTCATGCCGGGCATCATCTCTATGTCGACATCATTGCTGGCAAAAAGACCAAACAATAAAACAAAGATGGACAGCAGACCAACGATTAACTTTCTTTTCAATAATAACCGCAACCAGTTCATTTCCCCACTCCATTTTTCATAAAATTTTCTCTTGGCCAATAACTATAATACATGACGTCACGTTAGAATCAATACTTTTCCGCAAAATCAATCTAGAATTCTTTATCTACTACTAAGATCGCTGACATTTCACTCGCTCCTCCATGTTATTGCATGATCTCATAGTGTAAATAATCCCCAAATAAGCCACCAAGCACGCCCCAAATACCAATGCTTACAGTATGCCAGACAATAACTCGCTTTTTGTCTGCGCCTGCAGCGAGTGAAGCAAAGGCAGCAATATGACCAGAAGCAACCAATGGAGCAAGAATTGCAACGCCAGGCACACCATATTTTTCATAACGTTCTCTCGATTTGCTTACCCGGTTTTGAATAAACCCGTCATTTTTTGATGTGCGATCGCGAAACCTCATCAGCAAAGCATTAAAAAGTAGAATAATAAGCATCACTGAAATCCAGTTGCCTAACATGCCGGTTAATGCTGCTGAGATAATAGGCAAACCCACAAGAGCACCGACAATAGCTCCACCGGGAGATTCTACAAATGGAATAAATGCTATAACAGAAACACCTATGTAGGGGGACTGAGATCTTTTCTACTTGCGGGGAAAGGAATGAGCCGGTGACCGTTTAATGCCCTAGCATCACTACTAATTAACTATGTTATAATCATTTAAAAAGAAGGAGCGTGTACTCATGTCGAAAAAGGAGGATAAGCACCCTTCTGTGCGTGAACAAGTGCTAACTTACAATGACTATGCTGCTTTGGACGATGGCAATCGCTATGAGCTGGTAAATGGTCAATTGGAATTAATGCGTCCGGTTCCATCCACACGCCATCAACTGATTAGTTACGAGCTTAATAAAAAAATAAGTGCGTCTTGTGAGAATGAATATTTTATTTTATATGCTCCAATTGATTTGATTTTATCCAACTCAGAAGTTCGCCAGCCCGACATCGTAATGGTTCATCGAGACCGCCTGAACATTCTTAGCAGAAAAGGCATAGAAGGCCCGCCCGATTTAGTCGTTGAAATCCTCTCTCCTTCCACCCTGAAGCGGGATAAAATGGATAAACTCCAGGCATATGCCCGCTTTTGTATACCCGAATACTGGATAGTGGAGCCCGAACTGGGAATCCTTGAACAACATGTCCTTAAAAAAGACACCTATGAACTGGCAAATATTTATCATCAGGATGAACCCATCACATCCAGGATTCTCCCTTGTATCTCGTTCACTATGGATAAAGTGATGGAGAACATCCCGAATATCTAATCATATCTCACTTACAGTATCATCGCCGCCGCCAAGCCAAAGATAAACAATGGAATATTAAAGTGCAAGAACGTCGGCACACAGGTGTCCCAGATGTGATTGTGATTCCCGTCTGCCCCCAGCCCGGCGGTCGGCCCGAGCGTGCTGTCTGATGATGGCGAGCCAGCATCGCCGATCGCGCCGGCCGTCCCGATTAATGCTGCTGTGGCTAACGGCGAAAAACCCATGGTTATGCTTAAAGGGACGAACAAGGTTGCCAGGATGGGGATCGTGCCAAAAGATGTACCAATTCCAGTCGTTATGACCGTACCTACAAGCAACATCATGGCAGCCGCCAACAACATGTTGTCCCCGAGCATCTCCGTTGTAGAAGCCACCAACCGATCCACCGCTCCCGTCTCTTCCAGCACTGTTCCATACCCGGAAGCGATGAGCATGACAAAAGCAATCATCCCCATCATTTTTATTCCGTCGTTCACCATTGTATCTCCTGATTTGAACGGAATGACGCGAAACACGAACATCAAAGCGATCCCTGCCAAGGCACCAAGAATGAGGGAGTCGCTAATCAGTTGAACGGCAAATGCTCCGATAATCGCTATAATGGTGAAGAAGTGAAATTTCGTAAATGCAAGTTCTTCATTCATATTTACAGCCATTTCTTGATTGGCCATGTCGACGTCACGAGGTTCTTTATCTTTTCGGTAACTGATAAAAATGGCGAATAATAAACCGGCAACCATTCCCAAACCGGGGATGAACATCGCTAACGGGATATCTGCATAGCCCACAGACATGCCATTGTCATTCATTCCATCTACGATCACGCCATGAAATATCAAACCAAAACCTGCCGGTATCATGACATAAGGCGCCTTCAAACCAAAGGTAAGCGATACGGCCACTCCTCTTCGATTAAGCTTCATCCTATCAAACAATTGCAATAAAGGCGGAATCAGTATAGGAATAAAAGCGATATGGACCGGAATTAAATTTTGTGAAAGAGAAGCTACAGCAGCAATCGTTAAAAGCAAAAAAGCTTTCTTTCCTTTCAATGCATGTATCAAGTTTTTTACTAAAAAGCCGGTAATGCCTGAATAACCAATCATGACGGCGAAAACGCCAAGCAAAATATAACTCAACGCCGTTTCCGCTTGCCCGCCCATCCCCGATACGAGCAAATTCGTCGTATCAAGCAAAGACATCCCGGAGATTAGACCTGCCGTGAGGGCGGCTGCCAGAAGGGAAAGGACGACATTCACTCGCAGCAAACTAAGAACGACTAAGACAAGAACGGAAATGATGACCGCATTCAACAAGACAACTTCCCCCCTCATTTTTTTAAATATAAATAAACCGTGTTTTATAATAACATAGAACCCTTTACTTTACTAAAGAAAAAATTAAGCTTGGGAAAATACCCAAGCTAAGTCTCTCTATTTCTTCTTCACCTCAAATTGGATCCGCTGTCCCGCGACTTCAACATCACCTTTCTCTTTCTGGAAAACGGGCTTTTCAATCCTGCGTACCGGCTGGTACCCGTCTCTTGCGATTCTATCTAAACATTCTGCAATCGTTTCGTTTTCGCCAACGTCATACTTTATCTTTTTCCCCAATTATCGTCGTACTCCTTTTACCCAAAAACCGCCATGGAAATTTTTCGGTTCATGCGAGATGATAAACGCCTTGGAATCAAGCAATTTCACCGTTTCAAATAAATCCCTTTCTGATTTTCGGGAAGTTAATATCTCCATCATCATGCGATCGCCTTCTCTTCCGTAGGCGATCCAATTTGTCACACCGTAGCCTTTGTCACGCAAACGATTCGGGATGTCCGGTTCATATTCTTTCGTAATGACGTTAACGGCAATATACCCTAATGCCAGCTTTTCTTCAATCTTCATCCCGACAATGACACCAATACCGAACCCTAAGGCGTAAGCCATAACATGAAGGACAGAGGTCATGTTATCGAGCACAAGGCCAAGGCCGGTCACATAAATCGTGATCTCCGCCATCCCGACAACCGCGGCCCCGTAGCGTACCCCTTTCAGCGTTAACATCATGCGAAGCGTGAACAAGCTAACGTAAGCAACGTTGATCATTAAAATAATGAAAATCAACGTCCAGGCATTTTCAAGCAAAAAACTTCCCAAGGCGTTCAACCCTCCCAAATCATGATTATATTCCGCAGAAATATATCATGAATATCCGCTATCTGGAAGCATTATTTTTCGCGCGTTTCGACACTACGATAATCGTTGAGCGCTCGTTCTTCGACGGGAATTCGAACAAAAAAGAGCATACACGCGTTTGCAATGGTAAAAACAACAGCCGTTACGTACGCTTGAAAAATCAGCGGCAACAGCAGAATTTCCGCCATTACCACGAGATAATTCGGATGCTTTAACCAACGATACGGACCCTTTTGAATGATCGATTCACCGGGTAACACCATCACTTTTAAATTCCAAAAACGCCCGAGGGAGCCCATTACCCACGCGCGCAATCCTTGTGCACCGAGAAATAGAATCAGCAACACCGGCCACCCGGGCATCAGGACAAACTGATTATAATACGCTTCAAACAATAGCGATACCAGAAATGCACTATGTAACACAACCATCCACGAAAAATGTTCGCTGCCGTGTTCAACGCCTCCTCTTGCTCTCATCCAGGCTTCATTTTTTCTGGCTACCCATAGCTCAAAACATCTTTGGAAAATAACCCAAAGATATAAAAGCACAAACAGTAACATTCACTTACCTCCATTCCAGCCAAAGTAATTCGGAACTAAATCCAGGGCCGAGGGCAGTCGCGAGACCTTGCGTGCCCTTTGGATATTTCCGGTGCAATATGTCTTCAAGTACATACAACACTGTTGGCGACGACATATTTCCGTGCTTTGCAAGGATTTTTCTTGCGTGAGCCGTAAGAGACGGCGGCAAATCCAATGTATCTTCATAAGCTTCCAATACTTTTCTCCCGCCCGGATGGGCCACAAGTGCCGTGATGTCCTTATAATTTTTCCCCAACCGTTCCAAAAATTGATCGATATTCGGTCCAACCCATGAATGGACAATCGAAGGTATATCTCTGGAGAAAACAACATGAAGGCCGTCATCACCAACATCCCATCCCATCACCCGTTCGGAATCCGGCATCAATGTTGTTTGGGTATTAGTGATGTACGGGTGCGTGTGGTTGCTTAGTTGCACCTTATCCCCTACGATAAGCGCACAGGCGACACCATCGGAGAATAAAGACGTCCCGATGAGGTTACTCTTCGAACGATCCCCGTGCTGAAACGTTAAACTGCACAACTCGATGCAAAGAACAAGCACCTGCGCTTCCGGATAGGCCAGGCAATACTCGTAGGCACGTGCCAAACCGGCGGCACCGCCACCGCATCCTAGTCCCCATAAGGGAATACGATTCATATGTAACGGCAGCTGCAACTGATTCATAATGCGCGCTTCAATGGAAGGTGTGGCAATACCTGTGCTAGTCACTGAGATAAATGCCGTTATATCTTCTCGATTCGCCCCAGCTTTTTTCAGACACTTCTCAACAGCTTCAGTGCCCAATTGAACGGCATTTTCTATGAATGCTTCATTTTTTTCTCCGAAACTGTGGGGTTCTTGATACCACTCCAACGGATTCACAAACTGTCTTGTTTCAATTTGTCCATGATCAAATACTTTCAGCAATCGATCAATATCTGTGAAATCCGCTGCGAATAGTGAACGGACCATATTTGCGATTTCCGTTTGCGACGCCTCATATGGCGGGATCGCCGTTGCTACCGATTGAATGGCAGGCATTCTAATCCCCCCTCGTCTCCCTAGTATTACCATTTATACGAAAAAAATGACAAGTGATTCACTTGACACTCCCGCGGCTAAAGCAATGGGATTCTAAAGTGCTATTACGTTCGCAATCCATTTCTGTTTTGAACGAGCCTTTAGTTCAGAGATGTGCCATCCCCTCGTCCTGTTTTGTTCTGCCCACTATGGCACATATACCTTACAGGCGGTGTTGCTCTTCCCACAACACTAGTGCAGGACGGCTGAAATAAGTGATCCCCATCGTTGTTGGCGCCAGATTTAGAAAACGTGCCAGATCTCCACCCAATGGTTGAGATATCAAAAATAGAAGGCACGGTTACTATTAACTTCCGCGAAGAGAACGTCCGAAATCCTCATTATGACACCACTAGAAGGAAGATTACCCCAATTAGAGGTGCCTGTTTTTAAATCTTCAAACCCAAGCAACCAATTTGCGAACGTTGTATTTGTTTCCGTCATTTTTTGATACATTTGGTTTGTCATGCGATTTATCCTGGAAAGAAGCGATTCATCCCACATCTAAAGAAGTAGGCTTTCTCGCTCTAAGTTCTGTAATATTCTACACATGGATGCTCGTTTAAAAAGTTCGCTAGTACCGTAGACAATTGCCTGGACACTTGCTGATGTTTTCTTGATGGAGCAATGGTCATACCTGATGGCGCGATTGAGGCGACGATGTCATATAGAAGGGGCAAATCAAAAAAGATTTGCCCCTTGAACACTCCCCTTTTCGCATTATTTTATCCCTTGATCTTTTGCCATTTTCTTTGCCACCCGCGGAGCAAGCCATAACACCGGTAACAAGATAAGTGAGACAGGTACTGCGGTCACAACGATAAAGGATTGCAAGGCATCAACACTGCTTTCGCCAAGTACAATTAGAACCGATGCCACAGCGCCCATGATAACAGCCCAGAAAATGCGTACCCCTTTTTGGGGATTGTCTCTTCCCGTAATGGATATCGATATCGTATAAGACATCGTATCCGCTGTCGTTGCCACAAAGACCACCGTTACAACCAGGAAGGCCG
The DNA here is from genome assembly GCF_003336365.1 of Salicibibacter kimchii. Taxonomy (GTDB): domain Bacteria; phylum Bacillota; class Bacilli; order Bacillales; family Marinococcaceae; genus Salicibibacter; species Salicibibacter kimchii. Next base: position 3,318,277 of record NZ_CP031092.1, on the reverse strand, counting down.
CTGCAATCCAAAACCCTAAGGGTAACTGAGTGACGATTGCGTTAATGGACGCGGCTAACCCTACTTCCCCGAGAGGACCTCCAACGGAGCCTGGGTTTTGCTGTTCAAAGAATATCCCTGTTCCACCTATCACTGTGAACCAAAAGTTCATCACGAGCGGAGCAATAATGATCACAGCTAAAAACAATTCACGAAGCGTTCTGCCATTAGAAATCCGGCCGATGAATATCCCCATCATCGGCGCGTAACCGATGAACCAGCCCCAAAAGAATAAGGTCCATTGGGATAACCAATCTTCATCGCCTCTATAGAAAGCAAGCTTTAAGAAATCCTGAATATAGATGCCATAGGAACCGATAAAGCTATCAATGATAAACCTTCCGGGGCCTAGCAGTAAGATAACCACGCTTAGAAATAGAGCAAAAATAACATTAAAACGACTCAAAAATTGAATACCTTTATGAATACCCGTCATAGCAGATATCGCGGCGATCAATATAAGGACAGCAACAACCACTAATTGGGTGGTTAAGGTGTTTGGGATCCCAAATAAATCATCCATCATATAGGCTGCCTGCAGTCCTAGAAAACCAATGGGACCAATTGTCCCGGCGGCGACAGCTACGATGGCACAAGCGTCCACGAACGTCCCCAACACACTTCTATGCATAATCTTTTCGCCAAAAATAGGAAAAAGTAAACTCCTTGGTTTCAACGGCATCCCTTTTGACTGTCCGTACATAACAACGACAGTAACGAGCGTGCCATTTACCGCCCATGCTAAAAAGCCCCAATCCAAAAATGATTGCGCCAACGCGGGTGCGATGGTCGCGTCCTCTGCAGGAGGCACATCCCCATACATTGGTGGGGTTTCCAAAAAATGATATATCGGTTCGGCAGCAGCCCAAAACACACCTCCGCCCGCCATCAATGTTGTAACGATCATCGCGATCCACTTAAAATTATTCGTGTCGGGTCGATTTTGAACCCCTAAACGGACGTTCCCATATCGAGAGATCATTAATCCAAGCGCGACTGCAAAAACAAGTACCATAAATACTTGCCAAAAAGCACCAAAATAGGATGTTGCCCATCCAAACAACATATCCACCATATCAGCTACAGCCCCTGCATTCACCAAAGAGACGATCACAAAAAGAACAAGTGCTCCTCCACTAATGGCAAACACGGGCCAGTCTAATTTTTGATTCACTATCTTATCCTCCTAAAAACAACATAGGTGGAAATGATACTAGATAAAATAGCAGTGTGCAATTATAAATTTTTTGTTTCGACTTGATTTTTCAAGCATTCGTAAAGTATACACCCAACAATAGAGACACCGGGCAAGTCGCACAGATCTCTCTGAATTCAACAAGGCTATACGTGTTTTTTCATTGTATTTTTTCTTGTACCAATAAACCGCCTGCATCATGGAGATATGTTTCAATACCCTCGGAAGATCGGTAAGCTAACGCGCCCACTGTTCCCGTCGGGTTGTGATTCCCGAAGTGCGGAAAAGCTGATGCTCCGACAACGAATAAATTCTCTGCCTCCCACATCTGTAAGTAACTGTTGACAGCTGAATGTTCCGGATCGTCCCCCATGATTACGCCGCCAGCGTAATGTTGACCGAAGAAAACATTACCGAACTCCTCGGGAATCTCGTCTGCATCTAAGATGTCGGCTCCCATTTTTTCCATAATCTCTTCGCATCTATCCATACAATAACGCATTAAATTGCGATCTTGATCCGTATATTCATTGGTTACTCTTAATAGAGGATCCCCATAGTTATCGATATACGTGGGGTCCAGATCCATATAATTATACCCCCAAGGCAATGTCGCGGGTTGCACTTGGACGGTCAGGTTTCGATTCGAATAAAACTGGGAATTTTCCTTGAACTCAGCGCCCCACTCGGGAATATCAGATGGCACGTGGTTGTTATCGATGGGGCGATCGCCATTTTGCCCAATATACACTTCTCCTCCGTGGAGAAAATCTAAATCGGTATGATCGAAGTTATCAGCCGTAAAATCGCTGATCGTAGCACCTAGAGCCCCGGCACCCATATGGAGATTAAATTTGCGATCATTGAAAAAACCACGAGCACCGAGAAATGACAGGGAGTGCCCGGTAAAGTTTTTCCCTATAATTCCTTCACCTGTATCCGGATTATAAGGCTCTCCAATTTCCGATAAGAGCAACAGCCGTGTATTCGTAAATGTAAACCCGGTCAACACCGGCTTTTGTCACTTCTGCGCTGACAACACCACCGCCCAACCGGCTCCTACAACAAGAACTTCGACTGGGTCTAACCTTGTTACCATAAAATCTCTCCTATGGAATTGAGTCGATTCGATATAAGTAAAATTTCTTCCTCCGCTGACGTTTAGTGTTGCATGGATCTCCAATAATATACATCATTTTACATCAGCAAATACGTATACTTCAGAGCGGCGGAGAGAAACTGAAAACAATAATTGAAGACAAGGGGGATGTTGTTTACAAAAATATTGTATGGCACGCTAGCATGCATTTTTTTGGTAGGAGTATTAGGGGCATGTAACGGAGGGACGGCTGAGGATAATATGCAGGACGGAGCGGAGCAGGATGAGGCGAAAATCGAAACGGAACCAACGGATAAAGGGATCGAAGAAGATCACTTTAGGGGAAGAATTAAACGATCAAGATAATAAGGGGGGAGCCGTGACCGAGAAGATGATCATGAGCTTTCCAGTTAAAACCGTATTTTTCCGAATACTCGTGCCAACACCCCGAGTAAGACCACTCTGTTCCAAATGATGAGCCGATCGAATAAAGAAGGTTTCGTTCCGAAAAACCAGGTATATTTTCTGAATACAGCGTCCGCGTATGCCAGAGGTTGTCCGCAAGCCCAAAAAACAGGCCGGATCCTTCTCCCAGCCTGCTTCCCATTACCGATTTGTAATTGTTTCCGGGTACATGTCATGATACAGCAACCGTTGCTCCGCCATTTTCTCGTATTTACTGCCGGGTTTTCCGTAATTGACGTAGGGGTCAATCGAGATTCCGCCGCGCGGCGTGAATTTCCCCCATACTTCAATATATCTCGGGGCTATTACCTCGACAAGGTCATTCACGATAATATTGATCACATCCTCGTGAAAATCGCCGTGGTTGCGAAAACTGAACAGATAAAGTTTCAGCGCCTTGCTCTCCACCATTTTTTTATCGGGAATATAGCTGATATAAAGCGTCGCAAAATCCGGCTGGCCCGTGAGTGGACAAAGCGTCGTGAATTCGGGTGTGTTGAATTTCACAAAATAATCCCGGTATGGATGCTGATTATCAAAGGTTTCAAGCAGCCCCGGATCATATTCAAACGTATAGGTCGTTCCTTCATTACCAAGATGGGACAACTGAGCATCGTTTTCTTCTGTCATCGCTAAACTCCTTCACACCCCTTGTTTATTTCCCCATAAAAGCGCATGGATTTGCGGCAGCACACGAACATCGTTCAATTGCGATTCCTCCATGACTTTCGCAACGAGCCATTCATATTTTTCCAGTAGGTGATCACGCAATCTTGCCGGCTCGAGGGCTTCCAAATCATCATTGCCGACTTGCAAATAAAAGGGCACGTCGGGATAACGCTCGTGTACCTGTGTAGCGTAGGCTAGGTCTTTTTCATCAAAAATAACGACTTTTAAACTATGGTGCCCCGCTTGCTCTTCCGCTAAACGTTTCATGAATGTGTCAAGCCGAGACCAGTCGGTCCCCATTTTTGAACTGGGCGGCTTCGGGGAAACGGTCACCTCATCAACGGCCAACAACCAATCCTGCCAAAAGGAACCTTGTGTCTCTACAGCAGAGGCGATCCCTTTTTCTTGAAAAAGTTTCACAAGTGCAGCAATGCCGGTATGAAGCGCGGGATTGCCACCGGAAATCGTCACGTGCGAAAAACGCTCGCCTCCGATCCGTTCGAGTTCTTCCATAATGGTCGAGGCATTCATAGGCGTCGCTTTTTGGCTCCCGTCCCACGTAAAAGCAGAATCACACCAGGCGCACCGATAATCACAACCGCCGGTGCGAACAAACATCGTTTTTTGGCCAGCAACCATCCCTTCGCCTTGAATTGTAGGGCCAAAAATTTCTAAAACAGGAATTTTTCCACTCATCGATGCTCATCTCGCTTTGGACGGTATATCGCGTAACTGGTAGGCGTTTCACGCACCAGCACTTGCAGGCAATACGGTCGGTTCTCTTGGGCTGCCAAGCGTTCATCGATTTTTCCCCAAAACACGCGGGCTACCACTTCTGTCGTTGGCAACCCATCTGCAAAGGAGGGGTGATCGTTTAAAAGCGCGTGATCAAAGACGCTGTGAATCTCCTCTTTCAAGGTTTTAAAATTCACGAGAAATCCCGAATCATCAAGCGTGTCTCCCGCGATCGTGATATTAATAAAATACGTATGCCCATGCGTCTCCCTGCAACGCCCTGCATCTTTGTGATCAATAAAATGGGCGGCAGCGATCTGCATGTCCTTATTCAACTCGTACCTATAGTCATGAAAAACTTGCGGGTAAAACTGTTGCAGCATTACGCATCCCTGTCCTTGCTGTTCAAATACGTTTCAAGCCCTTGCCCGCGTAATTTACACGCCGGACATTCGCCGCAGCCGTCGCCGCGAATACCTTGGTAACACGTGAGCGTGTAGTCCCGGATATACTGTAACTGCCCTAAATCATCGGCCAATTTCCACACTTCGGCTTTATCCAACCACATAAGGGGGGTGTGCAAAACAAGCGTATCATCCATTGCTAAATTGAGTGTCACATTTAGCGACTTTACGAAACCGTCTCGGCAATCCGGATAACCGCTATAATCCGTCTCTGACACACCAGTGACGATATGTTTGGCGCCTCGTTGTTCGCCGAATATCGCGGCAAAAGAAAAAAACAACAAATTACGTCCGGGAACGAACGTACTCGGCAACTCGCCTTCCGCTCCCTCGCTCACTTCAATGTCGTCCCGCGTGAGTGCGTTGGGCGCCAGTTGGTTCAACAAGTCCATGTCGAGCACCTCGTGCTCGACTCCGACATCAGCAGCGATTCCTTTAGCGACTTCTATTTCCTCATCATGCCGCTGTCCGTAGGAAAATGTGACCGCGTATACTTTTTCAAAACGTGCCAACGCCCAAAATAAACAGGTCGTACTATCTTGTCCGCCGCTAAACACGACAACGGCGCTCCTTTGTGGCAACACAACCCCTCCTTTCCGTCCATTGATCTCAATCTCTATTATAATACAGGATGTATCCATAAAATTAAAGCATTCTGTTTTTCTCTATTCTATCTCATAATTTTCATAAACAACTTCAAATGTACGCCGATCTTCCAACGGTGTTACTTGCTCCACAGTACGATTATCCTGCTCGACTTGAATTAAGTAATAATCTTGTCCAGTATTAGCGAGATAAAAATTCGGATTCCCGCCCCAGCTATAATTCGATCCGCTTCCTATATATTCATACAAAAACACCGGCCAATCCGTTTCCGTTTGGATGTTCGTTTCCAGTGTCTGTTGCTGGGTTAAGTCGCCAATGTAATTCAAGGAAAAAAAGATCGTCAAAACGATGATAAAAAAAACGAACGTGTACGTATAAAACTTGCGTTTTAATCGTTTTTGGCGAATCTCTTTGATTGTTCGCGACCGAATGGACCCTTCTTCCACAACGATCATCTCCTTAGACTACTAGTGTGCCCCTTCACTAGCAAATCTATGAAACCGAATCGATGGGTATTCCTATCTTTAATGGCATCTACTTCTAGTCTTCATCATCATTTCTATTTTTCCACTTTGGACGCAAGTGCGGACGTTGATAGGGTGCCATTTTTTCCAGAAGTTTTTGTGGGGAGGCATCAACCGTGAGCAATTCGAGATTATCTTCGTTAGAAAAACCTTCTCGCACGCTATATTGGATCATATTCAAAAGTGGCAAAAAGTAATCTTCCACGTTTAAAAGGCCCATAGGCTTGTCATGGATCCCGATTTGCGCCCAGCTATAAATTTCGAATAGCTCTTCAAACGTTCCAGCTCCTCCCGGCAACGTAATAAAACCATCAGAAAGATCACTCATTTTCGCCTTCCGCTCGTGCATGCCATCTACCTCGACAAGCTTTGTCAGTGATCGGTGGACGACTTCCCCGCGGAACAAACCTTTCGGCATCACGCCAATTACTTCACCGCCGGAGGTGAGCATTTCATTTGCTACTTCTCCCATCAAACCAATGCTGGAACCGCCATAGACAAGCCGGATGTTATTTTCCAATAAACAGCGGCCAAGGTTGCGGGCCTCTTGGGCATAAGTTTTTCGTTCCCCGGCATTAGAACCTGCAAAGACACAAACCGTGTTCATCGTGTTAGATCACCTCTTTTTTTTCCAATGAGACGTTGATTTTTTTCGACGTTTCCTGTATCTTCACTATAATAAAGATACCATAATCGCTCTTGAAAGGAGTTCTCCACTTTGACTGATCAACAGCAAATTGCCGCTAAGATATGGGATCCAACCCTTTATGATAACACGGCCCAATATATTCTCTACTATGGAGAGGATGTTATAAAATGGCTGGCTCCGAAAAAGGGCGAAAATATCATTGATTTGGGGTGTGGAACCGGGCACCTGACAGCAAAAATAGCAGAATCCGGTGCGAACGTGACCGGGGTTGACAACTCGGGAGCAATGCTTCAGGAAGCGAAAAAACAATACCCGGAGATTCCTTTTATCCAAGCCGACGCAACGAATTTTCATTTGGACGAGCCTGTGGAAGCTGTATTTTCCAATGCCGCTCTTCATTGGATGACGGAGCCGCAAGGAGTCATTTCTTCCGTATCAAAGGCGCTGAAACCGGGAGGAAGATTTATAGGTGAAATGGGTGCAAAAGAAAATATCGCTACCATTATCGCCGCGATCAATATGGCGTTTGTCGAAATCGGACAGGAACCGATGCCTGCCGTATTTCCTTGGTATTTCCCAAGTCTAGCAGAATATGCAACGTTGCTCGAAGAAAATGGATTCACCGTTGAGCAAATGGCTCAGTTCCAACGGCCAACAGCTTTAAACAACGGACCGGAGGGGCTTAAATCTTGGATGCGAAACTTTGCTGATCCACTTTTGGATACCCTTAGCGAAGAGGAACGGGAATTTGTGCTGGAACGAACGATCACCTATGCAGAACCGGCACTTGTTGATGACGACACATGGTTCGCCGATTATGTCAGGCTTCGGTTTGTAGCTGTAAAAGATAAATAGACAGGAAAGTTCCTTTCCGGACGACAAAATCCGTGAAACTTCTTGACGCTCGTCTGTCTTTCCTGTTATATTATTAATTGTTGCCAATCGGATCGGGGCTGTAGTTCAGAGGGAGAACGCTTGTCTGGCAGACAAGAGGTCGTGGGTTCGATTCCCACCAGCTCCACCAGCTACATAATCATTGTGAACCCACGCAGTTCCTCAATCAGGGGGGGCTGCGTTTATTTATATTGGAATCCGGTGTTCGGGGTGACCATAGAGGGGAAGGTCATAACGACCAATGTGGCGGTGTTCCTTTGCGTTCTCACGGTTTCGAGCACTCAATTTAAATCGAAGCCCCCTATCCAATTGCCTCATTATTTTTCGTCAAGGAGTGATCCCTTTGGCTACGATCGATGATTTTATGAAACTGGACATGCGTGTCGGAACCGTTTTAAAAGCCGCACACCTCAGCGGCGCAAAAATCCCCGCCATTACGATGGATATTGATTTCGGGGACGAGATAGGCATTAAAGCATCAAGTGCTCAAGTCACACAGCGTTACGAACCGGGCACATTAATCGGGGAGCAAGTAGTCGCGATTATTAACTTCCCCCCTCGTAAAATAGCCGGCTTCACCTCCGAAGTACTTGTCATTGGCGGTGTTCCGGAAAAAGGGGATGTCGTTTTACTAAAACCGGAAATGCCATTGCCGAATGGAACGACCATTTCCTAATCGGCGTCTTGTAAAGGAACCGAAAAATGATGTTTAAAGTATTGCCCGTCGGCTTCCTCTTGCCAGAGGATCAAAACGTCCAACGTTTCAACATCTTGAGCGATGGGAAGATTCCGAACACCCAAGGAGGCATTCGTTGGTAGCACGTCTGTTTCTTCTACAGCTAACCCATGGTCACGATGCCTATCGTCCAATTGATCGAACGTGTGCATCGTTACATTTTTTTTGCTGCCCGACGTGTTTGCAAGTGTTAACTCGTACATATCGATGTCACCGGGTTGGCACAAACGATCACTATTGGCATCAGATATGTCAACGATCAATCGCCACCCCTCTTCTTGTAAATGGATCGGTAATTCAGCAGCCATTAAATCATTCGGGTACAAAAACAATAACACGAGTAATGAAACAAAAAACTTATACCGTTTCACGTTAAACCCTACCCTTCGACTGGCACCAATTTGCTGGCTTTTGCTTCTACTTTTACCTGATCGTCCAAAACTATACCGCCGCATCTCCGCCTATGTTACGATTTATGCTTGGAACAAAACCCGCATTTTTCCAGAGAAAAATGCGGGTTTCCTATTACAAAAAGAAAATGTAACCAACAAAGACGAAAAACAACCCGTACATAATCGGATGCACTTTTTTTCCTTCTCCTTTTAATAACATTGTAATTGGATAAAACATGAACCCGAGTGCAATCCCGTTGGCGATGCTATACGTAAGCGGCATCGCGACGACGGTGAGGAAAGCTGGAAGTGCGATTTCGATCTTGTCCCACTCGATCAAACGCAGCGCCGAGGCCATCATCACCCCAACGACGATCAAAGCCGCTGCCGTTACCGCTTCCGTGACTACCGCGAGCAATGGGGAGAAAAAGAGTGACAACAGGAACAGAGCCGCGGTCACCAGAGAGGTAAATCCTGTCCGGCCGCCGGCAGCAACCCCGGATGTCGATTCTACGAACGCTGTCGTCGTTGAAGTTCCTAAAACCGCACCGACAGAGGAGGCGGAAGCATCTGATAAAAGCGCGCGTCCGGCGTTCGGAAGCCTGTTATTTTTTACATAGCCGGCCTGGTTGGCAACGGCATAGAGCGTTCCCGCCGTGTCGAAAAAGTCGACGAATAAGAAAGTAAGGATAACGATGAGCAATTGCATGATCATCGCCGATGTCCACTCCACTTCTGCGATCCCGGTAAAGGCAGCGCCGAATGTGGGAGCGAGACTCGGAATCGAATCAACAATGGCAGAAGGCATCTCCACAAATCCGGTGACGACCCCTGCAACGGCTGTTAACGCCATTCCGTAAAAGATGCCGCCGCGAAATCCTAGCACCACAAATATGACAGTCACGACAAGCCCAAATATCGCTAATAGCGTGGTCGGTGACGTCATGTTACCGAGCGCTACATAGGTGGATTCATCAGGCACAACGATTTCTGCATTTTGCAGTCCAACAAATGCGATAAATAGCCCGATCCCGCTGGCGGACGCGTATTTCAGTTCCGCAGGAATCGCGTTGATGATCACTTCGCGAAGCTTAAAAAGCGTTAGGATAATAAAAATAATACCGGAGGCAAACACCCCGAAAAGCGCGATCTCCCAGTCGATCCCCATCCCTAAAACGACCGTGTAAGCGAAAAAAGCGTTCAAGCCCATTCCCGGCGCTAAAGCAATCGGATACTTGCCCCACAGACCCATAATCGCCGTTCCGATGGCGGCCGCGATGGCCGTGGCCGCAAAAACCGCGCCCATATCCATCCCCGCGTCACCTAGAATGAGCGGGTTCACAAACAAAATATAGGCCATAGCCAAAAACGTCGTGGTCCCGGCCAGTGTCTCTTTGCCATATGTTGTGTTATGTTCCTCAAAACGAAAATAATGTTTCAACGGGTTCACCCTCTTTAGATAAAATAAAAAACGGTCGTTGCCCAGAGCATAACGACCGATAATAAAAAAATATCGATCATAGTCGGAACATTTACGGTGTTCCAGTAGAGACTCGCGAGCCATATTCCCGCGATTATATGAAACTATTTACTTTTAATGACGACGTCATTTTACAATGATTGTTGTACATTGTCAATAAAAACCGAATAATTGCATTGATCATAACGGAATTATTCGGTTTTAGCAAGATTTAACATGATTCATCCGTGCAACTGTCTCCTTGGCTGACGATATTAATCTTATTTTCATTTTCTTCTTCTTGCACTTTTTCCAGCACCTCTAGAAACGCACTCGCCGGCTGGGCACCGGATACTGCATATTTGCGATTAAAGACGAAGAACGGCACGCCCTGCACACCGATATCTGCCCCTTCTTGCATTTCTTCCCGAACTATATCTTCATACCGATCACTGTCCAGCATGGAACGGACAGCTCCCCCGACGAGCCCTACTTCCTCCGCAAGGGAGACGAGTGTATCATGATCGCCAACGTGTTTTCCTTCTGTGAAATATGCCCGCAACAAACGCTCCACCATTTCTTCCATTTTTCCTTCTTCTTTTGCAAAATGAGTAAGGCGATGGGCATCTTTTGTATTTGTCAATACGGAAGATTCCAATTTGTAATCCAAACCGACCTCTTTCGCCTGGTCTTCGACTTGTTGGGTCATTTCTTTCGCCTTCTCCACGGACATGCCGTATTTTCCTGCAAGCATCTCAGCGTTCGTTTGCGATTGTTCTATTTCTGCATTGGGGTCGAGTTGAAAACTTTTAAACGTTACATTCACGTCGTCACGGCGGGAAAATTGTTGCAGACCATCCTCAAATTTTCGTTTTCCAATATAGCAAAACGGACAAGCGATGTCCGACCATATTTCGACGTTCATTTTATTGCCTCCTCGTATCGTTATATATTAACCATATACGAAACAAAACTTAAAAAACAAAACATCTGCTCAATTAAAATGCTCTCGCGTTCTTCTAGAGGTCAGAAGTCGCTTTAGTAGAAATCGGTGAAAAAACCGATTTCTTCATCCTAACAAAAAAAGCCATCTCCCCATGAAAAACGAAGAGATGGCATTTTGTATTTATTCCCACTCAATAGTCGCCGGTGGTTTTGAGGTGATATCATACACAACGCGATTGACATGTGGCACTTCATTAACGATCCGCGTCGAGATCGTCTCCAAAACCTCATGAGGGATACGCGCCCAATCAGACGTCATCCCGTCTGTGGATGTGACCGCCCGAACGCCAACCGTGTAATCATACGTACGATTATCTCCCATTACCCCAACACTTCGCATGTCAGGCAAGGCGGTGAAAAACTGCCAGATTTCCTTATCCAACCCGGCTTTTTCCAGAACATCATGAAGGACTGCGTCCGATTCGCGCACGATTTTCAGCTTATCTTCCGTGATCTCCCCAAGTACTCGAATGCCAAGCCCCGGGCCCGGGAATGGTTGCCGCCATACAAAACTTTCCGGCAATCCCAGTTCGGTGCCCAGTTCTCGCACTTCGTCTTTAAACAACGTGTTCAATGGTTCAATCAAGTCTAATTTCATGTCTTCGGGAAGCCCGCCCACATTGTGGTGCGATTTAATCGTTTCCGCTGTGGCTGTTCCGCTCTCAATCACGTCCGTATACAGGGTTCCTTGTGCGAGAAAATCCATGTTCTCCAGTTTTGATGACTCTTCTTCAAAAATATAAATGAATTCGTTGCCGATGATTTTTCGTTTTTGTTCCGGGTCGGAAATGCCTTGCAGCTTCGTTAAAAAGCGTTCCGCGGCATCGATTTTTACAACGTTAATGTCAAATTTCCCTTCAAACATTTCCATCACACGCGTACCTTCGTCTTTTCGCAATAAACCATGGTCGATGAACATACACGTAAGTTGCTCACCGATGGCACGGTGGACGAGCATCGCGGTCACCGATGAATCGACACCGCCGCTAAGTGCGCAAAGAACACGCCGGTCGCCAACATTTGCGCGAATTTTTTCCACTTCAAGGTCAATGAAGTTTTCCATCGTCCACTCGCCTTTGCTCTGGCAAATGTCGTAGATGAAATTGTGGAGGATATCGTTTCCGTATTCGGTATGACGCACTTCCGGATGGAATTGAACCCCGTAGATGTTCCGGTCGCGATTGCTCATTGCGGCTACCGGCGTCGTAGGGTTCGTAGCGTCGGTGTTAAATCCTTCGGGAGGGGCAAAAATAAGATCCCCGTGGCTCATCCAAACCGATTGCTCGGAAGGGGTTCCCGCGAATACCCCCGAAGTCTCCTTTACATCAAGCCTCGCTTTTCCGTATTCACGATGATCGGCTGCTTCCACCTTCCCGCCGAAGTGATGAGTAAGCAACTGCATGCCATAACAAATGCCAAGTATGGGGACACCGAGGTCATAAATGGCAGGGTCACACGCTGGCGCTCCTTCAATATAAGCACTCCCCGGCCCCCCTGAAAAAATAACCCCTTTGAGGTTGAGCGCATCTAATTCGTCAGCGCTCACCGTGTTGGGATAGAGTTCACTGTATACGCCCAAGTCACGTATACGACGGGTGATTAATTGATTGTATTGTCCGCCAAAATCAAGGACGGCAATGGTTTCATTCATTTCTTCTTTTTTTTGCTCCATGAAGCGCACCTCAAATTCATTCAATCATGATGATTATTTTACCAGCCCCTGTATAAAGGGTCAATTTTTCGTAGTTTTCGATGTCAGCATAAATGGTTGTGATTCGTCACCCTCATGGAAGTTCGATAAAGTTGTCTTTGGCGATCTTACAACTCCTGCGGCCACTTCCGCTTTCCAGCGTTAGGTATTCATACCCCTCGTTGGCAACTTGTTAACGGCCTTTTTCAATTTTATCCAAAAGTTGCGTCCAACGTCGTTCGGTATTTTCCGGGATATGATCCGTATTTTTATTCCCGTAATAAAGATCTTCATACAGCATCGTCAAGGCACGCATATTTTCCGAGTCAAAACGAAAATCAACACGCGCGGCAAATTCGCTCGGTGTTTCATGTGCAGCTCTTTTCATGCCGGTCCAATCGAGATACCTCAGTAGTGATTCATACGCGCGGATAAATATCGACCCGCTGTCCATGCCCAAGTACCGTCTACGCAACCACTTTTGTATGATTTTCCCACGAAATTTAAATGCGAAGAGACCGCCCAATACTAAACCGCCACCCATTCCTGCCAGCAACCAAAATGGAAACAAGGCTTGCTCTTCCCCATGTTCCTCGGCATCTTCTTCCTCAACGTTTGCTTCCTCGTCCGAAGTTCTCTCTTCCATGTCTTGGTCGACTTCCTGATCAAACATCATCTCTTCGTCGTTTTCATCCGTATCGACGTCTGCCGAAGCAAAATCAACTGTGTTGGAAAACCCGGGGGTAGGCTCAAACGGCACCCAGCCCACGTCGGGAAAATAAACCTCTACCCATGAATGGGCATTTTCATTGGTCACTTCAAATTCCCTGTACCCATCATCGCCGATGTTCACTCCGTCCCCGGCAGTGAACCCTTTCACCCAACGGGCCGGGATATCAAGCGTTCGCAACAGGACGACCATTGCCGTGGAAAAGTTGTCGCAATAACCGACTTGCGTCTCAAACAAAAACTGATCCACATAATCCTGGCCGTCGTCCGGGACCGGAATATTCGTCGTTTCATAGTCAAAAGTGGGACCATTTAAATAACTTTCAATGGCACGCACACGGTCATAACGGTTCGTTTCATCTTGGACAAGCTCTTCGGCAAGTTCTCCGATCCGATCCGGGAGCTCCTCAGGAAGTTGCAAGTGCTTATCGATCACCGCCTGTGGATCTTGTTGCGCATCCCCCGCATCTATATCTCTCATCTGCTCAACGGGAAACTCGGGCTGTTCATACGTAAGGCTGAACGCATCGACATCGCTCGTATCCTCTTCGTTGTGCCAAACTTCGGACCGGCCATTTTCACCGTTGATGTATACGGAATAGTCGCCATCGATTTCTGCATTTGCTTCCTGCAATGCGCCTTGACTGAAAAGCAAATCCCCTTCACCCGTGCGCGAATCATGATAAGCGACATCTGCTTCAAGCGTTTCCGTTGCCGTCGATGCTTCATATAAATCCACGTATCCTTCGGATTGTTCGGTCAATTCCCCATCTTCTTCGCTTCTCCAGCCATGGCCGGTATATTCATGCTTCGATTCCCCTCGCCAATAGGTAGACGCTTCCGCTCTTGCCGTAAACACTTCCATGTCATCCGTAACGAATCCGCCACCGAGCCGTTCATCGTCTTCACCGTAACCGATTTTACGTGTCTCCTCGCCGTTGGAAGAAGGGGAAGCAGCCCAATTATTCACATCCACCCCTGTCGTTCGCTCAATATAAGGAGCAGGATCCGGCCATTGCTGCGCATATTTCGGTGCTTGCCAGCTAACCAGAACGGCAAGGGCGATCACGGCACCCGTGATCGCCAAATAGCGCAACGAATGTCCGCGACCAAGGTTCGAGTAGCGCAACTGAAGCCTCAAAAGTCGCATACACGCAAAAAGAATAAATCCGATGATGACGAGGCGAACAACCGCCCCCGAACCATCATAGGCCGTGAACACGTCCAGGATGCCGATGTAAGCGATGCTCGTAACAACAAAAAAGAAAATCCGGCGAACAATGACGACCCAGTAATAGGCAAGGTAACTGACCATTGCCAGCAGTAACATAAGCAAAAAACTGCGATACATATCACTTAATTGTAACAATCCACCACTAAATAAGCGTGTACTCTGTTGCCAAATCTCCGTTGTAAACAATGCCCACCAATCGATCGACATATAGGTGCCGGGCATAAACAGGACGTGCAAACTATATGTGATCACAAGTGCATAAAAGCCGAGGCGCAAGAGCCAATGCATGGGAATCGCGGTAATGACAAAGAAAATCGCGGCGATAAAAAGGAAGAACGGTAAAAAGCCGGTATCGCTAATTTGCGGCAATGGATACAACCATTCTGCCACCATGAAATACGCGAGCACGTAGGCAATCCCTTCCTGAGGGTGTTTTAATAAAAAGATAAAACGTGCGATTAATGGCGCCTCCTTCCTTCATATATCCCGGTGGTAAGCACCGTAATTCCGGAAGTCTGATTTCAGAGGCCAGAGGTCGGAAAAGGTCTTTTTCAGGAAGCGAAGAATGGGCTTCCGACTTCCGAGGTCTGATATCCGGAAAAACGGGCGACTAACACCCCGATTGTTCCGACACACAGGACGTGGCGGTTTTAGCCGGCGTTCCTTAAAACCATCAGAGGAAAACCCCCTCTGATGGAAGTTTCACTTTATCGGCATCGCGAATGAGTGGACTCCTCGTTGTTTCCAAGGGAGTTGGACAGCTTCCCGCTCATTATATAAAACAAGAATATTAAATCCTTGTTGCTGCAAGTACCTTATCTCTTGCAATACAGCAGTGTTCATGTCAGGAACTGCATAGATGACTGTTTGTAAAAAACGGAACGTATTCGGCAAAGGTTCCCGAGCCTTCGAGGACTCGCCCGAGGCATTCGATAACGACGGTTCGATTTTTGCCAGTTCCTTCATCACTTGACGCATATGAGAACGATTATTTCCTGTTGGCGTAACAACCATTTTTGCCCCCAAAGCGGCAAAATTTAAACGTGAACGCTTTTCATACACACCATTCACACTGGCAGCCGCCCATTCGACAGCCGCTTCAAAGTTTTGTTCACTGCAGGCTCGCGTATCGATCAAAATCGTAAAGCCTTTTCCTTCTTCCGTATCAAATTCTTTCGTTGCCAAGCTTCCGAGACGGGCAGAAACTTTCCAATCGATGCTTGACAGGCGGTCGCCGACGACATATTCACGAACACCGAAAAAATTGGACGACTTCTCATGGCTCAACCGTTGAGTGCCGGCGCGATCGGTATTCGCCCTTCGACCTCGTTCGTTTCGAAGGTTGAAAGGCAATGGTTTGATACGCGGATACACGAGCATTTCACTCATTGCAGCTAAATATTTATCACTTTTCAAAAACCCGAAAGGGTCTCCACTTTCCACATGTAAAGCATCAAACGTATAGGAACCGCGTTTTTCTGCTTTTACAAGATAGCTATAAGTTTTTTTCCGTGAAAACAACATGAAAAAGAAAGCACCCGGATCGCTTTCAAGTGTTAATCCCCGGGGAGGCCGATCACGAACCCCTACGAAAAAACAAGGCCATCGCCTCGTTTTATAAATGCTTACCTGAACCTTAATCGTTTCCCCTTGGGACAGATGTCGATTCGTCATCGAACGTTCTGCGCGCAAAAAGCGAAGGGGGAAAGCTGCCACAGAAAACCCCGCCAGCAATAATACCGATATGCTATAAAAAAGAAACCAGCTTACAAAACCACCCTGGACCATCGCGTACCAAAAAAGAATCGCGAGCAAAAAAAGTACGGCAATCACACGTATTAGCTGCCGCCACCTATGTTTCATTTGACAATATCCTTTCTTGTCACCGGCACAACGATCCGAGTGAGCATGCGTTCGATCAAGGTGTGTGCTTGTCCTTGCGGACCGAGCACGTCACTTTCCAAGATTAGCCTGTGCCCTAACACATACGGTGCCAACAATTTCACATCATCCGGACGAACGTATGGCATCCCCTGTACATACGCATAGCTTTGGGCGGCACGCAGCAACGCGATCGTCCCTCTCGGGCTGACGCCAAGCTCCACTTGATCGAGGTTTCTCGTTTCACGCACAATGGCAACAATGTACTGTTTGACCGCCTCGCTGACAAACACGTTCGGAACTTCCCTTTGCATTTGTCGGACATCCCGTATATCAACAACTGCCGGCAGTTCGGCAATGGGGTGGCCATTCCCCATGCGTTCCAGCATGTCCAATTCTTCCTCTTGGCTCGGATACCCTAACGTTATTTGAAATAAAAAGCGATCCAGTTGTGCTTCGGGCAATGGATAGGTACCCCCATGCTCAATCGGATTTTGTGTCGCCATGACAAAGAACGGCTCATACAACTCGTAGGTATACCCATCCACGGTCACATTACCTTCTTCCATCGCTTCCAAAAGCGCGGATTGTGTTTTCGGTGATGTACGGTTTATTTCATCTGCAAGCAAAATATGGCTCAGCACCGGGCCCGCTCGAAATTCAAATGCGTTTGTATGCTGATTATAGATGGATACCCCTGTAACATCGGAAGGAAGTAAATCAGGGGTGAATTGAATTCGTTTGAAGTCTGCTCCCGTCACGCGGGCTATCGCCTTTACGAGCATTGTTTTCCCAACACCGGGAACATCCTCGATGAGCACATGCCGGCGAGCAAGCAGTGCCGTTAACGTTAACACAATCGCCTGCCGCTTGCCGACGACTACTTTTTCAACTGTATCAATAATGTGAGCGATTTTTTTCGCATAATGATTCAAGTCTCGGCTCCTCCTCATCGTCAGACGTTCTAAATATTTATCTATTACTTCTATGTCGTTCCGTTGTTTTATCCTAATTCATAGTTCCATAAAATGCTGGTCGAACGCTTCTTATAGTATAATCCAAATGAGTCCAACTGAGAATAGCAGTGAAGGAGGGAAAGTGTGACAATAGCGACTGTCATTACAGGAATCTTATTCATTGCGATTCACTTACTCACGAATCACATCATTCCAACCTCCCAAGTTGGTCGTTTACGATGCTTTCTTTCTCGGTCGGGATAGCCGTCTCTTATGTTTTTGTCTATGTGCTTCCTTCTTTACATGAAGAACAGCAAGAATTGGGAGAGCAGGCCGAAGAATTTGTGATGGAATCAGAACTTTATTTTTTTGGACTCATCGGTCTGTTAACGTTTTACAGCATTAAGAAAGCAGAGGAAGTCTCCCAACGTAAATACGAAAATAGAGAAGGAGGGGGGGCCGTTTTTTTGGGTGCAAATCGGATTTTTCGCCGTGTATAATATGTTGATTGCTTTTGTTGTCATTTCATCGGCAGTAGAAGGCTTGCAGGCGACGTTTCATTCGACGGCGATCGGTCTTCACTTTGTCGCGGTTGCCCATGATCTATGGCGAGAGGATAGAATAGTTATAACCGTGTGGGAAGGTACATTTTGGCAATGGGGATTGTGGTCGGCTGGTTAGCGGGCATGTGGCTGTCGCTGTCGCCTTTGACTCTATCTATCATTTTCGCCTTTATTTCCGGGGCGATGATATTGAACGTGCTACAAAAAGAACTGCCCCATGAAAATAACGCGCATTTTCCAACCTTCACATTAGCCGCGATCAGCTACACGGTCGTTACGATGAGTTTGATACTTTTTCGAATGGTAGAAGTAGCCAACGACCACTATTTTCTACCTTGCTTCTCCCTCCTTGCGAAAATAGCGATAAATGGCAAAAACCATCACAACGATTAACAGCGCAAACGGAAGACCGGCTGTGATCGCCATGGCTTCAAGACCGTCCAATCCTCCGGTGAACAAAAAGGTTGCCGCAATCGCAGAAATGAGCAGCCCCCATGTAATGAGCACCTTGTTTTTTGGATCAAAATCCCCTTTACTGGAGAACACTCCGAGCACATATGTCGCGGAGTTTGCTGAGGTTACAAAGAAAATCGTAATGACAATTAAGGTCGTTATGCTCAATATTAAGTTGAACGGCAGGGATTCCAAGATAAGAAAGAGCCCGCTTTCGGGTCTTTCTACCACTGTTTCTGCCAGATCCGCGCCGAGAATATGTTCCAAATGGATGCCGGTGCCGCCAAAAACCACAATCCAAATGAGCGATGTAAAGGCAGGCACGAACAATACCCCGATGACAAATTCTTGCAACGTACGGCCCCGAGAGACGCGAGCGATAAATGTGCCTACAAAAGGACTCCAGGAAATCAACCACGCCCAGTAAAAAAATGTCCATTCTCCCAACCATTCATTGTCCGCATATGGCATCGTCTCAAATGTGAGTGGGATGAAACTCGCCACATATTCGCCTGTCATGCTCGTCACATACTCGCTTAAAAATAGCGTAGGACCTAATAAAAAGATAACGATCATTAAAATGGCGGCCAATGTCAGGCTGGTGACACTTAGATAAAGCATACCGCGGTTGATACCTGTGACGGCCGAAGTGAGAAAGACCACGGTAATAATCGTGATGATCGACATTTGCAACAAGAGGGTATTTTCAAGCCCAAACACTTCGGATAGGCCGCCCGCCAATTGCATAGTGCTCAAGCCGAGGGTTGTGGCGACCCCAATGGTTGTTCCGATAATCGCGATGATGTCAATTGTTTTCCCGGCGCCACCATGGATACGATCACCAAGGAGCGGATGGAAAACAGAGCTGATCAACCCGGGTAGGTCTTTTTTAAATTTTGCAATGGCCAAACCAAGCGCCACCGTAGCGTAAATCGCCCAAGGGTGAATCCCCCAATGAAAAACACTATATAATAAACCGGCTTCTGCCACTGATTGTGTCTCCGCGTCCATGCCGGGCGGTGGTTCGACATAATGGGACAAGGGTTCCGCAACCGCCCAAAATAGCAGGCCGACACCCATTCCGGCGCCAAACAACAAACCGATCCACGAATAGTAATTATATTCCGGCTTGTCTCCTTCCTTACCAAGTTTCATATGACGATAACGCCCAAAACCGAGATAAAAGCAAATCCCGATAAAAATAACTGTGGCGACCACAAAGAAAGAACCAACTGATTCAATGAGTATATGCATCAGCCCCAACATCGTTTCTTCCATCTGCTCCGGGAACTTAAGCCCCCATACCGTCAGGGAAAACAAAACAATCGCCGGCACAGTATAGACGACGTTGATTTTTTTGAGCGCTTGTCTAATACGAGATCCCCCTTTGACTTCATTAAGAGAGTTGCCGCGCGATTATCTTCCCAATTTCAAGAGAGGCGGTCGCAGCCGGGGACGGCGCGTTACATACGTGTAGACTTCTTTTGCCTTTAATAAACATAAAATCGTCGATCAGTTTCCCGTCGTTGGATAAAGCCTGAGCTCTCACACCGGCAGGCGCCGGGACGAGATCCTCTGCTTGTACGTCAGGGATCAATTTCTGTAAACCTTTGACGAATTTTCCCTTGCTCATCGACCGCGTCATTTCTTCAATGCCTGTTTTGGCATATTGACGAGCGATACGCCAGAAACCTTCATACGTCAGTACTTCAACCGTATCACGCAGGTTTATATCTTTTTTTCGATAGCCTTCCCGATTCAATCCGGGCACCGCGTTCGGGCCGGCTTCCACTTCCCCATTGCTCATCCGGGTAAAATGAACGCCGAGAAACGGAAAATCGGGATTGGGGACGGGATAGACCAAGTGGTTTACGAGACTGCGCTTGTCCGGCCTTAATTGATAGTACTCTCCACGAAACGGCACAATTTTCATATCCGTGTGATATCCGCCCAGACGTGCAACGCGATCGCTATGTAAGCCGGCGCAGTTAATAATATATTTTCCTGTAAAAGAACCCTTCGAAGTCTCCACGCTGACATGGGTTTCTTTTTCTGAGATGTTGGTAACTTCGGCACCCAGTTGTACTTGTGCCCCCCTTTCTTCAGCGAGCGCCGCGAGTCTATTTGTCACGGTTTTAAAATCGACGATGCCGGCACTCGGGATGCGAAGCGCGGCTAACCCACGGACATGAGGTTCAGCCTGCGCCAGTTCCTCTCTATTCAACTTTTCGACTGCCAATCCATTTTGGTGGCCACGCTTATATAAATGCTCCATGACGGGGAGCTCTTCCTCTTCAGTTGCCACGATCGCCTTTCCGCATGTTTCAAAATGAATGTCGTGATCTCGGCAAAAATCTTTCATCGACCGATTGCCGGCGGTGGCAAAATTCGCTTTCAAACTCCCCGGTTTATAATAAATGCCGGAATGAATCACCCCGCTATTATGACCGGTTTGGTGCGCGGCCACTTCCTTTTCTTTTTCCAATAGAAGGATTTTTGCGTTCGGTTGCTGATCGTGGAGCGCTTTCGTTGCCGCTAGACCCACGATACCGCCGCCAATCATGATGTAATCATACATGTCTCGTTCCTCCCATGTCGCCTCAAATAGACTGATTGAGGCTATCTACTAATCGTTTTCCAAGACGATTTTCCCGATTGTTTTGCCGCTTTCGATTTTTTCATGGGCAGCTCGAAGGTTTTCAGCATTGACCGGGCCTCCACGATCCGTTAACGTCGTATGGATTTTTCCTTCGTCGACCAACTTTCTTACTTCATTTAAAAGGTGATGCTGTTCGATCATGTCTTCGGTCTCAAACATCGAACGCGTAAACATAAATTCGTAGGAAAAAGAAGCACTTTTATTTTTAAGTACATTAAGATCGTGGTTTTCCTCTGCTTCCACAATGCTCACGATGTAGCCTTGGGGCGCCAGCGCTTCTCCCATGTTTTCCCAATGCTGATCGGTATTATTCAAGCAAAAAATGTAGTCGACGCTCCCTTGCAGTTGCTGGCGGAACGGCTCGTAATGATTAATGGTTTCATCGGCGCCAGTGTTTTTTGCCCAATTAACCGTTTCTTTTCGGGACGCTGTCCCAATAACGTATAGGCCTGCCAGTTTCGCGAGTTGCACGGCAATCGAACCGACCCCGCCGGCGGCGCCGATAATTAATATGCGTTTCCCTTTATTCGTCGACGGATCCAGCGAGAGCTTCATACGTTCAAACAGTGCTTCCCAAGCGGTAATCGTCGTGAGCGGCAACGCTGCAGCCTCTGCAAAGTCCAGGGTTTCGGGCTTTTTGCCGACGATTCGCTCATCGACCACGTGATAATCACTGTTGCCTCCTGCTCTCGTCACGCTTCCCGCGTAATAAACCTCATCACCAATCGAAAAAAGCTCTACATCGCTGCCGACTTCTTCAACGACGCCCGCGACATCCCAGCCGAGAATCTTCGGATCCGAACTAGTCGGAGGGGCGCCCCGCCGTTGTTTTGTATCCACCGGGTTCACCGAAATCGCTTGAACACGCACGAGGATGTCTTTTCCTGTGGCCTTCGGTTTCTCCACTTCCACATCTTGTAGACTTTTTTCCTCTGTAATGGGTAAGCTTTCATAAAATCCAACCGCTCTCATTGTTACACTCTCCTGTTCTTCCGGGTAATTTTCCTATTTTATAAGTACCCGGAAAGATTTATTGCAAAACCTTGATTGTTGTGATCGTTCGGTGCTTGCGCTAAAATAGAGCAGTTACCAACGTAGAAAAAGAGGATCAACAATCATGGATTTTCGTGTTTTTGTACTTGCCATAGCTGCATTCGTCGTCGGCATGGTTGAATTAATTATCGGGGGAATATTGCCGTTCATCGCCGAGGATTTAAATGTATCCGTTGGGGCGGCCGGCCAGCTGATCACGGTGTTTGCCCTAACATTTGCCATCTCGGGTCCCGTGTTGCTGTCTCTCACAACAAAAATCGAGCGAAAACGTTTATATTTGGGCGCGCTTGCCGTTTTCTTTTTTGCAAACCTCCTTGCTTACGTAAGCCCTAATTTTGAAATGCTTATTACCGTTCGAGTGGTAACGGCGATGAGTGCTGCCTTAATCACCGTTCTGTCGCTCACGATCGCTCCAAAAATCGTCAAGCCCGAGTATCGTTCCCGCAGCATCGGGATTATTACGATGGGGGTGAGCTCTTCCCTTGTATTAGGTGTACCGATCGGGGTGCTCGTCGGTGATCTGTTTGGTTGGCGGATGTTATTTCTATTAATCGCGCTTCTAACCTTGATCGCGGGAGTGATCATCTTTTATTTTCTGGAGCCAATCAAACCCGAGCATATCACCTCTCTGCGGCAACAAATCGCATCGTTAAAAAGTAAAAAAATCTTCAGTGCCCACATCGTAACGTTGCTGATTCTCGCCGGCCATTACACGCTTTACGGGTATTTCGCCCCATTTCTGGAAGCTACATTGGGGTTGGAACCGTTTTGGGTGAGTGTTGCCTTTTTCGTATTTGGCATCTCCGCGGTGACCGGGGGCGGGGTCGGTGGATGGTTGACCGATCGCATCGGTCCTCAAAAGACCGTCATTTCGTTTATCATCTTGTTCGCAATTGTTTTGTTTCTCCTGCCGCTCTCCACTCATTCTTCCATGCTGTTTCCACTCGTGCTTGTCATATGGGGGATGTTAAGCTGGTCCATCGCCCCGGCCCAGCAAAGCTACCTCATTCAGACGGCGCCGGAAACATCAGACATCCAACAAAGTGTGAACACATCCGCCTTACAGTTCGGCATCGCCGCTGGCTCCGCGTTCGGCGGACTCGTCGTCCAACAAACATCTGTGGAAGCCACCGCTTGGGCCGGAAGCATGCTTGTGATACTGGCGCTCGTTTTCGCTCTTTACTCTTTTCGGAAACCCGGAAAAGCAGCACCCTGGGGGCTGGAGTAATGAACGTTCCCTCGCTATTTTAAGTAAACGATCACTTTTGTCCCTTTTCCGGACCCATTTCCACATCGATCTCTCCGCCATGCAGATCGATGATTTTTCCCAATCACGAATCCCAAGCCGGTACTTCCATTTCCCGGCGTCCGTGCTCGCTCCTCTTTATAAAAGCGCTGCGGCGAAGCAAGGCTTTTATTCGAAAAAATCAGTTCCTTATGCTCAAATGGTTTTGTGACATAGTCATCTGTACCGGCTGCAAAGCCTTTCGCTTTACCTTCAAGTTCTCCCTTGCTGTCAGCATTCATACGGGAATATCATAAAAAGAGCGAATCGCTTTACATAAAGCAAAGCCATCGACATTCGGCATCATTAACAAAAAATTATGTATTTATGAACGTATGTTCTGATATGTGTGCTATAATAAAATTGTTACGTATATTTACGTTTCGAATAGAAGGGAGGTATAATAGATCTTACCAATCGTGACACGAAAATAATATAAAAAAGGAGAGGTCTAAGCTGGAGCAAAACAATGAAGTTTTATCGCAAATTTTGACAGAAGTTCAATCGCTTGGTGTGGAAGTTGGATCTGTCAAAGAAAATGTGGGTTCACTTCAAGGAGAGGCTAGCTCTATCAAGAAAGATGTTGGGTCTCTTCAAGAAGATTTTGGTTCTCTTAAGAAAGATGTCGGGTCCCTTCAAGAAGATTTTGGTTCTTTTAAGGAAAGTGTCGGATCCCTTCAAGAAGATTTTGGTTCTCTTAAGGAAAGTGTCGGATCCCTTCAAGAAGATTTTGGTTCTCTTAAGGAAAGTGTCGGGTCCCTTCAAGAAGATTTTGGTTCTCTTAAAGAAGATGTTGGATCCCTTCAAACAGAGGTTATATCTCTGAAAGAAGGAAATGAAAAACGTTTTAATCAATTAGAACAGTCCGTCAGAGAAATCAATGAAACCACCAGAAACATCGAACGAAAGCAAGAAAATCAAGAAGAAGTCATCGATTTGCTGTCCCGTCGCTCCATCGACCTTGAAGTTGGTTTGAAAAAGGTAAGATAAAGAAAGAAAAAACCACTCCCTCTATATGAGGAGATCGATCAGCACTTGCTCTCCTCTCTCTTCTTTTTTAAAAATCCCCCTCATCTGTACCTCACCAGCAATTGTCAAACTTCCGTTTCTTTTTATTCATATTGCGTTCATCGACCTCCTGCATGCTGAAAAGTACAAAGAGAGGTCATTACATGTTTTTGGCGATTAGAGAAACTGCTTTATTTTAACCTCCGCTATATGATGGGCGCGTTGATCATTTTTCTCTTATCTTTTTTAGTGCTATTTGTTTCCGGGCTTGCGCAAGGGCTTGCCAATGTGCCGACCGCAAGCTTGGATGCCTCCAGAGAGCAGGAAGTGGTGGAAACTTTGGCCACCCAAGGCAGCCAACAGCAAAAAGTAGCAGTTATGATTACGCATGACACCCGTTTATTCCACGTTTGTGATCGAGTGATCCCCTTTCAGACGGGAAGATGGATCACATTGAGGATGGGAATGGATAAATAGGAGCGCGCAAATAACAACACGGGCACCATGAAAGGCGCCCTACGCCTCGTTTGCATCTGCGGGGCGTGTCATTGTCCAAGCGAGCATGACCGCCGTCAGACCGCCCCCGAGCTTGCCCACGACCATCGCGAACACGACGTCGGCATTGATACCCGCGACAAAACCGAGATGCCCACCAAGTACAAATGCCCCGCTGACACAAAAGGCGGCAACGATAATTTTTCCCCGGTTGTTCATCTCGGGAAACATGGCAAAAGCCGGGATTGCATGAGCAAGCGATGCCAGCAAACCGGCACCGGCTTTTTCATTCAACCCTATTTTTCCACCTACGTGCTCCAACGGCCGCTCCAACACCCGGGTTAATACGTGGACTAGTGGGAATGCACCGGCTAACACGAGAACGACCTGCCCGACAATCGTCATCCCTTCCGACAACGGAGCAAGCCCCGGTATGGATAGAAATGGAAGAAGTGCTTCGACGCCAAGCAAAACAATACCGATCGTGGCAACTACTGTGACCCCTTTTCCCACAATCGTAAATAGGCGCACCGTTTCCTTTTGATAAAACATAAGCCCAGCGGCAATAATACCCGATAACAGCAAAGCTGGGATTAAGTTGACAACCATCATGGTGAGCGAAAACCCGGCCACAAGCCCACCCATCATGCATCCGAATGGTGCGCAAACAAGTCCAAATAAAATGCCGCGTGTGAAAAATGGTACATCCTCCTGCCTGAGCAAACCAATCGCTACCGGGACGGTGAAGGCAATCGTCGCACCATAGATCGACCCGATGAAGACCCAAGCAAATAAAGCGGCGGCTTCACTTTCTCCCAATTCAACCGCAAGCGCGTACCCACCCAGGTCAAGGGCAAGAAACGTGTTCATCAACGCCGCCGGATCTACGCCGAGCCATGCATGAAGCGGATGGCTCACCCACTGAACGCCCTCGGCTAAAATAGGAGCGACTGCCACGATCCCCACGATCACTAGCGCGAGTGGCCCCATCATACGAAACGCTTCCATAAATTTTTCGCCAAGCCCAATTTTGGAACCCAAAACGTAGTCGATCGCGCTGACAACCAGAAAACCCGCCAACACGATTAAAATCATTTGATTGATGTCCATCTTATCTTATATAATCCTTACTTATTAGGTAACTTACAACTTTCATATTATAGCACAATTTGACAAATAAAAAATAGGCAAGCCATCGGTCCTGCGACCATATGACTTGCCTCATTGATTCCATTTTATTCGCGACGCTGATCGCGAACCTCATCCTTGATTTCATCGCGCATTGCTTCGATGCTTTCTTCGCGACGCTCGTTCTTGGCTTCAATTTGTTGCTTTTGCTCTTCGCTCATTTCATCGGCGTGGGCTTTTAGGTAATCCTCTGCTTCATTCCTGTTTTGCATCGTATGGCCGATATTTCTTTCAATTCTTTCCGGGTTGTCGGAACGATCATCTGGTTTTGCCAAGTTATCTACCTCCTTTACGATTAAGCATAGTTTGGCCATTTGTAACAAATATATGTATGTAGGCGCTTGATGAAAATATGTTCGTTGCTGTTTTCAGAAGGCTCTATTAGGAACACTTACTTGACGAGTTATTGCGTCATGGTGCTAGTGGTGTGTT
Source organism: Salicibibacter kimchii (assembly GCF_003336365.1). Lineage (GTDB taxonomy): Bacteria > Bacillota > Bacilli > Bacillales > Marinococcaceae > Salicibibacter > Salicibibacter kimchii. The sequence continues at coordinate 3,291,720 of NZ_CP031092.1, read as the reverse complement.
TCTTTCCCTGCTGGCGGATCTTGAAAAAGGTCTGAGTAATTGAGCAGATACGAACATTGGAGACGCATTCTATCCTCGACACAAACGACGAACCTAGATTGCAATCCTAAACATGTACGGCATCGGCATGGAAGGAGAGCGAAGAGGAGCGAGACTGCCGAAAGAGGGACATCATCGGCATGAAATGAGGCCGAGGCGTGTGCGCAAGTCGAAGTATGCACGACATCGGCATGGAAAGAGGGCAACGAGGAGGGAATATGCCGAAGGGCAGGCAACATCGGCATAAAAAGAGAGCAACGCTGTGCTGGGAAGCCGAAGCAGGTACGGGAACGTACCAGACCTTCTATTCATTTGGTTCCTTTCCACTGTTTTTCTGAGATTCAACCGTTGCTGTCTCGAAATCTCCTCGATGCCTTTCTTTGTTCTGTTTGCTTCTTGGATCAATTCCTCGTGAGACATACCTAAATGTTTGAAGGTTCAACGACGACGTCCATGGCTAGATCAGCCCCAGCGCTTCGCGCATCTCCTACGCTGTATCGTTTATCCGTCGAAAACGCTGCGATATCAGCCGTTTTTAGAACACGTGCTTCAAACGTTTATATAATTAGAGCAACAATTCCAGGTGATTTTTTAAACGGTTCTTGATGATAAATCAACACAGAGAACGAATGTTTCGACCACTTGCTGCTCTGCTTTGAATGCACAATGGGCTTTGTTTACTTTGTTGGAATCGAAAGGATAGATGGATACTTCGCTCCATAAAAGAGGATATCGTTGGCAGATCTTCCGCCTGTCGAGGTTCTCGATGTTGTGCCATTATTTTGGTTAACATCAAAGCGAGGAGCATTGCTGCCTGCAATTGCCAGACGAATCGCATGCCCTTTTTCAAAGCGATAACCTGTAGGCGTAAGCTCCACCTGCACGCGTTGTGGCCTTCCGCAATCGTCCCCCGGTTTTCTTGTAAACGTGTCGACCACATTGTACACCTTTCCGTCGGGGGTAACATCGCTCACTTGTAAAAACAAATCCAGAAGTGGCGAATCACTGGACATCCATACATTAGCAGCTATGGCGCCTATCACATCAAGCGGTTGTTCCAATGGTCGGGTTGTAAATACAAGGGCATCCTCTCTTTCGTGCAGATCACTTTGTTCGACCATCCCTGCTTCGTGCCCTGCCATTAATATGTTACCACCACGAGTGGGAAATGGAGCTGCTGGATTTCTTAAAGTAACATCCGTGTAGCTTGTTTCCGGTTTCTTTTTCTCCAGTGTTCGAAGGTTCCCGTTCCAGTTCAGGTAGTAACATTGCGTTCCTGACTCTTCAGGCGGCCAACTTCCTCGTGACTCCCAACGGCGCTTCCCCATTTGATAAAGATGCACCGGCTTTTCGATATTCAACGGTTTCCCTTTGAGCCAATGATCAAACCATCTAATATGAAGATCCGTGAGGTCTATGAGTTTATCTTCTCCCAGCGGGGAAGTGGCATGTTCAAAAAATACGTCACCTGCCCAACCGTCCAGATTAGAATGCGTCCACGGTCCTATCCAAAGCATTCGTTTACCGCCATAGTGCTGGTAGGCCCCAAATGTTTGCCCCAAAAGAAAATCAAACCAACCGCCGATAAAAAGGGCGGGAATATGAATATGCTTCAACTGCTCCCGTACATCCACTTGTTGTATTGTTTTTTCAGCTACTTGGCGTTTGACAAAATCGAAGTAAAAGGAATTAGGTGACGTGTTTTTCATAGGGGTCCATTCACTCATCGGTTGATCATGAAGACGAGAAGGCAATTCCTCAATATAGGCATACGCACGTTCAAGTTCTTTCTCATGCTTTTGTCGCTTTAATTGATCAGGGAGGATCGATTCCAACGCCCACGTTGCCAGACTGCCTTGATCGAACGGCATGGTCGCCCCCCGTATCATATCGATCCATCCATCCGCGACGGCCATAACCGGAGCAATGGCATAAAGCGAGGGCGGGGCTTCTGCAGCGGCTGCCAGCTGTGTGTATCCGTGATAAGACATGCCGAACATCCCTACTTTGCCATTGGAATAAGGAAGTGTAGCCGCCCATTCCACCGCTTCATAACCATCTTTTCTTTCGTCCACAAATGGGTAATAACTACCGTCGGATGCATATCGGCCTCGCACATCTTGAAGGATCACAACGTATCCTGTCGCCACCATTCTCGATACATCTAAATAACCGTTGTAATAATGAGGGTTTGTTTTGTCATAAGGAAGGCGAAGGAGAAGTACCGGATAGAGGCCCTGCCCTTCCGGAAGATAAACGTCCGCTCTGAGAACAGTGCCGTCCGAACACTGGCATTCTACATCGTGTTCAACGTGCATGGCGATGACCTCCTTTTTATTTTGAAGCAGCACTCGCTTTATTCGCAGGGTTTAAATTGCGTTCGATCTTCCCCATCAACAGATCGGCGATAATCGCCATCAATGCTGTTGGCACTGCCCCGGCCAGAATAATTGCCGTTCCGTCAGTAGCATTGGTCCCGCGGACGATAATCGCACCAAGTCCGCCGGCTCCGACAAACGTGCCGATCGCGACAATTCCGATCCCTACAACGAGCGCGGTGCGTATTCCAGCCATTATTACGCTGACGGCCAGCGGAAGTTCGACTTTTCTCAGCAGCTGAAAGCGTGTCATGCCGGAAGCATGGGCAGCTTCAATGACAGTTCCGTCAACGCCCTTCATCCCAACATACGTGTTTTGAATGATTGGAAGCAAAGAATAGAAAAACAGTGTCGTCACCACTGTCGTCGTTCCCAATCCAAGAGTAACCATAAGAAGCGCCATAAAACCGAGGGCGGGAATCGTTTGAATAATACTTCCAAATGATAGCACCCATTTGCTCAGCCTTCCGTAACGGGCGATCAGAATTCCAAGCGGAATGGCAACAATGGCAGCGAATAAAACCCCGTACGCGGCCATTAAAAAATGACGATAAAATTCTTCCACAATGTAAAAACCATTTTGAGATACGTAGGTTACCAACTGTTCCCAAACACTCATCACTCATTCACCTCCTGTTCGAAATAGTTCTTTTCCTCCAGGAATTGTTCCGCGATATGGGATGGATTTACGAGATTAACATCCCCCTGATAATTCATGACTTGCATATCTTCCGTCGAAACCGTACCCGCAAGCGAATCGAGGATGGCTTCGAGTTTTGGGTGTTCCTCAATTACTTCGTTTTGAATCACCGGGGACGCATCATATGGCGGAAAAAATTCATCTTCCAGTACGGTCAGGTCATAGGCTGCAATTCTTCCATCCGAAGAATAACCCAGGACAGCGTCCATGTCGCCATTGGCAGCTGCATCATACACAAGGCCAATCGCCATCGGGTATACATCTCCAAACGGGAAGTGGGTTTCCGCAAATGCTTCGTACCCATCACCTTCTCGGTTAATCCAAGCATTATCCACGCCAAAATTCATTTCCTCGGCAAAAGGTTCAAGATCATTCACATGTTGAATGTCGTGTTCCTTTGCAAAAGTTTCTGGCAAAGAAACGGTATAACTATTCTCAAAGCCATAAGATTCTCCCCACGTTTGATTAAATTGCTTGTCGAATTCTTCTTGTACAATTTCCATAGCTTTGTCCGTATCCGTAACACCTTCGATATCAAGAACGCCGGCCAAATCTGTGCCCGTATAACGGGTGGATGTGATATCAACTTCATCATTCATCATCGCTTGGTGCTGGACAATGGAAGACCCGAGGTTCGTGATCAGCTCTGTTTCCAGGTCGGTATGGTGCTCAATCATTTGGGCAATGATATTTCCCCACACCTCTGATTCGACCGTGTCCAGCGTTCCAATTCGAATCGTGCTATCGGATGGACCGCCCAGTCCGGGCAGCGCACACCCCGAAAGAAGGAGCATGGCCGCCAGTATTGCAGCGGTTCCTCTTTTTTTCATAGTATCTCCTCCTCACGTGGTTTCTCTCAGTGGTTCGGGTGTCACCTTTTTTTCCAAAAGCGAAAGTCCCCAATTGGCTAACAAGGCTAAAATCGTTGCAGGTATTGTTCCAAGAACGATGAGTTCCGGTTGATACAGGTTTAAACCGTCAAAAATAAGATCACCAAGTCCGCCTCCGCCAATAAAAGCAGCCAGCGTTGCCCAACCGATCAAGTAAACGGTTGCGAAACGAACCCCAGCCATAATAACGGGCAGCGCCATTGGGAGTTCGATTTTGCGAATCGTTTCTATATTGTTCATGCCCATGCCCTTCGCCGCTTCCAATACATTTGCATCGACGTTTTTGACACCGGTATAGGTGTTTCGCAAAATCGGAAGCACGGAATAGACGAATAAGGCAATGATCGCCGGCGTCATCCCAACTCCCAAAATAGGCATGAAAAAAGCAAGAATGGCAAGACTCGGGATGGTTTGTAAAATACCGACAAAAGAGATTAGCCGGTCAGCCGCCGCGGGAATACGGGTAAGAAAAACCCCGACGGGCACAGCTACGAGGACACCTAAGAAAATGGCCGCAAATGAAATGTACATATGCTCGCCTGTTTTCGTGAGCAAATCCCACCCATAGGTAGAAAAAGTTTCAATGATCGCATCCATTTTGTTTGTCGCCTCCTTTTAGTCAATAGCGGTAGCAACTTCTGTTGATATGCCGTCGCCCCATATGGTGTCGTACACCATATCGGCAAGTGTTGCGCGTGTAACGATCCCTTCAAGACGGTTGGATGCATCAACAACTGTCACGTAGGGGCTTCCCCGGCGTAACATCTTGTGCACCGTGTCGCGCAGCAAACTGTCTTTTTGCACGGCATACTCTTGTGTATTCATGGCTTCATACACATAAGTGGACGTTCGATAATTGACATCGATCATTTCCACGTTAATGAATCCTTGAAGCTTATCCTCTTCATCGATCACAAGCAGGGAATCCACACGTTCCACGCGCATTTTATGAATCGCGTCTTTCAATGTTTGACCGTCATTGATCGTAATTGGATTGGGATTCATAATGTGCTCGACGATGGTGACATCGGCACGACTTTGCAGCAAGCGGTCTTTTCCAATGAAATCTTCCACAAATTCGTTCGCGGGCTTCCTAAGAATGACTTCCGGCGTGTCCGCTTGAACAATTTTTCCTTCATTCATGATCACAATTTTATCTCCCAATTTGATCGCCTCATCCATATCGTGCGTGACGAACACGATCGTTTTATCCACTTCTTTTTGCAGTTTTTTAAACTCATCCTGAAGCGAATCACGTGTAATCGGATCCAACGCCCCAAACGGCTCATCCATTAAAATTAACGGGGGATCTGCCGCCAGTGCTCGCAGCACCCCGATGCGCTGTTGTTGGCCTCCGCTTAATTCATGAGGATAACGATCGAGATACGATTCCGGCATATTGACGAGCTTGATTAATTCTTTCGCACGTTTTTCTTTTTTCTCCTTATTCCATTTCAACAAAGTTCCTACGAGGACAATATTTTCAGCAACGGTCATATGCGGAATAAGACCAATTTGCTGAATGACATACCCAATGGAGCGTCGAAGTTGTACGGGATCCTTTTGGGTCACGTTTTCCCCGTTCACCTTTATTTCACCATCCGTCGTATCAATCAATCGGTTAATCATTTTCATCGTTGTGGTTTTCCCGCACCCACTCGGACCGATAAATACGACAAATTCCCCCTTTTCGATGGAAAGGCTCAAATTATTGACAGCGGGTTTGGACCCACTCCCAAAACGTTTCGTTACATTATTGAATGCTAGCACGTAAAGCACCTCCGTGATTGATACACTCGATTAATTCAACTGTTTCAGTATAGGAAGGGACGTCTATGAAAGGAAAGTCGCAAAAAAACGCTTTATGTTATGAAATCTATGCAATTTTAATTTTATAAGTTTTACGCAGGGGGCTATCGGACAATTCTTCGTTTTTGCTTTTAAATGTTGCCGTATCTGTTTTTTTGCAAGGTAATGTAAACGTGCTATTGTTACAGATAGCTTATATCGGAGGTGCATCACCTCTGGCATAGAAAGGGGATGACGATACGCCGGATGAACAACGAGCAGTTACTGAAAGAACTGAAGGAAGCGGAAAATCAAATTGCCGACCGGATTGCTGATAATATGGAAACGTTCGGGGTTTCTTCAACAATTGGACGCCTCCTTGGCATCATCTATATGAACCGAAACGCGATGACTTTGGACGAGCTCGCAGCACATACGGGCATGAGCAAAACGAGGATGAGTCAAGTCATGCGTCAGATGATGACGCTGAATATTGCTGAAAAAGAATTCGTGAAAGGCAGTCGGAAAGAACACTATAACGTAGAGAATGATTATGTACAGACGTTTATTTCCCTTTTTACAACGAACTGGAAAGAGGTCATCAGTAAAAACATGACCCTTGAGCGACGCTTGCGCGAGCGCATCACAAAGCTCGAGACCTCCATCGAAGATGAACCGACGGCGGAAATACAGGAGAGGATTACATCGTTCAAGCAAGAGCTTGACGACTGGTCTTCGTATTATCAATGGATCCGTCGATTGGTGGATTTTTTTGAGAGTGGCGAGATTTTAAACGCCGTTCCCGTGAAAGAACCCAGGAAGGAAAACCAGTACTCAGAAAGAGGAGAAACAAATGGCTAAAAAAACCATTATTACTGCAGCAGTAACAGGTGCAGGAGAGACGACGAAGAAAAGCCCTCACGTACCGGTGACACCGAAAGAAATTGCCGATGCCGCGATCGAATCTGCGAAGGCGGGAGCTACAATCGCGCATATTCATGTGCGCGATCCGAAAACAGGCAGTATAAGTCACGACCCTGCCCTGTTCAGGGAAGTGGTCGAACGCATTCGCGAATCGGATACCGATGTCATCATAAATATTACCGCCGGTGGGGGCGGGGACTTTGTACCCGATATCGACAATCCAACTCAAGGCGGCGCCGGAACGGATATCCAGACACCTAAAGAGCGTCACGAGCCTGTCGGCGAATTGTTGCCTGAAATTTGTACTTTGGATTGTGGAAGCTTGAACTTCGGCGATCAAGTGTACCTAGGCCCGGCTGGCTGGTTACGCGAGCATGCAAAGCTTATTCAGGAAAGTGGCGTGAAACCGGAATTGGAGATTTTTGACACAGGACAAATCCGTCTCGCCAATCAGCTCATCGCTGAAGGCCTCATTGACGGAGATCCCATGTATCAATTCTGCCTTGGCATCCCTTGGGGAGCAGCCGCAGATGCCGAAACCATCTCCTATATGCGGAATCGAATTGTCGAAGGGGCAACTTGGTCTGCGTTCGGCATCGGGCGTATGCAACTTCCAATGGTTGCACAAGCAGCCTTGCTCGGCGGCAATGTGCGCGTTGGGTTGGAAGATAACTTATATCTTGATAAAGGTGTCCTCGGCACGAACGCCCAGTTGGTGGATAAAGCTGTCGATATTCTACGCGGGGTGAGCGTGGAGCCCATGACCGCCGAGGAAGCACGTGAAACTTTACAACTGCAAAAGGCAGTGAAATAGAAAGAGGTGTGCATGTCCATGCCACAAAAAACAATAGCGGTCATTGGCACAGGCGTGATTGGAAACGGCTGGATCGCCCGATTTCTAGCCAACGGGCACCATGTCATCGCGTTTGACCCCGCTCCCGATGCAAAAGAGAAAACCCAAGCGTTCTTGAATGATGCCTGGTCGACCCTTGCCACGTATGGGATGACTGACGACGCTTCGATGGAGCACCTATCCTTTGCAAAAACGCTGGAAGAAGCGGTTCAACACGTGGACCTCGTTCAAGAAAATGTTCCTGAACGGGAGGATTTAAAAACACAAGTCCTATCCCAAGTGGATGCGGCCGCGCCCGCGAGGGCCGTTATCGCTTCCAGCACTTCCGGATATAAACCTTCTGTTCTACAGAAAGATTGCACCTTTCACCCGGAACGGGTGATCGTCGCGCATCCCTTCAATCCTGTTTATTTAATCCCACTCGTGGAGTTGGCAAAAGGAGAAAAAACGGATCCTTCGATGGTGGAAAAAGCACGCGGTATTTATAACGGCCTCAATATGAAACCGCTCGTCATGTCCGGGGAAATTGACGGACATATTGGCGATCGATTAATGGAAGCCATCTGGAGAGAAAGCCTTCATATCGTAAATGATGGTGTGGCAACGACGGAAGAGGTAGATAAAGCGATTGTTTACGGTCCGGGCTTACGATGGGCACTCATGGGGCCGTTTTTAACGCTTCATCTTGCAGGAGGAAACCAAGGGATGGCGCATATGTTGGAACAGTTTGGCCCTGCCCTTAAACTTCCGTGGACGCGCTTGGTCGCTCCTGAACTGACGGAAGAATTAAGCCGGAAAGTCATCGAAGGAACAAAGGATCAAAGCGGCGAACGTACCGTCCGGGAAATGGAGCACAGACGCGACCGTTTCCTAATCAAACTGATGCAATTGCTGGAAGAGGAAGGCTTCTGGCCCTCGGAAAGGTTGATACGTCATGAATGATAAAGAACTGGATATTTGGAAAAGTAAAGTCCCTGCGGAATGGGTCGATTATAACGGCCATATGAATGATGCTGCTTACGCCACGGTTTTTAGCAGTAGTTTGGATGCACTTATGATACACGTTGGACTTGATGATGCCGGACGAGCAAAACATGATTATACGATCTTTACGCTGGAGACGCACTTAAAGTACCTTGCGGAAGCGCACAACGGGCAAACACTTCGTGTGTATGTCACTCTTCTTGATGTTGATGCCAAACGCATGCACCTATGGTTTACCATGAAAAACGAACAAGATGAGGCGATAGCTACAAGCGAACAAATGGTGATGGGCATGGATCAAACTGCCGGCAAACCCGCCCCATTTCCCCAAAAAGTGTATGAAGCCATTTTAGAACTCCCGCTGCTCGAAAAAAACCAATGGCCCGAAGCAGCAAACAAGCCAATGGGCATTCGAAGGAAAAAATAATAGAACAGAAAAAGATTCTAGAGCGCATGATAGCACGAATGAAATCGTCTCTATTATGCGCCATTCATTTCTCATTCCCTGGTTCCACCACCTTATCTTGAATTAGCGGTCAATGCTTGAAGGTTCCAAAAATTCAACCCGATGAAGCCATCGCCCTGTTGTCAGCCAATCCCCCGTGATGCAACGCACGTCCCCCTTTTACTTTCGCCGAACGTATCAATCTATCAAGGAAACGTAAAGAATTTCTAAAACCCTTCACTAGTGGTGTGTTTCAGAAATTCATTCCAAACGCGCGCACCTTGAAAAAGCTCTTAATTGGCGCAAACGTTGGACACGCGCTATATAATCGACATAAACGAGAAAGCCGGGTCTTAATCCAAAACATGTACGCCATCGGCATGGATGAAGAGTGAAGAGCAGCAAATATGTTGATGGAAGATTATCTTCGGCATGAGAAGAAAACCGAGGCTTTCGTATAAGTTGAAGTAAGCAAGGCATCGGCATGGAAAGAGAGTAAAGGGAGGCGAATATGCCGATGAAAGGTGGCATCGGCATAAATAGAGAGCGAAGCTGGGCCGGGAAGCCGAGGCAGGCACGAGGATAGAACAGATCTTCTGTTTATTTTGCTTCTTTTCCCACACCTTTGCCTCTGTTTATCCACGGTTCAATCTTTGCTGTCTTGCAATTTTCTCGATGCCATTCCTTATCCTGTTTCTGTTTACCTCTTCAATCAATCCCTCGTGAGACATCCCGGCGTTTTGAAGGTTCACCTACGCCGTCTACGGCCAGATTACCCCCGCAACATCACGCATCTCCTACAATCGTATCGTTTATTAGGCGAAAACGCTTCGATATCAGCAAAAAAATCGCTTTCAGAACACGTACGTATGTTTTCCCTCGTTGGGGGTGAATGAAGACGTGCCTAGAATTTGTCGTCACCCAATGGGGGTGGGCCCCAAAAAAACGATCTGTCAAGCCAAGTTTGTACCACGAAATATATTGGCCAGGGTGTGAGCGAGGAATTCGACCACTTTACACTAGTCTTCCTGGAAAAACTGCCATTTTCCAATTGCTCGCCAATAACTCCGTAAACCATGCTTCCCTATTAAAGTCCGATGTTTCTCGCAATAATATTTTTCATGATTTCATTTGAGCCGGCGTAGATCGAACCGACGGCTACATCCCGGTATCTTCTCGCGATTTCATATTCTTCCATGTAGCCGTAGCCGCCGTATAATTGCATACATTCTGTGGCTACCTTTTGTGCCAAATCCGTCGTCCACCATTTGGCCATCGATACTTCGGTGACAATCTCCTCTTTCGCCATATGTTTCGCGATGAGCTGGTCGATAAACGTACGGCCAAGCTTAGCTTCGGTCGCCATTTCCGCCATTTTGAATTGCGTATTTTGAAATTTTCCGATTGGTTGGCCGAAAGCGGTTCGTTGTTGGACGTAATCAATAGTTTCCTCCAACATTTTTTCTACCCCGACGATAGCCCCTATGGCGACGACAAGACGCTCTTGTTGCAGTTGTTGCATTAAATAGTAAAAGCCCTTATTTTCTTTGCCCACGAGATTTTCTCTAGGGACACGTGCATCTTCAAAAATCAGTTCAGATGTATCTTGGGAATGTTGGCCCACCTTTTCCAACTGTTTTCCTTTAGAAAATCCCGGCGTTCCCGCTTCCACAACGATGAGGCTAATACCTTTGTGGCCGGGTTGAGCCTGTGGGTCCGTTTTGCAAACGACCACGACAAGGTCGGAATGGACACCGTTAGTAATAAACGTCTTTTCCCCATTAAGAATGTAATGATCGCCGTCTTTGACAGCTGTTGTTTTAACAGCAGCCAGATCTGATCCCACTCCCGGTTCCGTCATGGCGACCGCAGAAATTATCTCCCCACTAATCGCTTTTGGCAACCAGCGTTGTTTTTGTTCCTCGGTTCCATAAACTTCGATATAAGGCATGACAATATCATTATGAAGACCGACTCCGATCAATCCTGTACCGACCTTTTCCAGTTCCTCATTAATGATCACTGAGTACCCAAAATCCGCATTTAAACCTCCGTATTGCTCCTCAACTTGAGGGCACAAGAAACCTTGCTCCCCTAATTTACGCCAAAAATCACGGGGGACCTGCTTTTCTTTTTCCCATTCCTCAAAATAGGGAACAGCTTGTTTTTGTAAAAATTTCTGTAGCGATTGACGAAAAATGTCATGTTCTTCTTGCAAATAAGGGTGGGACTGACTCATGGTTGTATACCTCCGATTATGATTTTCCTCGCCCATTATTTGGGCTGCATACGAATGGCCCCATCGAGGCGGATCACTTCCCCATTGAGCATCGGATTTTCTATGATGCTTTCAGCCAGTTGCGCATATTCTTTTACGTCTCCAAGCCGCTGTGGAAACGGTGTCATTTCTCCTAATGCTATTCTGGCTTTTTCCGGTAATCCGGCAAAGAGAGGGGTATCGAAAAGTCCCGGCGCAATGGTCATCACTCGTATGCCGTTTCGGGAGAGGTCCCTTGCAATCGGTAATGTCATTCCGACGATGCCGCCTTTTGAAGCACTGTAAGCAGCCTGGCCGATTTGTCCTTCATACGCGGCAACAGAAGCGGTGTTTATGATCACGCCACGCTCGCCTTCTTCATTCGCTGTATTTTCGGTCATTTGTTCCGCTGCCAAGCGAATGACATTAAACGAGCCGATAAGATTGATTTGAATGACTTTTGAAAAAGAACCAATGTCATGCGGCCCTTTTTTGCTGACGGTTTTCTCCGCAGCTCCGATTCCCGCGCAATTGACAACGATATCAATGGTGCCAAACGCTTCCGCCACCTGATTTACGGCATTCTGCACACTCTCTTCACTGGTTACATCTGTTTTGATAAATCGAACTTGCTTACCAAGCTCTTCGGCCAAGGTCGTTCCTTTTTCCTCTTGAACATCAAAGATTGCTGCGTTTCCGCCCTGTGACACAATTTTTCTTACCGTAGCCTCGCCAAGCCCCGAGACACCTCCGGTGACAACAGCTGTTGAACCTTTTATTTTCATATGATAGAACCCCTCTCATTGTTCTAGATCAATCCAAACGTTCTATAATCGTGGCGTTGGCCATCCCGTGCCCTTCACACATCGTTTGCAAACCGTAACGTAAACCGCTGCGTTCCATTTCGTGCAACATCGTGCTCATTAAACGAGTACCGCTTGCTCCAAGCGGATGCCCAAGCGCAATTGCCCCACCGTTCACGTTTAATTTTTTCGGATCTGCACCGGTATCATGGAGCCAAGCTAACGGGACGGATGCGAACGCTTCGTTTACTTCAAAAAGATCGATATCTTCCAGTTTCAACCCTGCTTTTCTTAACACTTTTGCCGTGGCCGGAATCGGAGCCGTCAACATCAAGGTAGGGTCATCGCCGACAACGGATCGCGCCACGACACGAAAGCGCGGCCTTAAACCTAATGATTCTGCCTTTTCCCGGGACATGAGCAACACAGCCGACGCCCCGTCGCTAATTTGGCTTGCGTTCCCGGGGGTTATTTTTCCGTCTTCTTTAAATGCAGGTGTCAAACTTCCAAGTTTTTCAAGGTTTGTTTCGGCCCGCGGCCCCTCATCTTCGCTTATCGTCGCTGTCTTCCCATCCTGAAGCATGACGTCAAGGGGCATGATCTCCTGCTCAAACCTGCCTTCTTTCTGTGCTTCTACTGCTTTTTCGTGACTTTCCAGTGAAAATTCATCCAATTGCTCGCGGCTGAATTCCCACTTATCTGCAATTCGATCGGCGGATAATCCTTGGTTAATCATCTCATAGCGAGAGGTCAGTTGATCACTGAATGTAGTGCCTTTCATATTGGAACCCATCGGCACCCGTGACATGTTCTCGATTCCGCCGGCTACAACAGCGTCCATATCTCCGCTTAGAATCGCTTGGGAAGCAAAGTGCAGCGCTTGTTGACTTGATCCACATTGACGATCGATGGTCGTTCCCGGTACTTGAATCGGATAATCAGCCATCAACGCAGCCATTCGCGCAACGTCAAACGCTTGCTCCCCAACTTGCGACACACATCCGTAAATGACATCTTCAACGTTACTCGGCGAAATGCCAGTACGTCTCACGATTTCTTTTAACGGTTCTGCGGCTAGTTCATCCGCTCGAATTTCGCTTAGTCCTCCTTTTCGTTTTCCTACAGGCGTCCTTACAGCCTCCACAATCACCGCTTCCTTCATTTCGTCCGCTCCCTCTTTTCTAGCGATTTAAAAAACAATAACCATGCATGACAACAAGTTGTTTTTCAACAGCCGCATACTGAGCGCTCAGTCAGTTTACGGGAAAATTTCTGAATTCTGCAATTCTAGCATAATACAACGAGGTATTTATTTCAATATTAAGGTAAGCCCTTTCATAAAGTTGAAGTCTTCATTTCATGGGCTGGCCTAGGGTGGCACACTTGAAGACCTAACGCGCGAATCCTTTGAAGTCGTTAGGTCTCCAACTAGAGCGGATGCCTTAACGCAGACCGGGAGGCCTCTACATGAGTAACAATAAACTTCCTGCCATCACCGCCATTCCCAATACAAATCCATAAATCGAGGAATGTTCTCGGTTATAGGCCTTGGCAGCGGGGATTAGACTATCAAGAGAAATAAACACCATAATTCCGGCAACGGAGGCAAACATAATGCCGAATAAAATATCGTTTAAAAAAGGCATTAAAATCAAAAACGCGACTACTGCGCCGAGGGGTTCCGCCAATCCTGATAAAAAAGAGTAAGTAAGTGCTTTTATTCTGCTCCCTGTTGCATAGTAAATCGGAACAGAAACAGCAATACCTTCCGGGATATTATGAATTGCGACAGCAACGGCAATAGCCACTCCGAGTGCAGGATCTTGAACCGCCGCAACAAAAGTCGCGATGCCTTCCGGAAAGTTGTGAATGGCGATCGCGAGCGCCGTGAAGCTCCCCATTTTTAGTAACTCAGGATACTTCTCTCTAGCTGCCTGAGGAGATTTTTCCATATCCTCCACTTTTTTCACTTCATGAGGATTTCCTAGGTCAGGTACAATTTTATCGATCAAAGCGATTAACAACATCCCGCCAAAAAATGCCGCCACTGTTAACCAATTGCCCGCCACCTCCCCCATAGCATCTACAAGGTGATCCAGCGCTTCAGGAAACATCTCTACGAAAGAAACGTAAATCATCACACCTGCCGAAAAACCCATTGCCCACGAAAGGAAACGGGTATTGGTGGTTGTAGTGAAAAATGCAATTAAACTCCCCACGCCGGTTGAAAGCCCGGCAAATAGGGTTAAAGCGAAGGCAAACCACACCTCTCCCGGCATAACCGACCCCTCCTTGATCTATCCTCTTCTATCTGTACGTTTCTCGCATATCGATCATCTATGCAAACCGATATTGGTTTTATAACTTCGCCACTATTAAGGATACAACCACCGTTTTGTCCCATGCAATGTTTGATTTTATTTTTTTCGTGCTCTTCAAGGCGAAAAAAAGGCCATAATCAAGTTCCCTCACTTGATGCATGACCTCGTTTTTCCGTGCTCGAAGGCAGATCTACACCGGTTCCAGCGTTTCTTCATCATAAAAAACATTACGGCTGGCAAATTCTTTTGGCGCAGTCATCATCCTTTTTATGCGAGCGATACTTGCATTTTCGACTCCGGGTGTATAAGGCTTATCTAGCTTTAATTTTGGTGAATATATCCAATTGTACAATGTGGCGTTTCTCTGCCTGTTACCTACATATTCGATGACTGCAGCAACCTTTGTGAGTTTTTCCAGGTTTGATTCATTCAGATTATCTATCTCCTGTTCATCGAAAGTCAGTTCTTTAAAATGGTTTTCATAATCAGCAGAATACAAATCAATGAGCAGGTTCGTTAGCGCAAAATTAAAATCAGCTGCATGCATTATACTGTAAACTCTTTCCATGACTTACCTAGGTCCTTTCCAACGTAATTAAGGAAGATCTTTTGTCTGTCGCGCAAAAATTTCTTGCCAATATATTTATCAAAAATTTCAAGTACCTGTTCAAGGGTTTCAATTTCAAGGAAATTAATCAGGTGTTCCGCATCAGCAAAATCTCTGAATGGTTCAGCCCTTGATGATAATATTTTCATCGCAAGCATCTGTTCTGCACCAGGTGCAAACACTTTAAGATGATCGAAATTGTATATTTCCTTGAGATCCTCTTGTTTCACATGTCTGAGCGGCTCCTTAATATCTTGGTTAATCCATTCCTTAGCAAGTCCATACGTTTCAGCTATATCAATTAAAATGGTTTCAATCTGAGGGGAGGTGTCAAATATAGCGTCAATATCTTTTGTCGCTGGTCTGACATCAAAGGAGACAACCATTACGGTTCCACCATATATGTTCATCGACATATTCAACTGATTTTCTCCGAGTCGCTCATTCAATGTTTCAAGAATCTCCAAAAACAGATCTTTTGAAATGTTTTCCGCGGCCATATGAGTCACCCCTACGTATTTACTATTATTATACCATGTCTCAGCCTTAATAATCGATGCGTCCCAACAATAGAAAAGCCCGGGATCTCAATTCAATCCGGACATTTCCATCAATCAAACCTCATTCGGCCAATCTTTGTATTGTTCCTTGGCTTCATCCATAATTGCGTTTGTAATAAACTTTAACTGCTCGCCTTTGATTCCTTCTTGCATCAAGACCCGCTTTACGAACATACTCACTTTCGCATAAATACTTTTCCGATGCTCACTCGTCCAACCCTGATTCAAGTTCTTTTTCAATTCCTTGACGACTTTGTGGATTTAATCCGCGAGAAACTGATTATCAAAAGACGCCATTTCCATAGAAGTAACAGCTTTATAAAACTCCGCTTCTTCGTCGGACAGGCCAAGGTTTTTACGAAAGTCCGGTTCATGATCGACATCTTTTTTCATATCGACCATCATGCGAAGCACATAGAATTGAAAAACAGAGTGAACAATTAGAAAGACTAGCAAAGTTAAACGCTGCAAGTTTACTTTCAGCTGAGTACATAAATAAAAGGGTGTTCCCTATTGTGCTGGAGCAGCTAATTGAAGAACATGAGGAGGCTAAAATAAATCTTATACTAAATGGCTTTGAGCATGTATTTATTGAGGAAAAAGCAGAGGAGTCAATAGTGTTAAACTATTATGATACTCTAAGAAATTTACGCTATCTGGATATAAAACGTTTGTTTTATCTTGCCGATGAAACTAATGACTTCACTTATGAAAGTAAAGAAGAGGAAGCCCTTATTCTCAACGTAGACTTTAGGCTACAAAATATGGGTCTTATTGGAGTTATAAAACGCGGGTTTACTCTTGGAGGTGGCTTTGAACGTGAAACAGAAATTACAAAAGAAGACGTCAAAGTACTCCCATATCTCCATTATTTGGCATCACAGCCGCAGTGTGGCGCCAAATATTAGACAAGCAACCCGTTTTTGGCGCCACAACTGGAGGAGACCACTTTTTTAGCTATTCAACTATTTATCGAAAAAGGTCCAAGAATCGCTCCCATAACCCTGGTTCTTCCTCTTCTTCCTCTTCGTCTGTTGTTTCAGGTTCATCCATTTCAATGCTTTCGGTTTCCAGGACGAATTGCACGATCTCGACATCTTCATTTTCTTCCGATACAAAAGAAACAGGTTCGAAATCGGAAGCATCGTATTCGTCCATCATTTCATCCACCTCTGATTGCATTTCACCGGGCAAATCACTCGTCTCTTCCTGCAGTTCCTCGGTGCCGTCCTCCAGCTCACTTGTGCCTTCTTCCATAGAGGTCATTCCTTCATCCAATTCCTGAATACCTCCATCAAGATCCTCGTATGACGTGGCCAAATCACTGACCCCATCCGTGTACTCTACTAAGCCGCTATGGAAGGCCTCATACTCAGATGCCATCGTAGCTATCCCTTCCGGTAATTCCGCCAAAGTATCCAGTTCCTCCAATCCGTCCAAGCTTTCCACCGTTCGCTCGATCTCAGCCGTTGTGGTTTCCAGGTTTTCCGCCATTTCCCTTGTAGAGCCGGAGGTTTGCTCCAATATATCTGTCACGGAAGTAAACGCTTCTTGGACGGCATGATACGTTTCTTTTGCCTGACTTGCAGCGCCATACATTTCGACTAATTCATCCACCACTTCCGGGTCCGCATTGCTTTCATATAACGATGCGATCTGTTCTTCACTGATATCATCGTCCGGAATCCCCACCATAGCCTCATCCAGCGCACCGTAGGCCTCATCATAATTCTCTTTCAGTTCCTCCAAGCCATCCGCAACCTCATGTAATCCTTCCGCGATTTCACCCATCCCTTCAGGCAAGGCTTCGAGCTCACCGACATCGGGCAAGTCGAGATCCCCTTGGACAGAATCATCCACATCCTGCAGAACATCGCGAATCTCCACAGAACCGGCGACCAATTCACCGGAAGATTGATCGAGTTCGTCAACCCCCGCTTGATATTCACTAGAGCCGCTACTTACGTCCTCAATACCTGTATTCAGTTCAGAAATACCGTCGTTTAATTCACTAACGCCATCATTCACTTCCCTTATGGCATCAGATAGGGACTGCATATCTTCCTTCACAGGCCCCAAATCCGGATCATCCATGGACATGGACGCCGGCGATGCCGTAATTTCAATCGGGTCCATCTCAAAATCAGAGACATTGGCGGAAACAATGAATATTTCTTCCTGTTCAGGCATCCCGGTGAACGTGATTTGTTGATTTTTCCCTTCACTTGCCTTGATTCCATCCGGTGCCTGGATATCATCAAATATGGACGGATCCAGTGTTAGAGATAGTTGCAACATATAGTTTTCGAAAAACACCGAATCAACATTTTCATTGGAAGAAGTCGCTATCTGAATGTCTAGCGAGCCGTTTTCCCCTGCCAAATTGTCCGGGGAAACTTCTTCCCCATCAAGCAAATAGGTAACGCTGATATCCCAAGGCAGCTCCCGATCGTCCATTTCCCCTTGATAATAAAACTCTTCTTCCTCCGCTTGAAAATGAACGGTATCCTCAGTCAGTTCCATGTCTCTTAAATTACTTAAGTTCCGGACGTTTGTGTAATCCCCGTGATCCACGAATTCCCCGGGAGCTGTGATATGGAAAGTGTTCACGACATACATATCCTGCAGCGTGCCATCTGCCTCCAGATTTCCATAAACTGCTTCATCCTTAGAAGCGTACTCCTCGGACTGTTCATTGGATGAAGCGGGGGCGGCAGGTATTGTAGCAAACACGAGAAAGGCCCCTATCATAACAACGCTTCCTTTTTTTGCTCGCACATCATTTCCCCCCTTTAAAAAAGTTAGGTTTCCAAGTGGTTTTTTCAATGACACGGTCAAACATCAGCAGCAACCCCGGCAGTAAGAGAACGACCATAAGAAATGCAAGTAACGCTCCTCTTCCCAACAAGAGTCCAATGGACGCTACGATGGGATCCGTCGATGTCGCCCAGAGGATAAAACCGACGCTAGATAAGATCGATGCGGACACGGCAATCGGGAAAATTTTCTCATTTAAGCTTTTCTTCATTGCTTCCATCGAGCTCATTTCTTTTCGATTTTCTTTATAGTTTTCCGTTAATAATATCCCATAATCAACCGTCGCGGCAAGCTGGATCGTGCTTATGATCAGATACCCTATATAGACGAGAGAGGAACCGGTAAAGTACGGGATCGCCAAATTGATCCAAACCGATGCCTGAATCGTCAAAAGCAGCACGACAGGAAAAGAAATCGACCGGAACGTGATAAGCAAAATAACCCCAATCACGATGACAGTCAAAGTATTAACAAGCGTGTTATCCTGTTCGACGATATCCCTCATATCATACAAGGTGACACTTTCCCCGGTCAGATGATAATCCTCCTCGTAATAGTCAGAAGCCAACGATCTAGCTTCCTCCACAAAAGTAAATGCTTCGTCCCCTTCCGTGTCGGTAGACGTGTTTAAAATCAGTTGGCTGTACTGATCGGAAAAGAACTGTTCCGTCTCGGACTCGTCAAGGTACTCGGGCGGTATACCTGTTCCCACGCTGTTGACGTAGGAAACGATACTGTCGACCTCGTCGAAGTCATCGAATTCCTGCACAAGCGCTTCTTCTCGTGCGAGGTCTCCATTGGGCACTAACAAAACGACCGGTGTAAATGGCCCAAACGATTCTTCAATCTCTTCGGCATCACTTCCAGCCCGTGTATCCTCCGGGTGGCTCCCCATCCCGTAAATAAAATCAGTCTGACTCTGAGCCAAAAACGCAGGGACGATCAATACCGTCACAAGGATTAGTGCCGGAACGCGTAATTTAAGCAGTTTTTGCCCGAAATGAGAAAAACTCGGCATCAGTAGTTGATGTTTTGTCTTATCTATCCATTTATAAAACATCAACGTTAATGCCGGGAGAAAGATGATTACACTAATAAAACTGAAGAAGATTCCTTTGACTAGATTAAATCCCAGATCCCCACCAATTTCAAAATCCATTAAGATAAGCGCCATAAAACCAAAGAATGTGGTCGATGCACACGCAACAATGGCCGGAAACGACTCCCTCATCGCCAGCTGCATCGCTTCATTCGGATCTTCTGTCTCTTTTCGATAGTTCGAAAAGCTATGGAGGAGGAATATGGCGTAATCGAGCGACACGGCAAGCTGCAAAAGCGGCGCCACTGCCTGAGTGATAAAGGAAATCTCCCCGATAAAAATGTTTGTCCCCAGATTGATCAACACGGAGACGCCGATCGCTGTCAGGTAAAAAGCAGGTTCAATCCATGACCGTGTAGCGAGAGTAAGGATCAGGATAATCACGGGGATAAGAATGGCCGCGGCAAACATCGCTTCCTGCCCGGTCATTTCTTGTGATATCGCCGTATCCAGGGCATCGCCCTCCATCGCGTTGTCTTCACCGATCAATTCGTAAACGGCATCCGTTGTTTCCACTTCTGTTCCATCTTCAATATGGAACGAGATCATCGCGTGCCCGTCCTGATAATACGATTCGACCGTATTTGAGTCTGTCATCTCGATGGGAGTGGTAATATCCATAACATCATCGAGCCACATAACATCAGAAACGCCATCAATCGCTTCCAGATCCTCTTTATAGGTTAAAGCTTCCTGAATACTGACGTTCTTGATCATCACCCGTGTGTTGGTCACAGCTTCATCAAATTCTTCATCCATGACGTCCATAGCTTCCATGGACGGGGCGTCATCCGGCAGATAGTCCATCATATCATGATTGATCGGGACCGCGAACTGCACGACCGCGCTGATGATCGCGAGAACAGCAAAGGTGATCACAATAATTTTTCTATGTTTTAAAATGCGCGGGATTATCAAACGGTGCTCATCCTCTCTTGCATCATCCATTCAAACACGATAACATTATAAAAGACACCGTGTTGGACCTACAACATACAGTTTTGAAGCACACGTATAAAAACCAACACTTGGCGGCTAAGTGTTGGTTAACTTTGCAAATAGGTTGTGACAATGCTGTGAACAAAAAACTCGACCGACGAAAGAAATATACCCGCATGGTCCTAAAGGATAGCTTAATCTCTCTATTGCAAACCAAACAGCTCGCAACTATCACAGTCAAAGAAATCTGCAAAAGCGCCGATATCAATCGCACCACTTTCTACACACACTACAAAGATCCATTTGATTTGCTTGAGAAAATAGAAGAAGAGATCATCGCAGATTTAAACACTTATTTAAATCAATATAATATTGAGCAAGAAGAGGAATCCCTGCAAATGACCGAGCGACTTCTGGCGTATATCGCCTCCAAATACAACATCTGCCAGACACTCCTCAATGAAAACGGGGATCATTCCTTTGAACAAAGAGTCATGGACGTCGCCCGAACATTTCTCATCAATAACTGGACGGACAATAATGAAATGGGTACAGATGTATCAGAATACGCCGGTACCTTTCTGATCGGAGGGAGCATCTACGTCATCAAACAATGGCTTGCCAACAACATGGACCAGTCACCGGAGCAGATTGCCCGCCTGATTAACAGCGCGAAAATCCGTTAAAATTCTGGAATTTTGATCGCTTAACAACCGATCAATTCCTGAACCGCTTCTCTTACCAAAGCACGTAAATCAAGAATTGATCTTCATGTTGGGAAATTCTTCTTTTAATTCCTTTTCCTCTTTTTCAAGCATATTCATTTTTTCTATCCCGGATACTTTTGTATTCCAGCACCTCATTATTTTCCACATTTCATCTAACAGCACCCCTTTAAATGAGTTGCTTTACAATGAAAAAGTAACCTTCCAAAATAAAAGCATATGAAAATGCTCGACGGTCAAACGTCTGCTACAAGCATCACAGAATCTAAGATGTTTGCTTTTTGTATGGATCATAAACGGGTATGGAGTAATTATCGGTAGTGCTTAAAGCAACTAAGAAGGGTGGAATAGCTGATGGCGCAGTACCGATCACGATCAGAGAAACGCCGTATGGAAGAAAAGAAAAAACGGTCCCCGGTGAAAAAAATGTTGATTATCATCATCGGGGTATTCGTTGTAGGTATGGTAGCAATGACCGCGACAGCAGCTTCAATGATCTCGGACGCCCCTGAGCTCAATGCGGAAGAACTTACATTTTCGGAAGGGTCGACAATTTATGATATGAATGATAATGAACTCGGGCGGTTGCAAGGATCGGAAAATCGTACCTATCGGGAAATTGATGAAATGCCCGAACATCTGATGAATGCTTTCATCGCGGTGGAAGACTATCGCTTTTATGAACATAGTGGCATTGACCTTTACCGAATCGGCGGTGCAATTGTCTCGAATATAACCGATGGGTTTGGTTCTGAAGGGGCAAGTACAATCACCCAGCAACTCGTAAAACAAGCATTCTTATCCGCCGATCAATCGATTGAAAGAAAAGTACAGGAACAATGGCTCGCTTTGCAAATGGAGCAACAATATTCCAAAGACGAGATCCTGGAAATGTATTTAAACAGCAGTTATTTTGACAGTTCAGCCTGGGGGGTTGGAGAAGCAGCGATTCGCTATTTTGACAAAGAAAACCTGGATGAACTTACCATTGCCGATGCTGCTGTCTTGGCAGCCATTCCGCGGCGTCCATCCTATTATAATCCACAAAATAACCCTACGGAAGCTGAAGAACGCAGAGATTTAATCATTTCCCTTATGGAAGAGCATGCATTTATCAGTGAAGATGAAGCAACAGATGCCATGGCTGTGAATATCGAAGATCAACTGGATTACACCCCTCCGGAGGATGTCGCTTATCAATCGATCATTGACCATGTAATGGAAGAAGTGGAAAATATCGATGGGATTGAAACGACGGATATCTACGCTGCCGGCTTTGATATTTATACTACGATTGATCCGGATGCGCAGGATATCGCTCAAGAGGTTATTCAAAGCGAAGACTATATTTCTCAATACCCGGATAACGACGAATTCCAGGTCGGTTTTTCCCTCCTTGACACGGAAACCGGGGCGATTCGTGCTATGGTAGGCAACCGGCAGGAAACAGAAGAAAAAAGGGGATTGAATTACGCAACTGCCGCCAGCGGACAACCGGGATCAACGATCAAGCCCATTCTTGATTACGGTCCCGCTATCGAGGAATTAGGGTGGTACACCGGAGAAACCATTGTTGATGAACCGCACGAATATTCGAATGGGGATTCCATTCGTAACTATGGTGGCAATTACAGCGGCGAAGTCTCCATGAGAGAAGCGCTTGTGCGCTCTTTAAATATTCCGGCTGTAAAGGCTATTCAGGAAGTGGGCTTAGAAGATGCACAAGCGTTTGCCGAAGATCTTGGCCTCGACTTTGATGAGGATATTACCGAAGGATACGCTTTAGGTGGCTTTGGGGGTTATCTATCCAGTTTGGATATGGCCGGCGCTTATGCCGCGTTTGGGAATGAAGGAACCTACAATGAACCCTTTAGCGTTCGAAAAATGGAATTTCGAGATGGACGTGAGGTAGAGAATTCGCCTGAATCGGAGCAAGTGATGTATGAATCTACCGCTTATATGATGTCCGATATGCTTAAGGATGTCGTAGACGATTCCTCCGGTACCGGTCAACGCGCGAACGTTGATGGTCTGCCGCTAGCGGGAAAGACCGGGACCTCTAATTTCACCCAAGAAGAACAGGAGGAGAATGATATCCCGGATGGCGGTGTCCCGGATGTTTGGTTCAATGGTTATACCACTAATTACACGGCAGCTGTATGGACCGGGTTTAGCGGCGACCGTGCCAGTGGATATTTGATGGGTGAAGAGCGAAATATTGCTCAGGATATATTCCGTATCGTAATGACAAATGTTCACGAAGGCGAAGGGACCGAGGATTTCTCAAGGCCGAATTCCATTTGCGAAAGTGACGGGGAACTCTATCGATGTGACGACCCGCCGGCGCAAGTAACGGAAGAAGAGGATGAAGAAGGAAATGAAGAAGAGACTCCGGTAACGCCTGATGAGGATGCAATCGAAGAAGAGGAACCGGAAGAAGAGGATGAGGACGAGGACGATGAAGGTGAAGGTGAAGACGAAGATGATCAGGACGAGAATGAGGGCGAGGACGAGAGCGTAGAAGACGAAGAGGAGACAGAAGAAGACGAGCAAGACGAGGAGGAAGAGAGCGAGACAGAAGGCGAGGACGACGTAGACGAGGATGAGGATGAAGCGGAACAGGAAGGCGAGAGCGCAGAAGATGAGGATGAGGTAGAAGAAGACGAGGGTGAGGACGAGAATGAAGCTGATGATGATGATGACGAAGTGGAAACGCAAGATTATGACGGAGAAGGAGACGAGAACGAACAGGAAGACGGGGAGAACGGGGAAGACACCGATGAGTGAATTCCCCCACCCTGGATCAATTCGATAAAGAGCGTAGCTCTTTGATTAAAGACTTTTGTGAAGGAAATGGGCACTAGTGGTCTGTCTCAGAAATTCTTTCTCTCTTTGTTCGCCATACTCACAATTCCTCCCGATGATACGCATATATCAGCCAAACACTTTCGTTGATTTCATCAATCATACAAGGTGACCGATGCAAAAGCGTTATCAGCTCCTTTGATCGGCTGCAACCCCTGCTGAGACGGACGATTTTTGTGGTATCGTCCCTCTAAAGAGGGGCTCTCTACGCTGAGGGGGACGGCATTCGCGTTATCGCACCTCATACTTTTTCTTTCTCATGAAATTTTCTTGCATATGACGTAACGTATTATGATCTAATCAAGGTAGAGGTGACTGACATTTGTCTGAAAAAATATATACAGTAGGTGAATTATCAAAGTCATCTGGAACAACGATTAGAACGATTCCATCCATGCAACCATTGATACGCATCCAGACCAGAGCCTGGAGCCAATCATGGAGCTTGGCCTCGGTGTGAATAAGAAAACGATCCTCGATTATGCGAATGTCGAATTCGATGAGAGAACGAATGATTTATTTTTTGATAAATACTGTGGCCACAGGCGGACCTTTTCTTATACAACTTTTCCAAGAATTTCAGTGAAAAAGCATGGTTGTCGATTTGCCGGATCCATTTATATTGGATTTGGACAGGATACCACCCGTCTTTCCTTTATAAAGGGTTTTTATGTTCTGACCCTCTCATTTTCGAACATTCGATATCTTTGGATCATTCTGTCTCAATTAATGCAATGCTAGTGGATTCATTAAAGTAACTACGGGTATACCGTTTGTTTTCTGAAGCAATGGTACGTTAACCATATATAAATCTCCTGTTCTAATAAATAAGCTTTTTCAATTAACCATACATAACTTAGAAAAAGTGTGATTTAGAACCGACTTAAAAATGTAAACCAGAAAACTACTTAATACATAATTCCAGTTTCCGTTACTTATTTTTTCCCCGAGTATTAACCTGATACGATTCTCAAGCCAATAACTGCTACCACAATGAATGCTAAAAACATAATTCTTTTTTTATCTTTTGAGTCATTATAAAAGACCATACCAACGATCGCACTGCCTACTGTCCCCATTCCAGTCCAAATGGCATATGCAACACCAAGAGGGATATTCTCCATTGCTATGCCTGACAAAGTTAGGCTGACAGCAAAGCCAAATACAACAAATAAAATTCCACTCGTTTTTTGACCTTGACTATACCTTTGAATCCCATTAACGCCTAATACTTCAAGTAGTCCGGCAATAATAAGAATAATCCAACTCATGAACTCCCCGCCTCCTTCTTACCAGTAACTGTTTTAAGACCAAGGACACCTACTAACAATAATGCCACAAACAGGATGATACCAAAGTCCAAAGGTGCTCCAAAAATGATGATATCTACGGCAATGGTGCCAACTGTCCCTAATCCGACAAAAATAGCATAAACAGTACTTGTCGGTAACTTAGATGCTGCGATAATTAATAAGCCAAAACTTATAATAATAGCAACAATTGTTAAAGCCCATGTCATTGCATCATTTGCGTATTTCAACCCTGTTGCCCAACCTATCTCAAAAATTGCAGCTATTACTACCATCGTCCACATATATTAATACTTCTTTCTTAGGTTTATTTTTAGCGTACCCAAATGCTACTTTAAAAAACAAAAAGCCCGGGAAATATCACATACAAAAATGTAATATCTCCCGGGCTTTTTTCCCGCCGTGAACAAGACATACGCCCTGCACTTTCTCTTGGACCAGCCCTTTTGGAAAAAGCGGAACCCTAGAAAGCTTTGGTTATTTCGTTACTTAGCGGTATACAATATTACTTGTTTAGATGGCAAACGATTCGTTTTTTGTAAGGAATAAAATTTTCCTTAAAATAATATTTTTAATATTTATTAAACCCATCTCTTCAACAATCTGGCTCCTTACCAGAATAAAACAATAGTGATCGAACTATCACACTTTATTTTAACACAAAAAGCTAGCCGCACCCTCTAAAAGAATGCGGCTAACAAGAAAACTCATTTTCATCACAAAATGTTAGTTTTTCTCTCTTAATAGCAAACAAGAATGGTTTAAACCCCTTATATCAAGGGATTTAGGCCGGCGTTACATCATGCCGCCCTTATCTCAACCATATTCATTTGCATTCACAAAGTCCTTATCCCCTTGTGAGTAAATATTTCCCCCGCAATAAAAAGGAACGTACATTCGATAGATATAAGCAGAGAGACTTGGAATTACCGATACATCGAAAGCGATTGATGAATAATATTGAAAGTGATTTAATGCAAGACACTAATGTTAAAGAAAATTGTTTGCTTTCTTGTCAGCCATTAAATGAAAACACCTTCAATATGAAGTAACTGCCTTTTCATTTCTATGCCCCCAACGTATCCAGTCAAACCTTTGCTTTTTCCAATAACCCTGTGACAAGGAAATATAATCAGCAACGGATTCATACTGTTTGCATGCCCTATGGCACGAATAGCTTGGGGTCGATCAATCGAACGAGCAATTTCAGAATAAGATTTTGTTTCCCCATAAGGAATAGTTTGTCATGCTTCCCATGATTGCTTTTGAAATGATGTTCCTTCAAATTCAAATACTTACGTTCCCCACCGAGATATTCTTGAAACTGTTCTCGAACAATTTTTCCTACCTCAGAGCTTTTTTTAACAGCATTAATTTCAACAAAAGTGAACCAATGATGATCGGTTAAAAATACTCGCGCAAGCGTTCCGTTTTCCTTTAGAACAAATCTTAAACACCCAATGTCTGTTTGACATTCGTCATAGATCATAGCTAAAATCCTTTCTATACTGTTGAGGTGTATACTGTGTCTGTTTTTGAAAAGCATGATAAAAACTTGAGGCGTTTTGAAAGCCAACTTCATAACAAATATCAGAAATAGGTAGGTCAGTGTTTTTTAGAAGATGAACGGCCTTATGCACACGAATATTCTCTAAATAGGAACGTGGTGTTCTTGATGTATGCTTTTTAAAAAGTCGTCCTAAATAATAGGGGCTTATACCAATGTTTTGCGCTATTTTTTTCAATGTAAGGTTTTCCGTATAGTGCCCTTGAATATATGCCTTTGTGTCATTAATGAGATCCATTTTGGGATCAAAATTCATTACATCCGGTTGGCATCTTTTGCAAGGGCGAAAACCTGCTCGTTTTGCGTCTTCTGCCGTTTGAAAAAAGGTGATATTTTCTTTATTGGGGCTTTTCGACTTACAAGAGGGGCGGCAAAAAATCCCTGTTGTTTTCACTGCATAGAAAAATAGGCCGTCATATGAATAATCACAGCTGTTAGCAATCTCCACCATTTCTTTGAAAGAAAACTTTGCATGAACAACCATCTCGTTCACTCCTGTCTTTTCATTAGTTTAACGCCTTTTATTAGAAAAGAACATATAAACTACATATATAGAAACGACAACCAATGGCACAATGATGTATGATCGAAAAAACGGAAGGACGAGTGCACATAAGGTCAAGGCGGCCAATGAACACAACCAGGGCAAAGATCCTTTTCTAAAGAGTTTAACACCAGCAGCCATCGAAAGAATATAAACAAGAATCCCTAGGGACGTTGGAATAAATAAAATATCATTAAACGTAAGAGAAAGAGCGTTTGTAATGAAAACTCCCGACCCTGCGAAAATAATGACAAACAAAACCATTCGTCTTGATATTTGGATCTTTGGGTGTAATACCGAAAAATAGGAAGGAAACGCCCCGTCTCTACTTAATGAATAGCCAAGTTGAGTAAGACTTGCAACAAATGCGTTTGTTGTTCCTGTACAAATGATAAAAGCAAGAATACCGGTAATCACTTGAGCGTTCAGACCAACCGTATCGTTCATGATCACAGCAATAGGCGATAAATTACTCTCCTCATCACCATAGGTTCCTGTTCCAATGGTTATAAAACTAAGAGCAAGAAAAAGTACACCAATAATTATGGCACTGATCATGGTACTTCTAACGATGTTTTGATTTGGATGCTTAAAATTGTTTGCAAGGTTGCAAATCGCCTCCCACCCAAAGAAAGCCCAAAAAATGACGGTTATAGCAGAACCAATTGAACCACTTCCGTTAGGAAAAAACGGGGTGAATTGATTCCAATTTATACTAGGAAGAGCCAATACAATTGTTACTACTAACAGAAGAAATAAACATCCACTCAACAATAACGCTACTTTGCCACTTACCCGAATGCCATAATAGTTAGCTACGCCTGCAAGAATCAACATCAATAAGGCAGCAAACATTATTTCCATCTGTGAAAAATCAAAGGCGTTTCCTAAATAATACGCTCCTGTTAAAGCAACTATGGTCTGTCCAATTGCTGCTGTAACAAAATAGAACCATCCAACAATATTTCCTAAATGTTCCCCAAATGAATGCCTTACAAAAGTGGCAGCCCCTCCAGCGTCTGGATAATCTCTCGCTAAGCAAGCGAATGAATAAGCAAGAGGAAAACTGATTATAATCACAATCATCCAGGATAATATGGAAGCCGGCCCGCGGCTATTGAAGCCGTAACGCTGAATAAAAAAAGAACCCCTGATCCTAAAACAGTTGCAATATATAAAGCAATACCTTGAAATAATCCAATTGATGTATTGTTCATGTAGCCACCTCTTTTCTACATGCAATATACCAATGTAGGATTGAGGTACGCTTCCGGATTTTTGCGATTTAATTTATTAAAGTTTTTACTGGTGGTTTTTATGGGGGTTTGTTTTCCATTTGATTGATCAACATGTGTAATTTCTATGGGGGTGGTATCCATAAAATAGAGGATTATAAGCAGCAATTTATTATACAGATAGGTAAGGGTTTGAAGTTATCGCTCCCTTTTCCCCCTGTTCACACCGCACGTGCGACTTTCATCGCATACGGCGTTCCAACTAATCCAATTCATTCAGTATTTTTATGGGTATGCAAGATGAAATGTAGAGTCAGATGGCTTCGTTCAGACATTGCTCTCGCAATTTATTAATCTTTTTGAGTTGCTTATCATTTAACTCGAGTGCGTTTAAAAGACCTTGTATTTTCTCTCGGTTTTTCAAATGAATGAGGCGATGAACGGATTCATGTAAAATCGTTAAGTTGCCGTATGAATCATCTTTTGTAAGATGGTACGGTGTCTTATGATGGCAATGCCAATCGTACATTCCTAATTCAATTCCCGTAACCGCACACTTTCCGTATTGTGCGATAAAACGACTAATCCGATTATCGTTGTATTCAATGGAACGGCTAGGAATAAATTGCCTCATCACGTGGGTAACAATCGCCCGCAAGTTTTGATGAATTTTATTCCTACCTGTGGTCGTGTAGTTACAGATCGTTTGAGAGAAATTTAGATTTACCTTACAGCGTTGGGCATGTATTGGGACGAGAACTTTTATACAGTTTGCATTCATATCCCTTATACCGTTTCTGTAAGGATTTTGAGAAGTCCTGAAACGTAGCCTCTTTTCTCATTTCATTTAAACGATTATACATTGTTTTGTGAAGACGATTGTTCAGCTTGCTTAAGTCTATCGTTATCCGTGAGGCTGCCGAGTAATAATTCTGTATGCCCATGATGGCCAGATTGAATCGCCAAACGTTCTCAGCTGTTTGGTGTTTCTGAATGTTCTTTACAGCTTTTTTAATCTTTGTTTGTGCGTTATCAAGTGCCTTTTTGGTCATGTGTGAACGAGCTACGTAGCGTATTCCCTTGTTCGTCTCTTTACGATGGGCTTTAATGCGAAAGCCTAAAAACTCTGATGGATTTTTCTTCACTAATTTCAAGACGAAGCCTTGTTCGAAGAAAATCTTTAACGGCATAATGCATTTTAATCGCTTGTGAACGAGTACGACAGAGGATTTTAAAATCATCCGCATACCTTACAATATAACAGTGTTTTAAATTCGATTGTTTCAATGCATTGTATCTGCTCGCATACGTTTGATAGGGACTCCGTGTTTCATAGCTTTCCCATTGATCGCTGACCCACCAACCCAGTTCGTTTAAAACGATATTAGACAATACGGGCGACAGAATACCCCCTTTGGGTAAACCTTTCATCGGGAAGCCTTCCCCAACAATCTCTGCTTTTAGAAGCCTTGAGATTATGGAGAGCAGTGCCTTATCACGTATGCCAAGTGACCACATTTGTTTTAATAGCTTGGCATGATCAACATTGTCAAAGAAACCTTTGATATCAACATCTACACAATGATACAAGCATGCTCGATTGATAAGTGTTTCCATCCTGGCTTTCGCATGATGGGTATTGCGATTTGGTCTAAATCCATAGCTGTGTCTATAGAACTTTGCTTCGCAAATCGGTTCAAGCACTTGCAAGATACACTGTTGGAACAATCGATCCCAAATAACCGGAATGCCTAACGGACGTGTTTTTCCATTTTCCTTGTCAATGAAGACGCGCCGGACGGCTTGGGGTATATAGTGTTCAAACATCCGTTGTATCTCGGCAATAACATCTGTTACGGATAGTAACTTTATATCTTGAATCGTCAATTCATCATAACCAGCCATTTTACTACCGGTATTTCGTTTAATATTGCGATAAGCTAATCGAATATTTTCTTCGGATTGCATTAAATTAAGTAATCCATAAAAATTTTGACCATTAGCACTTTGAGCATATAGAGAATCAAAATGATATTGCATATCATAATACTCATTGTGCCTCAGCTTCTTTCGTTTTAACAAGTCGGTGGCTCCTTTGGAGCTGAACCTCTATTAGTCTTACAAGAACCTTATTAATCGTTTAAGAGCTGTCTTGCATGGTTGAATAAATCTTTGATTAGTCTAGTCGCTATCCCTTCACGTTCGTTACACGCTTCGCAGGTACTGTGCCACCACTTTCACTGATATAAAGAAGAGTTATACAGTCGCTATTCTCACGACTGTTTTCCTTTTCAACGTTTCTCCGAGAGTAAGCCCTCCACGTTATCAGCTTACAACGTTGAGTTATATCTATTATGGAACAAACTTAGGTGCTTCCTATGAGCCTGTTAGCATCGCATGTGCCTGTAACACAAGATGGATTTTCATGATCTAGAGTCTTACTCACCCAAAGCTAACCCTACATGTGGTAGTAAATACATTTCTATATAATGCCATTCTAGACCCGTACATTCAGAAGTTCGTCAGCAATATACTTTCTTATTATATTTCATCGCATTCTCACCATATCTGCCCAACCCAAGCACCATGATTTACACCACCCCATCGGGTAGGCTTTCGTCAGCCTGACTGATACGGTAAATTCTCGCACCTATTAGCCGAGCTTATAACACACTGCTCCTTACTAAACAGCGTGCTATTCGACGCAGGGGGAGCCTTTCAGAGCGTTACCTCCTCATTCGACTCCTCGACATAACCCTTCAGTATTAAATCTAAACTGCCTACCTTTACCGAAATTGTGTGTCCACATTTCATTTGAGTCAGGAACGTTTCGCACCCAGAAAATGGCCCGATCGATTGCTTAAGAGTTGAATATGTTTATAACATTCTACATTAGGGGTTGCTGAATGACCTGCCGTTCAATTCACGCAACCTCGGGGTAGCCTTTTGAACATCGAACACCCTGAATCAAATACATGAAAAAAATAAAAAAAGAATGCTCCCGAAGGGCTTTCGAGAGATTCATGACGAGCACTTGAAGGGAAATCACCGTCTCGCTGGTATTTCGAAGGCATGCTCGAATAAGACCGAGGCCATAGGTACGCTTGCCTTCACCGAATTTCCCTTCGATGGCATTTCGGTCTGCGGCATCCTGCTTTTCGATCTTCTTCTGCTCTTTGGATTCTTGTTTAGGAGGACGCCCCAGCTTAGGACCTGTGAGACGAATCCCGCGTTCTTTGCAGTACTTTCGGTTTTCGCGTGTGAGATAAATCTTGTCCGCCAAAACAGCTTCAGGATACGTTCCCGCACGTTGCACATATGCTTCTACAGCACCCGGGAGATCAGCAGCTTCGTGATAAGCATCCCACTGCAAGTTGTCGAGAAACGCCCATCCGTTTATCATGCTCATGGACAACTTAGCACCGAACTCCACGTTCATATGGGCTTTTCCACGAACAATTGGCCGAACATGGGGTTGATGAATGCTGACGATCCGGTCGTCAATGCGGTTGGTCTTCGTTTTAAACATCTGTCTTTGCTGGCGGTACAATTCCTGAATGACAAGAAGTTCACGATACTGTTTGCTGCTTAGGCGTTCGATCCCGGATGGCCATGACAGCTCTTCCAGATGGTTGAGATCTCGTTTCACGTAACCCAGCTGCTTTCGAATCGCTTTCCGTACCTTTTTGCGTTTCGGACTTTTCTGCTTAGCAATGAACAGGTATGACTGTCGGGCTTGGTTCCGATAGGTTCGTGGCTTCTTCTGTGTTCCGCGAAACGGTCCGTGCAACGCGTCAATCATCGCTTCCAACTTTTCACTGGCTTCATTCAAAAGTTTCAAGTCCGTTGGGTATGTGATATCCGCGGGCGCACACGTGGCATCGATTAAGAGCTTCCCTTGATGGGTTCTCGGGGCGTCTTCCTTCCCCTCTTTTTCATCAGAGGACGCAGAAGTCGAAGGCGTATCGTGGTGATCATCATCATCGTCACCATCACCATCTATTTGGGATTGCTGGTCTTCCACGATCCACGCATTGACTTGATCGATCATCTCACGGGAAATACGTTTGCGAAAGTGCGTCATGGAAGAAGCGTCGAAAGGTGCTGTTTCCGTGAATGCAGGCAGACCCAGGAAGTATTGAAGATACGGATTCTCGACGATCTGTTCAACGGTTTCGCGATCACTCGTGCCTAGTTTTTCCTTGATAATCAAAGCACCCAGAGCCATTCGGACCGAATACGCTTGGTTCCCTTGGGTCAGGTCTTTCAGGGTTTCCATATAGGCTTCTTCTACTTTCCACCAAGGGATCATGCTTGCCAGCACAACCCAACGGTTATCCGGGTTCAGTTTGCCTCCGAACGGTAGAAAAAAATCATTGGGTAAAAGCATTTGATGTTCCGAATGGTGATACATGGTTTCGCCCTCCAGGTGCAAGGTTTTTTCGTCTCCTGGTATATTTTCCTGTGCACTTTACTTCGACAAAAACAGCGAAAATCCTTGTTAATAAGGGAATTTTCATCTATTCAGTGGCACCTAAATTAGTGACTTTTTATTTTTATTAGATTCATTTAACAAATAATATGAAAAAATGCTTTAACATAATAAAGAGGGGGGGGCTCCTTGACAAAGCATTAATTTAAATACTTCATCTTCGAGCCGCCCCGTTAAATACCCTTCCGCCGTCTATCCGTTGCTGATGGATCCATTTATTCGTGACCAGAAACTTACGGAGTGACGACGCCCAGTGTTCTTTGCCTGCCGGTTTGGTATTTAGTTCTTAATGAATCATTTAATAGTCATAGTCTTCATCATCATGTCCTCCCCACACAAACCCATCTGTAGTTGTATGTACAGATGAGATTCCGTGACCAAATGTGAAGTTGTAGTCGCCATACCCCATTTTTCCAATTGTTAAAGCTTCAGATGTAGCAACTGTATCATTTACTCTTGAATAGTTTCTCGGGTCTTCAATATCAATGATTAAGAAAGGATGAAGGTTTCGAACAACATCATGGTTGCCATCTGTCACATCGTCAAAATATTCTTCACCATCAGAGTTTTCTTCCTTTATATAGCGAACTTCTTGTCTCAGTGTTAAAAGATCAAAGCTGTCTCCAACCCGAACAGCTGTAAAATGTAGTGCTGATTCTGAATCATCGTTTAGAGAAACCTCAGTTGTTACTTCAATGTTTCCTTCATCTAATATTTTGTTTTCACCATCTAATGATGCTTCGAATACTTCACTCATAAGATCTACATCTGTAAGGATGTCGAGAAATTCCTCTTGCTCTTCATCGTCTAGGTTCTTGAAAGCATAAAGGTCATCTTCAATGCCATCCTTTTCATGATTAAAAGTTTGTGCAATTTGCGTCTCTAAAAATTCTTCATACTCGTTCGCTGTAATCTCGAGATCAGGTATAGAATCCTTTGTTGTTGCTGATGCAGTTCCCTGAATACTGAATACTGAAAAACCGGCAGCTACTAAAAACATGACAATTTTCTTCATAGACAAACCTCTTTCCAAATTTTTATATTCCTTCCAGTATCAACATACAACATTATCACAGATAATTCAATAATTAAAAAGTATTGCTACTATTATCAATCTTATTTTCGGAAAACAAAAAAAGAAAAGTTAACTAAGAACAAACAAAAAGGCTGACAATCTCGAAATAGGACCACCTGAGAACGGCGGACGATTCTTACCACTTGTGCGGTCTTTTTTATTATCCCTTTGCAAGGAAATGTACCACTCATTGCGGATCCCTTTACCAGACAAAAGAATGGGTTGGATAGAGCCATTAATATCAAGAGTTTCAGGTGGGCATTACATCATGCCGCCCTTATCTCAACCATATTCACTTATATTCACAAAGTCCTTATCCCCTTGTGTGACTATATATTTCCCCCACAATATAAGGGAACGTACATTCGTTAAATTTCATCAATAAACGCTTTTTTCGTTACTTTTTTGTTACCTTTTAAAAAGTAACATGTCAATTCCATTCCTCAACAATCGCGCCTGTTTGCGGCATAGTCAATTCATACAAACCTTTGGTTCCTTTTTATATCCTAACTTTTATTTTCCGTAGGCGATCCTCCTGGAGGATGATAAAAAGGAGGTACTTTAAGCCAGCCTTTTGTTCGCATTAATTCCTTCATTTTCAGCCCAAGGGATAATTTATCGGTTTGGAATTTTAGAAACATCATTGCTACATCCTTCCGAAGAGATTGGCTTGCTGAAACCGCACACAAATCGGCAGCTGCCACAAAGTTAATATTAATCGTGTTAGTCAGTTCATTATCCGTAAATTTTGTTCCTAACGGTACAGCGCTCGGATCAGATTTCGGCTTAGCTTCAGGCGTCTCTGATAAAGGAACGCCTCCCTGTCGCAGAAATTCATCTAATTCCTTTTGATGAGATTTCATCATTTTACGGCTATCTTGAAGAATCTTCCTCAATTTAGTATCGTTTGTTGTGTTAAGACCTATTTCCACGATAATAACAGCACTCGACACAAAACTATAATATGTCCAACATGCCATCGCTTCACCGATATGTAATGGATCTTTATGGTTATCAGTTAAGGACTCTATAATATCCGCTGCGTTTTTAAACATCATTTTTACAGTGGGCATAATAATCCTCCAGTTTTCTTTTGGATTTAGGTTTATTTTACCCCCCCCCGAAAAATATGTATTTTTAAT
This sequence comes from Salicibibacter kimchii, assembly GCF_003336365.1. Taxonomy (GTDB): domain Bacteria; phylum Bacillota; class Bacilli; order Bacillales; family Marinococcaceae; genus Salicibibacter; species Salicibibacter kimchii. The sequence continues at coordinate 3,256,361 of NZ_CP031092.1, read as the reverse complement.
AAGCATCAAAAGCTTTTTTATTACTTCACAATTTGGCCAGTTTGCTTAAGAGTTGCATAAGCTTATTACATTCTACATTAAACGATCAACAAGTTAAACGAATTTTAAAAACACCAACACAGAAAAGTGTTGATGCTCGCACAATTTCTTTTTTTCTAATGACTTTTTTGTAAAAAATATTCCCCTATTTCTTCTCCGGAAATCTCTAATACATCAAAAACCTTATCATAAGTGTTATCCGTTACTCCCCCTGCGCCACCTTCGATTCGATGAATCGTCTTTGGAGATACTTCTGCTTGCTCAGCTAACTCTTGCTGTGTCAGCTTTTTTTCCAATCTAGTCGCAAATACTAACTTCCCTAGGTGAGCTGACAAGCTAAAAAATGTTTCGTCAAACTCTGATGTACCCTTTGCTACACGGTAGCCATAATTAATGAGATCCATTTTATCCACCTCCCTTAAAAAGGTGTTTCTCTAAAATATTCGTGGTATGTTTCTGGTTTTTTCTCTAAATCATTCAAGATACGATAAGCACGATCTCTAAAATGATCAGTTACATTAAAAGTAACGTTTGGCGTTTTTTCAAAAGGAAAAATAAAACAATAATACTGTCTCGTTTCATACTTATAAGGGAAAAATATTCCTCTAAACCGCCAATTGAAACCTTTTATATTAATTCGTAATTCATAAATATCTCTCTTATTTAACGGTTTAATGAGTTCAAATGTTTGTTGATAAATTTCTCCCCCAATTTTTATTTCAAATTGAGCAAAAAATTGAACCAATCTAATTTAGATTTTCTGCCTATTGTTTTTTTTCTAATTATACTATTGAATGTGTGTTAAGGAGGTGAAAACAATGCTAAAGAAATTTCTCACTATTTTCATGATGTCTTTTGTATTTGTTTTTGTGTTCACTAGTTTATCGTCTACAGCATCTGCATACAGTTCAGAAGATTATATAATTGAACCACCTTTTAATGGTGAATTTCAATTCACAACAGGTGATGGGGAATGGGATGGCGTTATACCAAATTCTCATATGTTTCATGTGCGACTTGGTGTTTCATCAGTATTACCTTCTAGTGACCTTAATGTCCGTCTATGTAACTCTGAATCGGGAAATTGCACCCCATATAAAAGTTTCGCTGGTTCCAGTGCTTTTTTTTCTGATATGATGCCCGGAATATATTACATTGACATTGTTTCTACTACCAGAAATGGTAGTGGTACAGTGACTTTCCACAAACAGTAAAATAATCCCGTATAATGTGGTGAACTTCCCCATTTACAATAGAGTCATACTACCTTTGGAAGTGAAGAATCGGAACGTTTTTGTCCGGTTCTTTTTTACATGAACAACGATTAATCAAGAATAAGCATAGGTACGGCAATGGCACTTGCTATAAGAATACCTTCGTTAGATGGCAGGTAATGAGACATTTTGGTGTATGGAATAATGGAATCGATCAGAGTGAGTTGACATTTCAATTTTGTGTGGTTTGTGGAAGATGTTTTCTTAAATATAACTTACTATTTTAGAAATATTTTTCTCATTTTACTTAGCGTACGATTTCCACGTCTTGCTGCTACTACCCCTATAAGGCCGAATGCCAAACATTCGGATGATAAACAAGGTTAGAGAGGATAGTAATATTTCAATAACGAACAATCAGGTTCCCCTCATCAAAAAACTACAGAATACCATTATATTCCGTCAGTTGGTCTGAATTTATGTACATTTAAGCATTTTGGTTTACAATTTGTGAGCCTTACACTCTTAGATCAGTGGTTATTTTTTGGCGGTTGTCGAAATTCATCACCTTTGCGAGGTTTACTTGGACGTTTGCGTAAAACGGTTGTTGGAAACCGTACAACGGCATCCATTAAATCAGCTAAATTATAGGGCGCAAACGGAGAGGTATAATAACTCCCAAAACTACGTAACCCCACTAAGTGGACATTGATTGCGATATAAACAAGCATGATTCCATATAAGCCAAACAACGCCGCTGCGATCATCAATGTAAAACGCAAAAGACGAAAACTAATGGCAGCACTGTACGTAGGGATGGAAAAGTTAGAGATCGCGGTAAGAGCGACAACAATAACCATAATCGGGCTGACAATCCCAGCTTGAACAGCAGCCTCCCCGATAATCAAACCCCCTACAATACCAACGGTTTGACCAATGGGTCGAGGGAGACGATTCCCCGCCTCACGTAATAACTCGAAGATCATTTCCATAATGAACGCTTCGATAAAACCGGGAAAAGGGACACCTTCCCGTGCTCCTGCGATGGAAAGCGTTAATGTTGTGGGGATCATCCCTTGATGGAAGGAGACCATAGCGATATATAAACCCGGTAAAAAGAGAGAGAAGAAAGCTGCCATATAACGAAGAATCCGAACAAATGTACCTAACATCCAACGTTCATATATATCCTCTGGTGATTTGAGTAGTTGGTGTAACGTTACCGGAGCTAAGATAGAAAAAGGAGTCCCATCTAACAAAACGGCCACCCTTCCATCTGTTAACGCTTTAGCCGTCCGATCCGGTCTTTCGGTTTGTAAAACTTCTGGAAAAGGTGAAAATGTATTTTCTTCCATAAATTGTTCCAGCATCCCAGTTTCAAGAATCTCATCGATATCAATACAAGCCAATCGATATCGAACTTCATCCACCAAATCGGTAGTGGCGATGCCTTTCATATAACAAATGGCGAATTTAGTCTTGCCTCGGCGCCCCACATTAGAGGTTTGGATCGTTAAACTCGGATCGTTGATTCTTTTCCGCAATAGCATAAGGTTTACTTGTAACGTTTCATTAAATCCATCTCGAGGACCACGAATGAGAATCTCTGTTTCAGGCTCATTTATACCTCGGTCAGGATATCCTTTAGCATCTACAACGATAAATCGAGCAAGCCCGTCGATTACCAGCAATGTTTGTCCACGCATAACTGGCAGAATGGCCTCATCAAAAGTGCTATAGATCGAAGCCTCAGAAATCGTTAATACTTCTTTTTGAATATATTCTAAACCCTTATCAGTAAACAGCGTGGACATCTCTTTATCGCTTAATTGTACAAGTGGCTTAATGACGTTCTCTTCCAATTTTTTTTCGTCACACAGTTCTTCAATATAGAAAAGAACAGCAGGAACTCTGTGGCCAATGGTTAACTCCCTTTGGATAACGTCATCACTCTCACCGATAATATTCCGAACTGATTTCACGTTTTGGGAAAGGTGTTCAGAAGTCTGGATGTCATATCCGTTGTTTCGTCTGGTCTCCTTGTTAAATTTTTTATGTCGTTTCTTCAACACGACTTAACACCTCCTATGAATTGCTGTCCTTTCTTTCTAATTTTTCATTCAACATATAATTTCGGATCTTCGCCTCTATGTCTACATTGATATTTGCTTCTGAGAAAGGTCCCCCATCTCCATCCCAGTCCTCATTGATCTCGTTCCAATAGTTGTATTCCTTCACCCTTACATATTGAAGAAACTCAAATACATCTGCCTGATATTCCTCCTGCATTTTTTGAATGACCTCCTCAGCCTTTTTCTTCATTTCCTGTTCGACAGCTTCTTCGAGATGAATTAGGGTTTTTGGATTATTTATTTCAATTCCATCTATCCACTTTTCGGCCAAAAGGCCTTCTGTTTGAATGTGAATTTGAAAATAATCTTCTCCCTGCTTACGCTCATAGGAGATATTAGAATTCAAGTTCATAATCTCAAAGTTGAAAACTCCCCTGTCCTCAAAGGGAACCTCCAAGACGCCTTGTTCTGCTTCTCCGACTACTAAATTAAAGCCTTCAATGTCTTCCTCCTCTAAGGTGCCAATCATTGTGTTGGTTTTTCCTAGAAAAATCGCTACCCCGCCAATTTTGATTGTATTTGCTTCGTCTTCTTCAACAAGAGGAACCAAATAACTCCTTCGCCCGATAGCGTGGGATGCCAAATCACCCATCGTTATCTCCCTGGGCATTTGTAAAACAGGGCGATGCCTTTCAGCTAATATAGGCATATACATGGCCGGCATATTTTCTAAATCAACATCAGTATCAAAAACAGATTTTGCTTCACCTAGGGAAATAAAGACAAGATTTCTTGTTCGCATTTCATGATCACGGAGAAAGAAATCTAGGAGATGGTTCGTCAATCCCTCCTTGACCAATTCCTGGTTCAGTATAATTACCTGCAGGTGCTCAAAGTTTGCTCTACGACTCGTTTTCGTTGCGATATCACGAGAGACTTGCATATCCGTTAAGTCGGATCCAGTGACATTGAAATAAGCTTGCTGCATACCACTACCTTCGGCCTCCACTTTCAACGCTTCTGGTATAGCGATTTGATATGTCGTTCTTTGTTTGTTATCTTCTCCCGGATCCATAGCCACCCCCATAACAAAACCCATTTCTTCGATTTCTCTTAAGTCCCAGCATCCAACAAGAGAGGATATGACTATACCAATGATCAGAATCCGAATCATGAAGGTTCTCATCAGTCCTCACCCTTAAGGTTGTTTTGATGCCTACGGTTCCAATAAGATAAATAGCCACAACTTAAGCCTGCGAAAATCAATATCAGGCCTAAACTATTAACCCAGTGCCTCATAATAAAAGCTTCAGACAGTGATTGAGGTACAAAGGCCAAAATGATCACGATAAACGCTAGACCCGCTGTTACCCAAATTTTGTTGACCCGAGGAACAAAGTGGGCTTGTATATTTTGAACAGCCAAAAGATAGCTGATGGATAAAGCATTGAAAATAGACATTACCCATACCGTGAGCATGAGGGACTCAATGCGCTCGAAAAATCCACCAGGGATTTCAATTTCTTTAGCTAGTTCAACTGTAGGGAACGTTGCCAGCTTTGTAGCTTGCAGGCTAAAAATTGCAATACTGCTCATCAATATCAGTACATTCAAAATCACAAGAATAATAATGGAAACATTTAAAGGTAGTGCTCTAATCTGTGATTCCTTCATGGATGCCATAAAGAAAAATAAAATTTCAATCCCTATAAAAGCTGGAAATCCTACCGTCATTCCCCTTAATATGGGAGAAATCCCTTCAGGAAATAAAGGTCGTAATTCCTGTAAATTTACGTTTGGTATATTAAAAACCACCATAATTATGATGAACAGTAATGTTATAGGAACAAACATCAAACTTAGATGAATAATTCCTTGGGTTCCTTTGGATACAGCATAGGCTGCTAACAGGACAATTAAAGCAGTCGTGAACTCTGGTGGGGTATAGATCAGTAAGTACAACTTCATTACGTCACCAAAAATATGTAACTGATAAGCCATTAAGCTAACGAAAAAAACAATAAAAAAAAGCGCTAACCCTTTTGCAATCCAATGTCCCAATTTACTTTGCCCAATAAATTCAAGAAGGTTTTGGCCCGGGTATTTTCGTTGCAAGTGGGTATATACTGAAATAACCGCCATTGTGAGAAAACCATAGAGGATAATAACAAACCAGCCATCTGCAGTATTCATCGCTTCTGTTAATTCACGGGGGGAACTTAGAAACCCAATACTTGGCGTTATAGCTAGAAGAGAAACTGCCATTTCATGAGCCTTGATCTGGAATTTTTCCCGACTATTCATTCTCACTAATCTCTCCCAAGATTTTTCGTCGTTTGCGTTGATTGACCTCGTTTTTCCACGGTGATGCTGTAACATTGTTCAACCATTTATTGACATAATAAGCAACAATAATGAGAAGAGAAGTGCTGCTAGCTAGCGTCACTGACAGCCATGTAGGCAACAAACTCATCAAACCGTTCCATAATTCTTCCATATCACTCACCTCTTCCCTCTAACCACTTATTAGAGTGACTGCATATGTTTTATCATGATCAAACCTTCCGAAATTATGTATGAAATTAAAAACTTGGAGCCAATATACTCGCAAAATGATGTCACACAACATCACTCATTTCATTACTCAATTTCCGAACAATAAAAGCATTATTTTCATATTCATTCGATTTTCTGCAGATCAAAAGCATTTTCACATGTTGGTTGGTTTTCTTATTCCACCACCGCGCCCGATTGCTACCGTCTTCCCCTCTTTTAGAGAACTTACTTTAAATAATTATTCTGTTTATCACTAACTTTTCCTACAAACACTACAAAACCTTTTGTTATTAAAGACTTCATGGTCATCGCCACAAAACTATAATACCACTTCCATCCTTTCCTCCATGTGACTAAATTTGTTTTCTTTTCTATTAAAAGTTCTAATAAATTCAATGGGACTGTAAGGGTGAGTAATTTAAAAAGTATCGCCTTTGGTTTATCTTTATCCGTCCATTGATTGAAGAAAACGGTAAATGTAGGATATACAAGAAAATCAAATGCCACATTTAATTTAAATAATTTGGGAAAATAACGAACGGGATATTTAAGTACTTTTTTGTGTGTAGTAAGTACATGATCTATTATTCCATTGGTAAATCCGTTAATTAAATAAGCCAGTATCCAATCTTTTATCGACGTTTTTTTCCTTCGTAATAAAATTGCTAAAATGATGACTGAAAAAATCATCGTACCGTGCAAAAGGATCTTTTCGACTTTATTCCCTTTCATGGAAAACACCTCCATAGGAATAGGATGCTTCATGAAAAAAGAATTATTCACCTCTTAAAGAACAAACAAAGGAAAATCTTTCGCCACCACTTGAATACCAAATGTCTTTATTAAGATTAAAGGATAAAGTGAGAACAAAAATCCCCATCTAATGTTTAGTGATGGAAAACTCATGAAATAGACAATTTGGTACACCCTATAAGTGAAATTAAAAGGAAAGAGGGATCTTTGGATGCACATGTCAGAAGATCAAAACACAAGCATATTGGGCGTAGACGTTCAAGCTAAACGAAAAACAGTGAGGGATTGTTTAGACGAATATTTCGTAAACCCTCTTATTCACAAGCAAATACATGGAAATGAAGTTTATGTACCCTTAGATCTGCGTCGACTATGGCCTCGTCAATACATTAGGACACGCTAACGGAAAACAAAAAAGAAGGGAGGCGATCCCCTTGAAACGGAGCGGGGTCATCTTGCTTCTGTTTGCAATGCTTGGAATGTGCTTGCGATTGCCATTGACGAGGTGGACGGCTCTGAACAGGAAGAAGACAACATTGCCCATCTCGAAGATACTCCGAATACGGAAATGATTCGCTTGACCGTGCAAGTCGCCGTGCCGGGGGAAGTCCCTTTGGGATCTCCGACGGGAGACGAAGGCGAGATAGAACCGGTGTGGGTGCTAAGCGTGACCGGCCATTCACTGGAGGATGCGATCAGCAACTTGCAGCAGGAAGTGGCGCAACCAATATTTTTAGGGCAGCTGCGTGTCATTGTCGTTAATGAAGACGTGGCCAAAGAAGGGGTGGAGCGCTTCAACGAATCCCTGAGGCGCAATCCGCAAGTGCGGAGAAACGCATGGATGGTCGTCTCCCAAGAAGAAGCTGCACTATATATGGATCTCGCTCCGGCTTTGGAAGCTGTCCCGACGTTATATCTTTCCAATATGGTTGAAAACGCGGTCAGCGCGGGGAATTTCCCCGAAGATTACGCCGGGTTATTTGGGGAATGGTCTCCAGCAAAGGTCAAGACGGTTATCTTCCTTACCTCCAAGCAGTAGGTGAGGAACAAATTCGGTTAGATGGCCTTGCCTATTTCAATGGGGTCCGAATGATCGATCATATTGAACGTTTACAAGTTGGCTATTTTATGGCGATAATCAATCAGAGGATAGGCGGAAATCTAGGGTTTGTTCCTATTCCGGGCACAGATAAACATATCACAAGAGAAACCCTTTTACGTCAAGGTAAAATAAAGACAGAAATAAAAGAAGGGAAGCCTTATGTCAGGGTTAAAATTCGATATGAAGAGAAGATCATTGAAGGGGATCAAGACATCAATCTGAACGATTCGCAAATCAGCATTTATGCAATCGGATTTTGAATATGCACTATATTTATCCAAGATCATGCTCCCTTGTTATCGTTCTTTAAACGCTTTTTTATATTCAATGTATAAATCGGTCAAGACCTAAAGATTTTTCAAGTGGTCACGCGGCTCAGGGCTTTAAAAACCTCAGCCATCTGGTGATCCTCACGGTCTTCTTCACTCATCCGATTCTTGGAATATCCAAGATCGCTTCGTTTATATACTCAGTCAAACGTTCCTAAAAAAGCGTAGAATTTATCCGCATTTCCAGTTCTATTATATCATTGATCTCCGATGCAGGGTTCTGGATATATGATCTGAAGTATGTTTTGGTGATACTGTCTCTTCTCCCTTCAATTATTTTCCCAGATCTTTTGTCTTTATTTGTTGTTTTGCCCCTTTGCTAATTGTGTTCGGTCCATAGCTTGCGGCGGTTCTTCCATCCATCCATTATCGACCATGACCTGCCCGCTATTTTTAGCGAATTTGAATATATCCGTTGCGGATTTCGCCAATTTCGCAGGTAAATCGCTTCGTAAACTAAAGGCAGAACCGATGGCACTGCTTGTCATGCCAAAATTGGTGAATACGCTGGTTTGATACATCATCATTTTGTCTGAAAACGGAGCATTAGTCGAATCTGTTGCTATGCCTGCCCACATAGAAGGGGTGTGTACATCACTTTCACGCAAAAGATCACTTAATTTAGTTATGATTTGTTTTGAAAGATCCTTCCCATCAAAGAAAATTTTTGCAGCATCTTTATTTTGGGCTGATTGGGCAAATCCGGTCATGAGGGTCATTCCTATTGTATTTGCCTCTAACGGTTGATAAAGGAAGCCAATTTCAAGTGCATTTAAAGGTCTTTTGCGAGATAACAGATTAAATCCTGACATATATTTTTTACTTTTTGTGAACTCAATATCTTTTGGCATCGTGATATAAGGAGGACGGGGAATCGCCGAATGCTTTAACAGAAAATCTGTTGTTTGGTCATAAGCCTCTTGAGCATCAGCCGAAAAACGATGGTATAATTTTCGTATGTCTTCCCTATAAGCCATGGATAAATGTACGGTGAAAAGCCCCATATTGATAATTGTGATCAAACGTAAGTGCATGATATCAAACATTTCATCGAACAGACGAGGCGCACCCGGTTCTACGTCTTTCTCCGTATAGCCTATCGGCAACACAGCCCCCTCATTCTGAAATATCTTTGTCAGTGTTTCTACATGTTCACTTTCCTTGTTGTAATAGGACTCTAAAATGTCTTTGGCTTCCGGGTTTTCTGCCTTTTCAATGTAGTGTTCCAAAAACCTCATGTTCATCGTCTTGTTTTCATAGCCCATCCACAGTGATCCCAATTCTGCCGCTGAAATGGAAAGGTTGTCTGAAGTGGTCATTTTTAAATCCTCCTCGTACTAAGTTCAACTGTTTATCTTTAAGCTCCCCTCAACTTTGATTATTATTACTTTAGAAAAGGAGTTGTATAAATTTTTTACAGGGCAATATACTAAAATATTCAATATTCATAATTATTTGAAGTTGTTAAATCCCAGAAACAAACCAAAAGAGGTCGAGAAATCCCGGCCTCTTTTTGGTGATATTTTTCTGAATGTAAATTATGATATTTCTAACGCCCACCCGAAATTCACATTATATAGTGGAAATTCCTCATCGAACGTGTAATACTGAAAGCTTGTTGTTCCAGAATAATCAGCATCAGGAATTATGGTGATGCGGCCTATGGCACCTGAACCCACACAGGATTTTGCTCCCGCTATTCTGTAAAATCATTCATTTTGCATCTTTGCTGTTTTATCAATGACCTCTTGAGCATCTTCATAAGATTTTGCTGAAAATACTTTGTGTGATACTTCATCTAACAACTCTACATCCTCGATCGAGCGCACCTGTTCTTGTACTGAATCCGTCGTTAAGCCAAACCCTGCATCCAAAAAAGTTAAAATGGCATCTTGTTTTCCTTTAAATGTCTTATCATTTGATCGCTTTCACTTATAGACGCATCCGTTTCATCACCAACCATATTTTGTTCTTTCGCTGATTCACGTAATTGTCTCTTTTTCACATTTAACTTCATTTTCGTTTGTGACTTGCTTTCCACTTGCGCTTTAATATCCACTTCCACGGGAAATGGTAATGCTTGCGTTTCATAAAATAAATCGCTATCAGCCATGTTTCGTGGAAATTCATCGACAACAACAAAACTGATATACCCATCATCTTCATCACTATTCAGTTTTAAAACGGATGGAGACGTAGGGTCAATTAACGTGTTTGTGACTGCCTTCCGTGATGCATTCGCCATTTCTTCTGACACCTGATGATCTAAGCCACGAATGAAATGATAACGATTAATATAAATCATCTCATCTTGCGTTAATGGAACACCATCAACCATCGCCATCGTATCGTTTAACTCATTTTCTGCTTCTGAAAATTGGTCAAAGAAAGCTGGTCGTAACATCCTGCTCCCAACCCAAAAGATTAATAATAGTATCTGTTGCCGTTGAAAACATAGACATGACATTTTCCTTCATGTCTGCATCCACGCGTATCATATCTGCTCTTAATCGAACACCAATAATAAAATCATTTTTCGTCACCGTTCCTAAACGTTGATTTAACAGAGACGCTGTTTCGCCCAAGTAATAGTCAGCCATATCCTCCGTATCTAGTGCTACATCCTGCTTTAAATCCTCAAAGCGTTCATTGAGTTGATATTCCTGCGGATACATCATAAAATGAAAATCTTGATACTTCGTTAATTCCTGCAAAAATTCTCGCCAACGCTTTTTATGGCCTTGCACTTCCTTTTCATTTTGCTTAGGAATGGACTTTGGTTGTACTCGATGATACGCCCAAACGTCGCCCGTTCTCGTCAATAATAGGTTCTCCTGCATTGTTTTCATAGGCGTTTGTAACTCGACCATCTTTCCTTCTCACCACCTCTACACATTTCCGGAACATTATTTTCTTATCATCCATCCATTCAACCGCTCGATCATTACAAAACCTTTTATTTGTGAGTTTTATACGCACAAAATAGTTAAGCAATCCAAACAGATACAAATAAATATTTTTTCCATCTGGATTGACCTTTCGCATTAACACCGTCAAAAACAAAGGCACACCGATCAAAATAATCACAAACGTTAACTCAAAGGTAAAAGGAAATACCAAACGCACTAAATACATGACTAACCCTGTGATGGCCATAAAGACAAGAAAATTGATGGTTGGCACTAACTCAATCGCAAATGGTAATGAGTATCCATCCGTTAATTGTTGAATCCGTTTAGGCTCTCGAAACGCCTGACGATAATTAAATACCACTCTCATACATTCACCCCTTTCACATCTTTTAATGAGTTCCTGCCAATATCATTGACAGGAACATAAATTTACCTTCTATAAGAGATCAATTAACGCTTCAATCCAATTCGTTACTTGATCCCAATTTTGAACAACGAATGTGACTATACCGGCAAAAATGCACGCACTAACCACTGCGCCAACTCGAAATTTAGCTAGATGCTTTGTTACCAAAAAGAATGAACGTTTAGTCAATGAATAATGATCTTCCTTCTCAAAAGGGACTGGCGCAATGAGTTATTCAACTCTTGCGCCCTATTCAGGAAGATTGATCACTAATTTTTTTCCTTCTTTTGTGACTTTCCAAACAAACCTATTGCAGCAGCTATTGCAACTCCAATAGCAACCCAGACACCTGTGCTCACCGTATCCCCCCCCCTTGTCCTTCAATAATAGCATGAATAAAGTAAGGACACTTCCAAAACGAGCGAAATCATTATTCTTGATGTGCGCCTCGTTAATTGAACAAGCATTTTTGTTAGATGCCATATTTTAATTCTTTCTTGTTTACTTATTGGCGACATACAATTCCATATAAATTCTATGCTCAAAGCCTTTCATCTTTGAAAAACCTTCCTTTTTTCGCTCGAACTCTGTAAAACCCAATTTTTTATATAATCGATAAGCAACCTCATTTGTATCCACAACCTCTAGAATGTAACGATGATAATCCTCATTCTCCAATACGTAACTCATCAAAGCAGTTGAAACACCTTTACCTCTCGCTTTAACTGTGGTAGCAACACATTCAATATAACCTGTATCATCTTGGTAAGACAATTTTTTATTAAACTCATCTTTCATAAAATGAAAAGCCATACTCCCCTTCACATAGCCAAATGAGTTTCTCAAAATTGTTTTATCAATTGTCAATGCTCGATTCTGGTTATTGGAACAAGCCAGAATTCCAACAATATCACCTTCTAAAGTGGCAAAGTAAAAAACATCTGGACAGATCATTTTCTGAAACGCTTCAATTAACTTTTCTCGATTGTTTGAGAGAAAAGCTAAGTCTTTCTCGTATCCATCAACAAAAACGGCTGAAACCTCACGTGATACCTCTCTGTTACACTCTCTCATTGGCATTACTCTAATTTCATAGCTTTCCATTTAACTTCCACCTTTGTATTTAACTGACCGTACGGTTTATTAACATGTGTTTAAAAACCCCTTGATTAGGGGCTTACTTTTTAGATATCCCATTCAAAAAAACATCAATCGCATTTTCGTAAAGGAGATAAAACTTCTCCTCATCGTAACCGAGGAATTGTGTAACACTCATACCAGTTAGTGTACTATAAAGAATATAAGCTAAATCATCAACCGTTTTATTACTTACAAACTCTTTATCACGTATGCCTTCCTCGATGATTTGATAAAATATATGATATTCAGGCTGCAAAAGATGGATAATCTTTTCTTTCACCATATCTTCGATGTTCTCCGTGCCCATATACTCTGGAACGGTTTTAGACAGTGGATTTTTCATATCCGAAGCATAGTATTGGGCGAGCAAGTATAATCTCTCTGTAGCCGTCGTGACTTGATTGGCTTGAGTCTCCCATTCTTGCCTCCAGGATTTATTGGCTGTTTCAACAGTGTACAAAAATAATTCTTCTTTGCTTTTAAAGTGATAATAAATGCTACCTTTGCTAATTTCTGTGAATTCACGGATTTCTTCCATGGAAGTGGCAGCATAACCCTTTTGTTCAAAAAGAAATTTGGCTTTTTTTGCAATGTGTTTTTTCGTTTTTTCTCCTTGACCAACAGGTCTCGCCATAATGATTACCCCATCATTCTTGATTTTATAATTAATAAACTGACCGAACGTTTTATTAATTATAATTGATGCACCTTAAAATTGCAACCTCATTTAAAAATTATCCTTCTAAACCTTTCATTTATCTCGAAACGTTATTCCGTTAAATGGCCCTTCATATTATAAGGTCAGCCAGTCATTTCTGGTTGACCTATTTTTAATAGGTTTTATGCTTGAGGGAGCCGGGGTAGGACGATCTGGCCCGTGGGACACTGATCCCGTCCGTAATACTGTCCACCCCTCCTTGTAGAAACATGTTTGAGGCTGGTTGGGACACGATCCCGTATAACAAGTGAAGCTATGAAACTACAAGTGATTTGAGGGGCGCACCGGTAAATCTATTTATTAGAGGAGTGGTAATCACATATGGACCCTGTCATCGGCCTGGACATCGCCAAAGGAGAAAGCCAGGTCCAAGCCTTTTTACAAAGGAAAAAAGCTTATAAACAAAGCTTTAAATTTGAACACCATTTACAAGGTCTTCACGCCTTTTATCGTTTTTATCAGGAAGTGGAACAGGTTTCCGGACAACCTCCGGCAGTCATCTTTGAATCCACGGGGCACTATCATGAGCCTGTGCTCCAATGTCTTGAAGAGTATGGCATAACGTATTACTTGATCAATCCAGTGGTTTCCTCGGAAGCCAAAAAAACCAGTTTGCATAAAGTGAAAACGGACAAAGTTGATGCATTTCATTTAGGTGAGCTTTACTACAAAGAAGATCTGGAAGTGTTTCAGAGGAAGACTGAGCAATACCTAAATCTACGTCATTTAACCCGTCAGCACAGTGCTTTGACGGACAGCTATGTGAATATCAAACTTCAATTTCAGGCTGCTTTGGATCAGATTTTCCCGGAATATCACAAGGTTTTTAGTGATCTTTATGGCACCCTTTCATTAAACACTCTACAATGCTATCCGACTGCTTATGACATTCGACAGATCTCTAAACAGGACTTGGCCATCGAGATGCGTCAATCCGGAACCAGACGCTCCCATGCATGGTTTTTGGATAAAGCATCCCAACTGAAGGGCGCGGCGGAACGTAATCCCTTTCAACATCCTATCTGCCAGGGGCAGCTTATCAGCTTGCAGCTGTATATTCAGATGCTTTTTCAATACCAAGAGCACCTATCCAAGTTAAAAAAAGAAATAAGTGCTCTTGCACGGACCTTTGATGACTACGAATTGACCAAATCGGTTCCCGGTATAGGAGATAAGATTGCGGCAACAATCATCTCCGAAATTGGGGGAATCGATCAATTCAGACTCCCTAAGCAACTGGCTGCCTACGCAGGTTTGGACCCAAGTGTTTTTGAGTCAGGCAAATTTAAAGCATCCATCAATCGAATCACTAAAAGAGGGTCAGCAAGATTGCGTCAAGCTCTTTATTCAGCTGTGCAATGCGGGCTGGCCAAAAATCGAAACAAAAAGCTTATAGCCTTTTATCAGCGCAAAAGAGACGAGGGCAAGCCACACAAGGTCGCTGTGATTGCTTGTGCCAATAAACTCGTTCATTGGATCCATGCCATGTTAAAACGTCAAGAAGTCTTTGTAGATCAATAATAAGCAACGATTTAATCACACAATTTTTTGACACCTTATCGATTCAACGGTAAGGTTCTTTGGCATGCACAATTTTAGTGTAACATGTTTTTTTGTTCTTTTTTACCTTTAAATGTTGACAGCTATTAGCTGGTATTCTTGAAGACGCATCATTCTTGAACCCGTTTCAATAATAACTCTCATGTCAGGTTAGGTATACCTTTGTTTCAGTATACTAATTTCAGCTTGTATTGCACAACAAGACGCAAGATGAAAAAAATGCTCCCGCAAAAAGTATCTCACCTTTACGGGAACATCCTTTAAAACACTTTTCTCTAAAAATGTTACTTTTTTGTTACCTTTCCGTTCCTAAACGACAACAGAATCCTATATACACTGGTGTTTCAAGGGTTTAGGGGGCAGACTTACATCATGCCGCCCGTGTATGTGCCGGCTTTACATACGGATATGTCACTGATAAACGCCGTCATAACAGCATTCTTACATAACAAGCATGGGCAAAAAATCGCATTCCGGAATACTATCGGTCACTTTTCGGACACCTGCGTTTGCACTCGGACACCAACTACCCACGAACACAAAACTAATTGCATTGTATGGTGATCCTCTACATGCTTTGCAAGCGTTTTTATGGTATAATGAAGTATGAAAGAAGGTGATACCAATCTGCGAACGTGTTGAATGTTGGTGTCATTCCTTTCACTCCTTTTAAGTTTAAAAATATCTACCAGCCACCAAACGGTGGCCTTTTTTTATGTAAAAAAACCGCCGACGGGAAACATCAACGGTCTTGTGGCAGGATCGCATTCCCGATCATAGTTATGGTGCGGTTCTCCTCGTCGTCATTTTCCATGCTCTCGATCTCATAGTACAAACCTTTATGCTTAATCTCCATGTGCGGTTCAATGCCTTCTTTGTAACGGATGATGAACCTTGTCTTGCCTACATTCCCGGCAATAACGGCTGAATCATAATCACGCCCCTGCATGGTCTTAATGGCTGCCCATGCTTTTGTAACTAACACTTCTTCATCCTCGCCGGGGTAAGGCCCATCACCGGGTACGATCTCCACAATCTCAATCCGATGCTTAAAGTTTAGGTTCATTTACCTCCCTCGTTTTCCTTCAAGTATTTAATGATTTCGTCTTGAAATTCCACAAACGTATAGTAAACTTGACTGGAAATATTATCTAATTCACTTGCAAAATGATGCTTCTGTTCTTTTTCGTCTAAACGATGGAGAGCATAAATGCGATGTACAACATTTTCCACGTACGATTGCATGGATTCATCGAGTTTCTGTTCCAACTGTTCTAATGTCATTTTTTTCACTCTCCCATTTCTGATAATGAATAAATGGATCCCAATTTATGGTGATTGACGACATATTCTTTGCCGCGTGCCACTTCTTTTTGACCTGATAAGCCTTCCGACGAAACGAACGTCCCTTCAAACACGGCTAGTACGGCATCCGGCCAGACTAGGGACACATACACCTCGCGTGGTCCTAACAGCCCGCTGTTGTGTCTCAAATAGTGCGCGGCAAGGTTTATGTCATCCGACCAGGACATGCCCCGTTGAAAGGCGGGCTCTGCTGCCCTATATAATTTGACCATTTCTTCCGGTTGCGTAGTGGTCTTGGTATTCAAAAAACCAACCTCTTCAAAAAAGGGCAGCCAAAAGTCATACCCATATAGGTTTCCGTCACCTGAGTTCATCCACACCAATTTAAGATAGTAAATCTTTTGCTTAAAACTGAGATAATCCCACCATTTATACAAAAAATATTGCTTATCAAACTTTGGCGCTTTTCTAATGGCAAAATCAGGATCGTCCGACGCTTCGCACTCTCGTCTTAAACGCTCGATTTTCTTGAAGAACATATTTTCCCTCAACCATTCACCCGGTTGAATGCCAGCCTTCAAAAGTTGTTTCTTCCAGAACAGATCCCATTTATTCTTTTCGTACCATGTATCAAAGTACATCGTGACCACTCCCCTTACTGCGCTCTTAAAAACTCGTCGTGATGGTCATACAAGCCCACATAAGCGTTTAACATGGCTGATGTGCCATCAATCCTCATTTTGGCTGCCTGATTCTTCACAGGAACAATATTTCCGTTACGATCTTGTTCGATGCCCGTATTCGTCAAGCACCATTTAAGAATAGGTGAATTATTGTAATTAATCTTCTTTGCTTTCAAGTCCTGCCCCATCTGTTGCATAGGCAAGGATAATGTTTTTGCACCTTGGATGCAGCGCACCATCTTAAAGCCGTATTGCTCCATTTCTTCAACCCAATATTTGGCTGAATAGCTATCATAATAGACCCACAATGGCGTTATACTGTACTCGTCTAACATTTCGATAAACCACGCGGTGATGTCTCCATAATTGATACTGTTGCCGTTACATAGCCGTAGCAAGCCTTGGTCAAGCCACTTGTCATATGGAATCTTATCCTTTTGTACACGCTCGTCAAAGCTATCACGCGGAAGCCAATACATCTGATGGATGAAACGCTTTTCTGTGTCCTTATCTACCATTAAGAGAGTGGCACAACTTAAATCCGTTGTTATGCTCAAATCAGCACTTCCGATAGCATAAGCGTTGCGAAAATCTTCAATATCGAATGTCTCTTCATTGTTAATATCATCAAACGTAAGCCATGCACTGTGGGCTGTTTCTCGGATATTAAAATCTTTCGTAAGCGTACCCGTTAAATCGTTTGGGTTGTGCTTAGCCTTTTCCACGGTTCGTTCAAGTTCATCAAGTCTTTTTATGGATCCTAAAGCCGGGTTTGCTTTCGGCCATGCTTCCGGATCCGTCCATTCCTTTTTTTCGTCCAGTTCATAGAGTACGGGTAAGAAGGTATCATCTTGATAATTGCCATCTGTCACGTTGCAAGCGTACTCGTACATGTCATCAAAGATGTTGCCCCGGACGGTTCCAGCTGTGGTAATCATAATGAGTAACGGCTGCTGCCGGGCAGACTGGCTTTTCTTCATGACTTCATAAAGGTTACGATCCGCGATGCTATGCAATTCATCAATCACGGTTAAACTGCTGTTCAGCCCGTCCAGCGTGTTACTGTTCTTGGCCAACGGCATAAACTTTGAGAAGGTATGGGCAAAATATAAATCGCTCTTACGTTTTCTTATATGCTTAGAGAGATAAGCACTTTGCTTAATCATGTTATGAGCTTCATCGAATAGGATTGTGGCCTGGTCACGTTTGGAAGCAAGGCTATATATTTCTGCCCCACCTTCATTGTCTGCAATGAACATATACAAGGCTATCCCGGCGAGCATGGTTGATTTACCATTCTTCCTAGCCACATAGAACATACTTTCCTTGAATCGTCTTAATCCTGTATCCCGGTCAATGAAGCCAAACAATGCGCTGATATATGATTTTTGGAAAAGTTCAAGTTTAATCGGCTTTCCTGCCCATTGCCCCTTAGAGTGCTTACAGAAACGTTCAATAAAAGCAATCGGCTTGTTAGCCTTTTCTTCGTCAAAGATATATTGCCCCGGATGGTTGATCTCGTTTGCTAGTCTTTCATACTGCCGATAGACACGATTGGAGACTGTTATTTCTCCATTGTGTATGGCACTCCAATATTCCAAAACATAATTCACGGTCATTACTCCTTGATAAATTCCATGAGTTCATCGGTTTCCTGCTGTTCGTCCGTATCGGGCAATAGTTCAACCAATTGCTTGTAGAGAAGGCTGAAACGTTGGATTGTTGTGTTATAAGCTTTCAAAGCCGGATGCTCTCTTAAAAATTCCTGCTTGCCTTGTTGGAACATGGCCGTTGCCCCTTCTTCTTCTACCTGCTGCCGTAACTCAATGAGCGTATTCTGTATGAATATCAGTTCATTATAGATCCCTTGGGCAATCGGTTGCCGATCTTCCGGGATCTGTTTTAAAAGCTGTTTAACTTTCTTCATATCTGTTGAAACATTGGCTTTCTTCTTTGAAGTCGCCATAAAATCACCTGCTTTCTGAATTGTTTATCCCACGCTTACTCACAAAAACCCGTGTGGAGGAAAAGAAAGGCTCCTGCACCGGTTCCTCAATGATTTTTTTCATGGCCAATGTGGGGGGATCACTTTTGTATTAAATTTCCATTATTATCAAAAGCCAAACCTGCTCTAGTGATACTACTTTTGTGGTGTTCCATATTGTGGCATGTCTGACACAATGCTTCACACAGGCTCCAATTAAGCGTGACACTCGGATCGTTTATATTCTCTGGTGTAATATATACTTTGTGATGGCATATCGTCGCTACACCACCGCAACGCTCACATACATAATGCCGACTTTGCATATAACCGTTCCTGCACTTCTCCCATGCCTTGCTTTTGTAGAATGCCTTTGCATAATCCTTCGCCATATTTACTGACTTCTCCCAATCGCTGTTAAAGCCACAAGTAAGTTATCAATGGTGCGCTTGATCCTAACGGCATCTTGTGTCTGCGGGTCGAACCATAGCTGTAATATGAATTTACAAACTGTCTGCGCCAATGGATGCACTGGATCATCTTCCCATGTCCTGCCTGTCGTCGCTTCCAAGTAAGATGGGATTGATTCAAGCAAAGGAATAATGATTGGGTCATTGTCCTCGCCATCCACTCTCAATATGTCCCTGGCTTCCTGTATATCAATGAGCATGCTTTCACTTCCTTTTTGAAAGGGGATACCAGCAAAGCACTGATACCCCTCAATCTGTTTTGCTTAGGCTTCTGCACCGTCACCATTGCCGGACAGCTTAACAAAAGCTTCGTGTACTAATGGCTTGGTATCTGCAATAGCCATCGCTCGGTAATCTACCAGTCCTGATTTAAAGCTGGATTCTCTGGATACTTCAATCATGAGACCTTGTGGGATGTTGTACCCCATGTAGTTGAAGTTACCCAAAATGATTGTATTGTCATCAATGTTATCGTCGATTACTACTTCCTTACCTAAGATGTAGCCGATGCTTTCATTCTTAGGATCGGCAATAAAGATAGGTCTACCGTTCGCATCCACAAGTGAATACACCTTGTTATACAGTGTGGCGTTGCTCATAGCGAATTTTGCACCTGCACCATATCCACGTTTGAGAGTGGCCAATGCTTTTGTAAAGTCCGTGTACTCCCCAGAGAAATCAAGGCTGTTTTCATCGTTCCAACTGATGCCTGTATCAAGTCCTGTGCCTTGCCCGTTGCCTGATCCATTCACAAGAGCATCTGCTATGGTTTCCATGACACAATTGGTGAGTTCGTCAATCATATAAGATTCAAAAGCCTGTACACTCATTTTCTTTGCGGCTGCACTAATGGAGAACACTTTAATGATCTCGTAACCGGCAAAGCTTACGGCTGCGGTTGTGAGTCTCTCACTGTCCACTTGCTCCCCTTCCGTGTGCCATTGTGCCTTACTGGTCGGTGTTCCAATAGGGACACTGATATTGGTTGGAATGTTGAAGTTTCTAGCATGAGCAATCAAACCGCCCATGGTTCGTGCCTTCTTAACAACCTCATTAAGCGTTTGCGTGGGCAAAACGGCTGCACTGTTGGTCGTCGTATTGAAAGCATCCTCGCGGCGTTCAGCGTCTTGAATCTCCATAGCCTTGTTAAAGGTGCGAGTTTCAATGTCTGATAGCTTCTGGCCCAACATATTTTTGTAGAAAGCGCTGCGGTATTCCGCACTCCCGAAAATGTTTTCCGTCGGCACTTGCTTATCTTGGTTGAAGCTTCTGCCAGTGATTGGGTTGAATTGGCTGCGCTGGTCATTGTCCGGCTGTCTGTCCTGATGGTTTGCCATTGCTTGGTTCAAACCTTCAATCTCAATATTGATAGATGCAACATCGGCATCCGGGTCTGTGTCAATGATCCCTTTAATGTCTGCGGCTCGCTTCTCCATATCTTGTAGAGAATGGTTACGATAATGGTTAAATGCTTCTTGTACAGTTTTAAACATGGGTTAAACTCTCCTAACTAATAATTGATTAAGTTTAATTTTGGCTGCCTGTCTTGCTTTCTCATGGTCAACTGCTTCATCCATCTGGTTCCTGGCTTCGACTGATGTTGTCTGATAAGCAGGAAAAGGAACGATGGAGCATTCAAAGATTTTTTTGATCCTGGAAATGGATCGTGTTTGTGTTTTTACGTCGTAACGGCTGCCTGCCGGATCACACGTAAAGCTGAATGACATGCCTGTCAAATCGCCCCGCGACACTGCCGTATACACGGAGCGGCCTTCTTCGGTGTCTGGAAGTGTGGCCCGCATGTGCAAGCCTTTGTCATCTATGCGTAGCTGCATTGTTTTCGGCGCTTTTGCTAATGGGATACGTGATAAATCATGATTATAAAGTAAACGTGTGTCGTTCAAGTCCACACCTTGCAGCGCACCCCTGTTTATGATCTCGGTGTACTGCCCCATTGGATCGTTAATCTGCGTGGCTGTGTCAAAGACAACCGGTGTTCCTGTCACCACTAATTCATTACTGTCCTGCTCCAGTGCTGCCGTCCGGATCTCGACCGTCCGGGTTTCCTTCATTAGTTCGTCCTCCTTGGTATTGATTGGCTATATCCTCGTCAATGTAATTCAATGACTGCAACGTTTTGTGACCATCTTCCACCGGCGGCAAGTTCAAAATTTCAAGCGCCTGATTCTTCGTTAGCAGCCCCATCGGGACGAGTTCTTTCAAGATTTTCGTCTTGCTCTCATTGCTTGCAAATTGAAGTCGATTAGATTCAAAGATTATTTTGTTGCCAAAAACCTGTTCACGCTCGGTGAAAAGCTTGTCCGTGAGTTCTAATGAGAATTGCAGGGATAAAGGTTCGATCACACTTTCATAAAACGCTGCCCATTCGTCCTCTGTGTAGGTAGAGTTCACAATGCTTTCACTGATGCCCAGGTATTCATAAATTTTCTTTTTCACTGATTCAAGCTGTTTGTCATCAATGGCTGTTGGTTCCATTTTCAGTGGAACGTAGTCCATTTTTGAATCAAGGGCAGCGATACCGCCGTTGTTTTTGACGTTTAAATAGTCGTCAACAAAAGCCTTCTTTTCTTCTTTCAACTTCTCCGGGCTTAATACTTGGTTGTACTTCAAGATGCCCCGGATCGTCGCATTACTCTTAATGGATTGCTCCAAACCCTCATTTTGTGTATGGGCAAGGTCTAACGTCGGTAAAATTGCCGTGTTGGTATCTCCCAATAAATCATTGCTGTTAAAGAAACGCCTTGCGATAAACACTTCTGAATAATGAAGCGTCACTTGCTCCCCATCTGCGAATAGGAAACGGCAATACATACGCCCGGATGGATCCGTTAGAAACTCCATATTCTGCGGTGACAACGGATAGATGGCCTGTAAATTGCCCTTATCATCCTTCTGCAAGAAAGCGAATGCGTTGTTATGCAGGAAGTAATGCGTAACCAACTTATAGATCAAGTCATAAGCTGTCATGTATGGGTTTGGTCTGACTTGTAAAATTTGATTCACATTATGGTCGCCCTGGCTACGTTCATTGGTTTTTTTGGAATAGACAAGATGCTTACCTTTCAGTTTGGCTGCATTCCGAGCAATCGCATCTATGGCCGATCTGTAAATGTCACTCTCATAAGCATTGCCACTGAATGGCGTAAACGTTGCCGATCCCGTACCCATCAATTCTGCCCGTTCCGCGTTCGGTGGTTCTTTTTTTCGTTTAAAAAGCTTGTCGAGAAAGCTTGCCATTTACTCACCTCGTTTTGTATAAATTCCCGTTCAGTTATTTATAACTATTATAACATAATAATTATTATAAATAAAGGTTAAGTGCTGATATGTCAAGGGTTTTAACGCTTCCGACGTTTATTTATTTTTCTCGTTTTATTGGCTGTCAGTTGAGATTTTAACGAAGAATGTGTAATACATTGATTCATACCCACCTAACGTCACATGCTCCCGGATTTCTAATATTTTCTCGCCATCCTGATCACAATTCTTGATAAGCTGGTTAATACCTTCTTCCGCGTTTTTCGTCCTATCATATTCCAGCACTTCATAATAAAAGTTATTCATTGTTTTTCACCCTTCTTTTTAATTTCTTCTTTTAATTTCTCTTTCCGTTTTTGTTTTTGTTCGGCTTCCTTCGCTTCCTTATACTTGACCACAAAGGAACGCACCTTTTCTAAGGCTGTATAGGCTTCATGTGAGACAGCGCGGCCTTTGCTGTTGATAAACACATTAAACGCCTTTCTCTCGCTCTCTATGAGCGTATCAAGGGCGTTATTGAGTACAGTTACCCGTTCCTCATTTCTGCGGATTGCCGTACTATACGCCCCATCTATGTCCACAAGTTCAAGCGCGGCTTTCTCGGTAGGATAAGAATAAGTGACAGGCATACCGCCGATTACTTCGCATTGGCGATATATACCACTTATGATCTGCTCACGCTCGGACTGTCGGCGTGATTCAAGGCGGTTCAATTCTTTTTCAGCTTGTAGGTAAGGTAACAGGTCAAGCATTGGTTCCATGGTTGCACCTCGGGTTGTATTTCATTTTGAGAAAAAAGTTTCTCCGATCCTACCAATCGGTTATGCGAGGATGGGTCGCGAGGATTGGAAGGGGATATACCTTTGAAGTTTGTAACCGAAACGCTAAAATTTCGGTTACAGCCGTATCCCAACGGACACAAGAGATAGAGCCATTTTGTAACCTGTAACCGAAATTCACAGGGAGATTTATAAAAAAACTACAGACAGCGTCCAAGGGGTTTATAGTATATATTTTTATATAATTAACTTAGAGTGCATTTCGGTTACTCGGTTACAATTAACCTCTACCCACTGTGGTCATGGGATTTTTTGTGTAACCGAAAAGAAAAATTTCGGTTACATTCCAGTTACACGGTTACACTTGCACTGCTTGAGCCCTTACGTTCTCATATGCTTTTTTGTTCGCCCCGTCAGGAAGCTCTAAACCTGCTCGTATTAAATCCATCGTGTGAAAATAAATTCCAATATACTCATCATCAAACCTTCCTTGAGATTCCGTATCCCAATCTTTCCCTAAATACGTCTTAAACTGTTTATTAAATTGCCTATCAGACAACGCTTTATATCCATTGTTCTCGCAAAAATCCTTGTAGAATCCATAAACAATATACTTAGGAACTTTTGGTATATTCCACTCGTCAAATACGGAGACTTTAAAATCGAGCACCGGGTCATTATCCTGTTTAAACACTTCTAATTCATTCTGTGAAACTGCCGGAATATCAAACTTTTTAAAGTCCATATTGATGGCTCTATGCAAAACGTATTGAAGAACCTGTTCATCACGAATATAATCTTCTTTGATGTTTTCATTTTCTTGTTGACCGTCAAAATCAGCATTGAACGGTACAATCACAATTCGTCGAATCGTTCCATTGGTTTTATTCCTAAACTTCGGCATACCGTTTGTAGATTGGATCACGCTACATTTATAAACCGTGTTGTAAGGCTGTTTATTCTTCACATTCACTTGTACACGATCCCCAGTAACCACACTGTTAAAATTAGATGAATCATCTATATAAACGTTAGCCGGAACATCGTCGCCAATAACAGCCGTTTTTCCTTCTAATGCGCTTAACATAAATTCTTCATCAAATTGGTTCACTTTCAATGTGGCAATATTGTCCGATCCTATTAAATTGGTAATCAATTCTTGGAACGTACCTTTTCCGTTATTTCCTTCTCCCACAAGAAAAATAGATTTTTTTCGGGAATAGTTACCGTTCAATGAATCATTTATTACTTGCCATAAGAGGTGTACAATCTCCGGATCGTCACAAGCTATTGAGTTCATCCAACTTTCAACATCCCAATCGTCAATCACAGGAGGTTCGGGCTGTTCCACATAAGGGGTAGAGATTTTAGCTGTGAAAACATAATCAGGGGAAAAAGGTTCCAGCGTTTTTGTTTTAAGGTTGAAAATACCATTCTCTACTGGTATTAAATACCTTGATTCTGTCTTTTCTCTGACCTCTGCCATATTGGTTAAATAATAAATCACGTCGTCTGCTTTTGAGCTGTTATGCTTAGGTTCCAACCATGAAATAACCCTTTTGATTAAGGTGGTATTTCTTGTATATATCCCTTCATTTGGCATATACATAGCGACCTTAGTGTTTTCTTCAAGGTCAAAGAGAGCAAAACTAATATATTCTTGCAAAACGACGGCACAACGCAACGGGGAAATAGTTGTCGGCTTTCTGCCTTGGCTATCGTTTTCTTTCCACGCTTTTTCCATTAAAGCCAACTCTTTAGACCGTCTTTCCTTTAATTCTTTTTGTAGATCAACCTTTGCTGAGTTTTTCACATGTAACGCAAAGTCTCTTTCTTTTCGGTATCCTTCCGTGGTATTGCTTAGGGAAAATGGAATTGTCCGTTCTCGTAAATAATCAGACCGATCATATTTATCCGCACGGTATAACGCTGACCGTTTCATTAAACGTTCTATCTGCTCAATGTTTTTTGACCAAAATGATAATATACCCGCTAGTCCAAGATCGGCTTCTGATTTACTCGGATAACCACTAATATCACCATCGTCAAAGAGAGCCTTAAACTTTTCACCATTAGAAGCATTACGGGCTTCAATTAAAATGTGATCGTCTGAATCTAACTGTGGTCTGCTATTAACTGGCTTCGTTTGCTTACTTGGTCGCGTCCGGTATTTATCGTGAATATATAGAACCTGTACATGCCGTTCTTCAATATCCGTTAAATCATCGCGTAGAACATCGCCAGTCATAGCAAAGTAGGCTACTTTACTGTACATTTCCACGCCTTCACTTTGATTGTTGAAACCGTCAATATCCGGCCCATCAACGATAATGTGAAGGCCATTTCCGCTTTGGGAAACTTCCGTATAACTGGCTAATGAATCCACAATCTTCTTTGCCTTCTCTGTGAGTTCTCCATCTTGAAAGCAATCGTCAAGGTCGATGCCCACAAAGGGATCATTTTCAGTGAAAACAAAACCTATACCGGAGAAACCGCCGTTTTCATATGCGCTTACGGCTTCTTGAAACGATATATAATGATCAGGGTTTGTTTTATCAGCATTCGATACATTTGGACGCTTAGGAACCTTTGTATATTTAATGTTTCCTTGGTCATCGCGCTTAATGTTTCCGTCACTATCTTTTTTGGGTTCCTTATTCCACAGTAACCATTGTTTATGATCTTTCATTTCTTGCGGTATATTAAGTGTGCGTAAATCCATATCTTGTGTTACAATGGAAGTAACCATATACGTATCGCTCCTTTGCTACTGTCCACCGTTGTGTTATTCTTGGAGAAAGGCTTATAAGTTTCAGTCGCCAAACATCCGCTTATAAGCCAACCCGTGCCTACTCTTTTGAGTGGGCATCTTTTGTTACGAGTTCACGCCATAGGTAGTCTTTTTGTAGATTCACCGTAGCTGATGCTCTTTCCAAGTCTCGCGATACATACTCCAGCAAATCATCAAGAATCATTATCTGGTTCCTAATCTCCATGTACTCAGGTTTCTCAATACTACGAACCTCGTTACTCTCAAAGTGTGATTGCACGAGCATGTTTAGTGCGTATTTAATTTGCAAAATCTTGTCCACTTCAACATCTATGTGACCCAGAGTTGAATCCAATTCAAACATTTCTTGTTTTAAATCCATTCTCATTCACTCCTTAAAATATTGATCCTACAACTAAAACCCCTGCGATTGAGAGAGCAAATAATATAAGCATCACATTGTCCAGTACGCTATCTTTTGGATGATTTTCCGACGTTGGTCGGTGGTTCGAGTCTTTCATTTCACGCCCTCCCGATCCGGTAATCCACGCGGTTATAAAGCAGATCCCAAAAAATAATCATTGGGCCGCCGTTTTGGTCGATTACACGGATTCCGCTAGGAAACAACGGAAAATCTTCAATAATAAATTCCTCGGATACTATATTTTCTTCAATCAGTCCATCACGGCTTGTTTGTTGTCGGTCATGCGCTCGTCCTCCCTTTCACACGCTTATAAAATTTAATGTCATTATTTGTGGCCGTCATTGAGTAAGTCATTTCATCAAGAAAATCGTCTACCTCGTCACGTTTAAACAAATATTTGGTTCCTACTTTGTAGTACCGCATCCCGTTTTTAATAAGCCGATCCTCAATGGTTGCTTTGCTGATGTTCAGATAGTCGGACAGTTCGTTATACGTTAGGAAATATTTCTGCCACGCTAGTTCATCAACCTTTTCTTGAATAGCCTTTTCCATCATTTGGTTTACGGTCTTTTCGTCAACGTTGATGTTTAAAATGGTTACACCCCCTCTTTTTCTTTAATTTCAAAAATGTCATCAAAATCATGATTTAAAGACTCACAAATTTTTTTTGCTGTTTCAGGCCTGGGGGATTGTTTGCCGTTTGAAATTTGAATAAAAGCTGATTCAGAAACCCCACATTTTTTAGCAAACGCTCGTTTTGAAAATCCCTTCTTTAAAATTTTTTGATTAAATTTATCTTGTGATTTTAATGTGATCAAGATTTCCACCTCCTCTTAACAATCAATTCACTTCCCTTTTTGATTAATGTATTGGTTAATTTAACCGTTATATACATCATAATAGCTTACTGATTGTTTGTCAAGCCGTTTTGATCAATGTATTGGTTATTTTGATTAGTTGTGATACCATTGGATAAACTAAGGATAAAAATGGGGTAATATCTAATGGGGCTGATCCATTGTAATTTGAGGGTTTTGATGGCCGAACGAGGGTTAAACATACAAAATGTTAAAGACCATACTTCATTGTCCAGAACTACCATTTCTAATCTGGCCAATAACTATGGCTCTGGAATACAATTTGACACGTTGCTTGAATTGTGTGAACTTTTAAGTTGCAAACCTGGTGATTTATTAACTTATATTGAAATAGAACCTGAATTTGAAGTGATTACCGAAAAACCCGATCTTGATATTGAAGAAGATACACACGTAGTTAATGAAGAAGGAGATGGCTTTGATTACGTTTCTGAAATTAAAACCTTTTTGGACATGCGTTGCGACTTGATCTATGAAGGTGGGGAACACAAATTGAATTTTATAGTTTATGTTCAATACGGTATTGATGCTGATAAGCACATTAACAAGATAGATATAGGGTTATATCAAAGCCTCCATAAACAATTGGACAAATATTTGATCCCTCATGCTAAAGAGTATTTTCTTGAGGAATTAAGTGAATTTTTAATTGGCTGGGGTCATGATTGGTTTTATGGCGAAGAGATCGAAGGAATAACCGGTCTAACTGTCAATTATGGTCATTTATCTTAAATGAGTAGGTGAATAAAATGGCCCGCATATACAAAAAGAAAACAAAACAAGGCACTCGTTGGGGCTACCGGATATACATGGGGACAGACCCGGCCACTGGTAAGGATATAAGGAAGGCAAAGGAAGGGTTTTTAAAAGAAAAAGACGCAAAACTAGCCGCGTCTGTGGTCGAACGTCAACTTGCCGATGACGAATACATACAACCCTCTAAAATGCTGTTCAGCGACGTTTCTTCCGATTGGGAAAGGTATTATGCCCAAGATGCAAAGGAAAGTAGCCAGCGCGCCCGTGGTATTGCCTTAAAGCGTATACTAAGTGAATTAGGTGACAAACCAATCCAACGTATCAGCAAAAAACATTATCAGGACACGATTGATACGCTTGCTGAAAAGTTTAGCTACAACTATATGGACAGCATCCACTCCACCGCACACATGGTGTTTGCTTATGCTGTGGAAACTAAGCTGATTAAGGAAAACCCTGCATCGGGTGCTAAACTTCCGAAAAAGAAGGTCACGGTTGAAGAATTGGAAAACGAATCATCCATTCAAGATACATTCATGGAAAGAGAGGAATTAGAGGAATTTCTCACTGTGGCCAAGCATGAGGGCTTAGATGGTGATTTACTCACGTTTACCATGCTTGCTTACACTGGCCTAAGGATCGGGGAATTACTTGCTCTGAAATGGTCGGAAGTCGATACAGAAAAACACACGCTTAGGGTTATCCGCACGTACTACAACCCGTCTAACAATAAGAAGAATTTTCAGCTTCTAACACCAAAAACGGAAAGTTCTATACGGACGATCACCATTGATCCGGTGCTGGTTGGCTTGCTCCATACACATAAGCAGGAACAAGATACGATTGCCAGCGACAACCCTTTTTACAACGATCAAGGTTTTATATTCGCCGGGAATGAAGGATACCCTAAGCCCATTAAGCACATGGCCATCCGTTTACAACGATTGTTGCAAAAGACAAGCATTAAGAAGCACATCACGACGCATTCTTTCAGACATACGCATACATCGTTACTGATTGAAGCCAATGCTCATATCAAAGAGATACAGGACAGGCTCGGTCACTCGGACATTAATACTACGATGGACATTTACGCACATATGACTCAAAGCCATAAAAAAGAGGCTTCCACCAAGTTTAGTAACCTGATGGAAAACCTCTCTAATACCCTTAGTGACTAATATCGGTCACTTTTTCGGACACCTATACGGGTGAACGGGTGGTAAAACCTTTATATATTAGGCTTTACGGACGGTCATCACATCATGCCGCCCATTCCACCCATTCCTCCCATGCCGCCCATGTCTGGGGCGCCACCGCCGCCGTCGTCTTCTTCCGGACGATCGGCTACAACCGCTTCGGTTGTGAGGAACATTGCAGATACGGATGCTGCGTTTTGAAGCGCGTAACGGGTGACTTTTGTCGGGTCGACGATGCCGGCGTCAACCATATTTACCCATTCACCTGTTGCCGCGTTGAAACCAGTGCCTACATCTTCGCCTTTGAGGCGCTCAACGACAACGGAGCCTTCCAGTCCGGCATTGGCCGCAATCTGGCGGACAGGTTCTTCGAGCGCGCGCAAGACGATGCTTACACCGGTTGATTCATCCCCTGTTGCTTCGACGGCTTCGACCGCTTTATAAACGTTAATGAAAGCTGTCCCCCCGCCGGAAACAATGCCTTCTTCTACGGCAGCGCGTGTCGAGTTCAAGGCATCTTCGATACGGAGCTTGCGTTCTTTCATTTCTGTTTCAGAAGCAGCGCCAACCTTCATGACGGCTACCCCGCCAGCTAGTTTGGCCAGACGCTCTTGAAGTTTTTCGCGGTCAAATTCAGAAGTTGTCTCTTCAACTTGAGATTTAATCTGGTTGATACGGCCAGTAAGTTGCTGGGCTTCACCCGCGCCTTCTACCACCGTAGTGTTGTCTTTGGTAATGACAACTTTGCCGGCACGTCCGAGCTGATCAACTGTCGCCGACTTCAAGTCGTGGCCGAGGTCTTCAGTAAGAACCGTACCGCCGGTGAGAACCGCCAAATCCTCAAGCATCGCTTTCCGACGGTCACCGAAGCCTGGTGCTTTTACGGCAACAGCGTTAAACGTTCCGCGAAGTTTATTCAATACAAGTGTTGCGAGCGCTTCGCCTTCAACGTCTTCAGCGACGATAAGGATCGGCTTGTTTTGCTGCACGACTTGCTCGAGCAACGGCAATACTTCTTGAATGTTTGTGATTTTCTTATCGGTAATCAAGATGTAAGGATCATCAAGACTCGCTTCCATCGTGTCATTGTCCGTCACCATGTAAGGGGAGGCGTACCCACGGTCAAATTGCATCCCTTCCACGACTTCCAGCTCAGTGTCAAGGCCTCTGGACTCTTCAACCGTGATCACACCGTCGTTTCCAACACGGCCCATCGCTTCCGCGATGAATTCACCGATTTCATCATCATTTGAGGAGACGGTGCCGACTTGCTTGATGGATTCACGGCCTTCAACTTCACTGGAAATGGATTGAAGTTCCTTGACCCCAGCCGCGGTCGCTTTTTCGATGCCGCGACGAATGCTCATTGGGCTTGCGCCGGACGTTACGTTCTTAAGCCCTTCCTGGATCATCGCCTGAGCTAAAACCGTGGCAGTTGTTGTGCCGTCACCAGCGATGTCGTTCGTCTGGTTGGCGACTTCGGATACGAGTTGCGCACCCATATTTTCAAAATTGTCTTCGAGTTCGATTTCCTTGGCAATCGTCACCCCGTCATTGGCAATGAGCGGAGAACCGAATTTCTTCTCGAGAACAACGTTTCGTCCTTTGGGTCCCAATGTTACTTTTACAGCGTTAGCGAGCTCGTCCACTCCTCGCAGCAAGGCGCGGCGGGCATCTTCGCTAAAACGAATATCTTTTGCCATTGTTTATTTCCCTCCTGTTGATCGATAATATGTAGGCAGCAAAGCCTACGAAAAATCACTACCCAACGACCGCGAGTACATCGCTTTCACGCAAAATCAGGTATTCTTTTTCGTTGTATTTCACTTCTGTTCCCGCGTATTTAGAGAAAATGATCGCGTCGCCTTCACTCACTTCCAAAGCGACTTTCTCTCCATTATCAGTCACGCGTCCACTCCCGACAGCAACGACTTTCCCTTCTTGCGGTTTCTCCTTCGCAGAATCAGGAAGTACAATGCCGCTTGCTGTTTGTTCTTCTTGTTCTACTTGCTCGATGACAATACGGTCACCCAATGGCTTCAACAAGGAAAACACCCTCCTTTAAAATAAAAATGTGAAGTGTCATTTTGCCCTTTGCAAAACGCTACTTACTTTTTTATACCTTTGTTAGCACTCATCATTGTCGAGTGCTAACACCACTTACAATGATAAAAGGTTCCTGGCTCTTTTGCAAGCCCTGCGGAAAATTTTTTTGATGTTCGTC
This sequence comes from Salicibibacter kimchii, assembly GCF_003336365.1. Lineage (GTDB taxonomy): Bacteria > Bacillota > Bacilli > Bacillales > Marinococcaceae > Salicibibacter > Salicibibacter kimchii. The sequence goes on along the minus strand of NZ_CP031092.1, from coordinate 3,224,809 downwards.
GATGTGACAGGACGTTGAATTCTCTGCGCACATCGTTCGCCTGTGATACAATGTGTGCAGTTATTAAAGAAAAAGAATAAAAGGAGTCGTGCTTTTTGAGTTTACGATATTGGTTTGTGATTATAACATTTGTGGTCGTCGCGCAACTATTTGGCGCTGTTTTGGCCATTCCGCTGGCTGCACTTGGATTGGATTTAGGCGATGTCATAACCATTTCAACGATTGCCAGTTTTGGGCTCGGGTTGCTCATCATTTGGCTCCTCATTCGTAAAGAGTCGGATCCGGTGCGCGGACACGAGCCGCCAATGCATTTAGGTTGGTCGGTGTTATTGGGTATTGGCGGATTATTTGCCGCGATTTTCGCCCAAAACATTGCTTTTCAACTTCAACAATTGTTGTATGATGCGCCGGTCGAGTCGGAAAACACGCAAATGTTGCTCGATATTATGACGGAAAACATTTGGCTCCTCGTTGCCGTTGTTATCCTCGGGCCTATCCTTGAAGAGCTAGTTTTCCGGCAAGCGATCTTCGGGCACCTTTATAGAAAAATGAACTTCTTTTGGGCAGCGTTGATCAGTTCCGTGGTTTTCTCCGTCATCCATTTGGACTTCATGCATATTCTCGTCTATACAGCGGTCGGCTTTGTTTTCGCCGGGTTATATGTATGGAGCAAACGAATTATCGTGCCTATTATTGCCCATGTGCTCATGAACGCTTTCGCGTCTCTGCCGATCCTTCTCGATATCGACCTTGAGGACTTGGAAGAAATGGAAGAGAACCTTCAGTTCATCTTCGGTATCTTGGGAGCATGGATGTAATGCTTCGGTCCCCGGGTTTTTTAGGTTTTGTCTATGTTGCCATCGGAACCTTATTTGTCCTATTCGCGATCATGCAAGTGCAACTGGAAGGATGGGGCTTCCTCCCGCTTTTCTTTCTGGCGGTGGCAGCCCTTGATTACGTTATTGCTTGGAATTTTATAAAAAAAACAGGCAATGCGACAAACAATAAGTGAAAAAACGAGTGCCGGGTCTCCTTCCCGTACACTCGTTTTTTCTATCTATTGATTGTTCGTAACCATTTCTTTTTGCCGGGCTACTTCTTCTTTCATTCGCTTCCTGAAGGCATACCTGGATATCACGACACTCAGCTCGTATAACAAAAACAGCGGGACTGTGACGATTAGATGGGAACCTAAATCCGGGGGTGTGATAAATCCCGCAATGACGAGTAACACAAAGTAAGCATATTTGCGAATCCGCTGCAGAAGATTCGGTGTAATCAAACCCAGGCGGGTCAAAAACATAACCACAACCGGAAGTTGAAAAAGAAAACCAAACGGCAATGTTATTCCAAACAAGAAAGAAAAGTATTCGTTAATTCCGTACTGCTCCGTGATATTAAGCCGCTCGGCAATGTTCCCGAGGAACGCCATGAAATACGGCAAAAGCACATAATACGAAAAAGCGAGCCCTCCCAGAAAAAGAACCATCGCTACAGGAATGTAAGAAAGGGTTACCTTCCGTTCTTTCTCTGCTAAGCCCGGAGCGATAAACGCCCAAAGTTGATAGAAAATCACCGGCAAAATGATGATGATCGCGATAAAAAACGCAAAGTTCACATATACACGCAAGGGATCCGTCAATTGAAACGCGTTCATCGGGAAATCCTGCGCTTCCGGAATGCTTTGCAAATAAGCAATAACGGGGGGTGCCAGGAAAAAACCGGCACCCAAGCCTATAACAAGAAATATCGCGATAAAGATGAATCGTTTCCGCAACTCTTCAAAATGGGCAAGAAACGGCATCTCCCGTTGCTTCATCGAACACACCCATCCTATCTCTGATTTTGCTTGTCCTCTTTCTTCTGCTCTTCGGAATCACTCGTGAGTCCCTTCGTGGCATTTTTAAATTCACGTAATGTATTCCCAGCAACTTTGCCCATTTCCGGTAATTTTCCCGGACCAAAGATCAACAAAGCGACAATAATGATTAAAATAATGCTTGGGCCGCCCAATCCTCCCATGGGGTATTCCTCCTTTTTGATTTCCATGATTTTATAGCGGATAATGCTTCAAAAAATAGATGAGCGATTGCAATTCCACCGACAAATCAATGTGATGCACCCGAATATGCGCTGGTACCGTCATACGAGAAGGGGTGAAATTTAAGATCCCTTCGATGGGTGTATCGATAATGCGATCCGCGACCTCTTGTGCCGCGGTGGACGGCACGGCGACAATCGCTGCCCATATCGATTCATCGACCTCTGTTTTCAAATGATCCATATGCATAACGGGGACACCGCCGATTTCTTTTCCGACGAGCGCCTCGTCATGATCAAATGCTTGAACAATACGCGTGTTATTGTTTTCCCCAAAATTATAATGAAGCAATGCTTTCCCGAGATTTCCCGCACCGATGAGAATAACGGGGGTCGCCTCATCTTGATCCAACGTTTCTCGAAAAAACGCAATCAGCCGTTGTACGTCATATCCATATCCTTTACGTCCCAACGCTCCAAAATACGAAAAATCCCGCCGAATCGTCGCTGAATCAACCTTGACTGCATTACTTAATTCTGTAGAAGATACTCTCGTTTTTCCCGAAGCATATAAATGTTCCAAGTATCGATAGTAAAGCGGCAACCGTTTCGCTGTTGCCCGTGGAATTTTTTGCTGTTCGTCCATAAAGCCTCCACTTTTCAACTTGCTTCCGTTTCTTAAGTATAACATGTTTGCTACACTTGTCAGTAGCGTAATTAGCGAAACGCTTGACTTACCACCTTTTTCTTTTACCCACACAGAAATGAAATTAAAAAGGATGAAACGAATGATTGTTTTACAATGCGACCGTGTAACCAAATCTTTTGGTGCTGAAACGATTTTACAAGATATCAAGATGGAAATCAAAAACGGCGATCGCGTCGCGCTCGTCGGACGCAATGGGAGCGGCAAAACGACGCTTCTTAACATTATCACCGGACAAACCTCTTACGATAGCGGGGCTGTTCTGATGCCTAAATCGCAAACAATGGGCTTTCTCGCCCAAGATACCGGGCTTGAATCCACGCGCACGATCTGGGAGGAAATGCTAACCGTCTTTTCCTCGCTGCGTGGCGTTGAAAAGGAATTGCGTGAACTGGAATCGAAAATGGCGGACCCTTCCGTTAATAACGACCCGACTTCCTACGAAGCCGTCTTAAAAGAATACGACGAAAAACAAGAGTTTTTCCGATCGTCCGGCGGTTATCACTATGAAGCCGATATACAAAGCATTCTATCAGGGTTGAATTTTAAAGAGCTTTCGTATGATCTACCGATATCATCTTTAAGCGGAGGGCAAAAAACACGGCTGGCACTCGGAAAACTCTTGCTCACAAAACCGGATGTATTGATTTTGGACGAACCTACGAATCACTTGGATATTGAAACATTAACATGGCTGGAAAATTACTTGATCAGCTATGAAGGGGCGGTGTTGACCGTCTCCCACGACCGTTATTTCTTGGATAAAGTGGCCACGAAAGTTTACGATCTGGCACACACGAAAGCAACCCTATACCAAGGCAATTACACTTCGTTTTTGGAAAAAAGAGCTAAAGACGCCGAACTTCAGCAAAAAGCGTATGACAAGCAACAAGCGGAAATTGCACAATTGGAAACGTTCGTCGCCAAGAATATCGCGCGTGCTTCCACGACGAAACGGGCACAAAGCAAGCGGAAAAAATTAGAAAACATGGAACGACTGGACGCACCGCTCGCGGATGCCAAAAGTGCATCGATGTCTTTCGACATCCAACAAATGAGCGGAAATGATGTTTTGGCCGCAACAGGGATAACGTTTGCCTATCCCGACAGCGATCCACTGTTTCGCGCGATCGACTTTGCAGTAACAAGAGGAGAAAACGTCGCCGTCATTGGCCCAAATGGAACCGGTAAGACAACATTCCTTAAAATTATCGGGAATCGACTGGATCCTACGGAAGGGGATGTACATTACGGCAGCAAAGTAACCGTCGGTTATTATGATCAAGAGCAAGCCCAATTAAATACGAAAAAGACCGTCCTCGATGAACTGTGGGACGAACATCCACGAGTTGTCGAAAAAGATATACGCACGGTGTTGGGCCGGTTTCTTTTTAGCGGTGAAGATGTGCATAAACTTGTCCACAGTCTCAGCGGCGGGGAGAAAGCACGACTCGTCCTCGCAAAACTGATGATGCAAAAAGCAAATTTGCTTCTCTTCGATGAACCGACGAACCACTTGGACCTCGACAGCAAGGAAGCACTGGAGGCTGCTCTCATCGACTATCCGGGCACGATGGTGTTTATTTCTCACGACCGTTATTTTTTGAACCGGATGTCCACACGAACCGTCGAATTCTCCAGGGATGAGCAGCTGCACACGTACCTCGGCAACTATGATTACTATTTGGAAAAGAAAGCAGAAGCCGAAGAACGTGCACAACTTCAGAAAACCGATACGGCCGTGCCTGTGGAAAACAAAAATAAACAGTCGTTTGAGCAGGAAAAAGAAGATAAAAAAATCGCCCGGAAGCGGCGCCGAGACATTGAAGCGATAGAGGATAGAATCAGCCACCTTGAGGAGGAAACGGAAACACTGCAATCCTCCATGCTTGATCCAGAAGTCTATGAAGACCACGTCCGCGCCAACCAAATACAAGCAGATATCGATGAGAAGGAAGCAGAGCTGGAACGGTTAATGAATGAGTGGGAAGAGCTTCAATTGGAAGAATCCCCTTAACTGGGGACTTTCCACAGTTTCCACAGAGTTATGCACAACCAGACACGCGGAAAGGCGGGTTTCACTGCTTTTACCCACAAAGGAAAGGATTTATCCACCGATTCTCTGTTCACAAGGTAAAGGTTGAATGGCAGTGGTTTGCGCTCACTTATCCACCTTGTGCACATTTTTCTTTTCCACAAACGCTAAAAGGAAAGGACTCGGAATGAGACGAATCAAACGAAAAAAAGAGCCGTGACCGTTTCACAGCTCCTTTGCGTCATTCGAGGTGCCTGCCAGGTTTGTTCATGGCACCTTGGATCGGAGGATTGTTAAATCAATGGTCCATAAGTCGTTTATGAGACCCCTGTTTGGGGTTTTTTACCTTTCTGTGGTTTCATCATTCATTCATGACACCTCTAAATTGAAACTTTTTCCTCTTAATGGTTCCGTCACAACGCACGGAACCACTTATTGGATTATTTTCCCTATTAGTGGTGCCATCCTCTGTCGTAGCTCCTATAAGGTGATATTTTCCAATTCTCACTCTATCGCCCTCTGATCCGAACTACACAGCCTCTTTCCTTTCGCCGAGCAATCAAGATCAGCCTACCCGAGCGCCAGCCCAGGCTCTCCGTTTAAGTCATAGCCTGCCCACTCGCCTTTTTTCCATGCGATATTAGCGGCTGCCCCAATCATCGCGGCGTTATCCGTGCATAAAGAAAGAGGGGGGATGATCAAATCCACATTCCCGCCGCTCGGGAAAGAGTTTTTCATCGCTTCTCTAAGCGTGCGATTCGCGGCGACACCCCCGGTGACAATCAATTGCTTCACCTCATATTCCGAGACGGCCCGCTGCGCCCGTTCCACGAGCACATCAACGACGCTTGCCTGAAAACTCGCGGCAACGTTTTCCGGGATAACCGTATCTCCCCGCTGTTGGGTGTTATGCACCGCATTCAACACCGAGGATTTCAAACCGCTGAAGCTGAAATCATAAGACCCGCTTTCCAGCCATGCCCGCGGGAAATCAATTGTGACTTCCCCTTCAGCAGCGAGGCGATCGATTTCCGGACCGCCGGGGTACGGAAGCTTCAGTGTTCGCGCCACTTTATCATAGGCTTCACCGACAGCATCGTCTCTCGTTTCCCCAATCGTTTCATAGGCCCCTTCTTCCGGAAGATAAATAAGAGACGTATGTCCCCCGGAAACAACGAGTGCCAAAGCCGGGTATTGCATATCGGCAACAAGCTCGGCTGCATGAATATGGCCGGCTATATGGTGGATCGGCAACAAGGGAAGATTGTGGGCATAGGCTAGTGCTTTTGCGGTGTTCACGCCTACGAGCAACGCCCCGACAAGGCCAGGCCCCGCGGTAACCGCTACCGCGTCCAAGTCTGTGTAATCCATATCCGCGGAGACAAGCGTCTCTTCGATGACAGTGGTCATGTTTTCCACGTGATGTCGGGATGCTACTTCCGGGACAACCCCACCGAACCGCCGATGAATGTCCATTTGCGAAGCGACAACGGTGGAGATTACATTTTTTCCGCCCTCGACGACTGAGGCCGCGGTCTCGTCACAGCTTGTTTCGATAGCTAATATTCGAGGGTTGTCATTCATGCAACTCATTCCTTTTCAAAACTGCGAAAAAGTTAAGCTCATAATCCAGGCATCTTCGCAATTATCCGTATAATATCCTTTTTTTATCCCGGTTTTTTTAAAACCGAATGTTTTATAAAAACGTTGCGCATCCGCATTGCTTTCCCGGACCTCTAACGTCATTGACACAGCCTCTAATTCAAGGGCACGTCGGATCACTGCTTTTAACAACGATCGCCCCACCCCTTGATGTCTATGGGTAGATAAAACAGCGATATTCGTAATATGAGCCTCGTCCAGCGCAATCCAAATGCCACAATAACCAACGATCTGTTCGTGATCCACCGCGACCAAATAATGAGCAAACGGATTTTTCATCAATTCATTTATAAAAGCCTGCCGAATCCAAGGCATCTGAAACGCATCTCTTTCAACAACCAACACATCTTCAATATCACTCGGTATCATGGGGCGAATAGGATAACGATCACTCATAATGTCCTTGTGCCTCGCCAATTTTTCTCCGCTTCCGCCAGCTGCAAGTAACGGGGAACAACGTCATGCACATTCGCAACGGGCGAGGATTCTGAAGCGATGCGCAAAATTTCTCCCGGCTTAATCCTGCCATCCATCCCTTCACCCGTGTGCGCCCTAGCACCCAACACCTGCTGAATGTTTTCACGATGCTGGGCCATATCCAAACTTAAAAAATAAACCGGTAACGACGTCGATGCTAACGTATTTAACAACTCATCCATTAACCACAATCGCTCTTCATGCACCGTCTTCAGGAGGCCGGCGTCTGCTTCGTACACTGCAGCGTACACCTGACCCCTCCTTGCATCGATAAAAGGACAGACAAGGCCGAAGGTAAAGCGCCGATTGCCCGCAAGAGCCTCCAAGGAGGAAACGTCGTAAATCGGAAGACGGAGGGCACTCGCCATCCCTTTCGCCGTGGAAACGCCAATGCGAACCCCGGTATACGACCCCGGGCCGGTAGTTACCGCTATGCCCTCCAAGCCAGAGGGATTGGCATTGACCGTTTTCATCACATGATCGATCCCCGGCATTAATCGTAAGGAGTGGTTTTTCTTTTCATGGGTCGTCCACTCCGCTCTCACAGTCTCTGCATCACCCAATGCAACCCCTAATACAAAGGTTGATGTATCCATGGCTAGTATCATAAATCCGTAAACTCCTTGAAAATTTGTTCAAAACGAGGACTGTCGGTGCAAACAATCAGTTCTCGCTCTTGCTCATTCGTTCGTTTAAAGGTAATAGTTACCCTCCGGTTTGGCAATTGTGTCTGGATGTTACCCGCCCATTCGACGACCGTTACCCCACCACCATCCATATATTCATCCAATCCAAGCTCTTCCTCTTCATTTTCATCAAGGCGGTAGGCATCTATATGATAAAAAGGGAGACGGCCGTTATATACTTTTAAAATCGTAAACGTTGGGCTATTCACCATCGCTTTGATTCCGAGCCCTTTGGCAAGCCCTTTGCTAAAATGGGTTTTCCCTGCACCAAGATCGCCATCCAACGCAAAAAGATCGCCGGCTCCTGCTTCTTGGCCAAAACGCTCCGCGATCCGCATTGTTTCTTCTGTTGAGCAACTTACAAATTGAACTTGAAACATACCTGTCACCTCATTGATGGCGATAACCGGCCCTTTTGATTACTGTTCTTTCTCCGTTTTTTTGCATGAGCACTTGCGGCGACCCTTCCTGTTCCACCGAACCGATTGCCGAAAGGCGAATGCCTTTTTCTTTTGCGGCTGATTGTATGGTCGGCCAATGGGTTTTAGCTACCGTACCGACGAGTTGAAAGTCTTCGCCTCCGTTCAGCGCATATTCATAACCTTTCTGTTTCCCAAAAAGGTTTGTTGCGTCTTCACTAACGGGTATGTTCTCCTCTTCCAAGCAAATGCATACATTGCTCGCCTCCGCCAGTTCCCAAGTTTCCGAGGATAATCCGTCGCTAATGTCGTTGAGCGCGATGCGACAACCGCTCTCTTTAAGGAGTTGTCCAAGGGCTATTTGCGGCTCGGGACGCTGATGAATACCAACAAGCGCATTTTCTTGTTCCGTTCGTGGCACAGCTGACTCCCGGGAGAGAAGAAGCTCCAACCCTCCGCGTGAGTCGCCCAACGTGCCGGAGACAAATACGATATCCCCTTCGCGTGCAGAGCTCCTGAGAAGCGAACGATTTTTTTCGATTTCCCCTAAAACGGTCACAGAAACCATTAAGCCATTTTGGGAGGAAACAGTGTCTCCTCCGATTAAAATAATGCCGTAATGTTGGGCCAAGGCATTCATTCCTCTATAAATTTCGAGGATTTCTTCTTCCTGCCAATCCGGCGACATAGCCAGGGAAACGATATAATAGCGAGGCATCCCCCCCATCGCCGCAATATCGCTAAGATTGACGGCTAGCGCCTTATAACCGATATCGGACAAATGTAACGTGGAACGTTTAAAATGGATGCCCTCACAAATGGTATCCACACAGCTAATCACATCTTTATGAGCATACGAAGAAGTAACGGCTGCATCATCGCCAATGCCAACTTTGACGTCCTTATGATCTGCGGCAAATGGCTCGATTTGTCGGATAAGATCAAATTCATGCATAATTTTCACCTTTGGGTACGCACCCATAACGTTTATAGTAAAAAAAATAACAAACACTGCGGTTTGTTTTTGCTTAAAAAATATAAACAACTTTTCGTCAGAGTATGCTTGTAATCCAGAGCACTATTTATGAACCTTTGCTCTGTAGCTTATTCTCCGTAGTTGCAGGTTCTGTTATGGTTGCACTCCTGAGTACACCTGATGAATCTTCGCTTTCAAGCTCTTTCGACGTAGCGTCAGATTCAATATTGGTTGCGGGGGAAGGATTCGAACCTTCGGCCTCCGGGTTATGAGCCCGACGAGCTACCTGACTGCTCCACCCCGCGATGTGTGTCAACCTGGCAACGTCCTACTCTCACAGGGCGTTTCCGCCCAATTACCATCAGCGCTGAAGAGCTTAACTTCCGTGTTCGGCATGGGAACGGGTGTGACCTCTTCGCTATCGCCACCAGATTTGTTTAACGTGTCTCTCAACGTCACAATTAATAATATAACACACATTGCACACCCATACAAGTCCATAACAAAGATTTTTTAATCTTTCTCGGCTGCTTTTAACGCCGATCGCAATTCCTTCATAATATCCATTTGATCTTCCAAACCTACAGACATGCGTACGAGTCCTTCTGTAATGCCAAGCTTTTTTTGCATCTGTGGTGGGAGACTCCGATGGGAGGTTTTCAGCGGATAGGAAACGGTGGTTTCTACACCGGCGAGCGTGGGCACGATTTTCACCCATTCCAGTTGTTCAAAGAATTTGTGGATATCATACCGATCAACCAGTTCAAAGCTTACCATTGCACCGTTTCCATGCGTCGCCAAATATTCTGGGTAATATACATTCACACCCGATTGATCGTTTAAAAATTCAGCCATTGCCTTTGCATTCGAGCTTTGTCTTTCCATACGAACCGAAAGCGTTTTTAATCCTCGAACCGTAAGCCATGATTCAAATGGGCTTATGTTCATCCCGAGTTGAATGGCTTTCGCTTTTGCTCGCTCCACTAATGCCTTCTCCCCAACAAGCACGCCGGCAGTCACATCACTATGCCCGCCAATGTACTTGGTAGCGCTGTGAACAACCAAATCCACACCAGATTTGTATGGTTGGGAAAAGTAAGGCGTAGCAAACGTGTTATCAACCATCACAGGCACACGATGCTTATGTGCAATGTTAACGACCGCCTCAATGTTTTCCACACGCAATAACGGGTTGGTTACCGATTCTGTGTACACGAGGGCGGTTTTTTCCGTTATATGCTTTTCAACCTCTGAAAGGTCGGTAAACGATACAGTATGTATATCCACTTGCCACTCCTGAAAAAATTGTTGGAATAAATCGTATGTGCCTCCATAGACATCTTCCGGAATGAGCACCGATTCGCCTGGTCGTACCACAGATAACACCCCGCACAAAATCGCGGACATTCCAGAAGAAGTAGCAACACCAGCAGGCGCCCCTTCTAACTCACTCACTTTCCGGGCAAGCTGATCCGGATTAGGATTTCCATATCGAGAATACATATACCTATTATTTTCCGGTTGAAAAAACCCCTCCAAATCGTCAAGACCCGTAAAAGTAAAAGATGAAGTTTGATAAATCGGTGTCGTTTTGCTCGTACTGGCATCATCCTGTGCCCGATCATGTATCACTTTCCAGTTAAAACTTTTCATAGCCTGATCCAATCCTTTATATTTTATCTTACCATTTATTTAATCATACCATAAGAAAAAGCCACCCACGCAAGTGGGCAGCCTAAGCATTAATGCTCCATCGGACGAAATGTTTTGCAGTCAGTTTCGGTTTGTTCCGTCGTTAAATCATCTGCGTTCGTCACCACATAGATCCGATCGGCCTGACATCTATTCCCTTCTGCCCAATGCACACAGTTTTCAACTTCACACAAAACATCCTGTGCCATATACACATCTCCCCCTCATCAACAGTATGTCCAGAAACCAAGCACACTTTTCTGTGGCAAAAAAAGAAACTTATGGAACTTATGCAGCGGAGAAAACCAATTAAAAATTGGAGTAGATGTTCGTATCCAGCTTCGGCTTTGTCATGAGGTGGAGTCATGCGATTTATAAGGGAGGGGGACGGGTGGTGAAAACAGATCGGCGGAGGCCTTCCATCGTTCTATCATTCAGGCGAGAGCTTCATACAGATCGTTGGGGTAGTGGAGGAAGGTACAGAAACCTCTGACAAGGAAAAGCTTCCGTTCCCAGGTGCCATGAGCCATCTATGACACCCGGGATGATAAGCTTCTTCTTTTCCGAGGTGCCATGGGCCGTTCATGAAACCTTAGATCGAACGCTTTTTCTTTTCGGGGTGCCATGAGCGGTTCATGATACCCCTGAATGAAGGTTTATGCCCATCCGGGGTGTCATCCCCCGGCTTGAACAACCAAAAAAGGGGCCATTAAAAAAACCGACCCGGAAGATCTCCGAAGTCGGTCGTTTCTCATCGCCAGGCGACGTCCTACGCTCACGGGGCGTTGCCGCCCGATTACCATCGGCGCTGAAGAGCTTAACTTCCGTGTTCGGCATGGGAACGGGTGGGGCCTCTTCGCTATCGCCACCTGACTGGGGGAGACATTCTCCCAAAACTGAATAACGCTTTCGTTTGACCACTTCCGGGGGACCCATGTGTGGATAAACCGTTTGACCGATTAGTATCTGTCAGCTCCACGTGTCGCCACGCTTCCACACCAGACCTATCTACCTTATCGTCTTTAAGGGGTCTCGCGGGAAATCTCATCTTGAGGTCGGCTTCGTGCTTAGATGCTTTCAGCACTTATCCGATCCACACGTAGCTACCCAGCCATGCTCCTGGCGGAACAACTGGTACACCAGCGGTGTGTCCATCCCGGTCCTCTCGTACTAAGGACAGCTCCTCTCAAATTTCCTGCGCCCGCGACGGATAGGGACCGAACTGTCTCACGACGTTCTGAACCCAGCTCGCGTACCGCTTTAATGGGCGAACAGCCCAACCCTTGGGACCGACTTCAGCCCCAGGATGCGATGAGCCGACATCGAGGTGCCAAACCTCCCCGTCGATGTGGACTCTTGGGGGAGATTAGCCTGTTATCCCCAGGGTAGCTTTTATCCGTTGAGCGACGGCCCTTCCATGCGGTGCCGCCGGATCACTAAGCCCGACTTTCGTCCCTGCTCGACCTGTATGTCTCGCAGTCAAGCTCCCTTCTGCCTTTGCACGCTACGAATGATTTCCAACCATTCTGAGGGAACCTTGGGGCGCCTCCGTTACCTTTTAGGAGGCGACCGCCCCAGTCAAACTGCCCACCAGACACTGTCCCTGAACCGGGTCACGGCTCGAGGTTAGGATTTTCATATCGCAAGGGCAGTATCCCACCAGCGCCTCCTCCGAAGCTAGCGCTCCGGATTCCTTGGCTCCTGCCTATCCTGTACAAGCAATATCAAAACCCAATATCAAGCTACAGTAAAGCTCCATGGGGTCTTTCCGTCCAGTCGCGGGGGACCTGCATCTTCACAGGTCATATAATTTCACCGGGTCTCTCGTTGAGACAGTGCCCAAGTCGTTGCACCTTTCGTGCGGGTCGGAACTTACCCGACAAGGAATTTCGCTACCTTAGGACCGTTATAGTTACGGCCGCCGTTTACTGGGGCTTCAATTCGGACCTTCGCCCTTTTGGGCTAAGCCCTCCTCTTAACCTTCCAGCACCGGGCAGGTGTCAGCCCCTATACTTCGTCTTTCGACTTCGCAGAGACCTGTGTTTTTGGTAAACAGTCGCTTGGGCCTTGTCACTGCGGCTCCCGCAGGCTTGCACCCGCAAGAGCACCCCTTCTCCCGAAGTTACGGGGTCATTTTGCCGAGTTCCTTAACGAGAGTTCTCCCGCGCGTCTTAGAATTCTCATCCCACCTACCTGTGTCGGTTTGCGGTACGGGCACCGATGACCTTCCTAGAGGCTTTTCTCGGCAGCGGAGGATCAGGGACTTCGGTACTCATTTTCCCTCGCGGTCACGCCTCAGCCTTCTCGTTGGGCGGATTTGCCTGCCCAACAGCCTCGGACGCTTCGACGCGCTTTTCCATAAGCGCGCTCTCCCTACCTTTCTGCGTCCCCCCTTCGGTCCAACAGCCATCGGTGGTACTGGAATTTCCACCAGTTATCCATCGCCTACGCCTTTCGGCCTCAGCTTAGGCCCCGACTAACCCTGAGCGGACGAGCCTTCCTCAGGAAACCTTAGGTTTTCGACGGAAGGGATTCTCACCCTTCTTTTCGCTACTCATACCGGCATTCTCACTTCTGTACGCTCCAGCCGTCCTCTCGGTCGACCTTCTCTGCCTACAGAACGCTCCCCTACCATGCTGGAAGTCAGAGGTCAGAGGTGAGAGGTCAGAGAAGTTCAAACCCATTTTTGATGCAAAGCATTTAACTGTTTCCCTAGTCGAACATATCGTCCAAAGTATTCGTTATACGCTTCATCAGATAAATAGTTGAAATCTCTGGCATAATCAAGGAGCACTTCAACTTCATTGGCTGATCCCATGGCTATCAAAAGGAAACGTTTAAAATCAGCTGTTGACTGCTTCTTTCCGTATCCTTCGGCAATATTTAAGGGGATCGACAATGCAGCTCTTCGAAGTTGACGCCCTATCTCATATTGTTCCTCTTTCGGAAATGGCTGAGTCACTTGATGAATGTCTTTTCCGAGTTGATACGCCTCCTGATAAACACGTAAATCTCGATAGCCTTTAATCATCTTTTGACTCCTTTTCCGACTTCTCACTTCTCACTTCCGACTTCCAGCATCCACGGCTTCGGTGATGGGTTTAGCCCCGGTACATTTTCGGCGCAGCGTCACTCGACCAGTGAGCTATTACGCACTCTTTCAATGATGGCTGCTTCTAAGCCAACATCCTGGTTGTCTAAGCAACGCCACATCCTTTCCCACTTAACCCATACTTGGGGACCTTAGCCGGTGGTCCGGGTTGTTTCCCTCTTGACGACGGATCTTAGCACTCGCCGTCTGACTCCCGGAGAACAAGTCGCTGGCATTCGGAGTTTGACTGAACTCGGTAATCCTGTAGGGACCCCTCATCCAATCCGTGCTCTACCTCCAGGACTCTTTCCTCCGAGGCTAGCCCTAAAGCTATTTCGGGGAGAACCAGCTATCTCCGTGTTCGATTGGCATTTCACCCCTACCCACCCCTCATCCCCGTAATTTTCAACTTACGTGGGTTCGGGCCTCCAGTCGGTGTTACCCGACCTTCACCCTGGACATGGGTAGATCACACGGTTTCGGGTCGACGTCGACGTACTCACTCGCCCACTTCAGACTCGCTTTCGCTGCGGCTCCGTCTCTTCAACTTAACCTTGCACGTCATCGTCACTCGCCGGTTCATTCTACAAAAGGCACGCCATCACCCATGAACGGGCTCTGACCACCTGTAGGCACACGGTTTCAGGTTCTCTTTCACTCCCCTCCCGGGGTGCTTTTCACCTTTCCCTCACGGTACTGGTTCACTATCGGTCACTAGGGCGTATTTAGCCTTGGGAGATGGTCCTCCCGGATTCCGACGGGATTTCTCGTGTCCCGCCGTACTCAGGATCCACGCCGGAGAGGACAGTGTTTCGCGTACAGGGCTCTTACCTTCTGCGACGGACCGTTCCAAGTCGCTTCCGCTACACCGTCCCTTTATCACTCCATATGGCGTGTCCTACAACCCCAAGCGGCAAGCCGCTTGGTTTGGGCTACCTTCCGTTTCGCTCGCCGCTACTCAGGAAATCGCGTTTGCTTTCTCTTCCTCCGGCTACTAAGATGTTTCAGTTCGCCGGGTTTGCCTTCATCTGCTTAATCTGTTGGGCAGATGATCTTCTCCCATGACGGAGAAGGGGTTCCCCCATTCGGACATCTCCGGATCCACGCATACTTACAGCTCCCCGAAGCATATCGGTGTTCGTCCCGTCCTTCATCGGCGCCTAGTGCCAAGGCATCCACCGTGCGCCCTTCCTTGTTTAACCACATTAGGAATGGGTCTTTCTAAGAAACGCTCGTTTCTTGTTGACACCCGGTGTGTGTCGTTTCAAACTTACTCGCGTTATTCAGTTTTCAAAGAACGTCTTGTTTGAGCAGTTGCCCGCTCAAAACTGAATGAAAGCCGAAGCGCTTGCCTCCGGCCCTTCGCTTGGAAGGGCCGATAAGCTCCTTAGAAAGGAGGTGATCCATCCCCACCTTCCGGTAGGGATACCTTGTTACGACTTCACCCCAATCACCAGCCCCACCTTCGGCGGCTGCGTCCCATCAGGGTTCGCTCACCGACTTCGGGTGTTGCCGGCTCTCGTGGTGTGACGGGCGGTGTGTACAAGGCCCGGGAACGTATTCACCGCGGCATGCTGATCCGCGATTACTAGCGATTCCAGCTTCATGCAGGCGGGTTGCAGCCTGCAATCCGAACTGAGAACGGCTTTTGCGGGGATTCGCTCCACCTCGCGGCTTCGCTGCCCGTTGTACCGTCCATTGTAGCACGTGTGTCGCCCAGGCCATAAGGGGCATGATGATTTGACGTCATCCCCGCCTTCCTCCGGTTTGTCACCGGCAGTCAATGTCGAGTGCCCAACTTAATGCTGGCAACGACATTCAAGGGTTGCGCTCGTTACGGGACTTAACCCAACATCTCACGACACGAGCTGACGACAACCATGCACCACCTGTCACTCTGCCCCAAAGGGGAAACCTTGTCTCCAAGGCGATCAGAGGATGTCAAGGCCTGGTAAGGTCCTTCGCGTTGCTTCGAATTAAACCACATGCTCCACCGCTTGTGCGGGCCCCCGTCAATTCCTTTGAGTTTCAACCTTGCGGTCGTACTCCCCAGGCGGAGTGCTTATTGCGTTTGCTTCGGCACTACGGGTATCGAAACCCCTAACACCTAGCACTCATCGTTTACGGCGTGGACTACCAAGGTATCTAATCTTGTTCGCTCCCCACGCTTTCGCACCTCAGCGTCAGTCACAGACCAGAGAGTCGCCTTCGCCACTGGTGTTCCTCCACATCTCTACGCATTTCACCGCTACACGTGGAATTCCACTCTCCTCTTCTGTACTCAAGTGCGACAGTTTCCAATGCATTCCGGCGTTGAGCGCCGGCCTTTCACATCAGACTTGCCGTACCGCCTGCGTGCCCTTTACGCCCAATAATTCCGGACAACGCTTGCCCCCTACGTATTACCGCGGCTGCTGGCACGTAGTTAGCCGGGGCTTTCTGGTGAGGTACCGGCAAACTCCCGGCATTTCCTCCAAGAGCTGTTCTTCCCTCACAACAGAGCTTTACGATCCGAAAACCTTCCTCACTCACGCGGCGTTGCACCGTCAGGCTTGCGCCCATTGCGGATGATTCCCTACTGCTGCCTCCCGCAGGAGTCTGGGCCGTGTCTCAGTCCCAGTGTGGCCGATCACCCTCTCAGGTCGGCAACGCATCGTCGCCTTGGTAGGCTTTGATCCCACCAACAAGCTAATGCGCCGCGGGCCCCTCTTCGAGCGACGGGCATCGACCGTCTTTCTCCCCTCTCGCAGGCGCGAAAGAGGACGTATGCGGTATTAGCACCGGTTTCCCGGTGTTATCCCGCACTCCAAGGCAGGTTGCCCACGTGTTACTCACCCGTCCGCCGCTGGCCTCCCGGAGGTGCAAGCACCTCCGGAGGCCCGCTCGACTTGCATGTATTAGGCACGCCGCCAGCGTTCGTCCTGAGCCAGGATCAAACTCTCCATAAAAAGTTCCGCTTCGCACACGGGGGGTGCGCGTCGCGCTGACTCTTGCTTTAATTAATCGTTCGCTTGGCTTTCATTCAGTTTTCAAAGGGCAAATGATGGCTAACAACCACAATTCCTCACTATACCAGTGAGACAATTTGTTGTCAATAACTTTTTTTAATCGAATCAATGGTGGGCCTGAGTGGACTCGAACCACCGACCTCACGCTTATCAGGCGTGCGCTCTCACCAACTGAGCTACAGGCCCATTGGAGCGGGTGATGGGAATCGAACCCACGTCATCAGCTTGGAAGGCTGAGGTTTTACCATTAAACTACACCCGCATATCAATGGTCGGGAAGACAGGATTTGAACCTGCGACCTCTTCGTCCCGAACGAAGCGCTCTGCCAAGCTGAGCTACTTCCCGGGCAAATTCTTTTTATTCCTAAGGCTTTCGACAAAAAAATAAAACATACGCTAAAGTATCTAATTGTTATTGGCGCGCCCGAGAAGACTCGAACTCCTAACCCTCTGATCCGAAGTCAGATGCTCTATCCAATTGAGCTACGGGCGCCTGATGCTCCTATATTCTTACTTGTACCAAACTTGAAGCGTCCATAAAGGACTTCCTTCGTCCCTTTGCCACAAAAATAAATATAGCATACACTTATATATAACGCAAGCATATTTTCTGGATTTATTCGAAGCATCTTTCCTTAATAAAAAGATCCGCACCATAAAACACGATGCGGATCCCAACGATACTGTTCCTGCACGACGCTAATATGTTTCGACATGGCCTAGGTGTGAGAACAGCCTTCTTTTATTGGCCGGATTGATTTTGAGCTTGTTGAAGTTGCTGGTTTGCTTGCTGCAACTGTTGCTCAGCTTGCTGAACCTGCTGTTGCTGGTCAGGTTGGGCATTCGCCCCTGCTTGTTGAAGTTGCTGCTCGGCCTGTTGCAGTTCCTGTTGTGCCTGTTGCATAGCTTGTTGATCTGCTTGTTGAACAGCTTGTTGAACCTGCTGATCGGCCTGTTGGGCAGCTTGCTGCGCTTGTTGTAACGCTTGATTTTGCTGCTGTTGATTCTGTTGCTGATTCTGCTGCTGCCGATTCTGTTGCTGTTGGTTCTGCTGTTGTTGATTTTGTTGCGGGCCTTGCTGTTGAGCCATAAACGTCACTTCTCCTTTCTTAGATATGACGCCTCTCCTTCACTGGCCTGAAAATAAGCCGACGAGGTGAGGCTACATGTATAGACTGCCAGGGAACCACGAAGGTTATTCATGTTTTCAACTTTATATAAGAAATTCAAGAAAAAGCTTGGACGTTTATTGTTGTTTCTGAAGGCTTTGTTTCAACCATCATTTCACCGTTTCGAATGGAGTAGAGCACCGGCGCCTGGGTGCGAATCGCCTTGTATTCCGAATCAGAATCGATGACGATCAAGTTTGCTTTATTTCCTGCTTTTACATCATAGCCTTCTTCTATCCCTAATGCTTTGGCTCCATTTGTTGTGACTAAGTCCAGTGCAGTTACGATATAATCATGATCCGTCATATGACAGGCATGTAACCCGGTTTCAACGACAGACATTAAATTCCCGTCACCAAGCGGATACCAAGGATCCATAATCGAATCAAGACCAAAGCAGACATTTATTCCCTCATTTAATAACTCTTTCACTCGAGTCACCCCACGACGAATTGGATAATTGTCAAATCGTCCTTGTAAATGTAAATTGGCTTTTGGCAGGGCAACGAAATGAATGCCGACCTTTTTCAAGGTTTGGAATAGCTTATAGGTGTATGCATTACTATATGAAGACATTGCAGCAGTGTGACTTGCGGTCACCCGATCTCCCATCCCCAATTTCAACGCTTCACCTGCAAGCACTTCCACATACCTTGATTGGTCATCATCAATCTCATCACAATGGATATCGACGCGTTTATCATATTTTACAGCGAGCTCGAGTGCTTTAAAGATCGATCGGACACCCTCTTCACGGGTTAACTCATAATGAGGAATGCCTCCGACAACATCGGCCCCCATTTCCAGCGCTTTAATGAGTAGCTCTTCTCCGTTTGCTTTCGTAAAAAGACCTTCTTGAGGCAGCGCCACAAGCTGCACATCCATCCAGGGTTTCATTTCTTCTTTTACTTCCAACAACGCTTCCAAGCCTTTCAATGTCGGTTCACTTACATCCACATGGGTTCGCACGTGCTGAACACCGTGTTTCAACTGCATTTTCACCGCTTTTAATGCTCGTTTTTTAATGTCAGCTTTTGTTTCGTTAACGATTTGTTTTCGCTCAGACCAAATTTCAATCCCCTCAAAAACTGATCCTGATTGGTTCCACCTCGGCGTTCCCGCTGTAAGAGCGTAGTCAAGATGAATGTGCGGCTCTACATAAGGAGGAAGAACAATGTTTCCTTTTACATCGAGGACGTTCTCATCATTTGTATCAACGATATCCCCAGCCGCCGCAATCGTTTTTATGTACGCTCCCTGAACCTCAATGTCCCAATTCCCTGCTTGTCCATAAAGCTTTGCATTTTTTATCATCATTCGTGCTCAACTCCTTCATAAAATTCCATATGCGGTTTTTCTCGCTTATAATAATTCAATCTATCTTGCAACGTTCCTGTATGAAATTCAAATTTATGGCCATCCGGGTCCGTGAAATAAATAGACTTCTTGTCCCTTTCATCTCTTGGGCGACCCGATAAAATGTTTACATTCAAAGCCTTTAATTTTTGGTATATACGACCAAATGCTGTCTCTTCAATTGAAAAAGCGATGTGAGTGTAGGATTGGCTGATTTCATTGCGCGGAATATCCTTTTCCACATTAAGTGCAAGCCACATACCATTCAAATCGAAATATGCAGTGTTCTCGCCTTTCACAAGCAGTTTTGCGTCAAATACATTTCGGTAAAAATCGATTGATCTTTCCAAATCTGAAACCGAAAATAAAAAATGGTTGATTCCCTTTACAGTCATCAACGTCACCTCATATATTACTTTTTAACCAACCAAAATAGCTTCCATTAGGGCAGTATTGAACCCGCAGGTCTAGCTTAGGCTTTTTGCAAATCCAATACTCTTTTCTGCGAAGCCTAACTTCTTATAAAACTTGTGCGCGTTCGATCGTTCAGGTCGATCCCCACTATTCAGGGCTATTACATCTGCTTCTATCGTTTTCGTCCATTGCTCCGCCGATTTAATGAGTGCTTTTCCTATTCCTAAATTTTGATATTCCTTATCTACAACAATAGCCGCAATGCGCACGTAGATGCCATCCCGTTCGTAATAAAAGCTCTTGATTAATCCAATCATCCCTACCGTTTTTCCGTCATATAAAGCGATTAAGGGATGATAATCAGGATGTGATGTAATTTCAGGCAATCTCGCCTTCATTATTTGAGAAGTTGTTAGATATCCCAAATGTTTCATCAATGCTGCGCATGCCCTCGCGTCATTTACCGTTGCTTTTCTAATTTCCACCTTTATCCCCTCGCAACACGCTCATGCTTGTCCACTAACTCGATGGGATCCCCCTGCCCAATCGTGCCGTTAGTCAATACTTCCCCGAAAGCTACGCCTCGCCATTCCGGAAACATCGCATCCTTTAAACCGGGAAGGGTTTCATCCATCTGCCGACAAGGTTTTGTTTCCCCATATATCTCAATGCTGTTATCTCCAATATGAAGGGTCTTCCCTCGGCTTTCTTTTAAGGAAACGCCGTTGATCAGTAAATGGGCCCGTCGCTTCGAGGGATCCAATGAACTCCCCAACTCGTTCATCACTTCCTCCCATATCTCTTCTTCCATGATGGTCACCTGACGACGACCTCCTTGATTGGCATTGCCCACGATCCCCTTATTTTTTTCGAAAAACGCGACTGGATCCATGGGCCCTCCCTTCATCCGTTTAATCCAGATATTTGTAAGTTGGCGTTTCATATTCATACCTGCCCCTTAGTCAGCGTTTCTTCCATCTTACCATGTCTTTTCTGCCAACAAGCAAAACCTCTCTGCAACAATTACAGAGAGGTTTTTGTTTTCATTTGTTTTCTATGTGTTTTGCCTTCTCTTCATACTGTTTATCCCGGAAATGATCATGCACTTTTTCAACCTCTCTTTCGGGTATCCGATGGGATGTGAAAAGTAAAACAACTCTCTGGGGATCGCTCCTTTTATGTAGAGAAGCTTTCAAGGACTCAATTTTTGCTTCCGGGAAATACGCCTTCCATCAGAAATGTCCCCGATCAACTTACCTGTTTGCCCGACCATTTTTAACCCTACATTAATGCAAAGGCGAATATAACGACGGCAATGATCAGAATAATCGGAGCAACAACCGTATACATGACGGTCATTAATTTAAAACTGGAATCACTGCTGTACTTATTATCATTGGAATTTCTGCCGATAGCAAGTGTAATCCCAATGATCAAACCGGCAGCCACCAATATAAGTACTATTATTCCTATATTCATCGTAATCCCTGCTCTCATTTATAATTCGACGGTCTTTTTATCATATCATATGTAACTTCTCAATATGAGTAGTTAAGGCTCCGCAACAACCTTATAGAGAAAAATCGATGGAAGATTGCAGGCTAAATCGTCCTCAGTGGGTAGTGAACTTTAGGAATGGCCAAATGATAAAACCTCCCTATTTCTTAAAAAGGAAGGTTATTTGGCCTGATCTCCAAAGTGAAACAATCATTCGGACCAAGGGGAATGCAAAATACATTCGCAGAAGTTCTTATTTCTATAATCCAGCCTGAAGTATTGAACAACATCTTCTTTCATATTACCAAAAGTCGTTTCCGGCTTATGTTTAAATCCCTCGTAAAACGCCGGAATAATTTCCTCACGTAAATCTTTAGGGAACTGATCAAAACCATCCCCCATTACATCCATGCCAACACCGTGAAAGAGCAATGCCACTTCGGACTCTTTATGCTCCGCAACTCCCGGCGTCGTATGCAACGCAATCGTATCCCATACGTGTTGAATGGACTCGCGCGGAATTTGATACTGCTGCAAAAAACTTCTGGCTGCATTCGCACCATCCACTTCAAACCGCAAATCCGCTCTATTGTATTCTTTCGTTAAACCTAAATCATGGAATAATGCAAGCGACAAGAATTGCTTCGCCCTAACCAATCCAGTTTTGTTACAACAAGCTTACTGCCCGCTCGTAAATGCTCGAAACATTTAGTAAATTCTGGTCGATTCGCCACCACCCTCTTGATTTGGGTTCCATGTTCACATGCCGGCCATTAATTCAAGACACCATGCCTACTTCTGTTTAAAAAGGGGTCGTATTTTGCACATGAATAACACCCCTCTTTCACATACTTAGGCAGGAGGTGCCGCTGTATGATACATATGATGACCTGTCTTTTCTTAGTGACTCAGCTCGTTGCCCAGCCTGTAGATGTTTCTGATAACTTAACCATTACTCATGATGGGGAGTAGATCGCTATGGTTAATCGGGAAAACTTTACTTTACCCGGAGCTTCCATAGTTGATGTACCAAAGTATGATCAATTTATTGAAACACTTAATCAACAGGTTTTTTTAGAACCTGTAAATGCCACCATCAATGAACAAAGAGCGATCGAACCAGGACAGAAAGGGTACAGATTGGACCGAGAAGCATTCGAAAACCAGTTTTATTCTTATCTTTATAGTAAGGTACCTGCAACAGTAGAGGTTCCGCTGTTAGACGTTTATCCAAAGGTTGATAGTGAATTACTAGCTGACATTCGAGTTCAGCAAATCGGCCAATATGCGACGTTTTTAAACCCCAATAATACGTCGCTTTAAAAACAAATATAACCAGCCGATATTAATTCGCTCAAAACGGTACGGGGAACAAAGATAACCGCTCAGTTCCCGATGCACCGGCGAAAATGCCAAAAGAAATCAACACGGATTTACATTAGCATGAAAAAACCCCAAGTGTATTAGGTTATGCCTCTGGAATGCATTGGTTTTGAAGGAAAAGCTACGGTAACATGGCAACTGCATCATGGGGCGGTTATGCTTTACAAGAACTAATTACACCTTTTATATATAAAGAAGGGGAAAAAAATGAACTTCCTGTCAACAGCAATAGAGCTCTCAGTGGGGTTTATTGCATTACTCGTTTTGTTGAAAATTTTAGGGAAATCGACATTCTCTCAACTTACGCCCATTGACTTCATTTCGGCACTTATTCTCGGTGATCTCATTGGGAATGCCATTTATGAAAATGAGGCGAATATTGGCTGGATCCTGTTCGCTATTGCTGTATGGGGGACTTTGGTCTTCTTAATGGAATGGACCACTCAAAAATTTCGCAGGACACGGGGAGCCCTTGAAGGAAAGCCCTCAGTTCTTATTCACAATGGTCAAATTGATAGAGAAGAAATGAAAAAGAATAAAATCGATATGAATCAAATGCTACAATTACTACGAAAAGAAAAGGTATTTTCCGTAAGAGAAGTGGCCTATGCGATTCTTGAAGCAGATGGTACAATGAGCGTCCTGAAAAAAGCAAAATATGAATCGCCTACGATTTCAGATATGAATTTGCCCTTAAAACCTGCATATCTGCCTGTTACAATAATCAATGACGGAAAAGTCGACTGGGAGAATTTATCCAAGTCCGGGCACAATAAAGAGTGGCTACTAAATCACCTTCATAAACATAATATCAATAATTACAAAGATGTATTCTATCTTGAATGGAAAGAAGATGAAGGTGTACATCTTGAAAAAATGTAAATTTTGTAGCGAATATGACCAGGTAATATAATTTTCTGTTTATACCCTCAGTCTGTAAAACTCCTGTTTTTGGAATGGGGTGCAATAAATTCAGTGCTTCCTTTATTCCAAAAAATGGCCAAAAGGACCTTTTTCCACCATAAGATTGGACCTGGTCCTTGTTCCGTATGAGAGACCGATTGAACTTCCATCTTTCCTTTTGATTTATTTCAGAGTACCTTCTAGCATGTCCATGTGTGTCAAAAATAAGAAAGACAAGTGGAGGTGCCTTCCTTATCAATGATTAATCCTTTCCTCTAGTACCTTTTGATGCTTTATGAGTGAGCACCACCACCTAAATAAGGTAGGATGCAACGGCTTAGATAACATCGATCGGTCAATCATGGGAGCGACCACTCGGCTTCTATTTCCTTTCAGCTTAGGTGACAGGATCTCAATGTTGGTGCGGTCAGTGGGATTATGCCAATTCCATATTTTTGTCCTTTATACCATCTTTTTTGGAGTAAATCTGGAGTAACAAAACCCAAATAAAACCGAACGTTAATATATAAATTTCTAATATTGTTCGTTTTTTTTGCAAGTCATTCTTTTTTTATTTACCTTACACATCTCCGAAGGATTTTGCCGACCTTCCATTTCGAAGCGAAATAATTAAGGATTTCAATGTGTATCAAATAATATTGAAACCCTTGTTTTATCAATGTTTACATTCTTTTAACTTTCAAAGAATGTCATTAGATTTCAAACGCTATCGGCACAAAATCGGCACGCTCAATTTTGTTTATATGATTACACCATGACACCCCTATCTCCGCCATATTCAGTTGTATTCACAAAGTTCTTTCCCCCATGTATGTGTACATATTGCGATGTAAAGGAGACTAATAATCGTGAGTGATTTTTCATTAACAAGAATTTTTTCGTTACTTTTTTAAAAGCACATTTCCTCAACAATCGCGCTCGATTGCAGAAGAAAATTATTTCCTTGTTAATTTAATCGAAAGCAAAACATTGGATGCCGAAAGAACAAACAATAAGACCCCTATAACCGGGTGTAATGACCCAAGAAATGAGAATTCAAACCCTAGGTTTGATGTGGCATACATGAGAATAATGAGAACATATATACTCAATATATGAAGATAAATCCATTTACCAAGTTTACCAATCAATGCCGTAATCAACATAAGAATAGGCAAAGTTGATCCCAATAACTTCACAAGCATCGAATGGTTAGCCCAATGTACTCCACTTTCAAAAATTGCCATCCCCGCAGTATAAAATTGTGCGAAAGTGAAACCTACAAAGATAAAGCTCACTATAACATATACCCAGCGAAAAGCATGCATTATTTCACATCCCCATCGTTATCAAATTGTTTTAAATGGTCTAAGAAAAGAATCACAAGAGCACCAAGAAAGCCAAATAAAAACTTGGCAATAACAGTTTCAACCCCATTGGCTCCAAAAATGGAAACAGCACTCATCAATCCAATAGCAAATCCTATAAGCGATTTAGTGTTAATGAATCTTCTCATATTTTTATTGCTTTTTTCGGCGGCTAGCACCTGTCAATATTAGCCCTAGAAACAACCCTATACCTGCAATGAAAAAGACCATGAGCGAGGAAATGGCAATAAACATTTCTCCGGTAGCAAATCCGGCAGACAACGCTGCCTGCAATCCAAAAAGCACAAGTCCTATAGCCAGTGCGTAAAGCGAAGCACGAACTTTGTTCATAGCAAATCTTTTGGAAGTTTCTCTTGTTAAGGCGCTATACGTTAATAAGGCACCACCGGCGACAATAAAAATAAACGGTCCAACTACCGCGACATCAGGTACATCCATGAAGAAAAGCATGAGTGAATTAAAGAACCCAAATAGTACAAGCACCGTACCTGCAATCAACCCAGCCGTTGAAATCCGGGCAGCTTTCGTAGAATAAACGGATTTCTTCGCCTCTTCCTGACCATGTTTCCGCATATCATCGACCAATCCACTCAAGTCACCCATTGAAATGACGGCTTCTTTGAATGCCTCATCTTCCTCCGACCCTCGTGATTTATAATCTGCAATTTTTTCTTTTAAGTTGGTGGAAAGCTCTTCTTTCATATCAAATAACTCTTGACTTCGGCCAACGTCGACAAAGAGATCATCAATATAATTTTGGATTTTACGATCCAAATGAGTTTTATTCTTCGGCATCATCAAGTCCTCCTTTTATCAATTTGTCTAAAACACCTTTGGCAAAATCCCAGTCTTTTTTACTTTGCTCGTAACGTTCTTCACCTTCTGCAGTAATGCGATAATATTTACGTCTGCCCCCTTGCGTCTCGTCACCCCAGTAAGAAAGGATATAACCCTCCTTCTCCAAACGGCGAAAGGCTGTATATAAGGTTGCTTCCTTCAGCTCGTATTGATTTCCGCTTAACTCAATGATTTTTTTATAGATGTCATACCCGTAGCTATCACCCTGACGAAGGATATTCAGAATAATCGTCACCGTGTGACCTCGGATGAGGTCTGTTGAAATTGTGGCAGCCAAGTATCATCACCTCCTGAAATACATTATATGAAATATTACTTTTCGTGTCAATGTAATGTTTATGAAAAACATTGCTTGACTGTTTATTGTCCATTAAAAAATCGCATTCCTTAATAAAGATGGAATGCGATCAAATGAATGATACCGTCTTAAATTCTATGTTTTCAGTAAAAGCTATTGGTGATCTTCAGTAATACAGCCCGATTCTGGCACAACCTTTATTCCATTAAAGCCCCTTTTCTGGAATAAGGGTTGAATAACAAAACATTTTGCATACTGAATAAAAAAAACGAAAAACCCTTTCCTCCAAAAAATGACCCTTTTCCGTAAGATCGGACGCTGTTTGTTTTTCCGCATGAGTCAGCACGATTGGGAATCCCTTTTTATCAATACTTTCATCCTTTCAAATTGCATTTAATGTTTTTGTACTACAAGTACATTAGAGATTTCACAAGAAGTTATCATAGTGTTCTCCGTGGTAATAGCCGTGGAATGTTCTTTTTGTCTTCTGTAGAATCCTCCCCAAATTTCTTTTCAAGTTCCATAATGTAAAATCTTTTAAAAAATAATAGGGAAAAAATCACCGTTTACAATATATGCTACACATAATACACTTGATTACATGACTAATCAACCAACTAACTTAACGGGAGAAAGGAGGATTTAGTGAAGGCTGTTTTTGATGAATCAAGGCCTATTTTCCAGCAAATTTTCGAAATGATTGCCGATGACATCGTTGATGGGGAGTTGCATGAAGGGGAGCAAATTCCCTCGACGACAGAGATCTCTAAGTTTTATCAAGTGAACCGAGCAACGGTGCAAAAAGGGTTATCAATGCTCGTTAATGCCGGTT
The DNA here is from genome assembly GCF_003336365.1 of Salicibibacter kimchii. Lineage (GTDB taxonomy): Bacteria > Bacillota > Bacilli > Bacillales > Marinococcaceae > Salicibibacter > Salicibibacter kimchii. The sequence goes on along the minus strand of NZ_CP031092.1, from coordinate 3,197,919 downwards.
ATGCCTATAAACAACGCGGCGTTGGAGTTTTCGTAGCCGAAGGAGCGAAATATCGGCTGCTTGCCGAGCGTAAAGAAGAATTTTATATCCAATATGTTAAGCCCATGCTAGAAGAAGGTAGGCGTATTCAAATGACAATGGAAGAAATTAAGCGTTTGATTGAGGAGGATTATGATGATTGATATACAAGACTTATCATTTTCTTATGGCAATGTAACGGCATTAGAAAACGTTTCCTTGAAGGAAACTGAACCGATAATCACAGGTTTATGGGGGCGCAACGGATCAGGGAAAACGACATTGATGAAGTTGATCTCCGGGCTAGAACAGCCAAATCAAGGGAAGATAAGCATAAACGGAATCACCCCGTATAACAATAGTGAAGCGATGAACCATGTGACCTTCATGCAGGAAGACCATCCCTTTTCAGATTTATGGGATGTCGAAGACGTCCTTCGTTTTGGTGCTTATTTCAACGAAAACTGGGATCAGGCATTTGCCGAATATTTGCTAGAGGTGTTTGAGTTGCCAAGAAAAAAGAAGATCAGGCAATTTTCAAAAGGAATGAAAACGATGATTAAGATTACGTTAGGACTCGCGAGCAAAGCCCCCGTGACGATCATGGATGAACCTTCCAATGGCCTTGATGCCCATATGCGTAAACAATTCTATGACGTATTGTTGGATACGTACGAAGAGCATCCACGTTTTATCTTGTTATCGACCCATCACATTGAAGAAATTGAACCCCTTTGTGAAAAGATCGCAGTGATTGATCAACAAACTATCATTCGATATGAAGATACAGAAGACTTGAAAAGACACGGGGTGCTCATAACAGGACCATTTGAAGCAGTGAAATCGGTGATTGGCAATAGTCGAGTCATTGACGAACGGAGAATCGGGAAGCAGTTACATGTTATGATTGACGATTCCTTACACATGGATTTGGGAGTAAAGGAAAATGAAGCCGCCGGTTTAACTATTGAAAAAGCGCCGCTTCAAGATTATCTCGTTAATCTGACAAAAAAGGGGACGAAAAAACATGAACACGCTTAAAGGACCTTTCCGGCTGATCATGAAAGAAATGAAGATGATTTATTATATCAATGTTGGCGTAACGATCGCTTTAATGGCATTGTATATATTTTTAAGCTACTACCTCGGAGAAAATGAGCATTTAGGTGTGACTTTCGGACCATTTTACGCCATTTTTCTCATTTTCCCATTTATCCTTTTCAAAGGATACAAATATATCCTTTCCTTAGGAGGAACAAGAAAACAGTTTATGATCGCGACCTATCTATCTATAGGCATCTATATCGTACTGAGTGGGATGCTTTTGAATGGATTGCATTTCTTAAGTCCGTATCTACTAAATGACGGGTATATTTTCCACATGGCAGACCTTGTTAACGGATCACACTCGCTCCTGTATGTTTGGATCGATGTATTATGGATGATCATTCTCTTCGGTGTTGGGATGATCGCGCAATCCATTTATTTTAACCTTGGCACAGTAAGAACTTTAAGTAGTGGTGCTGCATTATTAATCGCAATACTCGCTACCTACTTTTTTGCAGATCTTGGTCCGCTCATAGAATTTATCATTGTTGATCATCTCTTGTTCGTGCATATCCTTGCAGGAATTTCAGTGCTGTTTATGCTATTCTCTTACCTCCTCATGAAAAACGGCCCATTAGAACGCGGGGATAGATATGTATTTATCGGAAAGTGGAAACAACCTAAGCCGGAGTAAAAGAACAAATGAAAATAATGTTTTAGATCTTCTCAGTGCCTAAGACAGCCTCCTTTACTGAACGACTACCGGCTAAGCCGGTAGGTTCCCTTCACGGCTGAAGGCCACTATTCCAGCTAAAGCCAGCTAAAAGACCTTTGGCTGAAAGCCAACTGAAGGTTTCCGACTGAAACTCGGTTCCTTGGTTATTCATCGACCAACTGTTGAACAAAGGTAGCCTCTGGCCCAAAGATGTTGACCCAATAATAGGCACTTATTTATTCCATTAAAGCGCTCCGTTTGCATAAAAGCGACAATCGGTGTTAGTTCAGTAAATATATGGAAAGCATAATGCGATTGAACATGAGTGATACTTATACTATGCCACTACTGGATAGCACCTTTAACCTTCGTGTTAATTCAAAACCTAACATAACATATCTCAATATCCATTTAGGAGGTCCCATCAATGCCAAAAAATGTTCACTTAACATCTGCAGAAATTGGTTCTCTTTGGACAGCCTACATGAACGATAGTATGTCTGCCTGTATTTTACGTTTTATGCTCAAACACATTTCAGACCCAGACATTAAGCCCGTTGTGCAGTACGCCTATGATCTTGCAACGGATCATCTAAAGCAGTTACGCACCATTTTTGAAAACGAATCACATGCAATCCCAAATGGTTTTGGTGAACAAGACGTCGACATGAATGCTCCGTGGTTGTTTACAGATACGTTTTGTATATCCTATATGAGGCACATGGGAAAAGTTGGGATGCTCTCATACAGTGGCTTTGTTTCGATGAGTGACCGGGAGGACATACGAACCTATTTTTCACAAGCCTTGACGGAAACAAATAATCTTTATAATCAAGCAAGCAACATTGAGCTTGAAAAGGGAATTGCTGGCAGACATCCTTACATTGAAGTCCCTAAAAGCACCGACTATGTAGATAGTAAAGCGTACATGAGTGGCTTAAATCCCTTAAGCGATCAACGTCCCTTAAACGCCGTTGAAATTTCCCATTTATATATGAATGTCCTCACGAATTCTATAGGAATGAAATTGTGTATCGCCTTTGCTCAAACCTCGCCACGTAAGGAAGTTCAAGATTTTATGCTACGAGGCAAAGATGTCTCAAAGAAGCACGCGAAAATTTTTACTGACAAGCTTTTAGAAGATGACATTGAAGTCTCAAGCATACCAGATGTAGGTGTCAGTGATTCAACCACCCCAACATTTTCAGACAAATTACTGGTGTTCCATATGTCTCTGCTCATCTCCTCAGGTGTAGGAAACTATGCGACAGCTGCCGCTGCTAGTCAACGAAGCGATATTGCAACTGATTATGAACGATTGTCGTTAGAAAATGCTAAGCTTGCCAAAAGTGGAGCGGATATCATGATTAAACATCAATGGCTTGAACAACCACCAGGAGCGAAAAATCGGGAAAAATTAGCGAAGGATAAAGATAAGAGCTGATCTTGATTGGCAGGCCGACATATATGCTTATGGCATCATCCCAAACCAAAATTCCGAAGTAAATAAGCTTGTAGCTACTCAACCTCATCAGGATGCATTTTCTTTCTTTTCTTGATCATAAAATTATTGATGACGTGAAAGTAAATATCATGATCACTAGCCGAGGATTTTTTCCGTAGTTTATCAGCTCGCTTTTGGACTTCCATGATGCTTTCCAGATGATGCATGATAAAACCTCACTATCGTCTTTCATTTCTAAATTCTTGACGCTGTCAGTTCCACAATCGCACCCTATTTTGGAATTTTTATGATTCATTTGAATCAAACGATTGGAAGGTTAAGTTGCCATGATACTCCAAACTGATCATTTATCCAGCCAAATTTCTTACTGAATCCATAGTTATCTAAGGGCATGAGTGCCTGTCCATTCAAAACTAGTTTTTCATAAAGAGCATTAATCTCTTCTTCGGAATCACAAGTAATATATATGGAAAACGAAGGTGTGAAGGTAAACTCATGCTTCACATTACTGTCAATACACATGAATTCTTCATTGCTTCTTCTGCTTTTCCATCTTGAAACATTAAAATGGAGTTACTCTTTCCACTACAAATCAATCCTTTCCCGTTTCTTTGTTTTGACTATTATTTCGCAAAATTTTCTCCATCGCTTTTCCCTTTGCCAACTCATCGATTAGTTTATCTAAATAGCGGATTTCCTGCATGGTTGGTTCCTCGATTTCTTCCACTCGGACGCCGCAGATCATACCTTTGATCAAAGTCCGTGAGGGATTCAGTTGGGGGGGCTTCCGCAAAGAAGGTCTCAAAGTCTGCTTGTTTTTCTAGTTGTGCTTCAAATTTTTCCTGGCTATACCCTGTTAACCACCGGAAGATTTCATCAACTTCTGTTTTTGTACGTCCTTTTTTCTCCGCCTTTGTAACATAATGAGGATAGACATTTGCAACACTCATTGTATAGATTTTATGTTTGGTCATTATACATCCTCCTGTTACTCCGTTAAATAGCTCTTTTCCGCAAGATGAGGCACCAGTCGTTCTTCCACATAAGCGCCGATCGTATTGTTGAAAAGTGAACTTATTTTCGCCAAAAAGTTGTACATTCTGCTTTATCTTGAATATTAAACTCTATAATTTTTTCAAGTAATTCATAATTGACTTGCTCGTTCCATGGAATTCGAAACAAACTATTAGTTGAACTGTAGCCAGATTGTTTAATCTCGTTAGCGAAATACTTAATAGCTACTGGTTCAGGTGAAAGGCAAATGTCATCCGCGATCAACTCAATGACTTTATGGCTGCCAATCAGCTTGTATTCGGACTCCAGCATTTCCATCAAGGCGCTTCGAAAGGTGCGTTTGGCGATGCCGCTCTCTGCTGTCTTGGCGTTTTTCATGCCTTCTTCGCCCCCTTTTTCCCTTTCGACATGGGCATGGAAGGGTTTGATCTCGTTACGAGATCTTCAAGCCGATCGGCGTATTCAGGGATGTTATAGTCACGATACAGCGCTAAATATTCATGAGCTAAACGCTCGGAAATGCCGACCACATGCGCGGTTTCAGTCGCCGTGAACGCTTTCTTTGAGCATGTCACCACGCGCCCGAAATCTCTCAAATACCGTTTGATGGCTGATGTCTAATGGCGTGTTCGTCGGGCAATATCGGAATACGTGTGATATTGCAGGTACAAGCCCACAATCCAAACCTTATGCGAAAGCGTAGAGCCAATATCATGATAGGCGCCTCTCGTTTGGATGCGCACGCCTTGCTGGGTGAAGGCTTGAACATCTCGCCGAACCGTACGGACATCAACAGCCAGAAGGTCGGAGAAGTCTTCCTGGGTTACGATGCCTCCTTGGTCAAGGGCTTCTTCAGCGATACGGGTGATTCGCACCTGCCGCAAAGGCTTTGTGCCATGACTTCGGCGCACCTCTTGATCTTCTTGGCCATTGTCGACGGTTAGAATCACCGTCACCATGGGAAGCTCTCTCAGGCGCGGACCATGCTTGGCGTTGATCGCAATGACTTGTCCGGGATCCGTGTCTTGGTCCGGGTTCCAACGGTGGAGCTCGTAAGTCTCCTTGACCGTTTCCATGATGGCTTCGGCTGTCTTCGGTGAAAACTCAAACTGATGCGTTAAAGTTTCGAATAGTTGGCTATCTCTAGATTTGGCCTCCAGTCGCTCATGAACGGCTTTTTCCATCTCATTTGTCCTCCCTTGTTCTCAACTCCCACCGCCTACTTACAAGTCTAGTAAGTTTGTCTGGAAGTGTCGAACGTCATTTCGGGCGAACAAATGCCCTCATTTCGATTAAGTCTATTTTCAAAATCGCGAACAAAATCAATATATACAGCTTCTTCAAATGAGTTCATGCCTTCCTTGTTCCCTGCCTTCCATAAAAAAAAGCAAAAGAAAAACTTATTGCGTACGAATCATTTAAAAATACTGGTACATTAAGTTAACCTAGCATCCCCGTATAATATTTAACAAGAAAGCATCATTCAGATGATACTTTCATCTTTCTTCAAAGACATTTTTAGTCGTAGCATTCACACGACCTGTTTAAAGGGAAGATACAGAATCATCCGTATACACGATTTACAGGACTGTTTTTATGAACGAAAGAAAAGGATGCGGAGATATCCCGCATCCAATCCTTATAAGTTGACCACCAGCCCACACTTATAATATGACTACATCACAAAGAGGATATACATTGGGCGGTGTTTTTGCCCATCCCCTCGAAAATTTATATTTCGGATTATCAATTAATTATTATATCGCCCAATGCAAAATCGGCGCTTCTTTATTCCATTAAAGCGCCCTTATATGGAATAAGCACCTTAGTGAATTCCTATACCATATCTTTGATAGTCTCTAAAGTATTGTTTTCATTATCTTTAATTCGAATCAAATGCTTCCCGATAAAATTCCCTTAACTCAGCACCATTATCCGGCCATTCAGGCGGCTGTTCGTTAACCATCATACCCAATGTATCAAGACAGCGATGCCATCCTGCAGCTGTTGCGGCCGCCCAAGACCAGTCATCAAACGTATGCTCAAATGTCATTCGGCATCCATCGGGGGTGTTTTGCAATTCGATTCGCAGCAAATCATCAACCTCACGAAAAGCAAAGACCACAGGCGGCTCGAACGCAGTAATCACTCCCTCATACTTCGTTTCTTCTCCATCATCAAAGCCAATTTTGCCACCTTCATTGAGATCCATCTCTCCTGTTGCAAACGGGTACCATTTGGTAAAGTAATAAGGATCCGTTATGCAGCGGAAAACACGCTCAGGTTTATGTGCAAAAAAACGCTCAAATTGCAAAACACAACGACCATCTCTTTCATATAACTTTCCATATTCATTCATTTTTTTCCTCCTCACATTTTATTTATTTCAATATTAACATAAGCAAACAGTTTTATCTTAAACAGTATGACCCTATTCAGAAGGACGCACTATTCGATTAGCGCGCCCGTTAATGTAGTAAGAAACTATCTGAAATCCTCAGAAAACCTTTATTCAAAATAATAATTAAAAGTGATTTGGAATTCTTCAGCACTACCGGATTCAAAATTTATTTCACCTACGATACCTGTTAGTTCCCCTGTCCCAGAACCTTGAACAACATTTCGTTTGGACTTGAGTAAACCATTTTCAAATTTTCCAACGTGTTCCAATACGAAACTCCCTGACTTATCTCCAATACGTCCAGTGATACGCTCAAAGCCGTAAACAGTGGCTGAATCGTCCGGCAAATAACATTTCAGCTCTTGTAAGTCACCTTTACCTTGAAGTTCCCCGTTGTATTCCACTTCAAAGTATCCCCTTGTGAGTTTGGATCCTTCCCCTACTTCACTGTAGGGTATTTCATTTGCTTCTGTTAATTTAAAGGATGATTGTGCTTTCATACTCATAATTTATAGACCTCCAAGTTCATGGCACAATTAGTATCTGTTTCGAGACTTACTGACTATAACGGCTTTTAATCCGTAAAATAAGAAGGCTCCTTCACATTTTGGAGCAAAAGGAACCTTCAATTCGTGATGTGTATTAATCGTTTCTGCTTTGTAGGCTTTTTAATTCCTTAACCTCTTGTTCAGTTAATCCCGTTAATTCAACCACTTTTTGTACATCATGCCATCGGACAGCAAATTAAGGGCTACCTGTTTTATCCCTTGTTCTTTCCCTTTTTCTATCCCTTTGCTTGATGTCTCTCCTTTTGTTCAAAAAGATCAACAAGATGCCATTTTACGTTCGCCAAAATACAGAATGGATACGAGGCAAGAGGGCGCAGGAGTATCAGCCGCACATAACTATGAAACGTCCGTGCCAACAATCCATGAGGCTTTTCGAAAGCTAGTCCGGGAATCCCCAAGGCGTGCCTATATTGGTCATATTGCAACGTTTATTATCAGTGAGGATTTGGCAGAGGAAGGACTAACCGATGTTTTGGATTTCCTTTATCGTGATCATGAAGTCCGCTCCGATTTTTATATTGTGATATCAAAGGATGAGCGCGCAGGGGACATTTTACAACTGCTTCCACCGATCGAAGATGTCACCTCCATAAACATCAACAATGCGATTGAAAATGGCGAAAAAAGCTATGCTGAGGTTCAAGGCATTCGCATCGATTCTCTTTTTGAAAAAATCATAGCTGATGGGATTGAACCGGCAATTTTAGGCATTTCAACAATCGGCGATTTAAATGCGGGGAAAACAATGCAGAATACAGAACAAATCAAGCCGGAAGCTTACTTACAATTAGGCCCTATGGCTATGTTTAGGGATAATCAACTCATTGATTGGCTGAATGAAGAAGAAAGCAAAGCCTTCAATTATTTGGAGGATACGTTTGATTATAACGTGGGAAGCCTGCCCTGCCCTGATGATGGCACGATGGCCGTTGAAAGTTACCGGATAGCCAGAAATGTCACCGTTCACCTTGAAAACGAGCAACCAAGCATCGATCTTGAGGTGGACATTGACGCGACAGTTTCCGAGATCAACTGCAGTGATCTTGACGTGTTGGAAGAAAAATCGTACCAAATCATTGAAGAGGCAAATAACCAAAAAGTTGAACGTATGCTTGATCGCGTGATTCAAAAAACAAAAGAAAATCAATCAGATATTTTAGGGCTTGGTCGAGAAGTGTACCGCCAACATCCCCGGTACTGGGAAAACGTAAAAGGTGAATGGCCTGAGATCTTTACTGACATGGACGTAGCGTTACCGTAACCATAGAACTCCGTGATACAGGTGAAATCAACAATTCTTTTAATGTAGAGGAGAATCGTGGTGGTGCTTAAAGTAATCACTGTCATCGCTGTTCACATTGTTATATTTTACAGCCAAAAAACCTTGATTAAAGGGAGTAATGAAGTCAATTTAGAGAGGGCATTTTACACATTGCTTGCCTTCACCGCGGTTATAGGGGTTTTATATGTTTTAGACATCCCCCTCCCGAGCCTTTCACAGTTATTAACGCGAGTGGCCAAACAGTCCTTTGCGTAAATCACCGAAAGAAAGTGTGAAAACACCATGAACTCGGATAGAATAAGCATTCACCAATTTCGTACACTCGTGATCTTTGTGACATGTGGATCGTCTTTGCTCACGATGCCATCGTCTCTGATCGTGCATCATGATAGTTGGTGGATTCCCCTTGCCGGGATGATTGTTGGCTTTCCTTTTGTACTTTTATTGATCGTCTTCGCCCGCTGGTTTCCCCATCATTCACTCACGGATATGCTAAAAGCTCTTTTCAGGAACTGGATCGGGAAGGTTGTGGCGATTCTGTTTATTTTTCTTCCCCTTTACATGGCACCAAATCATATATTTTTTTTCATGATATTTTTAAATACAGAGCTTTTGTCGGAGACTCCGTTGATGGTGCTCATTATTTTATTTATGACGGTCATTATCTATGGCATTTATTCGGGATTGGAAGTGCTTGGGCGTACTGCAGAAATCATGCTCATTTTCTTTGTTTTATCGATCCTGATTCTTTTTATTTTTCTTCTGCCTGATATTGATTGGCAGAATACCCAACCTTATTTGAATCACTCCATCGCTGAATATGGCAAAGCGATCTTGTTTTTCGTGGCCAGGGTCATTGCCGTTCATGCCATCATGTTTTTCGTTTTTTTCCCAAAAGGGGTTGCCGATAAAAAAGCTGTGGAAAAAGCATTTCATCGGTTACCTTGTTGCCTGTGTTACATTGTTCGCCTTAACGTTTTTGACCGCTACCGTTCTTGGGCCGGAGGTAACCGGTGCGAACCTTTATCCAGGCTTTACACTGGCGGAAAGAATCGATGTTGGTAACGTTATCTCAAGACTCGAGTCGCTCCTTTTTGTCATCTTTTTTATTACAGTTTATTTAAAATTAGCGATGTATTTATCGGCAGTGTCGATCACCGCAGCTAAAGTGATGAATATCAAAAATTACAAACCACTCTCACTTCCGTTCGGGATCATATTTATTTTGCTTTCCTTGACGGAATTTAACAATTTAAACGACGACAGCGACTTTTATTTTTATGGATCAATGGTTCTTATTGTGAGCATTGACGTCGTTCTGCCACTTTTTATGTTTGCAGTTGGTGTAGTACAAAGGAAAAGAAAACGGCTTCCGATCTTCCCGGTCCAAGCATCAAAACAAAAGCAATGATCGCATCATGAACTGCGATATAGGATTAATCGCTTGCTTCCAATTGCAACTCCACGTTTCGCTGGACGACAAATGTCGAGATGGCGTGTTTGTAAACAAGTTGCTGCTTCCCATCCTTATCAATAACGACCGTAAAATTGTCAAATGCTTTTAAGTAGCCCCGAAGTTGAACTCCATTGGTAAGAATCATGGTAATCGGAATATTATCTTTCCGCAACTTATTCAAAAATTGATCTTGGATGTTAATTTTCCCCATCACGCTTCCCCTCTCTAAACAATTTTCGCTTTATCAATAACCTTTCGCCGCCTTCATGAATTTTTCTTCAGCTGCGTGCTTGCCTCGGATCATGAATTATCTCCAGTAATATCCATTCTAACATAGGCATTTTTAAATTGCTTTTATAATAAGGAATTCAAATAACCGTTACTCCACAATCTGGCCTTTAGTTGAAGATCATCATCCAAACTGTCGGGCTTGATTCCGATAGGTTCGCGGCTTCTTCTGTGTTCCGCGAAACGGTTCGTGTAACGCGTCAATCATCGCTTCCAACTTTTCACGGGCTTCATTCAAAAGTTTCAAGTCCGTTGGGTATGTGATATCTGCAGGCGCACATGTGGCATCGATTATGTACTTATTTTTACTACTACTTCAAATCTGTTGCGAAAGTTCGTAGCAAGAAGTTTTTTAATTCGTTCATTTAATCTTTAGATAAGAATACATTCGCCGAGATAATCATTATTCACATGGGAGTTATAAACCTTGTAAGTCTGTCACTGTACCCTTCGCCTAAAGTGGTACATTTTCGTTGTATTCCATCGAACCACTAAACTTTATTTTAACACAAGAAAAGCAAACTGCACCCTCTAAAAGAATGCAGCTCAGCTTACCAAAAAAACGAATATCCAGCACAGAATGTTAGTTTTTTGTTAGTTTTTCTCTCTTATCGACTATAGAGAATGGATTAACTCCTCATATCAAGGGATTCAGGTGGGCATTATATCATAGCCCTTATCTCAACTTGATGTTCTATATTCATACTTATTTAATCGTGCGCTTTTATCGGAATAATAACACTGTAATGGCGAGTTTACGTTCGATCTCTTTTAATAATAAACACTTTGTTCCTTTTAAAAAGTAACATGTTGTATTGTTTTACGTTAATGTTCAAACAATCGCGCGCCCGAAGAGTTAATGATGTTGTTAAAGTAAAATACCTGTCGCAATATATCCTCCGTAAACCTCAAACGTTTTCATTAGAGGTTACGTGGTGCGTGCGTGCTCAACCATGCGTTCATATAAGTTTAAGATCATTTGGCCATAAGTTTCACCGGGAACAGCCCATTTTCCATTTAACCCTTCCCATGTTGTGGCGCTACCACGTTCGACAAGGTCAAACCGGGGATCATATAACGGATAAGCACTCGGCAGTGGATCTGTTGAAGCATAAGCAAACAAATGCTGAAGTTGAGCAAGCACACCGATAGCTTTTGTTTCAAAAGTAGCACCGGGGTTATCATCGTCTGTAGCCCCGATCCCGCCAAAATTATTTTGTTCCTCATCAACGACACCCGTAAAACGAAAGTAGTCAGTTTCATGCAGCGCCTGGGCATAAGCGATGTCACCGCGAATCCCATAATAATGACCGAAATCGATATAATAAAGGCCCAATATTGGGGCATCAGGGTTGATTGTTTTCACAAAAGCATCTAATTCTTGAGACATTAAAACCGTTTCTCCCATAATGTTTTGGGGAGATTCCTCAGAGTTTTCTGAGCCTTCGACTAGGATATAAGCATCCGAAATACCTGCGGAACGAACGGTTTCTAGGTGTCGTTCAGCATTGGATCGATCGCGGAAAGATCCGGCTTGTACGCGGTACCACGTTGTTCCTGAAACCACCATGGTTGTGATAAATGATGAGATTTCAGCTGTTTGGAGTTCATTTACACGGTTTTCCGCATTTTCTCTATTTTGGAATGATCCAGCGATAACTTTGTATAACGTATCCGGATCTGAGTCATCTCGTGTCAAATTAAAAGCTCTTGCCAGCCCTTCCACATGACCACTAGCTACCGCTTGGCGCCATGAGGCATCTCCCATTAAATTTGCGTCCTGAGCGTTATCGATAAATCCGTTTTCCGTTAAAAGGGCTGGCATAGATGATTCTCGTAGCACATGAAAATTAGCTTGTTTTACACCCCGGTCGGGTAACTGATTGACAGCAAGAATCTCCTCATGCATGATTCTCTGATACCTTGCTGTTGGTGATGAATCAGATAGTCCGGAATAAATAAAGTCCTCGTATCCACGTGCCGAACCGTTAAAGGCATTACAGTGGATGGATAAAAAATAGTCTGCTCCCCACGCGTTTGCTTCATTGGTTCGTTGGGGTAAACTAACAGACTGATCACCCGTTCGACTCATGTTAACCTCAACGTCACTATAGTTATCCTCCAGAATCGTTCTAATCCGTTGTGCGATATCAAGTACGATGTTTTTTTCCTGCAGCCCATTTCCGGTTGCACCTGAGTCATTTCCACCATGTCCGGGGTCTAAATACAATCGAAACATATTTAAACACTTCCTTTTAGTCATAAACCCAATGTTATATTCTATTGAGTATCGGACTCTTTGTAATGGAGAAGTAGCGAGAGGTAAGCCTCACCTTTAAGATGTGTTTAATGTTCGGACAAGCTTAACAGTAGAATAATTAAACAGAAATGCTTCCCCCTTTAAAACCAACATGTAGCACCTTATGCATATCCAACAATACGTGAAGCGGCATTTATGTATATCACGGTTTATATAGGTGAAAATGCACTATTTCTTTTCCCTTTAATTTTGAAAAAGGTGGAACTTCTGATAATCATGGCAACACCACTTGCAACATGTGGGGTAGACATCGATGTTCCTGTAAGTTTGCATACTCGCCATAAATATAAGTGGATAAAATATTCACACCAGGAACAACAAGAGACCATAATAGTTTCCGTGATAGGTGTTAAGGTGGATATGTCCACAGAACACCCCCTTTGACATCACCACGACGCAAGAGCCGCTCCTTTACCGAGTACCGTAAAACCCCTACCACCGTCAACCCTCGATTTCCGTTACTTTTAGGCCAAATTGCCTATATGCAAGTCTGAGTAAAATATCCAGATTCATGGTCTTGCCTATTTTAGGAGATCAAATGGTTTCACATGGATATCTTGTCAGTGATTCTACATCAAAAGCCGCAGAAAGGAAGGATCGATAACAGATTTGCTACCGATCCAACCGTTCCTGTGGCTTTTTCTAATTGTAATCTTTACGAGTTGTTGAGAATTTTCACTGATGGTTTTGGCATTGATTGTGTTGCTCTGATTAAGAAGTTTGTAACAAACATTGTGATACAGGCCATTTTTCACCTATTTTAGAATCGATATAAATAAATGCCGCTCCAAGGATCACCTGTGAAGCATAATGTGCCATTAAATCTGAAAAAGGAGACAGGTTTATGTTTAATTATGCTACTGTTAAGGTCGCCCGAACATACGGGCCCTTGATTGACCGTCAGTTAAGAAGAGAACTCGTAGGCGCAATAAAACCTCTAAGGCACGTCCCGTGTTTTCTTCATCGATGGATCGACTCCTATATTCGTCGATCAAAGGCTTTTCCTGTTCTCATTCAATTTAAAAAAGGAAATTCCTATACAAGTGGTGTTACAAGTTTAAAAAGAATTGAAAAAAATCACGCAAACTGTAAAGTCAAACGATCCATTCCCCGTTTTGCATTACAGAGCGCAAATCTCACAGCTTCAGCTCTTGAAGATTTCTGTCATAACTGTGGAGATATAGAAAAAGTCTATCTCGATCGTGAATTTAACGCTTTACTTGACACAGCCACCGAGACCACTCGAGCAAGCGAGTTACAGAACGAACTCGAAGCGACAGGGGAGGGGGTGACTGTTGCTATTATCGATACAGGGGTACATCCCAGTCCAGACCTTATGGAACCTGAACAGAGAATCATTGGATTTAGGGATTTTATCAATGATCGTGAAGATCCTTATGATGATAATGGACATGGCACCCACTGCGCTGGAGATGCAGCTGGGAATGGACAGCAATCAGATGGTGAATATGCCGGACCTGCTCCCGATGCAAATATTGTAGGTGTAAAAGTTCTCAATAAGATGGGTGCTGGTTCTTTAACAGATATTATAGCTGGTGTGGATTGGTGTATTGAAAACCAAGAGGCATACGACATTCGTATTTTATCGTTATCGTTAGGAAGTCCGGCAATAGAATCTGAAGATGACGATCCGGTGGTAGAAGTTGTCAACCAAGCTTGGGACGAGGGAATGGTTGTCTGTGTCGCTGCTGGAAATGAAGGACCGAGTGAAGAAACCATTTCTTCTCCGGGAATTAGTGAAAAAATCATCACCGTTGGAGCTTTAGATGAGCAAGGGACACCTGATCGATCCGATGATGATGTGGCAGAGTTCTCGAGTCGAGGACCGACTATTGACGGGCACACGAAGCCTGATATTCTTGCTCCAGGCGTGGATATTACTTCCATACGTTCTGCCAATTCATTTTTAGACAAATACGCAAAATCAGATCGCATAAATGATCATTATATATCAATGTCTGGTACGTCGATGGCTACCCCCATTTGCGCAGGCGTGTGTGCTCAGCTGTTAGAGTTAAACAGTAACTTGGATCCTGATATGATTAAAGCTCAATTACGTGAAGGAGCGGAAGACCTTGGTCTGGAAGAAAATACTCAGGGAGAAGGATCTCTAGACGCTGTTCAAAGTGCAGATGAAGAAGATTCTACCAATAATGATGATGGCTAAATATCGATAAAGATGTAAAAGGCTGTATAATGAAAGGCTATCTTTATTTACAGCCTTATCTTTTTCCATGATTAGTCAGTGTGAAAATCTAAAAACGATACTTTTCTTCCTTCTATCACTTTCATATTTATATTTGTTATAATAATAATAACGACACAAATAAGGTTCACTCCATTTTTTGCGAAATGACCGGAAAATAACATAGAAAAAAATTTTACTTATAAATTGAAATGCCTTTCTCCAATGAAAAGTATATGGCCAAATTTAGTCCTCAGAGCTGGATATGTATGGCATTCGTTTCAACATTCGACCGTGGAGACCTTTCCACGTCTGAAGAAGGACTTCAGTCTATGAATAGTCTTAATCATCACTATTATCAGAGCTTCTTTGTACATTTGCATCAGGGGCAACGAAATACGATAATGGAAAAAAACGAGGAAACAGAACTTTTCGAGGCTTTGCGTCAGCATACAATGCAAGGAATATTTACAAACCCTGTCTATGCCGGAAATAACCATCAAGCAGGGTGGAAACTCATTGGATTCCCTAGCACGCTTGCTTTCACACGGTTACACATCTGAGTAGAGGATGGAAACCTCAAACATTGTAGGGTCGTTACTCATATCATACTTCTTACAAAAGATGTTAGTATTAAAATGGAAAGATTTTTATAACTGGCTATATTTATTAATCGATCTGCTCGCCCCTCCCTGATTTCCGATTAGCTTTTATCGATTTCAATAGGAAAACGTAAAGGAGGAGGCTACGTATGAATAATGTCGTTCGTAATTTGGAACCGAGAACCGTCCAAAAAATAGATGAACTTGCAAAACAAGAAGGGATTTCTCGTGAACAGTTTTTAAGAAACCAGATTTTGCGAATGTCTCAATCTTACGAAGAAGACGAATTTGCACGACGGCTCGAAAAGTTGGTGAAAGAGACAGACAGGTGAATGAACGGTGTGGAAATACCTCAATGTGTATTATCATTTAAAAAATAACAAAGCCCCGTTTGCGTAAAAGTGAAAATCGGTTTGTAAATACATGGAAGACATAATTCGATTGAACATGAGTGATACTTATACTATGCCACTACTGGATAGCACCTTTAACCTTCGTGTTAATTCAAAACCTAACATAACATATCTCAATATCCATTTAGGAGGTCCCATCAATGCCAAAAAATGTTCACTTAACATCTGCAGAAATTGGTTCTCTTTGGACAGCCTACATGAACGATAGTATGTCTGCCTGTATTTTACGTTTTATGCTCAAACACATTTCAGACCCAGACATTAAGCCCGTTGTGCAGTACGCCTATGATCTTGCAACGGATCATCTAAAGCAGTTACGCACCATTTTTGAAAACGAATCACACGCGATCCCTAATGGTTTTGGTGAACAAGATGTCGACATGAACGCACCGTGGTTGTTTACAGACATGTTTTGTATATCCTTTATGAGGCACATGGGAAAGGTTGGGATGCTCTCGTACAGTGGCTTTGTTTCGTTGTGTGACAGGGAAGACATACGAGCCTATTTTTCACAAGCTTTAACCGAAACAAATAACCTTTATAATCAGGCAAGCAACATTGAGCTTGAAAAGGGAATTGCTGGCAGGCATCCTTACATTGAAGTCCCTAAAAGCACCGACTATGTAGATAGTAAAGCGTACATGAGTGGCTTCAATCCCTTAAGCGATCAACGTCCCTTAAACGCCGTTGAAATTTCCCATTTATATATGAATGTCCTCACGAATTCTATAGGGATGAAATTGTGTATCGCCTTTGCTCAAACCTCGCCACGTAAGGAAGTTCAAGATTTTATGCTACGAGGCAAAGATGTCTCAAAGAAGCACGCGAAAATTTTTACTGACAAGCTTTTAGAAGATGACATTGAAGTCTCAAGCATACCAGATGTAGGTGTCAGTGATTCAACCACCCCAACATTTTCAGACAAATTACTGATGTTCCATATGTCTCTGCTCATCTCCTCAGGTGTAGGAAACTACGCGACAGCTGCCGCTGCTAGTCAACGAAGCGATATTGCAACTGATTATGAACGATTGTCGTTAGAAAATGCTAAGCTTGCCAAAAGTGGAGCGGATATCATGATTAAACATCAATGGCTTGAACAACCACCAGGAGCGAAAAATCGGGAAAAATTAGCGAAGGATAAAGATATAAAGGCTAATCTAAAAAGATCGGCTTTTTTCCGTTAAATAACGATACCCATTTCTGAAATCAAATACTACACAATCCCCCAATTCCGCAGGTCTTGTTCAAGATTAGCTGGTATAGTTGAAGGTTTCTGACCTACGGTTTTCCGTTCCACCTCCCACAATAACTTCATACTTGTACTTATCCTGTCAAAAAATGAATAAAAGCAATTAATGCCATTTCCCTAAGACAGTTTTCATTGTCAGTGGTTCCCTACCTTGTAATCTTCGGGATGCTCCTATTGCAACTAAATCAGTACTACTATAATAAATATTAATAACACAATACGTACCCAAAGGTTATCAGCAAAGAATTATTTCCCATTATTTATGACGAAGATCATTCATTTTCCTTCGGATCACTTTCTTCCTTTCTTTTGTTTTTTCATCATAAATCACAGCCTGAACCTGTTCCTTGGATATAGTGACTTTGACTTCATCTCCTTCTTTAGCCCCCTCATACAGTTTGGAAGCTGAATAGAGCAATTCTTGTTCGTCTCCCCCTACGAGGATGACAGCATACCCATCTTCGATTCGATCAATAACACCTGGCTTTTTTTCCTTCATCCGGCCCCACTCCTCGTTTTCCGTATCAATATCCAGGCTTTCCCCGTCCGTGGTCACGGTCACCGTTCCGTCTTCCAAGGTTCCATAGATGTCGGACCCTTGATCCTCCACGCGCTGTAACACCTCCTCATGAGGGTGCTCATAAGGATTCCCTTCCCCGGCTGAATAAACCGCCACATCAGGGCTCACTTCTTCAACAAAAAAACGTTGACTCGATGTGTCTGAGCCGTGATGCCCCATATTATAAACATCAGCGGAGATATCCATATCATCATCGATCATTTGCTGCTCAGCCTGCTCTTCGGCATCACCGGTAAAGAGGAACGATACATCTCCGTAATGCATTCGGAAGGACACCGAATCATTATTGAAGTCGCCAGAAAGTTCTTCCCCAGGATGTGTGAGCTCCAACAGAAACGAACCTATATCATACGTTTCCCCAGCTGACGGTTCCACAACCTCCGTATTAGAGGCCAGCAATGCATCAATCAATCGTTCAAATGTATCCGTCGTTGTTTCATTACCATCCATCCAAACCTCTTCCGGCTCATAGGCTTCCACAATTTTATCCCCATTCCCGATGTGATCCGTGTGCGGATGTGTGAACACCAACAAATCAATACCGGTAACACCATGGGCTTCTAAATGATCAAAAATCGCATCATTGTCATGCCGACCCGTATCAATTAAAATTGTGGTGTTCCCTTCTTGAATTAGAGTGCTGTCGCCCTGACCGACATCTAAGAATGAAATGGTGGCTATCCCTTCATCTGTGGGAGGAACGGCATCCATCTCTTCTTCCGGTTCATCGTCTGCAATCCCCGCTAACCTCCCTGTAAACGCATCCTTTCTAGACCCGACAATTAAAACCCCTAAACCAATAAGAAGCAGCCACCAACGATGTCTCACCATATCTTTTCACCTCTTTTACCCCATGAGTATATAACCGGTTAGAAAATCTTGCCCAAAATCAAAGATTTCGATGGTTAAACAAGCAAAAATCACACCCATCCGCCACTCTTCCTCTCTATCCTTGTCCTTATGGTTTGGCCCTTGATGTTAAATTTGGGAAGGATTAGGAGATGGATCGCCCCTCCAGTAAAGATTTTTTTTCACCTCTTTCTTCTTTTTCATCAACCCTTTGCTGGGGTGAATGCTAACCAATACGAGGATAAATGAGAGAAGCCGCATGCGCAGACCCACACTTGTCGTTCTGGGAGAAGTGTGTTCAGGCAGGACGACGCCTCGATTTATGCCTAATGTTCTACCTATGGGTTTCAGGTCCTGAGATACCATTAATATCCATACGGCATCGGCTTGATATTCGCCTCAATCCCCAACACGAGGCCGATACTGTGCTGCGGGAAATGATAGCCGAGATCCACGAGTCGTTGCTGTAACTCTTCCACATGTGAAATCCATTAACCACTTCGAATGATTGATCCATCCAATCGTGAAAAGTAAATCCATCAATCACTGCTGATGGGTGTTAAACCCAAAAAGGCAGCTACAGCCTCAGCATGTTCCGCTGCTACCGCAGTGATAAACGCTAGGTCTTGTAATAAATCAGCATCCGTGGCGTTATCAATAAACAATATTTTCAGATAAAATCGCATTGGCTTGACTCTCCCGAAGCACATGAAAATTGGCTAATTGCTGGCCCCAATCAGGGATCGAAGCATCGAACGTTTGCATGCCTTCTAAAACACTTGGATGCATGATCCTTTGCAGTTCCCTCGCCCATGTTGGATTGCTGTCATGAATATACGTCTCAAACCCACGGGCACTTCCATCAAAACCATTGGCATGAATGGATACAAACACGTCGCCTCCCCAACTGTTTGCGTCATTTGTGCGATCTTGAAGCGAAACAAACGTATCACTCGTCCGTGACATTCGACGGTACATGCCTTCAAAGTTTTCACGCAGATAAACGCTCATCAGAAGGTCAATATCGAGCACAATATCCTTTTCAGCCATGCCGTGGCCCTGTAGCCCCGCTGTCACTGCCATCATGCCCAGGGTCCATATAAATCCTTTGTATCAAGAACAACCCCTTTCTCTAACAGGGGATGAAGGGATGACGACAATTGCATCGGCTCATTGAGGAGAGCTTCTAACCATTTTATTCGGTGATTTTTGAACGTTTTACAGGAAGGGGAACGATATGTTCCATCGGAGGGACATGAATGAATGCCATCTCCAAAATTATGTGTAATTAAATATATATTTTAATTACTTTGATAATTATTCATGGTTGTTTCCCGAAACATGTCTTTGAGGGAGGGGTTAAGACTGTGCCCCAAGAAATGCTTGGCACAGCCCTTTGATTCATGTCCCCATCCATCATTTTAAGGACGACGAGACAAAAAGGAATTATTGGGTATCATCGCCATTGTCTTTGGCATCATCTTCATTGTCACTAGCATCATCGTCATCATCGTTGTCACTAGCAACAGCATCTAGCAAACCCTCACCTTGGGTGTTGGATTCAAGACCTAGATCTTCGGCTCCCTCACGTAATCGCTCCTTCACCTCGTCTGGAGTCCATTCACTGTTTAGTTCTAGCAGTTGAGCACACACGCCGGCACAAATGGGGGTGGCCATCGATGTCCCTGACATTGAAATATAGTCGTCATTGATGTGTTTGGCCCTTTCCATTTGATCGAGAAAGGCATCCGGAGCACGTATAGCGGTAATATCGACACCAGGGGCAAGCAGATCTGGCTTCGTGTGGCCATCAATGGTTGGTCCTCGACTCGAGAAATCAGCTACATCAACATCAGATCGATCAGGCGTCCCTTGTTCATCCAAAGCACCCACAGTGATCACCTTTTGGCTAATGCCCGGAGATGCAATGGTTCCTTCATTGGGACCCTCATTGCCAGCAGCGACACATACGACCATTCCTTCATCCCAAGCTTGGTCGACCGCTTGCACCACCGGATCGTCATCTTCAGGGTCCATAGCCGGACTCCCTAACGATAAGGATAAAATCCGGATGTCGTAGGCCTCTTGGTTTTCGATACACCAATCGACGCCAGCGATAATATTAGATAAGGAACCGGCGCCCATCCTATCAAGGACTTTGACCCCGACGATATTGGCTTTGGGAGCTGGCGCCTTATATTCACCATCGGATTGATGGCCATTCCCGGCTGCACATCCAGCGCAGTGGGTCCCGTGACCATTGTCGTCATAGGGCTCTTCACGACCATTGATAAAATCCTGAAATCCAGTGATTCGCTCTTCAGATTCCATGAGATCTGGACTCGGATGTACCCCTGTATCAAGAATGGCGACCGTCACCCCTTCGCCTTTACCTGTTTCATCTCTTTCTTCTTGGAGAACATTCGCTCTTGTCGTTTCGGTAGCCGTATCAAGGCAAACGCTAAATGTACGATCAAGATAGACTTTCTTGACATCGCTGCAGTTATAACAAAGATCTTCAAGGGCTACAGCTGTGAGATTTCCGCCTTGTAACGAAAAACGCGGAAACGATCGATTCACTTGACAGTGTGCATGATTATTCGTGATGCTTTCCAAATGTTGAACACCACTGGTCAAACACCCTGCTTTAAACTGAACCATAACAGGAAAAAGCTTCGAAGACGCTGCGACCGCTCCGTTTAATTCCTCTCTTAAATGACCATCGATCAATGATAAACCGGCAACATTCCTAGCAGAATAATTGAACATATACCCTTACTCCTTTCACTTATATCACCGCACGTTATGCTTGGTCAGTGATCGTTGAAACGGTATTTGTTTAAACGAATCAGTTTTGGTTTTTGCATAACCCCTAAAAAGGGTTGGCAACCCCCTAATGAGTCGGGGCTGACGTGAGAGGGCTATCCTGAACTTCTATTAAAAAATCACCTTAATCCGCCTTCATCTTCA
Organism: Salicibibacter kimchii; assembly: GCF_003336365.1. GTDB lineage: Bacteria > Bacillota > Bacilli > Bacillales > Marinococcaceae > Salicibibacter > Salicibibacter kimchii. The sequence goes on along the minus strand of NZ_CP031092.1, from coordinate 3,176,472 downwards.
GCTCTTGGTTGATATCTTAATCCTCTGAGCCACCGTATCGGGGTCAACAGGAGTTAAGATAACGTGACCACTATCGGTTTGAATGATACTTCTTGTTTTTCGCCCGTTCGTCGTATCTAACAGCAAATTTTGCCCTCGTGCTTCCTCTATCAGACACTTCATGGGGACTGAGGCAATATAAACAATACGATGGGCAAATACGACATTTCCGAAGCCAATAGGGGATTTCGGATCCAATGGAATAACCTCATTTTATTATTAAATTGGACAAATTAGTTTTACATCAGAAAATTATTTCGAAATCAATTGATATAATAACTACAGTCGGATAAACTTTTTGCACACATGGGATACCGTCCTCCTTTGCTTTAATGAGTCAGACAAATCTAAAAGCAAAGGAGGGCTTTATTTCATCACGCCTCAAGGCACTTCCCATTCACTTCTCCCACGTATAAGCTTTCTTCATCGTTGGGCCTCCCTTTGGATCAATATACAGGAATTTACCACTTTTATTATCGGATAAAACATGTAATTTAAAATAATGAAAAATTTTATTGTTATTTTAAATGAACATCTTCCTTTCAGGGTAAAGTGTCTTTCTTTGAGCACCCATTAAATGTCTCCCATTCCGCCGTCCCTATCTTCAGCCCCGGGATCTTCTTCCATGCCACCTTCATCTGCGTCGCCATCCATAGGGACACCTTCGTCTTCTTCCATATCTCCACATGCAGCTAGCATGCCAACGGAGAAAATTCCAGAAAAGGCTCCATAAAGCAGCTTCTTGTTCATCTTACGATTCCCCCATATTCATTCATAGTGAGCTAAAGATTATACCTTTTTAGCTGCGATCATCATATCAACGTATGGACGTTTCGTATATGGGTTACTCGTTTTTTTGATTTTTTTCCATAATATAGAAATTCACCTGAAAAATTCTTGTAAAGAATGATAAAGAGCATCAACAACGTTTGACATCTTTGATCGACGGGTTGTCCGTCATTTTCATTTTAACGTCCTCCTCTTGTTGTACACTTGTGTATTTCATTACAATATTTCATGAATTTTTTCGGTTAACAAAATATTCAACAGTAACCTACCATTTTTTCGAACAATTTGACGACATCAAGAAATGGTAACGTCATTTCATACGTGGTCGGTTCCTGCTTATTTTGATCGTCATAGCTGAACAAAGCAATGGGAAGAATCCGTGTGCCGGGATTTTCTTCCAGTAAACGGCTAAAATATTAGAAGACTTGGCTTCCGCCAAGCATTAATGGCGGAAGCCTTAGTCGCACTTATGCAGGTAAATGCTTTATACTTACCTGCCAAAAACATTCGTTCATTAAAATCATCTTCATATTGCGCCTGCTGCTCTAGATGAATGAGGATCAAGCTACCCTCGCCTTTAAGCTTGGTTTCGACAGCCATATCCACTTCTTTGCTTTTTCTTCTCTGTACGTCATTGAACAATTCCTTGTCTAAAAAGTTCAAATGGGCAAAGTCGATTTCTTCGTAGATATTCGGAAAAAACAACACGATAAATTCTTCAAAAAACTCTTGAAGCAATTAAATAAATAATCATGGTCGATTCGAGTTTCACGATGATCTTTTGACATGTCAAACCTCCAGTTTTTTCTTGACATTTCAGCATCTTCATCATTTAATTAATCAATTTCCTCACCAAATCATTCTCTATAATCAGCATCCGCATTAAACCACAACAATGACGTTCACATTTTTCAATATCGTGAAAAAAACCAACAAAAGACATTTTTAGTCGTCGAGTTAAAACCATTTGCGAACATGGGGATATTGAACCTATACGTCAACACGATTTAAGACACTCTTACCTAACATTATTGATTCATCAGGGAGAAGACCATGTAACCATCAAAAAACGTTTGGGACATGCTTCTATAAAAACAACATTGATGTATATGGTCATCTATTTCCAAATAAACAAAAAGAAACCGCCGATAGACTGGATGATCTATATTAACGAATTCCGAACGATTAAATAGCAAAGAGAAATTACCATTTATTCACATGGAGTAAAGCTGGAGTAAAAATTAAGTAAAAGCCACCCAATAATGAGTTCATAAAAAAACACCAACACGCTGTAAGTGCTGGTGTGTCAGTTCTTATGTTGGTGCGGTCAGTGGGACTTGAACCCACACGGGATTTAACTCCCACTAGGCCCTCAACCTTGTGGAATTAATTATCACATGTTATATCCTATCATGTCAACTTTCCCATTATACTCAGTTTGTTAAAATACCACTCATTATATATATTTTGGCACCATTTTGGCACCAATGAAACTTATACCTTTTATAATTAAAATTCGAACAATAAAGAGCTTTTCTTTTATATCGTTCGGATTTATACAGTGTTATGTTTCATCTACTGCTCCCGCTCCCACGGGGGATTTGCGTGCGGAACATATATCAGGGGTTTACAAAGTATCATAAATACCCTTAAATCCCTGATAAATCAACACTTCCATTTTTTAACTTATCATTTTTTATGATATTTTTTCATGCTTTCGTGACCTTTCTCGTGATGTTTTAGTCGCTCCAAAAATCACTGCCCTGTTATCCCCAGTACACGTCGTTTTTATTTTCTACATACAGAAACCTACCTACTCAAGCATAGCATTTTTTGGTGATTTTCTTGTGACTTTTAAAAAGTTACAATGTCACAGTTAGAGCCTTACTCCGGATTGTTAAATTATTTTATGCTCCTGCCCCATGGCGCATGTTAATGCGTCCTCATAGCTTCCACATAATTTGATGATGGTAGTGATATCTGGAAAATTTCAAAAAACCTTAATGAACTGGAATCCAGCAAATAGCTCCACATCCCTGGATAACTTTGAAAAAATTAATTCTGCTGCACTAGCATGTTTGTTAATCATTTAATGCAGTTTCCAATGTTTCAATGTTCATTCTCATCATACTGAAGTAATCTTCGCCTGCGTTAACGTCTTCCTCGGATATACTTTCCATATTTCTCATAATGAGACTCTCAGCACCAATTTCTGATTGAATCACTTCAGTAATGTTACTACCGACATTGTTTTCAAAAATGACGTATTCCAGATCATTTTCTTCTGCGGTATTTACTAATTCAGCTAGTTCCGATTGAGAAGGCTCTTCGGTGGAGGATAAACCATGAACGCTCAATTGCTCCAGGCCGTACCTTTCTTCCCAATAGCCATATGCGGCATGTGATACAATCAATTGGTGATGATCGGCTTCGTCAAATGTTTGCTGTAATTCTTGATCAATGCCTTCTAATTCTTCTTTTACTTCTTCGAAATTCTCCGTAAAATATGCCTCTTCATCGGGCATTAACGTAACCAACTCATCTTTGATATTTTCTGCTAATTCAATGCTTCGAATAGGATCAAGAAAGATATGCGGGTCCCCTTCATCGCTATGCTCATCATGATCATCAATCTCAACGGTCACGGGTGCCGACTGAGCATACGCTTCGTGATCATCATCAAACAATACAGCCATCAATTCCTGACCGTCCTCTGCCGGTGCATCATAGTCTTCGGCATCCTGATCCGACACCGTTTCCCATTCTTCATTATCACTATCACGCGAATACCAGTGCCAGTGGTCATAATCAACATCTTCATCCGATTCAGCAGTAAGAGAAACGGTATCCCCCGTATGATAATGGTCTGCCAATCCTTCAATATCTATTTCTTCCGGTACTTGGAGATCGTTCCCGTCTCCATGATCATCGTCGTCCCCCCCATGATCGTGGCCTTCTCCACGTAAGGCGATGTTTTTTCCGGCTGGAATGACTTGAACATTCTCGTCAGCAAGCGCATCGTCCACCGTTTCTGCAAATGGTTCCATCCCCTCTAAACCTGAATAAATAAAGGCATCGGCTTCAGCGATTTGCACCATATCATTGGATGTGGGCTCATAAGTATGCGCATCAACATTCGGTGGATAGATACTTTCTGCCTCAACAAATTCTCCTCCAATTTTTGATGAGAAATCTTCTATAGCATAAAGAGAGGTTTTAATCGAAAGCGCCTCCGCGTTTCTTTCTTCTTCACTTCCTCCTTCACTTTTTTCTTCAGCTTGACAACTCATAAGTATCGCTCCCAAAGCCAAGAACCCTATAAACTTATATGGCTTCACCAATGGCTCCCTCCTTTTCCTTTCATGTTTTTGAGCAATAGTAACGTATCCATCACCAACTCGCTTTTCTCACACCCGGAATCTGTCCTTTATGCGCATGCTCCCGAAAAGCGATTCTCGACATCTTACATTTCCGCAAATACCCGCGCGGTCGCCCCGTTATCTCACATCGGTTACGCAAACGGGTGGGTGAAGAATCTCGGGGTAACTTTCGCAACGCTTCATAATCACCTTTTTCCTTTAAATCACACCTGACTTCCGCATATTTAGCAACCATTTCTTGGCGCTTTTTCTCTTTTGCGATCTTCGACTTTTTGGGCAAATTTACACACTCCTCTTAAATCGTGATAGCCAATTAATATTTTTGGAAAATATGCTCGACAAACCATGCTGTAGCTTAATGGGCCATCATCTCTTGAACAATTTCATCGGTATCCATTTCGGACGGGTAATACGTAGGCCAATTTGTGACTTCTTCCAACAATTCTTCACGATCGTCTCCCCAAAATAAATGAAAGTGATGCGATTCTGTTGGAAAAATATTATGGTCACTAAACTGAATGTATTGTGGCGCCTCTTCCTCTCCATCTTCCAGCTCAAAAATGTATCTTACCCCTCGATTTCCAGCATCATATGTCAGGATCTCATATCCGTCATACGTATATTCACCAGTGTACTCCTCCGCATTATCAAAGAACGTAACGGTAGCCTCTTCGATGACAATCCGATCAACCTCTGTTTGATATCCTTCGTCATAATACTCCTTGTACTCTTCTTCCGTCATATCCCCTTCATCTTCCACCTTGTGTTCGAAAACTTCATCTAAGTCTCCTTCTTGCAAATAAGGATAGACCGACTGCCAGTCTCCTTCCCAATCAGATAGATCACGATCTTCCACTTCACTGTCCTCAAAATAACCATCATAAATTCTTTGCGATTCTTCATCGTGGTCATGGTCATCAATCACAACCTCTACTGAATCTGATTGAACATAAGCGTCATGATCATCGTCAAAAAGTACTACCTTGATCTCTTGCCCATCAACAGTGGCTTCTTCAGTAAATTCACGATCTCCTTGATCTGATACGTTTGCCCACTCGTCCCCTTCATCATCTCTTGTATACCAACGCCAATGGTCATAATCTGTTTCTTCATCAAGTTCTGCTGTGAGGTTGATGGTATCCCCTGTATGATAATGATCGGCTAACCCTTCTATTTCGACCTTTTCCGGAGCATCATGGTTGCTCCCGCCTCCTACATCTTGATCCTCATCAGAAGCCTGGCACGCAGCTAATAACGATCCAATAACCATCACGCTTGACCATTTAACCATTGTTTTTTTCCTCACCGCATACACCTCATTTTTAAACCGTAATTATTACGATTTAAGGTTAGAGGAATTTAGTCATATTGTCAACCATTATTTGATTCTCTTTCTATCATTGGTAGTTAACTCAAAGGATTACTCCAATTCTGGCTACTATAACGGGAACTCTGCCAAAAAACTGTTCGTTGGAGTTTTGAAAAGAATGCCCATAGGGTTAGCGACCTTAACATTGTAAACAGAATAAAGGAAAACCATAATCCATGATTCCCCCATGCAGGCACAGTAAACCAAACAGAAAGTACAAATATAAGCAAAGAAATAAGCAAGGAGTTTCGCACCGGACCTACATGTGTGGCTCCAGTGTAAAACCCATATAATTGAAGTCCTAAAAACCCTGTAAGTGGAAATAAAGTCACCCACCGCTTATAAGAAACAGCTGTTGCATGTACTTCTTCAATATTCGTAAATAAAGAAATAAGCCAGGAGCCACCGACGTACATCATTACGGTTAACAAAAAAACGAGTGCAACCGACCAAAAACAACCAATATAAATTGTACACCTAAACAGCTTTTTATCATTCGCTCCAACTGCTTTCCCTGCAAAAATACTGCTTGCATTGGCCAATCCGTCAAAAAAGTAAGCCATAATAAAATGCAGTTGAAATAAAATGGCGTTGGCTGCAATGATGACTTCCCCCATCGAAGCTCCAATCGATGTAAAGACCCCAAAAACAGCTAATAAACAAGCAGTTCGGATGAATAAATCTTGGTTTACTTTCACCATATGAATCATTGGTTGAAATGCTACAATAGCTTTGTTCTTAAATATAGTATGGTCAAAATTTATATATTTCATCATAAACAAGCACCCAATGACAGTGGCAAGCACTTCAGAAATGAGCGTCGCTACACCTACACCTGCGACTCCCATTTGAATCGAATATACGAAAAAAACATTTAACCCCATATTAAGTAAATTACACCCTAGTTGTAATAAGAGAACCACTCTTACTTTTGCTTTCCCAATCAACCAGCCAAAAATGACATAGTTGAGCAACGTAAATGGTGCCCCCCAAATGCGCACATCGAAATATTTGCTACCCTGGGACATCACATTTTCAGAAGGCTGGATGAAGTACATCGCAAGATCCCAAATAGGCAACTGTAATACCATGAATAATAATCCAGCACTTGTAGCTAAAAATGCTGCCCTTAATAAATTTAGCAATGCTGCTTCTTCATTCCCGGCACCTACAGCTTGAGCTGTGTACCCCGAAGTACTCACGCGCAAAAAACCAAACAGCCAATATAACGTATTGAAAATAAGCGTACCAACAGCCATTCCTCCTATATAAGCAGGATCATCTAAAAAACCAACGACTGCTGTATCTACCGCACCAAGCAAAGGAGTAGAAATCGTAGCTAAAATCAATGGAAGTGCCAAAAATAAATACTGTTTATGTGTGATTGTTCCTGCAGTAGCTTTCCCCAATTTATCTCTCCTCTTTTATCGTATATCGCTCGTATGAATGACATTAAAAAGGATATAAGCTGCAACATCATTTGGAGGCGTTTGAGAGGTTCAACGCCTATTGCTAAGTAACTGAAACACGCAATTAGTAATAAAAGAAGAGGGAGAATTCTTGGTCTCACCCTCCCCCTAAACAGCTAATTTTGATGATACACAATGATCAATTTTTCCTTATTTTTCTAAAAAGCATTTACATCCCTCCTCGATTTCTGGTTTAATATCATTTAAATCGTAATAATTACGATTTAAATATAAAACACAAATCCCCATTTGTTAAGAGGTGAAAAGTATGAATGTTTCTTTATTCAAAAATGAGCAAAAAGATGAAATCCTAGCCTTTTATAAATATGCCTACCATATTTTAAAAAGAGAAAAAGATCTATCCCCTGCCAACCCCTTGATTAACCAAACGTTATCAAATCTAGTCCATAAGCTTTCTACACCTATTGAGGATGCCCATATGATCCTCGATAACCCGTATATCCAGGAAATAAAAGACGATATGATTGAACACCTTGCTGCCGCTGAATGTGATATGGAAACATACTTTGGGTCTTACTTTGCAGAAAATGCTTCTTCTTTGTCGGATCTTTCTTCTTTTTTGTATTGGGACAATTACAAGGAACTGACAGAAACAGAAGTAAATAAGTTATATGACCTTCCTTTTTCTTGGAAAGAACTCAATCATATCTGTTTTATAGGGGCGGGTGCTCTACCATTAAGTCCCCTTTTAATGTCAACAAAATTACATGCTACGATCGATTGTTTGGATATCGAGAAGTCGGCCTACTCAGTGGGAAATGCTCTGATACATCGACTCCATAAAGATGAACAATTATTCTATAAATATAAAGATGGGGAAGCATTTAATTATCAAGATACCGATCTGGTTGTTATAGCTAGTTTAGTACCGAACAAAGAGTTGATCATTGAACAAATTCGCCGCACTAATCCAAACACCATAATCGCATTGCGTTCAGCCGAGAACCTTCACACTTTGCTATATCACCCTATTAACATAGCAATAATAGAACAATTAGGTTATCAATTAATAGGAAACACCGTTGCTAACTCATTTATTATTAATTCAACCTTATTTTTTGCATACCAATAATCTTCATCCGACTATGAAGGCTTTTAACAAAACCCTTATAAAGTTTATGTTAAGCCACAACCGAAACGGGATAAAACCGATTAGATGACATGATTTACACCACTCGCATGTAGCTTCACTCATGCACCAAGGAGAAGATTGTAACGATCAATGAGCCGTTTATAGTCATGCTTCTACTAAAACTACCAAACAAACAACGTGAAACAGCTAACCGCTTAGTGGTATGTCAACACTAAACTAAACAAATTTTTAAAGGTTCATAGACTTGTATTCTATTGGTGTTAAGTAATCTAGTGATCCATGAATTCGAATATGATTGAACCAATGAACGTAATCAAAAAGTTCAAGGTCAAGTTCGCGTTGGTTAAGGAAGATAGAACCATGAACGAACTCAGTTTTGATGGTCTTAAACGTAGCTTCAGCGACAGCGTTGTCATACGGCGTTCCTTTTTCACTTAAGGATCGTTCAATGCCAAAGGTTTCTAATGCCTGATCGATCAGTTGATTCTTAAACTCGCTGCCTCGATCGGTGTGGAACAATTCGAGGCGGATTAAGTTGTGTTTGACCGATGCAAAGGCACGTTGAACTAAAGCTGCGCTCTTATGAGGACCGGCACTATGGCCGATGATTTCACGGTTATATAAATCGACGAGCACACAGATATAATGCCATTTCTGTTGAACACGAACGTAGGTTAAATCACTCACAATGACCTTGAGTTCTTGGTCCTGGTCGAATTCTCGGTTTAATGTATTCCCAACCGCTGATTCGTTACAAGCTGTTTTAGACGGCTTAAACTGGGCGACTGTATACTTTGACACCAATCCTTGTTCTTTCATGATGCGTCCGATACGACGGCGTGACACGGTCCAGTCCAGTTTTTCAAGCTCTTTCTTGATCTTTCTTTGGCCATAAACCCTTCGGTTGCTTTTAAAGATGTCCACGATCAATGTTGGCAATTCTTCATCTTGGTTAGCACGAGCTTTTGCTTCGTAATAATAGGTACTTCTAGGAATTTGTAGGACGTCGCCCATTGCTGATACAGAGTATTTGTGACAGTTGTTCCGAATCACATCTACTTTCGTCCCATGATCAGCGCGGCTTGCTTTAAAATATCATTTTCCATTTCTAACTGTTGATTTCTCTTACGAAGCGTGATGAGCTCTTCTTCTTCAGGAGAACGATTGTCTTTTTCTTCAAATGAACCGCTGGCTCGATGTTGGCGAACCCACTTATCAAAAGCAGATGGCGTCAGCTCGTATTCTTTGATTATTTCGGCTCGAGGTTTTCCTGAGGCGTGCAGCTGTACGATTTGTTCTTTGAATTCTTTTGAAAAACTTCTTCTGATTCGTTGGGTCATATGAATTTTCCTCCGCGTTTAGTTGAACCAAGCTTATATGGCCTTAACCGATCTGTCCAATTAAGTGTAACCTATCCAAGGGACACCCTGTCCGACCTTCCTCATTAGAGGTGAGGCCGTTGCTTCGGCTACGGCACTTCAAAAGGGAAAGTTACCGGATGGATTTTAACCACCTAGACTGTGTGACTGCGGGGCACACTTAAAAATCCCCACTCTCCGTTAGAATGGGGATTAAATTCATCTGATTATATATAAATACTTTAAAAACATAAGAAAAAAATACAACATATTATCAAAATATTGTAACGGGAACATACATTTGTTATGTTGTAGGCCTAAATAGATAAAAGGAGTGACCTCTATGATGTCTACAGCCATAAAAGACAAATGTGCAAACATTCATCACTTTTATCAACCTAAAAACATGTATGATCTTTGCTCAAAACTAGAAATCCCCATAGTACAAGCCGACCTCATAAAATGGAGAAGTTTTCTACAATTTCATTACAATCAATATATCATCCATCTAAATGATCAAAGCGAATATAAAGAAACAGCCATAGCAAAAGAAATCGGGCATTTCTTTCTTCACAGCCATACAACTCAATTTAAAATATCAAGTACAAGCATCAGCCTGACAAAACACCAAAAAGCCGAAGGGATTCTGTTTGCTACATTGCTAATCACCGATGATGCAATGTACCACCTTTCATCTTTCAACACAAAAAACGCTAGGGGGCAATCCTAATGATATATAAAAGAGAAAACGGAAAGTATCGTATTCAAATTGATCTAGGAATATCTGCTATAACCGGGAAAAGAAAAAGAATCTCAAAAACAGCAGAAACAAAAAAGGAAGCCAAAAGGCTTCACCGAAAACTTGAAGATCAGTATATAAATAAAAATAGCATCAGTGACAAAAATCTAAGCTTCACAGCAATCAAAAATCTGTATATGGAGGAATACGAACTACACCATAAAAGTGATTACCATCAAATTAAAAATTACAGCATAGACAAGCATATTTTGCCCTATTTTAAAAAATGCAATTTAAAAAAGGTGACGTCAGATGACATACGAGAATTTCAACAGTTCCTTATTGATTCCGGGTTACAAAACAAAACCATCAATAATAATATGATCATTCTTAGCGAAATCTTTAATAAAGCTATTGAACAAAAGAATCATTGACAAAAATCCATGCAGAAACGTTAAAAATCTCAGCATACCAAGATTAGAAATGAACTTTTGGACACCTGAACAGTTTAAAGCCTTTATCAATCTGATTGGAGAGGACGAATTTCTATTCAAAACCTTCTATACACTTGCTTATCTAACGGGGATGCGTCGTGGAGAAATCCTTGCATTGACATGGAATGATGTATCCGAAATTAAAAAGGAAATAAGTGTATACAAATCACTTTCATACATTAATAAAGAAGCCGTTATTCAAATGCCGAAAACAAAAATGGGTATACGAAAAATCAGCATCAACAATCAACTTTTTGATCTACTTCAAGAATGGAAAAAAGAGCAATAAAAGTTATTTGCTGAATTAAAGATAAATCACACCAACGAAACATTGATTTTCCAATACAAGGACAGACCACCATCTAAAGATTATTTTAGCAGACGCATCAGAACTATATGTGAAAGAGGAGATATAGAACCTATTCGTCTTCACGATTTACGGCACTCTTATGTCGCTTTACTCATTGACCAAAAGGAAGATTACACAACCATCAAAGAACGCCTAGGTCACTAATCTATTAAGACTACCATCGACGTATACGGTCATCTATTTCCGAACAAGCAAAAAGAAACAGCCGATAGGCTTGACAACATTTTATAATATATTGGTTGGTGAGAACAATCACCAACCCTTATCATTTACAATATCCGAACATTTAATTTTACCAAATAATGGGAAATAATACATTTTAAAATAAAATGGCACCATTTTGGCACCAAGCATTTTTAAATTAACTTTGTTTGTAAGAAAAATAAAATGCTGTATCAACTGATATGACAGCATTTAAAATGGTGCGGTCAGTGGGACTTGAACCCACACGGGATTTAACTCCCACTAGGCCCTCAACCTAGCGCGTCTGCCATTCCGCCACAACCGCAAGAATGGTGCGGGTGGTGGGACTTGAACCCACACGTCGTAAGACACTAGATCCTAAATCTAGCGCGTCTGCCAATTCCGCCACACCCGCTTGTGCAACGTCCCCAACGATTCGTGAGGGGATAATGGCTGGGCCAGCTGGATTCGAACCAGCGCATCTCAGGACCAAAACCTGATGCCTTACCGCTTGGCTATGGCCCAACAGTAAAAATGAAATGGCGGGCCTGACGGGATTCGAACCCGCGATCTCCTGCGTGACAGGCAGGCATGTTAACCGCTACACCACAGGCCCTTGTTTGATATATCTTCTCTTCCCTCGACCGTGGAAGACATGGTGGAGGGTGACGGGCTCGAACCGCCGACCCCCTGCTTGTAAGGCAGATGCTCTCCCAACTGAGCTAACCCTCCGAAATGGTGACCCGTGCGGGATTCGAACCCGCGTTACCGCCGTGAAAGGGCGGTGTCTTAACCCCTTGACCAACGGGCCATATCTGAAGTCAGATGTCGGAATCCAGATGTCAGAATGCTCACCTTCTGCTTCTGATCTCTGTCGTCTAACTTCTATAGTCTGTAATGGCGGAGAAGGAGGGATTTGAACCCTCGCGCCGCTTGCGCGACCTACACCCTTAGCAGGGGCGCCTCTTCAGCCACTTGAGTACTTCTCCGCTGGCTCCGCAGGCCGGATTCGAACCAGCGACGGATCGGTTAACAGCCGATTGCTCTACCCCTGAGCTACTGCGGAATGTGAAATAGGCTTCAGTTCAATTTCGACAAATAATATCGTACATGAATTGAATGGGATTGTCAACTCCTAATTTCGTTTGAAAATATGTATTCCGCTTCAAGCGACCTTTTATAATGTACCATAGGAATAAAGTGTCGTCAACGCTTTTTCATGATTTTTTTAGTCTACCCCGACAAGCCCCGCATACATACCGGGCTGTATCCATCGCTCGCTTCCGTGGATAAACACGGTCACAATCGGTACATCGATAATAATATTTTACCGGCAATGTTCTTCTCATGCCGGGAACGGTTTGGCAATGCCTGGACCCACCCACTTTTTTGAGCAAGTGTTTAAAATCTTTGTCTTTATGTTGATAGCCTCTGCCCTCTAAGTGAAGGTGATAATGGCAAAGTTCATGTTTGATGATGGCCTCTAATTCTTCTCGCCCGAAATTTTCCTCGTGTTTCGGATTAATTTCAATATCATGGCTTGTAAGCATATAGCGACCGCCGGTTGTCCTTAGCCGGGAGTTAAAGCGGATCTCATGCCGAAATGGCTTCTGAAAATAGCGAATGGACAATTCTTCCGTGAAGCGTTGCAGCTGCTCGTCATTCATCTTGCTCGTCCTTTCTAAAGCCGGTAAATCATGCTCAACGTTGACAAGCTCTGCGGCATATAATGGTTAAAAGCCTTTAAGGTCTCATAAACAAGGAGGGATCTCAAGTGCCTTACTGGCTAAAAAAACAATTGGAAAAAGCCTATTTTGAAAAAAACCGCTATGAGATTGTCATGCTTAACCAATGTTGGTACGCATATTTAAAGCGCAATGCCCAACAGGCTCTATAACGATGTAGATTACGAAACACTCCCCCATACATGATACCATCCCATATGCTAATTTTGGTAGAAAAAAACCTGCGGGTATCCGCAGGTTTTTTCTCATCATTGCCTTTCCTTTATCATTGTCAGTGCAATTCTTCCCTTTTTTAAATCAACATCCTCCACCCACACGGTAACAATGTCCCCAACAGCAACCACCTCTTGTGGATGCTTAACAAATCGGTTGGCAAGCTTCGAAATATGCACAAGACCGTCTTCTTTTACACCGACGTCAATAAATGCGCCAAAATCGACGACATTTCGAACGGTTCCTTGGAGCTCCATTCCTTTCTCCAGGTCCTCCATCGCCATAACGCCCGTTTTTAACAGCGGTTGCGGCAAGTCTTCACGAGGATCTCGATTCGGACGGGACAGTGCTTCCGTGATATCTTGCAACGTCATCGTTCCAATGTCCAATTGTCTCGACGCTTCGGAAATATCAAGTTGCTCCACTTTTTCTTGAATCGTGTCTGACCCAAGGGCATTCTCGAGAACGTCCATTTCCTGTAACAACTGTTTGGTTGCCGCATAACTTTCCGGGTGGATCGGTGTTCGGTCGAGAGGCTCGTCTCCGTCTGTAATTCGCAAGAAACCGGCTGCTTGCTCAAATGTTTTTGCCCCTAAGCGAGGAACGTCGTTCAGTTGTGTTCTCGCTACGTATTTTCCATTATCTTCACGGTATTTGACAATTTGATGCGCAACCGTTTTATTCAACCCCGACACATGTTGAAGCAAGCTTTGGGAGGCTGTATTCACATCGACGCCCACTTGGTTAACCGCCGTTTCCACAACGAAATCAAGGGAGCTGCCCAACGATTTTGCACTCACATCATGTTGATACTGGCCGACACCGATCGATTTGGGATCGATTTTCACAAGTTCAGAAAGAGGGTCCTGGAGTCTTCTCGCGATCGAAACCGCGCTACGTTCCTCTACTTCCAAATCAGGGAATTCCTCGCGGGCGATTTTTGAAGCAGAATAAACGCTTGCACCTGCTTCATTAATGATCACATAGGCTGCATCGGAACCTGATTCGGAAAGAAAATCCGAAACGAATAATTCCGTTTCCTGGGAAGCCGTACCGTTCCCAATGGCAATAACTTTACAATCGTACTTTTCCAACAAGGATTCTAACGTTTTTGCTGCTTTTTCTGTTTCATTGTTCGGAGGTGTGGGATAAAAAACACCGATTTCCAACATCTTCCCGGTTTCATCAATAACCGCCCATTTGCACCCGGTTCGATAGGCTGGGTCAATGCCGAGTACCGTTTTTCCCAAGAACGGCGGTTGCAGCAATAATTGTTTGAGGTTCTCCGAAAATACACGAATGGCCCGAGTTTCCGCTTTTTCGGTTAATTCATTTCGTATCTCCCGTTCAACGGCCGGGGCAATCAAACGTTTATACCCATCCTTTATCGCCTCCTGAACCACAGGGACAGCCGGAGAGCCAAACCGCTTGATCATGAAGTTTTCTATTTTGTTGATTAAAAACGAGGCATCGGTATCCACGTTTACTTTTAGAACGTTTTCCTTTTCTCCCCGGTTTACCGCTAAAATTCGATGTTCAGGCATCCGGTTGATCTGCTCGGCATATTCGTAATACATTTCATATGTACCTGCTTCATCTTCCGCATTCTTCTTGCGGGTCGTCTGTAATAGTCCATGTTGAAACGTCAGCTGGCGAAGGCTTTGGCGAACGGCCGGATCGTCTGCCGTCCATTCTGCGATAATGTTTTGCGCACCTTCCATCACTGCGGCCCGGTCGCTAAGATCCTCATCATGGTTCATGTATGTATCCGCTTCCCGTTCCACGTCGATCTCGCGCGGCAATTGGAAAAGGTGTGCCGCAAAAGGCTCCAACCCTTTTTCTTTGGCAATCGTAGCTTTTGTGCGTCTTTTTTGCTTATAGGGGCGATAGATGTCTTCTACGTCCTGAAGCTTGTTTGCTGATTGAACCGCCCTGGCCAACTCATCGGTAAGTTTTCCTTGCTCGTCAATTAAGCGAAGGACCTCCTGCTGCCGATCGTGAAGCTGGTTCGCATATTGCCATTGATCAAGCACTTCCCGAATTTTTAGTTCATCCGCGTTTCCGGTTTGTTCCTTCCGATAACGGGCGATAAAAGGAATCGTATTCCCATCCTCATGCAAATCAATAATGGATTTTACGTATCGTTGGTCCATTGTTATGCCACGGGCAATCCGCCCGATCGTCTTTTCCGTATCGATAATGACAGTTTCCAACGGCCTTCCTCCTTTGTAGAATTAAGTGATTTCCGAGATGGCATCGGCCCTCTGCTAGTATAACCCGATAGCACACGAAAAACCGCTTGTCTGTCATCGACAAAACGGCTGTTGGGTTTCGCTATTCATTTCATATGGCCGGATATAATCGTTATGTCATCTTTGCAGATAGCATCATTGGAGCCGACCATATTTTGCACAAACTCAGAAGGTGCTGCATGATATTGAACGAAACGGTCTCTCATATTGTGCACCTCTGCACCATCCGAATATAAAACAAACGAAACTTCAGAATCATAAGGATAGGTATACGTTCTCGGTGTCATCCGGCGCCCGGCAAGAAAACCGCTACTCGGGATCGGGCGATAACACTTTCCATCATTAATGCTTAAAATGCAACCGACATTTCCAATGTTCCCATAGAAAATATTTTTTGAGGCATAATCAATTTTTAAAATCGTCATCACGACGCCCCGTTCATGGCTGAGCGCTTCATTACACGCAACAAACAGTCCTTCAAGACTTGTGCCGGCATGTTGCTTTTCAATGATGTTTACGGCTATACGGGCTGAACGGTTGGCGTTCTCTCCGCTTCCGAGGCCATCAGCGATGGCAACGAGAAAATATCCGTCATTCTCAATCATATAGTACGCATCACCACATATTGAGTGGCCATGTTTTTCCTTTTGATATATGGCTGTTTCCCCTTTTCGATGTTCCTCTTCGATAATGTTGGTCATCACAGACACTCCGATGGTTCGACGCGGATCGAATCACGTAATTTATCCAGTGCTCGCCGTTGCAGACGGGAGACATGCATTTGCGAGATGTCAAGGCGTTCTCCTGTCTCTTTTTGACTTAGGTTGTCAAAATAGGTGCAACGCAAAATTTCCTGTTCACGTTCGGTGAGAACGGTAAACGCTTTTTCCAAAAGAAGGCGTTGATCGGTCTTTTCAAAGCCTTCTTCTGTGGAGCCTACAAGGTCCAACAACGTTACTTCGCTGCCTTCGGCATCCGCTTCTATGGAACGGTCCACGGAAAGCGCTTGATAGCTCTTGCCCATTTCCATCGTTTCCAGCACTTCTTCTTCCGTAACCTCCAAATAAGCAGCGATTTCCGATACTTGTGGCGAACGTTGGTATTCAGTCGTTAACTCTTCCACTGCATTTTTGATCCTTGGCCCTAGTTCTTTTATGCGGCGGGGCACGTGGACACTCCACGTTTTATCCCTGATAAACCGCTTGATTTCGCCAACGATCGTAGGTACGGCGAAGGACTCAAAGGACCGCTTGTAGGAAGAGTCAAAACGGCGAAGTGCAGCGAGCAAACCGATCATACCGACTTGATAAAGATCATCATCGTGCCCTTGGCCCCGGGAAAATTTACGCGCAAGCGATTGGACGAGTGACTCGTAGTGACGGATTAATGCTGTTTGAATCTCTTCTGTCGGGTTTTGTTGAAAACTTTCAATCCATCTATAAATTTGTGCTTCATTGATGTTTGTTGATTGTTTCTGCTTCGATTCCATTGGCCCCATGCGCTACCCCATCCTTTTGAAAGTACTTCTTCATTACAATGGCTACGCCTTTGTCTTTTTTTATTTCGACGTCATCCATTAATGTTTCGATAAGGAAAAGGCCTAGCCCTCCTTCGCTAAGTTGTTGGATAGGCTCACCTGGCTTAATCGGACCCCTGTATTTTTTTAGTTCCTCAACATCCACGTTTTTCCCGTCGTCCGCAATTTTGAACTCGACAAATTGATCATGGACAAGAAACTGTAAAGAAATTAAACCTTCATCATTGTAAGCGTGATCAACGACATTCGTACAAGCTTCGGCAATCGCTACTTTAATATCCTCAATTTCATCATAGGTGTATCCAACTCGATTCGCAACCCCTGAAACCGTCAGTCTGACCACACCCACATATTCAGGTCTGGCAGGTACCTTCATTTCAATGCATTCCTCGTAATCAGTCATTTTCCGGCACTCTCCCTTCGCTCCTCAATGTCGATCACTTCATCAAGCCCGGTGATCGAAAAAAGACGCTTCACTCGCTCATTAAGGGATACGAGGCGTAACCTTCCATTATTCTGATCCGTCGATTTCAGTGCACCGACAAAAATCCCGAGACCCGTACTATCAATGTAGTCGACGCCTCGCAGATCAACGGTGACCGATGACTCCGGTTGTTCGACCAAAGGCATTAACGCTTCTTTTAATTGCGAAGCTGTATGAGCATCAATTTCCCCTGATACGAACATTTTCGTTTCATTGCTTAGCGTTTCTGTCTTCACATCCAGGTTCATTCCATTTCCTCCTTGATGGATCTTCTCATGATGGCATCTCTCTTTTAGTATATAAGGGCGTCTATAATAAAACGGCCCAACAGGCCGTAATTGTTCATACCCATTCTTTTTTTAAGTTAAACGTTTCGTCGTAAAATAATAAGGGTAAAATCATCATGAAGTTGGAAGTCCTGCCATTGTTCCAAGTCTTGAAATACATGGTCGACCATTTTCTGCGCGCTTTTGTCTTGGTATAGGCGAAGGAGTCTTGTCAGCTCCTCCCGTTCCAAAAATTCATCGCCTGCTCTGCATTCCGTAACGCCATCTGACAACAAGACAATGTAATCTCCGGGAGAAAACCCAAGCTGGTACTCTCTGTATTGGGCGTTTCGGGAAATGCCAAGGGCCATACCTTTTGCGTATAATTCTTCAAATCGATCTTCTTTAGCATTATAATAATAGCCGGGCTCATGGCCTGCACCTGAATAGGAAAAAAGATGAGTGCGTAAATCATAAGACGCGTACATCATCGTTACAAACATGTGAGCGGCAATGTTTTGCTCGACGGTCCGGTTTAGACTTGCTAACAATTGGCCCGGCTGCATCAATCTTTCGGGGAGGCTGTCCATCGCGTATTTGATCATCGACATACAAAGGGCCGCGGGAACTCCTTTTCCGATGATATCGGCAATCGCGATACTGATGCTTTCGTTGTCAGGTTGTATGATATTATAATAATCTCCATTCATCTTTGAAGCAGGAACACTGATCACACCTATGTCTACAATCTCGCTTTGCGGGATTTCCTTGGGCAAAAATGTGTCTTGCATACTTGCTGCCACATCGATTTCCGACTCCAATTCCAGCTGTTTTTGTTTTAGGATTTGGTGTTCGCGGTGCGCCATCCCGTATCCGATCATCACTTCCAACAAAAACTCGAAAGACTTCCGTGTTTCCGGTGACAAAGTAGGGTATAACTCTTCAATGACTTCAAGATGAATGCTTACTATCTCTTCGGGTGCAATATCTTCTTCAATTACTTTTTTGCTGAATTGTTGCGCATCGTACAGGCTTTGTTCACTTTTTTGAGAAAGAAAATTGTAGAGAATTTGTTTATAGCTGCTTTGCAGTACTTGATACGCTTCCATCTTCGTAACCTCCCTACCGAAGCCATTTAGTTGCAGTAATGACTGTCCCCTTGCCGAGTTCGGATTCAATATCAAACTCATTCATTAACCGTTTTACCCCGGGAAGCCCTGCCCCCAATCCGTTTGAGGAGGAATGACCATCCGTCATGGCCTCCCGTAAATTTTCGATGCCCGGCCCTTCGTCGCGGGCAACAATTTTAATCCCTTTTGAGTGCCCTTGTTCCACAACTTCCAACCCTATCAAGCCATTCTCTGTATATAGATAAATATTTCGTGCCAACTCCGATATAGCTGTAGCTATTCGAGCCTGGTCCACATTGTTAAAACCTATTTCTTTTGAAAGCTCTCGCCCGACTTGACGAGCCGATACGATGCCCCATTCCGTCCCAATTTCAACAGAGGATTGAGTGCGCATCATCAACCCTCCAATTCCTGTTGCAATTTCTCAAGCCCTTGCTCCAAATTTAATGCTGTCGGAACTTCGCTCAATGTAATACCCATCTCAACTAATGTAATGGCAACACTTGGCTGTATACCGGTTAAGACGACTTTCGCACCCATTAGATTGGACATTTCGACGACGTCTCCGATTACTTTTGCAATATAGGAATCGATCATCTCAACGGATGTCAAGTCAACAACGATGCCCTCGGAACCTTCTTCATGGATACGATTTAACAGGTCCTCTTGGAATTGAAGTGCTGTCTGATCATCCAGTTCTACTTGCACAGAAATTAGTAAATACTTCCCTAGTTTTAATATCGGTATTCTCATCATGTATACCTCCGTAATAGATGTGAGAAGTGAGAGGCGGAAGGTAAGAAAAACAACCGACGAGCCGGTTCGTTTTTAAGCAAAACCAACCCTCCGCTTGTTTTATCTTGTCGGTTTATGAACGCTGCACTTGCCGTACTTCACGATTCGTTATTTCTAGGGCTGCTTCAACGCCCTTTTGCAGCGTACTTGTTGTCGAGAAATTGCTCAAATCGATACCCAGATTAATGATCGTCTGAGCAATTTCTGGCCGTATTCCAACGAGAATGCACTGAGCCCCCACAAGCCGCACAGCTTCATATACCTTAATAATATGGTGCGCAACCATCGTATCGACGACCGGTACGCCGGTAATGTCGATCAGTACCACTTGGGAACGGTGGTCGACAATGCCTTCCAATAAATTTTCCATGATATACTGGGAGCGCTTTGTATCAATCGTACCAATTAAAGACATCACGCTGATGTCATTAAATACTGGAATCAAGGGAACGGACAACTCCTTGAGCGCATGATTTTGTGTGTTAATGACGTTCTCCCTCATTTTCGCGGCCTCGTCCACCAAATTGCTGATCAAGTCATCCAACCGAGCCTCAAATTCCAACATACGCTCTTCCGTATATTCTGCGGCCAAATCATTTCTAAGCATACGTCGCAAGGAATGCAAACTTCGAATGAAAGTTCCCAACGGGAGTCCATAATGAATCAAACGGTTAGCGAAGCGCCGCAGCCGCTCTGCTTCACTTTGGTCCTCAGTATTGGAGTCATTTAAAACAATATCCATCCATTCATTTTTTAACTCGTCTTCCAGACCTTCTGAAAGTCGTGCATCATTAAATGCACGTGAATCAATGTCTTCTTTCCATCGAGTAAGATAATGATCTTTTCTTTGATAAATAAAATTTATAACCGAAGAGTACATTCATATTCCCCCATATTCCAATGTAAGCCGGAAATTAACACATATATTAATTATTTCATTATTTATATATAAACGCAAATCCAACGTGTCATATCAAATGGACATACAGGAGCAGAACCAATATTTATATAAAATAAAAAAGTTGCCACCGATCATCATTGATCGAAGCAACTGTAATCCGTTGGGGACCGCCTTAGGATGATATGAGAAAAATCAAGACGTAAAACTAAAGTTGGACCCCTCTGATATTCGTGTGATGAACTTGTGACTCTGCTTCTTCTTCCAGCTGAAACGACTCATCGGCGATGTTTAAGTTAATGGTAGCCATCTCAATATAGCCTTTTTGCATGGATTCTCGCACAACCTGTTTACGCTCATGCAAATACTTTGTCGCCGCTTGGTGAATAAAATCACTGCGGTTTAACCCATCGCGTTTCGTCATTCGGTCCACCTCTTGTAATAAATAGTTCGGAAGGCTAATCATAATTTGTCTACCGTTTTCTTGGGACAAGTTGGATACCCCCTGCACACACCATTCGTACACGTTCATTTACTCTGTACATATAATAGCATCCCGCCCATCAATTTGCAAAACAGATTTTTTCCATCTTGCCACCAAAAAACTTTTGTTATTATCAGTACGCTTCGACGTGTTTCGAAAAATTCCTGCATAAATCTTAGAAAACTTGGCTTTTCGCCAAGCTTTTATGGCGAAAAGCCCTAGTTGCACTTATGCAGATAAGAAAGTTGATTTACACTCTCTTATTCTGCCAAAATTAATCATTATTTTTTATGAAGCGTCAATGTTTAGAAGATCGTTCATATATTTACACGGGGAATCCTGCCGTTCAATAGGCAGGGAATTTCATACGTGATCGTGGAGAGACGTTCCGATACTTCTTCTATGCTGATTTCTTCATGTTTCTGTTTTCCGATTAAAGTCACTTTTGTTCCGACCGGGATTTCCGAGGGAAGCCTTATCATCATTTGATCCATGCATATTCTACCAACCATTGGACAGCGTTGCCCTTTCACAAGCACTTCCCCCCCGTTTGTTGCATTCGCCCTTAACCAACCATCCCCATAGCCGATCGGTACCGTTCCGATCCATTCTTCTTCGCTTGCTTGATACGTGGCGCCATAACTTATGGACGTTTCCGGTTGTACTTTTTTTACATGTGTCAAGCGACTATGCAGGGACATCGCCGGCTTTAAAGAAACCGGAATATCCGTCGCGGTCTCGACAGCGGGGACAAGGCCATACATCGAGATACCAAAACGAACCATATTATAATCGTTTCCCGGGTACCGCAAACTCGCGGCACTATTGCTGTAATGAATATAAGGGATGGGTCCGGCCACTTCTTTGGCCAACTGAACATATGATTGAAAAGCTTTTAATTGCCGGGATAAGTACTCGCTTCCCCATTCATCTGCAGTTGCCAGGTGCGTAAAAATTCCGGTGAACGTAAACCTCTTGTCCGACTTCAGCATCTTTAGCATATCCAGCAAGGTCTGTTCATCCGTTAATCCAATTCTCCCCATCCCCGTATCACATTTCAGGTGCACGTGTAGAGCTGACTCCGGATCAAGATGAGGGCTCGCCTCCGCCAGCCACTCGCTTTGAAAAGCTGTAATTGAAATACGGTAGTGTTGGGCGACCGAAGCATCTTGAGGGTTAATAGGACCGAGCACTAAAATTGGGGCGTCTACGCCTGCATTTCTTAGTTCCACCGCTTCTTCCAAAAGCGCTACCCCAAGCCAATCCGCTCCTGATTCGAGTGCCGTCCGGGCAACGGTCACCGCGCCATGGCCATACCCGTCCGCTTTCACGACTGCCATGACGTTAACATCCGGATGATGAAGCGTTTTTACTGATTTGACATTGCTTGCAATTGCTTTTACATCGATTTCTATCCAAGTGTCTCGATACTGATTAACGCTGTGAGTGTCCACAATGAAATCTCCTTGTTTTACCGATCTATTCTTTGTTTATTATTAGACGCTTCATCTTTGATGTCAAGCTGACTTAGTATGAACGCCTATTGCGGACATATCTCGGGGTTCGGGCACCTGGTTTGGCGGTATGGATTGGTAGAAATAGTAAAAGAAAGGATTCGAATTTTTACTCACCCGTTAAAAAAATACCACTGTGACACCTTTACGGACCGTAGCACGCTTCCCTGAGGACTCAGAGCGGTCAGTTTTTCCTTTTTCAGTCCGCAGACTGACCATCTGAGGACTCAACGCACTCGGTTTCTCCTTTTCCGGTCCGCAGACCGACCATCTGAGGACTCAACGCGCTCGATTTCTCCTTTTCCGGTCCGCTGACCGACCATCTGAGGACTCAACACGCTCGGTTTCTCCTTTTCCGGTCCGCAGACCGACCATCTGAGGACTCAACGCGCAAGGAACGAGCCCTAGACGTGCAAAGAATTCATTGTTCCACTTCATTGTCATTTTCCACCCTTTTCTCTGGCTTGGATGGTCATGGATCATCGCTACACGGAGTCTTTTTCTTATATATCTGTCTATGGCCTGTAACTCTTTGCCAAAGGTTTTATAGAAGCATCTACTGCCAATGCCATACTGGGCATTCAGTTGTATAGCTTTGTGGATCGTGTGGTAATCATTTACTTTCCCTCGTATCACTGGATTGACCTGTTCTACCCATTTCTCTTTACTTATCGTTAGTGTCTTTCGGGTTTTCGCCTTATAGTACGGTACCCCGTCCTTCTTCCTCTTTCTCCAGTGTCCAAAAGTGAAGCCGAGAAAGTCGAAATCATCATCATGAAAGTCCACAAACTTTGTTTTCTCCTCCGCAATTTCGAAGGCTAACTCTGCCAACTTTGTTTTTCTTTTTATGATCTCTGCTGCTTTCTCTATATCCTCTTCTGTTTTGGCGAATAAAAGAAAGTCATCAGCGTATCTCACAAATCTTATACGGTGTTCCGCCAGTGTCCAGTCCAATTCATTTAGAAATAGATTGGCTATAAGCGGCTAAATGACACCACCTTATGCGAAGTAATCCGTTATGCAAAGTAAACGTCATCTTTCCTATAAATACAGGATTTTCATGTCATTTACTTTGCATAATGTCACTACTCCTTTCGTTCAAAAAACAAGTAACCGATTAACATTGCTTCTATTTTGTAGAATTTACAGATCCGTGTTTACCCAAGGTAACGTGTCCCAATCCTTTAACAGTATGTTCAGTATAGTTGTCCACACTAGGTGCGACTGCCCGTCGCGCAAAAAAGACCCAGAATATACTCTGGGCCCAAGCCGGTCTAAATGACGGGACTATTTTATTTTCAAACTGCCGGGGTTATTTTGTCGATGTAGATGTCATTGATTCAGCGATCGCGGACATTTCTTCGGACTCTAATGAATCGGAAGCAATGATAAACTCAATCCCGTCACTTGTCCAGGTTAGCGTTTCCTCTGATAGGACACCTACTACATCTCCCAACATTTCCGGATCTCCATAGCCCAATTCCGTTGGTGATGATCCGGAAGCGGCAGAAATGCTTGCCGGCTGCTGGACGATGGTAAACGGCTGATCCCCTTCATACGTTAAAATTACACGCTTGCCTACATCTGTCTCCACTTCTTCACTTTCGGCCAACTCCGTATTCACTGGTTCATGGGAGGGCATAAATACGTCGAAGGTTGTTGCATCCTCTTCTTCCTCTTCAACCGTTGCCGGTTCTTCCCCTTCTTCCCCAGTCTCCATATTCGCATCCATATCAAATGCTTCTCTATCTAACGTTTCATTGAGCGTAAATGATTCAAAGACGACTTCCACTAGGGTGTTATAGTCTTCATCAAACACTCGAACCGCGTGCGGAGACAAATCATCGCTATTGAGCACAATTTCTTGTTGATGAAGGTTTTGATTTTGATAATTTGTGTTCGTTTCAAATACGTACCGATCCTCTTCCACGGCAAATTCACGTTCGGTATCTGTTAAAATATCTCCGATTAACGACTCGTACAAATAGATTTGGCTGTTATTATTTGGCCAGTCGCTTTGAAACCGAAAACTTTTATTCAGTGCCGGGGTGAGGAGGAAAACCCCTTCATCATTTCGCAGGATCATTTGATTCTGTTCCTCGTCTTCATTTTGCAGCTCGACACGATAGTACCGGTTTTCTTCACTTTGCATATGCGCGATCTCTACATCATATTGCCGTGGCTCTTGTCCTGTTTGCATCGTCATCGTCGCTTCCGTCTGATAACCGCTCATCGTCTGCAGTGTCTCATCCAGCTCCTCAATGACTTCTTCTTGTGATTTGTCACCGCAAGCTGCCAGCAATACGAGCGAAGCCAATGTAACCAAAGATAGCCATCTTGCTTTTTTCATCGAATATCTCTCCTTTGCCTCAGTTCTAACGACAAAGGAGGGTACCTTTTTGAGCAGCTGTTTAAAAATCGATAATGCAAGTGGTCGGGGTGAATCCTCTTAGTGGGTGACATTACTTTCAAGCCATCGCGCTCCCTGTCCTATTTTGTCACCGAAAAAGCCAACGTGATGACGCGAAAGCAACTACCGTCTTGCCACAATAGGTACAAGGGATCGTTAAGAACCACGGCCCATACTCCATTTATGCTCCCTTTTATCCATCAACCATTATGGCAGCACCCCGCAATCCAAGACATTCATAGAAATAACACGTTGCCATCCCCGTCCCTTTCCACCTACATGACAGGCCCCTCCTAACCGCAATACATCATATGAGACAACCTACGCACTTATGCCGGCTCGTCTGCAACACGGCAAATAAAGAGAGAGCCGGGAGCGGGTTAGTGGCACGTTTCAGTCTATTAAACCGACCAAAAAGTGTAAAAAACAAGGCATTGCAACAACAGGCACCTTTCCTTGACCCGATCGACGGGCTTGCAGCAAGCGTAACCTCGGACACTTTTACGAGGGAGAACTTGGGGGGGAACGGAAGAAGGGTCCGAAGAAAGGGTCATATTCTATAATGGGGACGATCACCGAATACGGATCGATGGACGCCTTCTTTCGTTCTGGAATCGCGACGATCACTGAAAACTGATCGATGGGCGCTTTCTTTCGTTCTGGAATCGCGACGATCACTGAAAACTGATCGATGGACGCTTTCTTACGCTCTGGAATCGCGGTAATCGCAGAATACAGATAGATGGGCGCCTTCTTTCGTTCTGAAATCGCGACGATTGCAGAAAACAGATCGCTTGAAACAGCCCGCACGGATCAATCGATCGATCCGTAACATTTGTTCGTTTGAGACTGATATGGGGCCTAATTAACCACGCGTGCAACACAATTTGGCCGTATGAAACGCTCATACGGCCAAATCAGGCGCTAACTCCTCCAATATGCCTGCAACGATCGCCCCTGTCGCCGGTGTAACTGCGAACCCACCGCCGCCTTTGCCTTACCTACGCTCTCTCCAAGATGACTTGCCCGATGGCATAGGTCCGGGAATGAGAAATTGAGGCGTGCACACGGATCGAATCATCGAGCTTTGGGCAAACGAGCATTGGCGCACCGTTTTGCGTATAAAAAACCTCCACGTCTTTCCAGTTGATCGCTTCGCCGATCCCGCTTCCATTCGCCTTTGCGAAGGCCTCTTTAATCGCGAACCTGCCGGTGATAAATTCAATTTTTCGGCGATGGGTCATCTCATCCAATCTTTTTTGCTCTTCCGCTGTTAAAATTCTTGTGATGAAACGAGGTTGTCTTGAAAGGACCGCTTCAATTCTTTTGCATTCCGCGATGTCGATGCCGGTGCCTACAATCATACCTGCTCTCCCTCTCTTTTTCATTCGATCCTAAATATCGTCATGTGGTAGAATATGAGGAAACGTCGGAGACAGCACACCCTATGTGTTGGAAGGAACCCTGATTTCCCTACATACAGTTATTGCGGTTCCATCTCCTGTCTTACCTCCCTATCCACCTAATGATTCCCTTGGTGATAGGTTTGATCTTTGAAAGGGTGGTCTAATGTTCGTCCGTAATGAATCATTTTATTCGTTCACGCGTAATTATCCGGTTATTACGACATTGATCAGCATCCATCTTCTTTTGTTTCTCATTGTAACCCTTGGTCAGTGGGGGATCTTTCCTCCCGGTCTATTTGTTGAATATTACTTCCTCGGTTTTAACGCAGCGATCGCCGCCGGCGAGTGGTGGCGACTGTTTACACCGATCCTTTTGCATCTCGGGCTCCAACATGTGTTGTTTAATTCATTTGCCCTTTTTTTGTTCGGGCCCGCGCTAGAACAGATGCTGGGAAAAGGAAAGTTTGTTGCTTTTTATTTTCTGACAGGGGTTACGGCGAACGTTGCCACGTTTCTGTTGGAAGATCTCTCTTATCGCCATGTCGGTGCTTCCGGTGCCATTTACGGGTTGCTCGGATTATATGTTTATATGATGGTGTTTCGTAAAGAACTCATCGACCCCCAAAGCCGGCAAATCGTTACGATTATTCTCTTCATCGGTATTATCATGACGTTTCTAATGCCCGGCATCAACATTTTGGCTCACCTTATCGGTGCATTATCCGGAGCAGTGTTCGCTTCGGCGTTCTTAAAAAACGCCAGGCCGTTCGTTCCTTATCAACGGTTCAGACCGCCGAAAGATGACGACGGTTCACCTCAATTTGATCCCAACCGCTGGAACAAAAGACGAGGGCCTAGAATCAATGGCTCGTTGATCGCTAACACATTGGGGATCGTCTTTATCATTCTCGTCATTGCAGGTGTTTTGGCAAATCTCCTTTTTTAAACCATTCTTACCAAAAAGGCGAGGCCACAGCCTTCAAACCTATCAAATGGCTTAGTTGTACCTAGTGAAACACATAAACAAATCAATCATTTTTGTCTCTATCTAAACAAAAACCGCCCCGATGCTGGTGCACCAAGCATAAAATGCTTGTGAAACCAGCAAAGAAAAGGGGCTTTTTCTATGTTTCATTTATCTACCGTAAAGATTGCCCGTGCATATGGACCTTTGATAGACACTCATCTTAGGCACGCGTTAATCGGGGCAATCAAACCGCTACAATTCACCCCATGCTTCCTGCAAAATATGACCGATAACTGGATTCGCAGCATAAAAACTTTCCCGGTCCTCATCAAATTCAAGCGAGGATCAGACTGTTACCGAAACGGTAGCGCCGTATTCCAACACATCGCTGATTCCCATTTCCGTTGTAAGGTACAGCAATCGTTCCCGCGCTTTTCCTACCAAAGCGGTACGTTAACAGCTCGAGCGCTCGAAAAGCTATGTAATAACTGTGATGATATAGAAAAAGTGTATTTAAATCGTTCAATGAGCGCATTGCTCAATACCGCCACGGAAACGACTCGTTCCACCTATCTACAAGAAAGCGACATCACGGGTGATGGGGCAACGATCGCGATCCTTGATACGGGCGTGCATCCCAGTGAAGATTTTACCGAACCCGAGAATCGCATCGTGGCTTTTAAAGATTTCATCAACGATCGTACCGAGCCGTACGATGACAATGGTCACGGTACGCATTGCGCCGGTGACGCCGCCGGAAATGGATATTTATCCGACGGCAAATACGTAGCGCCGGCGCCGAATGCGAATATTGTTGGTGTCAAAGTGCTTAACAAAACAGGGGCCGGCCCGTTATCAAACATCATCGCCGGCATTGACTGGTGTCTGGAAAATAAAGAAGCATACAACATTGATATTCTATCCCTTTCATTGGGCAGTCCGGCCTCTGAACCTGCCGATGATGACCCGATCGTAGAGGCGGTAAACCAAGCTTGGGACGAAGGGATCGTTGTTGTAGCGGCCGCCGGGAACGAAGGACCGAGTTCCAGCACCATTGCTTCCCCCGGTATTAGCCCACAGATCATTACCGTAGGTGCCCTCGACGATCAAAATACGCCGGAACGAGCCGATGACACGGTTGCTTCATTTTCCAGCCGCGGGCCGACAATCGATGGGGAAACTAAACCTGACGTCCTCGCGCCGGGCGTCGATGTGGTTGCCGTTCGTTCTCCGCAGTCGTTTCTCGATAAAATAACAAAACCCAGCCGGGTCGATGAGCATTACACTTCCATGTCCGGTACGTCGATGGCTACGCCGATCGTTGCCGGCATCTGTGCCCAACTGTTGGAATTAAACAGCGACTGGGAACCGGACGATATTAAAACAAGATTGCTCGAAGGTGCTGAAGATATGGGGCTTGACGAAAACACACAAGGCGCAGGCTCCGTAGATGCAATGGAAAGCGCGTCTGATTTTGTATAGATCCTCTGCCGGAAGCCGCCACGGGTTTCCGGCATTAATTTTCCATTTCCCCAATATAGTTTGGGGAGGCGGGCGGATCCATTGTTTCTCCCAACTCATACGGCCCGATCTGTTCGTTTTCTTCCAGATCCCCGTCTAATTCCACATCTCGGTAGCCAAAATCAGCGGCCGTCATCAAGATCCCTTCAACAAACATCAACCATTGCGTTTCGTCATTTTCACTCCACTCATCCAAACCGGAGTATGATACCAAAACACTATCTTCGTCGCGTTCGTCCACGGTGTCCAATTCAACATGTGGAGGAATCACGGATTGGACGTATTCATTTTCTTCCGATTCCATCCGCTGTAATGTTTTTTCCAGACGCTCGTCGGAGCTGCCTTCCGTATCCTGGCTTTCTCCGGTCACAAGATAAGCATTGCCTTCATCAGCCTGAAAAACATAGTAACCTGCGGATGCTTCAGTGTCAGCGTCTACTTGTTGAAACCATTCCTCCCATTCCGATGGCCAAGGTTGCTCTGTTTCGAAATGGGCAATTTCCTCTAATCCTTCCTGGATTTTTCCCTCTTCTCTCTCCTGTTCATCCATGTCCAGTAACGGGGAAGGTTGCAGCCCAAGTTCATCCGGGTCTATGCGATCAAGCACTTCAGCCGCGCTTTCATCTCCTGCATCTCCGGAATGATCAACGGTAATCGTCACAATCGTTTCATTGTCGGGAGCTAAGAACGGCAAAGCAAGGAGTTGCTGCTCGTTTCGAGGGGCCGCGGAACGATAATGAACGTCGGCATAGACTTCGTCCATTTTCACAACTCTCCGATCAATGGAATCTTCTTCTTCCAAGTCTTCTTCTTGCTCATCTTCCTCTCCATTGCTATCGGCCGGAGGCCCAATATCTTCTTCTCGAGTCTCTTCTTGTATGTTTTCTTTTTCACCTTCGTTTGTAACGATTTCCTCCTGCTCTTCTTCTGGGTCTTCATCAACCTCTCCTTCATCAATCGAAGAGCTGTCCTCTTCACGTTCCGCTGTTGACTCAGTGCCGAACTCTTCATGGGAGGCAGGAGAAGGACCTTGGGAGACGACAATCACTGTTAACACGACGACGGCAGCTGTCGAAAGGCCCCATACAACCGGTTTTCTGAACCGGTAATCCGGCTGTTTCTGTTCTTTCATTTTCAGTTGGACGTTGCGATAAACCTCCTTTTTGCTGCGCGTATCTTCGATTCCATCGAGCGCTTTTAATTTACGTTCGATCTCGTCTTCGTGATGATTGCGTCTCAAAGTTCCCCTCCTCCCTTTCATCTGTATTCAAAATCATTCTAAGTTGTTGAATGGCCCGGTGTTGCGTTGTTTTCACTTTGCTCTCGGACCACCCTAGTGATTCCGCCGTCTCTTTGACGGATAGTGACTGGATAAAACGAAGAATAAGCACTTGGCGATAAGCAAGTGAACAAGTACCCAAAGCTTCATAAACGGCCCGAACTTCATCCTTCTCTACCGCAATTTCCTCGGGCAAAGGAGCAGGATCATGCGCGTCGATTTTTTCGTTCGAAACGATCGTACCAAACCATTTTCTTTTTTGTCGGTTTTCTTTTCGGATATAATCGATCGCCAAATGTTTCGCTATGGAAAATAACCAAGTCTTTTCGTTGCTCTTTCCGTCAAAATTTTTATACGAACCTAAAACTTTTATATAGACATCTTGCACAAGTTCTTCGGCTACATTTCGATCCCGAACCATATAATAAATAAATTGGTATATGGATTGGTGGTATTGCTCATAGAGGCGGTCAAACGTATGGTCAGCCACTTCCGTTTCCCCCTAACAGTCGTTTTTTAGCCGGAAGCGTTACAATTTTTTGCATTGTTTATCATCATTCATCATTTTTTATAGGTAAAAAAGCAATCGCCGCTATTATAGCACGGATTGCTCGTCCTGCTAGAACTTCATTGAAGTTTTGACAAACAAGAGCGGGTTCCTTAAACTAAAGTGGCAACAGTTATTTGGGGGAGGAGAACAAATGAAACGACCGCTCATCTTTGCTGTTACCGCCGCCATGGCGTTAACGTTGAGTGCATGCAGCGATGCAGAAGACGATTCAGCAGACGACAACGGCCAAGAAGTTCCTGCAGAAACAGACGAGGGAACAGATGATGATTCAGAAAACGGAGAAGAATCGGTAGAAGAACCCGAAAATGGAGATAACGGCGCTGAAGGGACTTCGGATGACGACAACGGGACTGAGAATGGAACAGAGGATGAAGGAACCGAAGAAGATGGAACGGAAGGGACAGATGAAGACGGCACAGCCACAGAAGAAGTCGATCTTCTTTTCTTCGATGAAGAAGCGATGAACATGTATCGGGAATCCCGAACAGTGACCGCTGATTCCTCGGAAGAATTGCCTGTTGCCGCGGTGGAAGAATGGTTAAACGGGCCGGAAAGTGACGAATTGACGGCCATCCTCGCCGATGAGGGTGTGGAAGTCCAATACGTCGAAGATCAAAATGGCACCGCGCACATATCGTTCTCTCCGGAAGTCACCAATGCCAACTTCGGTTCATCAGCGGAAGTAGGTTTCTTAGACCAGGTAGCCCACATCATGGCTCAGTTTGGCTATGACTCAACCCAATTTCTCCTCGATGGAGAAATAGAGGAGTCCCTGTTCGGCCACTCGGATACTTCGGAACCTTACACTCCGGATGATGACCTTGAACATTATGATGAAATAGATGGATAAAAGCCGGCGGATGCCGGTTTTTTTATGTTACAAGTCTTTGTAACGTAAATGTTAAAAACATAGGTCTTTCCTATTGCTGCAACCTTTCTTTTGTCATTTTGTGTAATTGGGATTCATTACCTGATGCAATAGTCCCTTTCCCTTGTTACTTTAAGTGGTGCACATCTTGATAGAGGAGGAACATAAATCTATGAAACGATTAAAATTGGCGGCTTTGCCGCTTGCCGTATTTTTTGCTTTTACGGGTGTTTCAGAAGCCAATGCAAATACACATGACGTCAACGAAGGCGAATCGCTTTGGTCGATCGGGATTGATTACGGTGTCGCGACCGAGGACATTAAAGCCGAGAATGGAAAGTCTGAAGATGCGATTAACCCCGGGGAACAACTGGAGATTCCGGAATCCTCCGTCTCCCCCGAAGAAGAGGAGTTACTAGCCCGCATCATTCACGCCGAGGCGAAAGGCGAGTCCTTTGATGGAAAAGTAGGCGTCGGAACCGTTGTGCTTAACCGCGTAACCGCTGATCAATTTCCGGATTCCGTCCATGGGGTCGTATACGACATTGAAGGCGGGAGTTACCAGTTTAGCCCTGTCCTTGACGGAACGATCGATCAACCGGCTGACGAAGAATCGAAACAAGCCGCCCGCGAAGCGATCGTCTTTGACGGACAAGGTCAAGGCTCCACTTACTTTTACAACCCAGCAAAAGCGTCCAACCATTGGAATGCAACGAGGGAAAACACAATCACAATCGGGGATCACGTCTTTGCACGTTAAACTAGGGGCCATGGATCGGGGATGAAAACTTTTCGTCCCCGGTTCTTTTTTATCTTGAAAAATAACATTGAGTTGACGACCTAACGGCTTTCGCAGTCTTCAGTTAGGGCTCCATCCGACTCGGTTGACGACCTAACGCCTTTCGCAGTCTTCAGTTAGGGCTCCATTCGGCTTGGTTGACGACCTAATGGCTTTCACCTTCTTTAGTTAAGGCCTCAACCTCTCATCGATTGTTTCAAACATTACGTTATGTAACTAAAATGATAACTTCCACTTTCATGCCTGTTATTGCAAGATTTTTTTTGAAACATATTTTTGTTGGGTATTTTTACCTGGTGCTTTTGTCTCGTTCGCTTGTTATCTTCCTTGTGTACCACAAAAAAGGAGGCATTATGCAACCATGAAACGATTAAAAATCGCGATTCTTTCCTTGGCTTTATGCTTCGTCTTTGCGGACGTTTCCATGGCCAATGCTCATATACACACGGTTAATGAAGGTGAATCACTTTGGTCGATAGGTTCGGACTATGGCGTAGCACCTGAGGATATTCAAGAATTAAACGGAAAACCTGATGAAACCCTTCATGTAGGTGAGAAATTGGAACTTCCATCTTCGTTAGCGGCCACGTCTGAGGAGAAAGATCTTCTCTCTCGTCTCATTCACGCAGAAGCGAAAGGCGAGCCCTACGAAGGAAAAGTAGCCGTTGGAGCGGTCATCCTCAACCGTGTCGCCGATGATCAGTTCCCGGATTCCATTCATGAGGTGATTCATGAAGTTTCCCCGAGCGGGCATTATCAATTTAGCCCTGTGCTTGACGGAACAATTCATGAACCGGCAGACGAAGAGTCTAAAGAAGCGGCCCGTGAAGCGTTGACAACAGACGGAGAAGGACATGAAGCCCTGTTTTTCTACAATCCTGAAACAGCGGACAATCATTGGAACGCCACGCAAGAAGAGCTAAAAGTCATTGGCAATCACGTCTTTTCGCGTTAAGCATTTATATATTTTATTATACTGAGCAAAAAACCGGGTGCAGGGAATGTCCTTGTGCCCGGTTTTTTCGATTCTATAAAAAATAAACACAAACTGTTAAACAAAATGCAAAACATGTCGATATAATAATTAAGCAACAATCAGGGATGAGACATACATTAAGGATGATGTAACAATGGCCCTTGTTCTAACAAGAAGCCTGGATCAGAGCATTATTATTAATGACAATATTCGGATCCGTCTCGTTTTGGATATCGGCAATCAATACCGAATTGCGATCGATGCACCACAGAGTGTCAAAATCAATAGAGAAGAGGTTTTGACAGAAGAAGAGCTGGAAAGCGTCGAGCGCAACATTAAAGGCGATACAGTCTCCTGAACAGGAGTTTGTATATATACGGGGAAAAGGACGTCCCCGATTAATTCTATGGAGGAGTGTTTTGAATGATTATCAACAACAACCTAAGCGCGATGAATGCACATCGCCAATTAGGCGTCAACCAGAACAACATGGAAAATTCCATGGAGAAGTTGTCTTCCGGTGAGCAAATCAACCGCGCGGGAGATGACGCGGCAGGACTCGCAATCTCGGAAAAAATGCGCGCGCAAATCCGTGGATTGGACCAAGCGAGCAACAACGCGCAAGACGGGATTTCTTTGATACAGACAGCTGAGGGCGCGTTGGATGAATCGCACCAGATTTTGCAGCGTATGCGGGAACTATCAGTACAAAGTGCAAATGATACGAACGAGCAAGTAGATCGAGAAGCACTTCAAAATGAATTTGATGCATTAGCTGAAGAAATTGATCGTATTTCCAATGACACGGAATTCAATAATCATAATCTCCTAGATGGTAGCTTCCAAGACCAAAAGTTTCAGATTGGAGCTAATGAAGGACAAGAAATTTCCGTATCTATTGGCGAGATGAGTGCAATTGAATTAGAGGTTGGACAAGAAGCAACTGGAACAACTACAATAGATGGCCTTGAAATTACAAATGAATCTGGAGAGTCTTTTGACATTGCATATCAGGCAGCAACCGGCGAAAATGAGTCTACTAGTGCATCATATGATAATGGTACAATCACTGTTACTTTAGGTACTGATGATAGCGAAGATGTCGACACAACATTAGGCGAAATTGCTAGTGAAATTGGGAGCGTAAGTGAACTAGACATTGAAGCATCAGCGGTTGACAATTCTGGCACTACTGTGAGTAGTATAGACGACGTAGAGGGTGGCACAGTTTCTGCATCGGAAGTAGAAGGCATTAGTATCGCTTCGAACAGTGATGCGTCAAGTGCAATTGACACGATCAATGAGGCTATAAATGATGTTTCTACCCAACGCTCAGAACTCGGTGCCGTTCAAAATCGCCTTGAGCACACGATCGCGAACTTGGACAACGCTTCTGAAAATCTACAAGCAGCAGAATCTCGTATTCGAGATGTTGATATGGCTCAGGAGATGATGGAATTCACACAAAGCAACATCCTTTCCCAAGCCTCTCAATCCATGCTCGCACAAGCCAACCAATTGCCGCAAAACGTCCTTCAGTTGCTACAATAAAAATAGTGAAGAGCGGGGCGATGCTCCGCTCTATTTATACAGTCGGTGATATGTCAGGGAATTCAGCACAAGAAACCTTCAATGTATCAGTATCTTAATTTCTATTTTAATTAATGTAGTGCTAGTCGACTTATCACGGGTGGATTATCTATTTATAAATGAGGTATAGGAATGAATGAAGAAATTAAAGAAGACTTAAGAAGTTCAATAGAAACTTTAAAAGATAAAAGTTTGAAGAAGGCACTTTTAAAAGAGCTTCAAAAAGATCAATGGAGTAGTGAAGAACTTTTACTTCAGTTAAAGGACCATGCGAAAAAAGAAATACAGAATGTAGATAGTAATTTAGAACAAATAAGAGTGATCGATAGTTTCTTTAGTGAACATAAAATTAAAAAACAAAGTATTGAAATAAATTATGCTGGTAGCAGATCAGTGAAAAATAAACCTTTTAAATTATCAGAAATAGAGGGGGCTAATAAAAAGGCTAAAGCTGATTTAGAGGAGATAGAGAAAGAAATATGAGTTTTCATAAGCAAACATGGGAACAAAAAATTAAAGGTGTTATTGATAAACTCAATAGAATTGATCAAACTCTAAGTGATGCTTATTTTATTGATAGGAAAGGTAGAAAAGTTGAACAGTTATACGAATTTTATTGTTACGTTCAGCTTCTTAGAGCCATATCAAATAATGGTTCAACTTTAACTTGTTCTCATCAAAATCAATTTATTTTTGCTGGAGGCCCACGAAGTTTGTATAAGCATCCGGCTTCATACTTTACTTTGAGCAATTCGAATAGACAGCATGACATAGGTGAACTTCATATGAATTTAATGGTAAGAGGATCATCTGATTCTGAACATGAAGCAGATATAGTTTTATTAAGTCCAGAAAGCCTAATCAACAGTAGGCAGGAGGAATTATCACCGAAGTTTGATAGTAAAGGGTTATTGTTAGAATGTAAGCATTACTCCCAAAAAAATATTGGAATTACAGAGGCTAGAAACTTTTTGGGTTTATGCTCGGACTTAGCTTTTAAAAACAATGTTTATTTGATAACCACAGCTGCTAATTTGAATGCAAAGCATTTAATTAACGGCCATAATTTAAATATGAAAGAAATAAATAAACAAAAACCGGATTGTTACGTCTATGGAATTTTTAATTGCATTATATGTAGATATTTAAATTTTACTCCGACTGTCTCCCTATAAATATGATCACGAAAGCTCAACCGATTAATATTAATAATAATTAATAATGTTACGTTTCAATACGACCATGTCGAGCTCCTGTTAAGCCGCCGGCCAACGATATCTTGCGCAGAAGAACCTCCACCGGACGTATATTCGATACGCCGATGAAGACAACACCCTTATCGGCATTATTATCATGGGTTATACAAAGGACCAAAAAAGCCAAAGGTTGGATAAACTTTTAAAACGTCGCAGGATGGCTTGAATAGAATTAATATCAGTAGTAATAGAAGGAGGAAAGCCGATGGATATTGATTTAACTAACAAAAGTGTTCAGATATATATAATAACAGTTGATGGAAAGAAGTATATAGTATATTTAAATTATGTTGGAACCGATGTTGAAGTAATGGTTGAAGATGTGGAAACAAAAGAGCGCGCTTGCTCAAAAGAATCAACAGAAGAATCAACAATTTCTGGGAAACAAGCTGCGGAGAAAGCTGTACGGATTTCTATAAAAAAGTTAATCAACCATCGCAACCCAAATGATACAGACACACCTTGAAATAATTGGATAGACTATCGACCCGTTGGTTGGCGGCGTTGATTTCTTTATACGATTTCTCGTATCTGTCGTTGAAGAACTTATACAGCATGCCATCGCAAACATTGTAACCAGTTCTGCCAGTCGCTACTCAGAAGGTTATTTGGGGCAACTCATGGCTCTACAACCAGACCATGCTTTTTGGCCCGCCTATGTCGTCAGTCCTTTCGCCGGGAGACAGCATGCTATCTGGATGAATCAAAAACACCTATTCGAACAAAAAAGTTATCGTTTTCATACAAGCCGCCACACTCCGACAATCACTTCTTCTTCAACCAAGCAACCACCCGCTTCTGGTCGAGTGCTCCTTTCCCATTTTTCGTGCGGCTAATCCGAAAAAATTGCACCTTGTTATCATCTCTCCTGAAATAAATTCGCCCGGCTCTATCTTGGCCAAACGGATATTCATTTAGCGTCACGGAACGTGTCTTCACGGTATTTGGCCGTACGTTTCCTATATGTAAGTCGTAATGGGAGTTCAATCGCGCAATGCAAGCCTCTACTTTCAAACGGTCGGATGCTGACAACGAAAAGAAGTCGCTAAAAAACTCACGGTGAAAGAAACATTCATGATAAAGCGTCTTAAATCTCGGTTCGTATTCCTGTTCCAGAGTTTGTAACGCTTTCGTGTCCAACGCTCTTGGTGACCCATTATGCGCCTTCTCGATCGCCAGCTTGTTATGCGTATCGAGTAGTTCATTTTTAAGTGTTTTTATTTTGTTATCCGTTTCCCACAGCATATCCGAATGCTCTTCTTCTTTCTCTTCCAACGCTTCCTGCAATGTTTGTGAGTGGTTACTTGCTTTTTCAAATTGAAGGAGATATTCTCTCATCTTTTCTTGCGCGTCTTCTGCCTTTTCCTTCTGAGCGATTGTCTCTTCTCGGCTTTGCTCGACTTCCTCTTTTTTCATATCAATCAGATCTTGAAGGTCTTTCGCTGCTTGTTGCTGTTCGTCAAGTCGCTCCTTTGTGTCTGTTAGCTCGTGATTCAATATTCCCATTTTCTTGATCATGTCGAGATGGCTTCTTTTTAAGCGGGATAGTTTATCTTCATCAATGATACGATCCTTTTTGAGTTGCACGATTTCCGCTTCCTTCTGTTCAATCAAGTCTTGACCCGATTGTGTGTCTTTTAGCTGTTGCAACTCATTTTGTAATGCCGCCAGTTTCAACGTCTTTTTCTGAATCGTACCTTTTAGATGATTGTACTCTGTTTTGAGCCAATCCCTTTCAATTAGGGCACGATCTTTTTCCTTCGTGACTGCTTGAACCTGCTTGTGCTGTTCATCGATCGTCTTTTGCACATCCATATATTTTTCTTGATAATCAAGCAACTTGGAACTACGCATCTCCAGCTGTTCATAGACATCGATGAGATGAAACGCCTTTCCATCGTTTAGCTGCGTTATATGCGCGCGCAGGTCATCAACTTCCTTCCGATTTTTTTGAATGACGGCCAGCAGTTGGTTGCGATCCACCAAATAATCGTCGATTTGCTTCTTTTTCTCCTGTAGTAAAAAAGACGCCTTCGATAACGTGTGATCCGCTTGATTCATGAATTCAGATAACCAACGACGCCCTTTCTTCAACCATTTATTAATAAAAAGACTTATTTCATCGATGATCATATTCATTTTTGCACCTATTTTCCTAAATATCTAGTATATTTATTTAATTAAAAGGATTATACATCCGATATAAGAACTAGGTCAATTAAAATGAGGTGATCAAGAATGCAAGGCGCAGCTTTTATCGAATCGATCCAAACAGCCTCGGCGCAAAACTTAAAACAAGCGTATGTGCTGATGGCGAAGACAACGATGACAAAGATGATGTCCGGAAAACTTATGGAAACAAAAGACACATTATTACGGAAAGTCAAATTCGATTATTTTCAATCTTTCATTGATCAGGAAGTACGGCGTATTCACGACGACAATGATGAACTCGTTTTTAACATATTGGTCTTATATGCGCAAAAATATCAGTTATCCCTCGCTTCCATCGATACGCAACAAGGATTACATGAGTTTGGTGACAAGATTCTCGACAAAGCCGTGCAATCCTATCGAAGCATGAACAAAAAGTTCTCCGGGACAACCTTTGAAGAAGTCGTCCGTGATTTTTTCAGAAAGATATTTGAAGAAATCGGCGAAAAATATAACGAAGGATCTCCTCAAGAAAGGGAGGCACTCGCCAAAGCATTTGAAACATTTATGGCGGATTTGCCGGAATATCAACAAGAAAAGTTGAAACGGGAATTAAACGTCGATGACCTCTCCCAAAAAGTGATCACGAACGTGCTGACGACGAACGGTACCGTCATTTTATTCACCGCCCTCGTCAACACGATGGGTTTTTCCTTTTATATGGGCGCCACTTCTCTCTTGGCAAGCAGCGCAGGCTTGCTTGGGATTACTGTGCCGTTTGGCGTCTATACATTTACGACATCTTCCATCGCTGTATTAACCGGGCCAATAATTTTCGCCGGTGCGATTGTTTTTTCAGGTTTTTATTTTAAAAAACAACGGTCGAAAGCACTTGATATGATGACATTCCTTTCCGTTATGCAACTTTTCTTTAGCGGCGGTGAGGAAGACGGTTGTTCGTTTGAAAGCATAAGGGACAGATGGGTAGCCACCTCCGCGATGTATGCAACAACCCTTCATAGCAAAAATCATCAGATTGATCAGGAACAAACACTATCCAATAAATTTGCTAACAATCGCCAAGACAAATTTGCGCTTGAGCAGACGATTAATCAAGCTATAGTAGTGATAGAAACAATCCAGTTTGATATTAAGCAAGATTTACGCTACCGAGATCTAAGGATGCTAGAGAAGTATGAGTCGTTGCTCGTGAATATCCATATTATTTACGAGGTTGACAAAGAAATTCAAAAGCTTTCCAGAAAGGAAATAGTGGGGAACGGATTTTTTGTAAAGGTAAGAGCTGCATTTGAAAACAGCAAAAAATTAGCATCGTTAAGAGACAAAGAGTCAGAAAAAGATCAGATGTTAAACGATATAGTTCGAAAGATTATCTCTTATGATCTTCCGCTATATGAAAAAGAGCGAGAAACGATCGTATCCAAGGAAGAAGAACTACACAAATACAATCGAGAACTCGCATCGATCGATCAACAGAATGAAAAGTTGCAAAAGATGCTAAAGGAACTGACAGACAAAAGGAATTTTTTAGATACCGAATTAACGAGCCTGAAAAAAGAATACCCGGGAATTGAACACTCCGTTTATGAAGGGGGTGATCTTCGTGTCCTTTATTCGTAACACTAAGTTCTACGAGCATTGGAGGCAGCGTCGTTATCGCGATGCCCTCTCTCAGCCAATAGAGCCTCCCCCTCCAAAATCGGAATGCCTGACGAACATGTTTTTCGGAAACAACCAGGAACGAAATGCGACGTTTGGAATCACAGGCTTAAGCACTGGCGATTTTCTTTTCAATTATATACAAATTGATCCGAACGTCGTGGAAGGCATTGATTTTGCACGGTCAGAAGAGCTCGATTCCATCTTTGCCTTTTCACAATTCGCGCAGACGATTGATTTGAACGCCACCGGAGACATCTCGCAAATGCAAGGCTATGTGGCGGAAAAACTATTGGCAATGGAGTTGACCGCTAAAGGGCACGAAGTCCAATTCCCGGAAGCGTCGAACGAACCTGGGTGGGACCTGCTGGTGGACGGTGAAAAATTCCAAGTGAAAAACTTGAGCGAACCGGCTGGCGTTTATGAACATTTAAACACGTATCCGGACATCCCTGTGTATGTAAATGCGGATCTTGCCGACACGCTCGCAGGTCATCCAAACGTCTATATTGCTGACAACATTCACCATGAGGAAGTTGTATCCATGACCGAGCACAATTTATACTTGGGCCAAGAACTCACGAATTTCAACGTCCCGCTATTTTCAGCACTCGTCAGTACAGCAGTTAATGTTCATCATTATTTTAAAAATGATAGTGATGTCCAACATACAGTCATGAATATTGCTACAGATACGGCAAGTCGAAGCGCCGGCGCTTATGTGGGGCAATATGTCGGTTCGACCGCCGGCGCGATGCTTTTCGGTCCCGCCGGTGTCGTCGTTCTATCCGCAGCCGGTGCTTTCGTCGGTGTCGCCCAAGGCGGCAAACTATCTGGATGGGTTAAAAAAGGCTGGGCAAACAGAGAATATTCACGTTTCCGCAAAGACCTGACAAAATGGATAGACATCGCCATTGATGAAATCGATCCAAAAATCCAACGAAGACATCAGCAATGGATAGAAACCGAAGAGAAGCTATTGAACAACCATGCACCCACAGAAATGGTAAACACATTCCAAGAGAAACACGATGACAACTGTCGCCACCTGGAAAATAAGAAACGCGAACTCATTCAACTTAAGAATGAGGTGGATACAATGCCTTATGACGAAGCTTATCAGGCGACATTATCCAAAATAACACAAGCCGCTATCCACCCATCCAAGTATCAAACACAAATCAAAGCAACTCACCAGTCTCTAAAGGAATTATTAGAGAAGCTTAAAAAGATGAGAATGAGGTGAATTGCAGCTAAAAAGACCGAAGATGCTGCCAACACCTTCGGTCTACAATAGAACTGTATTACGTATCTAGGATTAGCTACTTCGTATAACGAATGGTTAATCAGTACTACATGTTATCTATGTAATATTGGTTGACCTTTTTTGATGAATGTCCGTACCGAATTATTTCCTTTGGGAGTGCATATTTATCTCCGGATTCACCCAAGCCAATGAATTAATTTTGATGGCAAGAAAGACTTGTATTCCTTAACAAAATTTATTACATCACTTTTTGAAATAAACTTTACCCTTTCGTCTGTTTCATTTTTTTCGTAGTTTTCATTTTCGGCAAATAAGTAAATGACATCATATGGGAGATCAATGTATTCGCTGGCTTTTAAGTGCACATCTCCTTTTTTCACTTGAACGGCGGCGGTTTCTATCTGTCCTTGATTTCCCTTGCGGACAAGTGTATATTCAATTCTTTTTGTCGTCGGTTTGCAAGTGCTCGGAATTATTTTGTAATCGAGTTTATACTGCAAATAAAGGCCAACCAAATCTTCCAGGTCATAAGCACTTAAGTAAGCAAGAATATCTTGGATCTCGACTTGATGCGGCGTTCCATGATAGACAGCAATTGAGTAATCATAAAGGATTGAGCTATGCACACGATGAATTGTTCTTCCTCGAATAAATCGTGTCTGTATGCCTCCGGGCACCACATCCAATCCGCCTATTTCCTTGATCTCACAAGCTCTTGTATGAAAAAGATCAAGTTCCGGTACGTTCGAATTGTACTGGGCATCTCCTGTAATCTTTGCCAGATAATAGCGGCCGGCAAATTCTAGCCAGACTAAATCATCTTTTTTCATTTGTTTCACAAAAGCATTCATCGAATTTTTCCAGCCTGGAAAATCATGATACATTTCTTCGGCAAACGGTATATATTCCTCGCTCGGCAAGGGTTCGCCGATGTCTTTATCCATGCCGTAACCAATGCCGATAACCCCATGCTGCAAGCAATACTCCCAAGCGTCTTTTCTCGTGTAGCCACCATTCGTTTCCGGTTTGATATGCATACGCCAAATGGTTGTCATAGTACCATCCTCCAGGGATCCGTTTTTCAGGCCGTGGTACTATTCATATCGGTGTATAAACGAATCTTTAAAACAAGATCATTATCGCAGTTGTCTTCATTGTACTTGTGCTGACACTGTTGTATTTTTTTCAACATCGGTTGATTTTTACCCTACCTCCATCTCAGAAGATGAAGCAGTCCCGAGGCGAAGAAATCACCATGATCTTTCCTTGAGTATACCAAAAAGCATCTTTTCCGCATATTTCCTGCAAAAATGAAGAAAATAAAACTAATCTTTGCCATTCGGGGGAAAACGATAACGATGCAGGAAGATCAACAACAACAATTAGAGATCTTACGGTCCGCCAATCAACAATTAACTCAAATGCAAATGGACTATTGGCAGTCCTTCTCACATCCGGGCACATGGCAGTTTTGGTTTGAAGTTGGCATTATTGTTATTCCTTTGGTGGTGCTGTTTTTTGCAATCGACCGCAGTAAAGCCTTTTTACTTGGGTTTTTTGGATTTAATTATCACGCATGGTTCCTGTATGCAGATCGGATCATGATCGAATTCGGCTTATGGGATTATCCTTATCAATTTGTCCCATTCCTACCCAGTTTTGGGGTGGATGCTTCCTTCGTTCCGGTCCTGTTTATGTTGCTCTACCAATGGACGTTGAAAAATAATAAAAATGTTTATCTTTATGGCCTATTGCTATCAGCGATTCTTGGATTTGTGTTCGGACCTATTTTGATGGCAATGGATTTTTTCCGTCCATTTTATGGGATCAACCTTTTCCATCTGTTTGTTTTTTATTATCTGCTGTTTATTATCTCTATGATCTTTACAAACATATTTATTTGGCTGAAGAAAAACGCGTAACACGACTATCTGTTATATAAAAATCGGAAACCTGTTAGAGGCATGAGCGATAACGTTAGCACACTCAACTCCCGTATTTTGCCGAATGTCGGTCGTTTCTATATAATAAGCTCCTCCCGACTACACACTAAAAAGCTTCTTACGGACATTTATCGAGGATCGAACGCTTAGTTTGACCGTATGAATGCCTCTTACGGACTTTTCTTCCGGTTCGCACACTCGAATTGTCCGTATGAATGCCTCTTGCGGACTATTATCCCGATTCTCACACGCTATTTGTCCGTATGGCGTTACCCGAACGCTTTTTAGCGAACGTATTACCACCCGTGAATCCACCATGGCTGAGGACGGGTCCTGTTTCGCAAAGTTGCATCGGCTGTATCAATCCACTCTCGCCGCTGCCGCCTTTTCGCAATAAACCCTTAGCTTTTGTTATAATTTAGAAAGAAAGGGGGCTTACTTTGCTTGATCATTCCCATATTTTCACTAAAAAAGAAGAGATAGCAAACGCGGTCACCCATGGGATCGGAAGT
Source organism: Salicibibacter kimchii (assembly GCF_003336365.1). Classification (GTDB taxonomy): domain Bacteria; phylum Bacillota; class Bacilli; order Bacillales; family Marinococcaceae; genus Salicibibacter; species Salicibibacter kimchii. Next base: position 3,132,651 of record NZ_CP031092.1, on the reverse strand, counting down.
CTCTTAAGCATCGCTGCACTTGTGCTGTTAATTGTATACGCGACACACATCGGCACCCCTTTACACATCGTCAGTGTTTCCATTTTCGGCGCCACGATGTTATTGCTCTATGTATGCTCTACGCTCGTGCATAGTCTTCCGAAAGGGAAAGCAAAAAACCTATTTGAAATACTCGATCATTCCTCGATCTACTTGTTTATTGCCGGAACGTATACCCCTATCCTTCTCCATGCACTGGAAGGGGCCATAAGTTGGGCGTTGTTTGGCATAATATGGGGACTTGCAATCACAGGTATTGTATTTAAAGTTTTTTTTGTTAAAAGCTTTCGAGTGTTGTCAACGCTCCTTTATATTGTGATGGGCTGGATTATTGTTATTGCGTGGAGACCCCTTGCTGCTGTAGTTCCAACCGAAGGATTGGTGTTACTCATCATTGGGGGTGTTTTCTACACGACAGGCGCATTTTTATATCTGTGGGCTCGTTTCCCTTATCATCACGCCATCTGGCACCTATTTGTAATTGCCGGGTCAGCTGCCCACTTTTTCGCGATCCTTTTTTATGTTATTCCCCTTTGATCCCTTCGAGGACAAGATCGGGGTAGAAAAATTTCGAAAGTGTTCATTTTTATTTAGCGGAAATGGTCACTTTAGTTTAGCAGTTCCAGCAACACAGCTTTATGCAATCTAAAAACAGTGCATTTGCTGAAATTAGACCGCAAGACGTTTCCTTACGATATAAAATCAGAGCATTCGCTGAAATTAAACCGTAAGACGCCTCCTTGCGATATAAAAACGGCTCATCTAAAGAAATGGCGCTAGATCCGAACCCTAGACGCTCTTTTATAAAAAACAACAGGCGACCACTCATTGGCCACCTGCTGCACTGTATTTTTCCCTATTCGGTTATGAACATTTGTGTCCAATAATGGCCGTGGCTACCGCCTTCAGCATGGCCGACACCGATGTGTGTAAAGTCTTCGTTAAGAATGTTGGCGCGGTGTCCGTCTGAGTTCATCCAGCCTTCAACGACTTGTTCAGGCGTTTGTTGCCCGGCGGCAATATTTTCACCTGCACCCATATAATCAATGCCGAATTGATCCATCATATCAAATGGTGAGCCATAATTCGGGCTATCGTGGGAGAAATAATTGCTGTCGCGCATGTCTTCGGATTTCACACGTGCTACATCAGAAACCTCGCTGTCGCCTTCTAGCGGCTCTAGGCCTTGCGCTTCTCTTTCTTCATTCGTCAAGCGAATCACTTCTTGCTCGAATTCACTTTCCGTTTCGAAGTTTTGATCATTATTTTGTTCATTGTCTTGCTCATCGACTTGACCTTCGCCCGGTTCTTGTTGCTGGCCATTTCCTTCTTCTTCATTGGAGCCTTCGTTTCCATTGCTGCCGTCATTGTTTTCTTCCGGTTGCTCTTGCTCCGGTTGCTCTTCGTCAGCCAGCTCCTCTTCCGGCTGCTCTTGCTCCGGTCGTTCTTCTTCCGTCGATTCTTCTTCCGGTTTGCCTTCTTCTTTCTCCTTCTCTTCAGCAGGATCATCTTCCGGTTTTTCTTGATCCGCCTGATCCTTATCTACGTCTTCCGGCACCTCGATATTGAGCTCATCGCAAATGTAACGGAACTTGTCTTCCGCCGTCGTATGCGTGACCGCATCCCAATCACCGCCCGAGACGTTAACGTTCACGCTTCCTCCAGCGTATCCGGCAACGGTTACTGATCTATGCTCATCTCCCTCTATGTATCTGACATCCTCTTCCTCTGCCATCGCTCCCGCCGGAACGAGCAAAAAAGCTGATAATGCTAATAGATATTTTTGCATGTATAAGCACCTCCTATACGCATTATGGCAAGGCTCATCGCCCATGAAAAGGGGAGGGAAGATTATACCATGGTCCAAATGTTGGCACCAATAGAAAGTTTGCGAAAGATTTTTACAGGAGTGTTTCAAAGATTTCAAGACGACGAAAACAAGACTACGTTTCTATAAAAAAACATCTCAATCGTGTTAAAAAAATTGAGCACCGGCTTTCATAAGCCAGTGCTCATCTATCGTGTTTTACAGATCGCCTTCTTCTTCACCCATGTCGCCTTCCTCAGGCATGCCCGGGTCCTCTTCCATATCCCCGTTGCAAGCAGCGAGCATTCCTACCGCGAATACACCGGAAAGCAAAGAATACAACCATTTCTTGTTCATGTTGATTTCCTCCTTTTTGGAACTCAATAATCTATATCCAGTTTAGCAAAAAGGTATGCGTCCCGACCCGCTTTTCGAGACTTTTTTACAATAGTACGATTTTTTTATATATTACCGGAACGTTTTTTGACAAAGTAATAGATCAACCCGGCAACAAGCAAAAGAAACACAATCCCGAGAATGAGAAGCAACATTTCCGTGTCCCCGGCGGCTACACTTGTGCCCATCAAGGTGAAAATCATCGTTCCCGGCAAAACGCCGATGGCTGTCGCCATGATATATTTAAGAAAAGGCGTTTGCGCGAATCCGCAAACATAACTGATCAGATCAAAGCTGAGCATCGGGATGAGCCTTAAAAATAACACGTAATAAAACCCGTAGCGCAACAGCTGGTTTTTAAAAACGAGCAACCGCCCACCCTCCATCTTTTTTTCAACCCAACGGCCCCCAAGATATTGGGCCATTATATATCCTAGAGCAGCAGCAAGCAATGAACCGATGATGGCGAGGACCGCTCCGCCCCATAGACCAAAAAGCAGCCCGCCGGTAAAACCGACAATGGAAGCGGGGACAAAAAAGATTGGTCGCAATCCGCTGAGAAGAAGGAACAATAACGGTGCAAAAATCCCAAACCCTTCGATGTAATCACGAAGACGTGTCGGGCTCCAGACATCGCCGACTTGCGAGGCCAAATAAATGACGATAATCACAGCAACACCAACGAGAATCCCTTTTATTTTTCCCGTGCCCACATTCATCACCTTCAATGACATTTGCTTTTCTCCCGACCCGGACTGTTGTAGAATGATAAGGGTATCCTCAGGTAAAGTGGGTGAAACGATGAAGTTAGTAGCGATCGACATGGATGGGACATTACTACATACAGAAAAAGAAATCAGTGACTACACGATTTCCGCGATTCAGCGCCTGCAGCGTGAGGGGCACGCCTTCATCATAGCGACCGGCCGTACCATGCAAGATGCAAAAAACATCGTCACAACCGCCGGCATTCCGGCTGATGGTTACATTTGCGCAAACGGTGCAACGATCGCCGATCACAACGGCCATCTTTTAGCGGAAAAACACCTCGGCCTTCATGTCGCCACCGATATTGCTTCCTGGCTGCACGAACGGCATTTTTATTTTCATCTTGCAACGTCTGAAGGGCTTTATACGACGGCCGACGCCTATCAGTTCTTTTTGGATGACCTCAACGAGTATGCCCGCGAAAAAGACGACGGCGGGAAAATGGCGGCCATCATACGCGATCAGGCCGATCGTCAGCTCAATAACATGGGGGTTAAAATGCTTCCGGCTCCCGAGGATATCCCGAGTTATGATTTTACCGCTTATAAATTTCTCGTTCTATCCCTGTTCCCGCAAAAATTACAAACCATTCGCACCGCTTGGGAAGCCAATCCGAGCATCGCGCTTACATCTTCGGGGAGGGACAACATTGAACTCATGCCTGTGGATGCCGAGAAAGGCAGCGGATTGACAATGATGGCAAAACAGCTTGGCTTCACTCCCGAAAACACGATCGCGATTGGCGATAATTACAATGATTTATCCATGTTCGAAACGGCCGGTTTTAGCATCGCGATGGGCAACGCGGAAGGGGACGTAAAACAATACGCCGATACGGAAACCGCCGACAATGACACAGATGGCGTGGCAAAAGCGATAGAAACACACATTTTAGGGATTCGGCAATAATGCTCGTCTATTGGTCTATGCGATTGACGAACAAAACATAACCTTTCATCCGTCCTCGTGAACGGATGTTTTTTTCCTATATAATCAATAGGGCATAATTACAGATAAACAACAACGCGATCACATATTGATACGGGTGTACTTCGCTCCGCCGGCCTGTCGCCCATTTCAACAACGGATACAGTATGAATCCTGCGGCTAGCCCATCAATAATCGAGTACGTGAGTGGAATGAGAATCGCCGTTAAACCGGCAGGGAACCATTCGGTAAAATCTCCCGGGATATCGCGCAATTTCTCCGCCATGGACATGCCGACGATCATTAAAATCGGCGCGATCGCCGCCTCCGGAATTGCGGAAATATACGGCATCACCGCGAAGCTTGACAAGAAAAGAAAACCGGCGGTCACAGCGGTTAATCCTGTTTTTCCCCCTTCGGCCGTCCCTGCCGCGCTCTCGACGACGAGCACCGTTGGCGAGGTGCCGAAAAAGCCGCTGATCCCGGCGTTGATCGCGCTCGCTTGATACACTTTATTGACATCTTTATTGTAGGGCACAAGTCCGTGCACAAGCCCCAAAGTGTCAAAAAGAACGAGCAACGTTAATGAAAAAACAGCCATCCAAAAAGGAGCGTGCAGTAGCCCATTAAAATCTGCTGCGGTAAAAATCCCAAGGTAGCCGCCCAAATCGAGCGGTTCACTCTCAGGTTCCCCGCCGAATCCCGTTAAATAAAGGACCGCTGTTGTTAACAAAAGGCCGATCACGAAAGCGCCTCTTATTTTTTTTACATAAAGAATTAAAATAAGCAATAAACCGAACAGTGTAAAGGCCAGGGATGGGGAGTCAAGCGGGGCGAGGCTGATCAATGTTTCAGGGTCGCCTACAATCACTTCGCCCATCTGCAAGCCAATCATCACAAGTAGCAAACCGATCCCCGCACTAATGCTGTATTTTAGCGATGCCGGCACAGCATCGGACAACTTGGCTGCTAGCGGCGTAAACGTGGCAACCATGAGGAGCAATCCCGATACAATCACAACGGCAAGGCCCATTTGCCAGCTTAAGTCATACCCTTGGACGAGCGTATAGACAAAAAATGCGTTAATCCCCATCCCCGGCGCGAGCGCGAGAGGGACATTCGCATATAGGCCCATTAGCAAGCTGCCAATAAAAGTCACAAGCACCGTCGCGATCATCGCATATTGAAAGGGAATGCCGCTGTCAGCTAAAATCGTCGGATTAACGATAATGATGTGCGCGGCCGCAAAAAAGATCGTTATACCGGCAACCAATTCTTGTTTGATCGTTGTATCATGTTCTTGTAGTTGGAATAGCTTCTGCAACATCAGCGTTCTCTCCAGTCTTCAGTCCACAAAAAAATACGAGCTCCCTTCATTAAAAGGGAACCCATAAGCCTTAGTTATTGCTTTGATTCTTTTAGCTGTTGACGAACACGACTGATCTCATCCTCCAAATGACGGAGTTGCCGTGTCGCCGGCCGAACGTTCCCGCCAACGGACTCCAATTTATCTACGTCACCTTGAATACGAACGTAATCCGATTTTAATAGATTTAACTCATCTTCCAGTTCTTTCACTGTCATGATAAGGAGCTCCTTCGTTGTCACTTTGCCTCTAACTTAACATCTTCGGGTAAGAAGGGCAAATGACGAAAAATCTGGCCTAAGACCATCCGTTGTCGTATCTACTGATGCAAACAATAAAACTAGCGGGAACATTGCAGTTGTGCCACTAACCAGAGTCGGTAACAAGAAAAACGATACTGAAGAGATTTGGCCTTTTAAATAGCCGAAATATTTTACAAAAATCTAAATATAAGTTAAAATTTGACGATTGAAGTATTTTTTTAATCTGAAATGAAAAAATGGACGGGAGCTAATTGCGTATCAGATTTGCTCTTGAGATTGGGTTTTGAGGACTCTTTGTGTTATGCGGGATCCATCGGAGTCCTCAGGAATGGTTTTAGCGGACTCTATGCGATGCACAGGATCCATCTGAGTCCTCAAGATCGGTCTTCGGATACCTGCTTTTATAATTGATAGTGGGCCTCGCCGACAGCACATCCCACTATGATTGAATCTCACTCCAATCGTTCTCCGATGCTGGATAAATTACGTTGTCTCAAAAATTTAAGTGTTTCTTCATCTAATTCAACGAACATATCCACCCAAAAATCATTTGAAAGGCTATCCTCTCCATAATAATTTTCATATGTACGTGCGTCGAAGTTGACTTTACCGTTCCTCACCGTCACACCTTCAACATTTCTTTCTGCAGCTTCGAGCCATACTGAGTTTAAGGCTTTTACATGCTCTATTTTCTCCCTTTCATCAGCGTCAAGTTCAAGAAGCACGTCATCCATCTCTTCTGGTTCAAATCTTTGATAATCAGCTAATTCGCTAAAATAACTGCCAATCTCTATGGCATTTACGGATGTATCGTTTTCAATTGTCCTTGGCTCTAAACGTTCGAATTCGACGGCCAAACGCTCATACTCATCTTTTATCCGCGAGATGTCTCCGTTGTATGTTCGAAGTGCTAGCAAATGAGCATGGCGCTTCGTGATCCGGTCCGTCTCCAGTATTTCCTCATAATAAGTTTGATTGTGGGCCATAGCAGTAACCAAACTGTGAAAGTCGCTCTTCAGTTCACTCGAAATACTTGCTTCATACATTTCCCGTTCTTTATATTGGTTATAGCTGAAACCGATAAGTATGACAATGCACAAGCCGATCAATAATTTTTTAACATTTTGTTTCATCATTATAACCATCCTTTTATTTTCCGGTTCGTCGTATAGCTATTATCCGACATCAAAACCATAAATCTATGTACCAGCAATATTGGCATACTAAGGAATAAGCCTGTAAAAACCCACGTGACGAATGCGGGAAGTTCGGAAACCAATGGCCGCCAGAACGATCATATTGATCACAATAGGAATGATGGAACCTGTAGGTTTCAAAAAAAGGAAAGAAAAGTCTGTCAAATGAACGATGAAGAGAATCAGGTTAAAAATCCCCAACAAAATCAGTGTGTATTTTGTTTTTGTCATCGACGATCCCTCTTCCCTTGTATAGACCATATGCTACATGGAGCTTAAGCGATAGAGCGGAAAAAAATCAACTTAATAGTGTAATTTAACGAAAATAGTGAGCGTGGATTCGGATTAGACGTAGTTCAAGTCGGGGCTAACCAATATCAGTAATCATATCAGTCTCTGCGGAGAGAACAGGCAATATTATCCTAAACAGAGGTGTCATGGGTATGTCCTTATAGTACGTTTGTGCATCAACGACAGCCTAATGCAACCCTAAATCAAAAACCCTCTGTGACATTTCCCAGTTTTCACAGAGGGTTATGATTAGCGCTTAACGATGAAGCTTATTCGATCACTAGTCCAGAGACCGCTTTATTAATCAGGTCACCGACATGTTGAACCTTATCCGGATCCACACGATCTATGGTATCTTCCGGCGTGTGGTACCAAGGTTCTAACTCATGCGTTCCGGGTTCTCTCCAGATAAAGTTGGCGGCATCGACCCCTGCCTCATAAAAAGCTTCATGATCGGAAGCTCCTCTTTCAAAAAGAAAAGGATCATCAAGGTTTAATCGATCAGCAGCTGCTTCTGCCTGCTCCCAAACTGTGTTCGGTTGTCCGTCTACAACATTTACGTATAGTTGCGTGGCCGGTTCCCAGGTTGTTCCGACCATATCCATGTTAAAAGCAGCTTCACTGCGCTCAATCTCTTCCTCGGACAACTGGTCGACATATTCAAACGCACCAACCAAACCAATCTCTTCAGCACCGAAAGCGACAAAACGAATCTCTTTATCCGTTGGCATATCTTGCATCACGCGGGCTTGTTCCAGCAAGCTCCCCGTCCCGGAAGCGTTATCATTTGCTCCCGGTGAATCGGGAACAGTATCATAGTGCGCGGTGAGGTAAACGATCTCCGGATCTTCCACGTCTTCCGCTTCTTTCACCGCGATCACATTTTGTGACTCGTCACCGTCCTGAATCTCAAATTCATGGGTAGACGTTTCATAGCCGAGACTTTCAAATTCATCGTAGATATAATCGGCAGCCTCTACCTCTTCGTCACTGCCGGCCACCCGTGGGCCGATGTCCACACTTAAATGCTCGACATGGTCCATGGCGCTGGTAGCATCAAACGTTGTTTCATAGTTTGCGATCAGATCATCAGCAAACGTGCTCAGAATTTCAAAAGCCTCTTCAGAAATCAATTCGTTGTCCAACTGATGATCCAAAAGATCATGAAAACCGCCCATATGTTCAACGACTTTTTCCGTTTCTTCCTGGTTTTCATAATGGTTTACGGCTTCTAAATGGATATCCAATGAATGAGGCGCATCATCGCCTTCGAACTCGCCATCTTCCTCAAACTGTCCTACGAGCGTTTGTAAGCCGGAAGCCGTGACGCTCGGGTCTTCACAATTTTCCAACGGCATGGCGCTCACTTCGTTGTAAGTCGCTTCGCCATCCATCAACAAGGGGATAACAGTCATCATCGACTGACCCATGGTAGCAAAAACCCCGTGTTCACCTATCTCTTCCGTTTCCAGTGAAAAGGCGTCGATATGCCGCTCAATTTCTTCAGCCTGTGAATCATGAAGCAAATAGCCACATGCGTGCGGATCTAACATTTCGGTCGGCTCCCAGTTGTCCGCCCCATTCAGATAGAACGGCTCGGATTGTTCTTCACCCGCGGCCGCTTTGCGATCAGGGGCTTCGTCTACTTCAGTGGCGATGGCATCCATCCGCTCGCTGTAGAAATTCAACACGGATTCCACCGTTTCCACCTGGGCATCAACCCGATATTGTGGATCTTGATCCCCGGCGGTTTCAGTCAGCAAACCCAATCCATGCCGAAGACCTAAAACGTTTCGTGAAATCCGCTCATCGCCTCCGCCGGCTCCACCCGGGGTACCGTACAAACCAGTGGAGAAACCTGCATCTTCCACATCAGGAAACAAGTATTCTTCCACCATCTCCTGGTTTAAGTCACGGAGATTCTCGTCCACGTTCAAATTGCGCGGCCACAACATTTCCATATCAGGGTCACCGGTGGCCGTAGGTCTTTCATGGGCATCGATCGTGATATCGGGAGAAAACTCATCTAAAACGTCTCCGATGATTTGTCCCTCAGGTTCTTCAAGGCTGAGGTGATCACGATTGATATCCACATCATTTGCGTTGGCACGTGTATCAGCCTCTCTGCCATCCGGGTTTGCCGTCGGGATAAACATGATCGTTGCATCATTCAACTGCTCTTCCAATTCTTGAGCATCGGTAAACGCCAAATCCCGGAGCATCTGCAACGCCATTTCCCGACCGGCCGGCTCATTCCCGTGTTGAGAACCGATAACCAGCATGTTGCGATCTTCGGCAATGTCTTCATCCGCTGGCGGTGCTGGATCTCCCACTCGTACTAAGTGCAGAGGCCGATCTTCCACGGACGTTCCGATCTCGGAATACGTCATGCGGTCCGATTGCTCTGCCACTTCTTCCAGAAACGCCAATTCATCTTCATGGCTCGTCCATTCTTCACCGTCGCTGTCTTCGAATCCGGTCGTCGGAGGTTCCTCGTTCTCTTCTTCTTGCGCCGAAACGCCTCCCATTGGGCTTACAATAAGCAACAGTGAGAAAAATAAGGGGATCGATGTCGATTTACGATATACGCTCTTCATACCAATCTTCTCCTCCTTAATAATTTTCATATTTTCTTAGATAAAGAGCGAACTATTTCTCCGGCATAAGGCATCACCTCCCTCGATGAGCATGGATACAGAAACCTTTCATCTAATCTTAGGCCTCCACTAAGCTCTAACTTGGATTTGAAGATTTTCATACACTTCTGTAGAGACCCGTATCCATGTCATGTCCAATGCTTCACATAGTGAAATCTCTCTCATCAGTTTTTTTCTATTGCCATTTCTCAATTAAATCATCAGTCAGGTCAATAAGCGTTTCATACGCTTCATCAGAAATTAAATCATTGTCGTGCTGATGATTAAGCAGATCCTTACATCCACCTTCCATATGTTCGACGACTTTCTCGGCATCTTCTTGATTTTCATAGTGGCTGACTGCATTTAGATGAGTGATTAAGGAATGAGACGCTTCCTCATTGGCGAATGCTCCCTCTTTCTCAAAATGCTCAACAAGAGCAATGATCGAAGATACGGTTGTTGGGTCAGGGTCCTCTATGTCTTCAACATCAAGGGCCATGGCACTTCCGCCGCCTCTTCTTTCCGGTTCGGCAGCTGCACGCACTTCACCATCTGACATAAATTCCAACCCTGCCACCGCACTGATACCTTGAACAGCATCGTCCGGATAAAACCCATGTCCCATTTCCTCCAGTTCATCGAAAAGTGTTCCATATTCTTCTTCGTAAATGCCTTCATATTGCGTTTCACCATGAGACAAGTTCCTTTGAGACAATCTTTGATCTTCAATCGCTTCAGGCAGACTCATATCGAAGTCAAGGTGGTTAACGATCACTTGCAAATTGGTTGTAATGATCCTACCACCACCGGGAGAACCAACTGCAAGCACTGGGTCATTATCATCCATGATGATAGTTGGGGACATCGTCGTAATCATTCGAAGCCCCGGCCTCGGATAATTGGGATGATCCGGACTATCGGTAGCTGTTCTCGAGTTAAAGCCATTATTCAAAAGAAATCCATAGCCGGGAACCACCATACCGTTTCCACCCATCAAATTGATCGTGGAAGTATAACTGACGACATTCCCGTCACGATCACTAACAGACAAATGAATGGTCTCCGAGGATGGATCCGCTTCCACTAAATCCTCATCCTCCTCCGCAAAAGTCTGCAGATCATTGTAAGCCCATGGATCACCCGGTTCCACTTGACCTAAGGTAGCGCTATCATCTGAAATATTTTGCTGTCGTTCCTCTGCATACTCTTTTGAAAGCATGCCATTAACGGGAATCTCCGTATGACGGGAATCTCCTAGGTACTCATCTCTATCGGCAAATGCATATCTGGATGCTTCTATAAAATAATGCATCCCTTCTGTACGATCACTATTATCCAGATCAAACCCTTCCAGAATATTTAAGGTTTGACCAATTGTAACGCCACTAGAAGATGGCGCTGAACTATAAACATCGTATCCTCGATAATTGACGTGTACTGGGTCACGAGGCAACACTTCGTAATTGCTTAAATCATCCATCGACATATTCCCCGCGAGAATTTCGTGCTCAGGGTCATCAACAACCGGGGGGTTGTGAATGGTATCAATGATGGCTTCGGCAATCTCGCCTTCATAGAAAGCATCACTTCCATGCTCTCCAATTAATCGATACGTATCTGCCAAATCGGGGTTTTCCATAATTGTTCCCGGTTCGGGGACATTCCCGTCTTCGTCGAGGTATACCTCTTTTGTAGATTCAAATAATCCAAATTTCTCTAGATTATCTTCTATTTCACGAATAAAATTTTCATTAGCGGCAAATCCTTCTTCCGCTACTTGAATGGCTGGTTCCAAGACTTCACTAAACGACATCGTTCCATACTCTTCTAAAGCCTCTTCCCAACCTTTTATAACCCCGGGGATCCCAGTTGCCATACCACTCGTTTGTCTCACCTCTGCAGGATAATAATCCGAAGTTTCCGGATTGATAAAAGAAGTCGGACCGAAGTTTTCAGACGTTTCGATCACGTGGTCTATGACCACAAATTCGTCTTCTTCTTCAAGGTAAACTTGCATGAACCCTCCTCCGCCAATTCCTCCGGAAAAGGGACGAGTAACACCTTGCGTCGCTGCAGCGGCCACTGCCGAATCGACAGCATTACCGTCATTTTCCAAAATAGTTGTTGCAGCTTTAGAGGCTTTGGGATGTTCCGTAGCAACCGCGCCCCCATCGCCAACAGCTGTCGGTTTCTGCTCAGAGTGATCATCCGCCAACACTTGTAATGGTGTGAACATTAATAATATTCCAATCGATGTGACGCCTACCTGTTTTAACTTTTGCATGTTCATTCCCTCCAACCTAGGAATCATTGCCCCTCTGCGCCTTAACACAGAGGGACTTATATTTTATTGCCATTCTTGAACCAATTCATCCGCTTGGGCGCTGAGAATATCGAAGGCTCTTTCAGAGATGAGTGCATTCTCTTGTTGTTGGTCAAGTAAATCATGGAATCCTTCCATATGTTGAACAACTTTTTCCGCTTCACCTTGATCTTCATAATGATGGACAGAGGTTAAATGCACGGTTAAAGCGCGCATGGCTTCATCATCGGCAATTTCGCCGTCGCTGGCCAGATCCTCAACGACAGCTTCAATATCCGCTGCGCTTATTGGAGTGATCGCCTCCAACCCATCACGAGCATGATTCAAATCATCTAAGGCGCCATCAACCTCGTCTTGGGATGCCCCCGGATCATCGAGCACATCTTCGGCATGGGCCAAGGCATCTTGCAGATCCTGCCAGCTTTCATCCGTGTAGTCCTCTTCATTCAAGTCCTCTTCATAAATTTTATTTACGCGGTTTTGCAGTTCCGTTTCATCAACCTCTGGATCAAGCAGGTCCCCCGGCGCACGCGGGGCCTCTTCATCGCCGGTACCAACACTGAAAAATGCCCATTCGTTAACCATGCCAGTTGTCACATGACCGAGACCGGCACCACCATAACTGTGGGAACTGTCATCAACTGTGACTTGCCAATCTTCGGGTTCCTCTTCACCATGAGGCCATGCTTTCGCCCGAAGATTATCATCCTCCCGTTGCAGCGCAACTTCATACCAAGTATCTTCTTCCACTGTGAATGGGACATCAGCTGTCTCCAGAACCGAGAAAGTACCATCCAAATTACGATTGATCCGTATCTCATCATCGCTACGCAAATCGATGTAGTAACTGTTTTCTACATCTCCTTCCTCAGATCCATGGAGATGAAGCTGGAATAATGTATCACCGGATTCAGTCGCGCGCACCAACCCAGACACTTCTACATCACCATGTACTTTATCAACTTCATTCCATGTAATTGCCCTACGCCCGTCACCGACAACGACATGCTCTAATCTGCTGGGTTCATCGAGCAATGTCCAGGCACTCCCCTGCCACAACGATGACCATCCAGCCGGAGGACCGCCAACTTGTCCTTCGGAGAAGTCGGTCTCATATGATGCCGGGAGGGTTTGTAGTCCTTTGTAAGCTTCGTTCAAGTCTCCCAATATCTGATTAACTTCATTCTGGGTTACGTCTGGATCACCCAACACCTCATCAGCTTGTGCTAAGGCATGCTGCAGGTCTTGCCAGCTTGATTCCGTAAAATCATCCTCATTCAGTTCTTCTGCACGAATATCATCAACGCGATCCTGTAAGACTGTTGTATCTACATCAGGGAGAAGATCGTCTGCTGCTATGGGTGCAGACTCATCACCGGTGCCAACCCCGATAAAAGCCCATTCATTGATCACGTTTGTGTTAAGGTGACCCATACCAACCTGCCCCTGATTGTGAGCGGGATCTTCCACAGTCACCTGCCATTCATCAGGTTTTTCCTCACCATAGGGCCATACTTTTCCTCTTAGTGTTTCATCCTCCCGTTGTAAGACAACTTGGTACCAAGCATAATCTTCTACTGTAAAAGGCACATCAGCCGTCTCTAGCGTAGAAAAAGTACCGTCCAAATTACGGTTGATTCGTACCTGATCATCGCTACGCAAGTCAATATAGTAGCTGTTTTCTGCATCTTCCTTCTCAGAGCCATGGAGATGGAGCTGGAATAATGTATCACCGGAATCAATCGCACGCACCAAGCCGGACACTTCCACATCTCCATGAACATCATCAACCTCGTCCCAGGCCAACATCGTCCGTTGACCACCGGAAGACACATGATGCTCTAGACGACTCGGCTCATCCAGTACCGTCCAACGACTATTCCGCCATAACGAGGACCAATCAGTCGGAGGGTCACCAACTTCGTACTCGGAAAAATCAGTCTCATACTGCGCTGGTTCCAGCGGTTCCGGTGGTTCTACCGAACCCGGATCCGTACAATCGTCCAGCGCTAATCCGTTCACTTCGTTGTAAGTTGCCCGCTCATCCAGCAAAAACGGCACAACGGTCATCATTGGCTGAGCCATGGTGACAAACACACCATCTTCGCTCACATTTTCAGTCTCCAACGAGAACCTTTCAACAAGATCACTTATCTCGTCCACCTGTGATGAGTGGAGTAAATAGCCACATGGATGAGGGTCTAACATTTCGGTCGATTCCCAATTATCTGCCCCATCGAGATAGAACGGTTCGGATTGCTCTTCGCCATCGGTAGCTCTGCGGTCCGGGGCTTCATCTACTTCAGTGGCAATATCATCCATTCGCTCGTTGTAGAAATTCAACACGGACTCCACCGTTTCTACCTGGGCATCAACCCGGTATTGTGGATCTTGCTCCCCGGCGGTTTCAGTCAGCAAACCCAATCCATGACGAAGACCTAAAACGTTTCGCGAAATTCGCTCATCGCCACCACCGGCTCCACCCGGCGTGCCGTACAAACCAGTGGAGAAACCTGCATCTTCCACATCAGGAAACAAGTATTCTTCCACCATCTCCTGGTTTAAGTCACGGAGATCTTCGTCCACGTTCAAATTGCGCGGCCACAACATTTCCATGTCTGGATCTCCTGTGGCCGAGGGTCTTTCGTGAGCATCAACAGTAATATCCGGGTTGTATTGCTCCAGCACTTCCGCTACTGTCTGAATTTCAGGAGTAATTAGATTCAAATGATCACGATTAATGTCAATATCCTGGGCGTTAGTACGTGTATTATCCTCTCTGCCATCCGGGTTGGCCGTTGGGATAAACATGATCGTTGCATCATTCAACTGCCCTTCCAATTCTTCATCATCGGTAAACGCCAAATCCCGAAGCATTTGCAACGCCATTTCCCGACCGGCCGGCTCATTCCCGTGTTGAGAACCGATAACAAGCATGTTGCGATCTTCGGCAATGTCTTCTTCATCCGCTGGCGGTGCCGGATCGCCCACTTGCACTAAGTGCAGGGGCCGATCTTCTACGGACGTTCCGATCTCGGAATACGTCATGCGCTCCGATTGCTCCGCCACTTCTTCAAGAAACGCCAATTCATCTTCATGGCTCGTCCATTCTTCACCGTCGCTGTCTTCGAATCCGGTCGTCGGAGATTCCTCAACATTTTCATTATCTTCCCCCGCCATTCCTGCCATTGGACTTCCTATAAGTAATACCGCGAAAAGCAAGGCCATCGGCATTGTCTTCCTATATTTCATGGAAAGCCTCCCTCATAGATTGATATATTCGACTTTCGCCAAGAAGCAGGTGTGACAAAGATCACTTGTAATACCAACCTTACACTGATTAGTGATTTGGATGGGGTTATTCGCTCCCCATCAATAAGGCTTGGTTCATCTATTGCCACTTTTCAACAAGAGCTTCGGCTTGATCCAGAAGATGGTCATATGCTTCTTCGGATATGCGTTCATCATCCAGCTGGTGATCGAGTAAATGTTGAAAACCTTCCATGTGATCGATGACTTTTTCGATGTCTTCTTGTTCTTCATAATGGCTCACGGACGTCAAATGGACATCCAGGGAACGTGTGGCTTCCTCGCTCGCGAATTCCCCCTCTTTATCGAATTGCTCCACGACCTCCTGGATACCGGCCGCGCTCAGTCCAACGTTGATGGCTTGTTCCCCGCCTACAATCGGTAGTTCAATGTGACTCTCCGCGAGATCAACATCAATATTCACGTCCTCCTCGTGCGGAACGGTATAATTGGCGTCGCTCCCGGCAATCACAACACCAATGCGGTGACCGGGTTTAAAAACGTAATCGTGGGTCATCGTGTCCCAACGAAAATCGTAGCTTTCCCCGGGAGTAAGAGGAGAGCTCTCCCATACCGTCTCATGGTTCTGGGCGTCCATCCAGCCACGAGATACGACTTCATAGTCTTGTTCGTGGGTTAAAATTTCATGTTTGTGATAACACGCGCTGTCTCTGTCAGTGCTTTCACCCCAGCAGTCTGTTTCTTCCAACATGTTCATGCCGCCGGAGCCACTTTGGTGATCCACACGTTCATCTTTTCCGTAGTCTACGATGTAAGCCGTTAAGTTCGTGGCTTTGCCATCCACTGTCGCTTGCATATCCACTTCCGGTGTTCCACTGAAACGCACTTCCTCTTCCAACTCCGGAGACAGAAACATTAATCGATCGTCCCTTTCCTCAAATGGCTCAGCCGCCAATTCATCTTCGGATTGGGGATTGTTCGTAAAACTTTGCCTTTCACCTTCCTGCACGGGAGCATCTGTCAACATACCAGGCAGCTCATCGTCAGAACCTATCCTCAGATCAACGGTAGAGGCCTCTTCGTCCGGCCAATAATCATGGGTCTCCCATTCCGTAGGCGCTGTTTCTATGTCCGCCATCGGTTCGTCCATGATGCCGTTATCAATGTTGAGTAGTTCGTGATCCAGCCAACGATGAATGGTATCGACCCACTCGTCACGGCGAAAATCAAACGGTTCCGTGTGGCCGGTTTGTGTAAGCCAGATTTTACGATCCACATCATGTTTCTCAAGTTCTTCCCACCATTGACCAAAGTGGTTCGTTTTTACGTTAAGGTCATTTAGCCCATGGACCAAGAAAACGCTGGCTGAAATGTTATCCACATCATCCAAATAGCTGCGTTCATCCCAAAAATCATTGAAATCGCCGCTGTCATCATCCATGTCTGCAGCCATTTGATCGAAGACTGGTTGACACTCCTCTTCCCGTTCGGAATTGACGACTGTATTGGCCAGTCCATTCGGACCATTGTAATGATAAAGGGCTCCATTGGCACGGTAATAGTCATACCAACTGCTAATCGCCGTGACCGGAATGATCGTCTCCAATCCTTCCACCCCTGTGGCAGCCGCAGCATTGGCCAGCGTCCCATCGTAGGATTTTCCGTACATCCCTACGTCGCCTGTACTCCAATCAGCGTCGACTTTCTCGCCATCCCCGGTGCTCGCCTCTTCATTGCCATTCAGCCAATCGATAACGGCCGTGACACTTTCCGTTTCTTCAAAACCGCCGGTCGTCGGGCAACCGTCTGAGAGGCTCGTCCCTACCATATCCACGTGGACAACCGCGTATCCTCGCGGAACAAAATAGTTGTCATAGAATAAAGGAAATTTTACCGGTTCTCCATCTTCATATTCTTTAAGCTCTGATTCTTCACCGCGCCCCATACTTTCATTATAAGGACTGGCAATCATAATGACCGGAACGTCAAGATCTTCATCGCTCTCAGCAGGACGAATAATGTCCGCGGCAATTTGGTCATTGGTCCCGTCACCATTCGTATCTAGATCCGTATCTACGTACACTGTCTCCCTGATTGCGTCTTCATAGGAAAAATTCGGTTGGGTAACCCCGTCTTCTATCAGGTGCGTCATCCCTTCATCTGTTGTCTCTTGTTCAGCTGAAGCCTCCACAAAAAAGAAGGAGGACGACGCGAAAGCCAATGCAAACGCGGTCATCGTGCATTTTCTAACCCATCGTTTTTTCATTTCTATCTCCTTCTGCTTTTTTTACCTTTTTCATAGTCCCTTATTTTGATAGAATCAATCTTAATCCAACTTTTCGATCAACTCATCCGTATAGGTATAAAACGTGCCATACGCCTCTTCCGTAATCAGCTCTTCCTCCAGCTGGTGATCGAGCAAGGCTTTAAACCCTTCCATATGGTTGCTGACTTTTTCCGCTTCTTCTTGTTCTTCAAAATGGCTCACAGCCGTTAGATGGAGCGTTAAAGCATGAGAAGCTTCCTCGTTTTCGAAGGCTCCTTCATCTTCATATTGTTCCACAAGCGCTTCCATACTTGCCGCACTTACTCCAACTCCGCGTTCGACTGATACTGCTTGCTCTTCATCCGTCTCGGAGGTAGCCGAGAACGTGAGATCAGAAGGAAGTTGTTCATTTTCCGGAAGTTCTACATAGACCGGAACATCAACCGTTTCCCCAGCCTCTACTTCAATGACTTCATGCTCCAGCATGTAATCCCAATCTTTTTCCATGTCGAGATCAAGACGGACGAGATCTGTTTCTTCTCCGCTGTTTGTCACACTAAAATTATACTCTGCTACGCGCCCTGGCTCAGCATGTTCAACCGTACTAGTGTCAACGTCTACGCCACGTTCATATGGCCCGCCTTCATCCATGTGCCGGACTGCTGTGCGATAGGACAGGGCTCCGTCTTCATCTTCGTTTTTATCCAACACATAAAAATGGAGACGATTATCTTCGTCGGTATACTCGCTGACAACACCATCCGCGGTTCCTGCTTTAAAGAGCGCATCCGCGAGTTGTTGGTAATCCCCTTTAGAGAGCATTTGCGTTGTGCCGTCCGGTCTTTCAAAATCCACTTCGTCGATATCTTCAGGATGTGCGTCAATGGCCCATATGAAAGGCGCCTGCTCTTCGTCCTTCGTTTTCGCCAGCAGTACACCGGCATCCGGTTGGAAAGAGTCAAAGCCGACCTGATCCACAACCTCAATCGTGTAGTTATCATACCAATCCTCGCCGGCCTGCATGTCTGCCCGCCAGTCATCCTCCAAATCGTTTCTCGGCGTTTTATCTTCGTCCATGGTGACATTAATGCCATGCAGCTTATCATGCTCAAATTCCGAACCGGATGGCACTGCCCGCGCTAAAATATCTTCGAATACCGGTCCTTCCTCTGCGAGATCGTCACGATCAACCTCCAGGTAATCTTCCCCTTCCGTTACGAAATCCTGCTTTATCTTATTCCTGAGCATGTGGTGGGAAGGAGCGCTCGAACCTTCCGTTGCCGGAATCATCCACCGAGTGTGCGGACCGCCGGGGCCATTGAAAGCTCCACGGCTCATAAGTTCCCAAGGACCCGAGTAGGACCTTGAAACAGGGTCGGCATAAGGGTTGTTGTAATTATCACCAAGACCTTCAATATGCCCAAATTCATGAGCGAACACGGATTGCCCGCTATTTTCAGCCTGAACGGATCCCCCGGCGTATGCGTGAGACCAGATACTTCTGGCCGCAAACCATGATGTCCAATCAACATAGCGAGTGTTCGCCCAGTTAGGATGGTCTTCATACGGAGATCCGAATTCATCCGGAACGTCCTCAGGCCCTTCAAACATCATTTCTCCAAATTCCTGCCAAAGCGAAGATTCATCATACCCCGAATGGACGATAAATTCGAAGTCATAATCAACACCGGAATTTTCAATATCCTCTTGAGCTGCCTCTTGCGCATCAGGGACAAGATCTTGAGCCTCATAACCTTCAGGCATGTATTCCTGCTGGTCAAACTCGTTGAGCCCGTACTGGAATTCGTTGTGTTCCATCGTATAAGGCCCAAAGGCATCCAGTTCTACGCCCCAATCCCCATAAGAATTTTCCATCCAAAATTCATCAACTGTTCGATGGTTATTGAGTTCTTGCGGTGTATTAAGGAAATCTTCCCACCATTCACCGAGTTCTTCCTCCGGAACCTCGCTGGCATCAATCGGATTCCCGGCCGGATCGGATCCTTCCGGCTGAGACAAAATAAATTCCTGATCCGGGAAATCAACGAGAATGATAGCCCCTCTAATTTCCCGGTCCGGTTCAATGTCTGTGTCTTGCCAATCTATCCCCGGCACCGGTTCATAATCGTCCCACGTCATGTCCCTGGGCAAAACCCACGACTCTTCATCTACGGGGGGCGGAAATTCTGAAAGGCCTGACTCATTCGCATTTGCGATTGACCCTTCTTGGAACACGGTAGAGGTGATAAATGGAAGGGAAATGAAAAAAATAAGCGATCGTTTTCCCAGTTTCATAGAATCATGATCCTCTCCTATCGTTTTT
The DNA here is from genome assembly GCF_003336365.1 of Salicibibacter kimchii. Taxonomy (GTDB): domain Bacteria; phylum Bacillota; class Bacilli; order Bacillales; family Marinococcaceae; genus Salicibibacter; species Salicibibacter kimchii. The sequence continues at coordinate 3,112,777 of NZ_CP031092.1, read as the reverse complement.
CTTATGTTTTCTAGAAAAAAGGGCTGACCGAAAACGAATGTTCATGGGTCAGCTCTTAGTTGTTGGTTACTGCTCATCACCTTCGGTTTGTGTAGCTGTAAATGTCCACTCCATCTCTAAAGCGTCACCCTGGAATTGGTTCATGTCCGCCTCATCGTCGCTTATGAAGTTAAACTGTACGACGAGGTCGTGGGACTCATCGACCGGCAGCCCATCATCGCCGAGTTCCGGATAGAACACGTGCTCACTGATCGTTTCCGGTTCCATGTCCTGGAGCTCACTCAATGTCGTCTGGAAAATGACTTCATCCAAATTGTCGGCGTTATACAAAAATTCCACTTCGATAAATTCCCCGAAATCATCTGTATTATTGCCTTCTGCATCAATCACCGTGTAGTCGGTCTCCAGCGTCACCGTATCAATATCCAATGATCCATTGTTTTGCAATTCAAAATCACGAATCATCGCGTCGCCGGGTTGCAAGTTGTCCACGTCAATGATTTCCGTCGGCTCCGCTTCCAAATCAAGGGTTCCGGCCGCGAACGTATTGTTCGTTTCAACACTGTCGCTAAAGTACGCGAACGTACCACCTCCGACTAATGTCAAACCGAGAACGGCTGTCGTCACACCCATGCCTAACTGTTTTCTGATCCCCATTTTGAATGCCTCCCATTAAAAATTTTGATATTTGTGAACGCCCTATAAAGGCGATAACACCATGTTTTATTGCCATTCATCGATGAGCACGTCCGCCTCATTCGTCAGCACGTGATAGGCGTGACCGGAGATCAACGCGTGTTCATGCTTTTGCTCTAGCAAGTCTTGAAAACCTCCCAAGTGTCGGGCTGCTTTTCCATCTCTCCTTGGGATTCATAATGGCCGACTGCCGTCACATGAAGACCCAGCGCACGTGCCGTTTCATCGTCTTCGAATGAACCTTCTTCGTCGTAATGCCCGGTAAGCGCCTGCTTATTTTCAACACCGGCATCAACATAAAAGATCGTTGTTTCCACCATTCTCTGTTTCCGCTTCAAAGGTGACAACCTGGAAACGTTCTTGACAAGCAGCTCGTCCACTTTTTTTAGACCTCTCGCTTCTCCTCTCGTTTTACTGCTCCTCACCTTCGGTTTGTGTGGCTGTAAACGTCCACCTAGTTCTAAAGAATAGCCTTGGAATTGGTTCAAGTCTTCTTCAACGTCGCTCAAGAAGTTAAACTGTACGACTAGGTCGTGGGATTCATCGACGGGTAAGCCGTCATTGTCCAACTCCGGATAGAAGACATGCTCACTGATCGCTTCCGGTTGTCCTGGAGTTCATTTAATGTCGTTTGGAAAATTACCTCGTCCAAATTGTCGGTGTTATACAAAAATTCTACCTCGATAAACTATCCGAAATCGTCCGTATTATCACCTTCCGCATCAATCACCGTATAGTCGGTTTCCAACGTTACCGAGTCAATGTCCAAGGACCCGTTGTTCTGCAGTTCAAAACGCGGCTGATGGCGAACCGAATGTCTTGGATATGAATTAAAAACGGTTACCCTCCTATAACTTTTTTACAAGTATTTCAATACTTTGGATATATATTCAAAATATTACCATTGTGACATAATATTGAAAAATAACCTGAAGTTATATATTTATAACTATTTATTATTTTATTTAATAATAGTTCATTTCTATCATTTTTTTTATGGGTCTTATCGATCTCTTTTCTATCACTTTTCTAAACCCAATTTCATAATTATCCTATTTTTTGGATGTGTCTATGTTACTCTTTTTATTTTTTATATTTTTACGAATCTTTTTGGAATAGGGATTAGCTTGTTTTTCTTTCATATTTTTATATATTTTCCCAAAAAAGGAGGAAGTGACTATCCCAAAATTCAAGTAATATATGTAAAATATATTACTTGAAGGGATTAAATGTTAAAGTATAGGCTTCGATTTGGAATAACCCTTTTATGTAGTACATTAATAGTCTCTTTATTGGCACCAACCGTTAATGGTGAGGAGAAAAGTGAACCTAGTGGTGTGAAATCCTTTCCCTGCTGGCGGATCTTGAAAAAGGTCTCAGTGATCGAATAGATCCGAACATTGGACATGCGTTCTATCATCGACACAAACGACGATACTAGATTGCAATCCTAAACATGTACGGCATCGGCATGGAAGGCGAGCGAAGAGGAGCGAGACTGCCGAAAGAAGGACATCATCGGCATGAAATGAGGCCACGAGGCGTGTGCGCAAGTCGAAGTATGCACGACATCGGCATGGAAAGAGGGCAACGAGGAGGGAATATGTCGAAGGGTAGGAAACATCGGCATAAAAAGAGAGCAACGCTGTGCTGGGAAGCCGAAGCAAGCACGGGAACGTACCAGACCTTTTATTCATTTAGTTCCCTTCCACTGCTTTTCCACGATTCAATCGTTGCTGTCTCGAAATCTCCTCGATGCCTTTCTTTGTTCTGTTCGCTTCTTGGATCAATTCGTCGTGAGACATACCAAAATGTTTGAAGGTTCAACGACGACGTCCATGGCTAGATCAGCCCCAGGGCTTCGCGCATCTCCTACGCTGTATCGTTTATCCGTCGAAAACGCTGCGATATCAGCCATAAAATTCCTTTTAGAACATGTGCTTCAAACGTTTATATAATATGGAGCAACAATCCCAGGTATTTTTTAAAACGATTCTCTGATGACAAATCAACATGGGGAACAAACGTTTGTACGCTTGCTGCTCTGCTTTGAACGCATAGGGAAGGAATTTCAGGTACGTTGTACGAGGTCTCATATGACCGGTAGTGGCGGTGCCGTGGCTTCTGAAGATGCGCATGCTTCGGAAGCAGGGATGACGATTCTTGAACCAGGGGGGAATGCGGTTGACGCAGCAGTGGCTGTAGCTGCGACATCAAGGAGTGACAAGGCCTTACTCCGGCGGCATTGGCGGCGGTGGAATGATGCTCATCCATTTGGAGGACGCTTTGATAGAGAAGTGGCAATAAGTTCAACAATGACAAAATCATAGATAAGATAAAATAAACCACATCTCCCTTTTAAGGTGTGGTTTATTTTACACTTACATATATCAGCCGAAACGAAGCCTTTATCAGCCAACTGTATTATCTAGCTTCTACACACGATCCCCCCTGACATATAGCAAGGGGGAGGGAACGTTAGTCCAGAACGGTAACTTCAACATCCTGGCGTCCAAACTGTAAGGCTTCGTCTTCAGTTGGGACATGAAGGTCGATTTTTTCGCCATTGATGCCACCGCCGGTGTCACCTGCAACAGCTTCGCCATAGCCTTCGACATGGACGGTGGATCCAAGTGGAATGATATTAGGGTCGACTGCAATAACGTTTGCGTCACGGTTGTTATTCAAGTCAATACCTGTTGCTGTTTCCCCGGTGCAACCGGCACAGTCAGCAGTGTATGCCGTGGCTTCCATTGTAAACGTTTCGCCTTCCGCATCTGATGATGATCCATCGTCTGAGGCAGAAGCTTCTCCATTTGTTTCTTCCGTTGCTTCTGCGGATTCAGTTGCTTCTGTTTCTTCTTCTACTGCCACTTCTGCGGATTCAGTAGTCTTTGTTTCTTTTTCTACTGCCACTTCTGCGGATTCAGTAGTCTCTGTTTCTTCTTCTACTGCCGCTGCGCCCTCTTCAGTAGCTTCTTCTTCCGTAGCTTCATCCTCTGGAACGTCCTCTTCTACTGCTTCGGAGCTTTCGTAGTATAGAACTCCGAACGTGTCAGGACCGGCCAATCCATCAACTGCAATGTCAGCATCGGATTGGAACGATTTAACGGAATCACGTGTCTCGTCGTCAAAATATCCGTCTAAAGAACCGTTATAATAACCGGTTTCTTGTAATGTTTCTTGCAAATCAGTAACTAGTGAATTTTCGTCACCTTGTTCCAGCACTTTCAATGCTCCGAGGGTTTGTACACCCGCCAAGCCATCTGCAAGTAATTGCTGGTCTTTTTGATAATTCGTAACGGCATCGGTTGTTGCATTGTCATAAGCGCCGCTGGCATCCTCTTGTTGCATATATCCTTCTTCAATGAGTAGGTCCTGTAACTGTTCGACGTGACTATTCTCTATGCCATCGGTAAGCAATTCGCCTCCGAAATCACTAGCATCAGCGGCTATCGGTCCGGCCAAAAAAACAAACCCTGCGGCTACAGCAGACAGGCCATAGTTCTTTAGCCTGTTTGTCGCTTGCAGCTTTAGCACAAATCAACGCCTCCTCTTGGTAATTTGGGCGAACATCTTTCAATCACCCAAAGAGAAGCCTAACAAGCTGAGAAAGTGGGGACAAGGGGAAAGCGACATATTTAAACAAAATGCAAAGGAATTGTAATAGAGGAAATACCAGGTCATATTTCCGTATTTTGTTTGCAACTTATTAGAAAAACTTGACTATATAGATCAAAGTCTTTTCTTGCTCTATCATCCGAAAATCTATCCTTTATATGTAAAAACCTCTTTTTCTGTTAATATTTTTCCTTTATAATTAGGGTACTGTACTTACCCAAATAAGTGCAGTACCTCTTGGTTATGGTGAGCTCGCAAACTTCATTGCAGTGAAGATGCGGGCTCACTTTGATGCGCTTTCCCAAAACCCTTTAAACCTCTCTCATCCAAGCAACGCTTCCACTTCGGTTACATGAAACGTCATCACCCATTCCTGAAGCTCCACCCCATCCACCTTCCATGTATCCAATCGCAAATAATGAGGATTCAGTTTTTCATAAAACGGAAAGGAAGGGTTATCGACGAGGGCAACAGTCAAAAATGTTTCCCATCCTTTCTCGCGAAAGTTCGCGAGCACATGTCGCAGGAGCGCGCGACCGATGCCATGTTGTTGGTCGTTTTCGTGAATATAAATGGCGTTTAATTCCCCATCCACCGGTTCTTTTTCATCAGCCTGATCGCAGATGGCAAAACCGACAATCTCTGACTCATCATTAACAGCAACGAGTCCGTAGTTAGATTTTCCGGGGTATTCATGAAGGATGGTTTCCCATTTTTGTTCTTGCTCGCCTACTTGTAAACGTTCCAAATAACCTTGGGGAACGATGCCTTGATAAGTCGTATTCCAGCTATCCACATGTACATACGCAATACCGTATGCATCCCCTTCTTTCATCTCGCGAATCATATAAGCCATATAAACCTCCTACGTTAGTACAGAGTGATCGAATTATCCAGTCACACCCAAGGGTAACATCGAAAAAGCATGAGCGTTCCCTCGTTTGGCCGTATGGATGCTTCTTATGGACAATTGTTGCCGGTCCGCCGATACCGTTATACGGCTGCTGTACGGGCAATGACCCGACGAACAATATCATTTCCAGAGGAGACCACTTATTTCAGCCGTCCTACACTATTTTTCGTTCGCTAACCGCTTTGTTGCCCCAAGCAACACATTCGCCCCTTTTTCTATGTCAGCACCACTCGTATATTCCTCTTCGTGATGGCTTTTTCCGTTGGCGCTCGGTACGAAAATCATGGCCGTTTCTGCAATCCGGCTCATATTTTTGGCATCATGGGAAGCACCGCTGTAAAATTGTTCCGCTTCATATCCATGCGATGCCGTTTCTTCTAAAAGGATGTGTTGGATCCTTTCGGGAAAATGAACGGTTTCCGCTTGATAATCCGTTTCCAGCGCAAAATCGACGCCATACATTTTCGATGTATCGGATATAATTTTGCGAATAGCCATCGGGACCCCTTTTCGCATATGGTCATCGGGGTGGCGCATATCAATGGTGAAAGTAACATCGCTTGGAACAACATTTGGAGAGCTCGGCGCAACTTGCAACGTGCCAACGGTAATTACCAAATCCTCGACCGACGCTGCGTACTTGGATAAAGCGGTGACCATGGAAGAGGCTGCAACGAGTGCATCTTTACGTCCGGACATGGGGATCGTTCCCGCGTGATCCGCTTCTCCTTTGATATGCACCGTCATCCAGGCCAAGCCTTGAATCCCCTGGACGACGCCAATGCTTTTTTGTTTTTGTTCAAGCACTGGCCCTTGTTCAATATGTAATTCCATGAATGCATGTGCATCTCTTAAGCGATGGCCTTCTTCGCCTTGGTAACCGGATTCGTGTAGCGCTGTTTCAAAGCGTGTTCCCTCGGCATCCACCGTGTCATAGACGCTGGATTTCGAATAATCTCCAATCACAGCCCCGGAACCGAGCAAAGGAGGCGTGAAACGTGCCCCTTCTTCATTCGTAAAATTAACGATTACGATTGGCCGCTCTGTTTTTATGCCCTCATCATTCAGCGTGCGAATCACTTCCAATGCCGTGAGCACACCGATGATGCCGTCGTATTTCCCGCCGTATGGTTGGGTGTCCAAGTGCGACCCGATCACGACAGGTGAAAGGTCAGGATTTGTACCTTCGCGCCGCCCGTACATGTTTCCGAAATCATCGACGGTAACCTGAAGCCTTGCCGTCTCCAGCCAATGAACGAACGTAGCGCGCATTTCCATGTCTTCATTCGAGAGGGTGAGTCGATGCAATCCGGCGTTTTCCGTCGCACCGATCGCCGCACTCGTATTGATCGTTTCCATGAGCCGTTTCGAATTAATCATCATTTTTTTCCCTACTCCCTTTCCTATTTCTATTAACGATAGTATCTCAGTTGTTCGTGTAGATGTGAAGCCATCGTAATCCCCTAAGTTTATTGGTATACTTTTAAGATCAGTGATTATAAAGGAAGTCCTTACGATGCGTTCAAACAATCTAACAAAAAGACAGCGACGTTTGATCGTCGCGATTACCCTTTCCGGTTCTTTTTTATCCGTTCTCATGCAGTTTTTACTTATTACAGCGTTCCCTATAATCATGGTTGAATTCAACGTGAACGCAAGTGAAGTTCAGTGGTTAACGACAAGTTATATGTTAACGATTGCCATTCTTATTCCAATGACGGCATTTTTGATCGATACGTTTAAAACAAGAACATTAATGATGGGTGCAATGTTTTTGTTTTTCATAGGAACATTGATCGGGTTGCTTGCGCCAACGTTTGAAATGTTGCTCGTTGGGCGCATTTTTCAAGGCGCCGGTTCCGGCATGCTGATGCCGCTCATGCAAACGTTGCTTTTATTGATTTATCCACGGGAAAAACGGGGATTTGCGATGGGAATGGCGGGGCTCGTCATCAACGTTGCACCCGCGATCGGCCCGCCTATCTCCGGGGTTATTATCAACGCTTTCGAGTGGCGTGCGATTTTCTTGTTAACGCTTTTGATTGCTGCGGCAATCATGCTTCTCATGTTTCTGTTTATGCGTAATATCACAGAAAGAAGAGAATCAAAGATTGATATTCTTTCTGTTCTATTATCAACCGTCGGTTTTGGTGGCGTTCTTTATGGATTCAATACAGAAGGAATCGCTATGATTGTCATTGGGGGGATAACCCTATCCTTGTTCGTCATTCGCCAGTTCCGGCTGGAACAGCCGATCCTGGAATTGCGTGTGCTCAAAGCGCCTATATTTGCCCTGGTTGCGATGATTTCCATTCTTTCTTTTAGTCTATTAATATCGATTGAAACCATCCTGCCAATGTATGTGCAGAACGTTCAGGAACGCCCTGCATTGGACGCGGGGGTGATCGTATTTCCGGGAGCGATGACCCTCGCGGTTATGTCGCTCCTGGCAGGGCAGCTGTTCGACAAATACGGCGGGAAACGCATGGCGGGGATCGGTTTTATTCTGATTACAACGTCTTCGCTAAGTTATTTTTTCCTGCTTGATGTTGATACTTCCCTCGTGTTGGTAGCATTATTGTTCATGTTCGCCATGGGAGGCGTTGCGCTCATTAACATGCCGATTATGACGACGGGCATCAATGCATTGCCCGATTCTTTGGTCGCCCATGGCACGGCAATTATCAATACAGCCCGCCAATTCGGGGGGGCGCTCGGTTTAACATTTATTATTTCGTTCATCAGCCGGCAAGCTGCGGAAGATGGCTCCGCAGATGCACTGAACTTTTTGATTGGCGTGGCCCATGCCTTTTTTGTTGCCTTTTTGTTTGCGCTTGTAGGTTTGCTGCTTTCTTTCCTGCTAAAAAAAGAATAACGCCAATTTACGCGTCGTTCACTTTTTTCACCCTGCCGACTTGACCATCCATCAATTTCACTTTAATGCCATGGGGGTGTGTCGGGGCATTTGTTAAAATCTCCTTCACGGTTCCCTTGGTTCTTTTTCCCGTTCTTTGGTCTTTTTTTAGCACGATTTCGACGTCAGCGCCGGTGTGGATGTTAGCTCGTTGTTGTCCATCAGTCATTGTTGGACACCTTCCTTTCTATTTCTCAGTTTATGGGAATTTTGTGTAACAAGTATAGCAGAATACAACACTAGCGCGATGCCGATAACTTGCCAGAACATGAGAGACTCTCCCAGGAAAAGCACACCAGTGATGACCGCCACCATCGGCTCAACAGTCGCCAAGATGGATGCCTTGCTTGCCTCGATATGTTTCAAGCCCGTCGTATAAAGCAAATAACCGAGAACCGTCGAGACGATTGCGAGTAAAAACGCGGATATCCAAACATCCGGATACACGAACGCATCTAATTTTCCCCACACACCGCTCGTCAAAAGCATAAAAATTCCGGCGTAGAAAAACGTATACGTCGTAATCGTAAACGCGGAGTACCGGTCGGCAACCGCTTTACCGAAGATGCTGTAGAGCGCGTAACAAAAGCCGGACAAAATCCCCATAACGAGCACTTGAAGCGGCACCTGTGCTTCCCAAAACGGCAACAGTCCGACGACGAAGGCGCAACCGATAATCGCCAAAAACAACGCGAGCATTTTCCGGAACGTAAACGGCTCTTTAAAAAAAAGACGGGACAACACCGTGACAAACAACGGTCCTGTATACAACAAAGTGACTGCCAGCGATAACGAGGATTGTGCAAACACTTCAAAATAAAAGAAATTAAAAAAAGCCATGCTCAAAATCCCTGCCCCGGCGAAGAACAAATGATCACGAAAATAAGTACGCAATTGCGGCCGAAAAAAACGAAGCATCAATAAAAAAAGAAAAACACAGGAAAGGACCGCGCGAATCGCAACCACATCCCAAGCCGTGAATCCTCGCGCATAAAGAGGGGCAACAAACATACCAATCAGTCCCCACGCGGCAGCTCCCAACAGCACACAAAGGTATGCCTTTGCTCTGGACATTTTTTCTCCCTCGATTCATAGAACTACGAACACCTTCCATTTACTTTAACATATTTTTATCCATTAAAATGAAATCGGCCGCTTCTTTTGAAGCGACCAATGGCCTTTACCTTAAACGTTCACGGCTTCTTTTAATCGTTTGCCCGGTTTGAACGCGGGGGCGTGGCTTGCGGCGACTTGAATTTCTTCGCCAGTGCGCGGATTGCGAACTTTTCTCGCCTCGCGCCTCCTCGTTTCAAACTGTCCGAAGCCAATCAGTTGAACACGCTCGCCCGTTTGCAAATTTTCCGTGATGGCATCAAACGTGGCGTTCACCGCGACTTCAGCCTGCTTTTTTGTAAGGTCGCTTTTATTGGCAACAACGTTTACCAAATCTGATTTGTTCATGGTAAATCCTCCCATACGTTTAGGTTAATCATAGTTTGGGAGATCTAGCAGACATTTATACATGGTTGGCGAATTTTTCCTGTTATGCAGGGCTTATTTGGAGCTTGACCGGGCCATATTTCTTTTCATCATTGCTGACGTGATTCTTAACATTGATTTTCGGGAAAAAATTCTCGGCGATAATGAAATGAGATAATTGAGCTTTCCATCTACGACATAATTCTTCCCTTTGTTTAATGCCTTATAGCTTGTATGAACCACTTGGCGGGTCGTTCGCATCCCGCCTGCTGTAATCGTATCAGGGGCTGAATCAAAAAAATCAGTTTCAGTAGTGCCGGGACAAACCGCCAAGAACCGTATGCCCTTACCCCGATACTCCTTATGCAAACTTTCGCTAAAAGATAACACAAAGGCTTTCGTCGCTGCATACACACTCATGTAAGGAATGGGCAAAAAGGAAGAGGTTGATGCAATATTGATAATGGCTCCCGAACCCCTGTTTTCCATATCGGGAAGAAACTTTTGTGTCATGTTCACAACCGCGTTCACATTAAGCATCACTTGTTTATGTGTATCCGTTTCGGAGCTGCCCAAAAAGTTACCCGTTGTCCCAAAGCCGGCGTTGTTGATCAACATATCAACGGTAAGGTTTTTTTCCGTTACTTTTTCATATACATGTGTGGCAGCCCATTCTTCGCTCAAGTCTTGGACGATCACGGTTGCATCTACGATATATCGCTCTTGAAGATCCGCAGCTAACTCATCTAACTTGCTTTTTGAACGGGAAACGAGAATCATATTATATCCTTTTTCCGCGAGATAATAGGAATATTCCCGGCCGATCCCATTTGACGCTCCGGTGATTAACGCTGTTTCTTTCCGCAACCTGTAACACCTGCCAATTTTTGTTAGGTTAAGCCTACAAGGCTTCTCAAGCGTTTTCAAGTTTGGTCGGTATGAAGGCTGGCATCAAGCCAGGCTCGGGTGCTATGAAGCTCCCATGGCGACTGTTTTGCTGGAATTTTATCAATTTCGGGCGTCATATAGTTCCCATGGCGACCGGTTCGACACGATCATCCCGGATTCGAACTCCATGAACCGTAGGCATCACTGCCCAGCCGATATTCCTCTCCAAAAAACGTCCCACGAACCTTCAAAACGCTCGCGAAATTCTTCCCCCCCATAGATAATGCTTTCCGTAAATAACCCATCCATTAAGCAATAAAAAGATGCTCTGAATACAGAGAAACGTAAATCACGAACTTCCCCTTCACTTTCCGCTTGTTCATAAACCTTTTTCAAAAGCTGATCAATGGTTTGATCCCCGTTTTGAACCAACGCTTGTAAATCCACTTTAAGATCTAACGGTGGAAACAACAATAAACGCCTATAAATCAAGCCTTCGTGTTCCTGAATAATAAAGGATGTACTTTCCGCTAACACTAGATATAAACGCCTTCCAATTTCTTCATCTTTGTGCGTTTCCCAACTGTCTTCCATGACGTCCAACATTTCATTCAAGACTTTTTCAGCGACGGTTAAAAACAGTTCAGCTTTTCCGGAAAAATGATTGTACAGGGACGGTTTTTGAATTCCGACCAAATCTGAAATTTGGGAAAGTGTTGTACCTTCATAGCCACGGGTAGCAAATGATGAAAGTGCCGACTGGATAATTTTCCCCCTCGTATCTTTTGCCATTTTGCCCTCCCCTTTACAGCTCATCGATTGCCATATGTGTGAGCTCATGTTAAACTAACTACCGTTCGTTAGTATTTGTGTTTATCATGATTTTACCAAAAATAGAGGTGTTTGCAAATGAATGGACAATGGCTTCTCGTTGTCATTGCCGCTATTTTTGAAGTGGGCTGGGCAACAGGACTTAAATATGCGAATGATCTTACGACGTGGTCCTTAACGGTTATTGCTATTATTGTTAGTTTCGGGTTGCTGATCAAATCAGCGATGGCTCTTCCTACAAGCACCGTGTACGCCGTCTTTGTCGGTTTGGGAACGATCGGTACTGTCCTTGTGGATATCATCTTTTTCGCCGCGCCTATCAATGGTTGGATGCTCTTTTTTGTCGCGCTGCTTCTGGTGGGTGTAATCGGACTAAAAATGGTCACCGGTGAAAAGGAACCGAGGAGGGCATATTCATGAGTTGGATTGCACTTATTATTGCAGGGCTCTTTGAAGTCGTCGGTGTGACCGGCATCCAAATGATTACGAACGGAAACAAAAGATCAGGTTTTACTGTTCTGCTCGTTGGATTCGTTATTAGCTTTACGTTACTCTCTATCGCGATGGAAGTTATCCCGTTAGGCATCGCTTACGCGGTATGGACAGGAATCGGCACCGTCGGAAGTGCCCTCGTCGGTATGATTTTCTACAATGAATCGAAGGATCGTCTGCGATTGGTTTTCATCGGACTCGTGATTATTGCCATTGTCGGATTACGTCTCGTTTCATAATTATTTCCCGGGAAATCACTTATCTCGAGCTTTCCGCCCTTCTTTTGTCATGACGACAATCAGTCCCAAGGTCATTAATAACATCACGACGGAAAAAGGCAAAGCAGCGATAATTAAAGCATTTTCCAATGCCTGTAAGCCCCCGGAGTAGAGCAATACGAGAGCGGTAACGGATAACAATGCGCCCCAGACTAATTTTACACGAGATGGCGGTGTATCGGATCCGTTGGTGGTAAACATTCCGAGCACAAGCGTCGCGGAATCTGCCGACGTAATGAAAAAGATGATGAGCATCGCCATTGCCAATATCGATAACAGCATCCCGAAGTCCACGTTCATAAACGTGCCAAATAACACAAGTTCTTCCGATAATGATGCCAAATCCACACCACTGTGTTCCAAACTGATGGCCGACCCGCCAAAAACGGTAAACCATATAAATACGATTACCGATGGCACGAGTAAAACCGCAAAAATGAATTCACGTACACTTCGTCCTCGGGAGACCCGTGCGATAAACGTTCCCACAAACGGTGCCCAAGCAATCCACCACGCCCAATAAAAGAGCGTCCAACTATTGATCCACTCCCTGATCTCGTCATCAAAAGGCGCAATGCGAAAACTCATTCGCGGTAATGTTTGGATATAATTCCCAAGTGTATCAGTGAAAAGGTTTAAGTTAAAGACCGTCGGGCCAATGAACAACATAAGGATAAACAGCACTGCCGCGATTAGCATATTTGTATTGCTTAAGATACGAATGCCTTTTGCTAACCCCGTCCATGCCGAAATCATAAAGAGAACGGTAATAATGACCACAATAATTACTTGGGTGAGGAAATTGGAAGGAATGCCAAATAAATAGGATAAGCCGCCATTTAATTGTGTTGCGCCAAATCCAAGAGACGTTGCGACACCAGTAACCGTTGCGATCACCGCGATGATATCGATGATCTTGCCTACCACACCATTCACCGCGTTCCGAAAGATTGGCTGTACGGTCGAACTGAGTAGTGCAGGATGGTCGTTTCGGAAATGATAAAAGGCCAATGCCAATGCAAGAATGCTATACACGCCCCATCCGTGTAATCCCCAATGGAAGAAGGTAAACGTTAACGCATTAGTTGCTGCTTCCGAAGTGCCAGTCTCCCCCGTTGGCGAATGTACGGCGTAATGGCTTAATGGTTCGTAAGCGCCAAAGAACACAAGGCCGATCCCCAACCCAGCGCTAAATAACATCGTAATCCAGGAAACCCGACCAAATTCAGGCTCCTCGTCAGGTTTTCCCAGTTTCAGCTTCCCTGCCGGACTGACGAGAAAATACAGGGTTGTAAGTAAAAATAGGGTTACTAGCAAAAGGTAATACCACCCGAACGTATCACTAATCAACCCCTGCAATCCCCCGGTAAAACGCTCTAATTGCTCAGGAAACAAAAAGCCGAATCCCACCAAGATTAAAATAACAAGCACTGAAAAGACTAACACGCCGTATTTTTTCATAAAGTATCCGCGATCCTTTCGGTGAAATCAAACGCTTCGCTTACCCATTACCTTCACCAATTTCGTGAGCAATATGAGTAAAAATTAGAAATGAACGGTAATTGCAGGGGAAGCACCGGATTTGAAACGGTCATGGAGCCCAAAAACTGGGATTATTCGTCAATATGGTCACCATGCTGGGTTCATGAAGCCCGAGCCAGGAAAAGTTGAGCTCCCAGCGTCGCTATGAAGCGTTCATGGCCCGAAATTTGAAAAAGTGAGTAGATCCAGTCGCCATGAGACGTCCATGACACCCGAAACTTGAAACGTTGTGCACTTAAAGTCGCCATGGCACGTTCATGAAGCCCGAATCGGGAAGAATTGAGCACTCAACGTCGCCATGAAGCGTTCATGGAGCCCAAAACTTGAAAAAATGAACCGTTTCAGTCGCCATGACATGTTCATGACGCGAATCGGGGAGCGTTGTGCGCTTAAAGCCGTATGAAATTTGCACACCACCCACGACAAAAAATCCCGCGTTTTCCGCGGGATCCCATGTCTCCCTTCTCAATAAATGATTTCTGTTCGGGTGTGTGTCTCCTCCAAAAATTCCTCGTCAGGATCAAAGTAATCTTCGTTATAGTCAGCGACAAATTCGTTATTTTCGATATAACCGGCTCCCCAGGTAGGATCCATTTCCAACCATTCCCCCTCGACCTTCACATCTACCCAGGCATGTCGTTCCGTCCCAACATGACCCGCAACATAATTGGCTTCCATTCCGAGCGCCCGCAACATCGCCACTGCTAAAAAGACATAATCTTGGCACACACCTTCTTGTGCTTCCAACGTTTTCAGCGCGCTATCGTCCATTTCAAAAAGATTATTCTCCAATTTTTCCACATCGTAGCTGACGTTTGTGGCCACATATTCATAGACCGCCTCTGCTTTTTCCCGTTCCCCGCTCAATCCCTCGGTTGCTTCTTCAGCCACTTCTTCAACGCGAGGATGATCAGATTCGATCCCCACGGAAGGCAACAAGCTGCGCAAATCTTCCGCGCCAACGACTTCCTGGGAGAAGGCAGCAACGCCGAAAAACTGAAAATAATCGGCGCCCTCTTCTCTCGGTTCAGGTACACTGACGGTAATATCGTACTCCCCTTCTCCGAACCGGAACCAGACGGTATCATCAAACGCGTAATCGTCAACCGGAAGATAGTAATTGGCCGTCTCGTCTTCCAATTCTGTCGTGACAATCATGTGCGTGATTTCATCGGTCCCATCGGCATCAGGGTCGATGTCGCCGGCAACTCTAAACGCATTCCCTTCATGTCTATAAGCGTCCGTGTTCGTCGGTTCGACCATTTCAATGCCATAATCGTAATATTCTTCATATGCTTCCACCTGCACCAATTCTTCATCGGAAACAGCGTCAGCCAATAGATATGCCGCATCATAATAAATATCTTCTTCCTCGACATAAACCATAACATTGATGGTATGAATACCCTCTCCGAAGCTTAACGGTACATCTATACTGAATTCCCCATTTTCAACCGGCGTCGTAAATTGGGATTCTTCCTCATCTTTTTCTACTTGAATCATTACAAGATGATCGTCACTCGCCTCGGAAAGCGTCCCCGCTAACGGCACCGCAATTTCTCCTTCAATATAGCCTTTGGCCGGTCGTTCGATCTGAAGCCCATATTCATGCCCCAATAACGTGTACTCAATCTCCCGTTGCACTTCTTCGTTTGCATTATGTACGTCCAATGTTACGCCTTCATAAAATGTGTCTTCTTCACCGGAATCATAGCTCGGCACCCGCACACTTACGTGATGATTATATTCCCCCGAATGCAAAGCTATTTCCTCAGAGAAAGAACCGTCTTCATCGATCGGAACAAAGTATTCAAATGATTCACTGCCAGCTGCTGTATCATCTTCATGATCGGTATCGAGGATCACCCATAGATAATCATCATTCAACGTTTCATGCTTTTCGATATTCCCTTCAAGCATAAAGGTGCCCTCTGCCGCAAAAGAACCTTGGACAGGCGCTTCTACCGTCAAGCCGATGTCGTCCCCGTATCCCTCGATTTCCAATGACTCCGCCTCAATATCGTATGCCGTGTTCAGATTTTCCGCAGCATCGGCTGCTTCATTTTCTTCTTCATTGTCGTCCGAACACGCCGATACCAAGCATAAGAGAAAAGCCCCCGCGGTTAATCCCTTGCTCCATCTCATAAAATCAACCCTCCAATCATTAGAAAGACTTGGCTTCAACCAAGTCCTTATGGCAGAAGCCATATCTTTCTTATCTTTATTCTTAATGTTTACTATATAAAAAAGGAGAAGCCTCAAAGAGGCTTCCGCACAATTGACAAACGATTAATATCCGCCGCCGTCCACGTCATCGCCGACGAGTTCAACTTCTCGCAAATCATAAATGCCGTCCGCTTTGTGAATAATGCCTTCAACACTATCAGAGATACCAGCGCGGAAATCATCATGGACCAACGGAAGTATCGTCGCATCATCAATGATGGTCTGCTGTGCTTCCGTATAGATCTCAATTCGTTCATCATCGTCTGATTCTTGGCGACCGGCATCTAGAAGTTCATCGGTCTCTTCGTTATCATAAAATGTTCGGTTACCCGGAGGGCCATGGTTGTCGGAATGAAATAGCGGGTGCATCGCGTAGTCAGCGTCACCAGTCACTGTCGTCCAGCCAAGCATAACCATTTCATATTCACCCTCGGCAGTTGTATCAAGCAAAGCGCCCCATTCTTGTTGCTCAATGGAGAGATCTATCCCGATGTCTTGCAAATCATCCTGAATAATTTCAGCAATTTGTAAATTCACTTGATCGACATCTTCAACCAGTAGAGTGGCTTCAAATCCATCTTCATACCCCGCGTCTTCCAATAACGATTCTGCTTCTTCAGGATTATATTCGATAGGATCCAGATCATCGCTATAGCCAAACACAAGCGGGTTCAAAGCACCGATGGCTTCTTCCCCATACCCTTCAAAGACACCTTCAATGATGGTGTCCTTATCCACTGCCATGTTAAGAGCACGACGGACATCACGATCATCAAAAGGTTCCACTTCATTGTTCATGCCAATGTAGTCCATCCGTAAACTTTCAATGGAGGAAGTGCTGACGCCCTCCATATTTTCCAATTGATCCATTTGCGTAGGTTCAATGTCATCCGCGATGTGGGCCTCATTATTATCAACCATGCTCGTTCGGGTTAATTGTTCGTCCACGACTCGATACGTGGCCGAATCAATGGAGACCGGCCCTCCGTGGTAATCATCAAATCGTGTAAGCACAACTTCATTACCCTGCTCCCAATTTTCCAGCTCAAACGGCCCGGTACCTACAGGTTCCGTATCGAGATTACGCTCCCCGTTTTCCTCTTCTTCAATGGCCGCCGCGCTCATCATCCCGCCGCCATCGTGTGCCAAGTGGAATTCTAACGGCGCGAAAGGATATTCCGTTGTAATATGCACCGTATGCTCATCAACCGCCTCAATGTCCTCAATCATCTCATACAAGAACAGTTTCTCAGAGGCAAACTCTTCATCGGTGACACGCTCAAGCGTAGCTACCACATCATCCGCATCGAAAGTCTCTCCATTATGAAAGGTGACCCCTTCTTTTAAGTTAAACTCCCATGTATCGTCTTCAATTTGCTCGTAATCTTCCGCCAACTCCGGTTGGACTTCCGTATTTTCATCAAAATCCACGAGTTTATCGTAAATTTGATAACGTACGTGTGTAGAAGATGTGTCGTTGGACCCATGAGGGTCAAGGTCAACCGCATCCGAACCCATTGCTAAAATCAGGTCTCCGCCTTCGGCGGCTGCCGTGTCGTCCTCCTCCTCTTCTTCTACGTCTTCACCGTTTTCTCCTGCATCATCTCCGCCGGTATCCTCGTCCGTTTCTTCCGGATCATCCGCACAAGCGGCAAGCACACCACTCAGCGAAAGAACGAGCACACCTCCTACGAGTTTGTGCTTAAATTTTTTCAAAATTATTTCCTCCCCCTGTTTCTCTATTCTCATTAATTGTAGCCGTTTATTCGTAGTTTCTCAAGAAAAATTTTTCGTATTTATCAATTTTCTAATAGAATCAAAAGATTTTCCTGAATAATTGTTCCCATATAGATATTAAAAAATTTGTGCCCGTAGTGACGAAAGCTTTGTAATCTACTCCGTCAACATGGATTCATCGATGTCTGTGACCGCTCTTTTCCCTGCCAGCGCCATCGTCATGTCCATGTCCGCGATCATGTTTTGCAGGACTTCTTTCACACCTTTCTCACCGGCGACGGCCAATCCATACATCGGCGGCCTGCCTACGAGCACTGCTTTAGCCCCGAGGGCGATAGCTTTCACCACATCGGCCCCTCTTCGTATCCCACTATCCATGAAAACCGGCATCTGGTTGCCGACGATACTCGTGATGCGAGGCAACGCATCAAGCGCACTCACGGCTCCATCGACTTGCCGCCCGCCATGGTTGGAAACAATGATGCCATCCATGCCGTATTCGACGGCTTTTTTTGCATCATCGGGATGGAGAATCCCTTTTAATAAAATAGGCAAACGTGTATGTTCCCGCAAAAACGAGAGGTCCTCCCACGTCAAACCGGGATTGCCAAACGTTTGCGCCCAGTGCATGATGGCTGCTGTCGGATTTTCTTCAGGAGATTTGGACAGCTTAGAACGAAAAGCAGGATCGCTAAAATAATTTCCTACGCCTTCTCCGATTAAAAACGGCAAATAGACATTTTTTAAATCCTGTTCCCGCCATGCCAACATTGGTGTGTCCAATGTAACGACAATGGCGGAGTACCCCGACGCTTCCGCTCGTTGGACAAAACTGGCGGTGACGTCCGGATCTTTGCTCCAGTACAATTGAAACCAACGTTCTGCATCCCCCATGACTTCCGCGATCTCTTCCATCGATTTCGACGATGCTGAACTTGTGATATAAGGGACGCCCAGTTTGGCGCTCGCTTTTGCAGAAGCCAGTTCCCCATCCGGATGAATGATCGATTGCACCCCAATAGGCGCCAGCATAAAAGGAAAGGAAGCGGTTTTGCCAAATAGATCAACCGTTAAATCGCGGTCTTGCACGTCGTTAAGCATCCTAGGGATAATTTTCCGGCGATCAAAAGCTTGTAGATTGGTCTTCATCGTGCTTTCTCCACCTGCACCTCCGGCGATGTAGTAAAACGGCCCATCGTCCAATACCTCGCGGGCACGTGCTTCCCATTCTTCATAAATCACCGGAAGCCTGTCCGGGTTGGGATTTTGCATTGTGGCATAGATTTGATATTGAATTTGATTTCCGAAGTTAGACATTGATATGGCCCCTTTCTATGTAAGCGATTGCATAAAATTATAGTTTAAAAGAATGAAATAGGCAATGATTGGACGACGTATTCATTTCGACGTCATCATATACTGTGTTTTACCGATGCCTTCCGATCCCTCTGCACTTCCGTTACAATAGAAGTGTATCGGGAGTACGATGAGGAGGATTCGATCATGGAAGATGTAAAAACAGTTTTACAAGCTGAAAGAGACCGGTATCTACAGGAATTAAAACACTTGTTGGCGATCCCGAGCGTCAGTGCATTACCGGAACATAAAAAGGATGTGGAAGAAGCTGCGACTTGGATGGGCGAGGCGTTAAAACACATAGGCATGGAAAACGTAGAGATCATGCCAACGGAAGGACATCCGGTTGTTTACGGCGATTGGTTGCACGCGGAAGGGAAGCCGACCGTGCTTATTTACGGCCATTATGACGTACAGCCGGTTGATCCGCTTGAATTATGGGAAACGCCACCATTTGAAGCGGACATCCGCGACGGGAAAATCTATGCCCGCGGCGCAACCGATGACAAGGGACAAGTGTTCATGCACTTAAAAGCAGTGGAAACGTTAATGGAAACACACGGAGAATTGCCAGTGAATGTAAAATTTTGCATTGAAGGCGAAGAGGAAATCGGCAGCCCGCATCTCGATGATTTTGTTGAGGAGCATCAGCAATTGCTAGACGCCGATGTCCTCGTCATTTCCGATAATCCAATGCTTGAAAAAGGACAACCGACGGTTTGCTACGGGTTGCGCGGTCTGGCCGGGTTACAAATCGATGTGAACGGTGCGAAAGGAGACCTGCATTCCGGGCTATACGGCGGTGGGGTGCCAAATCCATTGCATGCACTCGCCGATTTGCTTGCTTCCATGCATGATGACAAGGGGCGCATCAGTGTTGAAGGCTTTTATGATGACGTCATCGCTTTAACTTCGGAGGAAAAAGAAGCATATGACGCACTAGGTCATGATGACGAAGCCGTTCGCGCTGAGCTGGAAGTGCCGGCGCTTTACGGCGAGGAAGGATACACATTTTTAGAAAGAACGTGGGTGCGGCCAACGCTTGAGATTAACGGCATGCACGGCGGCTTTCAAGGCGAAGGCATCAAGACCGTCCTGCCGTCGAAAGCAAGTGCAAAAATCAGTTGCCGGCTCGTTCCGGGCCAAGACCCTGACCGTATTTTGCAATTGCTGGAAGAACATATCGAAAAACATTCATCAGATGCCGTCACCGTTGAAACTACCCATTTTGACAAGGGCAAACCTTTTGTGACACCTTTCGATCACCCCGCGATTCAAGCTGCCGGTGCCGCGCTTTCCAAAGCGTATGGCGCAGAGACCGCCTACACGCGAATGGGTGGCTCGCTGCCGATCGCGGAAACGTTCAGCGATATTCTCGATATCCCGATTGTTTTAATGGGATTCGGGCTACCGACAGAAAATTTCCATGCCCCAAATGAGCATTTCCACCTTGAAAACTTCGACAAAGGGCTGGAAGCGATTTGTGATTATTACAGTACGTTGGCTGAAAAGCTGCAGTGAAAAAACCGATCCTTGCCATCGTGCAGGGATCGGTTTTTTGGATCGTGTATTCGGACAAGACACAAACCATTCATGGCGACCTTATAGACGTGTGAGTCTCCGGTTAGGTCACCATAAGCCGGTCATGGCGACCCAATCCGTTCCATCTCCCCTAATTCGGGCTCCATGAGCCTTTCATGTGATCTTTCTCCAATTGAGTCTCCATGAATCGCCCATGACAGCTGATCGCTTATGTCATAGGCTCGCAAGTGAAAAATCCCACCCGCCTGATATGAATGAAGACGGGCGGGCTTTGTCGTTACTTGTCCCGTCTCTCTTTTTCTCTTTGATCTGCTCTTTCGGAACGCTGCCTGGTCACGATGTCATCGTGATCTGCCAGTTCGGATGAATATTCTACATACGCCCCATCCGTTTCCTTCAGATGTTCAGGGGTTTGTGATAACTTCGATTTGTCTTTCCCTTTATTATTTCTTGATTGACCTCTTGCCAACGTTCACCCCCTCCTTTCTTCCTTAATCTTCCGCGTTGATCATGATTTATTCCGTAAAAATAATCCCCAACAAGCAAATGGAAGGGATTTCCGGGAATCATATTTCCACGAAAATATACCCCACGGTCAAACTTCCGTCGCTTTTTCTTCTTGCTTGCGCTTATAGACACCGATCGATAACATGATTCCGATTTCATAGAGGATAATAAACGGAAGAACGATCAGAACATCAGTCAAAAAATCCGGCGGGGTGATCAAAACCGAGACACAAAATAAGGCAAAATACGCATACTTGCGAACGCTTCTTAACGAATAAGGATTGAGCAGACCAAATGAAGTCAAACACATGAGTACGACCGGCAATTCAAACAAAAAACCAACCGGGATCGTCGACATTACCATGAATGAAAAATATTCCTGGGCGGTGATCATCATTTCAAAGTGAGCTTCCCCTAAATTCATAAGAAATGAAAACGCGAGCGGGTGGATAATAAAAAATCCAAAGGCCAAGCCGGTAATAAAACAAAAGAAAATCGCCGGAATATAATTAAACAGTGCCCCTGCCTCTTTTTCACTTAACGCCGGTTTCACAAAACGCCAGGCCTCAAACGCCAAATACGGTGCTGACAAACCGAGTCCAAGCACGCCCGATAAGGTAAAATAAAGTCGTAACGTATCGAGGGGACCGAGCATCACCAACTGGTGATCTCCGGTTAATAGATCCACATAAAAACGTAACAAAATAAAGATGGTGATAAACATAAACGCGTAAACGAATAAACTCCGAATAACGGCGCCTCGTAGTATTATGATATGATCCATTGCCGGCTGCGTGTCCATCGCGGTGCTCTCACTTGAAGCCATGAAAATAAACCCCCTCCTGCAAACATTTACCGATCATTATGCTCCCCTTAAATCATGAAGCTTATGCAATGTTTAGCCGATCAACCGGGAGGGTATAGCAAATGTTGCCGACAGAATAACTAGCATAGGGAGTGAACACCGTATGGCAAATCGTATTTATTTAGGGAACTCAGACGTATCCGTTAATCCGATAGGGCTCGGAACGAACGCAGTAGGCGGCCACAACATTTACCCGAATCTGCTGGATGAAGAACAAGGAAGAAATGTTGTCCGTGCCGCACTCGACAATGGCATCGATCATCTCGACACCGCTTATATATATGGGCCCGAGCGCTCGGAAGAGCTGATCGGTGAAGTGGCAAAGGAATACAAACGTGAAGACATCGTGATTGCCACCAAAGGCAGCAATAAATTTGTCGGAGAAGAAATGGTCGTAGACAATTCCCCGTCTTTCTTAAAAGAAGCGGTGGACGCTAGCCTTCGACGGCTCAAAACCGACTATATCGATTTATTTTACATTCATTATCCGGATGAAGAGACACCGAAAGCTGAAGCTGTCGGTGCTTTAAAAGAATTGAAAGACGAGGGCAAAATCCGTTCCATCGGCGTATCCAACTTTTCCATTGATCAATTAAAAGACGCAAACAAAGATGGATATGTCGACGTTTTCCAAGGGGAGTACAACTTACTGAACCGCGAAGCTGAGCAGATACTTTTGCCTTATACTGCAAAGGAAAACATTACATTTGTTCCCTTTTTCCCGCTTGAGTCCGGTCTATTGGCGGGCAAATACAATGAAAACGATACGTTTTCGGGTGTTCGCGCAAGCAGACCTTCCTTTCAAGGCGAAAATTTCAAACGTAACCTGGAAAGAGTAGAGCAGCTTCGATCGATTGCAGAAGCCAAAGACGCTGAAATCGCACATGTTGTCCTTGCTTGGTACTTCTCGCGCCCGTCGCTCGACGCGATTATTCCCGGAGCCAAACGACCAGAACAAGTGACGAACAGCTTAAAAGTGGCCGATGTCCATCTGACTGAAAAAGAGATTGAACAGATCGACAAGATTTTCAAAAAGGTATATTCATAACAGCAGGCGTAGCCAGTAGTGGCTACGCCTTTCATAAGCTTACGGTACTCTAATCGGAGGATGGAACCGACACCAGGGCACCATAAACAACCAGAAGGAAAAATCAAACAATCATTGGCAGCAATTGAATGCTCCCTTCTGAATGAGAGAAATCTCCGATTACGGTACCATGTGCTTCAGACTTCCGCTTTTTCGTACCTCTCCAGATAGATCGGCCGCCTTTTCAGGGACAATTTCCTCGTTGTCGTACCCCTCGGGATGGATCGACCACCCTTTGAGGGACATTTTCCTCGTTTTCGTACCTCTCGGGACGGATCAACCACCTTTTGAGGGACAACTTCCGCTTTTTCGTACCTCGAGTCGGATTAGAAACCTGGAAACATCAATTTTTTTACTCGCATTATGACGCATGGGCGGCTAAATAAAAACCCAAGCCCCCAAAAATCGGGCTTGGTTTTTTCCTTCATCTTACTGCTGGCCGTTTTTCAGCCAAGTAGCAACTTCTGCTGTTCGTCTTGCTTGATGTTTAACCGCTTCTTCGATATCTTCTACCATATTGCCTTCACCATCGACCGTTGTCGATGTTCCGTAAGGGTTGCCGCCGGAACTGAAAATCACTTCATTGCTGTATCCCGGTGGCACGATAATCGCACCCCAGTGCATCATGGTTGTGTAGAGAGCGTGAATCGTTTCTTCCTGCCCGCCATGTGCGTTCGCCGCCGAAGACATACCACTGACGACTTTATTGACAAGTTTTCCTGCTCCCCAAAGGCCGCCGCACTGATCAAGCAGTTGCTTCACTTGGCCCGGAACGTTTCCAAAACGTGTCGGTGTGCTGAAAATAAAGGCGTCTGCCCAATCCAGATCATCCGGTGTAGCTACGGGAACATCTTTTGTTTCCTCGAGGTGCTGCTCCCAAGCTGGGTTTTGTGCAATCGCTTCGGCCGGCGCGAGTTCCTCGGCACGAACGACTTTCACTTCATGACCCGCTTCTTTTAAAGCTTCTTCTGCCCATCGTGACATTTGATAGTTGGTCCCGGTTTGGCTGTAATAGATGACGGCAACTTTTAGGTTACTCATATAATCTTCCTCCTTATGTTTGCGACGGACGGTGCCCGTTCAGACGCTAGTTTACTCACCAAGAGACAATCCTACTCGTTTCAGCAACTCGATCATCGTTTCTTTTTCTTCATAGCTCAATTGCTCAAACATGTTATGAACAGATTCCCGGTGCTGAGGAAAAACACGGGCCATAAATGATTTACCCTCTTCATTTATGGACGCATAGACCACACGGCGGTCCTCAGTGCAACGAACCCTTTCCAACAATCCTTTTTTCTCTAGTTTGTCAACGACATAGGTGATACTTCCGCTCGTTAACAAGATCCGCTTTCCGAGTTGTTGAATCGGTTGATCGCCTTTATGGTACAACAATTCCAACACCGCAAACTCCGACGGCGTTAACCCATAGCGTTTCATATCCGCTTGGGTAGCGCTTGCGACTGCATGTTCAGCTTTCATTAACACGACGAGCAATTTCAACGATAAATCTTGTTCTTCCATAGTAGTCACTGCTTTCGGATTATTTATCTTGATTCCGAGATAAATTATATCAAGGTAAAACCCGGGTGTCAAATGAATATAATTTCATTGTGCGCCCGTTGACAAATCACACTAAACACGGTGCTGTTCATAAACCTCCGCGGGAATGCTATTTTGCAATCGTTCATATTCTTTTTCCGTTAACGGTTCCAATTCAGAAGCGCCGATATTTTCAAGCACTTGCTGCGGCGTGCTTGCTCCCGCAGTCACTGAGGTAACAGCCGGGTGCTTCAACACATATTGAATCGCCGTTTGTGCGGCCGCTTCCATTCCTCGAATTTGCTGCACTTTTTCGGCGGCACGCATGATTTTTGCCCGGGTATGTCCAAGGTAACCGTTCGCCGGCACTTTTTCCTCTGCTTTCATGCTCAGCATCCCTTTTGCAACCGGACCGCGAATGATGACACCAATGTCTTTTTCATATAAAAAATCAAGCATTTCTTCTTCCGGGCGTCGGTCAAGCAAACTGTACTGCATCATAACGCTGGAGATACCCGCGCCCGCGTATCTTTTGATTACATTTGGGCGAATCGATGAAATGCCCCACTCTCGGATGTAACCTTCTTGTTGAAGTTCCTGAAACGCTTCAACCGTTTCATCGATGGGATCTTCAATCGTCCCGCCATGCAACTGGTAAACATCAAGATAATCGGTGCCGAGCCGCCCTAAACTGGCTTTGCAGGCTTCCTTGATATACGCTTTGGAAGGATCCCAAAACCAATCATCTTTTCCTTGTTTCCAATGATTTCCTCCTTTAGAAGCCAAAATAAAATCATCCCGGCGCCCTTTGATAATCTTTCCGAGCATTTCTTCGATCTCACCGTATTTATATAAATCGGCGGTATCGAAATAGTTCACGCCCTTTTCAAGGGCAGCATCAACGATAGCAGTAGCTTTTTTCTGGTCAAGAGGCAGGCTCATCGTGCCTAAGCCTATTTCTGAAAGCTGTATGTCAGTCTTTCCTAATTGTCGATATTTCATCGTCCAGCCCCCTTCGGATAGTCTCTGTTATGCCTTACCCTTTATCGGTGCTTTTCATTCATCTGATTCCGCGCAGACCAAAATATTGACAATTCATCAGTTTAGTTATAAACTGATGAATAATGAGGAGGCTATCCATGACATTGTCCAAACACGATAAGCAGCGGGGACTGCTTCTATGGTTTAGGCTCGCCCATTTCTATCATCAAAGCGTAAGGGCGTCAAACGAACACTTGGCTGCCTACAATCTCTCGATCGCCCAATTTGACGTGCTCGTACAAATCGGTGCCCATCAGCCGATTACCCAACAAGAACTTGCCCACAAATTGGTCGTTTCCAAGGGCAACATTACGCAATTGATTAGAAAATTGGAAGACAGAGAATTGATTACACGCAGACAAGAGTGGAAAACAAAATATATCACTCTAACGGAGCAGGGAACACACCTCTACCAAAAGGTGGTTCCCCGACAAGAACAATTCCAGGCCTCCCAATTTCAAGCTTTGAGTAAGGAAGAACAAATGCAACTGCTTGAGCTGTTAACGAAATTACAAAAACAGGAGGATGTTTAATTCATGGAATTAAAAGGCATTCACCACCTTTCGGCCCTCACCGCCAATGCCGCCAAAAACGTTGAATTCTACACTGAAGTGATGGGCATGCGACTCGTCAAGAAAACCGTTAACCAAGATGACGTTAGCGTTTATCATCTTTTCTACGGGGATGAGCGCGGAAATCCCGGCACTGAACTTACATTTTTCGAAATCCCGATGGCCGCGCCGAATCACCGGGGGGCAAGCAGTATATCCGGAACATCGTTAAGAGTAAAAAATGACGAAGCCCTCGATTATTGGAAAAAACGGTTTGAAGCGTATGACGTTGAACATGAAGACATTCGCGTACGCGCAGGGCGAAACACGCTTGCCTTTGAAGATTTTGAAGGCCAGCGCCTCATCCTCGTGTCTGATGAGACTAATACAGGCGTCACAGGCGGGGTACCATGGGAAGAGGCTCCGGTGCCTCAAGAATATGGCATTATCGGCCTCGGACCCATTTACCTTACCGTTCGCGACCCAGACCCGACGGCTCAAATCTTAATGAAAGTGATGGGCTTTCGCAGAAAAGAAAACGCCGACTATACAACAGATGACGGCGAGGCCCTCGTATTTGAAACCGGCGAAGGAGGAACCGGCGCGGAAGTGCATATCGTGAAAACTCCGGATCTTCCCTTTGAACGCCAGGGACGGGGCGGAGTCCATCACGTCGCGTTTCGCGTTGACGACGAAGAGGAGTTAAAGAAATGGATCACTCATATTAATGATACCCGATTGCCGAATTCCGGATTTGTCGAGCGTTACTATTTCCGCTCCCTTTATTTTCGGGAGCCGAACGGGATCCTCTTTGAACTGGCGACCGACGGCCCCGGTTTCGATACCGATGAGGATTTGGCCCATTTAGGTGAATCTTTAGCATTGCCCCCCTACCTCGAGCCGCAACGCGAGCAAATTGAAGCAAAACTAAAACCACTGGATACGAAACGTTCTTAAGGAGGAATGGCTAAATGAAGCATATTTTCCAGGAAGGTACAAATAAAAAAGCCCCCGTTCTTCTGCTATTACACGGCACAGGCGGGGATGAAAATGACTTGTTGCCTTTGGCGCAAATGATTGCCCCTGAATCGTCGGTACTAAGCGTCCGCGGCAACGTTTCCGAAGGAGGCATGCCCAGGTTTTTCAGACGTTTAGCCGAGGGTGTGTTTGACGAAGAAGACCTTGTAAAGCGCACAAAGGAGCTTGCGGATTTCCTCGACGAAAGCGCGGAAAATTACGGCTTTGACCGCAATCAGATTGTTGCCGTCGGTTATTCCAACGGCGCAAACATCGCGGCCAGCTTGCTCTATCACTATGAAGATGTACTGAAAGGCGCGATCCTGCATCACCCGATGGTGCCGTTGCGGAATGTCACGCTTCCTTCGCTAAAAGAGTTGCCTGTATTCATCGGAGCAGGCAAACAAGATCCGATCTGTTCGCCGGAAGAAACAAAAGAATTGGGGTCAACCTTGAAAACAGCCGGAGCGAACGTCGAATTATTTTGGGAAAACACCGGCCATCAACTCACAAAAAATGAAGTCGAAGCCGCGAGCGAATGGTTCAAGAAAAATTTTTAAAGATGCCGGACAGGCATCTTTTTTTCGTCGTGCTACAATGGGAGGGGGAGAAAGGAGTCTTTCCACATCATGAAAAAGCTTATACTTAACCCGAAGGTATGGATCATCCTCGCGATCATCCTCGTTGCCTTTAATTTACGTCCCGCGATCACGAGTGTCGGGCCGCTTATCGGCATGATCCGGGACGACCTACAATTAACGAATAGCCAGGTAGGGGTGCTCACGACCCTTCCCTTGCTCGCGTTTGCCGGCCTTTCCATTGCCGCCCCAAGGCTCGCGAGAAAATGGGGGATCGAATGGGCGATTTTCGCAGGGCTTTTTACGTTATTCATTGGCATCCTTTTGCGATCAGGCGGCTATCCTACCACTTTATTTATGGGGACCGCCATTATCGGCATCGGCATCGCCATCTGCAACGTCCTCTTACCGGGATTTGTAAAATTAAAATTTGCAAAACATACAGGCGTCATGACGAGTGTGTACACAACATCCATGAGCCTTTTCGCGACCGTTGGCTCCGGGCTCAGCATCCCCCTTGCAATAAATCTCGGATTGGATTGGCAAGGCGCGCTCGTATTCTGGTGCGTGATTGCCGTAACGGCGATGGCGGTTTGGACGACTCAACTCCGGAGTGCGGAAAAACCCGAGAATAACGGCCTACAATCAGAAGCCCCAAAACTTTGGCAGTCTCCGCTCGCTTGGAACATCACCGCTTTTATGGGGTTACAATCAACGATTTTTTATAGCTTAATCACATGGCTCCCCGAAATTGTGCAAGCAAATGGAATCAATGCCGCGACGGCGGGATGGTTGCTTAGTTTCACGCAACTTTGCGGTCTGCCCGCCAATTTTTTAACACCGATCCTCGCCTCCCGCATGCAAAATCAACGGATCATCGTGTTCGTCATTGTCTTTTTTTATTTAATCGGATTTATCGGACTATTGTTTGTCGGAAATTCTTTGTCGCTTCATTTTGTGTTTACTTCTTTTATTGGTGTTTCCATGGGGGCAAGCATAAGTCTATCGTTTATTTTATTTAATTTACGATCGACCTCGACCCCGCAAGCCTCCCAGTTATCGGGTATGGCCCAATCGTTCGGGTATTTATTGGCAGCGGTCGGACCGATACTACTCGGTTCTCTTTATGACTACACAGGCGGATGGGTTTTGCCTCTCATCATCCTAACCGTCGTCAGCACCCTCCTCGCAATCGCCGGCTGGAGTGCCGGAAAGGATACGTATGTATTTGCCGAGAAGCCGGTGAAGAGGGATCGTTCATAAGATAGCAAAAATGCCCTGTCTCTTTAAAGCGAGACAGGGCACTATTTTGCTTCTCTTAATGTTTGCTGCAAATCTTGTTTAAGCCGTTACACTTTCAGTTTCATCAAACTGATCCCTTTTTCTCGAAAATGTAACTAAGAAATAAACAAGGGTGGCTGCTGCAAAAATCACCAAGAATAAGAATAACGCGAGTATACTCCCTCCATCAAACTGTCCAAGGTTAATGACAGATTTGAACCCTTCAATGGCGTACGTCATTGGGAGTAAAGGGCTTATCCCCTGTACACCAGCGGGCAGCAGTTCAATCGGAAGTGGACCTCCTGTCAACTGCAATTGAACAAGAATTAAGGTCCCTGCAAGGAATTTCCCGATAAGCCCTAAAACCGAGACAAATAATTGAACGATCGCCACAAATGTAATGCTGACGAAAATGGCGAACAATATTAAGCTGAAAATGCTTGCGACCGGCGTTCCTAGTATAACTGTGATAAGGGAAAGCAGGATTGCCTGAGCAACAGCAAGTGAAGCAATAACCGTAAATTTCCCTGCAAACCACTGAAAACCTGACGTTGGCAAAACTTCCGGTTTACGAAAGTTAACCACGAAAGAGATCAATAATGCTCCGACAAAGAGAGCGATCGATAACACATAAGGAGCTTCAGATTGGCGGTATTGAGAAAGTTTATTAAACGTTTGTCCCGTATCTTGAACCGGTGACGCAAACATTTGGACGTTGTCATCCTCGGTTGCAATACCGGCAACCTGTGGCACCATCGGTCAGTTCGCCCCAACCGCTGTCAACGGCACTCGTGCCATCATTGATTTGGAAAGCGCCATCGTTCAGCTCGGTGGCTCCGGCGGTCAGTTCGTCCCAACCGCTGTCAACGGCACTCGTACCTTCATTGATTTGAGACGCTCCGTCATCGAGTTCGGTGGCTCCGGCGGTTAGTTCGTCCCAGCCGCTGTCAACGGCACTCGTACCTTCATTGATTTGGGATGCTCCATCATCCAATTCGGTGGCTCCGGCGGTTAGTTATCCCCAGCCATCGTCAACGGAAGCGGTTCCATCAGCCACTTGATCAGCTCCATCGGATACGTCGACCGCTCCTTCTACAAGTTCGTTCTGTCCTTCGACTAAATCATCGAGCCCATCATCCAAGTGTCCAACTCCATCTGAGAGTTCCTGCATCCCACCAGAAATATCCGCCTCGATTTGATCGGCTTCCGGAAGGTCTAGTTCTCCAAAATCTGGGAGATTATCAAGATCTGGGAATTCAATACCGAGTAAATCTTCAATAAGATTTATGGTTCCATCATCAAGTTCACCAAGCCCATCAATAAGTGGGAGGAAATCGTCAAGAAGTGGCAGCATTGGAAGGAGTCCTTCTAGTAGCTCATCTACTCCCTCTTCAAACTCCCCTACCCCCGCTTGTAACGCTTCTACCCCATCCTGGGCATCTTCCAATCCTTCGTAAACCTCAACGGCACCTTCTTCCAAGTCATTGCTTCCGTCATTTAACTCCGCTGCCCCGTCAGCTAACTCGGAAATGTCGGAGCTTTGCCCCGTCAAACTACTCAACAGTTCATCGGTTCCGTCTTCCAACTCATTGGCCGGCCCAAGCTGTATTTGCAAAGAAACTGGCATCAACTAACATCTTTGTTACTGCTTTTCATTGATCTCTTTTATCAATTTTGCAAATTCTTCTGGGTCTCCGCTATAAAGTACAATCCTTGTCCCAATTTTCTTTGGCGTATTTTAATTGCTCAATGACCTCAGGCATCAATCAATATAATAGGAAGCTGGTCCTTGCCCAATGCGTTTGAAATAATTGTTAAGTGTTCTGATGATTTTTTTCCGATCACCTTTCACCGCGCACCATTCACGAATTGTGGCGCTGGTTATTTTTCGATCCGGAAAAAGGAGCTTAAATTCCTCTACGCTACGGATGATTGCGATTTGGGCATATTCTTTACAGCCGCATCCGGCACACACCCATACGCGTCCCCTTTCAATCATAAAGGATGCACATTCACCGCAAACAACGCCTTTTTTCAATTGTTCATAGTCATACTCGGGCAAACGGGTATGGGGCGATTCATTCAGATGAAGAGCAACCAACTGTTCAGCAAGGCTTTCATGACTTCGATTGAGTTTCGACGTCATGCTGTTCATTTTTTTCATAAAACGATGAAACTGGTTGGGGAAAATGGCAGGGAGTGTTGGGGGATCATTGTACAGGTAAAATTCAGGGTGGGTAAAAACAAGGAAGGATTCAATCGGGATGTTGACGTTAAGGCGTTGTTGAAGCAATTGGCTTAGGAGGGAATCCGCTCGTTCCATCTGGGGCTGAGGGTTGGTTATTTCTTTGCCGGCAAGTGTTTTCCATTTATTGGCGTCAAGATAAAAGTCGTCTTCATGATATTTCGAGTCAAAAACATAGATTATGCTTTGGAAAATTACGAGCGAATCAATTTGAAAAATCTTTCCCTTGTGCTCGAGCAACAAGTCATTGACGACAAGACAATTATTCAAAAGGCCATCCAGCCATTCGTCTAGCTTTAGCTCACCGATATACCCTTTTTCCAGATTCAGATAATGCTGATAGTCCGAAAGTTTCATTATCGGATTCAATAATCGCAATACTTTTAATTCGGTCGATGGTTCACGTTCCTTGATCTTTTTCATTGCCCACTTCCTTTCTTTTAATAAAGTATAGCATAAAAGAACTTGGAAGGAGCCCGCCATACGATTTTATATTGAAAAAAACCTCATCTTGACGGACGATTTCTCCTTTTTTGTCCCTCTCGGCGGGGCTCGGATACCTCTTAACGAACAATTTCCACTTTTTTGTCCCTCTCGGCGTGGCTCGGACACCTCTTGACGAACAATTTCCGTTTTATCGTCCCTCTCGGGGCGGCTCGGACACCTCTTGACGAACAATTTCCGCTTTTTTGTCCCTCTCGGCGTGGCTCCATCACTTTTAGGGGACAATTTCTCCTTTATTGTCCCTCTCAACAGCAACTCTCTCTTCACACATCCCCCAAAATAATATACGTCGCTCTCACCGGTCCGTGCACACCGACGACGAGGCTCATTTCAATATCAGCGCTATTGGACGGCCCGGAGACAAAATGAATTTGCGAAGGAATATCCTCCCCGTTTTGCACGCGTTCATGGATACGCCGCGTCGCTTGGGTCATTCGCGGGACGATCGAACTGCGGGGGATGACGGCGATATAATTTTCCGGCAGGAGGTTGACAAGTCGGCCTTTTTCAGGCGAGTTAAGAAGTACGACGGTGCCTGATTCAGCCAATGTCATATCGCTGTACGTAATGCCGACCCCGGCGCGCTCTGCAAACTCAATGCTGTCTTCGCCTTTTAACGTGTCCCAAACAAAAGTTTCCACGCCCAACGTGTGCATCTGCGAGCGAAACCCTTCGTCAAGCCCCGCGCGTTCAAGTCTGTCATCATCCCACATGATCACTGATTCCGATTCATACCCGCCAATTGTTTCCGCTACCGCTTCCCGGAGCCCATCGGCATTTGTTTCAACCACCTTAGTATGAATGTTATCGCACTGCGCCTTAAACCGTTCCAAGAGCTGATCAGTATTTTCATCCGCAAAAACATCCCATTGCGGTTGCGCTTGCCACTCGGGGCGTTCCACATGTTCGCTGCGTGGCCGCCCGATCTTTTCGGAGATTAGATTTAAAAAATCCTCTCGTCCTTGAATCGTGCCTCTACTCATCAGAATTAGACCTCCTTCTTTTTGCAAACCAGTCGCGAAAACGTTCACTGGACGGAGCCGGTAAATCGCGAAAATTTGTCCAGGCTTTTAATGGCCCCGGTCCATTCGAAATCCTCGAACCTTTCGTCCATGGTCGCATGACGCGATGCGCCTGCTTGGATCCCAGCCGATAGAGCTTCGGCGCAGAAGCACCCGTGCCAAACATTTTCATCGCCCATTTTTCCGGCATGGGACCGAGGTTTTCTTTTTCCGTAATGATTTGGCGATGCGCGATTAGATGCTCATGCAAAGGGATGTTCACCGGACATGCTTCTGTACAAGCGGCACAAAGTGAAGAGGCGTAGGGAAGATCCTTGTTATCCTCGTAGCCATCCAAAAGCGGTGTTAACACCGCGCCGATCGGGCCATTATAGATGGAGCCGTAAGCATGACCGCCGACGTGGCGGTAAACCGGGCATACGTTCACACACGCGGCACAGCGGATGCAATGAAGGGCCGATTGAAATTGCGTCCCGAGGATATCGGAGCGGCCGTTATCAACGATGACGAGGTGAAAGTCTTCCGGGCCATCGATTTCATCTTCACTCTTCGGCCCCGTTAAGGCAGTAATGTAGGACGTTAGCTTCTGGCCAACGGCGGAACGGCAGAGCAAGCTCACCATCACATCGAGCTCTTCCCACGTGGGCACGATCCGTTCCATGCTCATCACGGAAATCTGTGTTTTCGGCAACGCTGTGACGAGGTCGCCGTTCCCTTCATTGGTGACAAGCGAAATCGTTCCCGATTCAGCAACGGCAAAATTGCAACCTGTGATGCCGATGTCAGCATCGAGAAATTCCTCGCGCAGCTCGCCTCGAACGAAACGGGTGATGTCATTGGCATTATCACTATTTTCATAGCCTTTTTTATCGGCAAAAACGTCTTTAATTTGTGCGCGATTTTTGTGCAGGGAAGGTGCCACAATATGGGATGGCGGGTCATGATCATCGACTTGCAAAATGTACTCCCCCAAGTCCGTCTCCACGACCTCCAGCCCATCACTCTCCAACGCATCATTTAACGACATCTCCTCGGTGACCATCGATTTCGACTTCACGATTTTTTTCGCTTCTTTTTCACGGGCCACTTGCCGCACATA
Source organism: Salicibibacter kimchii (assembly GCF_003336365.1). Lineage (GTDB taxonomy): Bacteria > Bacillota > Bacilli > Bacillales > Marinococcaceae > Salicibibacter > Salicibibacter kimchii. The sequence goes on along the minus strand of NZ_CP031092.1, from coordinate 3,078,923 downwards.
GGCGTTCCCTTCCTCAGCGGTCTTGGCAAAATAAACATGGCCACCGCGTTCTGCCACCTTGTCGCTTAATTGTTCAAGATAATAATCGAGGTGCTCGAGGGTATGGGTGCGGATTTCTTCCCCAAGTGTCCGCCACGCTTCCCAGTCACCGAGCTCTTCCGAGGACGCTTGCTTTCTTGTCCGTAATTGTTCTTGAGCCGAGCGGACCGTGCCACGCATAAAAGCATCTTCCAAACCTCTGTTCACGCGTGTTTGAAAATCTTTTTCCCCCACTCGAAGTGGCATGCTTATCCCCCCTCTTCTGTATAGTTAAGGACTTCGGCAATGTGCATGACTTTCACGGGACTATTCTCGCGATCCATACGCCCGCCTATGTTCATCAAACAACCGGCATCGGCGCCGATGAGAACATCGGCTTGCGTTTCATGAATACAGCTCACTTTTTCATCGACCATTTCTTTGGAAATCTCCGGCATTTTAACGGCAAACGTGCCGCCGAACCCACAGCAATCATAGTTACGCGGCAAATCGAGCATCTCTAAACCATCGACATGGCTAAGTAACGTTTGTGGTGCTTCCGAGACTTGGAGCAGGCGCGTCATATGGCAAGACGTGTGGTAAGTCGCTTTCGCGTGAAAAGATGCGCCGGTGTTCTCAACCTTAAGCACATCGACGAGAAATTGTGTCAATTCATAGCTTTTCGCGCTCAACGCCTCTGCTTCTGCTTGCCACTCAGGCTCCCCTTCCAATAAATGGCTGTATTCATGCAGCATAGCAGCACAGGATCCGGAGGGTGTCACAACATAGGCTGAATCTTTGAACACTTCAATCGATTGCTTTGCAACTTTGCGTGCCTCCTTGTGATAACCGCTGTTAAAAGCCGGTTGACCACAACACGTTTGTTGTGTCGGAAAATCCACAGTGCAACCAACCTTTTCCAAAAGCTCAACCGTTGCCTTCCCGGCATTCGGATAGAACATATCGCCTAAACAAGTAATAAAAAGTGACACATTCACAAAAAGCCCCCCTTTCAGTCATCAGATGACCTGTTCTCTAAGTATAAACGACAGCGGTTTCATAATTCAATAACCTTTTATTTTTCCTCCTGAAACAAAACGTGTTCCACGCTTTCCAAATGTTCTCGCATGCGTTGTTGTGCAAGTGTGGCATCGCCTGCTTTTATCGCTTCATAGATACGCACATGTTGCTCGTATAGGCGTTCCGCTCTAACTTTTTCGGAAAAAAGCCAAATTCTTCTTGTCTCAAGCATCGTCTGCTTCGTTTTTTGCGCAATGTTTTCCAGAAGATCGGTAAGCATGTTATTTTGCGTGGCTCGCGCGATCGCGAGATGAAATTGCCAATCGGCTTCTTCACCGAGCTTCTCATCCCTAAGTGGTACTGCCATCTGCTCTAGGGCCTCTTCGATTAATGTCTGTTGGCTCTCTTGACAACGACGCGCTGCGCCCTCTGCCGCTCCGACTTCTACAATTTTTCTCACTTCCAAGAGTTCGCGAATCTCTTCCGGGTTCATCGTTAATAAAGCGGATACCGGCAATTTTAGCGTGAGGCGATTCGCAGCTTTCACGAACGTGCCTTCCCCGTGCCTGATGTCCACCAGTCCTACGGCTTTGAGGGCGCTTAGTGCTTCGCGAACCGCAGAACGGCCGACGTCATACTGGCGTGCCAACCTTTCCACGGAAGCCAACCGATCCCCCGGTTGCAATTCACCGTTATCAATACGTTCTTTTATGTGATCAGCAACTTGTTCATATATTTTTTTCGAATAAACCTGTCCAAAATTCATGACCTTCTCCTTTTTTCAGCAAAAGAAAACGCCCCTCATTCGGAAACGTTTCCCTTCTTCGAACGCCTAAGATTCATTTCCTCTTCTTTTTTGCGACTCCGTTCTTCAACATCGCCTAAAACTTCTTCCAGGGGATCATCTTGCGCACTCCCTTCAGCGAGCGGTACACCCGAGCGATAAGCCGCACGGCAACAGACATGACCAACGACAGGTGCGGTCAGGAATACAAACACAATCCCCAAGAGCAAACGGACACTATAAAAACCTTCCACCAGGCCAAAGTGAAGGAAAACCCCGGCCAATGTACACAGGACACCAAGCGTTGCACTTTTTGTTGCTCCATGTGATCTCGTATAAACATCAGGAAGGCGAATAAGTCCAATCGCACTGATAAGAATCATAATAACACCGACGATCAGCAAGATAGAAACAAGTATTTCAATCATCACGTTTTCGCTCAATGATCACACCCCTTTCAATATACTTCGCGAAGGCGACCGCTCCAATAAACGCCAGTATTCCGAGCAATAATATAGCTTCCAGGAAGGCGTCTGTTTCCAGGTAAATGGAGACGACGCCGATCAACGCGATCATCATGATACTGATGAGGTCCAGCGCGATGACACGATCAGCCATTGAAGGCCCCTTAATCGCGCGATATAATCCCGCCAATATCGCGATCGCCAGCAAAAGAAGCATCAACAGAAGGATAGCATCAAACATTAGCGTGTCACCTCCATAATCGCTTTTTCAAATCGCACGTGTGAGGCGAGAACCATATCGCTGGATATGGGAATATCCATCGCGTGCATATAAAACGTTCGCCTGTCCGGAGAGACTTCTATCACGACCGAACCTGGCGTGAGCATAAAAAGTAGGGCAAGTGTCGTAATTTCCCAATTGCTTTCCAACTCTGTTTCCAACTTGAAAACCCCGGGCGTAATATTTAATTTTGGACGTAAAATTTGTCCGGTAACGACAATGGTTGAATGAATCAGCTCCCATAAGAAAATGAGAAATAAAACGAAAATCGCCCAAACCCTGTGCAAATAAAACTTTTCGTTAAAAAACCGACGCAGCAAAAATACAATTGCCAGCCCTAGCAAATACCCTAACGTAAACGTGGGTAGGCTCCAGTCATCTTGCAATGTCACCCATAAAAAAGCGATGAGCAAATTAATCAGTATTTGAAAAGGCATTGGTTCACCCCATTTCGATCAGTTTTGCAGCACAGCGTCGATGTAAACTTGAGGATTGTTCAACACTTCCGCTGCCTGTAACGCATACACATTCACCCATTCAACGCCGACACCGAGACCAATACTCAAGACGGCTAAAATTGCACACGGAAACAATAAACCTTTGGTCGACATTTTTTCATCTTCGACAGACAATTGGTTTTCTCCCCAAAAGCCATTCATAAATATTTTCATGACTGAATAAAGCACCATGAGGCTCGTGATCAGACCGACCGCCGCCATTACATAAAAGCCTTCGTCGATGGCCCCGTCCAAAATCAACAGCTTGCCGATAAACCCACTCAGTGGCGGAACACCGGCTAAGGCAAACGCGGCGAGGAAAAACATCCAACCTAACAGGGCGTGATTGCGAATCATGCCGCTCATTTCCCGCAATTGGTCGGTGCCGGTTAACCCAATCATCACACCACCTAGTAAAAACAACAATGCTTTGACGATCATGTCATGGATGAGATAGTAAATGGAACCGGCCAGTGCAGTTTCCGTAAAAACAGCAAGTCCGATCATGATAAACCCAACAGCGATAATCACATTATATGCTAAGATTCGCCGCAAATCCCAATACGCGACCGCGCCAATGCCGCCGAGAATCATCGTTGCCACCCCAAGCCAGCCAATCAGTTCATGGGTGATGACGGCTTCGTGATAAAAAATAAGCGTAAACGTCCGGAAGATGGCATAAATGCCGACTTTCGTCAACAGCGCGGCGAACATGGCAGAAATAGCCATTGGCGGCACAACATAGGCACCCGGGAGCCAAAAATACATGAGTAGCGCGGCCTTAATGGCAAACACGAGCATAAGAAAGATAGCCACCGTCGTAATCAATCCATCTTGTCCTGTTTCTGCAATTTTCACCGACAAATCGGCGAAATTCAAAGTGCCGGTAATGCTATAGAGATAGGCAATGGCCACAATAAAAAGCATAGATGAAACAATATTAATCAGTACATACTTCAAGGATTCTCGCAATTGATCCTTCTTTCCTCCAAGAGAAATGAGTATATAAGAGGAAAGCAACATAATCTCAAAAAAGACGAACAGGTTGAACAGATCCCCGGTTAAAAAGGACCCCATGATACCGACGATCATAAAGTGAACGAACATATAAAAATAATGCTTTTCCCTTTCTTCTCCAACCGTTCGAAATGCATAGAGCATACAGCAAAACGTTACAATCACGGTAGCCATCACGAGCAGCATCGCGAACATATCAGCGACGAGCACAATGCCAAAGGGCGGTTCCCATCCTCCAACGTTTAACGTTTGCGGCCCCTCTATAGAGACCTGATGGGTGAGCAAAGCCGTAACAGCCAATAACAATAATAAAGATAGGGTTGTCACATAGCGTTGGACCTTTATTTGTTTTCGAAAAAAGATCAGTAGTATACCCGTCAACAACGGGATTAGCAAAGGTAATATAACTAAATTATTCATCTTCAGTGCCCCTTAGTTCCTCCATATCATCAGTTCCCAACTCTTGATAAGAACGATACGCAATGACAAGAAAAACGCCCAGCGTTCCAAAATTGATGACGATGGCGGTTAGTATCAATGCTTGCGGCAAAGGATCGGTATAAGTTGTGCTTTCCAACCCCAACAGCGGCGGCGCACCGGTTTTGATTCCGCCCATCGTAAGCAGCAACAGCAAAGCACCATGACCTAAAATCGACGTGCCGAGCACAATGCGCAATAAACTTTTCGCCAACACCAAGTACGTCCCGGCTGTAAACAGGATACCGACAAGGACAGACATTAAAATCTCCATATCTATACATCCTCACTGATACTTAAGATAATCGTCATCGTGGCCCCGACAACAGCAAGCGAAACGCCTACCTCAAATAAAACCGAGGTCGCCAGTTCCATCTCGCCAAAAAAAGGGAATGTCACATATTCAAACGTATGGCTGAGAAAAGGGTAACCGAGCAGCATGGCCCCAACCCCCGTTATCGTCGAAAGACCAATGCCTATACCCGTTAATATTTTGTAATCGACACGGATACCTTGTTGGACGGTTTCCATGTCAAATGCTAAATACAAAAGGACGAGCGCGGAAGCGATGACAATCCCTCCGATAAACCCTCCACCCGGTTCATGATGACCGGCAAAGAACAAATAAGCGGCAAACGTAAGAATGATAAACGCCGAAACACTCGCCACGGTTTGTAGAATCACATCATTGGTTTTCATTCTTCTCCCCCCTTGCCAGTCTTACTTTTACAAGCGTATACACCCCTAATCCCGCGATACAGAGCACAAAGATTTCTAGCAAGGTGTCCAGGGCACGAAAATCGGCCAAAATTGCATTCACCATATTGGCCGCGCCGGCAAGTTCATAAGCGTCCAAATAGAAATCCGAAATCGGCGGAAAGATACGATGACCGTTCGCGGATAGCGCGACTAACGTAACAAGTATCCCGACCGCGCTCGCAATGATAAAATTCGGTATGTTGAAGCCATCGCCATCTTCTTTTTTGCGCAATCGCGGAAGATGATAAAAGCACACTAAAAACAACGCGACGGTGACGGTTTCTATCGCGAGCTGCGTCAATGCCAAATCCGGCGCGCGCAACACGACAAAGAATAAAGCGACGACGTAGCCTAAGACGCCGACACAGATCACTGCTGCCAATCGTGATCGCGTGATGACAACCATCGCCGTAGCACCTATGAGCACAAGGGAAAGAATAATTTCAAACAGATTGATGTTCGCCACATTGGCCGTCTCAAACGAGAAGGCATCCATCATAAAAAGATGAGTACCGACAATCAAAACAAAGATCACGAAAATATAGCGAAGATAGTCGCGGCTAAACCCGGTCATGTGCGCATCCGTGATTTTCCTCGAAATGCTTTCCATCCCTCTCAGTCCCGAATTATACGCGTTGGTAATCGTCAATGCTCTTGGCAGATTGTTGTATAACCCCATCCATTTTCGTAGCGTCAAATACAAAATGGTCCCGACGACAACAATCCCGATCGTCATAAACAACTCCGGCTCAAAGCCATGCCATGCTTCAATATGGAAGTCAAACTGACCGGCCAATGCCGGCAAGATCGACGCCACCATCGGTTCCAAAATATAGTCGCTGAGCACGTTCGGAAGAAAAAAGATCATGACAACGAGCAGCGCCAAAATCGCCGGGGGGACTAGCATCCCCCACGGTGCTTCGTGGGCTTCTTTTTCCAGACGTTCCGGTTGATACTTGCCGAAGAATGTTTTAAAAACCAAGATGATGCTGTAAATGAACGTAAACACACTGGCAACCCAAGCAATGACCGGAATCAAGAATCCATACGTCTCCATCCTGAAGATGTCAAGGCTGGACGCATTTAACGTACCCGTGAAGAAAAGCTCTTTACTGAGAAAACCGTTAAACGGCGGCAAGCCTGCCATCGATAAACTCCCAATCAACGCTAACGTAAACGAGATCGGCATAATCGACAGGAGTCCGCCAAGTTTACGAGTGTCACGCGTCCCCGTTTCATGGTCGACGATACCGACAACCATAAAGAGACTGCCTTTAAAAGTGGCGTGGTTGACCAAATGGAAAACAGCAGCAAGGACTGCCATGGCATGCAGATGTGCCAGCTCACCCTCTCCGTAATAAAGCGCTGCTGAGCCCATTCCCAAGAGGGACATAATAAACCCGAGCTGGCTGACCGTGGAAAACGCCAATAACGCCTTTAAGTCCCGCTGTTTCACCGCCAATAGGGAACCCCACAGGAGCGTGAGGAGTCCAACGCCCGTCACCAACCAAAACCATTCCATCGTGCCCCCGAAAAACGGGGTAAAACGGGCGACAACATAAATCCCCGCCTTTACCATCGTGGCTGAATGCAAATAGGCGCTGATCGGCGTTGGTGCTTCCATGGCATCCGGCAGCCAGATATGGAATGGGAATTGCGCCGACTTTGTAAAAGCCCCGATCAATAGCAGGATCATCGCAGGGATAAACAACTCGTGTTGCACGAGCTGGTCGCCCTGGGCAAACAATTCACGGATACTGAACGTATCTCCCATAATGCCAAGCATAATAATCGCCGCCAGCATGGCAAAGCCGCCAAAGATCGTAATAAGCATCGCCTTTTGGGCGCCGTAACGCGATTGTCGCCTTGCATACCAATAAGCAATCAATAAGAAAGAGGAAATACTCGTCAATTCCCAGAAAAGATAAAGGACAATGAGATTGTTCGAAAATACGACCCCAAGCATGGCTGTCATAAACAACATGAGATAAACGTAGAAATTATGGAGCGCTTCGCGCCATTTGGATAAATAATAAATGGAATAAAGAACGACGAGCGTTCCGATCCCCGAGATAATCAAACCGAAAACGAGTCCTAGACCATCAACATAAAAGCTGACGTCAATATTAAAACCAGGGATCCACGGCAGTGTATACATCGCCGTTTCCCCGCCCGCTATCATGGGCACAAACGTAAGCAAATAAACAAAAATCGACAGTGGAACAATCACTACGAACCAGCCGGTATGTATCTTGGGGATTTTTTTATATAAAATCGGAATAATAATAGCAAACAACAAAGGTAACAAAATAAAAAAATGTAACCAAGACAAGATATATCAACCCCTTATGTACTCATATTGGGACATGCTTTATTTTCCCCGAATGAAGGCACTAAATACCAAAACACACAAAAGTAATTTCCCCCTTGAAAAGGGGATAAAAAAGGCGTATTATCCTTTTAAGCAGGTCCTTTTCCAGCTCGTTTATGTAAGGAGGGAGTACCATTTTGAATTTTCAGCAAGTATTAGTCGGTACTTCTTATAGATCGAAAACTGCTACGCTATTGTTTACATGTATGTAGGAAATAGTCCAAACTGTTGTAGCAGGATACGTCATAGACAAATGCGGGCACGGGAAACTGGATTATTTAATAGAAAGAAACCCAAGGTTGATCCTCTTTACTTCCTTGCTATAGTGCGCACCTAAAAAACTTTCAAGAAAGAACGAAATTGATATTGACAGCATAAAAAAAACAGGAGTAAGCTGTTGATTGGCATTATAAAAAAGTACATCTGCTTCCTATTTTGTTGTAAGAGGTGAAGGCATATGGATCAAAACCAAACGCAAATAGACGAATGCATTCTAACCTGCGTTTATTACGGTCCAAATGGTGAAAAATTGATCAAAAGAGGCGCCAAAATCGCCAAAAAACTCAACTGCCCTTTCTATATATTAACGATTAATGAAGAGGACGTAGATGACCTTGACCACGATAAAAACCAATATCTGGAACATTGGAGGTCATTGGCCGAGGAATATAACGCGACGGAATTCATCATAAAAACAAGTAACAAACGCCCGATCTCCAAAGTGATCGCGCAAATGGCCAAGGAAAAACAAGCGACACAAGTCATTCTCGGGCAAACCGCCAGAAACCGTTGGCAGGAGCTAACGAAAGGGTCCCTTATAAATGCGTTGTTGAAAGAACTCCCCTTTGTTGACTTGCATATCATTGCCGTGACCCGGGGATTGAAAAAATATAATGAGGAGCATTTCGAAACAGGGGTGCGCGCCTATCTTGTCAGAACCGATGACGACAAGTACCGTCTGTCCTTTAATTACACCCATTCCTGTTCATACTCGGGTGTTTTTTATAAAGAAATCGGCACGGATTTTAACAATGGTGTCTTTACATTTATCAACGAAAATAAAATGTGCGATGTTCACGTGACAGATGATTATGTGCAAGAAGATATGCCACCGCCACAGAAATCCGGGGCATCAAAATCTTAATCGACAATAAAAGCGATAGCTTCAAAATCGTACGTTTGTTCATCGCGCTCGTTAGCCATTCCGCCTAAGCGTTAAGCAGCGGGGTGGCTTTTGTAATTGGCGTTTTTGGCACATGGAACGCTATGTGCATACACCACTTGTTTTCCTTTATTCCAAGGCTTTGATCTCCACAATTTTCACTCAAAAACCTCGATCCGTCTTTGTGGTTGGCGCCCTAGACAGGATTCGAACCTGTGACCTACAGCTTAGGAGGCTGTTGCTCTTCCTCTGAGCTACTAGGGCGGTTATTCGTGATTTCCTGCGTTAATTATCTTAACAAAAATCACGTCTGGCTGTCACGAATAACGCATTTCACTTGTCAAACCGGTGCGGATCATAGGGCGATAAATCAATGCCCATATCTTTTCCAAGAGTCAGATCGCTGATCAGTTTTCCCGTATATGGCCCCATCGTTAATCCCGAAGGACCAAGGCCGTTGACAACGCTCAACCCTCCCGGGGCTTCTATACGGCCAATGAAGGGGAGGTTATCCGGTCCGACAGGTCGAAAACCGACGCGCGTTTCATGCAATGTGCTTTGGGCCAGTCCCGGAGCAACAGAAAGGGCGCTTTCCAATACTTCTTGGATGCCTCCGGCGGTTTGTCGATAATCGAAACCTGTCCCATTCTCCCTGGAAGCGCCGGCAACAACGCGGGAATCGTCAAATGCGAGCATGTAATAACTCGTTCTCGGGAGAATCATCGGCCAATCGGACGTATCCGTTTTCGGCATTTGTAAATGCACAATCTGTCCGCGTTGGGGTTCAATCGGAAGCGTGACACCGATGGGGGCAAGCAATTCCGGAGCCCAGGCACCCGCGGCCACGATGACGTGATCGGCCGGGTGGAACGCTCCTTCAATATAGACACCATTTACTTGACCGCCTTCACTTGCCAGACGTGCTTCTCCTTGGCGTATGTCTGCCTGATGTTTGATCGCCGCACGCTCCAGGGCATCTTTTAGCCGCCCGCCATCGATTCGTGCCGCGCCCGAGAGATGAACGGCACCAAGACGATCACTTAACGGCGGAAAAAAACCCTTGGCTGCTTCGTTTGTCAAGCGCGTGATATCCCCCACTTCCGGTGAAGTTCTTTTCGCGTCACGCGTACTTTTCTCAAGATTATCCAGCTCCGTTTCATCCTCGCTGACAGCAAGCGCACCAACGCGCTTAAAGCCCCATTCATCTTCCCCGTCCTCTTCCAACCGCTTTACGAGCGTCTCATAATAGCGAGCACCGCCACATGCCAATTCGTACCAAGCTTGATTATCTTTTTGTTCGGAAATCCACGGGCAAACGATGCCCGCGCCAGCCACGGTGGCTTGTCCTTTGTGTTTTTGGTCGATCAGGGTTACTTCTACCCCCTCTTCACGGGCCAAATGATAGGCCGCGCTCATGCCTACAATTCCCCCGCCAACAACGATGACTTTCATCTTTTTCACCCTCCATTTGGCGCTTCTCCCTTAAGTTCTTTTTATTCTACCACAACATTCTTTCTATCAATAAGAAATACGAGTTGAATGGTCATTACAGAAGGATGTCGAGATTGAAATCGCTCAAATTAGGCGAAAATAATCATAAACCCCTCTGCCTAGCTCACTTCATGTGCACCTATGACATAAATTATTTTAGGAACGGTACGTGAGCTACTTTTCACATGTAATCATACTTTCGGATAGTGCAAAAAAACGATACCCTTGCTATGATGGAAAGGAAAAGTTTGCACGGATCGAACACAAAGGGTGAACAAACATGAGTGATGATAAATTATATGAAGCGTTAAAGCTGTCGTTGCCGAGTGACAAAATTCGCCGGAATGAGTCGCTCGACAAGTATACACACACGAAAACGGGGGGAAAGGCAGATTATCTCGTATTGCCGAATACGTACGAAGAAGCAAGCGCGGTGACTGCTCTTGCTTATGAAACAGGCGTCCCACTGACGATGCTCGGGAACGGCTCCAACTTGATTATACGAGACGGCGGGATCAGAGGGATTGTCCTTCACTTTAACCGCTTAAGCAACATCACCGTACAGGGGAACACCATTACTGCACAAAGCGGCGCTCCCATCATTGATGTTTCCAGAACAGCCCTTAACCGGACACTGACAGGGATGGAATTTGCTTGTGGCATTCCCGGTTCCGTAGGCGGTGCGCTCGTGATGAACGCGGGGGCGTATGGCGGCGAGGTCGCGCATGTGTTAGTAAATGCAACACTGCTAACAAAAGACGGAGAGATCATTACCCTTGATAATAATGAATTGGAACTTTCTTACCGCAGCAGCATCATTTCAAAAAAAGATTACATCGTTTTGGAAGCTGTCTTCGGGTTGGAGCCAGGACAATATTACGCCATTAAAGCAAAGATGGATGAATTAACCTATCTACGGGAATCCAAGCAGCCATTGGAGTTTCCCTCGTGCGGAAGCGTGTTCAAACGCCCGCCCAACCACTTCGCCGGGAAATTGATTCAAGATAGCGGTCTGCAAAAAGCGCGTATCGGTGGCGCTGAAGTTTCCGGCAAACACGCAGGTTTTATCGTTAACGTCGACAGAGCAACAGCCACAGATTATTTATCATTGATTAACCATATCCAACTTACCGTGAAGGAAAAATTCGACGTAGACTTGCACACGGAAGTCAAGATTATCGGAGAAGATTAAGAACAGAAAAAAACGACCAAGGAGCGCCCAAAAACATGATTGCAAGATAGCTTGATCGTTGCTTATAATAAGGTGGGTTTGTCAGAAAAAGCTTTTGTCTCGGTATTGAACGATAAAGGGCGTTCCTACCGACCCCTTCGCGAAAAAAGCGGAAGGACTATCCGCAGCATAACAGTAAGCCAAGCTTTTGATCACATAAGGGGGAATTAACGATTGAACATCGGATTTTTTCTGTTGCCAAAACAAGAAGTGAAATATTTAAGCCCGGAAGCAACGGTGCGACAAGCACTTGAAAAAATGCGGCATCATAGTTACACGGCCGCCCCGCTCGTTAATGAAGAAGGGAGATTTGCCGGCACGGTCACTGAAGGAGACCTCCTCTGGCAGCTCGTCGATCATAAAGAAGAGGGATTCGACAAGGCGATGAACCTCAGGCTTAAAGACATTACGTTACGCGTGCAAAACCTCCCTATTTTCATTCACGCCCAGATGGAAGATCTCATCGCGCTTTCAGCGGATCAAAACTTCATTCCAGTCACGGATGACGCGGAATATTTCATCGGAATTGTAAGGCGTCGCGACATTATTAAACATTGCTCCTCGTTAATATTTGGACATAAATAATAAGAGGCTCCCCTTCCAATATCCGGAAGGGGGGATTGTTTATTGGTTATAGGTCTTTACGATTTGATGGAGCTTCAGCGCGTTCCCCAGTTTCCCCTCTACTTTTAGCTGCCCCATCATAAATGCCTTCGTGGGATCCCAGTCTCCTTCGATCAGCTTGATAAAATTTTTTTCGCTCAATTTCAACGTACAATCGGCTCCCTCCGATTGAGGTTCATGATGGACGTTTACTTGTCCGTCGGAAAACATCAATTCATAATGACCTTCCGGTTTTAATTGGACATGATAACATCTTGTGAAATCTTCAATGTGCTCAGGGTTTGCATTTATTTTAGCGGCAAATTCATTGAGTTTTTCCTTTATATTCATGACGTTTCCCCTTTTGAAATAGCATTATGATCGTACGAAGCCCAATCACTCCAACTTCCGGGGTACAATTTCACATTTTCAATGCCCGCCTGTTTTAAAGCGATAATGTGCGCATTTGCGGACACACCAGGGCCGCAATAAACGATGAAGGCATCTTTCTGCTGCACAGAACGAAAGTGTTCGACGAGAATCTCGGTTGATTTCCACTTTCCGTCGCTTCCTCCATTCTCCTTCTAAAACCAATTTTCTGCTCCCGGAATGTGCCCGGCTTTTTTGTCTATCGGCTCTCGTTCCCCTCGGTAACGTTCCGGTGCCCGTGCATCAAGAATGACAACGTTTTCTTTTACTTTTAATTCTTTAACATCGTCTATATCAAACAGGAACTTCCTTACTGGTCGGGTACTCTTGGGCTGCCATTCGGTATAGTTTTCATCGAGAAACGAAACCGAAACAGCTGAGCTTCCCGTCCCTTGGGATTTATGAAACGAATCAATGATCTTTCTCCCGCCCCTGTTATCGATCACGCAACCGTTGCAATTGTTCTCCGGGTACGAGCCCTTCTTTGGCTGCTCGCCCCAAAAATGCTTCTACGGCTCCGTAGCCTTCTTCGCCAAGTTCTTTCGTAAATGTATTGACGTATAGATCAATATGGCTATTGGCGACGTCTTCATCCATTTCCTGTGCATGTGTTCGCACATAATCCCGTGATGCATCGGGGTATTCCCAAGCATAGTCTACGGATTGCTTGATCCATCCGGTGAGCGCTTCCCGATCCATCGAACGCCGAGCAATGATGGCGCCTAACGGAATCGCGTAACCTGTATCTTTTTCCCACCAATCGCCGAGGTCGACAAGTTTATGCAACCCATAGTTTTGGTACGTAAAACGCGCTTCGTGGATGACAAGACCTGCGTCTATGTCCCCGTTTTGTACAGCCGGCATAATCTCATGGAATGGCATCACGACGATCTCTCCAATATCACCCTCCACTTGCTGGGCCGTCCATAACCGAAACAACAGGTAAGCGGTAGATCGTTCGCTCGGAACCGCCACCCGTTTGCCTTGTAAATCGTTCGGTTTATTATCGCCGTTTGGGGTTAAAACAAGTGGGCCACAGCCGCGTCCAAGTGCACCACCGCAAGAGAGGAGCGCGTAATCTTCCAACACCCACGGAAGAGCCGCGAACGAGATTTTCATTACGTCGTGATTGTCGGGGTCCCCGTTAATCGCCAAATGGTTCGTAACATCAATATCCGCATAGGTAACATCAAAAGACGGCGCCCCTTCAATTAACCCGTGGGTAAGCGCGTGAAAAGCAAATGTATCGTTCGGGCACGGGGAATAAGCAATTCTCATGTGAATATCTCCTTTATTGCCACGCCTGCCTTTTCAAGGGTGGCAAGCGCTTCTTTGATGTTCCAGTTTTCTTTGTCTCTCGGTCCTATGAGGTTGGAAATCGCGCGGATTTCCAGGACGGGAAGATTCTTTTCTGACGCTGCTGACGCGACGCCAAACCCTTCCATTGCCTCTGCTTGGGCATCGGTATATCTTTGTTCCAGCACCCTCGCGGTTTCCTCTGTCCCTGTCACGGTCGCGAGCGTCAAAATACCACCTGTTTGTACCACCTGGCCATTTTCGCTTAATCTGGCCGACATTTGTTGAGCAGAAGAAGCATCGGCGACAATCACACTCGATCCAAATCCGAGCTCATCGACGGGGAGAAAGCTTTCCGATGATTCTGCCCCTAAGTCAGCAGCAACAATCCGCTCGCTAATAACCAAGTCACCAATCGCTGCTCTATTTTTAAAACCGCCTGCGATTCCCGCGCTCATGACCATATCGTAATCGTCGCTCGTTAAAGCAAAAGCAGTTCGAGCCGCTGCCTGAGCCGGGCCGACGCCGGCGTTCGCGACGTTGATGTTTGCCTCATCGCCGACCCCGCGTTTCACTGCCTCTTTCTCTGCTTCTACCGCGGTCATAATAAGTATTTTCGCCATTGAATCACTCCCTTTTATCTCTGAGTGTAAGGGGCTTTTTTATGAATAACTCCTCCTATATTTATAACATTTTCAGAAGAAAAAGTAGAGAAAACCAATCTTTCCATAATCGGTTCACGTTTTCATGAGAGGTTCAACGTTTGGGCACAATTTTTTTTAGACTAGTGCATATTGGTTTAATTTACCGCTCACACCCTCGGTTTTATCATCGATGTGCGACCAACATAAAAAGCTCAGCATGGATGTCACAACCATCGAGTGGCGACTAATTTCAGCCGTATCTCAATGATTTGGCGCCACAACCGACGGGTGACGACTAATATCAAGCATATCTCAATGATTTGGCGCCACAGCTACAGGTGATCATTTATTTCAGCCGTTCAGCACTAGTACAAGGCTCCGGTTCCGGATTTACACCTCCCTTGGAAGTAGTTCTACTATGCTTATTTTGTACATACTTATTAGTGCGATGACACAAGCAAAGCGGTGTAATTAATCTTAATATTTTCTCTTATTGATATTATCTTATTATTGAGTGCTTGATTGTTCTCATGTATTCTGTAGGCAGAAAGGAGGGATATGATACAAAAAATGATGTCAATAAACGCGCTGTGTTTTATTTGAATTTTCCCACTCATTTTATTAATTTTATTGTCGGCCATGTATATCTAAGCAACAGAAAGGAGCGCTAAATATGCGATTATCGTTGGTCACCCAAATTTTGATCGCATTCATCCTTGCCATCCTATTTGGTGCAATATTCGGCGAAGCTATTTTCATCGTAGAGCCACTGGGCGATCTGTTTTTACGGCTGATTCAATTCGTCATCGTTCCGCTTGTGCTGGCCTCTCTTATCGTTGGGGTTACAAGTTTGGGGTCGGGAAAACAAATGCTCCGTCTTGGCGGGAAAACGGTTGGATACTTTCTTGTTACCTCTTTCCTGGCGGTAAGCATCGGCCTGTCTATGGGTTTTTTGTTCAACCCCGGCGAAGTCGCTGATATAGATGAACCGACCGAAGAGGAAGTGGAAGAGGAAACGGAAGATGCCCAAGAAGCTGACGAGGATGTCATTGACGTAATTTTAAACATTGTTCCTGAAAATCCTATCCAGGGAATGGCTGAGGCGGAAATATTGCAAGTCATCTTTTTCGCATTGGCTATAGGGATTGGTATTCTTCTCGTGGGTGAACGCGCGGACCCTGTGAAAAACTTTTTTGACGCCTTTGCCGAGATCATGTTTAAAATCACCGGAGGCATCATGAAAATCGCTCCACTTGGTGTTTTCGGCATTTTAGCCCCGGTGGTCGGTGAACATGGCTTAGCAGTTTTAATGCCACTGTTGGTCGTCATTGTTGCCCTTGCCGTTGGCTGTCTGATTCACATCCTGCTTGTTTACGGAAGTGCTGTCCGATATCTTGGTAAAATTTCTCCCTTGAAGTTTTTCAAGGGGATGTCTCCCGCGTTCCTATTTGCTTTCTCAAGCGCGAGTAGCGCGGCCACCATCCCACTGTCAATGAAAAACGTACAAGAGAACGTCGGAGTGTCCAACAAAACAAGCAGTTTTGTGATCCCTCTCGGCGCGACCATTAATATGGATGGAACCGCTCTTTATAACGGCGTCGCGGTTCTGTTTATCGCCCAGTTTTACGGGGTTCAACTCTCCTTTTTGGAGATCGGAACCGTAATGATCGTAGCCACGCTTGCAGCTATCGGTACTGCCGGCGTCCCCGGAGCGGGGCTGATAATGCTGACCATCACGCTTACGGCTGTCGGTTTACCGCTCGAGGGCATTGCTCTGGTTGCAGCGATTGATCGTATCCTAGATATGATCCGCACCGGCACCAATATTCTTGGTGACAGCGCAGCTTCGGTTTATGTCGATCGTTCCGAACACAAGCATAAGGCCTTCCAAACGAACAGCGATACAACTGCCTAAAATAATAATGGGCACGTTGGCCTCATACGTCAACGTGTCTTTCTATACGATAACATTTTATAAATACAAAAGGTTTGCAGGTTTTTGACATGAAAGTGTCGTATATTTTACATAGTAATGATAAAATCATGGGGATTGCCGACAGCCACGCAATAATCGTTACTTATATTAAGAAAGGAGTAGAACTGAATGGAATTCGGAATCTTAACATTGCTTCCTCCACTGCTCGCGATCGTTCTCGCGATTATCACGCGTAATGTGATTCCTTCGTTATTTGCCGGTGTTTGGATCGGAGCAACGATGCTGGCAGACTGGAATCCTTTGATGGGCTTCTATGTGATGTTTCAGGACTTTATTATTCCGGTGATCGGGGATGAATGGAATGCTACTGTTTTAGTCTATGTGGCGTTATTTGGGGTATTAATCGCATTTTTCCAACGAACCGGGGGTGCGGAGGCACTGGCTTCTTTTATTTCCGAAAAAGTGAAAAGCCGCCGGGGAGCGCAAGGATCGACCGGTGGCGTAGGTATCCTTTTATTTATTGATGATTATTTTAACGCATTAACAGCGGGAAGTGTTATGCGGTCTGTAACGGATCGAATGAAGGTGCCCCGTGAAAAACTTGCCTATATCGTAGATTCTACTTCCGCGCCCACTGCTCTGCTCGTCCCCGTTTCCACCTGGGTCGTGTTTGTGATGGGACTTATCGGTGCTCAATTTGCAGAACTGGGCATTTCCCAATCGGAATATATGGCATACCTGGCCACGATCCCGTTTAACTTTTACTCTATTTTTGCTGTTCTTTTTGTCTTCGTTATCATTTATTTAAAGCTCGATTATGGCCCGATGGCAAAAGCGGAATATCGTACAATGACCACGGGAAAAGTACAGCGTGATGGTGCCCAACCGCCGTCCGCCGACGAAATCACCCAAGCGGAACCAATGACTTCCAAGCCAAAATTAATGAATTTACTCATTCCTTTAATTGTTCTGATCGCCATGATTCCGCCTCTGTTTTTATGGACAGGGGGTTATCCGGAAAATGACTTTGTGACCGCCATCGGTGAAGCCGACGGTGCAATTTCCATTCTTCTCGCCGCTTTTACGGCAGGGATTCTTGGATTGATCATGGGCTTGTCGCAAAAACTATTCTCGTTTAAAGAAGCGATTTCGATTTACATGAGCGGCATTAAAGGGATGGTCCTCGTGTTTATCATCCTCATTCTCGCCTGGTCGATCGGAGAAATCGCTACAGAAGTCGGAACTGCGGAATACGTGAGCAATCTTGCTGAGCGGTTGTTTACGCCCGCGATTATACCAGCGCTGATTTTTATCATCTCCGGGATTGTTGCCTTTACGACCGGTACGGCGTATGGCACCTTCGCCATCATGATTCCAATCGCGATGCCGATTGCTGCTTCTCTGGACATCTCAATGCCGTTGGCCATTGCTGCCGTGCTGAGCGGCGGGATCTTCGGTGATCATTGTTCTCCGATTTCCGATACCACCGTGCTATCCTCGGCAGGGGCTTCCTGTGACCTGGTCGATCACGTCAATACCCAGCTTCCTTATGCGCTCACTGCGGGGGCAAGCGGCATCATTGCCTTTGTCATTGCCGGGTTTACAGAGTCCATCCTGCTATCCCTCGGCGTGGGGCTGATCGCCCTGATTCTATTAGCATTTGTGCTGAACCGCATGTTCGGACAAAAAATCCCGGAAGAACCTAAAACAAATGCCTAGAGTCGATCAATCGAGAGAAGCCTGAGTTCAAAAGAACTCAGGCTTTCACGTGTGCTTTTCTGAGTAGATGAGTTTTCGTTCCGGATCTCACGGTTGACTAGCCACCCTTAGTCATTCTCCGTTAACGTTTGATCAAGCTCGTGATCTTTCACATAAGCTTTCGGTTTCATAATGCTGCCGGCATCAAAGGCATCCAACGGCTGATTTTCCAGGACACGATTGGGTGTATCCGGATTGGCCAATGCCTGACGAGCGATCGCGACGAAATCGCTTTGCCCATCGGAAATGAGCTGGGCCGCAACCTCTGGGTCACTAAGGTTTCCGCAAGCAATAATCGGTTTCCCGGAATATTTTTTCGCCGCTTCCGACATCGTCATCGTTCCCTCTCCGAAACCGGGGGTGGTCGCATCATCATCGGAAAGATGGATAAAATCCACGGACGTTTTCCCCAATGTTGAGAAAATGACTTCCGCGTCCTTCTCCCCACCCGGCCATTTATACGTTCCGTTCGTCGCTTTCAATTGAGAAATGCGAATCCCGAGCATCATTTGTTCCCCGACTGCATCACGTACATCATCGATTAATTCAACGAGCAAACGTAGGCGATTTTCGATGGAACCTCCGTATTCATCTTCCCTTTTATTAATGTTCTCCGACAAAAACTGGTCGAGCAAATAGCCATTGGCGCCGTGGAGTTCAATCCCATCAAACCCGGCACTTACAGCATAGCGGGCCGACTGGACAAAGCCGTCTTTGACATCTTCGATGTCATCTCTTGTCAATTCTTTCGCGACCGGGAAATCCCCTTGCCCGCCGTAGACTTCCACCATTGGTTTCGGTGGCTGAAAGGGAGAAGGTGCAACACTCGTATCCTTATAATAATTCCCCTGTGATTGCCCGCCGGCGTGCATCAATTGCACGATCATTTTTGCTCCGTGCGCTTGTACATCACGCACGATCGGCGCCCATGCTTCGGCATGTTTCTCTGTCGCCAGTCCCGCCTGATTTTCATATCCTTGACTATACATCATATCCGGATACGTCCCCTCTGTCATTACCGCGGCAAAGCCGCCTCTTGCGAAGCGCTCATAATAACGATGGACCCGTTCATTCGGTGTGCCATCAGCTTCGGAACTTACCCTCGTCATCGGGCCGACGATATAGCGGTTTTTAAATATGTGATTGCTGATATGTTCTTGATCGAACAATGTACCTTCATACCGCACATTCATCACCTTGCTTTCTGTTAATCCTTTTTCATATTCCTTTTTATTCTTCACCTTAAACGTGACGAAATTCCTTTGCTTTGAAAAAAACAACGAGCGCGATAACCATTCCCATGATCCCTAAACCAAGCAAGACCATCTGCACCGGTATCCCCGCTGATACAAAGCCGGCAATAATGCCATAAGAAACCGGGTCAAATCCATTCATAGCAAGGAAAATAATACTCATGACCCTGCCCATGATGCGGTTTTCCGTTCTCTCCTGCGCAACCGTAAAAAAAGGAATATAGACGAATACCATCGCGAATCCAATAAAAAATAAAAACACGGTTAACCACGACAATGACGAAACTTGACTAAAGGCAACAAAAAGAAGCAAAGATGCAATTAACCCATAGATGGTCACCGTGCCCCGCTGTTTTTTTATCGTATACACACTTAAGATAAAACTGCCCAGCAGCATGCCGATCCCTAAACTGGCCTCCATGAAGCTTAAATTCAACGGCGAGCCACCATGAACATCAACAAGCAACGGCATCGCGACATGAAGCGCTCCGAATACAAAAAAATTAAGCGCCATTAAAACGATAAGACCGGTAAGCAAGAAGCTCGATTGCCGAACATAAGCGAGTCCCTCTTTTAAATTATTCCAAGGGCGTTGCGTAACGCCTTCTTCCACCGGCGCTTCCTTAAGAAATGGCGGAAAGATGAAAACAGCCGACAGAAAAACAAGGATGGTCGCGAGCAAAAAACTGGAAGCGACACCGAGGGATTCCATGATAAGGCCGGCCAATATCGGCCCTATAATAAAAGCGATTTGGTCGGCACCTTGAAAAATCGCGTTTGCCCTTTGCAGTTGCTGTTTCGGCACGACTTTCGGAATTAATGAAACGCTCGCCGGTCCGAAGAAAGCGTCCAGCATGCCGAAGACACCGGCAAGCACGAGTAACACCGTCAACGTTAACAGATCGTTGGAAAGAAATACATAGATGCTGAACAACATGACGGACTGTATAAGGTTTGTTGTGAACATAATGGTCGTTTTTTTATACTTATCCGCGACAACACCGCCGAACATCATCATGACGAGCCGGGGGATTGTAGCTGCTATTAATACAAGTCCGACGGCCGCTGCTGATTCCAGCTCACTGATTGCATACCAGGACACCGTGGTTAAAAACATACTAAAGCCGATAACCGCAAAGATCCCCGCGATGAAAAGCAAGATAAATATGCGATTTCGCGATAAAGGTTGTTGCTGCATGTTTCTCCCTACCTTCTATGTAAAGCCGGATCATCGGTCTTTAACATACAACAAGGACAAGGAACGTTTCAAACAGAAGGAAGCGAAGACGAGGACAAAGATCAAGGAAATCGGGGCGTTCTGGCTTCAAACGAGGCGAATGAAGACAAAAATAAGCAGGGGCCAGAAGTTTGACTCGGAAAAAACGGTGAGAAGTGGTCATACGTGCTATAATCGGAACGATCGCCGAAAACAGATCGTTTGAACCCTTCTTACGGTCTACATTCAGCTCGATCCACAAAAACAGATCGTTGGACGCCCATTAATGTAGAACACATCAATCAATGATAGAATATGAAAAGATTGCAGTCTCGAGGTGAACCATGTATCGCAAAATTTTTGTGTTCCTGATTCTATCTTTATTGGCGGGTACCGTTTTTTTATATGGCGAAGAAATCGCGGTTTGGATCGATGAGCACGGCACTGAATCGATCATTGTCACGGCGGCCCTCGCCACACTTATGTCATTATTCCCGGTCATTCCTTATCCGATTATCGGCGGAATTCTCGGTGCTATATACGGGTCATTCCTTGGAAGTTTTATCACTTGGTTTGGGTCTTCCATGGCATCCATTATTCTGTTTGCGTTCGTACGCTTTGGCTACCAGGATTGGGGACTAAAAATTACCGGCAAGTACGAATCCCTTTCCAAAGTGACGATGCTTTTTGAACGCAATGCCTTTATGACGATTTTTTTAACACGGCTGATCCCTATCGTTCCTTCCATCATCGTCAATATCTACTCGGCCCTCAGTCGTGTTGGTTTTTGGGCATACACGGTCGCTTCCTCGGTCGGAAAAATCCCTTCGATGATTTTGTTCGCCACCGTCGGGAGTACGATCGTGCATAACCCTGCCGATTTATTTTATGTTGCGCTTATTTACGGGAGCTTTATGATTATCGTTTACGGTTGCTTCCGCTTGTGGAACCGTTATGTCGTGAAAGAGAAGTGTCAGACGGTGGAATGATCACGATGCGGCGAGCAATTTTTCGTGCAGTAAAATACGTCGCGGCCCCGAGAAACACCCCGACTGTATTCAAGACAAGATCGTCAATGTCACTTACGCGCAATGTGAAGGTAAATTGGTATAGCTCGATGAAAAGCGAGATCAACATCCCGACAAGCGTCACTTTGACCATGCTGCGCAAGCGCCGGAATAACATCGGCAAAAATATACCGAGTGGCAAGAAAAGAAACACGTTGCCGATTAATATTTTTAAAGGATCCCAAAAGTCTGGGCTAAACAGGCCAATCCGATAAATGCTACGAAAGGGAATCAAATTATAATTTCGTCCCCCGGGACCGTCAGGACCGAGCGACGCCCCATAGTTCCAAGCGAACACGGTAATGTATAAAAGCAAGGCCATATAAATGGCAAGCATTGACCAGGAAAAAATTCGGAGAGAACACTGATTCATCTGCGAACACCTTCCATCACATCATCAGGCTCGTCTAGTATATGCATCAGCGCTGCTCGCTCATGCCAAAAGAAAAAGGCGACTGCACAATCGCAGCCGCCTCCTTGCTCCTGAGAAGTCACTTGCCTTTGGGCCCATGAATCACTCCCCGATCTCCCCCTGATTATCACGAGCCTTCCTCTTCTCCTGTCGGCATTTTTTCAATTTCAATCCGTTTTAACGTCGCGTCCTCGACGGTTAAAATCGTAAAACGGAGGTTTTGGTATTCGAAAGCATCGCCCTCCAGCGGGATATACTCAAGCTCATTCAAAATAAATGCAGCGAGAACATCTTCTTTTTCCGGAATAGCCGTATCAAACACCGTATTTAATCGCCGCAACGTAAGTTTTCCGTTACAGATGATCGTGGTATCCGTTAGACGTTCAATTAATCGATCATTTCCCAAATCCGTCTCATCTTCAATTTCCTGTCCGATCATTGTTTCAATGATGTCCTCATGGCTGAGAAGGCCGACCGTCCCTCCGTATTCATCCAGGACGATCGCCAAGTGTTTTTGCTCCTTCGACATCTGTCGGAAGACATGCTCAATCGGTTGAAACTCATGGACAAACATCGGGGACATATCCGAGAGTTTTGTCAGTTCCTGATCAAGATCAACGGACCAATAGATCAATCCTTTGGAATGAAAGACACCGATGATGGCATCCATGTCATCGCGATAAACCGGGTAGCGCGTAAATCGATTGGCAAGAATAATATCCCGGGCTTCCTCGTACGACGCATCCTGACGTATACCGACAATTTCCACGCGCGGCGTTTTCATAGCATCGCGAACATTCAAGTTATAAAAGTCCAGCACACCTTTGATGCGGTGGCTCTCGCCTTGGGCAAAGGCCCCTTCAGTTTGGGCAATATCCACCATTGTTCGCAATTCTTCCTTTGAAATCGAAGAACCCTTTTCTTCCTCTCTCGATAACCCCTTGATTACGGCTCCGGTTAATTTTGACAGCAGGTAAATAAACGGCTTCAAGAGCCCTAACACAAAACGAATCACGGGAAACACGGTGTAAGTAATTCGATCCGGATATGTAGCGGCAATCGATTTTGGAATGACTTCCGCAAAAACGATTAAGGTAACCGTTAACATCGCCGTAGCGACCCCTACGTTAAACCCGAAGTCAATCGCGACCATCGTGACAAGCGTCGGCAAAACGATGTTGACCACATTGTTGCTGATCAGTATCCCGGTGATAAAATTATCCGGCTTGGACAACATTTGCAGAAGTTTTTGCGATTTCCGGTCATTATTTTCCGCTTCTGTTTGCACCTTTGTTCGATTTGCGGCTGTCATCGCTGTCTCACTTCCGGAAAAAAAAGCAGAAGTACACAAAAGAAGCGCTATTACGATCCCTATAAACACGATTTCAACTCCTATAAAAAAGGGCTCATTCGATGGTTGTACTCCAACTATACAAAATTATAGAAAAAACAACAAATGGGCGTTTACATTGCTAAAACATTTGGTAGGGTGTAGCAGAAAATCTCACACAAACTATTCACATTTGTGTAAAACTATTTTAAAATTAGTAAAGATTAACCGAAAAGGGGGCTTCACATGCTCGAATGGTTTGAGTACATAACAGGTGAAATCAGTGACTTTGTCTGGGGCTTACCATTAATTATTCTGCTCGTGGGTACAGGACTATATTTAACGATTCGCTTAGCCTTTTATTCCTTTCGTATGTTGCCTTATGCGTTTAAAATCACGTTTTCTAAACAGGATAAAGATTCCAAAGGGGATATTTCTCATTTTCAGGCTCTTATGACTTCTACGGCCGCAACCGTCGGGACCGGGAACGTCGTAGGTGTAGCCACGGCCGTTGTTGCCGGTGGACCCGGCGCTGTCTTTTGGATGTGGATGACCGCACTTGTCGGGATGGCCACGAAATACTCTGAGGCGATACTCGGGATTAAATATCGGCAGGAGAATGTCCGCGGCGAAATGTCCGGCGGCCCGATGTATTACATTGAGAAAGGGCTTGGCCAAAAATGGCTGGCTATCCTTTTTGCTGTTTTCGCCGTTTTCGCTGCCATTTTTGGCATTGGAAACATGATTCAAGCCAACGCTGCCGCCGACGTAGCCAACGATGTCTTCAACGTTCCATTCTGGGTCACCGGCGTTGCCTTCATGATTCTCATCGGCTTGGTTATTATCGGTGGTATTCGAAGCATCGGGCGAGTCGTGGGTTTAATCGTTCCGATTATGATCGTTGTGTACCTCGTTGCCGGAATTTTTCTCATTATTTACAACATGGGTGCCGTCCCTGACGCATTTGCATTAATTTTTACCGATGCCTTTACCGGCCAAGCTGTCGCCGGCGGCGCTATCGGTACAGTGATCCAAATGGGGGTCGCACGCGGGTTGTTTTCCAACGAAGCAGGTCTTGGTACCGGCGGGATTGCCGCTGCCGCTGCCCGTACCGACGTCCCTGCCCGCCAGGCATTGATTTCCATGACGCAAGTGTTCATAGATACGATTATCGTTTGTACGGTGACAGGACTCGCCCTCGTGATGGCGGACATGTATACGATTGATATTGAAGGCGCGGCCCTCACTGCACAATCCTTTGAAGCGTTACTCCCGGCTTTCGGCAGTGTGATTGTTGCAGTAACGTTGCTATTCTTTATCTACTCGACTATTCTCGGCTGGGCATATTTCGGCGAGAAGTGTTTCACCTATCTTGCCGGGACCAATTTTACAATGGTGTACCGTATCGTCTTCGTTTTGGCCATTTTCCCGGGGGCGACGTTATCGCTCGATACCGTTTGGAATCTCGGAGATATCTTTAACGCATTGATGGCGATTCCGAACCTCATCGGACTCTTGTTCCTATCTGGCGTTGTCGTGAAAGAAACGAAACGATTCAATGAACTACGCGCCTATGAAAAAGGAAAGACAAGTATTTAAGGAATAGCGCCTCGCTCCTTTTTCAGGACGAGGCGCTTTCGCTATGAAAACAGGATTAAATTAAGTGCCGCAACCAACACAAGCATCATCGCGATCGTTCGAATCATAGATGTAGGTAATTTTTCAAACCATCGTAACCCCAATATCGCCCCTATGATCACACTCACGAGGCCGACAGCAAAATAAAGCAGAAACGACAGATCAAAATCCCCGTTCACGCCATGAAGAAGCAACGAAAATGAGCTCGTCATCAAGGTAACAACTTGGACATTCGCCGTATACCGATGTTTATCTTCTTTATACAAGTATAAACAATAGACGACGAGAAACGTGCCTCCGACCGCGAAAAGCCCTCCGAAAAAACCGTTGAGAAGACCAAGACTGAGCGGCACAAATGGATTGATTTTTTTTAGGCTGACGTTTTTTTTATTGCTAAAATATAAATAAACAACAAGGCCGATGAGAAAAACACCGAGCCACGTTTTCAGCACGTCCATTTCCCCGTAAGTCGTTAATACAAAAAACGAAGCGATTCTTCCTGCGAAAGAAGCCACAACAAAAATGATTAATCCTTTTAATTTAATCGACCGGTAATTTTTTACAAGAATTGTCAATGCCGTCGCGGCCAAAAATGATAAGACGAGTAATGTGCTCTCTTTTACGCTTAAAATAAAGGGGAGGAACCCCATCACGACTAGCCCGAGGCCAAAGCCGCTCGCACCCTGCACAAATGCGCCAACCAAAACAATGAAGACAACGAACAATAACTCCCAAACCATCTCTATCCGTCCTAAACTTTTTGAACTAACCCTTTTATTCTATCATGATTTTGAAGGAAGTGAACGTATTGAATATCCGAATGCTCGAAGAAAAAGATGCGGAGCCGTACCGCTCGTTACGATTAGCTGCCTTGAAGGAATCCCCGGAAGCGTTTCTGATGACGTATGATGAAGAAATACGAAAGGAAGACCCCATCGCCAATATTGCGGCACGTCTGGGAAAATCTGACGTATTTACTTTTGGAGCGTTCGTAGGCGAGGAGCTGGCAGCTGTCACTACCCTGGAACTTGAATCCCCAATAAAAATTAGCCATAAGGGAAATATCCTTGCCATGTATGTGGCAAAAGATCATCGAGGGACAAGATTGGGTCAAAAACTCCTGGAAGCGGTAATGGAAAAAGTGAAAGAACGCGGACTGGAACAGCTGCAGCTTTCCGTTATAGAAGAAAACATATCGGCACGCCGACTATACGAATCGGTTGGTTTTCAAACATATAGCATCGAAAAACAGGCGTTTAAACTGGGAGAACGATACTGGAATGAATATAACATGGTCAAATTTTTGTAAAAGCAAGCACCTGAGGAATGATCATGCACGATTCGATATGATCGATGAAACGAATTCCTTGCCATGCACGCGCATAACTCCTATGCTTATAGTGAAAAGGGGATGCTGGCTATGTGCTTAATCAATTTCCATTGGCAAGAACATGCGAATTACCCACTTATTATCGCGGCAAATCGGGATGAATTTTACGAACGGCCGACCGCGCCTGCCCATTTCTGGGAGGACGCACCGGACCTTTTGGCGGGCCGTGATCTATTGCAGCAGGGAACATGGCTCGGCATCACGAAACAAGGAAAATTCGCGGCCTTAACGAATTTTCGCGATCCGCAACACATGACGCCGGGTAAAGTCTCCCGAGGCGCAATCGTAGGGCAATTTTTAACAGAGGACTGGTCACCACGGGAGTTTGTGGAAGCTTTGCGAAAAAATAAAGACGATTACACCGGCTTCAATGTATTCGTCGGAACCCTAAATGAACTTTATCATTACAACAACGTTTACGATGAAATCACCAAAATCAAACCCGGAACACACGGATTGAGCAATGATACCTTAAATACGCCTTGGCCAAAAGTCGTCAAAGGCAAACGATTATTGCATGCCCGCACCGCGCAAACAAATGATATAGACACAGACAAACTATTTCACATGCTTTACGATACAGATGAGGCCCCGGACGAAGCCTTGCCGTCCACCGGCGTTGATTGGGACTTTGAAAAAAAACTATCCCCGCCGTTTATTCATACCGGCAATTACGGCACACGCGCCTCAACCGTGCTGCTTATCGATAAGGCACACCGGGTCACGTTCATCGAGCGAACGTTTAATGAAGGTGAATTTAGAGACGAAAAAACATTCTCTTTTCATATTACGTAACTAGCGGTCTGTTTCAGAATTTCTTCCTTTGGTCAGTCTACAATAGCAGGGTGATAGGCCACCCTTTAAGAACGTCAGCGCGATTCCTGTCCCTCTGAGAGTGGGGTGCTCGCCTTTTGGGGGACGACAACAGGCTTGTTGTCCCTCTGGTCGTCGTGTACCCTCCGCTTGAGGGACGAGAATGGATTTGCCGTCCCTCTGGGTGTCGTTTGCTCTCCGCTTGAGGGACGGGACAGATTTGCCGTCCCACTCGGAGAGGGAGTACTCAGTATTAAATGATGTTGACCGAAGAATTTATGGGCGATAATAAACGGTTCAATAACTGAAAAAAGCGGAGAAACGACTAACCTAGCATCCAAACCCGGTGAAAGCATGTATAGGCCCCATAAAGATGGTGTGAACAGCTCAACGTCTGTCGAAAGTCGCCCCATATTAAACAATCCCGGCATAGGGCGCCGGGATTGTTTTTTCATTATACTATTTCGGATTCGTCGCCCACAGCTCAGCATTTTTCACGAACATGCGCGGGTGTAGTTTCAGTTGCGAGATGACCACATCCGCCAAGTCTTCCGCTTGCATAAAGTGTTCGCGATCTTCCGTTCCGTCGCTTAAGTTGTGTTCGGAGGCAAAATCGGTGATCACTTTACTTGGGCTGATCGCTTGGACACGGATATTCTCTCTTCGCATTTCTCTCATTAATGATTCGGTAAGCCCATGTACCGCGAATTTTGAAGCACTGTACGCGCTGGATCCCTCGGTGCCGCGGAGACCGGACGTCGAAGAAATGTTGACAATTTCTCCGGCCTGCCGCTCGATCATTTCCGGCAGCACGGCTTGAATGACATGATAAATTCCCATGACATTCACATCCCAGACGCTCCGCCAGTCGTCTTCACTCAGGTCGAGAAAACGCCCAAACTTGCCGATACCGGCATTATTCACTAATATGTCGATCTCCCCGAGCGCGTCTTTCACGCTTTGAACGGCTTCCTTTACCTCTTCTCCATCAGAAACATCCGCTTGAACACTTACCGTTTTCACATCGAATTCGCTCAACTCATTTTCCACATTTTCCACGTTTGCGCGTGTTCTGCCCATCAATGCAACGTGAACGCCTTCGCGGGCAAACGCATGGGCAAGTGCGCGCCCGATGCCACGTCCCGCTCCGGTGATTAACGCTGTCTTCCCTGTGATCGATTGCATGTTTTTAAAACTCCCTATCCCTTCAAAATAATACGACGAAACGCCATGACCAGTATAACCTGCGAAATAACTAACGTCACGATCCAAAGCATGCTTCCGTAAACGGCAAAAATAGCGGCTACACTCGCCAGAATGATCGAGAGAACGAACATTCCGATCGCTTTTTTATCTTTTAATACGTTCATATTCGCTTCCTTATTACCAGAGTTTATAGATCGACTGCGTGCCACTGTTTTCTTCCCCTTGCTTGACGAGCTTGTCATACAAAGATTTGACCAATTCGACGCCGGGCAAACCTTCCTTCATTTGCTCGGACTCTTCAATGGCGATCTCCATATCCTTGATAAAATGTTTGACGTAAAAACCGGGAGCGAAGTCATCGTTCAACATGCGCGGGGCCAAATTTTGCAACGTCCAACTGCCGCCGGCGCCTGTTGAAATGCTCTTTAACACTTTTTCCTGGTCAAGGCCGGCATGTTTTGCATAACCCATCGCTTCGGCTGCCCCGACCATGCTGGCCGCCACGGCAATTTGGTTACACATTTTTGTATGTTGCCCGCTGCCGGCCGGTCCTAAGTGTTGGATGTTTTCTCCCATCGTTTCGAATAAGGGGAGGCATTGATCGTAGGCATTCTTATCGCCGCCGATCATGATCACAAGCTTCCCGTTGCGCGCGCCCACGTCGCCGCCGGAAACGGGGGCGTCCAATGCCGCGCCAGCTTTTTCTTTTGCTGCTTCCGCGATTTTTTTCGCTAACGACGGTTTTGACGTTGTCATATCGATCAACGTGGCGCCTTTTTTCATATGCGCGAGCAAACCGTTTTCTGAAAAGTAAACATCTTCCACGTCTTTCGGATAGCCGATCATCGTAATAACAATATCGGCCTCGGACGCGAGTGCTTGCACGGAATCTTTCCAATTGGCACCGCTTGCGACAAGATCATCGGCTTTCGCTTTCGTTCGTGTGTAAACGAGCACCGGGTAGCCTGCGTCTAAAATATGTTTAGCCATACTCTTCCCCATCACACCAATGCCAATAAATCCTACCGTTTGACTCATCGGAGACCTCCTCTGTTGCAATTTTTCTACGAATCTATGGTATCATATTTCTTAGCTATCCCACAGAATTCCATATCATGTATAATGGAAATGAAATGCTATAGTAGAAGGTTTTCATTTGGCACAATTTTTGCATTTATAATAGAGAAGGAGGTATTTTTTATGACGAGCTACAAATATGTAAACGTATCCACAGAATCTTTTGTCACGACGGTAGAAATCGATCATCCCCCGGCAAATACACTGTCACCGGACTCGATCAATGAGTTGCGGGGTGTCTTTAAGACACTGTCAAACGATTCAGACACGAGGGCGATCGTTTTGACAGGTGCCGGACGCTTTTTCGTCGCAGGCGCTGACATTAAAAAATTCACGGAAGCCTTCGATGATGCAGCGAAAGCAGAAGCCATCGCCAAGGCAGGCCAAGACCTTTGCGAAGAGATCGAACAGTCAAAAAAACCGGTCATTGCCGCCATTAACGGCGCGGCTTTAGGAGGGGGGCTTGAAGTAGCCATGGCCTGCCACTATCGCTTCGCTGCCGAGGATGCCGTCCTCGGGTTGCCGGAACTCAACCTCGGCCTCATTCCTTCTTTCGGCGGGACGCAACGCTTGCGCCGATACTTAGGATCGGCAAGGGCCATGGAATATATTTTGACGAGCAAGAACATGAAAGCAAGCGAAGCCGCTGATCTCGGCCTTGTCCAACGCATCGTTCCGGGCGAATCCGCGCGTGCGGACGCATACGCTTTTGCTGAGCAACTGATCGAAGGAAAAAGCATGGCGAGCGTCGAGCGGGCAGTTGCAGCGATCATGAATGGGATTGATGGTTCAGCGGAAGACAGTTTGGAACTTGAACGGCAATTCTTTGGCGAGCTCTTTTGCAGCGATGACGGAAAAGAAGGCGTTCAGGCGTTTATCGACAAACGCACACCGGATTTTCGACATTCATAGGAGGTAGGTAGCCATGACAAACGAAGTTACATTTTCAACAAACCGAAAAGGGTTGGCAACAATCACATTAAATCGGCCAAAAGCACTGAATTCATTGACGCTTGACATGATTGTCGCGATTGGAGAACAACTGGACGCTTGGCGGGAAGACCCGGCCGTTCAAGTGATTATCATGGACGGCGCCGGAGAAAAAGGTTTCTGCGCCGGCGGTGACATCAAGACTTTATCGGAAGCACAAAACGGCGGTAATTCCTTCGATAAGGCAAGAGAATTTTTCAAGGAAGAATATCGAGTGGATCTGATGGTGAAGGAATACCCGAAGCCGATCGTCGCCTGTCTTGATGGCGTTGTCATGGGCGGCGGTGTTGGCCTCACGCAAGGGGCAAGCCATCGCATCGTGACCTCGCGCACAAAATGGGCGATGCCGGAGATGAACATCGGCTTCTTCCCGGACGTGGGTGCCGTTCACCTTTTGAACCAGGCACCGGGGCATGCCGGGCGTTATCTTGCCTTGACATCGGCGACCATAAAAGCGGCGGATGTGCTCTATATTGGGGCGGCCGAGCATTACGTCTCGGAATTGACGGGCTTACTTGATCAGTTGCATGAGATCGATTGGGTGAACGAAACGGATCCAACAGGCAAGCTGGATGCCTTGCTTGACGAAGCGGGAAGCACGCCAGAAAAAGAAGCGACCCTTGCTTCCATGCAAGACGATATCGATCATTATTTTAACGCAGACACGATCGAATCTATTGTGGAAAAATTGTCGAGCGGAGACGACGCATTTGTAGCAGAAACGCGCGAAACATTGCTGTCAAAATCACCGGTGTCCGAAAAAGTAACATTAAAACACATGATCGACAGTGAAAGTAAATCCCTCGCCGAAACGTTAGAAATGGACCTCGTCATTGCTGTGAACTTTTTGGAGCACGACGATTTCTACAAAGGCGTGGAGGCGGTTATTTTCAAGAAAAACCAAAGCCCGGACTACACGTACAAAAACTTGGAAGATATTTCAGACGCGATGGTGAAACGATTTTTTGAAGCTTCATAGCGCGTCGGACATCATTCAAGCGATTGAAGCCGACCCGTGGATGATGAAGATTTTAGAGGCGGTAAGGGATTTGTATTTGCCTGATGGTTGGATCTGCGCCGGCTTTGTGCGTTCGAAAATATGGGATACATTGCACGATTTTCGCAAACGGACGCCATTGCCGGACGTGGATGTCATCTATTTTGACGAGGTGAACGTGGACGAAAACGAAGAAAAAAAGCGGGAGGAGCAACTGAGAAGCATGCTTCCTCTCGTCCCTTGCTCCGTGAAAAACCAAGCGAGAATGCATGTAGCGAACGGCGTCCCGCCTTACGCCTCCTCCGTTGACGCCATCTCCAAATTTCCGGAAACAGCAACCGCCCTCGGCGTGAAACTGGGGGCTGATGGTCGTGTGATTCTAGCTGCTCCATGCGGTTTGGATGATGTGCTGCAAGGGGTAGTTCGCCCCACGCCTTTTTTCAGAGAATCAGAAGCGCGACTCGCTGTGTATAAGGAAAGGATTTTAAAAAAAGACTGGGCGACTACTTGGGATAAGTTGGATATATGGGTGGATATTGAGAAGGATTCGACTAGCTTTTTGACACCCTAACCGGAAACTAACATCGGCGTTAGGGCTCCATGAATGGCTTTTGGCGACCTAACCAGTAGTCAACACCGGCGTTAGGTCGCCATGAATCGTTTTTGACGACCTAACCGTCCTCTAACTATAGCTTTAGATCGTCATAACGTCTTCATGCGGCCTAAAATTTTCCTTATTCGCAACAAAAAAAGTAGCTTACAAGCCCAATAGACTTGTAAGCTACTTTCTTTTTTTAGTACCAACGCTCCGTAACGACTTTCTTCCTCGTATAAAACTGCACGCCGTCTTTGCCGTTCGTGCCCAAGTCTCCATAAAAGGACGCTTTGTTACCTGCGAAGGCGAAGAAGGCCATTGGCGCGGGAACGTTGACGTTGACGCCGATCAAACCGGCATCAATACGGTCGCGAAACGTTTGCGCCTCTTTACCGTTTGACGTATAAATGACTGCTCCATTTGCGAACCGGGAGCTGTTCGTTACCTCAATTGCCTCATCAAGGTCACGGACGCGCACAACGCTAAGCACCGGCGCGAAAATTTCATCTTTCCAAATGGTCATGTCAGTATTCACATGGTCAAAGATGGTGGCGCCGACATAATAGCCTTGTTCTTTCGCTGCTCCTTTATCACGTCCGTCAACGACGAGATCCGCGCCTTCCTGAACGCCTTGGTCGATATATCCGAGCACTCGCTCTTTATGCGCCTCCCGAATGACCGGTCCGACGAAGTTTTCTTCGTATCTGCCATCCCCGACTTGCAGCTCTTTCGTTGCGCTAGTGAGCTTCTCCATAAATTCATCGGCAATGTCATCCACAACAGCTACAACAGAGCAGGCCATGCATCGTTGTCCGCTGCTTCCGAACGCAGAGCCGATGACGCCTTCGATCGTTTTTTCCATATGACTGCTCGGCATGACGACCGCGTGATTTTTTGCTCCGGCCAATGCTTGCACACGCTTGCCATGGGCGGTGCCGGTTTCATAGACGTGTTTGGCGACAGGTTCGGAACCAACGAACGAAATCGCCTCGATATCTGGCTGCGTCAATACACGGTTGACGACATCTTTTGCGCCGTGAACGAGGTTTAACACGCCTTTCGGAAATCCCGCATCATAAAACAATTCCACAAGTCGCTCCGCCAACAACGGTGTTCGCTCTGATGTTTTCAAAATAAACGTATTACCGCAAGCGATTGCTAGCGGGAACATCCACAAGGGCACCATCATCGGAAAATTAAACGGTGTAATCCCTGCAACGACACCGAGGGGATAGCGCCAAACTGAGCCATCAATGCCGCGAGCAATTTGCGGCAACGCGTCTCCCATCATCAAATTAGGCGCCGATGTGGCAAGTTCGACGACTTCGATGCCCCTTTGCACTTCGCCGTGGGCATCTTTTAGCGTCTTTCCATTTTCCAGGGTGATGATTTCCCCAAGTTCTTCCCGGTTTTCGTTCAAAAGCTGCAGATACTTGAACATGTAACGCGCCCGATCAGGTACCGGCACCAGCGACCAGCTTTCGTAAGCTTCTTTCGCGGCTTCCGCCGCACGATCCACATCCGCCGCCGTTGAGATCGGCACATTGGCGATCGTTTCCCCAGTCGCAGGGTTCGGCACCGATTCTGTCACACCACCCTCCGAATCTACCCATTCACCGTTGATCGAGTTGCGCATTGATTTCACATCCGTCATCATTTTATCCGCTCCTTTTTCGCTTCAAATGAGATATCTTGTTTGCCAACATGCTCATAAAGCACAGCCATATCATTCGCTCCCAGCCCTGCTTCTTCTGCTTCTTCGTACACTTGCAATAATACATCTGTCACCGGCAAGTGCAGGTCTTCCCGCGTCATTGTTTCTTTTACAAAATTTAAATCTTTACGCAATAGTTTTAATGTAAAGCCGGGATCATAATCATCGTTGGCGATGAATGTTTTGTAGTTCCGTTCATAGATTCGGCTCTGGCCGTAACTGACACTTAACACGTCAAAAAGCGCATCCAAATCCATGTTTTGTTTTTTGGCAAGGGTGAGCGCTTCACTGACCCCTGCTGTGTAAAAACCAATGAACAGATTGTTGATCAGTTTAGTCAGCGTCCCGCTTTCAATTCGTTCGTCAATGTGAAAGATATCCTCGCCAAGCTCATGCATGAGGGCAGAAGCCTCGTCAAAGATTTCCTTTGGTCCGCCCGCCATAAACGTCAACGTCCGATTCACAGCCCCTACGACACCCCCGCTCACCGGCGTCTGCAAAAATCGTATCGCCTGTTCTTTTGCTACCTCGGCCACTTTTTTATTACTCTCCGGAGCCACGGTACTTGTATCCAGAAGAAGGATGTCCTTGTGACTGTTCCGAATTAATCCGTCTTCGCCGAGATACACAGATTCATAGGCTTCCACTGAAGGCAAACTTGTGATAATCGCATCACAGAATTTTGCCAAGTCATCCATGGAGCGTCCGATTTGGCCGCCGGCTTTTTCAAAACGCGTTTCCGCTTCATGGTTCACGTCGACCCCGTACACGTCGTATCCGGCATCTACCAGGTTTTCCGACATCGGCATCCCCATATTTCCAAGCCCGATAAAACCAATCTTTTTCATATAAAACTCCCCTCCGTTTATGTCTGATATTTTTCGGCGTTAACGACGTACTCGCTAATGTCTCGCTTTTTCTTCAGCAAGTTTTCAACGGCCGGGACATGTGCCCGAGCGCGAATGCGTTCGATCATTTCGTTTCCTTCTGCACCATCGTCGACCGCACTCCAAAGCCGAATAAGATCCCTTTCTACGTTGTCGTATCCTTCTTCGCAAATGACGTCTGTCATGAGCTGCTTGAGCGATGCCCCAGACCCCGCTTTTTCTGCCCGCAAATAAACGGCACGCATGATAGAGATCTCTTTGTAAATATTGGCGACGAGACGTGAGAATTCCTGGGCTTCCAATACATCTTCACGTGGCATGGCTGCGAGTGCCTTCAAAATTTCCGCAAAATGCCGCTCGGCTTCCAAAATAAACATAGCATTCCGGTTATTCCCGTTTTGTTTTTCAGACGGTTGGTCCCGGAATTGGGAAAACAAAGCCTTCGCCACCGCCAACCGATTAATCTCATTCGTCCCTTCAAAAAGACGGCTAATCCTGGCGTCCCGGTAAATACGTTCGACTTCGTATTCCTGCATAAATCCGTAACCGCCATGGATTTGGACCGCTTCATCGGCAACCGCCGCAAGCACTTCCGAACCTTGGATTTTGCCGGTGGCGCATTCGGCGATAAATTGGCCGACGACTTTTGACGAATGTTGCTCACTGTTTTTCTCCAACGCATCGTCAATGCGTGCCGCTGTTTGATACACCAAGCTCTCAACGCCGAAAATCGCAATGTTCATATTCGCAATTTTTTCCTTTATCATTGGAAAATCAACGAGGTGTTGCTGAAATTGTTTTCGTTCTTTTCCGTATTTAACAGTCAGCTCTAACGCCCGTTTGGCTGTGCCAAGGTTTGCAAAGGACAGTTTCAAACGTGCCAAATTGAGGGTGTTCATGGCAATTTTGTGCCCTTTGCCAATTTCTCCGAGCACATTTTCTTGCGGAACTGCTAACTCATCGAGGATAAGGGTAGCCGTCGATGTCCCCTTAATGCCCATCTTCTTCTCTTCGGGTCCGACGGAGAGTCCGTCCATCTCCCTTTCCACGATAAACGCGGTTATTCCGGCCTCCGTGTTGGCAAAAACGACATAGACCTGAGCAAGATTTGCGTTCGTAATCCATTGCTTTTCACCTTTAAGAATCCAAGCGTTTTTTTCTTCATTCCATATTGCTTTCGCTTTTCCTTTAAGAGCGTCAGAGCCAGCGGACGGTTCTGTTAAGGCATAGGCACCAACCCACGCTCCGCTTCCCAGCTGTGAGAGATACTTTTGCTTTTGCTCTTCGTTCCCGTAGTTAATGTAAGGAGAAGTGCCAACACCTGCGTGAATGTTATAGGCGACACTGAACGAACCGCCGCCGTTCCCGATATTTTCGGCAACCAGCCCGGCGACGTGTTTGCCAAGTTCGAGCCCACCGTAGGCTTCCGGGATTTCAATCGCTAAAAGCCCGAGCTCACCCGCTGCCGCAAATGTTTCTCGTTCCATTTGGTAATCATGTTGTTCCAGGCTTTCCACATTCGGAAGAATCTGCTGCTCAACGAATTTTTCCGTCGTTTTCGCAATCATGATCTCATCCTCGGTCAAATCTTCCGGCGTGAAAATGTCGGGATGATCCAAAAGATCGTCCCACCAAGGTGTTCCTGATAACCGTGTGCTCATCATCTGACCTCCTTTGCTTATATCATTGCAATAATTATGCCAAGTTTTGTGCTTTAGACACCTTTCGCTCTCCAATCTATTTGTAAATCTGTATAGACAGTTATACATACAAACTGTCTAAGAAAAACGGGAAAGTTTATTGTACAAAGTAGCCCGGGAAATGCCTAGCCGTTTTGCCGCTTCTGATTTATTTCCTTTCACCTCTTCCAAAACATGTTCAATTTGTTTTTGTTCAAATTTTTGTTCCTGTTTTTGTTTTCTTTCCTGCCATTCGCTTAACGTCCCCGCCGGTCTTTTTTGCTTTTTAAGATCGTCCGGCACATCTTCGCGCCGGATATGATCGCCTTCGCACAAATGGAACATGCGCTCGAGCACATTCAGCAATTCCCGCACATTGCCCGGCCAATCGTAATGAAACATGCTTTGCAGCACTTCTTTATCGATGGTCTTTTCCTTCGTTTCATTTTCCTCGCTCAATCTCGGAAGCTGATCGGCAATAATCAAAGGAATATCCTGTTTCCGCTCCCTTAAAGGGGGGATATGAAGCGGCATCACATGCAATCGATAAAATAAATCTTCCCGGAACTTGTCTTCTTCCATTTGTTTTTTTAGATCTTTGTTCGTCGCCGCGATGAGACGAAAATCAACGGG
Source organism: Salicibibacter kimchii (assembly GCF_003336365.1). Classification (GTDB taxonomy): domain Bacteria; phylum Bacillota; class Bacilli; order Bacillales; family Marinococcaceae; genus Salicibibacter; species Salicibibacter kimchii. Next base: position 3,041,789 of record NZ_CP031092.1, on the reverse strand, counting down.
TATTGGAGAAGTGCCACCGACACGGTCAACCTCTTTTTCCTGAAGCACTCGCAAAATTTTTGATTGGGTAGTGAGAGGCATATCTCCGATTTCATCCAAAAATAATGTACCACCATTTGCAAGTTCGATTTTCCCCGGCTTGCCGTCATTACGCGTTCCGGTGAATGCGCCTTTCATATAACCAAAGAGCTCCGACTCCAGAAGACTCTCCGGAATCGCCGCACAGTTTACGGCCACAAAGGGTCCATCGCTCCTGTCTCCATCTGCATGAATGGCACGGGCAAACGGCTCCTTGCCAACCCCTGATTCTCCCGTTATTAAAACCGTTGCTTTTGCTTTAGAAGCTTTTCTTCCGATCCTTTTTACTTTAGAAATTCCGGGGCTTTCACCGATAATATCATCAAAATGTGTCGGCCCCCGGGTGAGCGTTTTTTCTTGGTTCACTTGCTTTTCAGCATGTTTGTCTGTTGTCTGTAAATGTTCCATTCTTTGAAGGACTTGCTGGATCTCGGAGATACCTTCATAAACCAAAATTCCGACTGCACCAATGACCCGTCCATTTTTCCATATCGGCAAACGGTGGACGACCAATTCTTGCCCTTGTAATCGGTGTGGCTGGCTTCGTTCCGGGACCCCTGTTTTCAACACGACCGGCAAGCGTGAATTTTCGATAACGTCCGCTGCCGGCCTTCCCAAAGCTTCTTCTTTGCTCACGCCGACATAACGGCTGTATGACTCATTAAACAACTGTATAATCCCTTTGTCATCGACGATGGTAACTCCTTCGTATGCCGTGTCAAAGCCTAGCTTCAACCATTCTATCGTTTGCTGTGCGTCTTTCTCCCTCTCTCGCACATACTCGTAATAGGCGGTCATCTCCGCGCGTCCGACCACGCCTTCCAAGGCACCGGTTTTTTCATGAAGGACGTAGAGCGGTTGATCTACCGCCTTTTTATCATTTAATGAAAAGTCATCGCTAACAGCATGATAATCCGTTTTCATGATAGAAAGCATTCCTGTTTCGTTACCTAAATGCGCCACACAATCTTGCAAGGTAACGATCCCGAGCAAATGACCATTTTCCACGACAGGCAATTCCTTGTCTGCAATTTCCGAGAAAAGCACAAGCGTTTCCAGTACCGTATCTTCCTTAGACAATGTTACCGGCTGTAGATTCATCCATTGCTTGACGTGATCATTTGAAATCATTTGCATCGGACCCCTCACCTTTTATACGAATTGTAAGCGCTTTATATTTTTATTTTAAAACAACAGTAAAGCTTTAACAATTTATCAGGTTGTTTCTTCCGCTTCTTTTCTGAGCGTGATGCGCCTAATTTTTCCGGAGGTCGTTTTAGGAAGTTCATCAATAAACTCAATTTTTCTGGGATATTTATACGGAGCGGTTAACCGTTTAGTATGATCCTGCAATTCGCTGACGAGTTCTTCCGTATTTCCAACGTTTTTAGGATCACGAAGAACCACATATGCTTTGACAACAGTCCCCCTGATTTCATCAGGAACTCCGACTACTGCACACTCTTTCACAGCATCGTGTTTTACTAAAGCATCTTCTACTTCAAATGGCCCGATCGTGTATCCGGCGCTTATGATAATGTCGTCACTTCTGCCGACGAACCAAAAGTAACCATCTTCATCCCGATAGGCTTGATCTCCGGTTAAATACCAGTCGCCTCGATAAGTTGCTTGCGTTCGTTCAGGGTCACGATAGTACTCCTTAAAAAGGGCCGGAGAATCTTTGTGAACAGCAATGTCCCCAACTTCTCCCGTCGAGGAAGGATCCCCGTTCTGATCAATCACTTCGACTTGATTACCCGGTGTCGGAGTACCCATGGATCCCGGTTTGATATCCATGCCTTCCTGGATGCTTACGAGTAATGTGTTCTCGGTTTGGCCATAGCCATCCCGGACATTAATGTTAAAGGTTTGTTGAAAAGCTTCAATCACGGGGCGATTGAGAGGTTCGCCTGCGGAAACCGCGCTTTTCAGATTTGAAAGGTTATAACTTCCAAGATCATCAACACTCACCATCAAACGATATTCGGTCGGCGTACAGCATAATACTTCAATTTTTTCTTTTTCTAATAACTGTAAATAGGTTTCCGGATTAAAACCTCCGTGATAAACAAATGCTGTTGCTCCAAGACTGATCGTCGATAGGAAAGGACTCCAAATCCACTTCTGCCATCCAGGCGCAGCCGTTGCCCAAACGAGATCCCCTTCATTCACATTCAGCCAATTTTTGGCGGCAGTCTCTACATGGGCATAGCCCCATCCATGTGTGTGGGCGACGCCTTTTGGATTTCCCGTCGTTCCGGACGTATAGGAAAGGAAGGCCATGTCGTCTCTAGATGTTTTTTCACCCTCATACTGTTCACTTTCTTTCTCAGCGAGTTCATCGATCGAGGACCATCCATCAACCTTTTGTCCAATGATAAATCTTCGATCGAGCGCGTCATAATCACCCTCGATGGCATCGACTTCGGCAATCGTTTGATCATAAGCGACAATTCCTCTAGCCCCGGAGTGTTCCATTCGAAATTCCAGATCTTTTTTCCGGAGCATTTCGGAGCATGGAATGGCCACCAAACCGGCCTTTAGGCAAGCAAGATAAGAGATGTAAGCTTCAGGAATTCGAGGCAGAATAATTAAAACTCTGTCCCCTTTTTCAAGCCCCGAACGTCGCAACACTTGCGCGTATTGATTTGTTTTTGCAGCTAACGCCGAATAAGAAACCTCTCGAATGCTTCCCTTCTCATTCTTCCAACGAATTGCCGTTCGACTAGGATCATCTGAGAATTTCTCCACCGCAGCTGCAATATTATACTGTGGTGGTGCAATCAAATCTTGAACGTTCATCAGTCAACCTCCTTGATAAAAACAATATCATCATTCCCTTATGCAAACCTTGTGCCACATATTAGAAATACTTGACCTCTCATCAAAAAGAAGTGATTTTTTTAATAATATAATCTTAATAATTATACTTTCTAATAAACGAAGCTTCCATCAAAAGGTTTTTCATCCTCTCTGAATAAAGAAGCCGGCTAAAACCGCACGTCCTGTGACAACGCTGACACAAGTCTGTAAAACATTAGACGAATACTTGTATAAGTGTATAGACGCTAATGCGAAACAAAAATGTCCATGATCTTGTGTTATAAGGTTTTACACTTGTATAAACACGATATCATTTGCTCTGGCAACGGCATATAAATTGCATAAATTGAGGGGCAAGTCTGATGAAGAGAAAGGTGATCACCATGCACACCATACATTTCCCTCGACAAGTCGTCTATGGCGAAGACAGTTTAAAAAAAGTAGGAGAGATTGCCCGCCAAGAAGGAAAACACGCACTCCTGATTAGCGATCCGGTCATGAACGAGTTGGGCAATGTTGCTGCCTGTCGCCAATTATTGGAAGAAGCGGGTGTTGACGTCATTACTTATTTGGGGGTGGAATCGGAGCCTACCGATATGTATGTCGATGAGGCGTTATTTATTTGCCTGGAAGCCGCTTGCGACTTGATTGTTAGCATCGGCGGCGGCAGTTGCATCGACACGGCAAAAGCGGTATCGGTTGTTATGACAAACGGCGGTTTTGTAAGTGATTACATGAACCAAAGAACAATCGCCGGAAACGAAGGACTCCCATTAATCGCCATTCCGACAACTGGCGGCACCGGCTCGGAAGTGACTGATGCCACAGTTATTACAAATGAAGAAACCGGGGTCAAAATGATGATCAAACAACCTGCTTTTATGCCTAAAATTGCCATCGTAGATCCGCTTCTCACCCTCTCTACACCAAAAAACACAACAGCAGCCGTTGGCATAGATTCTTTAACCCATGCACTGGAAGCCTATATTTCCAAACGTGCTCATCCGTTTACGGATCAGTTCGCCCGATCTTCTTTTCAATTAATCATGGAAAATTTGAAAGATGCCTACCAAGATGGAGACAACATTACAGCCAGATCCAATACCATGTTTGCCTCCATGCAAGCGGGGATGGCTTTTTCCAACGCTTCCGTCTGCCTTGTTCATGGGATGTCCAGGCCGATCGGTGCGCTTTTTCATGTGCCCCACGGCATATCCAACGCCATGCTTTTGCCCGTTGTGCTGGAATACAGCAAGCATGCTTGCGAAGAGCGTTTATATAAATTGGCTTGCCACGTCTATCCCAAGTTAAAAAACGTTTCGGCAAGCGAGGGTGCGAATCGCCTCGTCCAACGTATTCTAACTCTTTGTGAAGATTTAAACATTCCCAACTTAGGGTCATGGGGCATCGATAGGGGAGAGTTTGAACGCGCTTTACCGAAAATGGCAGACGACGCCCTCATGAGCGGCAGCCCTGCCAACAATCCCGAAGTACCGACAAAAGAGGAGATCATTGATTTATATCAACAAGCATATCATTACCAATATTCATCTAAAACAACATAGATTCAACATTCATAAAAAGGAGTAATGTCCATGCTTGGCATATTGCTCGGATTAGTTCTTTTGATGATCCTGGCTTATCGCGGGTGGTCCATCATATGGATCGCGCCTATATGTGCGGGTGTCGTGGCAATCACCGGTGGACTTGATTTGTTGGACGCCTATACTGACACGTACATGGGTGGATTTGTAGATTTTGCCAAGGAATGGTTTCCAGTGTTTATGCTAGGTGCCGTTTTCGGCAAATTGATGGAATATACGAGGATGGCTAAATCAATTGCCACAAGCATTATCAACGTTCTCGGAGCAAAACGCGCGATTCTTGGCGTATCGATCTCGTGTGCAGTACTTGCGTACGGCGGAATAAGTGTATTCGTCGTCGCATTTGCCGTTTATCCACTTGCGTTAGCCATGTTTAAAGAAGCCAATTTACCCAGGCGTTTAATGCCGGCGACACTCGCGTTTGGGACGCTAACATTTGCCATGGTTGCCCTCCCAGGCACACCGCAAATCCAGAACTTAATCCCAACAGACTATTATGGGACAACGGCAGCCGCAGCTCCCATCATGGGGCTAACCGCAGGCGCATTTATGGCTGTTACCGGTTACACGTATTTAAAATGGCGGGAGAAAAAAATAACGATGGCCGGGGAAACGTATACGGAACCTCCGCAAAAGAAAGAAGCGAAGAATACGATCAAAGGGGCACCGCCCCCATTTTTAATATCTATTCTACCGCTTTTGACGGTGGTCATCACGTTGAATATTTTACAGTTTGACATTATCGTTGCCTTGCTCTCGGGGATCGTATTAAATTTGCTTCTCTGTATTCAAAAATACAAAGGATTTGTCTCTGCCATGAATGATGGGGCCAGCGGCTCGGTATTAGCTATTATTAACACGAGTGCGGCTGTAGGGTTTGGAACGGTTGTGCAAAATGTTCCTGGATTTGCCCAACTTTCCGATCTTATTTTAAATGTCCCGGGAAATCCCTTGGTTTCCCAAGCTGTAGCTGCCAACGTGCTGGCAGGGGCCACGGGATCAGCCTCCGGTGGTTTAGGTATCGCGATGGAAGCTTTAAGTGATACTTACTTGTCGGTTGCCCAAAACACCGGGATAGACCCGGAAGCGTTTCACAGAATCGCATCCTTGGCTTCGGCAGGGCTCGATTCACTCCCCCATAACGGTGCGATCTTAACGATACTCATCGTCACCGGAATGTCTCATAAAGAATCTTACAAAGATATCGCCGTGGTGTCGGTTATTATCCCAATCTTGTCAGTCATTCCGGCGATCATTCTCGCCAGCTTTGGCATTTATTAATATGAAAGATTGGTTAGTGTTGTGGATACTAAATATACGTTTAATACCCATCATAACAAGGGTATTTTATAATGGAAGAACACTATCTAATGATGCACAAAGGAAAGGACGATGCAAAAATGAACGAAGAGCAATTGTTTCAGCAAATCGACATGATCAGGCAAAATACATTGAATGAAATGGAAGGCTTATCAGAACAACAGGCAGATCAAATGCCTGCCGGTTTTAACAACACCATCCGTTGGAACCTGGCACATATTTACACCGTTCAGAATCTTCTACTTTCAAACTACGGCGGTAAAAATATCGAAACACCTTCTCGCTATCCTGAATTGTTTGCCCCGGGGACAAAGCCCGCGGATTGGGAAGGTGAGGTTCCAACCCTTGATGAAATCAAGCAACATCTGGAAAACCAGCCGGCTAAACTAAAGGAGACATTATCCGGGCAGCTGGATAATAAAGCCGCAAAACCATTCATGTCCCTACCAACGGTCGGTGAGATTTTGAATTTCACCTTGTATCACGAAGGCATGCATGTGGGAGTGATTAAGGGGATCAAAAAAGCGAATAGCGGAGCTGAGTAAAAGATCTGTGTAATATCACGGAGGAAAAGCAAATATAGAACATATACCAAATCGGATCAGTTCATTGATCCGATTTTTTTAGTCTCAGATCCATCATTCTCCTTCGGTTGAACTACTCCTCCTCTGACGAATGTTGGAATTGAAAATGGGCATTCCTATGAACATAACCTCAGTAATGCTTCGTTACATATATTTATACTTGCGTTCACTTCTCTATCGTGGTATACACGATACTTGGGTCATGACAACTCTCGTAAGAGAAAGATGTTTCGCCTATAAATTCCAAAAGTTAGGGAGAGTATTTTGTTAAAAAAGAACAGTGTTTTTAAGGTTTCTCTCATGTTAAGTATTGTTTTTGTCGTTGTCGGTGTTATTTTTTATGAATGGTTAGGGCAACAAGCGTCTATTTTTTTAGACTTTGCTGTGACTAATTTTAATTGGTTTTATCTACTGGTTGGTTCGATCTTTGTTGTCCTTTGCTTCTATTTAATGTTTTCAAAAGCTGGTAACATTCGGCTTGGGAAGGATACGGAAAAACCGGAGTATAGTACTTTTTCCTGGATCACGATGCTATTTGCTGCCGGAATGGGTGTAGGCTTAGTGTTTTGGAGTGTTGCAGAACCTGTTGGTCACTACACGACTCCACCTTACGGGGAAGGATCGACATCAGAAGCTGCAAATTTGTCTATGCAATATACTTTTTTCCATTGGGGATTGCATCCTTGGGCAATATTTGGAGTGACAGCCTTAGGTTTGGCTTATTTTAGTTATCGAAAAGGCTTGCCAACGACGATCAGCTCTATTTTTTATCCAGTATTAGGTGATAAAGTTCACGGTGTCTCAGGAAAAACGATCGACATTCTTGCTGTTTTTGTTACGGCAGTGGGCGTTGCCAGTACGTTCGGATTAAGCGCTTTGCAAATTTCCGGCGGTCTAAATTACCAATTTGGCGCCCCCGATACATTCACTACCCAGCTCATGATCATCGGACTTGCCACCATTCTTTTTATCCTTTCCTCATGGTCAGGAATAAGTCGCGGTCTCAAATACTTGTCACACTTCAATATTCTATTATTATTTTTACTCATGGCTTTAGTGGTTATCGTCGGGCCTGCAAAGCAAATTTTTGAAATGCTCATCGGTACAACCGGAAGCTATATTGGAAATATTGTGCCCATGAGTTTGAGACTAAACCCTTTCAATGATGAAGCTAGTAATTGGATTGGTAACTGGACGGTTTTTTATTGGGCTTGGTGGACAACATGGGCGCCTTTTGTCGGCGCATTTATTGCAAGAATATCTAGAGGACGGACAATTAGACAATTTGTTTCAGGTGTTTTATTAATACCTTCTTTAGTATCTTTTATTTGGTTTTCTGTTATTGGTGGTTCTGCCTTACATTGGGTGCATAATTTAGGCCATACCGCGCTGGCAAGCAATATAAATGCCGATGTTGAATCAGCGTTATTTATGTTTTTTGGAAACATCCCTTTAGGATTTTTGCTTAGCGTACTTGCACTCGTCTTGATTTTTACATTCCTTATCACTTCAGCGGATTCAGCCACTTTTGTGTTGGGCATGCTTAGTAAAAATGGAGACCTCCATCCGTCAACTTTCGTTAAAGTAACTTGGGGATTAGTTACTGCCGGCGCTGCTATGGTTTTTATATTAGCTGGCGGTATTGATGCAGTGCGAACCATATCCATTGTTATTGCCTCGCCCTTTACCATTATATTGTTGTTTATCTGTTACGTTTTGCTTAAGGAAGTAAGAAAAGAAAACCGAATAAAAAGAGGTTAGGGCGTGAAAGGTCGCCCTACTCTACTCTTTTAACAAATCTATATACAAATTATAATTTTCCTTGTCAAAGCAGATGAAAAAAACCTTTTCTACGGATGGCTCATCTTTTAACACTTGCTCCACCGTTTCAACTGCGATCCGTGCCGCGCGTTCCTTTGGGAAGCCGTAAACACCGGTACTGATATTCGGGAACGCGATCGTTTGTAAACCATTCTCCACCGCGAGCTGCAATGAATTTTTATAACAGTTTTGAAGCAGCTCGTCCTCGTTATTTTCACCTCCGTTCCACACCGGTCCTACGGTATGAATAACGTGTCGCGCAGGCATCTCACCCGCTGTGGTCATTACCGCTTCCCCGGTCTCGCAACCGCCGATTTCTTTGCATTCTTTCAGAATTTCCTTTCCGCCGGCACGATGGATGGCACCGTCCACGCCGCCACCGCCACGCAGTGTTTTGTTGGCAGCGTTAACGATCGCGTCGACGTCAAGTGTCGTAATGTCTTCCTGGCGCACTTCGATTTTCATTTTTCACCTCACGTGACAATAATCGGCTCGTCTTTTGTGACAATGATGGTATGTTCGATCTGGGCAACCATGCTTTTATCCCGTGTCGTCAGCGTCCATCCGTCTTCTTTTTCATAAATTTGTTCGGCTTTCGTGGAGACGAACGGTTCGTAGGCAATCACCATGCCATTTTCCAAAAGCATTCGATCCCATGGGTTAAAATAATTAAAAATATGATCGGGAGCGTCCCGCAAGGAATGGCCGACGCCGTGCCCGGTTAAATTTTTAATGACTTTGAATCCTTCTTCCCTCGCTGTTTTATGAACGGCGCGCCCCACATTGTTCAGCTTCGCCCCTGCCCTAAACTTCGCGAGCCCGGCGTCAAAAACGTTCTGTGTCGCGTCGAGCAATCGGCTTTGTGACGGTGTTGCATCGCCCACGACAAAGGACATGCCGGTGTCCACCCAATAGTCGTTATAAGCGCCGGACACATCGATGTTAACAAGATCACCTTCCTGAATAACACGATCCCCAGGAATTCCATGGGCAACTTCCTCATTGATACAGATACACGTATTCCCCGGAAATCCATACGTGCTGATCGGTGCCGAAACCGCCCCGCTGTCCGCAAACATCTTTCCGGCCAATTGATCAAGCTCGATTGTTTTCACGCCGGGTTTTGTCTGACGGATCATTTCATCACGAATCCCGGCAATGACATGGCCTGCCTCTTTTAGGCCCTGAATATCTTTATCGTCTGTTGCAATCATTATGAAGACCCCTTTTAATAAAAAATGAAGGCAGCCTGTGTGTAGACTGCGCAACTGATCTCTTTTATGTTATTGTAGCCTTCTTGGCTTCATGCAACAACAATGAGGCTTTTGGGATCGAAGGGGAGGGCGCAGAAAGTTTTACTGTTTCATCTCTCGCTTAATTTCAAGCACTTTTTCTTTATCGAGCCCCGTGCCCTTAACTACAGATTCAATGTCCATCCCCATTGCTAATAATCTGCGGGCGGTAGTTTTATTTGCTGTTTTTTCCCCTTCTTCTCTACCTTCTTCTAAACCTTTCCTTCTCGCGTCCTGTTTCCGAAGTTCGAATTCCCGTTTCGCAGCTTCTTCATCCATGATCTGTTTTGGTCGTTCTTCATAGGCCACACGTTGTTCTTTTGTTGAGCTGAGTTCTTCCCAGTGATTAAAGGTTTTATATAACGTGTCATCCTCCATGGCTATCCTCCTCGGGCCCACACGAGGTGGGTTCTGCAGGCGTTGCCGGGCTTTCTCGCTTTAAGGCATGAAGACTTATGACAAAGTGTTCACAGACCAAGTGAAAACGTTTGATTTAAAAGCTAGAAAATACCAATTTGTTGAAGAGGCACCAAATGACATCATTGATCAGGTCATCAGCATTTTAGAAGCAATCATTTTTGAATAAACCCTCTCGTATCCCCCGATATGATCATCTTAAAACCCTTCTTTTACCCACCCGCGTTCATCATTTGTCTCGATAATTGCCGATAAAACCCGACTGAATCGTTTCCTTTGATCAAATTTAGTTGGTGATCTTTTGCACGAGTGCTGATGCGAACGGGATTCGAGATCGACATTCTTCGATCTTTCAACAAAGCGATTTCCTCAATTTTACTGTAAGGAATGCTAACGACTTCCGAACGTTTCGATACCCATGATTTTTCCACAAAAATGACCCTTTGATCGGTGAGAGCGACGAAATCAATCATTAATCCATACGTATGAAAAAGCTGTTCGTCCTCAACTAAATATTGCCGCACCTGATCTTGGTGTTTTTTTCGGTTATCTGCCTTTTTCCAGAATGCCATTTGTGCACCCCTTTTTTTATTTTAGATGGTCCTTTTTCTTTGGTCAGAATTTTGTTGAAACATTTTAGTGATTTATCACTAAGCAAAAACGAAAACCCCGAAATTTCGGGATATATTGGCATTAAAGCTGAAACTTGATATACTAAATGAACAATAGAACAAGATTCTCAGAGGTAGCGTTCACCTTCGTGTCTGTGGCCGTCCGTTGTTCACGGACAGAAGGGAGGTGATTCTCCATTTCTGTGTACGAAGCTCTGATGCTCTGTGTGGCTGTGTCCACACTAGTTTATTTTATAGCATCCGGAAATGCCGACAGAAAAAAGAAGTAGCTACCCCTGAGATGCCAGCCTCTGGGTAACTACTTCGCTACTAAGTGAACGTGCACCCCTGAAGGATACGTTCTATTGTAGACCGTTGGTGTGTCCTCACCTTCGGTCTTTGATAACCTATGGCATTTTTATGTTTATTATTCCTACATGGTTCTTCTATGATAACCTATTTTGGCCGACGGTGCAAATTCTTGTTTCGGCAGTATTTACCATTATTCCTCAAAATTCCTCATAAACGGCCGGATCCTGGTTCTTTCTGCGGCCATCCGGGCGAGTTAAATCGTTTAATGCCGTCATATCTTCATCATCCAAAGCAAAGTCAAAAATCGTGATGTTTTCCAGTCGGCGTTTTGGTGATGCAGATTTTGGAATGGCCACGGCGCCAAGCTGATAATGCCAGCGCAGGATCACTTGCGAAGCGGTTTTGCCGTGCTTGTCCGCGATTTTTTTGATCGTGTCGTTACTTAAAACATCATCCGCCCGTACTAAAGGGCTCCACGATTCGGTGACTACCCCATTCTCTTCATGCCACTTTCGCAGTTCTTCCTGGTTAAAAAAAGGATGTAACTCCACTTGATTGATACTTGGCAATACGCCTGTTTCTTTTTCCAGTCGTTCCATGTGCTCCGGCAGGAAATTGCATACACCTATAGAACGGGTAAGACCCCATTTTTTCGCATCGATTAAAGCTTTCCACGCTTCGACATATTGATCTTGGATGGGATTTGGCCAATGAATGAGATATAGATCATAATAAGCAAGATTCGCGCGATAGAGAGATTCTTGAATGGCCTTCACAGCCTGGTCATAGGTGTGGTATCGACCTGGGAGCTTGGATGTAATGCGCAACGCTTCTCGCGATACGGATGTGCGCCTAACTGCCTCCCCGACGGTCCCCTCGTTTTCATAATTATACGCGGTGTCAATGAGACGATAGCCTTGATCAATAGCACTCGCGATGGCGGCCGCGCCCTCGTTTCCCCACAATTGATACGTGCCGAAACCAACGGCAGGTATACGCATGCCGTCATTCAGCGTGATTTCTGATATTTGCATCATCTCTTGTCACTCCTTAACTCTTGTTGTATCACGATCGTATCACAAAATAAACATCCATACCGCTGCTACGATGTAGAAAAAGATGATAGCGATCGATGGGCCTAAATAAACGTTTCTCCCATTTCGTGAAAAAATGGCATAACATAAGATTGCGCTGTTCACGGTCAGGAGCACCGACGTCGCCATGTGACTGGTGGACGCGGATTGTAAAATCGATTCTCCGTACAAAAAGTCACACAAACATAAGATCAACATATTAAATAAATTGCTGCCGATGATCGAGGCAGCCGCAAGGTTTGAATTGTTCAGTTTAAACGCGATAAACACCGACATGGCTTCGGGCAAAGATGTGGTTGTTGCAATCAAGAAGCTTCCAACAAAGCTCGAACCAAGCCCGCTGATGACAGCGATTTGGTCTCCAGCATACGTTAGAAGCGTGCCCGCGAGCAAGATCGTAATGGCAGCGGCAAAAAAACCAATCACTGCTTCTTTTAATGTATACTTCTCTTCCACGGTTCCCTCGTTTGATCCCTTTTCTCTCGGGCGTTTTCGGCGCATCACCCATAAGCTAAGCAGGTAGAGGGCGATGATGAGCAACGTGTCCATACCGACATTGAGGAAAGGAATTTCGATCGTAAAAAAGAGCGCGATCGGTACGATGGCCATCATGATAAAGCCGAACGTAGCAGTGTATTTTTGTTGTTGGTCGATACTGGTTAATATTTTCCGTTGTCTGTAAACAACATCGAACACAGCCAGAATTAATAAATTAAAAAGATTGCTTCCAATCATGTTGCCGACAGCGAGGTCAGGGTTTTCCAGATAGATGGCCGAGACACTTGTCGTCACTTCCGGCAGCGATGTTGCACCCGCCAACAGGAAAGTACCGATGACCAGCGATCCCATGCCGGACAAACGGCTAATGCCATCTGCATACGCAGATATTTTTATTGCAGCAAAAACCGTGGCAATAATTGCAACGATGAATAGGACATAGATCATTGGAATTCTCCTTTGCCGAACCTATGAAAAAATGTTCGATATCCGGCAAAGGCACAATAAAAGAGACCTCTGCCTGCACATGGGCAAAGGTCTCGCCAACAACGATGATTGTTGCCTTTAAAGCCGGGGCATTATGACCCGTCATGACGACTTTAAATGAACAGCTACTCCCCTTTGATATCTATTCTTATTGTAAGGAGGGGAAATAGGGTTGTCAACGAATACGTGTGAGATACTTTCCTATTTCGAAATACTTCATTGGGACCATTTAAACGATTAATCTCCTCGATTTTTTCTATGTTGTATTTTAGCAAACGCAAATCTGGGCAAGCTATGAAGAAGGTAAACTGACTCGAGGGAGGATGACGATGGAAACCATAAAACTGTTGTGGCTGAGCGGAATTTTAATGGTGGGGGCCGTCCCCGTCGATGCTGAAGCAACGACATCAATCACAAAAGCCCAATCAGAAGAAACAGCATCACTTCTTGAAATCATCAATGAATCGCATCATCAAGATGTAGAAGACGATCAAGTGTCCCTTGCCGAATCTTTTCTGAACACACTTAGCGAGGAACAACGAGAGACGGTCGAGTATGAATTGACCGAAGAAAACGCGGCGACTTGGAGCAATGTACCGGCCACTTATGAAAACCGCAATGGCATGGCGCTCGGGGATTTGTCCGAAGAAAGCATGAAAGCGGCTTTAAAGTTGATGAAAGCATCGCTCTGTGAGGAAGGTTATGAAACATTAACGGAAATCATGAAAGCCGATGCATTTCAACACACCGAATTTAATGATGAAACGTTAGGACCCGGGTTGTATTTTATTGCCATTCTCGGCCCACCATCGGAGAAGGAACCATGGATGGTACAATTCAGCGGACATCACCTGGCCAAAAACCTTGTGTTTAACGGTGAGGAAGCAGGCGCCACCCCGCAATTTACAGGGGTCGAACCGCGAGAATTTTCATTGTGGGACAATATGACGTATCGGCCCAGCGATGAGCGAATGAACAGCGTTGATGCCATGCTTCATTCGTTGGATCATGAACAGTTGGAGGACGCTGAAATGGAGGAAACGTTTGACGATGTCGTTGTCGGTCCCGGGGAAGACGGCAATTATCCGGAAACGGTAGGCATCGCCTATGCTGACCTGGACAAAAAACAACAAACCCTCGTTCAAAACGCGATTAAAGCGTGGGTAAACGATGCACCCGAGGAAGCTAGAAACGAGTTGCTTAACGATTATTTTTCCGAAGATGCCTTGCAAAATACGCATATTGCTTGGTCAGGGTCCCCGAACGTAGAAGATAGGGGCGCTTATGTAAGAATTGACGGGCCACGCGTATGGATCGAACTAACATCCCTGGAAGGGGAAAGCCACCCCGACAACCCGCATTACCATACAATTTGGCGAGATAAAGTCGCTGATTATGGCGGGTTATTTGTGCAATGAAAGAAGAAAATACCGTATTTGCAAGCATGAATATGTAGGTACTTTTTAAACAGTTGAGATTATGCTTGAAATTATATATTTTCCGTTGACGAGAGAATATCACATAGGTATGATGAAGATTATTGTTTTTCAAGATTCTTCATAAACTGGAGGGATTAACATTTAAACATGACATGTTCAGCTCAACACAAGGGCTCGTAAATCGTTCACTGTGTTTGTTAAATAAATATATCTATAAAGATGGTGAAACTATTTGGATTTTCAAAAGACAGCTCTACTCTTAATTGATCTACAAAAAGAAAGTAAATTTGGTATCGAAGGCGTTGAGGATGTCATCAAAAAATCCCGACAATTAATTGATGTCTGTCGAAATCAAGATATCCCGATAATTTACTCACGCCACATGAACCGCTCCGATCGCTCTGGTATTTCCAAGGGGGAACCACTTGACGAGAAAGGAAAGCCTGTATACTATTCAACAGATTCGAACAACTTCCATATTTTTAGTGAGATAGCTCCGAAGGAAGAGGAGATTGTTATTGATAAATTCCGTTGGAGTGCGTTTCATGAAACGAGTTTAGATTTGATCTTGAAAAGTTTGGATGTTGAACATCTCATCATAGCTGGGTTTGTCACTGATGGATGTGTGATGACTTCTGCATTTGATGGCTTTTTCAAGGATTACCAAATCAACCTCGTGAAAGACATGTGTGCTGCATCAAACGAAGGCGCGCACATGGCTTCGATCTTAATCATGGCCAATTGGATTTACGATATCCAAATATTCGAATCTGAAGAATTGATTAAAAACATTCACAACGAAGATCATCAAGTATGGAAATCACTTGAACCGGACTCTATGCAATTTACGCCTGAAACAATGCGAGAAATGTTTCATAAACTCGGAGGGGTTCACGAATGAAAAGACCTTTTTTATATGCGCTGCTCAGTATCGTCTCTGCCTCAATATTGGCAGCGTGCGGAGATGATACCCCTGAAGCAGACGAACAGGCCGATGAAAATGGCCAAGAAAATGGTGAAGATGTAGAGGATGAAACGATTACCTTCGGACTCACGACCTGGACGAGTACAGAAGCACCGACAGAGATCGTTCGGCTTATTCTTGAAGAAGCCGGGTATAACGTTGAATATGAACGGGTGGACCAACCATATATTTTTCAAGGCTTGGCCCAACAAGATATAGATTTCTTTATGGATGCCTGGCTTCCTTATACGGAGGAAGACCTTTGGACAGAACATGAGGACAATTTGCAAAAAGTAGCGACCAGCTACGAGGACGCTCCTCTTGGGCTCGTTGTTCCGTCCTATGTAGAGGAAGAGTCGATTGAGGATTTAGAGGGAAATGCTGAGAAATTTAATGAGGAAATAATTGGTATCGATCCGGGAGCCGGACTCGTTTCCGCTGCAGAAGACGCCGTTGAAGGGTATGAGCTAGGAGACGAATATGATCTGATGACTTCCAGTGAAGAAGCAATGATCAGTGAACTTGATTCCAAAATCGAAGCTGAAGAGCCGGTGATTGTGACTGGCTGGAGACCGCATTCGATGTTTGTGAATTATGATGTGAATCTGTTGGATGACCCAGACGAATATTTTAAAACAGACAATGTTTACGTTATTTCTTATGACGAAATTGAAGAAGAGCATCCCAGAGCCTATGAGATTTTATCAGAATGGGAAATGGACATTGACGACTTGGAAGCAATGATGCACGCGTACGAAGAAGAGGATAAACCATTCGAGGACTCTGCCTCGGAATGGATCGATGAAAATCGCGACCACGTGGATGCAATGTTAAACCAATAAAAAGTGCATGACTCCACAAAGATCACGAGAAAAAGTGCCCGCGCTTCCATTTCCGTAAGCACGGGCACTTTTTTTATAAAATCTTACTCAAAAATTCCCTTGTACGTTCATGTTTCGTTTCATCGAAGACTTCCATGGGCGTGCCCTCTTCCACCATTCTTCCTTCATCCATAAAGAATACGCGGTCGCCGACTTCTTTTGCAAAGCCCATTTCGTGGGTGACGACAACCATCGTCATCCCTTCGTTCGCCAAGTCTTTCATGACGGCAAGCACATCTTCGACAAGCTCCGGATCCAGCGCAGACGTCGGTTCATCGAACAGCATCACTTTCGGATTCATCGCCAAGGCGCGAGCAATGGCAACGCGTTGTTTTTGCCCGCCTGAAAGACTTGAGGGATACGCATCCGCCTTATCCGCGAGGCCAACCTTCTCCAAAAGGGTTAAACAGCGAGAACGTATCTCTTCCTTGCTGTCCCGTTTCAACTTCATAGGCGCGAGCATGACATTATCAAGCACCGATTTATGAGGAAAAAGATTAAAGTGTTGAAAAACCATGCCAACATCCTGCCGCACAACATCAATGTTTGTTTTCGGGTCGGCAATGTTCACCTCGTCGATCAAAACCTCGCCCGAAGTAATTTCCTCCAGTCGATTTAAACAACGTAAAAATGTGCTTTTCCCCGAACCGGAAGGCCCAATGACACACACCACTTCTTGGGCGTCCACTTCTGCTGTAATATCCGTCAGCACTTCATTGTCCCCGAAAGATTTATGTAAGTTCTTCACCTTAATCATGAACGCTCAAGCCTCCGTTCCGTATAGCGTAAAAGTAAAGATGCCGGGATTGTCATCATTAGATAAAAAAGACAAACCATAAAATAAGCTTCAAAGGCATCAAACGTCAATGCTGTATATTGTTGAGCTTGATAGATCAACTCGCCCACCGCGATGGTTGCCAGTAAAGACGTATCTTTCAAGCTGATGATAAATTGATTTCCAAACGGAGGGATCATAATTTTCACGGCTTGCGGCCAAATGATATAGCGCATCGTTTGGTACCCATTTAATCCCAGTGATCTTCCCGCTTCCAGCTGTCCTTTGTCCACAGATTGGACACCTCCGCGAACGATTTCCGCTATGTACGCGCCTGAGTTGATCGCGAGTATAATGTATCCGCTAATAAGCGCATCCATGCTAAATCCGATCAGATTAGGCACACCAAAATGAAGAAAGAAGATTTGCGCAAGTAAGGGTGTCCCTCTGACAACTTCTACATAAATCGCTGCAATCGTGCTAATCAACCGGTTGTTTGCTAACCTCATTAAACCAAAGACGGTTCCGATCACACAACCGACGGCCACACCAACAATTGTGATAATAAATGTATACCATAGGCCAGTGGTGAGATACGGAATCACATCAATCATCGATTCAGGTGATAAATTCATATTTCTCTCCTTCCGGAAAAAATGAAAACAAAAGCTGCTCATGGTTGAGCTCCGCATGAGCAGCTTTATTTTTATCCCGGTGATAAGCGCCCTTAAAATTTCCGCTTCATCCCCGTTAGCGGGAGATTACGGGCGCTAACACCCCGATTGGTTCAACTAACCATCAGAGGGGGTAAATCGCCCCTCTGATGGAAGTTTCACTTTATGTGCCTTCGGGACGCTCACCGAACCATTCTTCGAAAATATCATCGTACGTGCCATCTTCTCTTATCGTTCCCAACGCTTCATTGATCGGTTCGACCAATTCATGACCGGGCGGCATGCCAATGGCATAATCTTCACCGGTTAGTTTTTCTCCAACTGTGAACATTTCCCCTTGTGCTTGCTCCTCAACGAAATAAAGGATGTTCGGTTCGTCATATAAGACGGCATCCACATGACCTGCAATGACGGCTTGGTAGGCTTCGGTGACGTCCGGGTAAGGTTCAATATCCACATTATCCGTATTTTCCTCTAAATACTCCTGACTTGTTGAGCCTTGGCCGGTTCCCACGGCCGCGCCCTCGGCATCTGCATCTTCAAGCGATTGGATGTCACCGTCTTCATCGGTCACGGCCAAAGTAATACCGGAGTCCGGGTAATAAGGGTCTGAAAAATCAACCGAATCTTGACGCTCTTCTGTAATGGACATCGCATTAATGGACGCGTCATACGTCCCTGCCTGTATCCCCGACAATGCAGCATTAAAGTCCACGGTTTCGTATTCAACGTCAAAACCTGCTTCTTCGGAAATAGCATTCATGAGGTCGATATCAAACCCGGTCAATTCATCCGTGTCTAAATCCACAAATGCAAATGGGACGAAACTATTGTCTGTCGCGACCGTAAACGTTTCTCCTTCAACCGAAGCATCTCCGCCATTACCATCCCCACCATCCTCGGCCGCTTCCTCGCCTGCGTCTCCATCATCTTCGTCTTCTTCGTCTTCTTCTGCATCTACGTCGCCATTGTCATCTCCGTTTGCGTCCGTATCATCCGCGTCTCCTTCGGTATCATCTGTGCCACACGCGGCAACAGCCAACAATGATACGCCCATAATCCCGGATAGCCAAAAATTTTTCTTCATTCGTTTTTTGCCCCCCTATTCTTCTTCTATGGAATATTGAAAAAATAATATTTGTATCAGTATACCACAATTGGCTCATATGGCAATTATCCATTTCTTATCTATTTTCAGAAATAATTAAACGAAAGGTGATTATCTGCTTACAGTATGCTTGCAAAATGAATGGTACACTGGTCTGTAAGGCATCATATTGATGTAGCAAAAATCTCCGGAGGTTAACTGATGACATCTACATTAACGGCTAATTATTGGCATGAAGAAACTTCTATCGCCGAAATTCACCAAACCTATGATGAAGGGATACTTACTGCAAAAAACCTTGTTCTGTACTATTTTAACCGTATCGCGCTGTGGGATCAAGATGGACCTTATATCAATGGTGTCTCCGATATCAACCCCGATGCCGTACCGATCGCGGAAGCGCTGGATAAAGAGCGGGAAGAACATGGACGAAAAAGCGCGTTGCACGGCATCCCGATTCTTTTAAAAGAAAACATCGGAACGGTCGATAAAATGCCGACACCCGCCGGGGCGATCGCGCTTGAAAATTGGCGCTCCAGCGAGGACGCGTTTCTCGTCAAAAAGCTCAGGGAAGCCGGCGCGATTATTCTCGGCAAAACAAACATGACTGAACTCGCCCATCGCATCGGCACAGACATGCCGGAAAACTATAGTTCAAGGGGCGGCTACGTCCTCTGCCCATATGGGACCCAATTCGATGTCGGCGGCTCGAGCACGGGTAGCGCGGCAGCGGTTGCGGCGAACTTCGCACCTGTAAGCATTGGCACAGATACATCCGGTTCCTTGCTCAACCCCGCGACGCGCAATTCTCTCGTAACAATCAAGCCGACCATCGGGCTTGTCAGCCGAACAGGTATCATCCCTTTATCCTACGCGCAAGATGCTGCCGGGCCAATGACGCAAACAGTGACGGACGCCGCGCGTCTTTTGGAAGTGATCGCGGGCAAGGACCAGCAAGATGAAGGAACGAAAACACAACCTTCCAAAATTCCCAATTACGTAGATGCCCTCCATAGTGACGATTTGCAAGGAAAACGCATCGGTATTTTTCGCGACTATCAACCGAGCATGAGCGATCAAATTGACCTTTCCCTTTATGAAGAAACAATTAACACATTAAAAGACCTCGGGGCGACGTTGGTCGATTCAGTATCCATCCCCGCGATTAACCGCGGGGATGGAGATGCTGTTGTCAGCTATGAATCTAGGCATTCCCTGAACAATTTCTTTGCCAGGGCGAATCCTTACACCGGCTTTCGTTCCTTTAATGAATTTTTTCAATCCTACGAGGATCATGCCCATTTGCATAAATATGGCTATGATCGCCTTCGAGTTCGAACATCGGTGGAAAACAGTTTATCCAATACGAATTATCTCACTCAGAAACTCCGCGACGAAGGCTTGGGGGACTCGCAAAGCCTGGAAAATGTTTTACAGGATCAGAACCTGGATGCCATTCTCTTTCCAAGCTCGAGCAGTTATGATGTTGCTGCCCGCGCCGGCTTGCCGTCTATAGTCGTTCCCGCCGGCTATCAAGAAAATGGACGACCATTCGGGATAACATTTACAGGAAAAGCGTTTTCTGAAGAAACGTTATTCCAAATCGCTTTTGCCTATGAACAAGCAACGATGTTTAGAAAAAAGCCGGACATGACCCGGTGATATCGCTTATTTTTTATCCCGGTGGCAAACGCCCCGATTGGTTCAACTAACCATCAGAGGGGGGAGGCAAACCCCTCTGATGCAAGTTTCACTTTATCCAGGACAGCTATTGTACAACGAGACACACAGATGAGCTTCTCGTCTTCATCGACAATTTTTATCTCCCAGATCATCGTCGTTCGTAACCGTATCCATCAAGATGTTTGAGGAGTGGATCCCTTTTCCATGTTTTTACCCAATCAGCAACGATCCCATTGGTTAATTCAAAGTGCTATAAACGAACAGCATTCGTGTAGAAACGCTCATCCTCTAACATATCTTCACGGTCCATTGCCTGTGCTAACCGTTCAAAAGTTCGGTCAGAGCTTGTAACGAGGACTAACCAATGACCGTCTTTGGTTTGGAACGTTCCCGCTGGGCTCGAATGACCATTTAATCCTGGAGAACGTTCCTTTTGTGAATGAAACCGTTAGGTTTCCTCAATGGAAACCATGTCTCAAGTTGAAACCGAACGGACACATATGGCTAAAACAACAATCCAAAGAAAGGGCTGACCCCTCTGCGGATCAGCCCTTCCCTTTTTTCCTTTAGTTTTCTCCCCAAACTTCATCCGCGACTTCTTTGACATGGCGAAGTTTTGCCCATTGCGCTTCTTCCGATAAAATGTTGCCTTCTTCCGTGGAAGCGAAACCGCATTGCGGACTCAGCGCCAACTGTTCAAGTGGTACGTACTGTTCAGCTTCCCTGATCCGGGCTTTCAATGCTTCTTTATCTTCTAATTCACCCGATTTTGATGTCACAATCCCGAGCACAATTTTCAAGTCATCACGGTTCACATATTGCAAAGCTTCGAACGAACCGGAACGCTCATCATCATATTCCAGAAAAAGGCCGTCAACGTCGACTTCCTGAAAGACCGTTTTCGCAACCGGATCATAGCCGCCGGTTCTGATCCACGTGGACCGGAAGTTTCCCCGGCAAATGTGCATCGTCACCGTTAAATCGTCCGGCCGATCGGACAATGCTTCATTAATGATCTCCTTAAACCATAGTTGTTTGTTGTATTTTTCCTCTTTTTGCTCTTCCGTATCCTCCTCAGTTGGGAGAATATGCGCCCAACCAACATCATCGAATTGGAGATAGCGGCATCCTGCATCGTAGAATGCATGTACGGCTTTTTTATAGGCAGCCGCGAGATCTTTACGGAACTGAGCGCGATCGTCATAGACATCCGGCACAAAATGCTCGTCCGCATAGAGCATACTAGGGCTTGGGATCGTTTGCTTAGGCACGTGGCCCTCACCGACGATGCTTTTTAAGTATCGAAAATGCTCGATGAAAGGATGGTCTTGGGGAAAATCGAGTTCTCCAATCACTCGTACTAACCAAGCTTTCGTTTCCACCCCTTGAAATTTATAGCCGTGTTCCGGTTCATATCCTTCCACCCCATCAAGCCCTTCGAGGAAATCAAGGTGCCACCAGGCGCGGCGAAATTCCCCATCTGTAATGGCCGTTAGACCAGCTTCTTTTTGTTTTTCCACTATCGCGCGAATTTCTTCGTCCTCGACCTTGCGCAATTGTTCTGCTGTAATGGCGCCGGCAGAACGATCTTCTCTTGCTTTCTTCAATCGCTCGGTCCGCAAAATGCTTCCGACATGGTCTGCACGATATGGCGCGTGCGTCTTAGATGAAACAGTCATCTCCACATAACCCCTTTGTAAAAAAATAAACCCTCTCTTCCGAAGAAAAGAGGGTTATACTCGAATCCTCTTATCTTCCTGGCATTAGCACCTTCCACGGTCGTGGGGTTGCTGAAGCGTCATCGGGCCAGTCCCTCTGCTTCTCTTTATAAGAAACCTGAGTATTTTGTTCTGAATAATAGTATATCAGATTTTGCATCCTATGAAAAGATTAAAAAAGAGAGATGATCCGCTCGAACGATCGGCGTTTCTCTTCGACATCGTGGATATTCGTCAGAATCAGCCATTCGTCATTGTGATAGCGCTCGGAAAAATAGAGTAATTGTTTTCGGACCGTGTCCGGCCCGCCGATAATCATCCGTTTGCGATTTTCTTCGATTTTTCGTTGATCCCGTTCCGTCTTTTTGGCTGCTTTCGCCTCTTCCATACTCGGCACCCGGCTGTCCAGTCCCTTTTCCGTACGCAACAGCCACACATCTTGGCTCGTTGCCAGTTCTTCTGCATGCGCGTCTGATTCCCCGCAAATAACGAAAACGGCGGTTAACGCATGGGGTGCGCTTAAGTTCCCGGGAGTGAATTGTTGCCGGTAAACCTCATGGGTTGCCTCTCCGCGCGAGGGTTCGATAAAATGCCCATAAACATACCCGACACCGAGTCGGGCAGCGATTTCTGCACTGTTTTCCCCTAGTCCCAGAGAGTAAATCGCAGGTGCTGCTTCCGTTCTGGGCGTTGCCCGTACTCCATTCGATTGCTCCCCGTGCACATACCTGACGAGGGCTTCTAATTTATCCGGATATTCGCTTAACTGGTTCTCCTTTCCATCTGCCAGCGCGGAACGCACCCTTTCCGCTCCTCCGGGGGACCGTCCCACGCCCGCTTCAATCCTTCCCGGAAAAAGTGCTTGTAATTGCAGTAGCTGGGCAGCCACTCTATAAGGGCTATATTGCGGAAGCAAAATGCCGCCGCTTCCCACATGCAATTGCGTCGTGCGGCTTGCCACAGCCGCCATCATGATCTCCGGAGCGCTCGATGCCATTCCTTTCGTCGCGTGATGTTCGGCAAACCAAAAACGCTCGTACCCTAATTGTTCTGCATGTTGGGCCAAGGCGACCGTTTCCGCGACAGTATCTTCAGCTGTCTTACCCTTCGGGGTAGGCATTTGTTCCAAAATTCCCAGTTTCATCGTGAATCCGGCTCCCATAGCGTCAACTGGCGTCTTCTCTTTTCGTTGCTTTTCATTCTAACATATTTGTATATCAATGTTTTCCCCGATGCTTGCGCGACAAGAGCAAAATCGGACAATTAACCGTATCATGGTGACCGAAAAAGCGATCGGTCCTCTTCTTCGGTCGCTATGACCGTTTTATGAAGACCGTAATGGCCTGAATCGAAAGAGTTCGATCGCCATAGCCGCTTCATGGTGACCGAAAAGGCTTGTATCGAAAAAATTCGGTCGCCATGACTGCCTCATGGCGACCGAACGAGCGATTGGCTTTCGTGTTAGGTCGCCATGACCGTTTCATGAAGACCGGGGAGCCTTGCTTCGCAGGAAGACATTCGGTCATTGACGGTGACCAATTATTTCAGCCTTTCTGCACTAGCAATGTGTCCGAAGTGAAGACCAACCTCGGACACTTTGGCAAAATAACGCAAGTAAATTATCCGAAATCACCCTCTCCTCTTTTCCACATCACGAATGACAAAGCGGCTTTCCGGAATCGTCGGCATGCGCACCATGCTGTAGCTTAGATCCTGCTCAGGCACGTCATACGTAATATGGTTGGTTAAAAACTCCAGGCTTGTTTGCATGAGCATCACCGTAATCCATTCGCCGGCACAACGGTGCCCCATGTAATGGTCCCCTCCACCTTGCGGAACAAATGCAAACGGGCTCCCTTTCCATTCTTTAAAACGTTCAGGTTTGAAGGCATCAGGCTCGTCCCATAAATCCGCTCGATGGTTCATACCGTGAACATCAAGCATGACAAGTGTTCCTTTTTTAAAGGGATACCCTTTCCAATGAAAATCTTCACGAGCGATCGCCCCTAGTAAAGGGGTAAATGGATAATATCTTCGAATTTCCTGAACAAACATCGTCGTGTACGTATCTTCTCCGGCGCGTAATTCAGGCAGTGTTTCCGGGTGATCGTGCACCGCAAGTGCACTAAAAACCACATATCGGCCAATCGCGACAATCGGGCGAAGCACATTGATGATTTCAACAGCGGCTGTATGGGTATCTAAACGTTTTCCATTGTGATCGCGATGAAAAGAAATAATATAAGCCGCTGTATTTTCAGGAGGATTCATTTTTTTTGCGCGAATTTGCTTGACGATCCCTTGTATCCATTTTTCAGCACTGTCGCGTGCCCGTTTTCCTTTTCTGTTTCGTTCCCCGACACCACCAAAGGCATCGATCATATCGCCAAATTCCCGCGCCCTTTGCTCCACCTCTTCTTCTTGTAAAGGGATGCCCGCCCACTCGCAGGCACTACGGCACAAGACGTCTTCCGCTTCATCGAATAAAACAACCCGGTCTTCCCTTTTCCACTCGGGGACCTTCTTTTCCCACTGCTGCATCGTTATTTTTTTGATCTCTTCCAACCGTTCCGGCGTCATTAAGGATAAAAACATAAGCTTCCGGTGTTTATGTTCTGCATCGTCCAGCCCTTGTACGCCATGCTCGCCAAATAATGATTTTTTAATGCGGCGCGGCGCCACCCCTTTTCGCTTGAAATACCTTTCATCATAAAAAAGCTGAGCTGCTTCTTCTCCGCTAATGAGAATTGCTTTTTGACCAAGAAGACGCGTCTGGATAATATCCGACTGCTGATTCCGACGCCTGTTTGAAATGTATTGGTATCCTTCATTCAATAATGTTAACGACTGGTCTAACCCTTTTTCTTTCGGGATCTGTCTTGTCGATTTCGTCATTGTTACGCCCCCTTACTATTATTTTTTCGCCGGACAGAAAAATCATGCGTTTTTCTCTTAGGCATTTAACCTAGATGTCCATCGTTTAAACATTTGCTTTCCCTCCCTATCGATATGGCGGGCGGAAATGAATCAGGCATATGAAAAAGAAGAGAAGTCAACCGGACTCCCCTTCTGTTTTTTATCTATTTTTACTACATACCCGCTTCATACTGAAGGCGTTTCGATAATTCCCGGAATTGATCTTCGTCAAATCCCGGCGCGAATTCTTCCGGAATATGCTCTAGATCCGGAATTTCTCCTCCTTCAGGCAAGCCATCGACGACTTCAAGTTCCCCTGGCGGACCAACGGGTGTCGGGCCATTCCAGATGCGGTCGAGCAATTTGTAATCATCGTCGCTAAATCGGTAAAGCTTGCGATGCTCCCCTTTTTCTTCATATTTTCTGGCATGTTTAAATTTAGAGTTGTCCAGATCAGGAACGGGGAGCATTTTCATCATGTTGACACCGGTAATTTCTTCGAGTGCCTTCGCGTAAGCCGTAGCATGAACTCCGCCTCGTACGAGTAAATACCCGGCTAATTCGCGAGCAGCTTCGTTGTCTGTCATTTGATAGACGCGCATCTTATGATTACGCGCGCCGATTTCCAAGTAAAAGTTATGCAGCAAGTCATTCACAAGATTGCCGCTGGAGAACACATTATCTCCGCTCCATGGCCTTCCGGCAGAATCGGCCGGTAGCGCGTTCTGGCCTCCAAGAACGAAATGATATTTATTGTCCTGGCTCAATGCTGGTTCAAGTGGTGTTTCATCGGGATTGGTACTTCCATTTCCGACATGGCCATCCAACATAACATTGATCGTATTGGATACCAATTCCACGTGGCCGATTTCCTCACCCGTTATATTTGCAATCAACTCATAAAATGGTCGTAACTTTTTCTTCGCTCTGAAGTTAAATGACTGAAACATGTAATTGTTTAACGTCGACATTTCACCGAATCTACCGCCCAATAACTCCTGTACAGCTCCTGCCGCATCCGGGTCCGGCTCCTCTGGTCTAGGAAGGTCAATTTGCAGCTTGTCCACTCGCTTAAACAAAGGAATACCTCCTGTGGATGTAGTGATGATGGGAAATGCCATCACTGTAAACCCATACCCGCGCCAATGGAAAAACAAACCTATGATTTCCATTTATTGGAGTCGACGAGTCGACTTTATATGATGCCTATCTCCCTATCATTACCACATCATAAACAAGCCTTACGGCCATAATGAGCACGGTAACTAGAAGAATCCATTTAATGAGTTTTGTTTTACTCCCCATAATAATTTGACTGCCAAGCCAGGCACCACATGCATTCCCTACGGCGAGCAATAATCCCAGCGCCCAATTCACTTCCCCGTTTATCCCAAACACAATCAACGAAACGAACACATACGTGCCGCCGACCAATATTTTGACGCTGTTCGCGTGAATAAAAGATAGCTGAAATACGAGCAAAGCTGTGACGACAATATAAAACCCTGCCCCTACCTGGATAAACCCGCCATAAAAGCCGATGGCTAAAAACGTAAACAATCCCAATAGTTTTCGCGACATGGATAAACGATGGTCAGCCCCCACTCTTTTTGTCGGGTCCCAAATGATAAAAATAATCGTGACGACCATCGTCACCGCCAGGATAAGTTGAAAAAGTTCATCGCCAATGGCAACAGCTGCAAATGCACCCAATACCGAGCCGATCACAGCCGGTAACATAACCATTGCACTTACCTTTGTTTCCAATTGACCTTTGTTTCGGAAAGCCAGAACCGCGATCATCGTCTGAACAACGATGGCAACACGATTGGTGCCATTTGCTTCTGCGGACGGCAAGCCAAGAAAAATCAACATCGGCAACGTAAGTAATGAACCCCCTGCGGAAACAGTATTAATGATGCCCGCGACGAGTCCGACCATCAGAATAACCGGATAGATCCATATATCTATATCCATCGTAACCCTCTTTTGCCCCAGATGTTTCCACTGTAGCATATTGTACGATTGAATGTAGCCCTCCTCTCATACAACTGCTGAATGAAAAACGAGCACAAGGGCTCTACTCCTCATGCTCGCTTTTTGAATGGCCGCCAATTTTTTTCATCTAATAACGTGTCTACTGCCGTAACAAAAAGTGGCAGTAGAACGAAGGAATAAAACAACAACCCCAACACGATGAGCGTGCTGATTTGCAGGAGCGTTAATACGTCTGAAGCCATCATGGACGCAACGTTCCCCCTAAAATCAGAGCGGCTGACAACACTGGTCCACCGATTTGCAGCGGCAACTCCCCGGGGTCATCTTCTAAAGCCTCAACCACGTCTTCGATGTCATCCGCTTGCGCTTGCGACAATCCTTCTTCTTCGTAATATGCAATAATCACTTCTTCCCCTGAAAAGCCGCCATCCGCTTCTATCAAATCTTCAAATTGCTGTGTCGGATAGGCTTCGGGAATTTCCACTCGCCCCTCTTCCCGTAGCAATTCTTCCATGTCAGGGGAAAACAAAAAAAGAACAGCTTCCAAAACTACCCAGACATCGGATAGATGATTAAACCTGTTTTTCCAGTCAGTCGCTGTAACACGTCGCTGTTCACCTCACACTCCTACCATCGTATAGGACTGCTCAATTTGCAGTAAAGAATAATAACAGCTATTGGTTTAACACATCCTCACGTGCGAGGTCCGGGAGCGCCCCTCGGCTGTTTGCCCGCGGACTTGCTTTCGTGATAAGTAAGGTAAGAAATTTAAGGGAAGGGGTATAGAGATGGAACTATAAAGGGTGACCTCAAAAGGACAAGTGACCATCCCAAAAGCTATCCGTGAACAGTTAAAGTTACAAGAAGGCGATAAGTTGGCTTTTATTGAAGAGAACGGTAAAATCTTACTAACTAAATCGAGCACAATCGCACTACGTCAATTTTTTGATTCCGTGAATAGAGAAGCAGAAAAACAGGGATAACGGAAGAAAACTTGTTAAATGATTTGGAGAGTGTTCGAGAGGAAATGTGGAATGAGCAAAGGAAATAATACATTCCGCGTTTTTGTAGATCTCAACGTTTTAATATCAGCCGTGCATTCTAGAAAGCGATATCCCCATTCTAGTATCTGCACTTATTGCTAAGCCGGACATGCTGATCACTGGTGATAAGCATTTTTAAACGAAAGAAATTCAGAAAAATTTAACTGTTTATACACCAACCGATTTTCTTCGCAATTTTACGTAGCTACAAGATTACCTTGATTCATAATGCTTGAACCCAATGCAAAGAACATTTTATAATGAATAAATACTGCCGTTCGAGGCTACATGGAGGCTTAGTCGTGGAACCCATTACCCCTACACGTGTACAAGAATTAATTGATACATTTGCCAGAAAAGATGTTTATTTACATTTGGAAACGACCAACGGTGCCTATGCATCTCATTTTGACCAATCTTTCTTTTCGGCGGGCGCCTATATACGTAACGCCCACATTAACTATAAACACGGAAAAATCACCGGCGGCGGCCCTTACCGTGTCGGTTTGGAGTTGGATATCGGCTGGGTGTATGGAGAAGGACTTACGCATTTCGAACTCAATGAAGATGACCAACTCATTCTCGTCGGATTAAATCACGAAGATAAAATTGCCGTTACACTGGAAATTTCCGAACAACCGTTTAGAAAATAAGGGAGTTGATCATGGTGAAAAAAGAACGCCACGTACTTGTCATTTTTCCTCATCCTGACGACGAGGCATTTGGCGTTTCCGGAACCATTTCCGCCCACATTGCGAACGGAACGCCGGTCACTTATGCTTGTCTGACGCTTGGAGAGATGGGAAGAAGCATTGGGAACCCTCCGATTGCCACACGCGAATCCCTTCCGGACGTACGAAAAAAAGAATTAGAAGAAGCAGCGGAAGCAATGGGACTCACCGATTTGCGAATGATGGGTTTCCGGGATAAAACCATCGAATTTCTTGCTCCCGGTGTGCTCAAAGGCATGGTGGAGGAACTAATCGCGGAGTTAAACCCTTCGCTCGTCATTTCTTTTTATCCCGAACATTCGGTCCATCCCGATCATAATGCCACGGCTGAAGCCGTCGCAGAAGTACTTGCCGATATGCCAAAAGAGACAAGGCCAACCTTTTATGCCCTTGCCATCACGCTTGATAATCCGGATGTTGTCTACTCGGTAAAAGATTACATGAAACAAAAGCTCGGGGCATTAAAAGCCCACCACTCCCAATTCGGAGTTACGTTTGCCGAACGGGAAAAATACTATCGGGACGGCGATCCCGAAATTGTGGAGAGACTGGAAAACGAACGATTCTTTGCGTATAAATTTGCAGACGAATCTTAAGCACCGGCCGTTTTTGGCGGTGCTTTTTTGACTTGCGATCTGTATTAATCGGGAACATCCGGGCGTTTTTCCCAAATCAAAATCCATGCAAATCGAGCTCTCCAACTAAAATCAGCGATTGAAGGGCAAGTAGCAATTGATAATTGTAAAAAGGATCTTTTAAATCCCGGTCAAGTAATTCTTCAATTTTCGCAAGGCGATAACGTAACCCACTGATAGACAGGGCAATATCGACAGATGTCTGCTCAAAATTGCCCCCATTTAAAAGAAAGCTATATAGTGTTTTAAGCAAATCAATTTTTTTACCGTCTACTTCATCTACAAGCGGCCCTAATATGTTACATGAAATTCTTTTTACCTCATTTTGATTATTTTGATTTAATAACGGACCGATAATCCCTATAGAATCAAACGACTCGATTCTATTACCCGACGCTGCCATTCTTAGTGCAATCAGTGATTCATTATAGCTCTCTTTAGCTTTCGTAATATTTTCAGATGTTTTACTGATCCCGCCATAAAATAATATGTTGGGGTAAGCATCAGAAAGAAAGCTCAAATATGCTTGGAAATTGTTCTTGGTCTCGTCTTCATTCATATCTTTTTGCGGTATTAAAAATATAATATTGTTTCCCCTGCTCCCGATGAGTACCTTTTCTTTTCTATTTTTAAAGTAACTAGCGGTTTGATTCAGCATCTCTTCGTGAAGGGAAAGGTCCTTTTTAGTATCTTCTTGACTTAGCTGATATTTTAGCGTTACAAGCTTATAAGGCTGTAGATCCAGTTGCATGAGTCGACCACGCCTTAAAATATCTTCCTCATTTTGATCAGCGCTTCTTAGAATTTCGTTTAAAAAATGGCCCTCTATTCTCCGATCATTATCAAATTTGGTCTTTTCCAGTAGTAAAAAGAAAGAGCTAACCATTGATATACGTTCCAATATCATTTGATCAGTTTTTGAGTCGATTGACTGATGACTCTGATATATAAACGAAGCGTAACCTCTTATCTCTTTGTATAAAAAAATAGGCGATATTAAACGCTTATGATCCGTTAATTCAATTTTTATTGTTTCGCATATATGGTGAGATGCCGTTTGTTTTTCGTTTAAATATGCTTTAAGTTCTTCATTTACTGCATTTATCTCCATTTGCTCTAGACCGGCATGTGCCAATACATTATGCTGATTATCTGTGATTATGCCCGGATTATTTGTGGTCTCATAAACAGTACTGGCAATCGCTTGCAAATGACTTCCCCGCAAGATCTCTTCCATTAATTTTTGATGAATGGTCATGATTGTCTCTAAATTATTTCTTTCCTGCAAAAGTTTTTCATTTGTGGTTTCCAATTCTTTTACAATTGGGGTTGCTTGATAAAATTTAAATTCTTCCTTATATTCTTCATTCCAGAGATCTAATGACTTTGCTATAAACTTGCATTTGTCTTGGCCCTCGGCCTGACAAGTTACTTCTTTAACCACTACTGTCTGGTTACAAAGTTTTGTAAGATAGCCACTTGCATACCCGGTCAATGTATAGCATGTCGAACTCGTTGAAATTCCGAACTGCAACTGGTCTACTGCTTCATATGAATCTTCCCACAACCCCTCCATATAAATAGAATAAACAGGGCTTTTTTCATTTTTTGTATTCACATCCAAGGCTATCGGTTTCACGTTCACATGGCCTTTCATTGTGTGTAGCATCGTTCCATGGTAAATGGCGTCCTCAATAGAATTAAACTCGTCTGTCGATATTCTTTCTGCATCTTCTTTACCCAATTCCCATCCGTAACGATTCAAGAACCCTTTAATTCTGTCCCTGCCAATGTTTCGTATTAAATCTCTTCGAAGTGTTCCAAATGCAGATGCAGAAACTAAAATCGAGCGATCTTCATTAACATAAATAGTTCCATTATCTTTTATATTCATATTCTCACTTAAATTTAATTCGTTTAACATCTCATTTCCACCTCCAATACACTTAATTTGAAAAGTTCCGGAAACATCATCCGACAGGATGCTTAATTATTATATTATCATGGTTGATGTATCTATAGAATTCCTATTGTTAATTTCTCATTAGGTTTTAATTTGTTAGAGGTTTCTTTTTAAATAATCTGGGACAATTTGAAATTATACTGAGACACACCTGCCCAACTTTGCTCGGTCGCGGACAGCGACAAGCCGTTAGTCATGTCTCCGATTATTTCCCCCTCGCTAAATCCTTTTGTGTCGCGAGAACCATCGCTTTCTTTGACCCTAATTTTTCCACTTCTTTTTTCGTTGCTTCTTGCAGTTTTCCTCCCCCAAAGATCACTCGGTTTGCAAGACTTTCATATTGGAAAGCTTCCATTCTATCCAAACCTTCCTTCAGGTACGACGCTTTGAATGCGCTTACATTCTATTGTATATCTGCTGATAACCCTAAACCAAGTTACAACTTCATCATTTTCACAAAATGCCATGTCTTTCTATAAAATAGGACATGGCATTTCTTCAGTTCTCGATATTTTTCTATTTCAAAGCAATACAAATATTTTTTGGTTCAGTAAAGAACTCTAGGCTGTGCTTCCCTCCTTCGCGGCCAACCCCGCTCTTTTTAAAGCCGCCAAACGGCGCACGCAGGTCACGAACAAACCAGCAATTCACCCAAATCGTTCCCGCACGTACATGATGGGAAACACGGTGCGCACGCTCCAGATTTTCCGTCCAAATGACGCCGTTTAAGCCATAATCAGTACTATTTGCGATCTCAAGTGCATCTTCTTCCGTATCAAATGGGATAATCGTAACAAAAGGGCCAAAAATTTCTTCATGAGAAATACGGGAACTAGTATCTTCTGTTAAATAAATGGTGGGTTCCAAATAATAGCCGTCTTTGATTTTCTCATCCAGTATCGGTCGTTTTCCTCCATATATTAATGTTGCCTTTTCCTCCTCGGCAATATCCAAATAACCCGTCACCTTACGGTAGTGCTCTTCACTGACAAGAGGGCCCATATTTGTATTGGGGTCTTGCGGGTCTCCTACATTTAATTCCGATGCTGCTTTTTTGAAACGATCTAAAAAGTCCTCTAAAATAGAGCGTTGCACAAGAATTCTAGACCCTGCCAGGCACACTTGACCTGAATTTAAAAAGGCTGCTCGGATAGATTCAGGGATGGCTTTATCCAGATTAGCATCTTCAAAAATAATATTTGCTGCTTTCCCTCCCAATTCAAAGGAAACTTTTTTCAGGGAATCTGCACCATTTTTCATAATGGCTTTTCCTGTTGCCGTTTCTCCGGTAAAAGAAATAAGGTCGACCTCTGGATGAGTCGTCATATACTCGCCTGCCGAATCCGGTCCAAATCCATGAATAATATTAACAACGCCATCAGGTATTCCTGCCTCTTTTGCAATTTCACCAAGTAGAGAGACGGTCAGCGGTGTTATTTCCGGTGGTTTAATGACTGCCGTATTTCCTGATGCAAGACAAGGGCCCAATTTCCAAGTGGTCAACATAAATGGCAAATTCCATGGTGTAATGATAGAAGCTACACCAACAGGTTCATAGCGCGTATAGTTTAGATAATTCTCCTCCATTGGATAGACCTCTCCGCCCTGTTTCTCGACAAAATCAGCAAAAAACTTCAAATTATTCGCTGCCCGCGGAATTTCTGCCTCCAATGCAACCGGGTAGGGTTTACCAACGTCCGTCGCTTCCAAACGAGCTAACTCATCTTTGCGTTCCAGGATAATCTCAGCCATTCGACGTATTTTATCACATCGTTCAGCTACCGACATTGTCCGCCAAGGTCCTTCCTCGAACGCTCGCCTTGCGGCTCGACAAGCTTGATCTACGTCCTCATATGCGGCTTCATGGATATGGGCAATGTCTTGTTGGCTTGCCGGATTTTTTACATTAAAAACGGAATTACTGCTTGATGCCATATATTTCCCATCGATATACAACTTCACTTCTTTGAGGTCCGTGTCCACTGTTTTCACGAATATCACCTTTCGTTCTTTGTTTGGTTTCGTTTTTTCACTGACTCCCCTGCTATGCCCCAATGTTCCGGAGCCATTTCGTTGATCATCACGCGAACATTTTCAGTCGGAGCTTCCAAAACATCCGATGCCAAATCAGTGACTTCCCGAATCATCCTTTCTTTTTGCTCGGACGAACGTCCTTCAAGGACATTGATTTGAATGAATGGCATATGATCTCTCTCCTCTCTTATTCTTTAAAAGCTGCTTCTAATGTTCCTATTCCATCAAAACTAACGGAAAAATGGTCTCCCGCAGCAATCGAGAAAGCTTTAGAAAGCGCACCGCTTAAGACAACTTCCCCGGGTTTTATACGCTGACCCCGCTTTTGAAGTTTGTTAGCCAACCATGCGACGGCCCTTGCAGGATGCCCCATAACTGATGCGCCTGCACTTGTTTCAATGATCTCTCCATTCTTTTTAAAGACCATTCCCATTAAACGCAAATCAACATCATTTACTTGATAAAGCCTTTCTCCCAATATATAACGAGAAGACGATGAATTATCCGCGACAACATCCGGAAGGGTAAAATCAAAATTTCGATAACGGCTATC
Organism: Salicibibacter kimchii; assembly: GCF_003336365.1. GTDB lineage: Bacteria > Bacillota > Bacilli > Bacillales > Marinococcaceae > Salicibibacter > Salicibibacter kimchii. The sequence goes on along the minus strand of NZ_CP031092.1, from coordinate 3,007,734 downwards.
AATGATTTCCATCGCTGGTGTGATATACGCAGTAGCATCCAATACATCTGTAACTGAAATAACACCTCCACTTATTTCTTTATTAAAAATAAAGGCTATTTCAGGTTCTACTTTTGCATGGATCAACGATTGTGTAGAGATTGGTTCGCCCTCGAACAGCTGCATACTGTCTAGAAGTACACCGTATGATGGTTCATGTACCCCCATCATTTCTTGCTTCGATTTACTCGTTAGACCAAGCTTCCATCCTGATATTTTTGCTTGTTCTTCCTTACACTTTATTTCTATTAATTTATCTTGAATGTCGTAACCTAGCTCCACATTAAGCTCGGGAAATTGTTCGGTGAACTTATCCACTTCATATACATGTCTTTCTGCTTCATATAATTTATCCGCGATTTGATCTTCTATATCAGCTTTAAGCATTCGCTTTCACCTTTTCTCTATGATACTGTCCTTTGTTTCTTCTTCTCGGAAATTTCTCTGGCAACTTCATATATAAGATCTTCTTGCCCTCCTACGGCTTGTAACCTTCCTAACTCTGTTAAAATATCACGCTCATCCACGCCGAACTTTTCAGCTGCTTCCTGAGCAAATAACATAAAGCTGGAATAAACGCCTGAATAGCCCATGATTAAACTGGAGCCGTTAATTTCTTGAGGCCTTGGCATGAATTTAGCAACAACGTCATCTGCAACATCCATAATTGGATAGAGTTCAATACCCGTTTTATAGTTATAACGTTCAAAAACAGCTGCCATCACTTCCGTTTGCGTGTTGCCACTACCTGCTCCAAGGCAGCGTAAACTGCCATCCAAATAAGTCGCGCCTGCTTCTGCTGCCGCTAATGTATTGGCCATTGCTAAAGATAAGTTGTTATGGCCATGAAAGCCAATGCCACAATTTAACTGATCCTTTAATGCTTTTATTCTCTCGGTGACTTGATCGGGTAATAGCGCGCCTGCAGAATCAGTGACATAAACGGTATCGGCACCATAGCTTTCAAATAGTTTCGCCTGTTCGACTAATTTATCAACCGAAGCCATATGGGCCATCATTAAAAATCCAACGGTTTTTAGACCAAGTTCTTTGCCAAGTTCAATATGCTGTTTTGCAACATCCGCCTCAGTTATATGGGTAGCCACACGGACCATCTTAGCACCGGCTTTTGCTGCATCCTCCAAATCGTCCTTAATACCAATTCCTGGAACAAGCAGTACAGAAACCTCTGCCTGACTACATTCCTCTGCTGCTGCTTCAATTAATTTTAATTCATTTACTTTTGAAAAACCGTATTGCAATGAAGATCCACCAAGTCCATCCCCATGAGTGACTTCAAAATATTTAATCCCCGATTGATCTAACCCTTTAGCCACTTGCCTCACTTGTTCCTCAGTAAATGCATGCCGCATGGAATGGCTGCCATCTCTTAACGTGACATCTACCATGTGTATATCGCGTGTCATTTCTTCACTCCTCCCTACTTCGTAACTACAAGATTTTTCTTTGCTATCTCATTGCCCACTCTTGCTGCAGCAGCCGTCATGATATCCAAGTTTCCCGAATAAGAAGGGAAGAAATCGCCTGCACCTTCCACCTCAACAAAGACGGACACTTCTTTACCATTAAATAATGGCTCTCCACGCATACGGTAGCCCGGTACATATTCTTGAACTTTTTGAACCATCTGTTTTAAAGACTTTTTAATTTCTTCTTCTTTCCCTTCCTCTTTGACTAATGCATGAATCGTATCTCTCATAATCATCGGAGGCTCAGCCGGATTTAATATGATAATCGCTTTGCCTTTTTTCGCTCCGCCAATTTTTTCGATGCCTTGAGCAGTGGTTCTTGTAAATTCATCAATATTTTCTCTTGTTCCGGGACCAGCGCTTTTACTCGCGACGGTCGCAACAATTTCTGCATAATCGACGGAACATGCTTGGTTGATCGCGTGCACAATAGGAATCGTAGCCTGGCCTCCACACGTGATCATATTCAAATTCGAAGAGCTTAAATGTTCATCCAAATTGGCAGGAGGGACGACGAAAGGTCCGATGGCTGCCGGCGTTAAATCAATCAGAATTTTCCCGTATGATTCAAGTACTTCGTGGTGATAGGCATGGGCTTTTGCCGTTGTCGCATCAAAGAAAATATCTGCAAGGTCCATATGATCCAACATTCCATATATGCCATTATTAATAACGGCATAACCACGGTCTTTCGCACGCTTTAACCCTTCAGAATCAGGATCAACACCAATCATGGCACTCATTTCGAGTGCTTCGGTTCGTTCTATTTTATACATTAAGTCTGTCCCAATATTTCCGGAACCGATAATTCCAACTTTATACGTGCTCATTTCACATTTCCCTCCCTATAAAATGAAGAGGATACGGATCCAATGTGGGCAAAATCTGCAGTAAAGGTATCGCCATCTTCAATTGGTATGGCTGCCGTTAATGCGCCTGATAAAACAATATCCCCATTTTGCAGAGAAATTTCATATTTCCCTAGAGCGTTCGCTAACCATGCAACAGCTTTTACTGGATTGCCCATAACAGCAGCGCCAGTCGCAGAGTCTAAATACTTGCCGTTCCGATACACCACCATGCCAAGATGGGTTAAATCAACATCGTCGATTGCAGTTGGATTCCCACCTATAATCGCCCGTGCTGATGAACCATTATCAGCAACGGTATCTTCAAAGCGAATGTTCCAATCTTTGATTCTGCTGTCAATAACCTCAAAAGCCGGTGCTACATAATTGGTTGATTCGATCACGTCCAGAACAGTAACCCCTGGCCCCTGCAAGTCGTTCTTTAACACAAACGCGATTTCAAATTCGAGCTTCGGCTCTGAAAATGGGTCCAACGAAAGGTCTTCCCCATCCAGATGGATCATGTTGTCGAGAAGATGGCCATAATCAGGTTCACTCACTTGAACCATATCCTGCATGGCTTTGCTCGTTAATCCGATTTTCTTACCGACAACTGCTGCCCCTTTTGATACTTTTTCTTGTATTTGTTTGAGTTGGATATTGTATGCTTCATCAACTGTGATCTCCGGGAATGTATCCGTCAGCGGTTCAATGGATTGTTTATTTTTTTCAGCTTTTAACAAACGATCTGCTTCCACTTGAATGTCCAAGCTATTTTCCCTCCCTCATGCGGCAAGCACTATTTATGGATGTAAATGTAAATTCGGCATGAGTGCTTAACGTCATGCCGAGTTCACTTTTCATAAGAACGTCATTAATTTACTGGTTCTCTGGATGGTTTGTGAGGGGTGCCGTATAGAAAGTATTCTTGCGGAATGCTGTCACCATACCATACAATAGCTTCATCTAGTTCATCTTCGTACCATGTTACTGGCTTCCAATCCGGATCAAGAATCAAATATCCTGCGTCACCGAATAATTCGACTCGATTCCCGCCCGGCTCAAAAACATACATGAAATATGCCTGACTTACGCCATGTTTACCTGGCCCGGCTTCAATCTTAATGTCATTTTCAACCAGTAAATCGGCTACATCCATTAGATGTTGGGGATACCCATACCAGTAAGCAACATGATGGAAACGACCTTTTGCGCCGCTTTGATCTTTCATTAGCGCTATTTCGTGCACGAGTGGACTAACACTCATCCAAGCACCCATTTCCAACCCATCGTTCATGATAATATTTTCACGAAGTTTAAAGTCTAATTCGTCAGCCATAAAATGTTTGTTTTGGGTCACGTCATCGCACATAATATTGATATGGTCCAATCGTCGAGCAGGCACACCAATATTCGGCTTTTTTTGCGGGCGGCTTTTTAACTTGGTCTTCAATTCTTCCGGTGTCTGGAAATAATCAACATCCCATAACATCTCCATGTGATGACCGTCCGGTGTTAAAAATTGATATGCTTGCCCATGGCCAATGTCTCCTTCAATCCACCCTTTGCCATAACCACTTTTCTCAAGCGAGTCTACTTTTTTATAAAGCGCGTCTTTGGAGCTGGATCTCCAGGCCGCATGACCCATACCGGCTTCTTTTGCTTCTGTAATCTTTAACGTGTGGTGATAAAAATCTTCAAAAGCTCTAAGATAAACGGACTGCCCTTCCCTTTCTGTCACTTGCAACCCTAAAAAGTCGGTGAAAAATTTAAGCGTCTCTTCCGGTTTCGGCGAATAAAGCTCTACGTGTGCTAATTGTGCAACATCAAAATTTGACATATTATGACCCCTCCATATTTGTTAAAAAATAACTTAAACACTTTGAGCTAATTCCAAAACGAATTCTGTCGATACTTGTTTTAACCATTTAATACTTATCTTTGTCGAATGTTTAATGGAACGTGGACTATCTCTAGATAAAATGATTTTCATTCTTTCTTGATCGACGATCACCCTTTGCTGCCATTCTTCTCTCCCGGTTGAAACCGAGACATCATACAGGCCTGAACAAGGGATTAAATAATGATCCTTGACGTCAACGACCGTGTCAAAATGATCGAACAATATTTCTCCTTCTACTTCATAATGCTGATCTAAATAATCGTGAACCTTTTCAATATTTCCGGAACAAATCATTTCACGAAGTAAGGTTGAACTGACTTTTTCTCCATTTCGTTCCACTCTCTCTACTTTTATTGCTTCAAGCTTTTGATCAGCATCTTCTCTCATTCGCTCCATATTCCCTTGGCCACGACGTCCATACGTGAAATCAAAACCTGCCACCACATATTCAGCCCCGAGAACAAGCAAATAATCCTGCACGAATTGTTTTGGCGTAAGCGATGCGAATTCATAATTAAATTCAACGATATAGAGCTTATCAACGCCCAATTTTTCAAGCGCTATTTGCTTCTCGGCTATCGGATTGATATATTGGAATTGTTCGTTACTATTTTTTAAAATTTCTTTTGGGTGCGGAAAAAAGGTGATACATGCCAAAGGTAGTCCCTTTTTATCCGCCATTTTTTTTGCCTCGTTAATGACTTTTTGATGCCCGACATGCATACCATCGAAAAATCCTGCTGTGAAGACGCTGGGTTTTGTCTCTGTAGAGCATGGATCCGGTTGTTTGTTATTCAGATGGATGATCTCCAAACCAAGTTCCCTCCAATCATGTTGATGATTAACTCCTTACCATCTCCTCAATAGGAGATAATGAACGGTATTTTCCTTTGAAGAAAATCAGTGGTTCATTTTCCTCCAAATGAACATCATTGACTCTTCCTATAAACAGGGTGTGATCGCCTTCCACATGCGATCCGGTCACTTCACATGATACTTGTGCTAAACATCCTTCAATCACCGGCACGCCACTTAATCTCTCAAAAGGAATATCTTTATCCAGCTTGTTTTGACCGGCAAAATTCATGGATAAATCCTGTTGCTTTGCTGATAGAATATTGACGGCATATTTTCCACTTTCCTTAATTTTTTCCATCATTTGTGCTTTTTCATCAACAGATATGACGACTAACTCAGGATCCATAGAAAGTGACATAAACGCATTCGCTGTCATACCACTTACTTCCCCGTCCACTTCGGTTGTAATGACGGTTACTCCCGTCGAAAAGTTTCCCATTGCAAATCTGAATTCACGTCCATCCATTGTTAATCCTCCTTTTACACCGTTGATTTTTCAAAATTATTTATCCACGTACTATTTGTCCATCCGTGTAGATCATAATCGCTCATGGCCGAATCTACGAACGACTTGTAACTATCCGCTGCTCCTGTACCCTCGGCATGTTTTAATGTTTCCAAACGAATATTTTCTTGGTTTCCACCATAGTTTATTTCATACAATTCATGACGAGCACCGAATTCTGAACCGATAGCATCCCATACCATTTTGAGTAATTTGACGCGATCTTCAGCACTTGTTCCTGTTCCACGATAATATTGATCAAGATACGGTCGAATTTCCGGGTTTAAAAAGTCATTGGCGCTTGATGGAAGTTGAATTAACCCTCCTGCAATCACTTGCTCAAAAATATTTTTTATTTTTACCCAAGTCATCGGAGCCAGTACTCGGTAAGCATTAGCATAGAAACCGTTAGGTACGACTGCACCATTTCTACCTTTTTCCGGATCCGTTGCCATTGCCGTGGATAATCCCCAAAACATATTTCTTAGAGAAAGCACTTCGCCAATATTTGCCTGCACACCCCTAAACTGTTTTGTGCCAGCGGCTTCGGTCGCTTTCAAAAATAGTCCTGACATGAAATCAAGTTTTACTGCTAAACGGGTACAGCTTTGGAACGTAAAGCGGTGAAAAAATCCGCTCTCCATTAAAAATCCATTTGAAACGCTTACATTTTCATAAGCCAAAACATCTTCCCATGGAATAAATACATTATCTAAAACAATTACGGCATCATTTTCATCAAAACGACTGGATAACGGATAATCAAACGGCGTGCCATTTTTGGTTGCTATTTCTTCATAGGATTGACGGCTAATGATTTTGACACCGGGCGCATTCATGGCAACAAAGAAAATAAGCGCGTGGCTTTGATCGCCACCTCCTAAATCAGTAGGGCCATAGTTGGCTACAAAATTATAATTTGTAAGGGCTGCGGATGTGCCTACCATTTTGGCACCGCTTACAATAATGCCATCATCTTTTTCATCCACGGCGCGAACAAATACATCTTTATTTTCATGAAGAGATTTAGAGCGGTCCACCTGCGGATTAATGATCGTATGATTAATAAATGGGACATCTTTAGTTGCTTTTTTGTACCATGCTTTTGCATTACCTTCAAATCCTTCATAAAAATCCGCGTAAGCATTCAAATGACCTGTAAATGCTGCTTTGTAATCCGGTGTTCTGCCCATAAAACCATAATTTAACTTTGACCACTCGGCGATGGCATCCCTTGCTTGAATGAGATCCTCAGAACTTTTGGGTGTTTTGAAAAATACATGTGTTTTAACACCATCTTCCGTTTCAGCAGTCAGTTTCTTGCTCAGTTCCTCATCATGAAGGGCATCATACATTCTTGCATATGAACGGGCTGAATTTCGATAAGCCGGATGTTCGGTTACATCCTCAATCTGCTTCCCATTCAAGTAAACCACGCGTCCATCTCTTAAACTTTCTAAATATTGTTTTCCGTCTAGCATGAATCTTCCTCCTTCTCGTATGTGATGTTAAGTGTTTCTTACGGTTTATAATACAAAATTCATTCTATTTAGATAATGACATGTATATTCTAATTATTGGCTTTTTTCCGTATGATTATGTTGGTATTTAAAATCTTCTTATAACTACCACCCTGTGATCACGCTTTCATAAGGCGATTAGCCCATTCCACGTCATCGGCGGTGGAATGCATCCTTCTGTTCGACCCTGGCATCACCCCCTACCAGGGGGGGGATGAAACAACCACCTCTGATGAAAGTTTCACTTTATTGCCTGCTTTCCGTATTAATGAGAAGCACTCGGGCATGTTCATCCAGGCCAATATGTTCTTTTAAAGCTGCCAACGATTCATTTTTCATGATTTCGTCCAACAACCCCGCCGAAACCGCACCGGCTTCTCCGGCCATGATCTGCGAGTCATTTTCCATCGATCGGGCAAGGAGGCCCATCCCTTTGTCGGCAACGGAATCAGGACAAGTCACGAATGCATCGACGACGTTTTTCAATATATCCCAGGCGAGCGGGTTTACTTCACCGCAAGCGAGCCCTTTCATATTGGTGGAAAGATCCCCGCTCGTCTGGCGAGGGTGCCCGTCATCGGCTAACGCAGACTGGTATAAACAATCCGCCCTCGCAGGCTCCACAATGACAATTTTTATGTCATCCCCGAAGAGTTGCTTGCAGCAGCCTGCAATCGCGCCCGCAAAAGAGCCGACCCCTGCCTGTAAAATCAAATGTGTCGGTTTTTGTTTGTCCCGGATTTGTTCCAACACTTCGGCAACAATCGTTAAATACCCTTGCATGATCCAATTCGGGAATGTTGTATAACCTTCCCAAGCTGTATCTTGAGCGACGATCCATCCTTTTTTCGCTGCTCGGTCTTTGACATATTGCACCGAGCGGTCATAATTGACATCAGTAATCTCGGCTTCGGCACCTAGCTCTTGCACCACTTCCAAACGCTTACGGGAAGCGCCTTTCGGCAGATAGACGTTGGCGTGTTGATTGAAAAGCTTTGCTGCCCACGCTAAGCCTCTTCCATGATTCCCGTCTGTCGCCGTCGCGAATGTCCGGGATGGCCGTTGGTCCACAAGCTTTTGCACACTAGCATAATCAAAAATGCCGAATGCCTCTTTTTCAGCAAAATAAGCAGCCAACGCGTAGGTCGAGCCCAACACTTTGAAAGATCCTTGCTCAAACCTTACCCCTTCATCCTTTACGGCAAGACCGGCGATCCCGAGCTTGTCCGCCAGTGCTTTCGGCTCATATAGAGGGGTTGTCGCATACCCTGGGATACTTTTATGAAAAGTAGCCGCGCGGTTCATTGTCTCCTTGTTCATTGTTTCATTGCATATCGGATGATGCTGCTTCTGCTTATTCTTTGCCCATGAAATATTTCCCACTTTTCCGCCCTCCTTCATATCTACTGACGAGCTTATAGCATTTTACCGAAAAAGAAAACCGCTTCACGGTTCGATGCCTTAGGGGATGCATTTATGAAACATCACGCACAAGGCGACATGCAAAAATCCCCTCGATCGAGGGGATTATCTATATATGACATCGGAGCTATCCAAAGAAAGCTTCAGCTTTTTCCAGCTGTCCTTCTTGCTCGGCCGGCAGATCATTTTCATCAACGATTGCACTGACTGGGCAAGCAGCAACGCATGCTCCACAATCGATACACGCATCCGGATCAATATAATATTGATCAGTGCCTTCTTCAATACAATCGACCGGGCAAATACTTACACATTCGCCGGATTTTTCATCTTTACATGTATCCATGATGACATAAGCCATAGTAATCCTCCCAATCTACCTTTAAAGACTACTTATATTTCGCTCTATCTAAATTTAGAAAGTCTAAAGCATTAAGGCCGTGAATTTTTTCTTTTTCGTCGGCACTCAATGTCGTCAATTTATCGACCACTTTTCCGGATGGAACTTCACGTAATAAAAACGGGTAATCTGAACCGGCAATGATTTGGTCAACGCCAAAGCGGTCGATCATAAATTGTAGATTATTCTCATCGTAAACGAGTGAATCATAATAAAGAGATTTCACGTAATGACTCGGTGGTTTTTCCGTCTTTCTTATATGCGGCCAAACATTCCAGCCTTGATCCATTCGTGGAAGTAAATATGGCAGGGAACCTCCGCCGTGCGCGAAGCAAATTTTCAAATCGGGATATTTATCCAACATTCCACTCATAATAATGCTTCCTGCTGCCAAGGCTGTTTCTGAAGGCATGCCAACCATATACATGAAGTTGTGCCGCGGGAACCGTTCTCCTCCTAATGTTGCCCACGGATGGACAAACAGCGGCACTCCTTTATCATTTGCAGCCTGAAAGAACGGTTCAAGTGACTCGTCATCAAGGTTTTTCCCGTTAACGTTACTTCCTATCTCAAGCCCTTTTAACCCTAATTCCGTAACGGCTCTTTCCATTTCTTTTATTGCTAGATCAACATCTTGCAAAGGAACCGTGCCTAAACCAACAAATCTGTTTGGCTCTTCATTTACAACCGAAGCAATAAAATCATTTTGAGACTTTGCCATTTCCAGCCCTTGTTCAGCATCTGACCAATAAGTGAATGTCACCGGTATCGGGGACAACACTTGAATATCTATGCCTTCTTTGTCCATATCTTTCAATCGTTCGTTAGCATCCCAGGCATGGTTTGTTATCTCTCTGAATTTATTGCCTTTGATTATGATGTTGGCACCGCAACTACACGTTTTCTCCAGGACAGGCCAACGGTCATCCCCGTATTTCTCAGCTAAATTCAGGAAATCCTCTGATATAATATGCGTATGAAAATCCACTCGCAAAGTTCGTTCCACAACTAACGCTCCTCGTATTCATAGTATGAAAGATTTACTGTTTACTCTCCCATTTGCACTCCATACGTAAAATACGTTTCAGGTGGTTTGCTTCCCCACATTTCCAGACCTAATTCAACGACATCAGAGGTCCATTCAATCGCTTGCCAATCCGGTGAAAAGATCAAGAGTCCGCCTGTCCAAATTTCTACGCGGTGACCGGATGGCTCAAAAACATAAATGAACTGCGCACCACTTGTTCCGTGCTTTCCAGGTCCCCATTCAATTTTTATGCCCTCTTCCGCCATTATGTTCGCCGCTCGAATAAGTTCATCGCCGGAATCAAGATAATAAGCTAAATGATGGAAGGCAGCTCCATTTTGGTTGGAATTTCTCATAAATGCAATTTCATGGGCAATGTTCGTTCTGCTTAACCATGAACCAAGGCGAACATCTTCCCCGTTCTTAATGTAATACCGGTGATGGATACCTAGAAAATCGGTCCACCATTGCTGTTCTCTTTGTACGTCATTCACCATGACATTGACGTGATCGAAACGACGGGGGGACACGCCTTTGGAGCGAAACTTGCTTGGGTGGCTCGGTAATTCTGATTTTAAATTCGGATCATCTGTAGCAAATAATTCTTTCTCCCAATATAATTCAATCGGTACACCGGAAGGAGATTTAAAATGAATGCTATCGCCTATAGCTTTCCTTTTTCCTCCTTCGACCCAGCTGAAATCAATGGTCATTTCCTGTAACACTCTTTCAAATAGATAAAGAGATTCTTTCGAACTTACGCGCCACCCGACACGATTGACTTCCGATGTATCAGAGGCATTTAATACCAACGTGTGGTGGTCAAAATCTTGCCATGCTCTTAAATAAGCTCGATCCTCTTCAATTTCCGACAATACAAGCCCCATCACTTCTGTAAAAAACCATAATGATTTCTTAAAATTATTCACGCTTATTTCTACATGGCCAATATGGGCAACGGTTCTTAAATACGATTCCAATCTTTCTTGTGCTGTATCCTTACTAATGATTTCTTCAACAGCCTTTGACATAATGGTAACCTCCAAGCTACATTATTCATTCATTCGCTTTTTATCAGTCACAGTAGGGAAAGCCCCCCTAGCCTGTGACTGTTTTTTTCTTCTTTTTCTTATTCTCTCTCTCCATAATTGTCGTGCTGTGGGCCGTGGTGAGGGATTGCTCCGGATCTATAAATACTTTGGCGTTACTAACAGCAATCGGAGCATCTCCGAAGCCGGTGGCCATTAATTGTACTTTGCCTTCGTAGGTAGAAATATCACCGACAGCATAAATCCCCGGAATATTTGTCTCCCCTTTTTGATTGACACAAATGCAATTTTTCTCTATATTCAAGCCCCAATCATTAATCGGGCCTAAGTTCGAAGTAAACCCGTAATTAACGATAAAATCATCCGCTTCCAATTCCATTTCCAAATCGCCTTTTAATTGCTGTAACTTGATGGATTCAACATTGCTTTCTCCCATAATTTCAGTAGGCTTAAATGGCGTTAACACATGGACGGTCGATTCTTGCAACTTCTTCACACTGTAATCGTGTGCTCTAAATTGTTCTCTTCGATGAACAATCGTGACACTGGAAGCAGTTTCTTCAAGCATTAGCGCCCAGTCGACAGCAGAATCTCCGCCACCAAAAACAACGACATCCCGATCTTTGAAAGACTTGAGGTCTTTAATGCTGTAATGAAGGTTTTTATCTTTAAAAAGATGCTCCTTTTCCAATTTCATCGGTCTTGGTTTAAATGCACCATTGCCGGCAGTGATGATAATCGTACGGGAGTAATGTGTTTGCCGGTTTGTTCTTATGACGAAAACACCATTCTCTTTCGTGACCTCGACCACTTCTTCATTCAAACAAACCTCATTATCAAAATGCTGCATTTGTTCTTTTAGCCCGTCAACCAAATCACTGCCTTTAATCTTGGGAAGTCCGGCAACGTCATACACATATTTGTCTGGGTACAATGCACCAAGTTGGCCACCTAATTCCGGCAAACTTTCAATAACCTTAACGCTGGCTTGCCGCATTCCTGCATAAAAAGCAGTAAACATGCCCACCGGACCTCCACCAACGATCGTCATATCATAGATTTCTTCCTCATTGATCATCGTTCCACCACCTTTCTAGGATATCGATCACAATTATAAAATTAAACTGATCTTTCCATGCGGCCTTAGACTATCGAGCTGCAAGATTACCTTTTTGTATTGGATGGCAAGTTCATTATTTTGTAGAACAATGTCGTAATACGCTTTCCCGATAAATGTGTCCATGACCTCTCGTTTCGTCCGGTGGGTCGTAAAGTTTAATTCGACAGAAATGACGTCTGACTCCAGATTGCTAACGATAATATTGTTATAGTTTCGTAGTGTCGTAGAATGTGGAAATTCCACATGCGCCTCTTTTTTCAAAAGCCGCTCCGCTCGTTCCTGCAGCCGCGAACGATTATCATGAGCATAAAATAGAGATGTTAAGGGGTCGGCGTCAGGCTCACCAATAGGTGGGATGATATAGGTCCCATCGTCTGTGAATAAATCCGCCCATTCCTTTAATCGCCATTCATCCAAAATTTTTGCTTCCGTGTAAAGGAAGTCAATGACATCCTGACGTGTTACAGTCGTGACCGTCATTTGTATGCTCCCTCCTTACTAAACGATTCTTGCATTACTTTATCGTATTCTCTCCAAAAAGCTCTCATTTGAAGTTCATCTGTCGCTTTGGCGTTTCTTTTTCCTCTTACCATCCCTTTGGAAACGTCATTCCATTGCACTTCGGTATTATTGGTGTATGCCTCTTGGGCTAATTCCAATGCTTCATTATCATCAGGGGTGGCAAACCCGCCCGGGCCTAAGAATTCCAAGAAATTATTATTTCTGGCAAGTCGATGTTCTTCATTTTCTGCCTTGGGTGCTAAGGAATAACCGGATACTTCAATATATCCTGGAGAATTAGGATAGAACGTTCTTGCCGTGATAGCCATAATGTCATTAATGACCAAATTTGGGAAAATCACAATATTTCGGTTCCAGTTTGCGATACGATCAGCCCGTTCTTCGCCAAAACGTTCTGCAAGTCTGACTTTCATGTCCTCCATATCCCGTTTCAAATCTTCGCTCCATATTGGCGTCCACTGGGCAATCGGTCTTCCCCACGGAGCCACATATTCCATGACCGCATGACCGTTGCCTAAGTCCTTACCTTCGCCTTCTAATTTTACTTTCTTGAGGTCAGGATCTTGCTCTTGCTTGATGTCGAAATACGTCTTATGCGTCGGCATGCCATGATATAAATCGACACTATTTTCAGCGAGCAACTTCCAATTAGCCCTTACGCTATATTCCTGCACGCCCCCTAATGCCTCTAGTCCGTATTCAGATTGATCCGCGATCAAGTCAATATACTCTTTTGCACCCGCTAAATACTCCTCTAGGGAGACTGCATGATCGTCAAAATTTACGAAAATAAAGCCGCGGTAACTCTCCACTCTATTAACCGCTTTCATGTCCTTTGTTCCTTCAGCATTAAAGTCGTCCGGAAAGCCATCACTTCCTGGCATCCCTACCAACTTACCGTCATTAGTAAAGCTCCACGCATGGTAGAAACAACGAAAGACTCTGGAATTGCCTTCGTTTTCCCTGCAAACTAAAGCGCCTCGGTGCGGGCACGTATTGTATAGGGTTCGAATTTCGTCGTCTTGACTATGAACGAGCACTAAATTCCGACCTCCCACCTTTTTCCGTTTGAAATCCCCTTTTTCCGGCACTTCTGTTTCATGTCCAATGAATAACCAGCATTTATTAAAAATTTCGGCACGTTCCCTTGCAAGCATTTCTCTGTCCGTAAAGACATTTCGGTTAACGAGAAATTCATTTTTCTCCGGATTATCTCTTATAATCTCTTTCATGATAAACCCTCCAATTAATAATACTGTTACTAAAGCATGGTGCTTCCGCCATTGACACTGATCACCTGACCCGTAATGAAACTGGCGCCATTCGTGGATAGGTACCAAACAAAATCCGCTACTTCTTCCTCGCTGGCAGCTCTTCCTTTTGGAATGATATCGATATATTTATCCACCAACTCAGCGTCCCTATTTCCGATTCGACCTAATGCTTCCCCTTCAACTGCAGGTGGTGCGACAGTATTTACGGTGATATCACTGTCGGCAAATTCCCTAGCCAACCCGGTCGATATGGCATGGACCCCTCCTTTTGCAGCATTATAAGCAGCATGATCCCACAACCCATTTCTTACTGAATCAGCGCCTATATTAATGATCCGCCCATATCCGACCTTATCCATGTGAGGAAGGACTTTATAACATGACCAAATCGTTGTCCATAGGTTTCGATTAATGGTCGTCTTCAGTGTATCCGGCGTCTGTTCACGGAACGGCAGAATCACACCCCCGCCTGCGTTATTCACCAGAATATCGATCTTTCCCCAGGCATTAATCGCATCGTTTACCATTTCTTCCACGTTACCTTCTTCCGAAAGATCTCCGGGATAGTATCGGATGTCTGAGTCTGACAACGTTTTCAATTCCTCAGCAGCTTTTTTTGTACGCTCCTCATTTGTACCGCTAATTAAAACGTTCGCCCCTGCATTCGCCAATTTCAACGCGATCGCGAATCCAATTCCCCGGGCGGAGCCGGTGACAATCGCTGCTTTTCCTTCTAAGGTTTCATTTATGTGTTTATTTTCCAACGTTTATCCTTTCCTTTCATTTGGAGATTCCGTAAACCCTTTCATCATCCTTTAAATTATCACTTTCCTTTTTCTTCATCCTATATTGACTTCTTAAATTTATTGTAAAAGCGCTATCATTCAGATTGCCAATTGAATATTTTTTCGTTTTTCCCTTAATTCCAAAAGAATCTTCATTCATTTATATTTTGTTGCTTATAAAGGAACAATCACCTTTTTAAATTATTTCACCGAAGTTATAATGTTGGTAATAAATCTTTAAATGACTAGAGCCCCTTCTTTCTATGAACTTTGGAGGTGAAAAATAATATGAATGAGAGCCAACTTCAGACTTTTCTTACTGTCGCCGAGCATAAAAGCTATTCTAAAGCGGCTGAAGCCCTTGTTGTTACGCAACCAACCGTTACCTCACGAATAAAAGCATTAGAAGATATCTTACAGTGTGAGCTTTTTAAAAGAGCCGGACATGAAATTTTCTTGACAGATGCAGCTAACATGTTTATGGAGTATGCCAACAATATTCTAACCAATATTAAACATGCCAAAGAAATATCCAACATGGTCAAAGACCCAATCATAAAAGTGGGTTTCTCCCCGGGATACTCGTATTCTTTTATTACAGAACTCTTGAAAACGGTTAAATCAATGGGGGATATAGATATTCAAGTCGTGGAAGGACACGATTCTGTAAGCTTAAATGAAAGGGCTTCCTCAGGAGAAATTGACATCGTATTTACAAGAAACCCTATTTCGGATCATTCTGATATTATTTCAGAATATTTATTCGATAATAACCTTATGGTTCTCCTTCCCATCGATCACTACCTATGTGAAAAACAAACGATTCACATTGAAGATTTAAACGAGGAGACTATCCTGAGTTTTAAAAGGAACTCGTTCTTATGGAAATTAATTGATCAACAGCTAATAAAAGCACAAAGTGTCACTCGTATTGATGTTGATAATAATGAAATGCTTTTGAAAGCTGTTGCAAATAATATTGGCATTGGCATTATACCTGAGTTAGGCATGGATAAAAGATATACGTCGGAAATAAAAGCACGAAAAATAAGTGACATCTATAACATCCAAAACAAAGTCTATGTTCAATACCGAAATAGCTCCCATGTCAATCATCTTGCAAAAAAGATCATTTACGCTGTCATTAATCATAAGTATACGGAAGAAGAAAAGGTGTAGGATGGTACCCCCCATCAATAAGCGAAGAACCATCCTCATCTCCCCTAACTATCTTCCTAATTGTTTCATACTTTTTCCGCCAACGGCCCAATGTGTTTTCGGAACTTCAGTAACAGTAACGCGGACATTTTCTTTCGGAGCGTCCAGTGATTCACTAACGGCTTCAGAGACGTTTTCGATCAATGATTCAATTTTTTCAGGTTCACGGCCTTCGAGAATTTGTACATTTATAAGTGGCAAACCTTTCACCTCCCTTGGCGAAACAAGTCATAGCATGAGCCTCTATTACTGTTTAACAAAAAAGGATACGTCTCCTAAGCCTCCGTATTTCACATTAACGAAATCTCCGGGCGATAATTTGACTGCAGCTGTCACCCCACCTGTTAAAATAGGCTTCCCGGCTTCTACTTTTTCTCCCTTTTCGCTTAACATATTTGCAAGGCTTGCAACCGACTTGGCTGGGTGTCCCAATACCGCGGCACCGGCACCCAATGATTGAATTTCCCCATTAAGGGATAATGTTACCCCAACGACATCCAATTCCAATTCTTCCGGCTTTCTTAAATACGTTCCAAATACAGCCCCAGCTGCAGACGTATTATCCGCTACAACATCCGGCAATGTGAAATTGAAGTTCTCATATCGGCTGTCAATAATTTCAATCGCAGGGAGCACGTATTCTGTTGCCCGTAATACATCAAGCGTCGTAATACCCGGACCCTCTAAATCCCTATTTAAAATAAAACCGATTTCCGGTTCTATTTTTGGATGAATGTAATCAGAAATGGAGATGGCATTTCCCTCTTCGACAACCATATTATCAAAGACATAGCCATATATCGGGTTGTCCACGTTCATTTGTTTCATTTTGGCCTCACTGGTAATCCCCATCTTTGGACCGACGATTTTATAACCTGCCTCTAGTTTTTGTCGTACAAGCTCTTCTTGAACGTCATACGCTTCTTCAATCGTTAATTCCGGGTACAATTCTGCCGTAATTTTTGTGATTTCGCGCTTTTCTTTTTCCGCATTGTGTACATAATTAGCCAGCTCTTTTACTCGGTCTTTTTCCATGGTCACTTCTTCTCCCATCGTATGATTATGATTGAACAGACGCTTTTCTTGTTTCAGCAAGTTCAGCTGCAACGTCAATGATCATATCTTCCTGCCCGCCAATAATTTCTCGTTTACCCAATTCTACGAGTATGTCTCGCGATTCGACTAAGAACTTTTCAGCTGCTCGATTCGCGTGTAACAGAAAACTGGAATAGACACCGGCATAGCCTAACGTTAAACTGTCACGGTTAATTTCCTGCGGTTGCTGCAAGATCGGAGCAACGATGTCTTCGGCCACGTCCATGATTTTGTACAAGTCGACACCTGTTTCAATGCCCATTTTATCGAGGACGCCGATTAATACTTCCGTTTGCGTATTCCCCGCGCCTGCACCTAAACAGCGGATACTTCCATCAATCCTAGTCGCTCCTTCTTCAATGGCAGCAAGCGTGTTCCCCATCGCCAGAGACAAATTATTATGGCCATGAAAACCAATATCGATAGATAACGCTTGTCGAAGCGCTTTAATTCTTTCTTTAACTTCATGCGGAAGCAAAGCGCCTGCTGAATCCACAACGTAAACCGTGTCTGCACCTAAACAGCGGATACTTCCATCAATCCTAGTCGCTCCTTCTTCAATGGCAGCAAGCGTGTTCCCCATCGCCAGAGACAAATTATTATGGCCATGAAAACCAATATCGATAGATAACGCTTGTCGAAGCGCTTTAATTCTTTCTTTAACTTCATGCGGAAGCAAAGCGCCTGCTGAATCCACAACGTAAACCGTGTCTGCACCATAACTCTCCATCAATTTTGCCTGTTCGACTAACTTTTCAACGGAAACCATATGACTCATCATTAGAAAGCCAACGGTTTCCATTCCCAGTTCCTTTGCCGTTTGAATATGTTGTTCGGAAACATCGGCTTCCGTCACGTGCGTAGCCACGCGTGCCATTTTTGCCCCTAGGGCCGCCGCTTCTTTTAAATCTTCAATTGTCCCGATGCCCGGGAGTAACAATACCGCGATCTTCGAGAAATCGGCGACCGAAACAGCCGCTTCAATAAGTTTAAATTCATCTGTTTTAGAAAAACCGTATTGTAGCGAAGAACCTCCCAATCCATCTCCATGAGCGACCTCAATATAAGGCACACGCGCTTCATTTAGCGCTTTCGCAGTGGATTTGACCTGATCAACGGTATACTGGTGACTGATCGCGTGACTCCCATCGCGCAAAGCAACTTCTGTAATTTTGATGTCCGTTTGCTTCGTCATGCTCTTCCTCCTTTCTTACACTTTATTAGCGGTGGTATTTCGATTTTTCGCAAACTCTTCAGCTACTTTCACACCGGCAGATGTCATGATATCAAGGTTCCCGGCATAGGTTGGCAAATAATGCCCTGCCCCTTCAATTTCAAGAAACACCGTCACCTTATTTCCGTCAAAAACAGGATTTGTTCGTATCTTATATCCGGGGACATAGGATTGAACCTTATCCACCGTTTCTAAAATCGATTTGGTAATCTTCTCTTCATCCACTGCTCCTTCTTCAACAATGGCATGGACCGTGTCACGCATGATGATCGGAGGTTCTGCCGGGTTTAAGATAATGATGGCTTTTCCTTTTTTAGCGCCACCCACTTGTTCAATGGCTTTTGACGTTGTTTCGGTAAATTCATCAATGTTTGCTCTCGTTCCCGGTCCGGCACTTTTACTCGCGATCGTAGCAACAATTTCTCCATACTCGACCGGCGCCACTTGTTGAATGGCATGGATGATTGGAATGGTTGCCTGGCCGCCGCATGTAATTAGATTGACATTATCTTCTTCCAAGTGTGTGCCTGCGTTGACCGTAGGCACAATAAAAGGCCCGATTGCAGCCGGTGTTAAATCGATCATTTGCTTGCCTAGCTTTTTGGCTATTTCCGCATTGTGAATATGAGCGCCGGCACTCGTCGCGTCAAAGATAATATCGACTAATTCCGGGTTCTCCAATAATCCATCCGCACCGTTATCAAAGGTTTGCAGCTCCAATTTCTTGGCATGTTGCATGCCTCGTGACGTGGCATCAATCCCCATCATGGTCGTTAGTTCCAATGATTCGGAATTCTTTAATTTAATCATTAAGTCAGAGCCGATATTCCCGGACCCAATGATTCCAACTTTTGCTTTACCCATCGAACTCCCCCCTTGTATCTATTTTGCAAATGAAACATGTACGGTGCCTAAATCCGCAAATTTGGCGTAAAACTCATCTCCCGGTTCTCCTTTGATCGCGGCAGACAATGCACCGGATAGAATGACTTCACTGGCTTTCAATTTAATATCAAAGGCTGCCAATTTATTCGCCAGCCATGCCACACATTTCGCCGGATCGTCCATTGCCGCAACACCGACCCCTGTGTTTTGAAGTTCATCATTTTTGTAAAGGGCCATCCCCATTTGCTTGATATCAATGTCTTCGATTTTTTTTGGGTGATCACCGAGTACATACAACCCGGAAGAAGCATTATCTGCAATCGTATCGGGCAATGTAATCTTCCAATCTTTGATGCGGCTATCCACAATTTCAAGCGCGGGAACAACTGCATCCGTCGCTTGCAGGACGTCGAGCGTTGTTACATCCGGTCCGGCCAAATCTTTTTTCAGAATGAACGCAATCTCGCCTTCAACCATTGGCTGCAATACGCGATTGAATGAGACCGTTTCTCTGTTTCTGACTCCCATTCCATCCAATAAATGACCGTAATCAGGCTCGCTAACGCCTAATTTTTCCTGCATGGCTTTCGATGTTAAACCAATTTTTTTGCCGGTGATCCGCTGGCCTTCTTTTACTTTTCCTTCAATGGTCTGCAATTGGATTTGATAAGCTTCATCAATGGAAAGATTAGGGTTCAGCTCAGTAACCGGCTGAACCCCTTCTCCTTCATCCCAGGATTGAGCTAAATGTTTGGCAAGGTCTTCTTTGTTGAATGTTTCTTCCGTTTTCATTCATATCTCCCCTAGGTTTTGATTGTAATGTTGGTGAGTTCTGAATAAAAGTCAAAGCTGTGCATACCGCCTTCACGGCCGATGCCACTATGCTTCATGCCTCCGAAAGGTGTACGCAAATCACGTAAAAACCAAGTATTAACCCAAACAATTCCCGTTTCGATTTGTGCGCTAACACGAGTCGCACGTTTAATGTTCGTGGTCCATAAGCTTGCACTTAACCCATAATGGGTATCATTGACTTGCTCTAGCACTTCTTCTTCTTCATCGAACGGAATAACCGTTACGACCGGTCCAAAGATTTCCTCGTTCACACACCTAGAATCTTTGTCTAAACCGGTGATGATCGTCGGTTCTACGAAATATCCTTTGTCAAACCCTTCGGCAGCCTTTCCCCCTGTTAAGAACGTGCCGCCTTCTTCTTTTGCAATGTCCAAGTAGCCGAGCACTTTTTTATAGTGTTCTTCACTGATTAATGCACCGACATTTGTTTCTTCATCAAAGGGGTCGCCAACTTTGAGCTCTTTGGTTTTCGCCGCGAAGCGCTCAAGAAATTCATCGTACGCCGGCCGTTCTACATAAATTCTTGAACCGCACAAGCAGACTTCACCCTGGTTAATGAAACTGGAACGCATTGTCGTATCGATCACGTCATCCATGTCGGCATCTGCAAAAATAATATTCGGGTTCTTGCCGCCCATCTCAAACGATAATTTTTTCAGTGTGGGAGCTGCGGATTTCATAATTTCAGTTCCTGTTACCGTTTCACCGGTAAAGGCAATCGCATCCACATCCTCATGGGTGGAGAGCGCAGCGCCTGCGTCACCAAATCCGTGAACCATGTTAACCACACCATCCGGAACGCCGGCTTCTTTACAAATTTCTGCAAGAACCGTCGCTGTCATTGGTGTCTCTTCCGATGGCTTCATCACTGCCACGTTTCCTGCCGCAAGTGCCGGAGCTAACTTCCAAGTCATCAAAAATAATGGAAGGTTCCATGGGTTAATTAAGCCCACCACACCAACAGGACGACGAATGGCATAATGAATGGCTATATCATCTTGTTGATAGGCTTCTGTGCCCATTGACGTCATATAATCAGCAAAGAAATGGAAATTATTAGCTGCACGGTCAATGTCAATTTTGTTTGACAGCCATAATGGCTTGCCCGTGTCGAGGGATTCGAGTGTAGCCAGTTCTGATTTTCTTTCTAAAATTAAATCGCCGATTTTACGGAGAATCTGTGACCGTTGCTTTGTAGGCATGTTGCCCCATTCACCTTTAAGTGCTTTCCTGGCAACACTTACCGCGCGGTCAACATCTTCCTTTTCTCCCTTTGCAACGGTACCTAATACTTCTTCCGTTGCCGGATTCACATTTTCAAACGTTTTTTCATTATTGGACGATACATATTGACCGTCAATGTAATGCGTACAATCAATTGGCTTTACGGTCGCTTTTGTTTCTGTCGTTTGCATGAAAATGCCTCCTTATATTTTTCGGATGCCATCCGATAGTTCTTATCAGCATATTTTCATTATATATACCATCGAAAAATCAAAAAAGGCATTTGTTCCTTCATGCGCAACGAAAATAAAAAAGTCTATAAAAACTATTTTGGAAATGTAAAAAATCTTATATAATGAAGGTGAGAAGCGGATGAATAAATGATTAATGCGTTCCTTCATAAAGAACTAATTTTAAGGAGTGACTTGCATGGTAAAAAAGAACGATCAACCACAAACGCTTTCCTCCGTTAAGAATGCAGCTCGTATTCTTAAGAGTTTTTCTACATTTGAGCCGACGAAAAAGGTTAGCGAGCTGGCTGAATCATTAGGTTTGGCCAAAAGTACCGTTAGTCGAATTATGGCGACACTGGCTAGTGAAGGATTTGTTGCCAAGGATCAGGAAACCAATGCATACCGATTAGGGATTTCCGTGCTCACCATGGCAGGGATTGTCACAAATGATTTGGAAATTCACAAGGAAGCTGCACCCGTCCTTGGTCAATTGGTAAATAAAACGGGAGAAACCGCCCATCTGGCTATCTTGGATGACCTCGATACCATTTATATTCATAAAGAAGAATGTCATCATCCTGTTCGTATTTTGACACACCTTGGGAGGAGAAACCCTTCTTACTGCACAAGTTCAGGTAAAGTTCTGCTCGCTTTTAGTGAAGAACAGGTTGTGGAAGATGTTATTAATAAAGGGTTAACTGCCCATACAAAGAATAGCATTACCGATCCTGATGAACTTCGGGAGGAACTAAAAACAATCCGCGAACAAAAATACGCCGTCAGCACAGAGGAATTAACAGAAGGAACGAAATCAGTTGCCGCGCCAATAAGGGACTATACAGGAAAGGTAGTCAGTGCCATTACCGTTGTGGGACCGATCCAACGCATGAAAGGTTACAGCATACCGGACATCGCGAAGAAAGTAAGAGAAGCCGGAAAAGAAGCATCCACTCGGCTCGGGTACGACGAAAGATATTTCAGAAAATTTTAACTTGTCCAGGGTCCTCCAAGGGCTCTTTTTTTATTACACTCATTCGGACGGACGCTGATTTAATCCATGCCACAAAGGGTATAATGTCAGGGGAGGGAATTTTCTTCGTGCGATGCTACGATGGAGGGTGATAAATAATGGGAACCGTTTCCGTAACCGGAGCGCTTTTAATCATTACCGGGTGGTTCGCGCTTGTGGAGTACGATAAATTCAACGAAGCAGAAAAGCGGGAGATTTTACAGGGTATTAAAAAAAGCCCGCTGAAAATCGCGACGATTGCCCTAATGCCCGTGGGTATACTCGTCAACATTATCGGCGGATTTGTGTTTTCGCCAATGACGATGATCATCGGTTCAAGCATGATTTTTTTGCAGGCAATTATTGTTTCGATTTTATTCTGGAACCGAACACGTTGGAAGAGCATTTTGCTTCTAGTCGTCGTCATCGGTTTAGGGATCTTTATTTATGTTCCATTATGGTTATAAGCAAAAAATTAGGACTTGGCTGCCCCAAGTCCGTTGGTTATTTTTCTACGATATTAATTGGTAGATCTTCAAACGCTTCCTCGATGTCTTCTATATTTTCTGTCGTGGATTCCGGAATTTCAACTTGCAGACCCGCATCAGACCCACTGATTGAAAAATCTTCTAAACTGAGATCATCGATTTCCGCGCTCCAGATGACTTCTCCTTCCGGATGAGTGGCTGCAGTGCTCTCTGTCGTTTGCGCTGATACTTCTTCGATTTCACCCTCATCTTCGGCATTGCTCCCTGCCACAAACATATACACCAGTCCCGCGCTTACTATCACTGCAAGACACGCGAAAATAGCGACCAAAAACTTTCCGGCTTTGTTCATCCCGGGCACACCTCCTTCAACCTTCATCATTAAACTCTCTATAGAAAGGTTTTCCTTGTTTTTTTAAAATTCCCCACGTTACCATTCATTTCCGAAAAGACGGATTCTAAAACGTCAGGTTAAATCTATCTGGTATTTTACCATAAAAAAGGATCCAGCGTGAAAGCTGGACCCTCCTTCAAGTTTACCGCTATGAACGTACCATCTGGTTTTTTTCTACGGTGCCCGCGTCTTTCGGATGTACGCCATGACGGTAAAAGTCCTTATACTCGGGCTCCAATGGTTTTTTTCCACGGATGATGTCGGCTGCTTTTTCTGCCAGCATCAACACCGGTGCATGAATATTTCCATTCGTCGTATACGGCATCACGGACGCATCAACGACCCGCAGGTTATCCAGGCCATGAACCTTCATGGTCTGCGGATCTACAACAGCCATCGGATTCGAAGCAGGACCCATTCTTGCACTGCAGGATGGATGGAGGGCTGTTTCAGCGTCATTCCTTACCCACTCCAGAATTTCCTCATCCGTTTGGACAGAAGGTCCGGGGGAAATTTCACCTGCATTGTAAGGCGCCAACGCCGGCTGGGAAAGGATTTTCCTCGTGACTTGTATGGCTTCCACCCACTCTCGCCGATCCTCTTCGGTAGATAAATAGTTAAATACGATGCTCGGATGCTGATAAGGATCTTTTGAACGGATCTTCAGGCTCCCCCGGGAGTTGGAGTACATCGGTCCAACGTGTACTTGGAACCCATGCTTCGTATCCGCTTTTTGCCCGTCATATCGAACCGCTAGCGGAAGGAAATGAAACATCAGATTCGGATAATCAACATCGTCATTCGAACGGACGAAACCTCCGCCTTCAAAATGATTCGTTGCTGCCGGACCAGTACGTCCAACCAGCCATTGCAAGCCGATCCAAGGCATTTTTGCTTTATTTAAACTCGGCATTTCAGAAACAGGCTCTGAAGAAGCGTACTGGACATATGCTTCGAGATGATCTTCAAAGTTTTCGCCTACACCCGGTAGGTCAACGATCGGGTCAATGCCAATGGAGCTCAGATGTTCAGCATCGCCTACACCGGCCAATTGGAGTAATTGCGGCGTGTTAAATGCACCGCCGGAGAGGATCACTTCGCCTGCATGAACCTGATGCGTTTTTTTATTCTTTTCATACGTAACGCCATTGGCTCGCTTACCATCAAAATTGATATTGGTCACAAACGCACGTGTCTCTACTGTCAGGTTTTCGCGACCCATGGCAGGCCGCAAATAGGCCCCTGAAGCAGACGCCCGTCTTCCGTTGTGCACCTGACTGTCGAATGGACCGAACCCTTCCTGACGAAACCCATTGACATCGGGTGTTCTCGCGTAACCAGCCTCTGCAGCTGCATCAAAAAAAGCTTGAAATAAAGGGTTCTTTGCAGGACCCCGCCTCAATTTCACCGGGCCATCGTGTCCGCGGTACTCATCAGTCGAATCTGCTCCATAGGCTGTTTCCAGCCGTTTAAAATAGGGCAGACAATGGGCATAGTCCCACGTTTCCATGCCCGGGTCGGATCCCCACTTTTCATAGTCCATCGGATTGCCGCGCTGATAAATCATCCCGTTGATGGAACTTGATCCCCCGAGTACCTTTCCCCTGGCATGCGCAACTTGACGTCCATTCATATAAGGCTCGGCATCCGTAGAATACCTCCAGTCATAGAATCGATTGCCGGACGGGTACATCAAAGCTGCCGGCATTTGAATAAACAAATCCCATGGATAGTCACTGCGTCCCGCTTCCAGAACGAGTACACTTTTCGATTTATCCTCGCTTAGACGGTTGGCGAGTACACAACCCGCGCTGCCCCCGCCAACGATGACGTAGTCATATGATGTTTGATTCAACTCAAAAACCTCCTTCTTATTTAAACCATCCTAAAGGTTCCGGTTTGATGTTTCGGAATACGTGCTTCGTTTCCGTATATTCTTCCAGGCCGGGACGTCCAAGTTCGCGTCCAATGCCTGATTGTTTGTAACCGCCCCAAGGCGCCTGGGCAAAATAAGGATGAAAATCATTGATCCAAACGGTTCCCATGCGAAGCTTGGCTGCTACGTTTTCGGCTTTCGCGATGTCTTCCGTAAATACCGCACCGGCGAGTCCATAGATGCTGTCGTTTGCTTTTATTACAGCATCTTCAGCTGATTCAAATGTTTCAACGGTCAGCACCGGACCGAAGACTTCCTCCTGGACGATGCGCATATCCGCTGTACAATTGGTGAATATCGTTGGCAGAAAAAAGAACCCTTGTTGCAATTCTGCGTCTTCAGGTCTTTTTCCGCCCAGCGCCAGCGTCGCGCCTTCTTCTTGACCGATCGCTACATATTTTTCCACTTTCTCCCGGTGCTCTGCGGAAATGAGCGGCCCGGATTGGGTGTCTTCCGCGAAACCGTTGCCGAGTTTAATATTTTTCGCTCGAGCCACTAGGGCATCAACAAAAGCATCATGCATCGATTCTTCCACAAGTACGCGTGCACCGGCAGAACAAACTTGCCCGGCGTGGAAGAAAGCCGCGTTTAACGCTTGATCGACCGCAACATCAAAATCAGCGTCCGCAAAAATGATATTCGGATTTTTGCCTCCGAGCTCCAAAGCAATGTTTTTCACATTGGTGCTCGCGGCTTGCATGATTTTTTTCCCGGTGTCAATGCCGCCGGTAAAAGAAATCAAGTCGACGTCGGTGCTTTCGGATAGGTGGGCACCTACAGTATTGCCCGGTCCGAGGATAATGTTTGCCACACCCGCGGGGACGCCTGCTTGCTCGAACAGTTCAAACACTTTTACCGTCGTAAGCGGCGTGATCTCGCTCGGTTTCATCACGAGCGTGTTTCCCGCGGCAAGCGCCGGCGCCAATTTCCATGCCGCCTGTAATAACGGATAATTCCATGGCGTGATTTGACCGCACACCCCAACCGGCTCACGGACGACTTTACTCGTGGAATCCGGAAGCGGGCTCTCAATCAATTCGCCGCCCTCTTTATCGGCCAATCCTGCAAAATATATGAAAACATTGGCGATGTCGTCCATATCATCGAGGCTTTCACTCACGGTTTTTCCGGTATCCAGCGTTTCCAATTCAGCCAGTTCTTGTCGTGACTCACGAATCAAGCGACCAATTTCATGAACGATCTCTCCGCGTTCGTTTGCCGGCGTTGTTGCCCAAGCCCCTTCATCAAAAGCGCGGCGCGCAGCCGACACTGCTTCTTTTGCATCCTTTTCGTTTCCTTCCGCGACCGTCGCGATCACTTCTTGGTTATATGGATTGATAATGTCTCGTTTTTGATTGTCGACAGCATCCATCCAGTTACCGTCGATATACATTTGTAAGCGCAAAGAAATCACGCTCCTTTTTGTTTAATATATTTTAAACGTTTTGATCAATTAAAATGTACCATAGTGAAATGCACTCGTCAAACAAAAAAACCAGCGCCCATTACGCTGATTTTTCTTATTCCTTTTCTTCATCGAATATCATTCGAAATAATTCCCCCGATTCCGTCTTGGCGACGATTCGTTCCAAGAAATCATAATAAGGCAGCGAGCCTGTAATTTTTTCAAGTTTTCGTTTGGCATCTTCCCGCACATCCTCGGGCGTATCCGGATCATCAATCAATGCTTCATATTGAGGCTGCGCCTGACGAATGCCTTCCATGTTTACACTTACTTCCCTTTGCCAGCGACGCAAAAAAACACTTGTGAAAAATTTAAAGTAATCCTCTTCTGCCTTGTACAAATCCTTACGCTCTCCTTTTCTAAAAACACGATGAATGAGCTTATCGTCCATCAATCTGCGTACTCCCAGGCTCATACTTCCTTTGCTCATGCCCAATTCATCCCGTAAATCATCAAGCGTCATCGGTTCGCCGTGCAAATACAAGAGAGCATAAATGCGCCCAACGGAACGCGTGTAGCCATAAATATCCATCGTATCGGCAATACTATCCTCGATGGAACGATCGCCTTCTTGCAACTCGGCTTCTTTTTCCTTTCGTTTCTCATCCATTGCGATCACTCACCTTGTTCAACGGTAAAATTCGAATCATTTAAAATTTATTTAATGTAAATTATACCGTTCAACACCGAAAAATTCAAACAGACTATTGTCGAATCGTCCCGTTGACAACCTCTCGCATTATGTTATAGTCAACATGTATTTAATTTGTATTAAACATTCATTACAAATTTAACTAGGAGGCATATCATGCATTTATTTAAAAAAGGCAAGTGGATTTTGCCATTTTTATTTAGCGCACTCGTCCTTGCGGCATGCGGAGACAATGAAGGAGAAGCGTCCGGCGACGAGGCAAACGAAGCTGAAGATGTAAAGGGCGAAATTGAACTCACCTACGTTGCCTGGGAATCCGAAGTGGCTTCGTCCAATGTCATTGGGCTCGTTCTGGAAGAAGCAGGATATGATGTAAACTTAAATCAAGTCGAGCAAGCCATCATGTGGCAAAGTGTTGCGCAAGGGGATGCGGATGGCTTTGTTGCCGGTTGGTTGCCTTCGGACATGGCGACTGACTATGAACGTTATGGAGACGAAGTGGTCGATTTGGGCCCGAATTTGGAAGGAAACCGTACCGGACTGGCCGTTCCAGAGTATATGGACGTGACCAGTATTGAAGAAGTGACTACCGACAATTTTGATGAAATCACCGGAATCGACCCTGGTGCGGGGGTCGTGGATTCAACTGAGCAAGCCATAGAGGCGTATGATTTAGACATTACGCTACAAACGTCCAGTGATGCTGCCATGACCGCTGCATTAGATAGTGCGATTGACAATGAAGAACCGATTGTAGTGACGGCTTGGCAACCGCATTGGAAATTTAATACGTATGACATTCGTTTCCTGGAAGATCCGGAAGGCATTTATGAAGAAGAGGAAGAAATCCGGACGATGGTCCGAGAAGGTCTGGAAGAAGATGAACCTGAAGCTTATCAAATTCTCGACAACTTCTATTGGGAGGCTGATGATATGAACGAGGTCATGCTGGACATGGCTGAAAATGATACGGAGCCGAAGGATGCTGCCCAAGCATGGATCGATGACAATCGAGAAACGGTTGATGAATGGTTGGACACCGATAGCGAAGAATAAGTAGCAAAAAGGAAACTGCTCTCACGGGCGTTTCCTTTTTTTTATTTACGATAAATTCACTAATGACGAAACTAATTCTTCTGCAACTACTGATAATATAGCCATTGCTACTGCCAGCGTAATCACTCCCATATTCGTCCAAAAAAACACTTGACCTTTGGATCCCCCCAGCGTCGTCATTGTCGTAGCACCAACCTGACTACTAAACAAAACGGATGACAAAAAACATACGCCGATCACACCAAAACGATCGAATGTTCTTTTGATTCGGGGATTAATGCTCATGGGTGTACGATTTTTCTTTCGAAGTTTATTATAAATGGTGTTAAAAAGTTTTTTGATTTCAGTTCCAAAGAATATAAAAAGAAGAACACTCAACGCATTACCGAGAACAGCAACGACTAAAACCGCTAAAGTCGAAAAGTTGAAAACGATAATTGCCGTTGGTACAGTTATAAATGCTTCAAGGAAAGGGATCATACTTACAATAAAAACAAAAATATATTGAAGAAATATGTTTTCCATACAAGAACCCCCTCCTTTTAATAAGTCAGTTGACCTAAAAAGAATTTTAATATATTTCTTTTTATAAATCAAGGGAGTTATTTTATGCCGAAAAAAATCAATCATGCCGAAAGAAAAAATCAAATTGTAGAAGCAACGTTCCGCATCATTCATTATTTAGGTTTCGAAAACACGACTTTGCGGGAAATTGCCAAAGAAGCAAACTTATCCTTAGGTTCTGTTCAACATTTTTTTCCAAAACAAAAAGACATCTATATGTTCGCCATGGATGTCATTCATCAAAGATTTCAGGAAAGAATGGAAAAAGTAGTACAAGTGGATAACTGGACGTTTGAGGATGCCGTTCGTATGATTAAGCAGATTGTTCAAGTTAATACGGAAGAAGAAAGGATTGAGAATGATATATGGATTAAATTTTCGATGATGGCAACGATGAACCAAGATTACCACGAGCAAAAGAATAAATTTCGGGAAGTAAACTTTAATTTCGCCGAGGATATATTAATAAACCTTCATAAAAACGGATATATTGAAACATCTATAAATATGAAAGAACAAGCAAATGCGTTAATTATATTCATCCATGGCTTAGTATTTGAATCTGTCATTTATGCGGACTTGTATAACAATCAAGTTGTTGAAAAAGAAATCAGGGAATATTTACAAAAGACGTGTCAGTGAAAGACTTCTTTTTCACGTTTCAATCGACTTATTTTCGGTTATAGTTAGCGGGGAAGAAAGGATGATAATCATGAAAATACTATTGGTTGGTGCCAACGGAACGATCGGAAGCAACATATACGATCGTCTGAAACAAGATCACGAGATCATTCGCGCGGGCAGGAACGGCGCGGATGCTCAGGTGGATATCACCGATGAAGCCAGCATTCGCGACATGTATGAAAAAACAGGCAATGTAGATGCCGTCATTAACGCCTCCGGCAGCGCCGGTTTTGCTCCGATCTCGGAATTGACACCAGAGAAAAATGAAACAGCCATCAACAGTAAGATGAAAGGCCAAATCAACCTCGTTCTGCTTGGCCTTCCATATGTTAACGATGGCGGTAGTTTTACCTTAACATCCGGCGTTATGATGGATGATCCTATCCCGCAAGGATCCTCTGCCGCCATGGCTAATGGAGCTATTCGTTCATTTGTGACCTCTGCCGCGATTGAAATGCCCCGGGGCATTCGCATTAACAGTGTAAGCCCGAGCCTATTGCAAGAATCCGCAGAGCGAATCGGCCATCTATTTGCCGGCTTTGAGCCCGTTCCCGGAGACAAAGTGGCACTCGCTTATCAAAAAAGTGTCGAGGGCATGCAAACAGGGCAAAGTTATGAGATTTATCGCTAAACGTATAAGAGCGTCTCCCTGATCGGAGACGCCCCTCCTTACTTCACAGCATCCGCTTCTTCCATCCCTACTTCGTCTTCCCTCTGCTTATAGATCTCTTCAAGCCTTTTGTCACGGGACCTGCCTAAAATTTGCATGCGCGTGGACAACTGTTTTTGCGTGAAGTTCATCGTATTTCGTTTTTCCTCTTCACTGTCATCTTCCATACCTTCCTGATTAATCTGAATCGCGAGCGGGGTTAATTCTTCCATTTTTTTTATAACTAAATCATAAATGTGGTGGTGCTCGCTGATGATACGTTGCAACAAAAACGTTCCATAGGCAATATGGCGGCTTTCATCTCTTTTTAAATTGCCGACCCCTTCCAATAACGCCGGCATCGCGTTTATGTGTTGTAATGACCGAAAAAAACCATAGTATCCCGTTTCGGCCAACACGCCTTCTACGAACATGTTGTAAACCGTTGCCGCTTCCGCCACTGCTTCCGGGGATTGATCATGCACGAGCCGTTCCATCGAAGAAGGAAGGATGTCATTGAATATTTTTCGATAGGTGTCTGAATGATATTCCGTCAAATCCCGATATATCCCCAGTTCATTTAGGACTATTCTGAAAAATTCAGTGTGCTTGGCCTCTTCAAATAAAAATGTTGTTAAAAACATTTCTTCTTCAAGGCGCCCTTCATTGGAAATCGTCATGATTAACGGAAGTAAATCCCTCGTGACCGCTTCTTCTCCACCTTGAAATTGCGAAATCAGCCGTAGCGTCCCTTCCTTTTGCTGCTCGCTAAATGTTTCCCAATCCTTCTTATCCTGCGTGAAATCCAAATCAGCCGGATTCCAAACCCCAAAACGTTTTGCTTTTTGAAAAAGTTTAAATGGCAAGGAATCCTCTTGAATGCCGGCCGCGCTCGTCGTTTTGAAAGGTTTGTCAGTCATGTGAACGCCCTCCTCTATTTTGTAAGTGCTTACATTTCCATTTTTACAGGTTCTGCATTGATTGTAAATCACGAAAAATGTAGGGTATTTTTAAAGACCCATGCAAGGAGGAGGATCCATTATGCCAATTGCGATCAAACGTATCTACAAGGAAATGGAAAAGCCAGACGGATTCCGTATCCTCATCGATCGCGTCTGGCCGCGTGGCGTTTCAAAAGAGAAAGCGTATATCGATGAATGGGTGAAGGAAGTAGGGCCATCGAAAGCATTGCGGCAATGGTTTCAACACGACCCGGAAAAATTCCAAGCATTTAAAGTAGAATACAAAAATGAACTACAGGAAAATGAACAACAACACGAAGCGTTGGAGCGGTTAAAAACGCTCACCAAGACGCACGAAAAAAACATCACCCTCATCTTCGCGGCCAAGGAAGAGACATATAACCATGCGCGCGTCCTAAAAGAAATATTGGACAGGCAGTTGTTCACCCCATGAAAATGTTCAGATAGAATTCGGAAAACTGGGATTCTATTCCAGAAATTTTTTCCCTTGGTTGATCGCAGAGTGATATGCCACCCTTTTGACGGACGATATCGTCAAACTTTCTCGTATACCTCGCTCTATGCAAGTTGTCTGATGCAATCTTCAACGTAATTGTCTTTGAAAGAATTTCTGAAATAATGCACAACCCTTGATATCGAAACACACGTACGTTAGTCACCCATTATACAGGAGCGATTCATTCTTTGTTTGTTTGTTTGCAAACCTTTTCTGCCTGTCTTTTTCTATACCGATTTTTTCTAAAAAGAAAGAGGCAAGACTTTCCTCATCCTGATTGGCCAACAAAGAAAATATACCGCTCCTTATCTGATTTTTCAATAACAAGCGGGGGGAGATCGTGCTTCAGCAATAGAAAAATAATCAACATTCGCCCCACGCGTTCATTCCCATCGACAAATGAATGGTTGCGAAGAGGCCGCTATATCGACCATATCTTGTTCCGAGAAAACAACGCTTTTTCTATAGATAATATTTTCTTGCCATTCATGTCTTTATGATAGCATGATGCCCTCGGTGTTCCACGTCGTGTTTTATAACCTTATTATTTCAGCTCCGGTGAGAAATGCTTATCCTTTCACATTCCCTTCCGCCGGGATAGGGTTTTGCCTAATCATCCTTGCCATGTGTACCAAGTTATAGGCCATCGTTTCTACCTGTCCTGCGGTGAATTCGTTTTTGATCCCTTCTTCTTCAATAAAAGAGGGGCCCGGGCCGGCTTCGCCTGTCCAATAGGCGACGGGTTCCGGGGGCATGGTAAAGCCCATGTAATTCAAAGCAAAAACAATGGAAGCTGCTGCATTCTTAGCACCATCTTCATTGCCTGTGACGACAACGCCGCCTACTTTATCGTAAAATATAGATTGGCCTTTTTCATTTGTGAGGTTTACACTACCATTTATTCGTTCCAACACTTTTTTAGCTATGCTGCTCTTTTCCCCGATCCAGAGTGGCGTGCCAACCATAACGATATCCGCATGCTTGATTTTTGTAAGGATCTCCGGCCATTGATCGCCACCTCCTGCATCAGTCGTAATGCCGTAGGCCACGTGGTAATCGGCAATCCGTACGCTTTCACATTCTACTTGATTCGTTTTGAGCACCTCTGCCAATTCATCCATTAACGACTGCGTATTGGAAACGTCCTCACTTCCTTTTAATGAACAATTTAAGAAAAGTGCCTTGATATTCTTCACAGCTGCCACCTCTCTTTCTAGCGTTTACTAATTGCAATTGCCGCAGAGCAAAAAAGTTAAACATCCTAGGTGACAACAACAACGATTAATTTTTACGCCTAAAGGTAAGCGTGGCTAGAAGAATCAACAGGGCAGTGAAACCAAGCAAAAAGATCACTTCTCCGGCTGTCGTAACCGGCTGCCCGAAAAACGTTAGATTCAATCCCATTTCTTCCCGCACCATCGAACTCAAATTCTCGACATCAATCATGATGTGCTTCATTAGATCGACACCGTACGTGACCGGGTTCAACGTGACAAGAAAATCAACCCATCCCGGCATATTATTCAGCGGGAACAGGGCGCCGGACATAAAAATCATCGGCATAACCAATATATTGACGACAAGTTGAAACCCTTGCATGGAGTTCAACAGACTCGCCACCAGCAACCCAAGGGAAGCAAACGCGCATGCGATCATAAACATTACCGGCAACAGTTGTAAAAAAGAAACGAAATCGATGGTTATACCGAGAAATGGCATGAGCACCAGCATCATGACCCCTTGAACAAAAGCAACGGACGCGGATCCTAACATTTTGCCGATCGCGATATTCACCCTTGAAACCGGTGAAACAAGAATTTCGCGCATATACCCGAAATCGCGATCCTGAATCACTGAAAGTGAGGAAAAAATAGAAGTCATAAGGAGCGTCATCGAGATAATGCCGGGAAAAATAAATTCGACGTAATTAAAATCTTCCGTACCGGTGCCCGAGGCCACCAACGATTCCATGGCACCGCCCATGCCAACACCAAAAACAATCAAAAATAAAATCGGCATCGAAAAGGAGCCGATCATACGTGGACGGTCTCTAAAAAACTTAATCATATCTCTTTGCCAAATGGCGATAATGCCTTCCACGAGCGATTCCCTCCTGCTTAATCTCGGATTTCCCGCCCTGTAAAGGAGAGAAAAACATCATTTAATGTTGGTTTACGAATATCCAATCCCGTGAGCGGTGTTTGCAATGTTTTAATAAACGTGGACACAAACGCATCGCTGTTTTCAACTTTACAATGGATAACGCCTTCTTTTAGCGATAAATCGATGACATCAAACCCCGCTTCAATCTCTTTCATCGCTGTTTCATTATCTGTCGTCGTAATTTCGATAATATCGCCACCGAGCTGTTGTTTAAGCTTTTTCGGCGTGTCGATGGCAATGATGTTCCCATGATCCATAATTGCGATGCGATCGCTAATTTCCGCTTCATCCAAATAATGCGTCGTTAAAAACATCGTAATGTTTTCTTTTTCCTTCAATTTTAATATGTACTCCCATACATGTGCCCGCGTTTGCGGGTCCAACCCAACGGTCGGTTCATCGAGAAACAGCACTTTCGGATAATGGAGCAATCCGCGGGCGATTTCCAGCCGGCGTTGCATACCGCCGGAAAACTTCTCCACAAGCGTATTGATGCTCTCCGTAAGATCCACGATTTCCAACACTTCGCGAATGCGTGCCTTTCGCTTCGCGCGAGGTACACCATAAAATTTACAATGAAGCGTTAGGTTCTCCTTGGCGGTTAATTTCTCATCCAACGTGTTTTGCTGAAAAATAATCCCGATGCTCTCGCGCACCCGGTTTTGATGGTTCACCACATCATAGCCGTTGATCGTCACCGACCCGCCCGTCGGCTGCAGCATCGTCGATAAAATGTTAATCGTGGTGCTCTTCCCTGCCCCATTCGGACCGAGAAAGCCAAAAATTTCACCTTTTTCAACATGAAAATTACTATTGTTCACGGCTTGAAACGATTTATAGGATTTTTTTAAGTTTTGCACGTCGATCAACGTTGGCACCTCTTTCTTCTTCCATGCCCATTGTATAACAATTGAACAATTTGTCCACTTATTTATTTTTTCTAAACCAATCGGCTCCTTCATCCATGTGTAAAAATGGCAGATCCGTGTTTACCTCTCCGTTAAGGCGGTTCTGGGCCACATCAACGCCTTCAAGCCAGTTTGAAAAATCAAAGGCCATCGGTTCGCGGTCGCCACCCAAAGCCATCCAAACGTGCTTTTCTTTTGGAAAATAAGCAGACGTATGAATCGTCCCTGCCCAACTTTTATAGCGATCGGAAAAAATCGGTTGTTTTGTATCGTTGAGTAACCGAAATGCATCGTGAGCATTTCGGTTGGCATTTTTTTGCATCGTTTCCAATCGTTGTTTCGAATCTTCGAGATGAAAGCGATTTTCCCGTGTTTGAATGTCAAAATGATTCGTGCACGCTGTTGCCTTCCGGGTGTTGACACCTCTCGGAGATGCTTCAATAACGAACATTTCTCCCTTTGCATCATAAACGAGATAACTAAACGAGTGACGATGAGGGAGTTCTTTTGCCATCTCCATGGCTTCTTCCACATTCGCGCAAGCTTCCAAAAGCAACCGCCCGATCATGCTGCAAATAAACCCGGCGCCCGATTTCTTTCGATTCGTTAGGTTATACGCCACGACAAGCCCTTTTTCGTTGATGCCGTCCATCCGCCCGGTGATCCGCTGACTCGGACCGGCGATCGCGTACCCTTGATCTGTCGGTTGGAAAAAAAGAAAGCGGCCGTCGTAAGTCTTGGGGTGATAGTCGTAATTACGGACGAGATAATCATTGCCTGCGAACACAGAACAACCAGACGGCGCGCTGTTCACACGATACCCTCCGTATTCCTTCAACACTCGTTCCAACGGCCATTCCAGCGCATCCTGCAACCCGAGCAATTCCTCCCATACACCGGGTGCGAACGCGGTGATTGCCTCTTTCGCCTCATCGATGTTGATCATAAACCGTGGTGCCCGCACCTTCCATTGATTCTCCCGATTTTTGACGGACAAGGAACCTTTTAACTTCTCCCCTTGGTAGTATCCGAAATCATAGTGGGATCCACGAAATTGAATGATATCGCTGTGTATTTGCTTCATCTTCTAACCCTTCCTTCTTCATATAAGGATAATGGAATGAGGAATGAAAATAAAGCAATAGAAACCCAGACCGCACGACGCTTTCATGACGACCCTGATCTGGTGATTTCATATTTTTCAGGCTCCATGACCCTTTCATGAAGACCGAAACACAAAGCTTTCCCGCTGTTTGTTCACCATGAGCCCCAAAAGAAGCGAGCAACCGGGGAGGGTGCCACGTTTTCTTTGTAAGTGAACAGGGAATTCTACCCTTAGAATCATAATGAATGAAACAGGAGCTGTTACGATGGAAAGGAGATGGCCAATGCCTCTCCTTTTTCGCTCGTGGAAAGTTTGTCGGTTCTGCCTTCTCCGTTCCCATATGATAGAATAAACCTTTAGAGAATGCGGAAAGGACCCATGCACATGAACAATCAGCAAGATTTCACACAAGGAAATATTCTCAAGCCGTTGATTGTTTTCTCTGGACCAATCATGCTCACGAACCTTTTGCAAACGTCCTTTCAATTTACGGATAGCTTATGGGTCGGGAATTTGTTGGGGGAGGCTGCGTTGGGCGCGGTAGCAGTTTCCAGTACGATCATATTTACAATGCTCTCGTTTGTCATCGGGCTGAACAATGCATCGCTGACGATTCTTTCTCAACAAAAAGGAATGGAAAACGATGGAGGGCTCAAGCGTTATCTGAACGCATTTGTCGTCGTTCTATCCATTTTATCATTATCATTGGGCGTGGCAGGTACTTTTTTTGCCGAAGAACTCTTACGCTTGCTCGGAACGCCGGAAGGCATGATGGCACCAGCCACCGCTTATTTGCAAATTAATTTTCTCGGCATGATTTTTCTATTCGGGTATAACTTTATCGCAACAACGTTGCGAGCAATGGGCGATAGCAAGACCCCGATACGATTTGTCTTTATCGCGGTCATACTTAATATTGTGTTGGATCCTTTGCTCATTGCCGGCTTGAACATGGGCATCGAAGGAGCGGCTTACGCAACCATCCTTTCCCAAGGCAGCGCCTTTTTGTATGGCCTATTTTTCGTGTTACGTCGGGGGCTCGCGCCTTTTACGATTCCTTCCTTGCCGAAAAAAATCGAAGTCGGTTTAATCCTCCGGTTAGGCATCCCTTCAGGGATGCAGATGGCGGTAATCTCCGCGGGGGTGGCCGCGATCATGAGCGTAGTGACCACCTTTGGAGAAGATGTGGTCGCAGGATTTAGCGCCGCGCAGCGTTTGGACAGCTTGATTATGCTGCCCGCAATGGCACTGGGAACAGCGGTGAATAGTATGGCCGGACAAAACATCGGCGTTGGAAATTGGTCACGGGTGAATGCAATCACTAAATATGCGGTGATGTATAATTTTGCTGTCATGGTTGGGATCGGCTTATTGATCGTCATCTTCGCCGAGTACGGCATTCAAATGTTTATCCGGGACGAGGAAGCCGTGGAGTTTGGAACAAGATATTTACAAATCGTCGCCCTTTGCTATCCGTTTCTCGGCATTAATTTTGTATTGAATGGCATCGTGCGCGCATCGGGCGCGATGTATCAAGTGCTCGTACTGAATATCATTTCATTCTGGGTGTTGCGCTACCCGTTGACAAGTTTATTTTCCAATTTATTCGGGGATACAGGGATCGCACTTGGTATGGGCGTCAGTTTCATGTTGGGCAGCTTGGCCGCCTATCTGTATTATCGATTTGGAAAATGGCGCGACAAGGAATTGTTTAAAGAAGAATGACGGTAAGGAAAGTGGATCATTATCCAGAGGTTCATTGATAGATCGGAGGATTCTTGCTCCGCGGATTTGAATCCATAGCAGAGTGTCCGGAACAGACGTCAGTTCGGACGCTTCCTGTTTGGCACACTCAAAATTTGTCCGAAGTCTCCGCCTGTTCGGACACTCTTCGTACTGCTCCCTTCAAAATTGTCCGAAGTGCCTTCAAGCTCGGACAATTTTCATTCTTGTTCAGTCAAATTGTCCGAAATGGTCGTCATGAAGTGTTCATGGGACCCCAACCTAGCATTCGAACCCAGATAAGGGCACCATGATGCCTTATGAGACCCAAAATGGGCAGTTGTGCGCTGAAACGGTCACCATGGAGCAATCATGGAACCCGAACCAGACTTGCGCATGCCGAAACAGTCACCATAAACGGTTACGGCATGGTCCCAACGACCAAACCCCTCGCCGATTCGACGAGGGGTCCTCTCTTTTAAACACTCAGCAATTCTTTCACATCCTCCGGCCGTAAGCTCGTGAGCTGTTGTTCTCCCGGCTGGATAACCTCTTCCACCAAAGCTTTCTTTTGTTCCTGCATCTCCAGCATTTTTTCTTCGATCGTTCCGGACATAATTAGTTTGATCACCTGAACATTGTTCTCTTGCCCGAAACGGTGAACGCGGTCCGCCGCCTGCTGTTCCACCGCCGGGTTCCACCATGTGTCAAAAAGGATGACCGTGTCGCCGCCGGTTAAATTTAAACCGGTACCGCCAGCTTTCATCGATACTAAAAAGAGCGAGTGTTCTCCTTCGTTAAAACGTTCGGTGAGTGCCAATCTTTCCTTAGCCGGCGTTTTGCCATCTAGGTAATGATATAACCAGCCTCGTTCTTCGAAAGCGGTGCGGATCATGGAAAGCATCGATGTAAATTGAGAGAAAATCACCATTCGCCGCCCCGAAGCGAGCCCTTCCTCCACGTATTCCAACAGCCGGTCGAACTTCCCGGATTTATAGGACTCATCCGGCAAAACAAGCTGGGGATGACAACAAATTTGGCGCAGCTTCGTTAACCCGGCAAGTATTTGCATGCGCTGTTCCTGAAATTGATCTCCCTCGATCGCCGAGTCCACATCCTTTGCTAGTCGATTGACTTGAGCCATGTAGAGCTTCTTCTGATCATCGGTGAGGTTCGTGTATTGCACCTGCTCATCCTTTTCCGGCAATTCTGTGAGGACATCCTTCTTCATGCGCCGTAAAATAAAGGGGCGCACGCGTTTGGAAACCTCCTCATTTTGCATGGCCTTAAACGCTTTTTTCGTTCCTAAAATGCCCGGGAGGAGCGTATGAAAAATGGAATAGAGCTCGTCAAGGCGATTTTCAATCGGTGTTCCCGTCAAGGCAAACGCACTCGCCTTTTGGATCGATCGTACCGCTTGCGCCGTTTTCGACGCTTGATTTTTGATCGCCTGGGCCTCGTCTAGAATGAGTACATCAAACGGCTCGGATTGATAGATGTCAGCCTCCCGTTGAATGAGTGGATAAGATGTAATAAGCACTTGTGCGTCTGAGCTTTGCTCGAGCTTTTTTTGCCTTTCCGCTTTGGGTCCCGCGATAACAACCGTGTTCATTTCGGGAGCAAAACGCTGAAATTCTTTTTCCCAATTATAACTCAAACTCGCGGGCGTGATGATGAGCGTACGCATATGCCTATTTTCATCCGCCAACGCTTGCAAATACGTGATGGTTTGCAGCGTCTTGCCAAGGCCCATATCATCGGCCAGTATCCCTCCCAGCCCGAAATGCGACAACGTTTTCAGCCAACGAAACCCGGTTAATTGATACTCCCGAAGCGTGGCGTTAATCGCCTCAGGAGGATCCGCATCCACAAAATCCGGCTTTTTGACATCGTTCATTAATTGCCGCAAGGAAGCGGATAACTTAAAAGACTGAGCCTTTTCTTCCTCCAGGGAAAGCGCCTGATAAAGAGGGACCTTCATTTCTTCTTTCAATGTCCCTTTTTCAGGGGCAAAATGATCAACGGCATTTTTTACATTCCCGAACTCTTCCCCTTGAAGATGGAGAAAAGCCCCACTCGGAAGGCGATAATACGTCTGATTCTTTTTCAGTGCTTCAAGCAATTGCTCCACCTCGTCGGAAGGAATGCCTTCCACAGAAAAAGAAACATCAAGCCAGTTCGTTTCCTCATTTGCCTCAAGGGACACACTCGGTTTTTTCTCAAGGGGAGCGATCATCTGCCTGACTGTCGACGTCGTGTAAATATCAATATACGCTTGCAGCAAAGGCAGTTGTTCAAACAGAAAAACTGCCATTTCCTCTTCATCATCGAGCATGAGCTTTTCGTCTGATTGCGCGAACGGGATTCGTTCGAGCAACGATTCAATGATTGCCTCTGTTTCCACATCGCGTACGATGATCGCGTTTATATCCTCATCGTTCGCTTGCTCCCCGTACGGATTGATCTCTGTATCCCCATACTGAAAAGTGACATGGGCACTGAGGGCTTCTTCGCGATAGTCAATCTTCATTTTCGCATTCAACGGGTACTGACGGATCACATCCGTTAGCGCTTCATCCATTTCAACCGCCGCGATTTCTTTTAATTTCGGCAGCACATATGAACAAAAAGGTTCCATTTCCTCAGGCGAAAAACTGGTCAAGGCCTCCTGCACATCCATCGTGCTTAACAGCTTTTGAATAATCGTTGCTTGCGCTTGATTCAATCGATAAAGGCTTTCCCCGTTTTGCACAAGCCGATGATCCGTAGAGAAAAATAGATAGTTTCCTTCCTTTAAATATAATTCGACCGCATCTTCTTCTGAACTTTTTTGCAAGTAAAATTCAAGACGAGCGTCGGAATGAAAGGAATCAACCTTGACAGATTCTGCCGTTTGACCTGATTTAATGTCGACGTTTCTTCCTTCCAGCAACTCGAATAGATCCGGAACCATCAGATCGGGGATGTCGAGCTCACGTTCTTGTCTATACATGGAATAACCGGCAGGCTCACTCTTACTTATTTTCCATAACAGGTCCAACACTTCCCGATCTTTTTCGGCAATTTGGTGATTTTCCGGTTGATAGCTAAATTTTTTCGTAAAAAAATGGCTTTGCCCCACTTGTACGTCTTCAATAAACCGTTTAATATTCTTCACAACATAGGGACGGCTCACGCCGGCACGTAGACGTATGGAAATGTCTTGGACAATACCGGAAAACGGATTGATGTGACAGTCCAGTTCGTAACGGACATCGAGCATTTCTTTTTCCATGACGGCAGCCGGCTGTTCGGGCTTAAACGTCTCTTTAAAAACATCGATCATTCGGTGTCCTTGATGCGCACTATATTTCTGTTCGTATTCTTCTGTAGACATTAATTCGTCAAGTTCCAACAAAAACGCGACGAGGTGCTTACACAACCCCGAATAGGAATCAAACGCCGGACAAGAACAGCTCACCTGGTCCAACCCCCCATTGCTTTGAAACCTAGCCCGGCACTTATAGCCCCTCGATCCATGCACCGCTGCTTCTGTCATCTTTTCATCCTGAAAAAAATGCACAGGTCCTACGCGATCATTGTAATAATAGATTTCGCCGCGCGTATATGTCCTAGGGTTTTCCACGGCTTGAAAAATATAATCCGGATGCAAATCATGTTGGTTTATTTTAAACATCTGGGTCTCCATCTCCTCCACTAGCCACTCTCTTATTCATATTCTATCCTTCCAGTATACTAGAAAACAAGAGCATAGAATGGTTTTAGGTATGCAAATAATTCGTGGTTTCGCCGCTTGTTTTTTCATAACAAGTATAATAAAATCAATTATACTAATTAATCTCATAGGATTTTATATGATTCGAGGGTGTTTAACCAATGAGTGAAACGAATGTATCAACACTTGTGGAGTTGGATCAGATCGAGAAGAGCTTCACAAAATCCGGGAAAGTGCTTGACGACATCTCTTTGAAAATAAACCAAGGCGACTTTGTTTCTATTCTTGGTGAAAGCGGATGCGGAAAAAGCACGCTGCTCAATATGATTGGGGGATTTCAATCACCATCAAACGGCCGTCTGCTTATAGGCGGCAAACCGGTCAAGAAACCTGGACGGCAAGCCATTATGCTTTTCCAACATTACAATCTTCTTCCATGGCGAACGGTTCAAAAAAATGTTGAACTCGGGATTGAAAACGAAGACCTTTCCGCTGAAGAACGGCGTGATCGCGCCTTAGCCTATATCAAGCTTGTTGGCTTGGAGAAAAGCAAGGAGCAGTTCCCGACTCAACTTTCAGGAGGCATGCAGCAGCGCGTGGCCATTGCCAGAGCTTTGGCCATCAAGCCTGAAATCATTCTCATGGATGAACCTTTTGCAGCATTGGATACGTTCAATCGTTATCATTTACAAGACGAGTTATTACGTATTCATGAACAGGAACAATCAACGATTGTATTGGTCACTCATGATATCGATGAAGCTGTCTATTTATCCGATCGGGTGATTATCCTGGATTCAAATCCCGGGCGAATCAAGCGGTCTGTAAATGTTGAAATGCCGAAGCCGCGAGATCGAAGCCACGGGGATTTTCAATACTTCCGCAAGACAATTTTTGATGCCTTTCAATTTGGTCAATCTGAGAATCAATTGGATTATCACATTTAGTGATGGAACGGAGCCGCAAATGAAACGAATCATTTTATTTTTAATAACAGCGATCATTATTGCTGGTTGCGGGCATCGCGAGCCCGTTGAGGACGACGTGATCAAAATCGGCTACCTGCCTATCACCCACGCTTCTCCTCTTTATTTCTTGGAAGATGAGCATCTGGATAGCGCAGAAATGGAGCTAGTGCAATTCGGGGACTGGATCGATCTCATGGATGCCCTCAACAGCGGACGGATCGATGGCGCATCGGTGCTATTTCAACTCGCTATGAAAGCCAACGAACAAGGCATTGACGTAAAAGCAACCGCCTTAGGGCATGAGGATGGAAACGCCATTATTGCCGGTCATGATATTGAATCTGCTGAAGATTTGGCAGGAGAGACCGTGGCTATTCCGCATACCCTTTCTACCCATAACATTCTTCTTGATGAAATGTTGCAATCAGAGGGCATGTCATACGGAGACGTTAATGTGGTCGAGATGCCCCCTGCTGAAATGCCAGCAGCCCTTGGGGAAGGGCGAATCGAAAGTTATGTCGTGGCCGAACCTTTCGGTGCACTCGGTGTCACGCTTGGCACAGGGCACGTCCTCCATCAATCCCATGAATTTTGGCCGAACTGTTTATGCTGCGCGCTCGTC
Organism: Salicibibacter kimchii; assembly: GCF_003336365.1. Lineage (GTDB taxonomy): Bacteria > Bacillota > Bacilli > Bacillales > Marinococcaceae > Salicibibacter > Salicibibacter kimchii. Next base: position 2,964,649 of record NZ_CP031092.1, on the reverse strand, counting down.
CTTCGTGAAGAATTCCTTGACGAGAAGTCTGAACTTGCGAGTCGATTTATGAACGCTTATGTTGACGCCGGTCAGCGCGCAGACGAGGACAGCGAGGGAAGTTTTGCTATCCACCAGAGCTATATGGATATCGATGAAGAAGCCTTGGAATTATCCTTGGATTGGATTTCCTATGACAATCTTGACATTAACCGTGACGATTTTGAATACCTTCGAGAACGTCTCGTAGACCTAAACTTGTCGGAAGACCCTCCAACGTATGAAGAATTCGTAGATCCATCTTTCATGGAAGAAATGTAGTGAAGACATAATGAAGCAATTAAGAAAAAAAACGATAAATATCTTTATCAGCTTCCTCCTTCTGATCACCGTATGGCAACTTATCATTTGGATCGGGGACTACGAAGAAGCACTCCTCCCTTCCCCTTTAAGTGTTGGGAACGGCTTTATCTCGCTCATTGAAGACGGCACCCTTTTTGAACACGTGCAAATCAGCCTCTTCCGGTTTATCAGCGGATATGGCAGCGCAATCATCATCGCCGTCCTACTTGGACTCATTCTTGGTCGCGCCCAAAAACTATGGGCCATCACAGAACCAATTGTCCAAGTATTACGTCCCGTCGCACCAGTCGCTTGGGCACCTTTTATCGTCCTTTGGTTTGGCATCGGCAATGCACCGGCCATTGTGATTATTTTCATCGCTGCTTTTTTTCCTGTCTTACTTTCAACCGTACGAGCAGTAAAAAATGTCGACACAACCTATTTAAAACTTGCCGAGAACCTGGAAATCAAACAGCCGCAATTGATGTATAAAATTATTTTCCCGGCAGCATTCCCTGGTATCGCCAACGGATTGCATATCGCCGTGGGAACCGCCTGGATTTTCCTCGTCTCGGGCGAAATGGTAGGTGCCCAGTCCGGGCTAGGTTATCTCATCATTGATTCAAGAAACATGCTCGATTTCGACTTGGTACTCGCGGGTATTTTCTCCATCGGCATTCTTGGATTGATGCTGGATAAGTGCATCGGCTTGTTTGAAAAATGGGTCGGGAAACAATGGGGCTATCAATAAACGTTTATTCCCGACTAAATTGATTTATTTTACATTATATATTAGAATAATGATAAAGGAGTGAGAATAGATGGCATTATTTTTAGTGGAAGCGAGTATAGATAGCGAAAACAGAACGAAAACAGCATTTGAAGACAAAGTGGCATCGGTTGAAAAAAATGTTGACCAATCAGAACTCATTGAAGTCCAAGTGTCGAGTGAATTCAATAAAGCATTTTTCATCTTCGAAAGCAACGATGAAGAAGCTCCTAAAAAAGCACTTGAAAGCGAAAACCTATCCGTGACGCTGGCAAAAGAAGTTCGCATTGTCGGCCAAGACCTTGAACAAGCGAAACAAGAAAAAGGGAAAGTAAACTACCTCGTTGAATGGAATTTTCCTGAAGACTTAACCATGGACGCGTACTTGGAACGTAAAAAGAAAAATTCCGTTCATTATGCGGAAGTGCCCGAAGTTGATTTCGAAAGAACATACGTAACCGAAGACATGACAAAATGTGTCTGCTTCTATGATGCGCCCGATGAAGATGCGGTCAAACGGGCGAGAGAAGCTGTGAAAACACCGGTCGATTCGATTACAAAAGTTTCGCGTAACTAAAACGTATTTTGCTCAAGGGGGAGACGGCCATGGAAGCCTTAAATGAATTGTTAAAAGAAAACTTGAAGCCAATCGTCAATAAGATTGACACGGATGCTTATTATCCAAAGGAAATTTTACAATTATTGGGTGATCATGGCTACTTCCACTCTGGGCTGCTCCCTTATGAAGAGACGGTGCGCCGGGAAGTCAAAGTTGTCGAGGAAATATCCAAATTTTGTATGACAACAGGCTTCAATGTTTGGTGCCATTTAGCAGCGTTAACGTACGTACGCCATACAAGTAATAAGGCATTTCAATCACGTCTTTTGCCCGAACTTGAACAGGGGCATACGATAGCAGGAACCGGGCTTTCCAATCCCATGAAGCATTACGCTGATTTAGAACCCATTCACTTGGATGCAGAAAGCGTTCACGGCGGTTATATGCTATCGGGAACATTGCCTGCAGTGTCCAATCTCAGAGATGGGCATTGGTTTGGTGCAGTTGCCAAGGTCCATGACGACAAACGTATCATGGTTTTTATCAACTGCAATGATGAAGACATTGATCGAAAAGAAAAAAAAGCGTACCTGGGTCTTAACGGCAGTGCCACTTATGCATGTCGATTAGATCAACTCTTTATACCTGATGACCAAGTTCTGGCCGAAGACGCTGATGCGTTCATCAGCAGCGTTCGTCCTTACTTTCTCGTCTATCAAATCCCCCTCGGTTTTGGTGTTATCCAAGCGTCCCTACGTTCCATCGACATGGCGAAGAAAAAACAAGGCGGGTGCAATGACTACTTGCCGATCCAATCAGAGGATCTAGAAAAACCATTGGAAAAAATGCAACACTCATTAGAGCAATTGTTTAAAGATCAAAAAAGCCTGGAATGGAATGATTTGCTCCCGATTCGAAGAGACGCTGCTTATGAAGCCATAAATGCTGCACATACTGCAATGGTACACGTCGGCGGACCCGGCTATATGCACAACAGTGCCCCATCACGCCGACTGCGTGAAGCGTATTTCCTCATCAATCTCACACCGACGATCAGACACCTAGAAAAAATGATCGAACTCAATAAGGAGCCCGTCCTCCAGTATTAAATGAGGGCGGGTTTTATTTGCACGATGATCAGCCTTCTATTGACAAGGAGCGGGCACATGCTAAATAATAAAGTTAGCACTCGGTTGCTCTGAGTGCTAACTTTATTTGAAAGGAGCATTTTCATGGCTAAGACTGAATTTAAAGCTGAATCGAAACGATTGCTGGAATTGATGATCAACTCGATCTATTCGCAAAAAGAAATATTTTTAAGAGAATTAATGTCAAACGCGAGCGACGCCATTGACAAGATTTATTACCGGGCATTAACCGATGACGCTTTGACCTTTGACAATGACCAATACTACATAAAGGTGACGCCTGACAAAGAGAACCGAACGCTCAAAATCTCCGACACCGGTATCGGCATGACGAAAGATGAAATGGAAGACAACCTCGGGGTTATTGCCAAAAGCGGCTCGTTGGCATTTAAAAATGAAACTGAATTGCAAGTCGGCCATGATATCATCGGCCAGTTTGGCGTCGGCTTCTACTCTTCCTTCATGGTCGCTGATCAAGTCACGGTCATCAGCAAAGCCTTGGACAGCAATGAAGCGTATAAATGGGAATCCGAAGGTACGGACGGTTACACCATCGAACCGTATGAAAAAGAAACGGTCGGCACCGATATTATTTTGAAGATTAAAGACAATGGCGAAGAAGAAAATTATGATGATTTTCTTGAAGAACAAGGATTAAAAACAGTCATTAAAAAATACTCCGATTTCATTCGCTACCCAATCAAGATGGATGTCACCGTGCAACAACCGAAGGAAGACGAAGAGGACGAATACGAAGAGTATCAGGAAGAACAGACGGTCAATAACATGGTGCCGATCTGGAAAAAGAACAAAAGTGAACTCACGGATGAAGACTACGAGAATTTTTATGCCGAAAAACGATATGGCTTCGACAAACCGTTAAAACACATTCATATTAATGTGGACGGTTCGATCCGTTACGACGCCATTCTTTTCATTCCGGAAAGCGCACCGCCCGATTACTACACCGCCGATTTTGAAAAAGGTTTGGAGCTGTACTCCAGCGGCGTTTTGATCATGAACAAAAGCGCTGACTTGCTTCCGGATTATTTCGGTTTCGTCAAAGGAATGGTCGACTCCGAAGACCTATCGCTTAATATTTCCAGGGAAATGCTGCAACACGATCGGCAGTTAAAAACGATCGCGAAAAATATCAAGAACAAAATAAAAAGCAACCTGAAAACGATGCTTAACAACGACCGCGAGAACTATGAGAAATTTTACAAAGCGTTTGGCAGGCAGCTCAAATTCGGTGTGTACAATGACTTCGGCATGAACAAAGACGATCTGCAAGATTTATTAATGTTCTATTCTTCCACCGAGAAGAAATTGGTGACGCTAGACGAATATGTATCTCGCATGCCTGAAGACCAAACGTACATCTACTATGCAAGCGGCGACAACTATGACAAAATCGACAAGCTTCCGCAAACTGAATTGGTCGCGGACAAAGGATATGAAATCCTATACTTCACCGAAGAGGTCGATGAATTCGCGATCAAAATGCTCATGAACTATAAAGAAAAAGAATTCAAGTCCGTCTCAAGCAGCGACCTCGATATTGAAAACGAAGATGACAATACGGAAGAAGAGGAAAAAGAAAACAAAGAAGTCTTTGCCGCCATGAAAGAAGCGATCGCTGACAAGGTAACAGACGTCAGAGCATCTAAAAGACTGAAATCCCACCCCGTCGTCTTGGCGTCAGACGGTGAAATATCGATTGAAATGGAAAAAGTCCTGCAAAGCATGCCCAACAACCAGGGCATCAATGCCGACAAAGTCCTTGAAATCAACGTTAACCATGACGTGTTCAAATCCCTACAAGACGCGTACGATAATGACAAAGACAAATTGAAACTGTATACCAACTTGCTATACAACCAAGCACTGCTGATTGAAGGCTTGCCGGTGGAGGACCCCGTCGAGTTTACGAATGATATGTGCAAGGTGATGGTTTGAAGATGAGTCCCCGGGTGGCGTCCCGGGGGTTTTTCTGTTCAAGCATCATTCCATAAAAATCCATGCTGCTTTCACTGGCAAGCAGTAAATCCTGATATTCCCCTTCCGTATTACCATTCATTTTTAACCAACCGAAAAAACCAATCCGAAAGAAGCAAAGCGCATAGAAGAAGCAATTCAGCAAACAACCGGATATAGGATCGAGTTGAAATTTGCACGCTGAAAGTGAAATACCGAAAACCCAAAGCCACTAACTTGCCATCAGAAGAACATTTATGTATACTGTAAATAAGAAACACATACGCTAAAAAAGACCGAAGGTGCTGCTAACACCGACGGTCTTCCATTACAATAAAGCGTATCCTTCAGGGATAAGCGTTCACACATTGTTGTATGAAGTAGTTACCCAGAGGGTCCAATCTCAGGGGTAGCTACTTTCGTTTTTTATTAGCATCTGATGTCACGTAATAAACCAGTGTAGACACAGCTACACAGAGCATCAAGGCTTCAAAAACAGTAATAGAGGATCACCTCCCCTCTGTCCGTTAGCAACGAGACGAACCGCCACAGACACGAAGGTTTACGAGGTGAACGCTACCCCTGAGAATTTTGTTCTATTGTTCTTCAGTTATTGAACCCGTATATTGTCAGCCATATATTCTTCGATTAACATCATTCATACTGAGTACTCTCCTCCGAGAGGGACGACAAATGCGATCCCGTCCCTCAAGCAGAGGGAAAACGATGACCAGAGGGACAACAAACCTGTTGTTGTTCCCCAAAAGGCAAGCACCTCATTCTTAGGGGGACAGGAATCGTGCTGCCGTTTCTTGAAGGGTAGCCTATCACCTTGCTGATTGTAGGCTGACCAAGGGAAAGAACTTCGGAAACAGACCACTAGGTAACGCCACTCCAACGCTACCTCTTATTAATACCACGCGGCGAGCGCGTCCGGTAGTCTCAACGTGACTTGCATGACCGAGGTTGAATGCCTGCCGGTGAATAAACGTCGGCACAGCTCCAAAGAACATACGATTGAATGGATTGTTGAAGAAGCGATTCAGCAAACAACCGGATATGGGATCGAATTGAAATGGCGGCGAAAATCGAAGTAAATTTCGCCGCTACTGCTTTTATTCAAAAATATCCGGAAGGAACATGAAAAGAGCCGGGATGCCAGCGACTAAAATGAGACACAGAATCATGACGATCACCATTGGGACAGCCGCTTTTACAATTTGTTCAAAATGAACATTTCCGACACCGCTTGCCACGACTAAAACGAAGGCCATATTTTTTAACTCCCAACTTAACAAGCTCCATAAAAGCCCAAAAAAACAGCAGAGAGCAAAACATTTTCACTATTTACAACACGTTTTTATTTGCTTTTGACACAAACATTGGCGGCATTTCACGTCTTAGACGCCATACAAAATCAATTGGTTTACTTCCCGAATGCTGAACGTAATCAGCCGTCCCCAGAAATATATAAGGGGATGTATAGCCATTTAACTTTTTATACTCACGAACAAATAACATAATGTGATGATTATTTTCCCTATGATTAATATACCGTTTGGCCGTTTTACTGGAGGGAGTCACAGTACTCTGGCTTTGCCAATGAAATAACTGCTCGTTCATTGCATAATCTTCATATAACGTCGATGGCGAGAAGTCTTTTTCCGATTTGTTTAATGTTATGAAAAACGCATCTGTCTTTTTATATTGGAAATGTTTAACACCCTCGCGAAAAGCCGGTGCTTTATCCTCGTTATAGTGGCCCATTCCCGCCATGATCTGGTTGATATTATAATTAGCGTGAACTCGTAATGGTGCTGGGTAATCCATATCATGCATAAATTCCATCTCAGATAAATGTTGGCGGTTATAATCCATTATTTGCAGGATTTCTCTGTTTATGTCGGGAGCACTTACAATATGTCTGATCCCTGTTTCTATCGACTCGAATCCTTCGTCTTTAGGCGGGCTACTATAAAATGAATAATAAAACATATTGGCCATCATTTGTTCTTCTTCATCCCTCACAACGAAGTCATTCAAATAGCGCAAATAAAAATCCAAAAGCCTCTGAGAATCTAAATGAAATAAGTTCGGCAGACGTCTGGTAATCATTTTCTCATCTGTAAAATGGAAATCCTCATTTAAACCAGCCTCAACTAACATTCGACTAAATGAGCGGTCGCCACTTCTCCCATAAAAATCATAGATGGACAATTGATAATAAGTTAAAAAGTTGTTTAAGGTTAATGACTGATTGGAATTAAAATGAAAATCCTTTAATTTTTGGATCAGATGACTGCGTCGATTGCTCAATTGTTTAATATTCCGTAAAACATAATCCTTCGCTTGTTTTTCCATCACGATAAAAGAACCTCGAGGCAATGAGCTGAAGCCATTCTCTACATAATGCTTGATCGAATGCTTTGTTTTTCCAACAAGCGCGCGGAATTTATCTTCAAAATTATAATTTTTATGTGCCTGCCCAATAAAGTCCAACACCGTTAAGCATTCTTTTCCGTCATGTAACCGCAGCCCTCGCCCTAGTTGTTGTAAAAACACTGTTAGACTTTCTGTTGGACGCAAAAACAGTGTCGTATTAACCGACGGTATATCAACGCCTTCATTATATAAATCTGCGACAAATATAAATGTAAGTGAGCCGGATTCTAATTCCTTTTTGGCATTTTCTCTTGTTTCTTTATTGGAGCCACCGTGTAAAGCAATCGAAGATACACCTCGTTGGGTAAAAAAGTCAGCCATAAACTGGGCATGCTTAACACCGACACAAAAGCCTAAACCCTTCACATCATCTAAATCAGTGACATACGCCTCTACACTTTTTAAAATTTGTTGTGCACGCATCGTATCACTGGTATAGATGTTTTCTAGTTCTCGTACATCATACCCATGGGTCCGCCAGGTAACTTGGGATAAATCAACACTGTCTGTTATACAGAAATACTGAAACGGGCTTAAAAGTTTCTGGTCAACGGCTTCCGTTAACCGCATTTCTGCGGCAATCCGATCATCGAAGTAAGGCAGGACACTTTTTCCATCCATACGCTCCGGCGTTGCCGTTAAACCGAGCAGAACTTTCGGCTGGTAATATTGAAGGAGTTTCTGGTATGAGCTTGCTGCGGCATGATGAAACTCATCAACAATGATAAAGTCATAATAATCAGGAGACGTATATTCATGTAACTTTCGGCTATTGAAGCTTTGGATACTGATAAATAAATGTTCAATACTATTTGGTTGATTTGCACCGACTAGTAAATCTCCAAAATTTAAGTCCTGTAAAATCGCCCTAAATGTATCGAGGCTTTGCTTTAAAATTTCCTCACGATGGGCAATAAATAATAATCTTTGCGGCTGCCCATTTTCTTGTACAAAACGCTTGTAATCAAATGCCGAAATAACCGTTTTTCCTACACCAGTCGCAGCTACTAATAGATTGTTATATTTACCGTGGACTTTACGTTCAACGTCTAGGTTTTCAAGTATCTCTTTTTGAAAATAGTATGGCTTTATTTCAAAGGAGAAATGGATTGGTTGTTCATCGTGCTTTTGTTTACTTAGATTCGCTCTTAAAAACCTATGGTCGTTGTCTTGATCGTAATGAAACGTTTCAAATTCTTCATTATTCCAATAGGTTTCGAAGGTAGCATCTACCTTACGCATTACGTCAAATGAATCTTTTTCCGTTATTTTAACGTTCCATTCCAAACCTGAAGTGAGCGCCGGATTAGACAAATTCGATGACCCAATATAAGCTGTGCTGAAATTCGTATCTCGTTTAAATATGTAAGCCTTAGCATGAAGCCTTGTCCGCTCAACATCATAGGATATTTTAACCTCTGTATTCGGTAATTGACTCAATTCCGAAACCGCTTTGTAATCCGTTGCCTGCATATAGGAAGTTGTGATGATCCGTAGCTTGCCGCCTTTCTCAGTAAATTCTCTTAACTCAGGCATGATGCCACGTATACCGCTCCATTTTATAAAGGATACGAGCATGTCTATTTGATCAGAGGATAGAATTTCATTCCGCAGCTCGTTTATCATATTGGGTTCAGCCTTTGAACCAGTAAACAACGAGCTTTCAGAAATAGGCGTCACTGGACGAACAGGGTTTTCATTTTTTATACTGCGAACGTTATTTAGTTTGGAGTAAATAGATGTTAGGATCTCGCCTTCCTGATCCAACGCCAATCGTCTAAAATCTTCTTCGGGCAAAAGCTCACTAAGTTTCTTAATTAATGCATTACTTGCCTGAATCTGCTTTAATAATGCTCCATGGTCGTCTTTTTTATCATGTTTATCACGTATGTAATATAAAGCCTTTCTGGTCATTTCGGAAATATAAGCCGCTAACTTCTTGCGGGCTTCTTCAACATCAAGCGGTTCCTTGCCAATCTCATAGTCTTGTTCCTCGAGCTTGACCAGGGCCTGTTTCATTTCTGTTGTTATGATTTCTTCATATATCCCTTCGTTTAACAAAAGATCACCTCCTATGACTTAGCCCTTTCATTCTCTCTATTTTCTCAATCGCGGGGATATCAGCCGGTGCCCAGTCCAATGATGACAATTGATCTCTATTGAGCCATTTCATGGCAATGTGTTCCGTTAAAACAGGGGATCCTTCCACAATCCTACAATAATAAGTGCTTAAATGGACAATCCCGAAGTCATATTCATAAACAGTCGTATCAATATAACCGCCAATTTCGACCTTGCACTTCATTTCTTCATTGATCTCCCGGAACAGAGCTTGTTGCGGCGTTTCTCCCTTTTCAATTTTACCGCCCGGGAACTCCCATTTTAGCGGGAGTGTTTTTTTACCTCCTCTCTGCACGCATAATATTTTGTTAGCTTTTTCAATAACCGCTCCGACCACATGTATGTTCTTTTTCATTTCAGCCTCCTGCGATTAGCTTCTTTCTTCAAATTATAAACTGCGACAGAACACTTGATGAAAAGTATTGCGATATCTAGTCTATCACGTTAAATTAACTAAAACACTTCATTCTCACACCCCATCCTTAACCGTAACCACATCACACGGCGCGTGTCTTACGCAGGCTTCGGCGACGCTACCGATGAGCATGCGTTCGAAGGCATTTCGGCCGGTGGAGCCGGTCATCAATAGGTCAATATTATTTTCAGTCAGTAATTTTCCTGATAATTGGGTGCGCGGGTTCCCGGATTTTAATACTATTTGGACCTCTTTTATCCCTCCGCGTCTGGCTTTTTCTTCGTACTCTTCCAGCATTTTCGTTGCTTTCTTTTCTGCGTCGTCATATAACGATTGAGGGGTAAACTCTTGTGTCGAGAAATTGCGAAGATCGATGACATGCGCGAGTGTGAGTGAAGCATCATGAAGTTTTGCCAATTTTATTGCCTTGTCCAGTGCTTGTTCCGACTGGACAGACCCATCTACAGCGACTAGAATTTTTTGATACATCTTTATCATCTCCCTTATTAACTATATACCTTTTATTTTAACAATCCAATCGAAAAGAAAGAGGCACCCGCGATGCTGACGCGGCTCAAAAAACCGTCCAACTTGTAGGAGGCAGGAGCTCTGCTCTAAGTCGCACGGTTGCTGTTCTTTATTGCTTTCCTAAAACTGTTAAATCTGATTCTTGATTTCCTCCAACTCATCTTCGGTGATGCTCGTCATTTTAATAATTTCTTCATCCGAATAGCCATTTTTAAGCATAACTTCAGCAATTTTCCGCTTTTCCTCCACTTTTCCTTCTTCTCTTTCCTTTCTCAGCTTATCAAATAAAGGTTTTAACGTCGGTGGCTCGGGAAACGAGCTTTTATACATGAGGTTCACCTCCTCTTCTGCCGTTGAGTTAAATTCGTCTTGCAGCTTTTGGTTCATTTCCTCCGGCACGGTCAGCAAATAATCGACAAAAGATAACAACGATTGAGTATATTCCTGCGAGTAGTTTTTGTTATGGAGAATCAAATCGAACAACTGGCGTTTGAATTGATAGCGGTCATCGGCGTTATTTTCACTTTTTAACATGTACTTACCGGCTAATACGACGAGCGCAAAAGGATTGTTCGATTTTAGCAACCTTTCTTCGTCCTGATTCCACACCTTATAGGTATTATAAGCATAGGTGAGAGTCGTCCCGTAGAAATGATATTCGTAAGCTGTGGGGTGGAACGATCGATTGGCATCGGTGAGGAGAGCTATGGCAAAAATCTTTTGGTCATTCCAAATACGGGGCAGGTTCTTCTTGAACAAGTATGGGCATCGCGTTTGTCCTTATTTTACCACATCCTTTTTTCAATGATAATAGCACATCGGATCTCAAGGAACGAATGTTCCTGTCTAATTTTCGTTAAAGCAAAATAAGCCTTCTCCCCGTTTTGGGAAAAGGCTCATCGCAAACCCTAGTTTACCTTCTTCGCGCCTTGCCAATGCTCTTCTCTTAAGCGGAATTTTTGTAGTTTTCCGGTTGCGGTTTTCGGCAAGCTTTCCACAAACTCGACGACTTTCGGCGCTTTGAAATGGGCGAGGTTTGCGCGGCAAAACTCAATTAACGTTTCCTCGGTGATTTCGGCATTCGAGTGTCGGACGACGACGGCTTTCGGAATCTCCCCCCATTTTTCATCCGGGATCGCAATGACTGCCACGTCCATGATATCCGGATGTTTAAACAGTAAGCCTTCCACTTCTGTTGATGAAATATTTTCTCCGCCGGAAATAATTAAATCTTTTGCCCGGTCACGGATTTCAATAAATCCATCCGGATGAGTAACCGCTAAATCACCGGTATGGTACCAACCAGCGCGAATCGCTTCATCCGTCTTTTCCGGAGCCTTGTAATATCCTTTCATAACCACGTTGCCACGGGTGACGATCTCCCCCAATTCATTTCCGTCCCAATTTACTTCTTCACCGTCATCCCGAACTACTTTTGTCTCCCCGTTAAACGCCAGTTCAATCCCCTGCCTAGCCTTTATAGCCGCTTGTTCATCTGCCGGTTTATCCTCGAATTCTTTTTTCCATTCACAATAAAGGATGAAAGGAGAGGTTTCCGTTAAACCATAAACATGTATCATATCCAATCCTAAAACGTCTTGAGCCTTCTGGATAAGAGCTGCAGCCGGAGGTGCACCTGCTGTTGCCATCCTCGGCTTTGTAGCGATTTCTGTTTCTTTTGCTTTTGGATCATTGACAAGCATATTGATGACCGTCGGAGCACCGCACAACAGAGATATATTTTTATTTTCGAACAAATCGAGAATGTGCGGGGGATCAACTTTTCGCAAACACACATGGGTAGCGCCCGCTGCTGTTATCGCCCATACACCGCCCCAGCCGTTGGCGTGGAACATCGGCAACGTGTGCAAGTAGATATCATCATGGCGAACGTTTAGATGATACATAAAATTGGCGGCATTCATGTAATTAGCACGATGGGTAAGCATGACTCCTTTCGGTTTGGACGTCGTCCCACTCGTGTAATTCAAGGTGAGAAGCTGGTTTTCATCGATGTCCACTTCAGGAGGCGCGGCATCTGAAGGAACAGTCCGGATAAATTCCTCATAATCGATTCCATCTAAAGAGCTTGAGTGCCCTTCCACGGAGACGATAATGATTTTTTCCAACGATAGCTTCTCCCTAATTTCCTCGATCGGCTCGGTGAAAGCTTCATCAACGATTAGCATTTTTGCATCGCTATGATTCATGATATACTCCAGATCTTCCGCGGATAAGCGATAGTTCAGAGGCACCATTGCCGCTCCCAACTGGCAAATGCCATAAAAGCTCTCGAGCATATAGTGGGTATTCGGAATCATGACGGCGACGTGGTCCCCCTTTTGGACACCCGCTTCATCCAAGGCGACAGAAAGCCGATCGGAGCGCTCCCCGAATTCCTTGTAAGTAAACTGTTTTTCTTCATCAATGACAGCGATTTTTTCCGGGTAATACTTGATTGCCCTCCGTTTCCAATCTAAAGGGGTAAGGGAAGCTAACATTTTATGCACTCCTTTTACCATTTTCATCTATCATAACATATCACTTTTAGAAAAATAGAGAATTAACATAAAAATTAATCACGATCACGAATCGTCATGACCACTCCCCCAAATTTCCCCGCGAACAAATTATAGATAAGCGTGACAAGCGCCATAATCCCGAGATAAAGAGCTCCATATAAAATGACTCCAACTAGAAAAATCGGCAAACCTACGAGTCCAACGGGACCTTCCAGGATCAATAAAAATAAAGACCAGAAAATCGTGAATATCCCGAACAAAGCAATCGGGATCACCAAGAAATAGCTCGTCGCCTTTAAAATACTTGGAATCGTTAATTTTCGAATTTCGATTTGTTTTTCTTGTTCCAATTCCACCATCTCCTCTCACTTCCATTGCTCATCGAAGAAAATTCCCATCGAAAATGATGGGAATTGATTTTTCACATAAACATTAAAGCCCCAAGAATCGCGTTAATAATCGTTAAGATAAGTGTAATCGCCCCAACCACGATACCTGTAATTGCTGCCCATCGATTCGCGGCTTTTAGACTTAGCGCACCCAAAATGATCGCGACAATGCCAATCGGGAAGCCAAAAAGTGGAATGAACCAAAATATTAAGTTTACAAGCCCCAGTACGAAGGCAGCAATTGCCATGCCACTATTGGCCGGTTTATTTTCGACAGCCGTTTGATTTTCCATCGTTATACACCTCATTTTTTCACCTTAAAAAAGGGATGCTTAGTGGATACCGGTATGTTTCTCCATTGGATGCTTTAACGGTGGCCATAATGGCAAAAACCAGCCACAGTACAAAGACAACCAACACAAATAAAATTCCTATAATAATAATAGTGAGTAAACCGGATACAATCATATAAATCATAATAGAAATATTGAAGTTAAGTGCTTGTTTACCGTGAAAATCGATAAACGTCGATTCTTCTCTTTTGATCAGCCACAATATCAATGGACCGAGAATGGTCCCCAGTGGTATAAGTAAACCGGATAGTGCAATCAGATGACAAAACATCGCATAATTTCGTTGTTCCTTCGTTGCCTCCATGAATTCCCTCCTTTTTTGTTCATAACATTATAGACGAAGCCCACGTTGTTCCTCTTCATTCAATAAACACTGTTATTAAAATTACACGTTTTAGTCTTAAAGTCAATTACAATCTTCATTATTTCGACAAAAACAAGCCTGTTTAGGATTGGGAAAACCCCATCACAATATTTGTATTCCTCCTATTCCTATGCCATGATTAAATGAGTATTTCTTTTTTATTGTTAAATGGTGATCTATGATGGAAATGAAAACGAGCGCGACCCGACCGGCAGCGCTACCTGAACCAACGATGTATCGCATTCTTATCGTGATTGGTTTTGTGCATTTACTAAATGATTCGATTCAGGCAGTTGTTCCTGCAATGTTCCCCATATTGGAGTCCTCTATGGGGTTAACCTTTACGCAACTGGGGATCGTTGCCTTTGCCTTGAACGCAACAGCTTCGCTAGCCCAACCGCTTGTCGGTTGGTATACCGATCAAAGGCCATCGCCCTATGCATTGCCGATCGGACTATGTTTTACGTTTGTCGGTGTCATCGGGCTCGCGATCGCGCCCTCTTTTTGGTTTATCGTTGCTTCCGTCATTTTGATCGGCATCGGTTCAGCAACATTTCATCCTGAAGGATCGCGAGTTGCGAACATGGCGGCAGGCGGGCGCCGTGGGCTCGCTCAATCGATTTATCAGGTTGGCGGCAATGGCGGGCAAGCGTTGGCACCGGTCATTACCGCGCTTCTGCTCGTTCCCCTCGGACAGATCGGCGCGCTTTGGTTCACGATCGTGGCTGCTGTTGCAATTGGATTATTGGTCTACATTGCCCGCTGGTATGCACAGCAAAAACCGGTGATCGCCAAGAAAAAAAACGGGAAAATACCTCGGACGCAAACACGAAGGAAGCAACCGGCACGAAAATTGTTCATTTTTTCTATTATTCTGCTCGTGTTTCTCGTTTTCGCCCGTTCATGGTTTCAAGCAGGGATGACAAATTTTTATGCTTTTCATTTGATTGAAAACTATGGATTAACGATTCAGGAAGCGCAAATTTATCTGTTTATTTTTTTGGCTGCTGGCGCAGTTGGCACTTTCTGTGGCGGGCCACTCGCGGATCGGTTCGGAAAACGCAATGTGATCATGATGTCCTTTTTGGGGGCAGCACCGCTCACGATGATTCTCCCGCATGTTCCATTATTTATGCTTTATCCGTTATTGGCCCTCATCGGCTTCATTATCATTTCTAGTTTCGCCGTTTCGGTCATCTACGCCCAGGATTTATTTCCGGGACGCATTGGCATGTCTTCAGGGCTGATCGTAGGGTTGGCGTTTGGAATGGGGGCGGTCGGTTCCATCGGTCTCGGAGCCTTAATGGATATGGCCGGCATCACCAATACGATGATCTTCATCGGCGCCCTCCCATTACTTGGAATTCTCACCGTCTTCCTGCCGTCTGATCAACGTTTGGAGAGGATCCATGAAGAAGGTGCTGATTAAAAGGGGGCTTTTCAGAGCCTCGTCATGGTGACCACGGAATAACTTCACACTTTTTCATTATTTTTTTATAAACAATTACAATTGCCGTCAATCTTAGTATACTGAAATTGAGAAATAGTTTAGGGGGGTAAAAATGAGCAATAAATCAGATGTGGAAATCGCGCAGGAAGCTGACATGCTGCCGATCGACCAGATCGCGAATAAAATCGGCATAGAACGTCATGCGCTTGAATTATATGGGGATTACAAAGCAAAAGTAGATGTACATAAAATGGAAGACGCAGAACCCCAAACGCATGGAAAATTAATCCTCGTCACAGCTATGACGCCGACACCGGCTGGTGAAGGAAAAACAACGATCGTAGCCGGGCTGGGCGATGCCCTCCAAAAAATAGGCAAAAAGACAGCAATCGCATTAAGGGAGCCATCATTAGGGCCAGTGTTTGGAATGAAAGGCGGAGCAGCAGGCGGAGGTTATGCACAAGTGGTTCCAATGGAAGACATTAATCTTCATTTTACGGGTGATTTTCATGCCATCGGTGCCGCTAATAACCTACTGGCTGCCATGGTTGATAACCATATTCATCATGGAAATGAATTAAACATTGATCCCCGTAAAATTGCTTGGAAACGCACCGTTGATATGAATGATCGGCAACTTCGGTCTATCGTCAATGGATTAAATGGAAAAGCTAACGGGGTCCCTCGAGAAGATGGATTTCAGATAACGGTTGCCTCAGAAATTATGGCCATCTTTTGTTTATCCAATGATATCGACGAGCTAAAAGAAAAACTCAAAAACATCATTATTGGCTATACATACGACGATCAGCCTGTCACTGCAGGCGAACTTCATGCACAAGGAGCGATGGCGGCATTGCTCAAAGATGCAATGAAGCCCAATTTTGTCCAAACGCTTGAGCACACACCGGCATTTGTTCATGGCGGCCCTTTTGCCAATATCGCCCATGGTTGTAACAGTGTTGCCGCGACAAAATTAGCGTTAACATCTGCGGATTATGTTGTTACGGAAGCCGGGTTTGGCGCGGATTTAGGGGCGGAAAAATTTATGGGCATTAAAGCCCGTTCTACGGATATAAAACCTTCTGCATCAGTCGTCGTAGCAACCATTCGAGCATTAAAGATGCATGGTGGCGTTTCGAAAAATCAATTAACGGGAGAAAACCTGGATGCCCTTGAAAAAGGATTGCCAAATCTATTGAAACATCTGGAAAATATGCAAAATGTCTTCGGTCTTCCTACCTTGGTAGCGATAAATAAATTCCCAACCGATACAGATGCGGAACTTCAATTAATCGTAGACAGATGCAAGGAATTAGGCGTGAATGTCGTACATTCCGACGTGTGGGCAAACGGGGGCGCAGGGGGAGAAGCATTCGCGAAAGAAGTTGTTCATTTGGCTGACCAAGACAATCAGTCCACATATGCTTATGATTTAAATGACCCCATTACAGGCAAGATCAAAAAATTAGTTCAAAACGTATACGGCGGGAAGGGAATTGAGCTTACACCAGCAGCAAAAAAAGAAATTGATCGATTAGAATCTGTAGGATTCGGCCACCTACCCGTTTGCATGGCCAAAACCCAATATTCCTTTTCCGATGATCAAACGAAAACAGGCCGACCCACTGATTTTGATATTACAATAAGAGGGGTAAGCGTATCAGCAGGAGCAGGATTTATTGTCGTGCTAACCGGGACCATCCTGACCATGCCCGGCCTCCCAAAAAGACCCTCAGCGGAAAAGATTGATATCAATGAAGAAGGAAACATTACCGGTCTGTCTTAATGATTAGAAATGTTGGACCATCGCCATTCACACCTCTCTGCCAAGAGATGAATAGTCGATGGTTTACTTTTTTTCAACGTCCCCAAACATGAAACCCCTATCGCTGGAAGCACCGGGGGTCAGCTTCGTCCACATAGATTTTCCCTCATCTTCAAGTTTTCCCTTTGTTCTTTTCGTAAACGTTTTTCATAATAAATCCGAAAGCCTGCCAGACATAAGGTGAGCCAGGCCAGTGAAATCGCAAAAGCGGCGAGAATATCCGTTGGAAAGTGTGCATCCAATAGCACACGACTGCTGCCTATAAACAAAATCAACAAAACAAACAACAGCGAGAAGATGATTTTCGTACGAGTATGACGAACATAGAGCCAAATCAAATGAATGATCAATGCCCAAAATAAAAAAGCTCGCATTGCATGACCACTAGGGAAACTATAAGAAACCCATTCAAACGTATAACCAAAAACCTCAAAATAACTGCTGTCCTCCGGGCGGCCTCGCTGAAACAAAAATTTCAAGCCTAGGTTTAACAAAACGCCTCCGCCCATTACTACTGCAACGAAAAGGGTTTGCGCATAAGCCTTCTTTTTCAAACTTAGCCATAGCATCAAAAGGGCAGTCAAAATCATGAGCACTTCTCCGGAACCAAAAAACGATATCCACGACATCACTTGGGGAAAAACATTTTCAACAACAGAAAACCAATTACTAATCTCTGTATCAATGAAAGAGGCTGTATATTGGTTCGCGCTAATCGCAATCAAGGTAAACATCACAGTTGAAGAAATAGAAATCAATAAAAGGATCGGAATACTTCGCCACACAGACCTACAATCCTTATTTTTAGGAGCTTTGAATATACCACATGTACACCACAATTTACCATCTTGCATAGGCTTATGATTATACATCATGTATCGCTGGGAGGATATGCAGGATGAAAATGACACCAGAAAAAGTTGCGCACCATTTCATTGAACAATTTTTCCCACGCTGTAAAGCAGCCATTTTAGGCGGGAGTGCTGCGCAAAAAACCATTACCGAACAGTCCGATTTGGATATTGTCATTATGGATGAAACCGAATCAACGTCCTACCGGGAATGTTTTTTTTATTGTCATTGGGACATCGAGGCTTTTGTTTTTCAGGAAAAGACGCTTTTCTTTGCTTTTGATATGAGTCGGATGGACGGAATTCCCACCGTTCCACGGCTTTGTGCGGAGGGCATCATTCTAAAGGGCGATCCATCACCGACGGATATTCAAAAGACGGCGAGAGAATGTTTGCGTAAAGGGCCGTTGAAATGGCCAGCCAAACAGCAACGCCAGATGCGATTTATGATCACAACCTTACTGGATGATTTAAACGGTGACCGAAACGAAAAAGAAAAATTGTTTTCCGCCTATAAATTGTTCGATCTGATCCCCAGGTTTGTACTACAAAGCAACCACCGTTGGATCGGCGAAGGAAAATGGATGTATCGCGCCCTGCTTGATTTTGATCAAATCTTTTGTGAAAACTATTTGGACGCTTTCGACACTTATATGAAAACGAGGAACAGCAAGCCTCTTTGCTCATTGATCGAAGACATACTGGAACAAAACGGCGGGCGATTGTTTAAAGGGTATAAGGATTATTTGTATTAATAATAGGCTGTTGCTATTGCAACAGCCTATTAGCTTTTTTATCGTTCGTGTTCAAAAAGCGTTTTCTTTAAATAATCAATAAGGATTTGATTGATCGTTTCCGGTTGATCCAATTGTAGCCAGTGACTGGCGTGGTCAACTTTGTCATATCTCCAGGGGCCTGTTATATGTTCATACGATTGCTTCATCTGGCCCTCTGTCAATAACGCGTCTCCATCGCTCCAAACCCCCATGGTTGGTACCGTGATATCCGGCACTTGTAAGGGCATTGCCGGCAAAGTTTCCGGCGCCAAATTTGCCCGGTACCAATTTAATCCTGCTCTTAATGCTCCAGGGCGTGAAAGCTCGTTTTTCTGTTTTTCCGTTTCTTCATGATGACGCGTCCATTTCCTAAATAATGCCCAGTCGTTTTTCGTTAACATTTTTTCTGCCGCGTCTTTAAATTGAAAAAGAAAAATATACCAAGATTTCTCAAGTTGTTCGACCGAAAACTCGGTAAATTTTGTTGGATGCCCAAGAGATAATGCAACAAAACGTTCCACTCGCTTAGGATAGATGCCGGCAAGCATCCAACCAACCATGGCGCCCCAGTCGTGGCCAATAACATGGACCCGTTTTTCGCCTAATGCATCGATGATGCCCATCACATCATTGACCAACGTCGGCATGAGATAGTCACCCGGTTCCTCGGGCTTATCAGAGGCACCAAACCCGCGTTGATCCGGGGCAATCACACGGAAACCGGCATCTGCCAATGTCGGAATTTGATGGCGCCATACATACCACGAGTCCGGAAACCCGTGCAATAACAAAACTGCCGGTCCTGTCCCTTTTTCAACAACATTGAAGGAAAGATCATTAACTTTTACCATATGTTTCTTTACATCTATTTCTATCTCTTTCACCTCCGAACGATTAAACGGAACCTTTATTCATTTTCATTCTATCATAAAAAACATAATATTTATAATTTTTATTATTATATTAGAGTCCCTGAATAAGAAATTATTCTTTCTGTTTCAAGTGTTTCGCCTGATTTGCAGGAGAAAAAATCCTAGAAAAAGCGATGCCTTTCTGCTAAACGCTTGCACCTTACGCTCAAAATGCAAAGATGGCGCTTCAATGGCGAAAAATTCTACGGAAAAACGGATGAGTCAGGGCTCCGAAGCGCCCGTCTTACACGATGAGGATTGGCTAAAAATTGATGATATCGATATAGTGCGTCCATCGATAAGCCAAATCTTCAACGGAGTGGAAACCGGCTCTTGAATTGATTCGATCGCGGGATAGCAATGCTAAGCCAACGTTCAATTTGATGAATTTTCGGTGTACAAATGAATCGGAAAGCTACTTCGACTTCCCAACACCCCTGTGCTCGTATTTCATGCCAATGCTGTCCTTCCTTCGGCATAGTTGCTGGGCTTCGTTTCCTTTTTCATGCCGAAGCCAATGATGCTTCGGCTTCTGAGTATGCCTTTTCCCACGTTTCATGCCAATGCCTTCCTTGCTTCGGCATATTCGTTACTCTTCGCCCCCTTCCCGTGCCGAAGTCTTGGTTGTTTCGGATTCCGCACTTATGCATAAGGCTTAAATGACCCACTCCACACCCTGGGCTCATCACTTGTTTTACATAGAGCTGGGAATATCAAAAAACATCTAGGCTTTGGTGCAACAACTGAAGGGACTTCTTCTTTCAGCCATTCTGCGCTCCTCTTGCGCGAGGAGGCTTCGCCGCTCGTTCGAAGAAAGTGAAGCGCTGAAAGCGACATCCCGTCTCTACCTTATTTTATATAAAGGATAGCTTGTACCCAGGAGAAAAAACCTGTGTTATTATCGAATGTTTAGGGAACAATCTTTCTGAAAGGGAGGTTAGAAGAGATGAAAGGAATCGGAATCAATGAATACGGCGATCACCGGGCATTAACTGTCGTTGATTTGCCGGATCGGGAAGTTGGCGCAAACGAAGTACGTATCTCTCTTCGCGCCAGTGGCGTGAATCCTATTGATTGGAAACTGCGCGAAGGTTATTTGAAAGAGGGGCTCCCCTTTGATCCCCCGCTCGTCTTAGGTTGGGATGGCGCAGGTGTGATCAAAGAAGTCGGCAAGTCCGTGGATACTTTTCAAGTCGGCGATGCCGTTTTTTTCAGGCCGGAATTAACCGAATATGGCACGTATGCAGAAGAAATCATTGTCGAAGAAGCACTGGTGCAACCGAAACATAAAGATCTATCCTTTGTAGAGGCGGCGTCGCTCCCCCTCGTTGGATTAACCGTTATCGAAGCTTTAATGGAAATCGCCGCCCTTACATCCGGACAAAGATTGCTCCTTCTTGGCGGCAGCGGCGGCGTCGGCACAATCGCCGTCCAAATCGCGAAAGCACTTGGGGCTCATGTTACAACGACTGTCAGTGAAAAAAACCGTGAGTTTGCCAAGGCTAGAGGAGCCGATACTGTTATTGCCTATGATATAAATGAGAAGCCCGAAGGTGAGTTCGATGTGCTTTTTGATACGGTCGGCGGGTCCGCCTATGCAGGGGCGATTCCCTTCCTGAAAACCGGTGCTTCCGCAGTAAGTATCGCCGGTGGCGCAAGCCAAAATGATGACGTAAGCAACAACGAAGAAAAGAAACAAATCAAGACCAACAACATGTTCATGCAACCTACAAAAAAGAAAATGGCACAGTTACGGACGTTTGTCGATCAAAAGCAAGTATCTCCCGTAATTTCTCATACACACCCTATGACAGTAGATGGGGCGAAACAGGCCCATCTCGACAGTGAAACTATTCGTACGCGCGGAAAAATCGTACTCGAGAGGGAAAACGAAGAGGAAATCAAATAATTGTTCCGGCAAACGTGATGGCCAAATGCTTGAACACAAGCAGGTTTGCAACCCAAACCTGCTTTTTATATTTGATCCTTTCGTATCATGACTGTTAATGACCCATCCTGTAAATTATATGTAGCGCCTTGCACCTAAAATAACACTGTCAAGGAGGACATAAAATGGATCCCCTTACGCTCATCATTATCATCATAATGATCATCTTTTTCTTCCCTGTCATCATGCGTGGGATCGGCTGTTTGCTTCGAACCATCTCGATCATCATACTCGTCGTCGGCGTACTGATCCTGTTGGGTATGTTTTTCTGACCCTTTGTGCATTAAGCGAAAATTCCGTCGTTCACCCGGAACGCTCTATTCCACCGCTCCCGAATCATCAATGGTAAAATCGACGTTGACATCGACATCTACGTCCGGGTAGACTTCTTCTTCCCATTGTTGAACATCCAGCCCTCGGACATTCTGCCCCACGCGCTCCCCAATGCCGATGGGATCAATGTTTCGATCCTGAAAATATTGGATGAGCTCATCCATTAGTCGTTCAAATTCTTCCATAGCGAACTGCTCCAATTGCTCAATATTTTCCTGACCATATCCTTTAAAGCCATATGTTTGTCGAATTGGCCCTTCAATGTCTACATCAACCTGTACATGCGTGCCATCCCGTTCTATCGTCCAATTCGAGTTGGAGGAGAGGTGATGGAAGGTTACCCCTTTGTTTTCATCAAGCTTCATATGGATAGTGCCCTCCTCTGTAGACTCGATGAGTGCCCGAAAGGTTTGCGCATCATCGAGGTTTATGTCTTCCACTAACGTATCTCCCTGAAATAAAGCCAACCCGGCAACCCCTACATGGCCGTCTTTTTGTTCCAGCACCGGAAGGTAAGGGTCCGCCCCTTCCGCGTAATAATTATACATAAAATCATGCAAACTCGTTTGCGGCATCTGCTCCTCCTGATTTTGTTCAATCAAATCCTGTAAATAACGGAAGATGGGTTCCTGAAAATCGTAATCCTCCTCTAACATGTCCCGTGCAGGTTCTCGTGTGATTGCCACCTGCATGTCTTGGTTGATCATAGGATTTCTTTGAATGGTATCAAGCGATCGAATGACCCCCTGTTGCCTAGCCATTTCTTCCTGAAACAAATGCACGCGTGTTCGTCCTGTGTCAACATATCGAGGCGATTCTGATTGAAGGGAATCATAAAGTCTTTCAAGTGATTCACCGGAAACGTTTATCGCTTTATTTTCTGGTAACGCATCTTCCGCAGCCGTAAAAATGGTGCTTAAGCCAGTGATCCGGTGTTCCCCGTCCTCCAAATCATGGCCCATCACCTGAATATAAAAAATGTCTTCCACATAATGAGACGTGGGGCCGCAACCTCCTACAAGAAATATCCCCATAAGGGAGAGAATACATATCTGCTTAATCACCAATGACGCCCCCTTTTCGAGACGATCCTTTCGATCAGATATAAAAAAGGTAGATAAACAAAAACGGTATAAAGTCCTAGTTCCCCTGTAAAGGAAGAAAGGGACTCAATCTCCCACCGCGTAACAAAAAAGAAAGCACCTGCAAAGACGATAACCATGAGTCCTTGAAGCGAACGGCGCTGGGAGATTTTCATCGTTTGTTTGGCTGCACGGCTTGCCGCCCATAACCCCAACGCCAAATTCGGCACGAGAATCATAAACCATATAGACACCCCCAGATACTCCATGCGCCACAAGG
The DNA here is from genome assembly GCF_003336365.1 of Salicibibacter kimchii. Lineage (GTDB taxonomy): Bacteria > Bacillota > Bacilli > Bacillales > Marinococcaceae > Salicibibacter > Salicibibacter kimchii. Next base: position 2,941,282 of record NZ_CP031092.1, on the reverse strand, counting down.
AAATCGTTGGCCATATGATCGTGGAGAGGTGCTGTTCTTGGAAAAAAAGCACGGGGAGAACGAAGGTAAACAAATAAACCATCGTGCTGACAATGACACTTAGATGCGCCCATTTTTGTGATCGCGGCGCCTCTTTAATAAAAGGATAAGCCATAAAAAGAACTTCAAAGCCCAAAAATTGAAATGTCATCGTTTGCGTAGCCATCCATATATCCATGACAGAGTGGTCCCATATGGGAAATAAGCTTCCTAATTGCATTTGCCCATAGGGAAAGCGGGTAAAAAGCAAAAAAGGAACCGCCAAGAGCACGGACAGCACACTTATCCCCGTTACCATCCGCAAACCGCCTCCCACAAATAAATAGACGAGAAACAGTAAAAGAAAAGAGAGAAGCCCGTGATAGACTTCCGGAAATAGCCACACGCGAAGGATTTCCACATAACTCACCAAAATAACAAGCACAAACAAACTATAGTAAACGATCCAATACGCACTCAAGAGGCTCCCCAGTATTTTCCCAAACACTCTTTTTTGAACATCGACGACGGTTTCGTTTTCCTTCAGCATTTGATAGACCAGCCAAATAACGATATGGACCATTAACGCTGAAATAATAATGGCCATCCAGCCATCCTGACCGACCATTTTTACGATTGGGCGTTGAAACGTAAAAACACCTACGCCAACTTGCATCACGGTCACGATAAAAAATGTTAAAAACGGGGGGATTTGTCTCGTCATCATGGTTTTTCCTTGCATACACCTACTCCTCGATATCCTTAGGGATGGTTTTTCGTTGTTTTACATCAAACCGTTTCCGTTTTTGCGGCCGCAGGACCGTCGGTCGTTTCTGCTGCTTTTGAATCGGCATCTTGATAATTACATCTCTAAGGTCTTTGACGCGCAACGGATAGAGGGGAGCTAAGTAAGGGTATCCCAATGATGTCAACTTGAATAAATGACTAAGGTAGAGTGCCGAACAGAATGCCATGCCAAAAATCCCAAACCATTGCGCAAATAGAATAAAAGGAAAGCGAATTAACCGAATGGTATTTCCCATTTTGTAGATCGGCGCCGTAAAGGATGCAAGCGCCGTAATTCCAATCATGATCAAGAGTACACTGCTGGCTAAAGATGCCTCAACAACAGCTGTTCCGATGACAATCCCGCCGACAATCCCAATCGTTTGACCGATACGACTCGGAAGTCTTGCCCCTGCTTCCCGGAGCAGCTCAACCGTTAACTCGAGGATCATAACCTCCACGATCGGCGGGTAGGGAACTTCGATTCTTGAAGCAATCAGCGTGTCCAATAACTCGTCGGGGATCAACTCATGCTGGTAGGAAGTGACAGCAATGTAAAATGACGTCGCATGGACCGAGAACAAAAGAGCCACAATCCGAATCAGTCGAAACGCTGACCCGAGCGGCCACAGCATGTAATGATCATCCGGAGACGAAAAGTATTCCATGAAATTGGTCGGTCCAATCGTTGTCTGCGGGGATCCATCCATCATAAACGCGACTTTCCCTTCCGCCAATGCCGATGTAACACGCTCCGGGCGTTCTGTTTCCAACAGTTGCGGAATATGGGAATTCGGGTAATCCGAGATGAATTGGCTAATTTGAGAAATATCAACCATTTCATCATAATCCACATCTTGGATCCGTTGCCTCAAGGTTTGCACAAGCTGCCGGTTTGTGATGCCTTCAATAAACAAAATCGTCACTCTGCTTTTGCTGAGGCGTCCAACCTTCATCTCCTCAACGACAAGATCGGATGTTCGCAGTCGTTTACGAATCAGATTCAAATTGACATCGATGGACTCGATAAAGGCTTCTTTTGGTCCAACAACGGTGAATTCATTTTCCGGCGTTTCAATTGCCCGCTCTTCAATCAATTCTGCAGGAAGGCTGAGAACCTTGTCATTTTCGTCTTTCTTTTGAATCATAATATGGCCGCGCAATAATTGCTCTTCTATCAAATGGCCCTTACAAAGGATTTTTGTTTCTTCAAGCGGGATCACCCGCTGGAGATCCGTAAGCGTATGAATATCTTTTCGCTTCGTGTAAGGCAGGGCTTCATCATGGACGTAACGTTCATCCACGACGGTCTCCAAATAATGAAAACAAAACGGGCTTTCATCAGACACGCGAAAAGAAACGAAATCTGCAGATTTTCGAAACGTTGACAAGATATCTTGAAAGGTTTTTTTCTTCCGTTGGTTTATTTTTTCTTTTTGGAACCACTTAAACATACACGTCACCTGTTGGAAATATTTATAGGCTTAACGTGTGCGAACGATAAAATGATTATTCGCTTAGAAAAACTTAGCCCATGAATGATGAATCATTCATGGGCTAAGTGATTGCTGCGGTTCAACCTTTAGTCAAGTACTTTCGTCGAAATTCTTATCTTGGAAGCTTGCCCTTTTCATACATGTTTAGCATCGAAGGATTTTAGGCCATGATTCTCTTGCTGCATGGACATTTGCGGATTTGGATCCCCCGTATGTCATCGTCATCCCTCCGACGATGGCTTTGTTCTATTGAACCGAGTCTTACGTCATCTCCCAGGGCTTTGTTTTATACTCCAGTCGAAACAAACTATTTATACAGTTGGACACAAACCCAAGAGATCCAGTCCAACTTTTTCAATATTGATGGCAGCATTATGGTCGCGATCTAAAACTGTTCCACATGACTTGCATACATGCGCGCGAACGGACAAAGCCTTTTTTACACGCTTCCCACAGCTGGAACAATTAACAATCTTGACTAGTATAAGGAGGTTTAATTCTTACGAGTGCTCCACCATTGTTTTTACATTTGGCAGGTAATAAAGTATAAATCAACTTTATTACCCTGCATAACCATATTTTGAATCTTCAGGTCTTCTACAAAAACGAATTTATACGTTTTCGAAAGGTGATAACTTTGTTTATGGAGAAAATCACGACGTTGGTTCGCAACTTTTATGTGCAGCTACTGCACTTTTTTGACATTGTTTCTTCGACGGATAAACGATACGGCGTAGGAGATGCGCGAAGCGCTGGGGCTGATCTAGCCATGGACGTCGTCGTTGAATCTTCAAACATTTTGATATGTCTCACGACGAGCGAACAGAACAAAGAAAGGCATCGAGGAGATTTCGAGACAGCAACGGTTGAATTGTGGAAAAACAGTGGAAAGGAACCAAATGAATAGAAGGTCTGGTACGTTCCTGTGCCTGCTTCGGCTTCCCAGCACAGCGTTGCTCTCTTTTTATGCCGATGTTGCCTGCCCTTCGGCATATTCCCTCCTCGTTGCCCTCTTTCCATGCCGATGTCGTGCATACTTCGACTTGCGCACACGCCTCGGCCTCATTTCATGCCGATGATGTCCCTCTTTCGGCAGTCTCGCTCCCTTCGCTCTCCTTCCATGCCGATGCCGTATATGTTCAGGATTGCAATCTAGGTTCGTCGTTTATGTCGATGATCAAACGCGTGTCCAATGTTCGGATCTATTCGAATACTCAAACCTTTTTCAAGATCCGCGAGCAGGGAAAGAATTTCTGAAACACACCACTAGTCTTGTTCTTTTGGTAAAAACACTGTTTATCCAAAAGAGCGGAATTGTACTATTGACGACAAATAGACAGCCAACGATCCATCGTTTGCATCTGTTTTTCGTTTGGAAACATTTCGTATTTATAATTCATACGTACAGCATTTGTTGTCAACTCCTATTATTTCTATTATACCAAACATACATTTTCATCAAGATTTTTCCTATTTTTCTACTAAAAAAAGCCGATTCATCCCCCACTAAATCAAAGATTTTGAAGGGGACTTCTCGGCAAAACGGTTAAAAACAGACCAATGCTCAATAAAATAACACCGAGTAACGACAGCGATATGAACACCTGTGCCAGCCCAACCAACAATACGATCACCCTGTCATATTTTGAAAAATTACTACAAATCTATTTTACCATATGGTTTACCCCCGCGCTGCAGCAAGGAAACGTCGGTAGCTGGAAATAGCGACCACGAGACCAAGAAGTGCGTAACCAAGCAAGATGACAACATACATTAAAATATCCATGATCCCGCCCCCGTACATCATGACTTCCAAAAAGCCTTGTTGTGCCCAGTATTGCGGCAGGAATAGTCCCATCGTTTGCACGAATTCAGGAAGGAATTCCGTGGGCATCCAAAGGCCTCCAATCATGGCGCCACCTAGAGCAATAATTTGGGTGATGGCAAGCCCCATGTTTTCATTTTTTGTGATTAAACTGAGCGCAAGGCCCCATCCGGTTGTAATCACCGCCAGCGCCAATGAAATTAAAAAGAGCGCCGCGATGTTCCCAAGTTCTACGCCATAGACGACATAACCGAACAACAATAGCGCGATAATTTGTGCCAGCACAATCAAAATGTAAGGGATCCATTTCCCGAGCAAGTATTGATACTTCGTAAGCGGCGTACTCGCCAAACGCGCAACCATCCCGTTTTGCATATCCTTCACAAAACTCATGACCATGCTGATCATAATGAAGAACGTGAACATAACCGTGTAACCGGGTATGATATGCGTAATCGTATCAAATTCGGCACTTGCCACCTGTTCTTCCGCAACGATTTCAATCGCCGGAGCAAGGATCGTATCTGCTTCCAGTCCGGCATCATTAAGGGTCGCTCGCATGCCCTCCTCTTGAAAAGAATAGCTAACATTTTCGATTAAGCTGCGGATCGGTGCTACGTTTTCTTCATACATCGGATTGTAGTGAAAATAAACAGGGTTCTCTTCCCCGCCCATGATTTGATCTTCAAAACCGGAAGGAATGTGGACGAAGGCATTGATATCACCGTTTTCCAGTTTTTCGATTGCATCGTCTGGACTCTCTTGTGCTTGTAATTCAAAGGCGTCACTCGAACCGAGCGCGGAGATAAACTGTTCACTCATCTCGGACTGGTCTTCGTCCATATAGGGAATGTCGAATGTGACGTCCGTCGTTTGATTGCTAAAAATATAACCAAACAAAACGATAAAAAGGATGGGTAGAATCAACATCCAAAATAAAAGGCCTTTATCTTTTAAATTTTTTTTCAGTTCAAAACGGAATAATCCGTAGATCATATTTTCACATCCTACCGGTTTTTTAGGCAGTATCCCGAAGCGAGGATCCCGTTAGTTCCAAGAAAATATCTTCCAGGCTTGATTGGGTGATTTCCAGTCGTTGTACATCCAGGCCTTGTTTCTGCAGATTGGCAGAAAGGGATTGTATTGCAGAGAGCGCGTCCCCTGTTTCAATAACATACCCGCTTTGCCGTGAATGTACCGCACCGTACGATTGCAACTGTTCTTTTTTAAGGCCACGCGCTTCCACATAAATAGACGGCTCCGTGTGTCGCTGCCGAATCCCGGAAATCGTCCCGGATTCGATGACCTGGCCTTCATCGATGAGGGCGAGTTCATCACATAAAAGTTGAATCTCTTCCATGTAGTGGCTGGAGTATAGGATGGTCGTTCCCTGACTTTTAAGCTGACGAATCAAATCAAAAATATAATTGCGCGACTGCGGATCCACGCCTACGGTCGGTTCATCCATGATGAGGATATCTGGTTGATGCAAGAGCGCCGCGCCGATATTGATGCGTCGTTTCATACCTCCGGAATAGGTTGTGAGCGCATCTTTTTGCCGTTCGGCGAGCCCGACCATTTCAAGAATGCTGTTCACGCGTTTTTGCAAGTTAGAGCCACGCAATCCATATATTTGCCCAAAGAAGCGCAGATGATCACGTGCGGATAAAGTTTGTTCGAGACTGATTTCTTGAGGGATATATCCGATTCGTTGCTGGATCGCGTTCAGGTTCTTCCCAAAATTTTGTCCGTCAACGTCAATTGCCCCTGAGTAATCAAGCACGATTCCTGCAAGTATTTTCATGAGTGTCGACTTGCCGGCGCCGTTCGGACCAAGTAATCCGTAACACGTCCGGGGCGGGATCGAAAGGCTAACGTCCCGCAATGCTTGTTGGGAACCGTACGTTTTACCGATTTTTTCAAGGTGAATCATCGTCATCATGCTCCTCTCCATATAACATTTCCTCAAGTGCGTGTACGTATTGTCGATATGCTTCTTTTCCGGTTTCCGTGACGCTGCATACCGTCTTCGGTTTTCGTTTCTCGAATGTTTTTTCCACTTCGATATAGTCCGCCTCTTCAAGCTTCCGAATATGGGCACCGAGATTTCCGTCGCTTAGGCTGAGCTTTTGTTTCAAAAAATTAAAGTCCCCTTCTTTATATGTCATAAGCAAGCTCATAATACCGAGGCGGGCTTTCCCATGAATGAGATCGTTGATGCGATTAAGTGGCGCGTCACTCATTATTTGGTCCCCAACGTTTCAACATCCAACCGGTGAATAAAAGGCTTCCACCGCCGATAATAGCAGTAAGCGCCGGGTGATACGGCGGAAACAGAAAAGCGTTTCCCGCGGCTATAATCGCGAACCAGATGCCCATCAAGAAGATTTCTTTTCCCAAAGCGACTCCTATGAACATGTAAAGCACAGCGACAACAATCATGGAATACAGCCCGATGTACTCCACCTGAAATTGCAAGAAACCGGTGATGATTAAGGTAACAACCAATAATGTCGTAATCGAAAAACCGATAAACCCGAATGTTAATTGACGATCGACAACTTTCGGTAATGGATTTGTTTTGGCCTGACGGGCAGAGGTGTAGATGGTAAGTGTCATGCCCACGATCCCAAGCGTCATCCAAATCCAGTGCAAAATGTCACCGAACCCTAACGACTCAGATCCATAGCCAATAATCCAAGCGATCCCCCAAATGATAAAATACGGGCTCGCTTCCGAGGCGCTGTTTCGCGTCTGAACGGTCAAGTGTTTAATATAATTCAAATCATCGAGTGCCTGATCTTGATGCGTTGTCCGAGAAGGCTCCTTATCCATGAGCAACGGCTCCTTTTTTATTTATATAGTACTCTGAAATGTAGAGTACTATATATTTTGAAGGAGTGCAATGGGTATTTACATGAATTTTTCCATCAAAAAAAAGAACTGCCGGAACAGTTCTCGTGCACATTGCATGAGTCCTTGGCTCGACAAGACGTTAAGCTTGACCTTTCTAGGTGTAACTATTTCTGCACTATTGTAAAAACGGGCAGGGATGATTAGTCGTTGACGACCTAACGACTTACGCGTTCATTCGTTAGGGTTTCATCATTCCATGTTTAATGACTTTTCTGAATCAATGGGTTTTATTCCAAATCTTACGGTCGTTATTTTGAATATAGACGCAAGTATTCTGTATAACACTGCGCATTCTCGCTATCCAAGCTCATCTTTTCGAATGAAACTTGACAATTAATCGCTCACAGGAATATACTTATATACATAACTATATAACCATATAACAATCTGGACCGAAAAGGTGGTGAACACTTTTGAATCAGTCCTTCCACGATAAGAAACCGATATTCGAACAAATCAAAGAAAAAATCGAAGATCAAATATTGAACGATCAATTAAAAGAAAACGAACAAATTCCGTCGACGACGAAAATGGTTCATTTTTATAAGGTCAATCACTTAACCGCATCAAAGGGGATTCAATTGCTTGTTGATGAAAAAGTCATTTTTAAGAAAAGGGGTGTGGGGATGTTCGTTGCGCCCGGGGCAAAAGAGAAGCTGATACAGAACCGTAAGGAGTTGTTTGCAGATGACTATCTCACGCCTATGTTACAAGAAGCAGAAAAACTTAGATTATCAGAAAAAGAAATTATTGCCATGATTAAAAAAAAGAAAGGAGATGATTTTAATGAATCTTGATGTGGCGTTTCAAGATGTTTCATTGAAATTCAAAAATATAGAGGCATTAAAGAACATTACTTTTTCCCTGGAACAAGGCAAAACCTATGGGTTAATCGGCAGAAATGGAGCCGGGAAAACAACGTTGCTTTCATTGCTGGCATCTTTTAGAGAACCTACGTCGGGAATGATTCGGGTAGGCGGAGAAACACCGTTTGAAAACAAAAATATTATGCCGTATGTGAGCTTCATTTTTGAAACGGATGATTACAAAGACGAATACGAATCGACGGAACGTTTTTTTGAATTCGCTGAACGCTATCGCCCTAACTTTGACCTTGCGTATGCCAAAGACTTGGCTGCTCGGTTCAAACTTCCTTTGGATAAACCGTTAAAAGAATTGTCGAGCGGCATGCAGTCGGCTTTGAATGTCACGCTCGGTCTTGCTCATCGCTCCCCGGTTACCATCTTCGATGAAGCTTATGTATCCATGGATGCACCGGCCCGTGAGTTATTTTATCAGGAGGTGTTGGAAGAACAAGCACGTCATCCGAGAATCATGATATTGTCTACGCATCTCGTGTCGGAAATGGACTATTTGTTTGACCATGTTCTGATTGTAGATCACGGTTCTCTCATTGTTGACGAACCATTCGACAAAATCATCAGCCGTGGCGTATCAGTGACTGGCGCTTCGCAAGCCGTAGATGCGTTCATCAGCAATCGCACAACATTAAACACACAGCAACTCGGGGATACAAAATCGGCGATGGTATACGGAGAAGTCAGTGACGCCGACCGGAAGGAAGCTGGAAAATTGGGATTGGATATCGGTCCGGTCTCCTTGCAAGATTTATTCATTCATTTAACAAAAGAGGAGGAGGGCTAAAATGCAAGCAAAAAAGAATACTGTCGCGTCAAAAGTGGCAACCGACTTGTTTTTTACGCAAATGAAGTGGACATTATGGTATATCCCAATCTTATTAGTTGTGTACCTGCTACTCTATCTATTCACACCTGAAATGCAGGCAGAAAATTGGAACCTTATATCCGTCATATATCAACCTACTAAAATTTATATGCTCGTCATTGGGCTTTTAACTATAATGGCTTTTCTCACTTATTACGTAAAAAATGGCATTACGCGCAAGGATTATTTTATAGGTTCATCGATCGCGGCCACGGGCGTAGCCTTCAGCATCATGATCATTGCCGCAATCCTTGCCGCAGTTCTGGCGCTGATCGGATCTTTCACAGCCTTCGACCCGGGCACTTCACAGATGGATTTTCTGAACACGACATCCGTTTGGCTCATGCCTGTCCTCGTCTATAGCCTGATCATCTTGTGCTACTACATTGCAGGCTGGATGGTCATAGGCGGTTATTATCGCTTCGGAGGCTGGGGGCTTTTAGTGTTTATCGTGATAGGGATTCTCTATATTTCAGCCGTTGATTTATTATGGGAAAACGACTGGACACTGCCGCTAGTAAGGTTATTGAATATCCCGATGCCTGTCCTTTCGCTCTCTATTTCCCTTGTTTGCACTTTATTATTGATTGCTGCCGGGTTGTGGGTCATTCGCTTACTCACTAAACGAATGCCTATCAAGCCGGAGTAGCAGGAACCGTAAATCTCAGCCTCGTGCTGAGATTTTTTTATTGACAGTCCCTTTTCTCTTTTTTACACTAAGTGTACCAGTTTAACTAATACATTTAGTTCATCCCCGGGGAGGGAACTTATGCTATCCATTGATCCACGGAGTAGAGAACCTATTTATCGTCAGATTATGAATCAAATTAAGGAACAAGTGGCTCGCGGGATATTAAAAGTAGATGACAAAATCCCATCCGTACGCGAATTATCCACGCAAATAGTCGTCAATCCGAATACGGTCAGTAAAGCCTATCAAGAACTGGAGAGGGAGGGCATCATCGTAACGATGCGTGGGAAAGGGACATTTATTGCAGAGCAAGTACCCGAGGAAATTCTTGTTAAAGACATCGAATCGGTAAAGACAAAACTTAAGCAGGTCGTTCTCGAAGGGCACTACGCCGGGATAGAAAAAGAAGTGATGCAAGACTGGGTCGCCTGGTACTATAAACAATTTGGGGGAAAGTCATGATACACGTGCAAAACGTTTCCAAAACGATGGGGGAGCAACAAGTTATAACGGATATCACATTCACCGTTGGGAAAGGAACCATTACCGGAATCGTAGGGCGAAACGGAGCTGGTAAAACAACATTGTTACGGACGATGGTTACAATTTTAGATCCCGATCAAGGAACAATTTCAGTGAATGGTGAGGATGTGTTTGCAAAACCCGAAGCAAAAGCGTCCATGTTGTATGTAGAAGATAGTGTTGAGGCCTTAAAAAATTATTCAGTTTCCAATATTGCATCATTATACGCGGATATTTATCCGAACTTTGACCATGATTATTTTCAGGAATTAATGCATCGGTTTCAAATGCCGGAAACGAAAAAGGTTAAACAATACTCGAAAGGCCGAAAAGCATTGTTTTCGCTCATTCTTGCTTTTGCGACTAAGCCTGAATACGTCCTCTTGGATGAGCCGACCGACGGGCTTGATGTCATCATGAAAAAAGAAATCATGCGTTTTATGCTCGATGAAGTAGCGAAAGAAAACATATCCATCATCATCGCTACCCATCGCTTGGATGAATTGGAAAGCTTGGCCGACCAAATTTTTGTCCTCAAGGAAGGAGAGGTTGCAGAAACGTTCCAGCTGGATGAGTTGCGTGACACTTATAAAAAATGGCAGATCGTCTACCGTGAACAAATGCCAGATTCGCTTTTGAATCAGCTTTATATCTTGCAACAATCGGGTCGGGCGTACACGTGTCTGGCGGCAGGCAATCTTCAAGAGCTCGAAATCGAGTTGCAGAAAACCGAACCCTTATTATACGAAGAACTGCCTTTAAAGCTGGAAGACTTATTCGCGGCCAAGTTAGGGGGCGACTCGATTGCTGAATAAAGCCTTACTAAAAAAAGATTTGAAACCGTCGGCAATGATCCTTCTGATTTTAACGATTATATTTGCTATTCAATACCCGTTAAGAACCATACTGGAGTTAGATCATTTAAGGTTGTTAGAGTCAGAAGTGACCCATGTTTTCTCTAGTCGTATGGACAACTTTGTTCAAGACATCTTCTCTGCAAACGCACTATCATTGTTTTCGATCATAGCCATTGTGGTTATGGGAGGCATGTTAATTGGTCTAGAGAGAAATACACGCCGGCATGATTTTAGTTTTTCGTTGCCATTTTCCAGGCAAAAACTTTTTGTTTCAAAAGCCAGTATCGGCCTTGGGTCAATCACTGTCATCATGAGCCTTAACTGTTTGGTTGCGTGGGGGCTCATTTGGTTCTCGGAATATCGCGATGCGCTTGTGAATTTTAGCTTCGTTGAAATGTTTCTTGTTCCTTTGCTGGCTTACTTGGCGATTTTTGCCTTCACGCTATTTATGGGGACCATTTCAGGGGAGATGATTTCCCAGGTTGTTTTAAGTTTTATCTTTTTAATATTTCCTTATGGTTTCGCCATACTATTGAGTGTTTTTTTCACCACCCATTTCGGGAATTTGGGAAGGTTAACGGCAACTCACTTGGATGAATGGCTTATGATTCTGGTATTGCCATTTCAGGTCATGGGCTTCGTCGGTGTCTTGCCTGAGATACCAATGGGGATGCAATTGGTCGTTTCTTTACCCATCTTGCTGATGAGTTTATTCATTGGAATCACCCTGTATAAAAAAGGGAAAAGCGAACATAACGGTGAATTTCTGTTATTTCCCTCTTTAAAACCGGTCTTTCTTATCGGCATCGTTGTCTGCTTTGCCATGTTAGGCGGCATGATATTCAGCGTATTCGGAGATCCCGCCGGAGCTACCATTCCTTTTTATTGGCTGGGAGCTATTGTTATCGGCGGATTAGCTCTCTTGATCACGAAACGTTTGATGCAAATGAATGTGACGGTGAACAATAATTAGAAGGATCCCCCGTATCACCCATCAGGAAGCAAGGAGTCATTTCTCTGGCTCCGGCTTCCGTGTCTGCTCTCCAGGATACGCTTATCTTGAATAGGGCAGGCTCTGCGTGATATAAAATGAATGTATAGGGGGGAATTTTATGAAATGGATCATTTTTCTGTTAGTAAGTTTAATTTCATTGACGGGATGTCAACAATCTATTGATAAAAGTGATGAAGGGGAGGTATGGAAAGTCGAGTTTCGTGCAGAGCAACCCACTGATACGGAGGAATCAACCTTCCATACTTTCCATTACATGCCCGATAACCATGAGGCTATCACTGATATTGAAATTGTGACGGACAGAGGTTTGGAAATATCCAGGGAATCGATCGGTCCGGAACCCTCTATTACTACTGAAGGTGGATGCTCAAGTTGTTCAACTACTCCGGAGGATGTCAATATTGAAGTCAATATCCAGTGGGCCGACCAAGGCGAAGACTATGAAGAATCATTGATATTAGACTAAGTGAGCAGATGGAACTGCAAGGGGGGCAGTTTGATTGATATTCTGAAATCAGCTATGTTTATTATTGCATCTTTGATTCCTTTTGCTTTTCTAGGAATGTACCTTGATTATAATTATCAATCATTAATTATGTACATTATTTGGCTTATCTTTTACCCTATGCTCGGATATTTTATTGCCAGTAATTGGAGAACGGAATATATCTATATAACACTCGGCTCTTCTTTTTTCATTTCCTTAATTTTGTTTATTTTGTACGATCAAGAATGGAGTCATTTTTTCAAGCCTTTCGGGACGTACGGCTTATTTATACTTCTGACGGGGTTATCTCTTTTACTCCTCAGGATTGGGGTATGGATATATGACAAAAGATCAAAGCATCTGTAAAGAAAGGAACTCTTCCGATGATCTATATTATTTTAATGAAAATAAGCTTTTTCCTTGCTGCAGTCAGTATGATCATTGAATTGGTATTTCTTGATTCAGGTCAAGGTTTTTTCATTGGCATGCTGTTTTTCGTTTTAGCTTTAATTTTGTTGGCTATCGGGAACAAAAGAATCTCTCTACAGGAATAAACGTACTATTTGCCCTTTTTAAGAGTAGCGCCTTAAAAAGTATCCTAATTCGTTTATTTGATCATCAGATAAGAATGGCCGGCATTCATCAAGATAATCCTGAATAATTCCCATTTTTTGGTTTTGTGTGAAAGATAACCTGTTCGCTCTATTTTCGACCTCTTGTAAACTGTCCTCTTTAAACCTTTGCCAAGAACTTTTAACGGTTTCTCTACGCGACAAGGTTTCAACGATACGACTTCCCAAGAGCCCTTTCTGCTTAAGAAGGAAATGTCTTATATTCATATTCACACTTCTTGCTACCATTGCCTTCATCCCCCTTAAACCTTCCTCTTTGTAGCGTAAATGAAAAGATGAATGTACTTTCAAAAAGCTTGTCACACCCTCCATGGATTTGCTCTATTTGGGCATGGATTAGTAAGTTTCATCATTATTAATTTATTAATGATGTAGGAAGGTTTTTCCCGTATTTTGTTATGAATAAACAAGTGTGTTTTACATATGAAGCCGGAAAGGCATTGGAGGGACATCAAATATGATCGACTACACTGTCACATGTTGCGTATAATGATTATGGGTTCTAAAAATAAGAAAAACTTATGAACGAATGGATAGAGGAATTACTAATATCGAGGTTAGCAGGAGGAATGATGAGTAATAACGAGGGCGAACAAAAACGAAAACGTGAAGGCTTGATGGACTGGATTTGGTTTATTGGTGACATTCTTTTATTTGTCCCAAGGGCCATCCTAGCATTCTTTAAAAAATAATAGGGGGGCCTTGAAGATGTATTTTGCTTTCAAAAATGTCTTGCAAAAGCTGATTGGGGCCAGCTTTTCGATCTCCATATTCTTTATCTTTATTTTCATCTACACCGGATTTAATTTGTTCCAAATCCATGAACTGATCACAACTCCATGGATTTGGGCTGTATTTTTTGGGTATGGATTAATAAGCTCCTTCATCATTGATTTTATAGGAAAATTTTTGTCGTCTTTTACAATAAATAAACAGATTGTGTTGTACATATTATTTGGGTATCTTATTTTTCTGGCCACGTTATCACCTATTTACCTTTTGATTGCCGGTACAATCGGAGCTTTCTTCTCTCTTCTATTTTTATTTGGAAAGGAAAAATTGAAGGTTACCAAGTGGTATAGCTGGGCTGCATTTGTCGTTCCATTGATTTCCATTATGATGATTCCTTTTGATCATACGAGTAAACAAGGTTGGGATGAGGTACATGGCGATAATTTTGTAGAGGTTGAGTACGAATATTTTAACGGCGAGCATTTAGTACCCATTCATGGTGTTCAAGGAGATCAAATTTATTTTGAAGTGGATCACCAGTTTAGGAATGGTAATAGTTATGGAATATCTGTATATGATAAAAATAGTGAAAACGTAGGAATGAATCCACGGGATGACGATGACGACGTATTAAGCGTGCATTTTGAAGAGGAAGCCGTTAAATATATTGTTGTGCGGGCTATACACGGACACGACGGTCAATTTAGGGTTAACTGGTGGAAGGAAGGGGAAGGGTAAATTAAGGGGAACGCTTGTTTTTTGTTCAGTGGATATGCTATTCTTTACATACAATATCCCTCCGTTATTAACCTCCTCCTTGTCAGCTCACCGTGGATATTCATCATCTCACAATGGATGTGGTAAAACAATGACAAATACGATGCCTGTAGCTGTTCAAGAAGAACCCGCCCCGTATTTAGACCATGACGGCCTTTGGAAAAAAGTGATCACCGATCTGTTCGAACCTTTCCTGTTATTTTTCGTGCCCGATCTCTACGAGCAATTGGATTGGAACAAACAGCCAGACTCACTAGAACAGGAACTAAAACGCACCTTTCCGGAGAAAAAAGGGACAAAGTATACGGACAAACTCATGAAAGTTCATCTGAAAGACGGGAAAGAACAGTGGGTTCTTGTTCATGTTGAGATACAAGGGTCCAAAGAAGATGATTTCCCCGAGCGTATGTTTCAATATTTCTACCGTATTTTTGATAAGTACAAACAAAAAATCTATGCAATTGCCCTCCTTACCGATGCCGACCAATCGTTCCAACCCACATCTTACGAATATCACTTTCATGGAACTACCCTAACCTATGCTTACAATACCTATAAAATAAGGGCTCAGGATGAAGAAGCGTTGCTAAAGTCAAACAATCCTTTTGCACTCGTCGTATTAGCCGGTAAATACATGTTGAAAAGCGAAAATAATGCCGATGATCGCTATCAGTTTAAACGACAGTTGTTCGAGTTGATACTCCATAACAAAAACTATTCACAGGCGTACACCCAATCATTATTATCATTTGTCGATTATTTATTAACCGTTCCGGAAGAACTGAGCCAAAAGCTACAAGAAGAATTTAATCCTATAGCAGAGGAGGAGGTGAGTCTCATGCATAATACCTCGTTTCCCGATCCCCCAACATTAAAACCGTTATTTGACAAGCTGAGAAAAGAAAGGGAGGAAGGCAGAATGGAAGGCCGAGAAGAAGGCATAGAGGCAAGCAAGCGGAAAATTGCTGAAGTTATGCTTAATAACGGCTATTCAGATGAAGAAATTATTAAAATGACGAGCATCACTGAAAATGAATTGAACGGTATAAAGAATAAGATTTAAGCTTAAACGAAATCAAAGCAGGTTTGAAGATACAGCAATCCTGCTTTTGATTTTCATTTTCAGGGTAACTGATAGCGGAATATTGCTGAGTTTGTAAAAAAAGACATATGCCAGCTTTAGCGACGGCTAATGTCTTTTTTTCGATGATTTAAACATATGGATTACTCATATAAAGATGAGACGCACCCATTCTTAATTGTTAAGAGGTTAGTTAGACAAAAAACTAATTCCGTTTTAGCAGTGTGGTGATCACCCTTATATGAGAAATGAGAAACAACTTCTCCCACGAATATACTCACCTGATGGGTTAGAGTAAACAATCGACGATTTTAATGATAGTTAGTATCTTGGCTATTGTTGTTTGTATCGGCAGTATCTTTTATTTTTTTCACGCCTTGTTCAGCCATTTCGTCTGCAGCAGTTACAACATCTGTATCATACTTTGCTTCTTTTGATACCTCGAATTGGAGTTTTTCTGCATAAGGTGCTGGTCTATTCATCATAAAAGCAGAGATTGCTTCACTATTTTTATCACGTGCTTCTTCAGCGCTTAATTTGCCTGTTACGATATCATTCATTAAATTGAGGGCAGCGATATTAGCGGCTTCCATATCACACCGGGATGATACTTCACCTCTTGTCCTTTCAACAATCAAGCTGCCATCAAATTTTGCAAGCTCACTAAACATTTCTGGCGGAACAGGATAGTTTATATAGTTTTCAATACAGTCGGTATGAGGTTCCGGAAAATCGTGGGGAATCTCATCACGATAAACAATCGTTCGTTTCCAAGGTCCGTTGTTATACCAGATTAACCTGCTCTGGGTTGCTTCGTTTGGCGGGCCGTATTGTTCAATTGTACGATCGGCTGCTTTTTTAGGCATAGCATTCCAATCATTAACAATGGCTTTCACTTTCTCTATATCTTCAACTGTTTTCGTCGTTTTTTCTCCACCCCCCAAGGTCTGTAGTTTAAAATCACTTCCCATGGCAATTCCGGCAGTTTTTAACTTTTCTTCTTGTTCCATTATATACCTCCATAATAAACAGTTATTTTATCCGCGTCCGATTAGTTCCGACGCACAGTATGTGCCAGTGCCGGCGTTGCCACAGGACATGGCGCTCTTAGCCGGCGTACATTTTAACCATCAGAGGGGGGATAACTCACCACCTCTGTTGGAAGTTTCACTTTATTATGTGATAAAACCTCCGCATTAAACCCTCTAATTTGCCACCATTAATTTACACTTCCTCGGAAGCACCAATAAACCCTTAAACCAAAACCCCGTTGTCATTCCCCGTTTCCTTAGGGGTAGTGGCACGGTACCAGTGATAACATAGGATAATGATAATCATCAGATCGACGGCATCCCCGCCATAATACATCAGCATACCACCCGCTTCTGCTTCATCCGCGGAAACACTCTCCGGGGGGCGTGCATAAATATATTTCGATAGAATGCCGTGGGCTGTGAGCGCGAACACTAAAATAATACTGCGGTATAGATAGCTGGTTCGGTGCGAAATCGGTTCAACATAAATGAGCGATACGGTAAACAAATATCCTGCCAGGAAAATATGAAGGTGGATGACGACATGCAGAAGTGGGCTCTCATGCATCACCCTAAATAAATCTGTTGTATAAAGCACACACAGACCACCAATATTCAAGGCCGCCGTTACAGCAGGATTACTTAAAAAACCGAGTACCCGGCTGCGCAGAATCCTGGTCAAACTTCTCGCCCGCTGAATAGAAAGGGAGCGGAGCAACAGTTTCACCGGAGCACCAAGTGCCATCAGCAGCGGACCAAGCATGCCAAGAAAGAGGTGCCCTGCCATATGTATCCGGAAGTCTACCTGAGCCATATGTGCTATTGGACCGGCAACGGAAATCAGACAGAGAAAGACGCCCGCAAACCAAAAAATTGTGCGGAACGCCGGCCACTTCCTGCCTTTTTTTCTCGAAATAAAAAAAGACCCGGTGTAAACAATAAGAGCGGCCAGAAAAGGAAAGACAAGCACCCATTCAACAAATACAGACGGGTGATGATTTTGCATATCAGCCAATCCTTCCTTTCACTCTTTTTCTTGTTTGAAGCAACACAATGATCCCGACAGTTAAAATAATAATAGCAGTCAGATTCCACCCGATGTCATAAATTAGCAAGTTATCGGTGTCATACCGCACTTGATGTATCCCCATGATTTTATGCTGGACAATACCGTCGTAAAGATTGAATCCTCCCAAGCCGACCAAAGCTCCACCAATCCATCTAGTTGGCCACCATGCATTTCTGCGTCTAAGATCAGCAACTATGAACAATGATCCTACAGTAGCAACCCAGCTGAAGGCATGGAAAAACCCGTCAGATATAATTCCGATTCGGGTTGTAGATCGATCATAAAAAAAATGCCACCCCAGAAGCTGATGAAAAATCACTTCATCTAAGAAGGCAGCAAGTCCTATGCCGAAAAGAATGCCTGTCCATAGATTGCGGCTTACATACCCCTTTTGCGGTAAGCCGGTAAGATGATCACCCTTCATAAGCCGAACACCTCAATCATTGTCGTTTATTCGATCATTGTGTCCTTTTTTCATATGAAATAAACAGACGATGTAGAGCTTGACTTCATCTACGAAGGTTCCAGCATGCCTGCCCATGGATGGTGACTTACAAAATCATAGCCGAAGTAGGCAGCGATACCGAGGGCTCCTCCATGCTGATTGCCATCCATAATGTGACACTGAACCGATTCCCTGTGAAAGAACAAGCGGCAAGTGCAGTGATGTGACCTCCAACAAAAAACATGCCAATGATCGCCAAACCCGGCATGCTGTATTTCCCCCATATGCGTTTGGCCCGAGTTCTTCGCTTGGAAATAAAACCTTGGTCACCTTCTTTACGGGCTCTTCTACGTTCAGCTACGCCTTTTATCCCGTAAATAAACCATATTGTGATCAGGAGACTTAGAAAGTTTCCGGCAAATGCAATGATAATAACCGGAACGATTGGCAAACCGATAAAAACAGCCAATGGTGCGGCAACCGGCATTTCCATAAATGGGATCATCGCAACTAAAAATAATATCAAATAAGAGTATAAAAATTCCATATCATGCTCTCCCCTCACCTTTTTCCCCGTGGATGTCTCCGGATTAAGTGTATTAGACGTTACCAATCACTACTATAAAAACTCAATGAAAAGAGATCATCAATGGGGTGAATGGAGCTATAGGAAGATGAAAGGAGTAAACCTTGCCCTCATTGGCAAGGCTAAAATGATTGTTTACGCTTGTGAATAACGAATACAGCGAGGACAACAAATACTAAGGACAAGATTAAGGTATATAGAAATGAAACGGAAAATGCCTCCGGAGGCTGGTCAGGGATCAGCAATAATCCCCGAATGAAATGATAATAGGGGAACAGAGATAAAATTGTGGAATATTCGCTACTCATTAGTACTTGATTAATTATTTCCAGGGAAATAAAAATAATAATAATGGGTGCTTCCCATATAATGACTTCAATTTTATTATTGGCATATACAGCTATGATCGTTCCGATAGAAAGCATAATGAAAAGAGCCGGGATAATAAAAATACAGATTAATAACGTTGAACCAAGACTTAAACCGCTGGAATAAGCAATCAAAAATGTGAGAAACAGCGTCATCGCAGCTGGAAGCAAAGCTTTAACGAGCGTTAAACCATAAAGAGAAATCCCTTGTTGTTCAAGGATACGCCAGGTCTGTTGTTCTTTTTCTTCAACGAGCAAATTACCCTGAATTTGAAGCGGCAAAAAGATCAGCGTTAGGACGATAAGTACTGTCCAAGATATGGAATCATCCAACATGAACAAGACATAAATGATCAACGGAATAGTTGCTGTAACAAAGAATTGACCGTTGTAACGCAAATTGTTTATTTCCTTATATATCAATGCGGTGAATGGTTTTTGTTCCATTGTTTACTCCCTACATACGCAGCATTTCTTTTAAAGTGGTGTATTTTCCTTTTGACAGCGGGACGGAGCTTTTATGTCTGTCGTCAAGGCTTAAGCTGTAACTGTTTTTGCTCCAAATGATAACTTCCCGCACGCGTTGCAAATTGACAATGTATGACCGGTGGCAACGAAAGAAACCGAATGGACGTAACCGTTGTTCCAGTTCTTTTAGCGGCATCGGTGAGGCAAAGGTTTCACTATTGACATATAGCCACGATTGCCCATCATGGCTTTCTACATAATCGATTTCCAACGGGTCAAATAAAATATATTTGTCTTCAACTTTAGCGGTAATTTTCTCGATTTTAATTGGCGTTGCTTCTGGCTCTATGTGAACAGCAGCTGAGTGGTCATCACTATTATTTATTGCGTTTAAGCCGCGTTCACTCAAGCGATATGGTCTGCCGAGTTGGACGGCTTCTTCCAATGAAGTGGTGGTAAGGAGCACAAACCGGTCGGTCAAATGGTCCAACAAATTATAAAAAGTATGTTTTGTTTGGCGATCTGCATGAAGGATAGGCTGGTCAAACAGACAAACCTCACTTGGCATGATTAAACAGCGTGCATAATGCAAGCGTCGTTGTTCCATAGCGGTCAAGCGCTTAATTCGTTTATTGGCAACATGAGAAAGGTCGCAAATGTTCAACATGTCTTCTTCCTCAATTGATTGACCGTATAGTTTTTTCCAAAAGCGAATCAGCTGTCTCGGTGTTAGCCGAATATACAAACCATCCGATTGGAGAAAGACAAATCGATTTTTTGAATCATGGTTGATGGTTTGTGTTGAAAAGAAGGGTGATGACTGAAGGAATACGGAATGGAATGATTCGAGCCAATCGATATCACCTTGAATGGATACAGGCTCGCCTCGTTCAACAGCAAGGTCAATGTCCGGCAGTTGAATATTATTGCCACTTATAACAGCAGAAGTTTGTATTTTCAACGACATTAGTGACGGCTCCTCGATTGATAATAAACTTTTTTAATCACAAGTGTAAATATTATACTTTATTGTATCGATAAAGACTTCATGATCCCGTCAAAAAACACCCAGTTTCACCTCACTTCTCGAATTGTTTTCTTACACCTATTAGATATTTCATCGCCCATTAGCATCCATTCATCCACCATTCCCTCCATTCATTCTGAAATCCTAGTATGATAACCTCTAATTCTCTAAAATAATTAATGATCCTAAATCACTTAGAGCATCAGGGGGGATTTCGCAATGAAAAATTGGTTCGTACTTTTACTTGGCGCATGGGCGACAGCAACAATCGGTATATTTCTGGCAGTCATTGCGGGTGATATTTCTGAAGAACAATTCCGTATCACCGGAGACGGAAGACAAATCATCCAAGCAACTGTTATGAGCGTCATTATAATACCAATCATTTTATTTTTGTATCGACGGTTACATAAGCTCACTGGAAAACCAAATAAACCCGCGTATTCCTTTAAACGATCCCACCACTTTTTTACAGGTTTTTTTCTCGCAACGGTGTTGGCTGTTATTTCTCTATTCACTGCCAGTATGATCGGATGGATTGATATCAATCAGTGGCATGCTCCACAGTACTGGATTAGCGCACTCCTCATAAACATGCTAATCGCATTTTTTTACGAAGCATTGCCTGAAGAACTTGCTTTGCGTGGCTTTGTTTATGATGTACTGAAGCATCGTTTCGCCGTCTGGTTGTCTATATTCGCACAATCACTCGTCTTTGTTTTTTTCGCTTTTGGTCATCACATTTTGCAAGTGATTGTCGGAATGGAGCCAATTGAGATTATTCTCCTTAGCATTCCAAGCTATGTTCTATTTTTTGTCTTCGGTATTGCTCTGGCATTAATTCGTGAATGGACGGGAAGTTTATGGGCCGCCGTTGGTTTTCATTTAGGGTACTTAGTAATGGCTCGCTTTTTAATCATGCCGGAAGAATACGGTGCACCACCGATCGTAAGTTATCAAGACACCTTTATGTACCTAGTCGGAGCTCTTTTCATGATTACGGGTATTATGCTGGGCGGTATACTGCTATTTCTTCTATTTCTCTTGATCAAGCGATTATTAAGATCAAGGTGATGGCTTACTCTATTAAACCCAAAAGTAACTTTTCAACTAATAGGGTAGGCTTTTGTTTTATTCTTTCATCCAACAATCGCGCCGTTTAAGATACGGATTCCGCTCTGGTTTTCGATTTCTTGTGTCCCTGTGGTTAGACTATCCGCAGAGACAGCTACCTATTAAAATACCGAGCTGCTTATTGTGGATGATATGAATCATAGACACACAAAGCTCTTCTCAAAAAAGAGCTTTTTTTAATTGACTTATCCCCTGTTCTATTTCAGCTTCCGACAAACCGCCAAACCCGAGTAATAACAAAGGCGAGCTGTTATTTTCCCTTCTCTCATAATAAATCGACGTTGGGTAGACTTTCACACTGTGTTTTTCAGCTGCATCAATCAATTCTTCTTCAGTCTTTTCCCCTTGAACTTCCAAAAGGATGTGCAAACCCGATTGATCGCCAATAATGTTAACTTTTTCTCCCATCTCTTGATGAATGGCTGCAATTAATGTCTTATGTTTGCTGCGGTATACGGTTCTCATTTTATTTAAGTGTCTTTCCCAGTAGCCATTTTTCATAAATTAAAACAAGATATCTTGATATAAACGAGGGACGGTTTGTTTATTCATCGACAACGTTTGATGGTATTTATTCATCAGTTCCTCAGGTAAGATCATGTAGCTTATGCGAGCAGAGGGAATCAATGATTTGGAAAATGTTCCAAAGTAAATAACATTTCCTGATGAGTCAATCCCCTGTAAGCTTGGAATCGGTTTTCCTTTATACCTAAACTCTCCGTCATAATCATCCTCGATGATATATCCTCCTGTTTTTTCTGCCCATTTAAGGAGCTCCAACCTTCGTGAGATCGGCATAACAACCCCGGTAGGAAATTGGTGGGAAGGCGTAACATAAGCAATATTTGCAGAGCTTTTCTTTAGCCGTTTTATGTCGATCCCTTCTTCATCCA
Source organism: Salicibibacter kimchii (assembly GCF_003336365.1). Classification (GTDB taxonomy): domain Bacteria; phylum Bacillota; class Bacilli; order Bacillales; family Marinococcaceae; genus Salicibibacter; species Salicibibacter kimchii. The sequence goes on along the minus strand of NZ_CP031092.1, from coordinate 2,918,677 downwards.
GAGGGATTGGTTCAATAGGAATGCCGTGGTTTTTCAAAGCATGTTTCGTCCTATGGAAACCTGGATCTTCGACTGCTACAACGGACTTCTTATTCATAAGCATACAAAGAATACCAACTAAATATTGTGTGCCTGCCCCAATCACAATTTGATCAGGGGAACATCGAACCCCTCGGGATTGAAAAAGATACATAGAAATCTCTTTGCGTAAATTAAATTCTCCTTGAGGGTCACCGTTTAATAAATGTTGCTTATCACTTAAGCAATCGATACTGATTTTACGCCACGTTTTGTGCGGAAAATAATTCAAATCAATTTTTCCATGATGAAAGTCATACTTTATTTGCTCTGATATTTGTGATGATTCCGTTGTATGAAACTGTGGCGCATTTTGGTTAGGGAGTATATCGTACTCCACTTTTTGTACAAATAACCCCTTTCTAGGTTTGCTTTGAATATATCCTTCTGCTTTCAGCTGATCATATGCAGACTCAACGGTAAGTTGGCTAACGTCCAGGTGCTGAGCAAGTTTTCGCTTTGAAGGGAGCTTTGTTCCATCCTCTATCCTACCTGATTGAATTTCTTGCTTAAAATACTGAAAAATTTGGAGATACAAAGGGGTATTACTTTTAGCGTTTAAATCAACGGTGACTTCAAACATCGAGCCTACCTCCGTTTTTCTATCTGGCATTGTTTAATATGATGTATCTGGCTATTTTGATAATGCCAGTATAGAGTTATACTCATTTTATTCCCTATAGCCACTTAATGATAGTGGTTATATGAATTTTAAGGAGGGACTATAAATGGATGTAAAAGAATTAATCTCTGAGCAAGAATGGGAAGAAGCTTTCCCTATTATGAATCAACTGCGTTCTCATCTTAACGAAAATGAATACGTGGAGTTGGTAGCTGAGGCGAGAGAAAAAGATATGTACCGATTGTTTGCCTTGTATGATCAAGGAGAAATCGTTGCTGTTACTGGATTCAAGCCTATGATAACCTTATACTATGGACGGTTCGTTTGGGTTTGTGACTTAGTGACTGATACTCATCGGCGTTCAAAGGGGCACGGAGAAAAGCTTCTCTCTTTCGTGCATGACTGGGCATTAGAGAATAATTATGAAAGTATTGCCCTTTCGTCAGGGTTACAACGCTACGATGCCCATCGCTTTTATGAGGAGAAAATGGATTACAACAAAGCAAGTTATGTTTTTAAAAGATCATTGACGTAAGGAAAGGGTGGCAGTGATGAAAGCAAATCATCTAAAAAAAGGAGATAAAGTAGGAATAATATCCCCTTCCACCCCGGCACCCGTAAAGTTCCCTGAACGTTTTAAAAGAGGCAAAGCGCATTTGGAAAGCATGGGGTTAGATTTGGTGGAAGGCCGTTGTACCAATAAGGAACAGAGTTATCGGTCAGCTAGTATCCGTGATCGAGCAGAAGAAATAAACGAATTTATCAGAGATCCAGAGATTAAAGCCATTATAAGTACGATTGGCGGGATGAATTCTAACTCTTTATTACCTTACATTGATTACAAAGCCTTAGAAAAGCACCCAAAAATTATTATGGGTTACAGCGATGTCACAGCATTGCTTTTGGGGATTTATCAAAAAACAGGCCTGCACACGTTTTATGGTCCTGCCGTTGTTCCCTCTTTTGGAGAATATCCAGAAATGCTCAAATCAGGTGCAGACTATGTTAAAAATGAAATATTTGGCGAAAAAAAGCTCCCTATACACTTGAAGTACCTGATGAATGGACAGAAGAACTTATCGATTGGCATTCACAAGACAGGGCAAAAACGATGGTTAATAATGAAGGGTGGAAATGTGTCAAGTGGCAAAGCAAGTGGGAAACTAATTGGTGGCAACTTGAATGCCATGTTTGCCTTTATAGGTACGGAGTATTTTCCGAATCTTAATAACGCCATCCTTTTTATTGAAGATTCATTAAAGGACATGGCAACAGAGGAAGATTGTTTTTAATGTTAAAGCTTCATAGTGTATTTGACAAAATCCAGGGATTGATTTTAGGCAAACATGAACATTTTAATGATCTTGGGTCTCCTTTTGGCCAGGAAGAGCTTTTACTCGAGGTCATCGGTGATCAAAGCTTCCCAATTATGTCAAATGTTGATGTCGGCCATACTTTTCCTTCTCATGTGTTTCCGATTGGAATTGAAGCAGAGTTAGATGCAGGTAATGGGGAAATTGTTTTTGCTGAGAAGGGTGTTTATTACTAATTAGACAAATTGGTTAAGCATTGCACTTAGATTTTCAGTTTCACAAACTGTGGGAATGTCAAATTGCGCTAACGAACGGGTCAGATTGGGAGTAACAATAAGTTTGCAGGCATCTAAAAATACTGTTAATCTATTATTTTATTTATATAAGGAGATAAATCATCATGAGTCAGACAGAACTAATTCAACAATCTAAAGCACCCCAAACACGCACTTCACTTACGAATGACTTAAAAAATCTAGGCTTACACAAAGGTATGGTTGTTATTGTACATTCTTCGATGAAATCGTTAGGCTGGGTCTGCGGAGGGCCAGTAGCTGTTATTCAAGCTTTGCAAGATGTGATTACTTCAAAGGGTACGATTATCATGCCAGCTCACAGTGCTGATGTATCGGACCCAAGAGAGTGGGGGAATCCGGCAATTCCAGAAGAATGGGTCACTGAAGTGATGAATGAATTGCCGCCATTTGATCCTGATGTAACACCAACCGTAGCAATGGGGGCTATTCCAGAGTCATTTCGCACATACCCGGACGTGAAACGTAGTTATCATCCTATACACTCTTTTTCAGTATGGGGCAAGAACAGTGACGAAATCGCAAGGAATCATTCCATAGACAATGGACTGGGCGGCGACTCGCCACTTGGCTTTATATACCGTAATGACGGCTATGTGTTGATGCTTGGAACGGATTATGAAACGAACACATCAATGCATTATGGGGAGCATAAAGCTGAAGGAATTAAAGAAGTCAAAAAGAGGAGCCCAATTCTAGAGGATTATCAAAAGGTATGGAAAGCATATACTGAGCTTGATTACGATGAGGAAAAGTTTCCGGCAGTTGGTGAGAAGTTTGAACAGGAATATGAGCCGAGGAAGGGCTATGTTGGGAATGCTTTCTCAAGGCTGGTTTATCAACCTGATCTTGTTAATTTCACCGGCAAAAATATAAAAACGTAGTAAATAGCCGCAACAAAAAGAAAGGAAATTTTCATGCTAGGTGCCATCATACACGGATTCGTATTATCCTTCGGATTAATTCTAGCTTTTGGAGCACAAAATATATTCCTCTTTAATCAAGGGGCCGCTCACAAAAAGTTACGACATACCATGCCTTCGGTTGTAACTGCTTCAATTTGCGACACCATCTTAATTGTTTTTGCGGTATTAGGCGTGTCTCTCATCGTCATGACTGTACCTGTTTTCCAAATCATCTTTTTTGCGGCTGGATTCCTTTTTCTTATTTACATTGGATGGTCGATTTGGTCAAGTGATCCAGTAGAGGTTAATAAACAACATGGAGCTATGAGTGCAAAAAAACAAATCCTATTTGCGATATCCGTTTCGCTTTTGAACCCACATGCTGTTCTTGATACGGTAGGCGTTATTGGGACCAATTCTTTGAGGTACTCTGAAACACCTGAATTAATGGGGTTCACGGTAGCATGCATTGCCGTATCATGGGTGTCTTTTATCGGGTTAGCGATGATCGGAAAAACCATACGCGCAATCGACAAAGAAGGCAAAATCGTCGTTCTTATTAATAAAATTTCAGCAGTGATTATTTGGGGAGTAGCGATCTTTCTGGGATATCAGTTATACTTGTTGATGCAATAGTGATTATTTGCAGGTTCTATAGTATACATTCACTTTGAAAGAGGGCTAACTAATGTTTTTCGATTTACTCGGAGAGACAAATATGGCTCCTACGGCGGGCATTCTGTATTCCGCTGTAAAAGAAAACAGCCAACGATTGCAATTAATCACGGAGGGCATGTCGCAAGAAGAAGTAGACTACAGGGGACCAAATAACAACTTTAATAGCACTGCTCAGCTAATCAACCACCTCACGTATGTCGATGTTAATTGGGTGTATAGAATAAAAGGGCAATCACTTCCTTCTTCTTTAGAAGAAAAATATGGGCCTGCACTAGACGCAAATGGTAGGCTTCCAATGGTTAAAGGCAAGTCTTTGGATACTCTCGTTTCCAACCATCAAGACGTTATAGAAATGCTGAAAGATGCATGCACACAATTAACAGACGATGATCTTGCTAACGTTGTCACTTTTGGACACGAGAACGAAAAGCAAGCAACCATTCGCTGGGGTCTATGGCATATGGCTGACCACAATAGATATCATCAGGCTCATATCAACCAACTGCGAAAGTGGTTTAAGGGACACTGAGCGATACATAAAGAAGACTTAAGTAATATGTATCGCTCTCGTTCCACAATGACGCTCCTTTTCTTTAATAGGGCATCAACACTAAACTTCATAAATCACAATCGATTTAACAAATCCGTAATTTTTTCTTTTAAAGATGGAATTTCGTTTTCAACCAGATTCCAAACGATTTCGTTATCCACTCCAAAATATTCGTGAATTAAAACGTCTCTGATTCCTGCCATTTTGCGCCAAGGCACGTGGGAATGTTGTTCTCGAACGTCTTTTGATACACGCTTTGTAGCTTCTCCAATAATTTCTAAATTGCGAATCACCGCATCTTGTATTAATTTCGAACGAAAAAAATCTTCTTCTCCCTTCGGGAGATATGATTCAATATTTGTAATACATTCTAAAATATGTGTTAAATAGAGCTTGTCATTTTTCATAGCTGAATCGCTCCATTTAACACATCATCTTTTATACGCCAATGAATCGAGTTTTCTGTCACAACATCGACTTTTATTCTAAGTAAATCTTCAATTTCTTGTTTAAAACCAATCAAATCAAACAAACTTCTGCCTTCTTCGAAATCCACAAGCAAATCAAGGTCACTAGCGGGATCATCTTCAGCTCTTGCCACCGATCCAAAAACACGTACATCTTGAATACCGTGTTCCTTTGCCACTTTCAAAATTAAGTCACGCTTTTCTTGAAGAACATCATATAGCACAACACATCCCCCGCATCCTTCTGCCTTTTGGCTTTATTATATCATCACCTATAGTCTGACTATATATTTCTGGAGAAATTATTCTTTTTTTGTGCGGATAAATAATCTGTATAAAAAGTCTTACTCAACGTTTGGCCAGATTCCGAAAGACGCCATCTTATTCGAGATAAGCGCCTCGTTTGCAGCATAATGTGCCAAGAGGAGCAATGTAATTCCTCTTACGGGGGAAAGGCTGTACCGAGTGGAACAAGAACCTCAATCTAATCCCTCAAACAATTGCGCCCGTTTACTTTTTGGTTGTGAGAATCAAATACTTGGTTCAAAGGATTGGTCACGCACCACAACCGTTTCCGGAACAAAACGAATTAAAACATTGCTATCATCCAAATTTCTGAACCTGGGATCCCAATTCTTTTCTTCAGGGCCAAGATAACGTGATAGCAAACGTTCAGCGATTCCTTTATCAAAAGGTTCTACGGTAGCGTGGCCCCTAAATCCTGCATGCAAAACTTTTCCTGTAGTGTGATCAAAATCGACGATACCAATAGCACATTCAGCTTTTTCCTTAATCCTTCCGGGAAAGCTGTCTGATGATGTTCCGATAATCCAGATACACTCATGTTCCCAATGAAACCACACTGGTGATTCTCTCGGGTTATGATCCTTTGTTGACGTTGAGAGATGAGCGAATAAAGGCTTCTGCAAAAATTCATTTAAGTTGAAGCTCCTATTTCTGTCCCTTATGATTTCCAAAATAAACTCCCTTCTCATCACCGGTCTTACGAAAAGTAATGAACCACAAGCCCAAGCATGCGAGTAATACGACTGCCGAGACCAAATACACCAAACGAACACCGATATTTTCAGCAATCATTCCCACCGTTAACGCACCGATACCGAACGCTAAAGTGCTTTTAAGCCATTTACAGATGTACTTCCTATATGATGAATTTCAATTATTTCAGAACCAAAAATGTCGCGTAATTTATTTGCTTCTTCCTCAAACATCGATGGCCATGCTTTGTTATGTGTCGTCACCTCAACCTTTCTCAATCTAATCACCTCTTTTTCCATCAAACATGTTCTATATCACCCAACCATTTTGTTACATAATTATCTATAATCTCTTCCTGATCAACATTATCCTGAAATGAAGGAAATATCATTAATATATGCACAACCAGGTAATAAATCGGTTCCAGCAATCGAACAATTGAAAATTCATATCTCAACTCATCGATTTGCCCAAAATCGTTCCATTCGCATAAATACGCGTTTAATACCTCTTCACGTAGATCTTCAGAAAAGAAAACAGCCACCTCTTCCACTAAGCGAACAACACTTAGAAAGGGATGGGCAATCGAGCTATTCGACCAATCATAAATGAGTGGCTCACCATTCTCAACAATGACATTACCTCCAAATAAATCACCATGATCAACGGATAACGGCAGTTTAGAATCTAATGTTTGTACTAATGACAGAACACTCGGGATGCTATTTAATAACGTTTGATAAGACGTATGAGAAATATGGTTTTGTAGAGATTTTATTGTTTTCTTCATTTGCTTTTCAGTAAGCACTGTTTCAATCGGTCTTTTTGGTATAATGGGCTTTGTCTGTAATTCGCCATATATCTGAAGTCTAGCGATTCGCCGAGCTGTTATTTTCCAGTGTTGAATGTCTTTAGAGTAACCCAGGAGTTTCCCTTTAATCTCTTTCATCATATATGTATTCTTTTTTTCAGCGATTGCAATAACTTCTGGTACATATTCTGGCATACTTTTATGAACAAATGGCTCATGTGCAAAAATTGGTGGAACTGTTTTGACATAATAGTTATCGTTATAGCCATGGACTTTGAGTAACAATCCTTTTTCCCAGCTTCTTACTTGCTCAATGGCACAGCAGCTATCCGACAATTTACTTCCTGCCCATTTAGCAATTTCATCCCGGAAACCATATTGAAACCAGGGCATTTGATTTGATTCATTCTTTTTCCATTGTTGTAAAATCCATTGCTGCCGTGAGGCTAGTCTATTGAAAATATCATCACTGAATGGATCTATCCAAGCAATCCTTAAGCTATCACTTGGAAACCCTTCATTCAAAACCTCGACTTCGTATATTAGTCTTGATTCCTCTTTATGCCAGCATTTTAGTACATTTGTAAAAAGCCGATACTGTTTATAGAAGTATTCATTTATTGGCTCCGTATCTGCTATATGAAAAGGCTCAGATTGAAAGTTAGGAAAAAATACTTCGTTATTATGAGCTTCGAATAACATCAGGTTTTCTTTTTTAGAGTGCACAATAAATTGATAACGCATTTGAATGCACCTCTTGAGCAACTAAAGTTTTTTCTTCATTGAAACAACTTTAATATTTATACCATTGGGTTTATGTACAACTTCTTCATCGTAAACAGCGTAACCCATGGAACTATATAACTGTATATTCTTTTGCACAGTCATACGGACTTTACATGAAATTGTAGGTAGTTCAGCCTTATTTGCATAGTCCTCTAAAGATTTTAATAACTCTTTTGCAATGCCTTGTCCTTGTTTTTCTGGAATAACTGATAGACGGTAAAAATTTATGCCCTCATTTTTTAATTGAAAGCGTACCATACCAACTGGTTGATTTTCTTCAAAAGCAATTAGTGCTTTTTCCCTTTTACCTAATGCATGTGAAACTGATTGAACCGTTTCATCTAAAGCGCTAGATGGCGGGTGTTCATTCTTATATTCCATAAAAGCTTTCATCATTAAATCATGAATGATTGCTGCATCTGACGTTGTTGCAGAACAAATTACCATTTTGATCACCACTATAAATATTCTGGCAAATGATGCTTATACATTTCGACCGCATCTGTATGTTCTTGTAATGTGGCAAGTGTTTTTGGGTGTGGCTTTGTATAAATGATTGGATAATCCTTTTCGTCATTATCTTCATCTGTGCTAAACGCTAACAGTTCTTCATCCGTTGAAAATTGGGCATCAATACCTTTTTTATTGCCACGTGCATCCACTCGAATCCATTTATTAAGCGTTTTTAAAAAAATGGCATTTAGAGCATGTATACAATAACCCTTTTCCGGTGTATCAAACAACATTAAGCGTTGATAACAAAAGCCCGTTGGGATATTCTGCGATCGCAACAAAGCCGCAAGTAAATGGGACTTTGCATAACAGATCCCTTCTTTATTAGCCAAGGTGTCTGAAGCTTCACAAGTTACCCTGGTTCCTTGAATATCCCATGAATGACGAATTTCATCTCTAACAAATTCGAAAGCAACCCTAGCTTTTTCTACCTCTGTTTGAGAGCGATCAAAAAGTTCAGCAATTTTCTCCTGGATGATCGGTTGGAAATAGTTAACCTCATTGGAATCAGATAAGTAATCATTCATTTCCTCAGACTCACAGACCAGATTCATAGTTTAACACCCTTTTATGTATATTTATTATTTTTTAGGTATAATTATACATTAATGTGCGACTTACTTGCAATATGGATAGGAATTGTTCAAAAACAGTGATAGTATGGGTATACACTGTAAAACAGACATGGTCAAAAACACGATTTATCGCATATAAAAGAAGCTAAAGTCAAATATAGGAGGGTAATATAATGCAAAACATAGAGAAGGCTACTGAACTCAAGAAACAATTAGACCGTGAGCGACCTCTTGATACTGTAACCGTTCAGCGCTTGAAAGAGGACTTTTTCATCAGGAACACTTATCACAGCAATGCCATCGAAGGAAACACGCTAACGATTTATGAAACAAAAGCGATCCTTGAGGATGGCATTACCGTTGGAAACGGAAAGACACTTCGAGAGCATATGGAAGTCATAAACCATCGGGATGCGATTCAATACGTAGAAAGTGTGGTCACTCAACCACTAACAGAACGCATCATTCGTAGTATCCACTCCTTAATTTTAAGAGGGATCGATGCGGACCACGCGGGAACGTATCGTCATCAAGATGTGATCATTACAGGGGCATCACACTCGGTAACCTCTCCTCTTAAAATTTCCGATGATATGGAGGACCTGATACGTTGGTATACCTCTGCCATAGAAAACAATAATGACCATCCCATTGAAATTGCTGCTATCCTTCATAGCAAGTTCGTAAACATCCACCCTTTCTTGGATGGCAATGGACGAACAGGACGTTTGTTGATGAATTTTGAGCTGATGAGGGCCGCATACTTACCGGTCATCATCCAAGTGGATGAACGGCAAAAATATTACGAAGTATTAGACCATGCCGGAGTACACAAAGATTATACGATGCTTATTGATATGGTGGCATCTTTGGAAGTAAGCGCATTAGAGAAGTATTTAGAATTGTTATAGCGGGAGATCCAGCATCACTGTTAATTAAGAGCAAGGGCGCTTTTATTCAATTAAAGCGCCTGTTTGGAGGATAACCTTTTCCAATTATGGTTGTTGTGACACACAAAAGAGGCTCTATTCTAAGTCCCGCTAGGATTATCATTTGTATGAACCTGCATAGTTTTCGCATCAATAACAAGCTTTGCGTGAGTGATAAAGTCAAATCCCAATATATACCGTCAGTCTCCTACCCATAACCCATATTTCCAAATTTTAACTTGAAAATCCTCTCGCTCAGTCGAGACTGTAGCATTACAATTTGCATCTCACAAATAAAATGTTCCCCTTTTTCATGAGGTAGACATCAACCGATCGCAATGTAATCCCTCTAACGAGGATAAAGCTGTATCGAGTGGAACAAGAACCTCAATATAATCCCTCAAACGAAGGTCGATGCGCTCTGAAAGGAACAGGATGTAACCCGTTCAATTTCTATACTTTTTTCGTCTCTGGCCCGTTTGAATAAGAATGATACGGATGCTCAAACTAGTGTCAGTTCGCTGCGTTATTAACGATAACCTTCGCTGTATCACCCGCCACTATCTTCCCTGGGCATTCTACAATACCAACGATGCCTCTTAGTCCCAACGATGATTTAACAAAACGTGATACTAACGTGGGATTATTCGGATATTTATCTTGAATCACTTCTCCGGGTTGCCTACAAGGAAGGTTCTCTCCTTCGCACAAAATACCTGCTCCACTTGGGAAAACAATCCGGCTGCCAGGCGCTAACTTTGTGAGATCGCTGAAGCCTTTTACTGCAATATTTGCTCCTAACCATTCAGGCAGAAGCTGTTCAATTTCAAGTTTCTCTGCGATTAATGCACATTCTTCAACCGAAACAATGGATATCTGCCTTCGATTAAAAATTTCCGTTCCACGTTTGTACATCGATTCTCTTGTACCTGCCGATTTTGTCAGACCAAAATGTAAATCTGCTTCTGGAATTTCACTGGTTACAAAGGTGTTAGCTTGATTTCCCATAAAAATCGAATGAATCTCTGCCTCATGATATCTCCCCATAACGATACTCCTCTAATCCATCTTAGATTTGCCTTTTGCTTTATGATGTCTGACTAACACAAAAATCATAACAACTTTGACATGCCTCTTATAGTTGTTCTTTTAATCGAAAAGTTGTCTTTGTCCTTGTATAAAAATTGGAGCATTTCTTCAAAATACTTTAAACCCTGAACTTCCATAATGATGTCTAAGTCCGAATCCATGACATCTATTCCGATAGGCACAGTTCCGCATAGAACAGGATTATATGGGCTTAATTTGTTTAAAATATCCAGCTCCTTAATTGCCGCATAAGCATCTTGTTGCTTATCATTTCCCTTGCCCATCCGTTCAAACAAATCAGCCACATCGACACCCTTTCATTAAGCTATCGGTTATCCCTCTCCCATTCTTTTCTTAATATCCCCATTTTAATGGCATCGTATCTTTGACCATCTACGATTCTGGCTTGCCGAATCCTAGCTTCTTCCACCATACCTACTTTTCCAGCAACACGCATCATTCGATCGTTACCGGACCATGTTGAAATGCCCAAACGGTGCAATGAAGTATTATTGAATAGATAGTCCACCCACATTCTGAAGATTTTGGTTCCATAACCTCCATTCCAAAATTTGGGATTATAAATCACGATCCCTATTTCTAACCACTCCGTATGCTTATCGACCCAATAGGAATTTAACGTTCCGATAAATTCACTTTCAACCGCTACAACTAATAAGCTTGGAACTTCATCTTGATTAATGTCTTGAAAAGATTGATAAAATTGATAAAATTCCTCTTTAGTGAGATGAGGTTCGTTAATATACGGGCCATTCCATTTTTTTGCTTCCTGTTCCTCTTCTTCATATTTCCAGTAATAGATTTCGTTTAAATCTTCATTGGTTGGTTCTCTTAACATTATCTTCGGTTGTTGCACTTTAATTCAAGCCCCTAACCCTTTGCTGTTTACTATCAATAATATCAGGAAATGTGCGTTTCCAAAAGGTATTGCCTGTAACGATATTATCCTCTTTCAGCATACGCAGGCGGACGCTCCTCTACATCTTGTTTTGCCCCTTTTATGGTCGTAAAGGAAACACCAATCAACGTTAAAGCCCCTCCGATGATCGAAATGACGGTTGGCACTTCCCCTAACCATATCCATGCAATAATAATAGATAAAACCGGGGTTAAATATAAGGTGCTGGTCGCCTCGGATGCTCCGTTAACAGAAGTCGCATAAGCGATAGCAAAATAAGGAACCACGGTCGGTAACAGACCCAAATAAATAACAGTGATGGTGCTCTCTATGGAAGCGTTTTGTACGGCTGTCCATAATCCTGGTGAAAATATAAGCATAAACAACGTTCCTGCTAAAATCGTATACGTTGTAAAAGGTAGAAATCCGTACTTTTTTAAATATGACGATTGAAACACGAAATAAAAACTCTCCCCTAAGGCTGCAAGCAAAATAATCAAGGCTCCGATTTCTAAACGAAACTCGCCTCCCATCCCAAATGTGATGAGTGCAACCCCTGAAAAAGCGACGAATGAACCTATCCAACCCCAACGATTAAACTTTTCTTTCAAAAACACACCTGCTAAGATAGCAGATAACAATGGCGTCGTGGATACCAATAAACTTGCGGTCCCCGCATCCACCGTCATTTCTCCAATGCTTAAAAACGTGTGATAGACGGAGAATCCCAGAAAACCAAGTAAGAATATGATCGGAAGATCTTTTTTATCGGGAAGCTTCATCCGTACACTTATCGCAAATACAAGCAATCCTAAAGCTCCAATTAGCATTCTTAGTAATGCTAAATGCAAGGGGCCATAGGACTCCAATCCTGCCCGGATACCAGGGAATGCTGAAGCCCAAAGGATAACGGCTAGGGCGTAAGCAAGAAACACTTTCCACTGCAACAGGATCACCCCTTCGTTATTGGTATACGAGTAGGATAAAATAGAAACGAAAACATTCATTCAACCAATTTTTATAAACACTCACCAACCAGTTACAAGATAAAATTTAGGATGAATAAACATGGCAAGAACAAACAACAATGAAAATTTTCCTCAATATTTACGGGTGATGACACATATCCAAGATAAAATCCGTGATGGGGAATGGACTTATGGGAAAAAACTGCCGAGTCAGCGAGCGTTAGCTGAGGAATTTAACGTTAACCGAACAACGATTGTCCATGCTCTCGAGGAGTTAAAAGCGAGTGGGATCCTTGAGTCAAAACCGGGGAGCGGTACGTATGTGTCAAACCAGAACTGGTCGGATATATCAAATCAAGTCATTGATTGGGACACCATCTCCCAATATAGTTTCCATGCAGGCAGCCCTAGGACAATCCGTAAAATCAATGATTTAGAAACAGACGCGACGATGATCCAGTTAGGAAAGGGAGAACTACACTCATCGCTCTTTCCTACGAAAACATTTAGAGAGTCGATAGCCAATGTGTCTGAATCATTTCACTTATCCGGTTATGATGACGGGAAAGGCGACTTTCACTTACGGGAGGTACTCAGTTTTCGCTTGCAAGAACAGGGCATTCACTACTCTTCTTCATCCATACTCATCGTTTCAGGAGCCCTTCAAGCATTACAACTCATTTCTATGGGATTGCTCCAACAAGGGACGTATGTGTATTTAGAGCAGCCTTCCTACATTTACTCGCTGCAAGTTTTTCGTTCGCTCGGCATGCATTTGAAAGGAATCCCATACGTAAGCGGCGAACTTGATGTTCGTTATTTAGAAAACCAAATCAGGGCCAATAAAAAGCCTTCTATGCTATACCTGAACCCTACCTTTCAAAATCCAACGACGAAAACCATGTCATGGAAAAATAAACAAGAAGTTCTAACGTTAGCCAATGCCTATCAACTTCCCATCATTGAAGATGATATCTATCGCGATATATGGCTCGATCGAGAAGCCGAGCCTTCACTTGCTTCTATGGATGACGGGGATCATGTTTTACGAATTGGCAGTTTTTCAAAGACCGTTGCCCCGAGTCTGCGCATCGGATGGATCGCGGGGCCGGAGGATGTGATTCAGAAATTAGGCGATCTACGCATGCAAACGGATTACGGATCAAGTGCTTTGCCCCAAATAGCAATGCACGATTTTCTAGTCTCAGGAAAATACGATGAGCATCTCTCCTTTTTGCGTAAGCAAGTGCTCAAACGAAGGGATTTTATGGTTCAGTTGGTGAGTCTTCATTTAGGGGATTGGGTAGAATGGGAGGTTCCCGAAGGTGGGATGTTTTTATGGCTGACATTCTCCTCAGACGTAAATGTCAAGAAACTTTTTACAGAAGCTATCCGTCGGGGTGTTCTCATCAATCCGGGTTACATTTACAGCCCGTACAATAATCAAAATGTTCGTTTGTCCTACGTGAGTTCATCTTTTCAGAAAATCGAAGCAGGAATCATTATTCTCAGGGAGATTATAAAAGCGATGGAGAGATCAAATTACAGGAGTTGCTTTTCTTGAAAAGTAAAGAAATACATGACCATTTCACAAAATTAAAACAGCAGCGAAAAGATTTTTACAACAGTAGTTATGTGAATCTCGATAGAGCCTGGAGCCGACCGTTTCCGGAGAAATGGTCGATTGGCGAAACGTTATATCATCTGGTGTTAATGATCCGGTTATTCAGGCGATTCTCAAGCGTTTATATACCGATATTGCTCCCCGTGGCACATGTACGGAAGAAAAGAGGATACAAAATAGAAATGCATAATATTTACGAGACATATCATCAAGATCATAAAAAAGCAATGAATGCTCCATTTTTGATAAAGCCTCCGGCGGGCCTGGAAGAAAAATGGTCGATAAACGACGTCCAGTCACTTCTTGAACATGAGACGGACAAACTCATGGCAAATCTAGATAACATTGAACAGGATTTGGCCGGTCAAATCTATTATCCGGATCCTGTTGCGGAATATCCGAATTTGATACAGTGTATACATTTACTCGCCATCCACGAGCAACATCATTTTAAACTTACGAAAAAATATTTGGCTTCTTAACGGGGATCAAGCAAACTTAAGGGAGGAAAAATGGGTCAGTATATTGTTTTAGGCATATTCCTTGTACTTTCGATCATCTTTTATAGTGGAAAAGGTTCTTTTTTGATTGCAGGATTCAACACCCTTCCCAAAGAAAATGTGGTTTTTTGGGATCTGGTTTGGCACCTTTTATGTCATTACCGGTGGCTACCTTATTATCAAGCGAGGACCATTTAAGAAAAAAATTGACCTCTACACTATCCACAAAATCGAAAAAAACCATATGATCAGTGCCGGTATAGCTTTGTCGATCGAGCGATACACTTTGTACTATGGTGAGTCAAACACAGCAATTATTGCTCCTAAGAACATCGATCAACTCGTTAATGAGATCGAAAAAGAGACGAACAATAAAATTGAATTCTATGGGTGATGACGGTTCGATAGAATTCTGTTATTTTTTTCAATCCTTGGATTAAAGGGAGAGGTGAATATAATGAAAGAACCTCACGATAAGGAAATCAAAAAAGTGCAGGGAGGATATCGTAAAATAGGAAATGATAGAATCCCTGTAAAAATAAAGAAACTGAGCAAGAAAAGCTGGATGCTTATTCTCTTGCTCCTCTTGATCATTTTTTTCGTGGTCTTATTTTATTAATAAGTATGCCATTTTGCATTATACATATGGCTCATGCCCAACCTCCATGTTGTGTCCGAACTAAGCGTTGTTTCGGACATTTTCATCGACGCTCTCCGCAAATGTGTCCAAGCTTTTGCTTCGGCCAAATAATAAACGCACCCCGTTCGTATTGTTTAAAATCGGTTATAGAAATTCTCTGAATAATACACTCTAATACTTTTAAGCGAAAGCTCAAGATTTATGGGAAGGCACTTTGCTATTTAACCCTTTTCGCAATCTTTCTTATGACCATTATTTTATGAGCATAATTTCGTTAAGTTTTTAACACTGACTTGCCAATTTGTTGCCAATCGGGCAATTATTACAGTAGCCAATGCCTTCCGGATCCTCTTCCAAACGATGATATAGGCAGCAAGTTTGCCGATAATGCATGCTGGTGCTATCTGGAACATTCTTTAAATAAGCACGTATTGGATTGCCTTCCCATTTGAAAAGATCACCATCTGCATGTTTAAGGTAATAAAAATCATTGGTGAGCTGCCACTGCCTCTCTTGACTGGGTTCATTTGCCAATGCTTTTCGATATAAAGAGTTCACCCGAACAGCCACGTTTTCCCAAAGGATGTTGGCAGACACTCGTGTCGTATTATTCAACACAGAAATCATCGGCGTAATGTGGTAAGAAAATAACTCTCGTAGCAATTGTTCCCTTCGGCCCTCTCTTTCCCAATGCTCCCATTTTTGAAAAGGACAAGCCCTTTCTTGCACACACAGCTTTCGTTCCCTGCTAAACATGCAGGCTTGAACGGGAAGGGAAAGCGCGCAATTATAGGTTCCTATGCTGTACAGGGTGGAAGCCACGACAAAACGCGTATACTGTTTCATAAATAAAGACGCGGCCACCTTTTTATTCGGGGCCTTGATGTCTTCCATGTGCTGGCGGAGAAACGAATGACAGGTTTCTTCATCCAGGAGGTCAGCGACCAGAAACCCTGACGTATGTTCGTCTACACGCTTGACACCAAACGATTCAATTTGTTCGATACTCAATGCTATCATTCCTAAGTTGAAGATTAGGGACGTTCATAACTTGTCATTCACTTCTATAAGATGCTCGATTTCGCCATCTTGATCAAAAATCAAACAATCCCCTGACTTAAACAACCCCACCAGTGCTACACAAACTCTAACTTACTGCTTTCAGGTCCAAAGGACGAGTAACGAAGCAGATCAATACCTGAAACCACGTGAAACCCTTGAAAGTGAACATGTGTATTTTCAACGTCCTGCAGGATTGCGAGCGCTTCTTCAGTTGTCCATTCATCCATTCCGAAAGGGCTAGGCTTACCAGCCAACGTAACGTTTGTAACCGGCAATGTATGTTCGTGAAGATTGATGCGAATAAGAGTGTTTATATCTTGATTTAGATCGGATGCTACGTGAATTAACTTTCTCAATTCCAGCAGACTCTTAACATGAATGTAAGAGACCCCTGCCTGTAGTGCCTGTTCCAGTTCGTCATCTTGTATTCCCGACCCACTAAATAACACAGGAGTTTCCTCCGATATATGGCGAACCTTTCGCAACTCACCTAACGAAGCAACCTCAAAGCCATCGATGTGCGGGAATAACGTTTCCAATATGTTTGCGTTTGAATTGGCTTTAATGGCATAAAAAAGCCGAGTTTTCCGGGGAAGAATGCTTTTAATCGCTTTGATTCGCGTTTGTAAAGATAGGAGGTCGTGCATATTGGCACATACCAGCCCTTCCTTTTGTTTTTTCATTTTCTTCACCCACCGTTTGATGATGTTCTCATACACATCAATCACTCCCCGCTAAACGTCGATAGATGTCCCCAATTTTCCAAGTGAACTGTGCTACTCTCAATATAATTGATAATGATTATCAATGTCAATTTTTACATCAAAAAAAGTAAGTTTTATTCAAAATACCTATAACCACATAGAGGCTCTTCCAACAAAGGGTACATTGATACAGGAAGAAGGGAACTCATTATATAAATCTTCCGACTCTGGTCAACCATCCTGCTTTTCAAACAAGCGTTTCCGGGAAAACGATGGCTTTCAGGAACATAGATTCAGTGGGGTTCCGTATACGGATGTACACAGTATAACTACGGTTTTTTCTCGCCTGTCAAGTTGTCACCGGTCCACTCACGAAAAAATTTCCATCCCTTTTTTCCGGAAGTTGAGCGCTACAACCGTGTTCTTTAATTATACATAAGCAATTTCTTTTTCTTCTCCCGATTTTTGCTTTTTCAAACCTTTGCCATAAGGGACACACATCGGAGATCCAAACAATGGATCTTCGATAATCTCACTCTCCATTCCGAAAACATGTTTCACCATATCGGCTGTGATGACGTCTTCCGGTCGGCCTTCCGTATAAATGGTTTTATCTTTAACAGCTACAATGTTATCCGCATAGCGCGCGGCCATATTGAGATCATGAAGGACCATGACAATCGTACGGCCTTCCGTTTCATTGAGATCAAAGCATAAATCTAAAATTTCAATCTGGTGAGCCATATCTAGATAGGTGGTCGGTTCATCCAACAGCAGAATATCTGTATTCTGAGCCAATGTCATGGCGATCCACACTCTTTGGCGCTGCCCCCCCGACAGAGAATGGAGCGTGCGGTCGGCTAAATGCTCCGTCTGAGTTGCTGCCAGCGCCCGTTGCACAAATGCCTCATCCTGTTTGCTCCATTGCTGCAACAAACTTTGATGAGGATACCTCCCTTGCTTCACCAGCTGCCATACCGTCAACCCTTCAGGAGCTACCGGTCCTTGAGGGAGGATCGCCAGTTGCTTGGCGATTTCTTTGGTTGCCATCTGATTGACCGATTGATTTTCCAGCACAACCTCTCCGGCTTTTGGCTTTAATAACCGCGCCAAGGAACGAAGCAATGTTGATTTTCCGCACCCGTTCGCTCCAACAAAGACGGTGATTTTCCCTTTCGGCAATGTAAGGTCAAGGTCATCGATAACGACAAAATCCTGGTATCCTAACGTAAGATCATGTGCTTGCAAAAGACTCACCTTCATCAAGCTCCTTTTTATATATGACGATTTCGGTAAAGCAAGTAGATAAAGAAAGGGGCACCAATGCCGGAAATCAAAACGCCTACTGGCAAATCTAAAGGCAGAAACGCCGTACGGGCAATCACATCCGCGACCACGACCATCCACCCTCCAATCAAGGCGGACACCGGCACAAGCGCAGCGAATGAACGTCCCACGAAAAACCTTCCAATATGGGGAGCCATTAGTCCGACAAATCCGACACCACCAGCAAACGCGACGGCCACCCCCGCCAACCCCACACTGATCAAAATCATGAAAAATCGCTGCCACTGGATTTTCGCACCCAACCCTACAGCCACGCCATCACCCAATTGTTGAACATGAATCGCCCGGGTACATAAGTAAGCCAAAGGCATAAACAAAAGCACCCATGGTAACATTGCGGCCACATCATCCCAGGTCGTTCCATAAACACTGCCGGTTAACCACGTGTATGCCTGGCTCGCTGTTTGAATGGGACTAAACACGATCATCATCGTGGTAAGGGCGTCCATAGCTGCTGCCATCCCAATGCCGATTAAGACTAGACGAACCGGGGTCACGCCTCTTTTCCATGCCAGAAGATAAATCAGGAGTGAAACCACTCCGGCCCCCATCATCGCTGCCACCGGCAAATAACTGATGGAAATGATCCCACTGAACCAGGCAATAAATGCGACAGCGGCTACAGAAGCCCCACTGGTAATCCCGATAATATCGGGGGATGCCAAGGGATTACGGATCATTTCCTGTAAAATTAATCCCGCCACCCCTAAAGAAGCTCCTACCAACAAAGCAAGCACCATCCGAGGCAGGCGAAGGACATCGATAATAAAAGCATGGCCACTGCTGTCTGATCCAAATAAGTGTTGCAAAACAGCAAATGGAGAAATCCAGGTGCTACCGAACGATAAGCCGATCACCATCGAGAAGCACAGAATGATGAAAAGAATAGCGATAATGGCGAGAGGCTTTTTTTCCAGCCTAAACGAAACAAAACGATTACGAATGGTTAGGTATTTGCTCATTCCTTTCGAAACCCCTTTCTTGCAATATAGATAAAGAAAGGAGCGCCTATCAGGGCTGTCATGATCCCAATCGGCATTTCCTGAGGCATAATAATGAATCGAGCGATGAGATCCGCGAAAATCAGTAGACTGGCTCCTAGGGAGACACAATATGGGAGGAGCCAAAAATGGTCATTCCCGACAAGAGCCCGTACAATATGAGGGACAATTAACCCAATAAACCCAATCATGCCCCCGATCGCCACCGAACCGCCCGCCAGTAAGACGGCAATCAGCACAAGGGCGAGTTTAACGGCCATTGTCTTTTGGCCCAAACCTTTAGCGATGTCATCCCCGGAGGTAAGAATATTCACCGGCTTCGCTAATAGAAAAGAACAGAATAACGCACCAATCATTAGGGGAAGAACCGGCAACAGCACATCAACCGTTCGACCAGACACCGTTCCTGCCATCCACAATAGCATTTGGTCTAGGTTAGCTTCATTGACGACGAGCATCCCTTGGGTAAAGGAAGTAAAAAGAGCGGTAACCGCCGTGCCTGCAAGTACAATCCGGATGGGTGACAATCC
The DNA here is from genome assembly GCF_003336365.1 of Salicibibacter kimchii. GTDB lineage: Bacteria > Bacillota > Bacilli > Bacillales > Marinococcaceae > Salicibibacter > Salicibibacter kimchii. The sequence continues at coordinate 2,898,753 of NZ_CP031092.1, read as the reverse complement.
GTCTGTTCCCATCAATCCGAGTAAAAGAACAATAACAGCCGCAATCCCAGCCCCTGCAAAGGCGATCCATATAAGCGCCGACAACGAAGACACCGACAAGAAGGCCACGGCAAAAACCACAAAAAACAACGCGCCGGCATTAATGCCGAAGATCCCGGGAGAGGCGAGCGGATTCCTCGTTAGAGCTTGCAAAAGCCCACCCGAAACAGCAAGACTGCTGCCGATGAGAGCAGCCGTTACTGCCCGCGAAAACCGCTCATAGATGATAACGTGCTCTGCTACATTTTCATCAAAGCGAAACAGGGTATCAATGATCATGGCTCCTTCTACAGACATCTGCCCCAAACGCACGCTTAAAAAAAAGGAAGTAAGGAGAAGACAAATGCTAAGAAGAAGCCCAAGGGTTTTTCCCTTTGTAGATAAAAATAATTGGGTCACCTCTCTCCCTACTTTCCAACAAAATTAAAGCCTTATGATAAACCTTATCCCTCCCCGGTTTCCTCCGGCTCAAGGTCAAACACTTCATACAAATCATCCAACATATGATGGGCAGCTATATAGCCACCGCCCAAATTCCATTTGACCTCATCGACCATGTGAACTTCACCATTTTCAACAGCTTCCAGCTCATCCCATAATGGGTGGTTGGTCCAGTTTTCCATTGTTTCTTCTACTTCACTTTCATCTTCTCCTTGGTTGCTTTGCGTAAAGGTAAAGAAGATCTCGGCGTCCATTTCTGGAATAGACTCTCGATTAGTAAATGCTAAAATATCTTCTTCATCAGCAATGGCTTCCTGTTGAACATCCGTATATTCAAATCCAACCTCATCGATGATTCTTCCCGGGAATCCGCCTGTATACATGCGAACCTCATCTGATCGTATGTTTATCACAGATGCAGACATCGGCCAATCTTCCCCTAATTCATCCTCAACTTGGTATTGAAAATCCGCCACTCTTTTATCCCACTCCTGGAGTAGTTGTTCTGCTGCATCATTTTGGCCTGTCGCTTCTCCCATCACTTCCAACGTGTTCTTAAAGTTATTCAAATCTTTTTCTATGACAGTAGGGGCGATTTCATTCAGTTGGTCATAGACCTCTTCATGTCTTAATAAAGTGCCAACAATAAGATCCGGTTCCAATGCCGCGATTTCTTCCAAATTCGGCTGAATCTCATCCCCAACAATCTCAACGTCCTCAAGATCTTCTCGTAAGTATTCATACATCGGCTGTTCTACCCAGGGTTCCACAGCGCCTACGGGGTTAACGTCGAGCGCGACAGCCGTATCAGTAGCCCCTTGATATAAAGTCACGACTCGCTCAGGCTCACCTTCTATTTCAGCAGTCCCCAACGCATGTTCCACTTCGGTAACATTATTCTCTTCACCGGATTCGTTATTATCCGAATTTTCTTGTTCGCCTACTTCTTCATTTCCACAGCCAGAAACAAGCATTATAAGCGTAAACATACCTAAAAAAAGAAAAGCATGATTGTTTATTTTATGGACAACCATTGTATACCCCCCGTGATAGTGATAATCATTCTCATTAAAAAGATACCATACATATAAATGTAAGGAAAGATCAATTGCCAAAAACTTATAACTCCCGAATCTCTTCATGATCAACAATTTCCTTTGTAAAGTAACAACTATACAAGGAAATGGCTCATGAAACAAAAGGGGCGAAAGATTCTTAATAATGATTGACTAGATTTTCATTATTGATTATTTGAAGAGGGGATAAACTCACAGATCTCACCTTGCCTTAATTACTTAAATTTCAGATAGAACATAAAAAAAGGAGTTTATAAAACATGGGGAAAAAACAACTATTTGGGATACTTACAGGTGTATCAATCACTGCTGTACTCACCGCGTGTAGCGAAGAAAATACCGACAAAGCAACGGGTGATGAAGGGAATACATCATCGGAAAATGAAGAAATCACGGTTGAGCATGACTTGGGAGAAACGAATGTGCCTGTCAATCCGGAAACAGTCGTATCATTTGATTTTGGCCTAACAGACTCCATTCGTGAATTGGGCGGTAATATCAGCGGAATACCGAAAGCAGGTGTTGTCCCGGAGCATTTATCAGAACTTGAAAGTGATAAATACGAAGATGTAGGGGATCTTTTTGAACCTAACTTTGAGTTGATTAATGAAATGCAACCGGATGTGATTTTTATTTCTGGTCGAACCTCCGACAATTATGAGGAGCTTAGCGAAATTGCACCAACCGTTTATATGGACATTGACGATGAGAACTATATAGGGCTTGCTGAACAACCACGTACAAACTGATGATGTTTCACACAGTTCTAGAAAACAATGAGAAGTTTATGCAATGTCTCGTATTCATTTTAATGCTTCATTTGGGCATATCGGTATCCCCCTCTCTCAACTTCAAGCCCTGGTCTTGTTGCTTTCGTAAACGTTTGTTATAAAAACTCCGAAAAACGGCAAGACATAAGGTGAACCATGCTAGAGAAGCCACAAAGGCAGCGATAATATCCGATGGAAAGTGCGCATCCAACATCACCCGACTAATGCCAATGAACAAAATTAATAGCACAAACAATAGCGAAAAGATGATTTTCGTGCGTGTATGACGTACATATAACCAAATCAAATAAATCATCAGTGTACAAAATAAAAAAGCTCGCATTGCATGACCACTCGGAAAACTGTAAGACACCCATTCAAACGCATAACCAAAAATCTCAAAATGACTGATATCCTCCGGGCGGTCTCGCTGAAACAAGAACTTCAAGCTTAAATTTAACAGAACGCCTCCGCCCATCACCACCGCAACGAAAAACGTCTGATAATAAGACTTCCTTTTTAAGCCTAGCCATAGCATCAAAAGGGCAGTCAGAATCATGAGCACTTCGCCTGAACCGAAAAATGAGACCCATGACACAACATGGGTAAAGTCATTGTCGACAACGGAAAACCAATCATAAATAACAGCATCGATGAAAGACTCTGTATATTGGTTAGAGCTAATAGCAATTAAAGTAAACGTCACTGCTGAAAAAATAAAAATAAGTAAGAGAATCGCAACACTTCGCCACACAGACATGCATTCCTTATTTTTGACATCGATATAAATATACCATATGGCAAAAGAGATGTTTTTTTATTGGAGTGTAACACTAAATTTATGCTTTTTATTCATTGCAATGATTACTGCAAGTGTCAATAGGATAAGGAGAATTTCAAATCCACTGATGATCACGCTGTCCATATAGGGTGCCCAAAAGAACGAGAGTGCCTTTATTCCTGCGATTGTCAGGGCTGCGATCCTTATAATAAAACCAGCGATCAATAAAAGTCCTCCCAATACTTCAAAAGAGGCCACTAAATAAGCAAGTTGAGACGGGATTCCTGTGATTCCAAGAGTTTCTCGAAATCCGGTGACATCGATTAACTTTTCTAATCCAATTGCTACTATAACTATACCAAACAAAAGGCGTAAGACTACAAGCCCCCATTCCATTGTGTTTTGCATTATCTTTTGTATTACCATGGCTATTCCTCCAAATTATGATCGCGAAAAAATGTAGAGGGTAAGAATACCTCTTTATAGATAGTGCAATAAAGATGTCGCGATAGTAAAGTAAATAAGCAGCCCTAGAATATCATTGATCGTTGTAATGAACGGTCCTGAGGCAATGGCTGGATCAAGCTTCAATTTATTAATAATCAGAGGAAAGATTGCCCCGATCACCGTTGCCAAGCTGAGAGACAGAAAGATAGATACAGCAACCACAACCGCAAGCATGGTATTTCCATAAAGGAAGTAAATAAGAATGACAATAGCAATCGCTGAAGCCAGGCCGATCATCATTCCCGTCTTAAATTCACGCCAAAGCGTCTTTGCAACTCCCTTTTTATCAAGGGAACCTGTCGCTAGCCCGCGAACGATCACAGCAAGCGATTGTGTGCCTGTATTGCCTGCTGAATCCATAATCAAGGGGATAAACACAGCCAATAATACAATCGCTTCTAACGTTTCTTCAAATTGCTCAATCGTGCTGGCTGTGATCATGCCAAGGAACATTAAAAGGACAATCCATGGCGCCCGTTTTTTCGCGGCTTGAAAGGCGGTGACATCTTCATCTGTGGCCCCGCGGACAGCGGAAAACTCCCCTACGTCCTCGGTCGTTTCCTCCTCGATAACATCGATCGCATCATCGACCGTTATAATACCGACTAATTTTCCCATTTTTGTTAAGACGGGAAGCGCCAACAGGTCATAGTGCTGGATCATTCGGGCTACCTCTTCTTGATCGTCACTGTCTGTTACCGTTGCCAGCCTAGTGCTCATTATCTTTTCCACAAGTTCTGAAGGTTCATGGGTAATTAAATCACGCAGCGATAGGACGCCCGCCAATTGTTCATTTTCATTGACGACATATAAATAATAAATTGTTTCTGCGCTGGGCCCCTCTTTTTGTAAATACTCCAGAACCTCCCGGGTCGTGAACGATGCTTTAATCTGTATATAATCCTTTGTCATGATAGAACCGGCAGTTTCTTCAGGGTATGTCATTAACTCTCTAACTTCTGCTTCTTCGGTGTCATCCATGCTTAGAAGGAGGTTTTCTCGCGTATTTTCAGGTAACTTGGCAAGAAATGACGCAGCGTCATCCGCATCCATCTCATTTAACATATCAGCTGCATACGCTTCATGAAGTTCGTTTAAGATCATAAGTTTCACTTCGTAATCAAGCTCTTGAAAGATGCTCGAAAATTCTCCAGCTGAAATATAATGATAAAGTAGGGCTCGTTCGTTGAGATCTAGGACAGTAAATATAGTAGCTTGATCCATCGGATGTAAATCAAGGAATGTTTTTCGAAAGGTCGGGATATTTTCATTTCGCAAGAAATCCAAGATTTCTTCTGCATACTTTCCCCGGCTTTTTTTGTCTAAACGTTGCATAACGCCTCACCTCACTTTTTCACTTTTCTATAGCACAAGTTATACTAACCGTTTCACCAAAAATTTAATAATGCATCAATTTCTTCTTTCTTGCCTAATGTCGCCTATACAATGCTTCAGCCTCTTTAGCCTATCAATCCACATTCTCAACAAAAAACACCAGGGACCTCAGCATTTTATAATAAGACTCAAAATCATTCCTCGGATCCCTGTAATCACTATGGATTTCCAGTTGCATTGCCTCCGTATCATAATGATTCCATGTGTGTTTCGTTATTGTTCCTTCAAAACTTGCGGAAAAAGTGTCATTTTCATAAACTTCGTTAATATCCTGAGTCTCGAGACTATGCTTTAATAGATCCACCTGCTCATCACTAACGGCTTCCCCATCATTTGTGCCAATATCTAAATCAAATTCCCGATTTCCCCCTGTACCGTGTAAATCAATCACTATATCTATACCTTTATCCTTGATGATGTCTCCAATTATCTCTTTATATTCCCCGCCAATAATGTGGTTATGATCTTCACCCCTTCATAAACATTGTAAATGATGTGGGCATCCGTATATTCTTGGATTAAGAGAGCGATCGATCCTGTATAGATTTCTGCATCTCTTACCTCTGCGTATCTCTCATGTGTGGTAGTATGAGGGGCTTCTTCTTCGAATGATGCTTCTCCACGACCAGCCATCACTACCACGATTAGTACCAAAGCACTAAGGCGGATGTTCAAACCTCCTCCCCCTCTTCAGTAAACGATCGATGTAGGCACTCATTATATTCATTAACCGTCAAGATCAAACTTTCCTTTGTTTCTTGAACTTAGTCTTGCTCCAACGGTTCCAACTTTTTGAATCCTCTTCCATTATGATATCTCCCCCTTTTCATTTAAAAAGGCACCTTCACGAATGAAGGTGCCTGATAATTGGCCTCATAAAACTAAGCTTCCTAAAATAAATAGAAGCAACGGGGTATTTCCTCCATTCGTAGAGCTTTGACACTGTGCGGATAGGATGAATCATCCAACTGTATTAGATGCCACCTTATCTCGATGACCTCTGTTACACCCATTGGCGTCTTTGGACATTTCTGGGCAACAGCATATTTCCAACACAGGAGCCTCACCTAACGAAGGTGATATACATTTTTTGAAGACACAAAAATGTTAGCAGGGTTATACGAAGATGTCAAATGTTACAATGAAGCTAACTCCTCGATAACCTGTATCTGTATGAACGCACAAGTTCCTCCTATTGTCAACCACAAAAATCAAATGATCTATTTTTGATAAATAGGGGCACCCCTGTTTTATTACAGGAATGCCCTATTATTTGGTGTTTTTAGGGGTGCTAAGTGAATTTAAAATAGCGTTTTCAGATGGGGACTTTACACATGCTTGATTTAAATTGATAAAGGTTTTTTCAAAGTAAATCTACTCTCTGAAGAAACATGTTCGATATATTGCATTATAAAAACTTACCTAATAAGATTCTAGCTTTAACCCCTTGCCCTTCGAAGTATGTTAATGACTTAATAGACCAAGTGCCACTAGCATTGACAAGGTTCATAAGCAAGTGATTATAGATAGTGTCCCAATCCTGTCTTGAAAGTGAAGATAATATAAGCGTTGATAAAGAACGTCGTTCACGTTCTACCTCAATAATGTTGAATTGCCTCCCATTCATCATAAAAACTTCAGCAATTACATAACCCCTCTTAGTAATACCATCGCTTATCTTCGTAAATTTTCTCTCTCCTACTTCTTTTGGTAAAGCATCCATAAATGCTCAAATTTATTTTACTTCCGGGTGGTTTTCCATTATTTTTAAGACATTAATAAAATCTTGCAGTTCCCCTTGTAGGGATTACGGTGTTTATGCTGTTTTATGTAAATACGAAAAACAGGTTTAAGCAATAACCGAGCAACAGGGAATGAGTGTCGGACATTTTTTTCGAAATGCTTCACAAAACAGTCCGAGCTACATCCAAGTTCGGACTGTTTTCCCGTGTTTTCCTGTCAATGTTCCCCAACATCTCCCCAGTTCGGACATTTTCATCGACGCTCTCCGCAAATGTGTCCGAACTTTTGCTTCGGCCAAATAAAAAACGCGCCATTAGTTATCTAAAAATAACTAATGACACGATCTTTCCCATGCCCATATCCCCTACTCAACCGTGACACTTTTGGCCAAATTTCTCGGCTTATCGACATCGCATCCGCGATGCAATGCGGCATAGTAGGAAATTAACTGCAGTGGCACGACAGCAACGAGGGCTGTCAAGTACGGATGAACACGCGGGATCACGACTTGATCATCTGCGCGGTGGCAGCCTTCCATGCTAACCACGCATGGGTGGGCACCGCGGGCGACGACTTCTTGCAAGTTGCCGCGAATGTTCAAATCTACATTTTCTTGGGTCGAGAGCGCAAAAACCGGGGTTCCTTCCTCAATCAGCGCGATCGTTCCATGCTTTAATTCCCCGCCGGCGAAGCCTTCCGCTTGGATATAGGAAATCTCCTTCAATTTCAATGCGCCTTCCTTAACGACATGATAATCGAAAGAACGGCCGATGAAAAAGGCGTTGCGCGTGTCAAACAAATAGTCGCGGGCGATTTGCTCCATGTCATCTTTCGCATCGCAGAGCGCTTCCATGGCGTTGGCGGCGATGCTGAGTTCATGGATCGCGTCGAAATCGGTATCGCTTCCGGCGGCATGTGCCCCATCCATAGCAAGAATTGCCAATACCGCCATTTGTGCTGTATAGGCTTTTGTGGAGGCAACCGCGATCTCCGGGCCTGCATACGTGTGCAACATGTAGTCAGCCTCACGTGAGAGCGTGGACCCTGGAACATTTGTAATTGTCAGCGACGGGTGGCCCATTTCTTTCACGTTTACGAGAACGCCACGGCAATCTGCTGTTTCGCCGCTTTGCGATATGAAAATAAAGAGCGGGTTTCGGGACAACAAAGGTTGGTTATACAGAAATTCACTGGCAATATGCACTTCCACCGGTTTCCCGATGACTTTTTCCATCATTTCCTTACCTACGAGTCCGGCGTGATAACTCGTTCCTGCCGCGATAATATACACGCGGTCGGCAGCATGAAACGTGGTGCGAATGTCGTTGGGAAGTTGAATCTCATTGACCTCATCTTGATATTTTTGTAAAATATTACGGATCACGAGCGGCTGTTCATCAATTTCCTTGAGCATGTAGTGGGCATACGTTCCTTTTTCCGTATCGCTTTCATCAAGTTCTGCAGTGAACGCTTCCCGTTGTACATCATTGCCATCCAAGTCTTGAATCCATATCCCTTGACGGGTGACGGTGACGACCTCTTCATCCATGAGTTCGACAAATGTCTTCGTAATGTGAAGCATCGCCATGGAATCAGATGCGACAACGTTAGCCTCGTCACCCTTTCCGACAAGAAGCGGGCTTTTATTTTTTCCTACATAGATACGATCATCCGCCTCCTCGTCAAGAAGAGCAAGGGCATAGGAACCTTTTAAAAGCGATAATGTCTTCCGAAAAGCTTCATTTACCTCTAAACCTTCAGATACAAAACGCTCAATGATCTGTGTAATAACCTCCGTATCCGTATCACTCAAGAGATCAACATCGGAGAGGTATTCTTCTTTGAGGCTTTCATAGTTTTCGATCACGCCATTGTGAACGAGCGTAAAACGTCGATTTGCACTCTGATGGGGATGGGCATTCCGAGCACTCGGCGCCCCGTGGGTCGCCCAACGGGTATGACCGATTCCGCATGTTCCCTCGGGATTGATTTTCTCCACTTCTTTTCGTAACGAAGCGATCCGCCCTTTTTCCTTAACGAGCTGCACATCTTCCTCATGCTCATCCACAATGGCAAGACCTGCCGAATCATAGCCTCGATATTCGAGTTTATCCAAGCCCTTTAACAAAATATCCTTTACATTTTCTGTCCCGATATATCCTACAATTCCACACATTACCTGCTGCCTCCTTACGCGAGGCAAGGCATGCCAAGCCGGGGCCTGAAACTCCTTGCCCCGCTCTTCATGTTGTTGCGGTCACTGCTCTTGCTTTTGTGCGAGGAGTCACCCCCTCGTTTTGGGCGAAAGCTGTCGGTTGTGCCGCTAGAACCGGGAGGTATCCGCCGATCTTTCGATGAACCTCCTCCTCGTCAACTGTTTTTATTTCCGTCCAAAAACAGTCCGGGCGCTTGTTGAAGGGATATACCCATTCAATATATTGTTGCTCCGAGCCTCCTTTCTTTTTAAAAAATAAAACCAAAACAAGGCTACTACATGTTATGAACTTTCGTCAATGAAAGAAAACCGTATGTTGGCAGCCCTTATCCACGACTGCCTAACTGTTCCCAAATGACAGAGGTAATCTCCTCCACATAATCCTGGCAAAGCGTTTCTGTCTCGGCCTCCACCATGACACGCACGAGGGCTTCGGTGCCGGAGGGACGTACGAGCACTCGTCCATTTCCTTCCATTCTTTTCTCCACATCGGCAATAGCCGTTTGCACGGTTTCATTTTCCTCGACTGCTTTTTTATCTACCACTCGAACGTTTTCCAATCGTTGCGGGTATTTTTCAACACTAGCAGCGAGTTCGGATAATGGTTTTTCTTTTGCTTTCATAATATTCACGAGTTGTAAAGCTGTTAACAGACCATCGCCCGTTTTAACATAATCAAGAAATATAATGTGGCCCGATTGCTCTCCGCCTAAACTGTAACCGCCCCGGCGCATCTCCTCCATGACGTATTTGTCGCCTACCGCGGTCTTTTTCGCGACGATATCCATGTCTTTAAGTGCTTTGTATAACCCCAAGTTGCTCATAACCGTGGTCACGACCGTGTGATGGGCCAACATACCTTCTTCCTTCATGAAGCGACCGCAAATGTAAAGAATTTTATCTCCATCAACGATATTTCCTTGTTCATCAACAGCAATGAGCCGATCTGCATCGCCATCGAAAGCCAGCCCTATGTCTGCTTTTTTTTCTTTAACGAGATGGACGAGTTGCTCCGGCTTTGTGGAGCCGACATCCACGTTAATGTTCGTGCCGTCAGGGTTGTTTCCGAGCGTTGAAATTTCGGCATCAAGGTCTGCAAACAATCTCGGCGCTACCGAAGAGGCAGCCCCATGGGCGCAATCAAGGACCACGTGTAAATCCATAAAATCTTCGTCAACCGTTTGCTTTAAAAACTGGACATACTTCTGTACCCCTTCATAGTAGTCACTGACACTTCCAAGTTCAGCACCTGTCGGGCGAGGAATGTCTGTTTCCCGGTCCATTAATGTCTCTATCTCTGTTTCTTGGGCACTGGAGAGCTTAAATCCATTGGCATCAAAAAACTTGATTCCATTATCCTCCACGGGGTTATGCGAAGCCGAAATCATGATACCGGCATCAGCACTAATTGCTTTCGTAAGGTAAGAAACACCGGGAGTGGTAATGACCCCCAGACGCATGACTTCTGCTCCAATGGAAAGAAGGCCAGCGACAAGGGCGCCTTCCAACATTTCTCCGGAAATCCGTGTATCACGACCGATCACAACTTTTGGGGTCCTGTGATCATTCGCCAATACATAACCACCCGCGCGCCCGAGCTTAAATGCAAGCTCGGGCGTAAGTTCGGTATTCGCTACCCCTCTTACCCCATCTGTGCCAAAGTACTTACCCATATCGTATCGCTCCTTCTGACTTCCCCTTCAATAGAGGTTGTTCAAAAATCCTGTCAAAAAGGCTGGCTATTTTTAGGCTATTCACTACCTTCAGGATTTGTTATTTCGACTTCCACACTTTCCATCTCCAACTGATACTCAAAGCCACTTGGCCCTTCGATTTCTACCTGCATTTCATAAGACGCTTCGTCGCCTTCATCAACATGCTCATCATCGATTTCTTCGTAATCGATATATAAGCGGACGTCGTCTTCACTTAAATCATCAAGTTCCTCTTCGTCCCCCTCAACGGTTACATTGAAGGGCTCTTCATCTGTAACCGTTACTTCAACATTTCCCGGCACATTATCAACCTGCAATGGCAGCTCCATCGTCTGGGTATCTTGTTCTTCCGTTTCTTCTTCATTGTTTTCGTTGTTTTCATCTTCTTCCACAATCGCCTGTATGCTCACTGTCTCTGGTTGAACATGGATGACCCCGTCCGGCATGTCAATATCCATCTCCATGGTCTCGCTTTCCGTCATTCCGCTTACATCGACTGGGCCTACTTCAACGGCGGAAATATCATCAAGGATACCCAAATCACCATAAATGGTGGCAGTCTCCGGCTCAACGGAAAGATCAACGAGTTCCACATCCTCATCCAGAGTCCCTTCAGTCTCCACTTCCAGCGGAACTTCTGTCGAAGGAGGGGTAATGGGAACGACGACATCTACCGTATTCGGGTCCACGGCAAAATCCAACACTTCACCATAAGGACCGTAGACCGTTACCTCCACCGTTTCATAGATGGTTTCTTCCGCGCCTCCGACATCAATATACGCTTGCAGCGAATCGATGTCTTCAAGTTGGGAGACAGCCCCCTGTACTTCCACTTCTTCAGGAGTAACCTCCGGCTCTCCAAGGGTATAGCCTTCCGGTAATTCATCTTCATTCATAAACTCAATTTCTACCGGCAACGTCGTCATTTCCCGTTCTTCCAATGTCACCTGCACGGATTCCGGTTCCGTAGACACATTGATTCCGGCAGGAAAATCACGGTGTTCAACATTTACATTGTGTACGCCCGGGCCTAGATCTTCCAAATCCACATAAACTTCATAATTCGGACTCGTTACTTGAAAAAGATTTAATGCACTTTGCGTACCGGACAGTTGAATATCTACTGTATCTTCCATCTCAACAATCGCGTATTGCTCGTCATCATAATAAACGTCCAATTCCACATCTTCGATTGTTAACTGTTCGGAGTTTGTCACCGGGAAAACACCTGGTTGACTCCCTAAATCATCCATATTAACCATTAAAAAGAGCATCGTCGCGATCACCAAGGAAAAGAAACGTAAAAACCACCGGTTATTGAAGAGCTTATCCATTTTTACGCCCTCCCCACTGCCAACGGGATTGTGTTTTTACATTTTTTAACAACTGATTTTCCAGCATTTTGCGAAGCCGCTCGTTGTCAATTTCGCGATGGATTTCGCTATTTTTCGTAACCGATATATCTCCGGTCTCTTCGGACACGACGATCGTAAGCGCATCTGTCACTTCACTCACTCCGATGGCTGCGCGATGGCGTGTTCCCAATTCTTTGGAGATAAACGGATTCTCTGAAAGCGGCAAATAACAAGCAGCAGCACTTAGCTCATTGTTTTGAATAATCACTGCCCCATCATGAAGCGGTGCGTTGGGAATGAATATATTAATAAGCAATTCATTAGAAATTTGCGCTTTTACCGGCGTTCCCGTTTCGATATAATCATCCATTCCCGTTTCATTTTCGATGGAAATCAGCGCGCCGATTCTTCTTTTGGCCATATACTGAATCGATTTCGACAATGCTTCAATCGTGTTTACGGAGTTCTTTTCCTCGGGGGTCGGCCCTCTTCCGAACAGTCGGCCCCGGCCCAATTGTTCAAGCGCACGCCTCAACTCGGGTTGAAAAATAATGATGATGGCCAACACCCCATATGTAACCACAAGGTTCATGAGAAACTGCATTGTCTGTAAGGCAAAAAGGCTGCTTAGAAACCAGGCAACCAAGATAACCGTAATTCCTTTAATCAATTGCACGGCCCTCGTGCCGCGCACGATCGTTATTAATTTATATACGACAAACGCCACTAACAAAATATCCACGATTCTCGTTAGCCACGTGATGAACTCCTCGCCAAACATTACGTTTCCTCCCAATAGGAATTGAAACCGAGAAACCTCGAGAGGTTCACTTTGGAAAATTTCTTTTTATTATAACATAGGCATAGGCATGTGGGTTACTTTTCGGCACTTTGATTGACCAATCGCTCATTTTACCATTATACCCTCTTCGTCCCTTTCCATATCCATTGATCTATAGTGTTTCCCCGACAATTACAGGCAAACAGTCACGTAGCAACTGCCTGTCATCAAATCGTCTCCCCTATATATATCGTTTTAAAACGTAAGTTGTTACAAGAATTCGGAAAATAGGGTATGAAGGGAACGGGAGGACTCCGAACTTCGTTTGTTATCTTCCGTCGTCTATACGCTTTCATGCGTTGACGCCATGATCGTTTTCTTTTATCCAGCCACTTCCCATAAAAAAAAGCAAAACCATACGTTTTGCCATTTCTCATCTTATGGAGCGGGTGATGGGAATCGAACCCACGTCATCAGCTTGGAAGGCTGAGGTTTTACCATTAAACTACACCCGCGAAAATATGTAGAACTTCCATAAAAATATATGGAGCGGGAGACGGGATTCGAACCCGCGACCCCCACCTTGGCAAGGTGGTGTTCTACCACTGAACTACTCCCGCGTATGAATATGGTGGAGGAGGACGGATTCGAACCGCCGAACTCAGAGAGAGCGGATTTACAGTCCGCCGCGTTTGGCCAACTTCGCTACTCCTCCAGTATAAAGGTTTAGCGATCAAATTGCAAAAAAGATGGTGACCCGTGCGGGATTCGAACCCGCGTTACCGCCGTGAAAGGGCGGTGTCTTAACCCCTTGACCAACGGGCCACAATTGCTTACCGCTGTAAGCTGACAAATTATATTATATGAGCCTTGCGGATAAAATGCAAGTGGGAAATGGTGATTTTTTTTATAGATTTTTATTGGCGGCAAACGGAGCCATCTATCCATCAAATTACCAATTTTCAGGATTCCAACTACTACTCATTCGGGCCCGATTTTGCATCCGGATAAACAGACCCTTTCAAAATCCCCTGCCTTTGGTTTCATTTTTGCCAAATAAGGTTTGACAAATAAGGAGTGAGGAAATAGCGAAGCAAATCGATTAGAAGGAACGGTGGTCCTCATGTTACGAACTATTTTAATCATTATTGGCCTGATTGTAGTGATCAGTTTTATTCTCAGTCTGTTTTAAACTGGAAACCAATAAGAGACTGCCCTTCCCAATGGAGGACAGTCTTTCCTTTCACCTTTTGCTTCCTTGTTTTCCACCTTTCCCATTGTTCCCTTGCAATGCAAAAAGGTTGGTATCGATGGAGAATGTCAGGCGCTCGCGGTTTCGTTCCCGTTTCAATGCCAATTGGATCATTTCATGGGTGAGCGTGGTAAAATCTTTGCCAGCCGGCTCCCATAAATAAAAGGAAAGCGAGCCTGGGATCGTGTTGATCTCGTTGACGTAGACTTGATTTTCGTTTTTATCAATCATGAAATCAACGCGGGAAACACCGCTGCAACCGAGAACGCGGAACGTCTCTTTCGCCAAGCGGCGGATTTCCGCGGCAAGCTTCTCGTCAATCGGAGCAGGGATAACACGATCCGTATTTTCCATCCCCCCAACTCCTTTCGTCCCGGAGGTATCTCCTTTCCCGCCGGCCCCGCTTTGATACTTATCGGCATAACTCAAAATCTCTTCTGTCTTTAATACTTCCTCCAGTTCGGACGTTTCCATCTCTTCAGCGTCCCCGAGCACCGAACAATTAACTTCGGTTAAATCAGAAATCAGGGGCTCGACGACAAGTTTGGAGGCGAAGGAAAATGCTTCCTCCACAACCGTATCAAGAGACTCCCGGTTGCGGGCCACGTCAATCCCTACACTCGAACCAAGGTTTGCCGGTTTAATGATGACCGGGTACCCTAGTTTCTCCTCAATCTTTTTTTGTAGCGATGCTTGTTGTCCCGCCCACTGATGCTGATAAAACCAAACGTCCGGAAGGACCGGCACTTCTTGGTCCCGGAGCATTTGCTTCATCACGATTTTATCCATGCCGGCCGCGGAAGAAGTGACATCGCAACCGGCGTATGGGATATTTAATAGTTCAAAGAACCCCTGCAGCACCCCGTCTTCGCCAAACGTTCCATGCAAAACAGGAAAAGCAACATCAATATGGGCAACCTCTCTTTTCCCAAACTTAGGCACTGGTTTTTTTTGCAACATAACACCGCCGTTCTCAGCAGGCACAGGGGTTACCGATTGCACTTGTTGCAACAAGCCATCCAGATCTTTGTAGGCTTCAATGTCCAACAATTCCCCCCCGGTGTACCAGGTACGGTCTTTCGCCATATAAATGGGGACGGGTTCATAACGCCGATCGTCCATCGCGTCGATCGTCTGCAAGGCTGAAATCACGGAAACTTCATGCTCAACAGAAATACCTCCGAAAAAAACACCTACTTTTGTTTTCATATTCGTTGTCCCCCTACTATTCATTGAACGTATCCGGCAAATCGTTTTCCAACAACACGACAGAAGGTTCCGCTGCCGTTACTTCGTGCATTTTTTGTAACGCATCTTGCAAATCTTCAGCTACATAATAGTTCGATTTCGGATACTCTGCTTGCGTTAACCCGTCTTGGAGCGGTTCGGTTTGTTTTTTGCCGACGAGAATAATAAAATCACAGACCCCAGCCGCATGTTGTGCGAGCGTCTTATTGAGTTCATATTCTTTATCACCCAACTCGATCATTCCGGGCGTGACAAGCACTTTTTTCTCCGGCATCGATCCCAACACTTCGAGAGCCATTTTCGAACCAGTCGGATTGGAGTTAAAGCTGTCATCGATGATGGTGAGGTTGGCGCTCGATTTTTTCAGTTCAAGCCGATGTGAAATCGGCGGGACCCCTTTAATGGCGCGGGCAATTTTTTCAAGCGGAATATTCTTTTCCGATCCAATGGCTACCGCCGCAAGAATATTATAGATGTTATGCCTGCCCAATAATTTTGTTTCAATCATTACGTTTGATCCGTCATATTTTCGTACCTTAAACGTTGTTCCCTTAGCCGAGTACGCAATATTCATCGCACGATAGTGAAGCTCGTCGGCATCGATGCCGTAATACAGCGTGCGACAATTATTCATTTGCGGATACGCGCGGATATTTTCATCATCTTTATTGAGAAAAGCCGTTCCATCTTCCGGCAGTGTTTCCACGATTTCAAATTTCGTTTTTTTAATGTTATCAAGCGTTTTAAACGTTTCTAAATGCTGTTCGCCGATCGCGGTAAGTACGCCGTATTTCTGATGAACGAGTTCACAGATTTCTGCAATGTCATGCTCTTGCTTCGCACCCATTTCGGCAATAAACAGCTCGTGATACGGCTTCAACTGTTCTCGAATCGTCCTTGTGACCCCCATTTTCGTATTGTAACTTTCCGGGGTCATCAGAACATTGTACTCCACTGCCAACACAGCTTTTAAAATATGCTTGGTGCTCGTTTTTCCAAAACTTCCCGTGATGCCGATCACTTCAAGGTCAGGCATCGATTCCACAATGCTTTCGGCATCGTTAAAAAAACGTTGATTGATCTGCGACTCAACCGGCAAATTGATGACATTTGCACTCATGACGATAAAAAATGTCAGAACGTTAGCCGCAACCAGCAAAAGCAAGAAGAAGACGAAGGGGTTAACGCCAATTAGCCATGCGATCGCGAGAACGAGCACGTAAAGGATGCTTGTTGTGATCAACAACCTTTTCACTCGCGGTGTATAGACAAGTTTCTTTTTCTCAACGGTTTTCGGCCGTCCCAAGATGAGCAAAACATAGGCTGCGATGGCCCATAGTGCCGCAAGCGAAAAGCTCCAAGTATCCGAAAGCCCCCATATCGGAAGCAAAAACACAAGGGCAAGCGCCGGCCACACGTCACGCGGATACATCGCTTTTTCCGGATGCTCTTTCATCCAACGGAAATAACGTTCCGGTCGGTACGCATTGAGTTGGAGCATATGCACGTTCTTTTTCATACGGATGGTCGTATACCAAGCCCAAGTGGCAATAAGTAAAAGAATCAATAGGTTACTCATGCGACGTACGGGCCTCCTTGTCTTTTTCGAGAAAATGATTGAGGATAATTAAAAATTCCTGCGCGTTATCAAGATAAGCATAGTGACCTGCGCCTTTCAGTACGACAAGGCCGGCATCGGGAATCATTTCTTCCATTATTTTAGCATCGGATACAGGCGTCGCTTCGTCGTGCTCTCCCCATACGAGTAACGTAGGTACGGAGATGTTCGGCAAATAATGACGTAAATCTTCATTTACAACCTTCACGAGCGTTTGCTGCATCACACCGGATACATTTTGATAGTCAGCGGATCCCAATTTCTTTTTCATATTCGCGAGAATATCTTCCTTGCGTGATTTCAAACCGGGGATGTTTAATAACGCTTTACTCGCTTTATACGTATATACTTTCACTCGATTTTTTAATTTACGTTTCGGTTTAATCCCCGCGCTATCTACTAAAATAACCTTATGTACGTCCCGGTCAGAGGCATAACGAATCGACACCCTGCCTCCGAACGAATGTCCAATCAGGATCGGGCGTTGAATGTCATGCTTTTTTATAAATTGTTCCAACATGTTCGTATAATCATCAACACTCCACGGGCTTGGAGGTTCCGAGCTTTTTCCGAATCCCGGGAAGTCAAACGACCAAACCTTAAAATGCTGTTCGAGATTACGATGGACCGGGGAAAAAGCATCGATGTTGGCCCCCCAACCGTGCAGGAGGATGACATCTTTCCCTTCTCCCGAGCAGTGATAATGGACTTGCCCTCCCTTTATATCTGTAAACACGTTTATACGCCCCATTCTATTTATCACTTGGCTGATGTTATAAACTTTACAAGAGAATCATTTCATATCATATCATAAATCGCCTGCAGTGAAGACACAAAATTTTAGCCCGGTGGTAAGTGCCCGTGATCCCGGAGATCGGATTTCAGAGGCCGGAGAGCAGAACATGATGATCGCGGACGTAAAAAAATGTTGTCACACATGCTTATGCAAAGGCACCTTCCCCTATGCAATGGGAGGCATCAGAGAGGGGGGCAATCACATTCAACCAATGAACACTAACCCGGCAATCCCTTTGCCGCTTGCTCATCGGCAAGGACGGTGACATTCGGATGCTTTTGCAAAGCGGTGGCCGGAAACGCAGCCGTCACCTCCCGATACAGCATGGCGCTAAGCGCTTCTGCCTTATCCAATCCCGAGACGAGAACCAGAATTTCGCGGGCAGCTAAAATCGTTTCAATCCCCATTGTTATTGCTTTTTTGGGAACATCGCTTCTTTTGTCAAAGAAGCGGGCATTCGCTTCTCTTGTTTTTTCATCAAGCTCAACGACGTGAGTGGTTGAAGAGAAGGGCGTCCCCGGTTCGTTAAAACCTATATGGCCGTTATGCCCCAGTCCCAATACTTGCAAGTCTACCCCGCCCGCTTCACGAAGCAATGTTTCATAACGCTCGCATTCCGCTGTTAGATCCATCGCACCTCCATCAGGCAAGTAGGTATTCTCCGTTAAAAGATCAACCTTTGAAAATAAATGGGTCTTCATATAAGCGTGATAGTTTAAAGAATGGCTCGTGGGCAAACCGATGTATTCATCCAGATTGAACGTGGTTACCTGCCGAAAAGAAAGCGCTCCCTTTTGATATTGTTCGGCCAGTTGCCTGTACATCCCTTCGGGCGTGCCACCCGTTGCCAGCCCCAATACACTGTTTTCTTTTTCTGCGATTTGGCCCGCCACACGTGCACCAGCTTTTGTGCTAAGGTCCTCATAATTTTTACAAATACGTATGTCCATCCTATCGCTCCCCGCTTTGATACGCTAACTGACCGCGACACCATGTTTCTTCCAAACCCAGATGTTCATTAAGCAACACGATATCCGCTAACGTCTTCGCCTGATTGCCGGCTGCCATGACCGCGAGCTCAGGCAAGGTGGTCCCGTACGCCCGCATCATACCTCCCAATACGCAAAAAATCCATAGTTTGTTTTCATGCTTCCCTGGGAATGGCAATGACATAAGCAAAAAAGGAGGATTCGGCCATGAAAGTAGACGCGTTACGAACAACAGATGGAAAGGTGTTCAATTTCCGCGTTGGCAATATTGAAGTAACAGATAACAATGATTGGACGGCCACATTCCAAGGCGTTGAAGAGCAAAATCTAATCTTTGATGCAGTGAGTTCAAAAACACCGATGTATTTCGAGTTTGGAACTGATGGAGGCACGTATGAAGGCCGCGCGATTGTTGCGGATGTTGATGGCGAAAGTAAAGAAAACATCATTACCTTGGAAAGTGCAGGGGACTTGACGGAAAAAGGGTAATGCCTTATTCCGTCACCATCGTGACCCGAACGTCCTCTGCATCAAGACGTTTCCCCAAGCGTCTGGCCCCGCGCTCCACGCGTTCCTTGCGCGTTTTTGACCATTCCCGGGAAGGTTCTTCATGGATATGAATATGCAACTCCCCTTTTTCACGGTCAAAAAACGGATCCGCCCGCCCGATCAGCTGATCACCGAGCAAGATCGGGAGCGTGTACGGACCATAGCGTCGCTTATGCCGCGGCATATAAATTTCCCACCGATACATAAAATCGAATAAATCCTCCAAGCGAGTTCGTCGCCATAGCAAATTATCGAGCGGCGGCAAAAAGGAGACGGCATCATTGCTACGCTTATTGCTCGTTTCGTATGCCAGAAGCTGTTCGGCATCTTCCTGCAATACCGTGTACCGCTCGGTTGCGCCCTCGATATCCACCGGAATGAGCGTACCATCAGAAATAAAGCCTTCCACCCAAGCCTTGCGCTCCTTTGCTGTCATGCGCTGCCAGCCAAATCGCGGATCGCTGTCATCAATCAGGCGATATGCGCGCAAATATTTGTGCACAAGTCTTCGGCCCGCTTCTTTTTCGCTGATTCCTTCTGATTCTTGTTGATAGGAAGCGGGGATCACATCTTCGCTCAAGGCAAAATAGCGCTCGGACCCTTGTCTGCCGCATACTTGAATATCCCCTGTTTCAAACAGCATTCGGAGCACATGACTCGTTTCTTTTGTCGTCGCGTGCGTTGGGTGATCCCAGGCCCCGACGACTTTTTTGTTTGAAGCAAAAAATTTGGAAGGTAACGGCCCTTGATCCGCCAACGCTTGCCGGATCGAACGTTCCACGTCTTTATGCAGTTCCCGTTTCGATGCCCACTCCCGTTGGCTCGTTTTTCTTTTCCCTTTGAAAATCGGATAGTCCTCCATCGGAAGCATACAAGCGGCGTTGGCAAAATACTCAAAGGCATGCCCGTCCCATAATTGACGCTCGAATGCTGAGCGATCGTATTTTTCCAAACGATTGAAAAAAACAAGATGGTGGTTCCGCTCGATGATGGCCACCGGATCCAATTGCACACACTCCAACCGGCGAAGGGCCGCCCCCATGCTCGGGCCGATCGCACCATAGTTGTTCAGGCCGGACTTCGCGAGCAGAAAACGTCGTGCTGCCTTTTTATTGACGTGAATGGTCATGGTTTCGCTCCTTACACTTTGGTGGTCGGTTGAACCTCAGACCAGCGATGTCCCCAATGATTCGTCGGACCTTGCCCTTTTCCGATATTGAGCGGGTTTGAAATGGCGGCCGTAATATATGCTTTCCCATCTTTCACAGCCTTATAGAGGGGCTTTCCATTCGCCAAACCGGCTGTAATAACCGCTGCGTACGTGCAGCCGCTTCCGTGGGTGTGCTTTGTGTCAAAGCGTTCCGCTGAAAATTTTTCAAACGTTTGGCCATCATAAAGATAATCGTCAGCCTCGCCTTCATAATGCCCGCCTTTAATCAATGCTGCGTTCACTCCATAGTCTTCAACCAAAACCCGCCCGGCTTCTTTCATATCGTCGATCGTCTTGATCTCCCGATTGGTCAGCGCCTCCGCTTCCGGTAAATTGGGGGTGACGACTGTGGCCAAGGGAAGAAGCTCTTTCGCAATCTTCTCCCTGGCTGTTTCCGAAATGAGCGCGTGCCCGCTGGAAGCAATCATCACGGGATCCAACACGTAATTGGCCACATTCGCTTCCTTCAGCTTCCGGGCTGTCAATGCCATCACGTTAGGATTGGAAAGCATGCCCGATTTCACCGCGTTTGGAGGAATATCCTCAAACACGGCGTCGAATTGGCTTTCCACAAAATCCAGCTCGAGGTCCACGAAGGATTTTACTCCGAGCGAATTCTGACTAACGACGGACGTAATCACACTCATTCCATAGACGCCGATCTCCTGGAACGTTTTCAAATCCGCTTGAATTCCGGCTCCTCCGCTTGGGTCCGTCCCTGCCACCGTTAATGCTTTTGCGATTTCTGTCATGTCCGTGCCCTCCTTTGGCTCGCCGGTATACTGACACCGGCGGTACCACCGGAAGTGATCAACCGATCCTTAAACTTGGAATTCCCTGTGTTTTTTTATCGCACAATAAAAAACACCCTCATGTGGAAGGTGGCAAAAATGCGGACAAACGTAACGTTCCCGGCTACATTCTTTCGCCACTTTCCTCCGCCGGTATCCACCGGATCAGGTTCAAAGGGTTGAAGCCATCACTTCTCTCAGCGCTGAACGCACCCCTAGTGGTTTTTCTTTTTTTATTCTATCATAATTCTGCTGTATATTCATATGTTTTCTTACATTTGATGAACCACGCCCGGCTGAAAACATGATACCATGAAGGAAAATTGGAAAAGAAAGGAGGGAAACAATGGACATTTTATCAATCGCTGTTGGTTTGTTATTTTTACTAAACGCAATTTTTGCCGGCATTATTGTTTTTATGGAGCGACGTGATGTGCACGCGACTTGGGCTTGGTTGCTCATCCTGGTCTTTATCCCCTACCTCGGGTTCATCCTTTACTTAGTCCTTGGGCAAAACTTGACCCGAAAACGTCTATTTGATTGGGACGGCATTGAACAAATAGGCTTGAAGGACTTAATCAATGATCAATTATATGATATGAAACATCATCGATTCGATTTTAAAAGTGAAACATCGAGCAACCACCGTGACCTGGTTTCTTTGTTGCTCCGCAGTAACGACGCCGTGTTAACCCAAGACAATCATGTGGATGTGTTCACGGACGGCGTTGATAAATTTTCGCAATTATTGTCTGACATCGCGGAGGCGAAAGACCATGTGCATTTGCAATATTACATATTTCGTAATGACAACCTTGGAAAACGCATCATCAACTTGCTGACGGAAAAGGCACGCGAAGGAGTGCAAATCCGTGTGCTTTATGACGATATGGGGTCCCGAAAGCTTTATCCGAAACATTTTAGAACCCTCACGGAAGTAGGAGGCGAAGTCGGGGTATTTTTCCCTTCACGTATCCCTTATATGAACTCTCGTCTGAATTACCGAAATCACCGCAAAATCGTAGTGATTGACGGGGAAGTCGCGTATGTCGGTGGATTTAATGTCGGCGATGAATACTTGGGGCATAATAAGCGAATGGGTTATTGGCGCGATACCCATTTACGTTTGCGCGGATCTTCGGTGAAAGCGTTACAAACCCGCTTCATTCTTGATTGGAACCAAGCCTCCAAAGACAAGACCATTCACTATGAGCCCCATTATTTTCCTTATCTTCCTCTTCAGGGGGATATTAGCACGCAAATTGTTTCCAGTGGACCGGATACCAAATGGGAAGAAATCAAAAACGGATATATCAAAATGATCACTTCGGCACGCGAATCTGTATTCATCCAAACGCCTTATTTTATCCCAGATGCCAGTTTGCTTGATGCGTTACATATCGCTGCCTTGGCCGGCAAAGACGTGCGCATTATGATCCCAAATAAACCGGATCATCCCTTCGTATACTGGGCGACGTATTCCCATATGGGAGAATTGCTCAATTCGGGTGCTCGCTTCTACATTTACGATGCAGGTTTTATCCATTCGAAAATGCTCGTTGTAGACCGGAGCGTCGGCACCATCGGTACCGCGAACATCGACGTACGCAGCTTCCGTCTGAATTTCGAAGTAAACGCCTTTATGTATGATAAAAAACTCGGCGAAAAAATGGCCACGATTTTCGAAGCTGACCAAACGTTTTCTTCGGAAATGACCCCACAACGTTATCAGGAGCGAGGGCACTGGGTTCGTTTCAAAGAATCGATTGCCCGGTTGTTGTCGCCGATATTGTAAGGGAAAACGGCATGGTTTCGGTTCAGGCAACGGGCAGTCGCCATGCGTCTTTCATGGCGACTGAAATTCGTGGGTTCGCACTCGGTCGGGCGTCATGAAGTTTCTGCCGCCGTGCGTTACGGCTCTTTGACATCGGGATACATGTTTTTAGGTCATTTGAGCAGTTCTATCGTTCTGTTTTCGGGGACAAGCCTATTTTTAGATCGTTGGATCGGTTCTATCGATCTAGTTTCAGGATCAAGCCCGTTTTTAGATCGTTGGATCGATTCTATCGATCTATTATCGGGATCAAGCCGGTTTTTTCTGTGAAAAGGAGGGGAAGTCGATTTTTGTACGAATTGGAACGGCTATCTTATCAGCGATGATTTTTAGTGTTATTTTAGCGTCCTGGAGTTATACCCCCCCAATGGGAACATGATCCGAATGTTTACCATTGGTTTTTTTTGAACTGTTCCTATCCTATCTGTTTGTCTCCATTTGGTTTTTTATCTTGGGAGGTATTCCAAGTTCTGTCCTTATCGACAAGATTGGACAGAAGATTAATTGTAGATGGAATTTTTTCACTCACCTCCTCCATTTTATTGCCTATGGAGCAGCAGGTTTATTCGTGGGAACGTTATATCTCATCATAAACTCATTAGGGGCAAGTCATACAGACTCGC
The DNA here is from genome assembly GCF_003336365.1 of Salicibibacter kimchii. GTDB lineage: Bacteria > Bacillota > Bacilli > Bacillales > Marinococcaceae > Salicibibacter > Salicibibacter kimchii. The sequence goes on along the minus strand of NZ_CP031092.1, from coordinate 2,875,025 downwards.
TTGATTTTCATATATGGTTTCTACTATGCAGCATAGGCGCTGCTATGCTGTTTTATATTGTTTCCCGATCCTTGTCTATCATTAATGGTATAGCGTTACGTTCTTGGTAGGTTTTTACGCCTATTTTTAATACCAATCTTTCCAAGTTAATCTGCCTCATCGGCTGCCTGCACGTGAAAGCGCCCGAGCGTATGATCGAAAAAATAACAAATGCCGCGTTGCTTCCGTATCTCCCCCGCCTCCCAGTACGTAAACGTGAGCGGGGTGCCTTCCTCCATCGCTTGCCGCAACGTCCATTCCATCTCGGCCCAGCGTTGCTCATCGAGGAGGGGCGGCGCCGAATTTTGCTGCGAGGATCGATATCGCAGCCACTGCTCCCGGTGTTCCGGCAAAATCATCCGGCTCGATTCCCAACGCAAGTTGCTTCCGGGTGTTAACTTGTTCATGATTACCCATCCCTTCTACTTATAATGGCCGCCGAGCTTCTCGGCCCGAAGCAATGCCTGCCCACCTGCGGCGAGAGACGAGGCCTGCAGCACGGCCGCGTCTCCGTATTTTTTTTTCAATTCGTCCACGGTATGGTTGAGCACTTCGCGGTCACGATCTGGGTAAAATAAACTCAACTGGCGGGCTTCGTCGGTCGTTAGCCCGTCAAGAGTAACGCCGAGGCTTCGGATCGGTTCCTGATTCCAATGGGTCAAAAACAACCGTTTCGCCGCATCAAAGATCACCTTGCCATCATTGGTCGGATCATGTACCTTGAGCTGGCGGTGAAATCCGGACGGCTGATCGAAAAAATTGTGCCCGCGCGCCCCCACGGTCACCGTCGTGCCGATATAGCGATTCGCCCGCACGCGCCGGGCAACTTCCTCGCTTAATTCCATCAGCACCACCTTGATCTCCTCCCATGATCGGTAATCGCGGGGCAATGTCATATGGTGGCCGATCGCTTTGCGGCGAATGTGCGTGTCAATCGTGACCGGCGATTCATCCCACCCGTGTGCCGTCCAAAACAGCAATTCGCCGTTAATCCCCCAGCGCTTGCGCAAATCGGACAGGTTCGCCCGCGCCAGCTGCCCGATCGTGCGAATGCCCATATCATGAAAATGGCGAGCCATGCGCGAACCGACCCCGAACATGTCTCCAACCGGAAGCGGCCACAATTTTTCCTGTAAATTTTGTTCATGGAGATAAAAAATACCGTCGGTTTGTTTTTTGGAAAAATGGTCGCACGCCATCTTCGCCATCACCTTGTTCGGACCAATGCCCACGCGCGCGACAATGCCCGTCTCCCGGTATATTTTGGTGATCAGCATCTCGGCCGCTTCTTCGGCGGTCATGTTCAGACCGGGGAGAACGTTCGTCATCTCCATGAAAATTTCATCGATGCTGTACGGCTCCACTTCATCCGTAAACGCCTCGAGGGAGGCCGCGATGCCTACGGAAATATCGAGATACAGCTGCATGCGTGGCCTGACTACGACCAAATACGGACATTTATTCTCCGCTTCCCACAAGGCTTCCGCCGTCTGTACGCCCCATTTTTTCGCGAGCGGGCACGCGGCCAAGATCACGCCGCTGCGAATCTTCGGGTCCCCGGCGACAACCACGGGCTGATCCTCCAATGTCGGATCCTGCACCTTTTCAATGCTCGCAAAAAACGACTGCATATCAACGAGAAAAACGGTTCTTGATGTCTGCGCGGCCATAGATGATATCACCTTTTCACGAAACGAGTGTTCTTTTTTCTAGTATAGCAAACCCTTGTTCGTTTTTATACTGGGAATATTTGCAGGAAAAACAGATGGTGGGGAGGGATAGCTAATAATTTCTGAAAAAAAATTTTTTCATTTGTTAATGAATGATTTACAACAAAAAAGCTTATAAGTTAGGCAATAAGGGCCTTTCAACGATTTTCTATGAATAATTATAAAAATAAACCTTCATCAACATTTTCAACAATTCCATTTTCTTAAAGCATTGGAATCAACAGGCGCATCCAATTTAGGTGTCGTTTCCGCTTCCGTTATCCCCGTTGCTTTTCCATCTTTTGTAGGGACAAGCTTATTTGCAGTAGAGAAATCGATACGAGGGGCTGCTGTATTGGGTTTAGTTGGGCAGGTGGCATTGGTGTCGAATTAAATACTGCTATGTCATTACGAAATTTCGATCAAGCTTTAATGATTATTCTTCTCATTCTTGTTGTTGTCCTCTTATTTGAAAAAATATCATCTACAATTAGGCAAAAAGTGATTTAGAAAATAACGAGCAGCCACAAAGCTGCTCGCACCACTATCCTTGCACATAATGCTCATAGACGCTATCCGTTATAAATGGGGTAAGTTCGCCATTCGTGCACAGATACAATTCATGCATCGCGCGTGTGCAAGCCGTATAAAGCAAGTAACGATCCCGTTCCCGGTGATAATTCGCCGCGGACGCATCACTAACCACCACCGCGTCGAATTCAATCCCTTTCGCGAGATAGACCGGCAAGACGAGCAAAGCCGCTTTAAATTCAGACGTCTGTTCATGAATGAGTTGCGCGTCTCGCCCGGCCCTTGTCAACTGCTCCCATATTTCTTCACTTTCCGCAAACGTCTTCGTCACAATCGCCGCCATGCCTATCTCTCTTTCTTCCAGCTGTTTAGCCAGGTCGCACACATAGCGATCATGTTGCTTCTCATTTTCCAGCTGCTTCATCGCGGGTTTCGGACCCGGCCGCTCAAAAGCCTCAATCTGCTCCCCATTCGGAACCAACTGCTTCGTGAATTCAACGATCGGTTGCGTAGAGCGATAACTTCGGTGCAACGTGATCGTTTCTTGTTCTTTTTCATTCGAATCTTCCTCCAGCGGCGCGTTCCCCGCGCTTGTATGCGCGTGCACTGCTTGATTGGCATCGCCGAGCAATGTCAGCCGGCTCGACGGAAACAAATGTTGCAAGTAACGAATTTGAATCGTCGTGTAGTCCTGAGCCTCATCAATGAAAATATGGCGGATATCCGCGTAGACAGGCCTTCCCTTTAACAGATCTTCAAAATAGAGAAAAGGTGCGGCATCCTCCCAGTGCATGTCTCGCTTTTTAAAATGATACGCAATTTCCTCGGCAATCACTTTATAGCCCGCCCACCGGAAAAATTGCACATACATCGCTTCCACGTCTAAAACGTCGAAGGTTTGAATTTGCTTTCGAAGCGGCTTCACCATACGACGGACGACGAGTTTTCGCAATAAATCCTCTTGCAATACGGTATCATTGAATGTCCCTTCGTTCTCCGTCACCTTTTCAAACACCCGGTTGTACGTCGCTTGATCCAACAAATCCATTTTCTCATCGACCCATGCTTTCGGCCTTTCTTCCCTTTCGGTGATCTGCAACATTTTGAGCAACCATTCGGCCACCGTCTCCAGACGATCGGAGATCGACATGGACGACGCCATTTGATAAAAATAGTCCTGAAGCTGGGCCTTTGTCACCCATAATTCACCGCGAAAATAAAGATCTTTAAAAATAAGACCGGAGTGAGAAAGCGATGAGACATAATCGTGAAGCTGCTCGATGAAACGAGGACTCGTTTTCACCGACAAACCCTGGGAACGGGTTGCTTCTGCCTGTTCGGATAAAAAATATTCAATATGGGCATGAGGGCTTTCGAGCGCCCAGTCATTCGGCAAGCGTTTTTTAAAATGTTGGAAGAGCGTTGACTGCTGCAGATTATCTTCCCCCAGTTCCGGAAGGACGTTGGATACATAGCGGGTAAACAGCGGATTGGGCGAAAATAATAACATGTTCCCGGCGTCCAACTTTTCACGGTGTTTATACAGAAGATAAGCCACGCGCTGCAACGCCGCTGATGTTTTCCCGCTTCCGGCAGCCCCGCGCACGAGGAGCATTTTGCTTCGTTCGTTACGGATGACCTGATTTTGTTCCCGTTGGATCGAGGCGACAATGCTTTTCATTTGCGGAGACGATTGCTGTCCGAGCAATGATTGTAAAAGTTCATCGCCGATCGTCAGCCCGGTATCAAACATTCCTTCGAGGTTTCCGCGCTTGACGATGTATTGCCGCTTCAAGGTGATGTCGCCTTCAACATCTCCGTCTAACGTCGGGTAATAAGCACGCCCGGGCGCAAAGTCGTAATACATGCTGGATATGGGCGCGCGCCAATCGTAAACGAGAAATTCTTCATCGTTTTTATCCATTAACGACGCAATGCCAATATAAATCGATTCCGTTTCGTTCTCCCCGTCTTCCGCGAAATCGATGCGGCCAAAATAAGGAGTTTCTTCTAATTTATTCAACGTCTTTTTTTGTTGATGGAGAAGCCCATGGCTGCGTTCACGTTCGCTCAGCAACTCGGCGCGTTGCTTCAGGCTGGCCTGCGTTTCAATGACATCATCCGGCTCATCAAGATTAACGGTCACATCATCCCAAAACGTGCGCCGAAGCTCGATGACATCATCTTTCAGCTCATCGCTATCCCCTTTTAGCGCTTCTTTTTTCTTTTCTATACGGGAAATCACAGCCTGCAACCGCTCGTTCTCTTTTTCCCAATCGGTATGTTCCTGACTCACCGGAACTGCTCCTTTCATTCAAAAAAACATCCCTATTTTATGTTATCATTACAATGAATTTTTTAGAAATTTATTCTGATGGTAAGCGCCCGTAAAACTCCCGCTTCAATCCCGTAAGCGGGAGGCAACGGGCGACTAACACCCCGATTCGTTTAACTATGCAGCAGAGGGGGATGAGAACCCCTCTGAATGGAAGTTTCACGGTATGGTGGCAGACCTCTAATGTATCACGTTTCCATGTACGTATCAAAAACCTTGAGCGGGGCAATGAAAAGAGTGGTGCAGCGTGTCGAACGTCTCGTTTTTTGATAAAAGCGATGGTTGGTTAATGATGGCGTGGATGCTTGCTGTTATCACGACCGCGACCATCTATCCTTTTTTGCCCGAGGGGTTTGCCATACACTTGAATGTAGCGGGCGAACTTGGTAATGAATTGTCCAAAGGCTTCGGCGCCTAGGCTTTATTATTCCTAATCCCCGTTGGGTTACTCTTTATCCCGGTGATGCGCCCGTAAAACTCCCGCTTCAACCCCGTAAGCGGGAGATAACAGGCGCTACCCGATTGGTTTAACTAACCATCAGAGGGGGATGAACCCCTCTGATGGAAGTTTCACTTTATGAACGCGATGAAATTGGCAGCTGCCCATTCGCCGATTGATACTCTATATGATTCTTAAAAACCAACCAAAATAATGATCGATAAAGCCAGTAAAATGGAAACATTCATGATCGTTATGAAGGCTATGCTTTGCTTTATTTCGTATCTTTGTACTTTTGCTTTTTGTTCGTCAATCTCAGTGAAAAGAACGGTTATGCGCTATACGAGGGCTCGGATTTCTTGCCGGTGGAATAGGTTTTATTTTGACGCTCTCTTCCGGGGACCTTTTACTGGTGTCTGGATGCTGCTCATGTTGGAGATAGTCCCAATCGTAGGTTGCTCTACGGCATTTGCCGCGGCAAAAACCATTGGAAACGATTAAAAAATCAGGGAGGGGCGTATGATGCCAAAAATCACCTTTTTTGACCGCAGTGACCGCTTTCTCATTCCTTTTCTTATCTTATTGGCGATCGGAACAGCTTTCATCTATCCGTTATTGCCAGATTCGGTCGCGATTCAATTCAATCCGGCGACATCCGAGGTCAGCTCGATCGTACACAAAAGTTTTGGCACTTGGGGATCGATGGGGTTGATGGTAATTCTCCTGTTCATTTGCAACGCGACCAAATTTTTGCCGCCTATCCGTCCCCTCTTCGATCACGAAACACCGTCAGCGCAACAAATCGAAGCGGCAAACGCCAGTAATGCAATGCTCATCCGGATCAAATGCGCGATCATTATTGCCGTGACCGCGCTTCACATTGGTAAAATTCTTTTTAATCTTGACGTTTTGCCTTACCCAATATTTTCACTGCTTACAATTGGATTCGTCATCCTTATGTTACTATACATGGCCCGATTGATCGTTAGATTTAATCCACCCGTGAATTTATGGGAAGAGGCGCAGCCCACCGAGGTCAAAAAAGTCGCGAACCGTTATATTGCTATCGGGATAACGGTGATGGCAGCCAGTCTGGCGAGCATGCGTTTTTTTAACAGCACGGAATTATTATTGCCTTGGGTGGTGCTCACGACAATTTTTACTCCGCTCGCTTTAGTTGCGTTCGGTATTGTAAAAGCCAAGAAAAAATGGGAGCAAATTGAAGCGGGTTAGGAATAATTGGCTGATATATGCCTTGTTTTGGCTAATAAATCGTGGGTTTCGGCTGATAAATGGATCCGCCTATATGGTAGGATAGTTAAAAGGGGGGAATCACATGACAGAAGCACATCACCGTGAAGCAACTCTCGCTCGCGTATCAAGTATATTAAGAGAAACCTTGAGCGATAAGGATGTAACGGTATATTTATTCGGTTCCTGGGCCAAAGGAAACATTCATACTAGCTCGGATATAGATATCGCGATCGACCACACGAACCTGCCCAACGGCTTTTTATATCGCATAAGAGAAGCATTTGAAGAGTCAACGATCCCCTACCAGATTGACGTTATCGATTTGCCAAATGTCGATGAAGACTTCAGAAACAAAGTGTTTAGGGAGGGCATACAATGGAACGTTTGCAAGAGCGAATCGCCACTGCGGACAAAGCATTAAAAACATTGGAAGAAATCCAAGATATTGAAACGCCCTCCGCTATTGAAAGGGATGCTTTTATCCAACGCTTTGAATATACGTTTGAAAGCGTCTGGAAATTAGGGAAGGAATATTTACGTGAGATTGAGGGCCTGGATCATGGTTCACCAAAAAGAATCATCCGTGCCAGTCGCGAAGTAGCATTACTTAGCGCAGAGGAAACAGTTGCAGCTTTGGAAATGGTGGATGACCGCAACCTTACCACCCACACTTATAATGAAGCGTTGGCAGATCAAATTTATGAAAAGATTCCCGCCTATGCAAAGTTAATGAGAACCTGGTGGAAAAACATGCTCACCCACGTGTAATCTGGCACTTTTTAGCGATCATCTGTCACTTTTCGAATATATTCTGTCATTTTTCAACGATAATCTGTCCCTTTCGGGCCCAATCCGAAACCTGATCAATTCCCCAATTTCAGCATCTTCTTCACGATGTTCAGTTTATTTTTATAGGGCGGGTACAGGAATGGGAGCCGGACATTCGTGCTTCGATTCGTTACGCCTTTCTGATTGCTGAACGTTTGAAAGCTATGATACCCATGATACTCACCCATCCCGGACGGGCCGACACCGCCAAACGGCAAGTGCGGATTTGCCACGTGCATAATCGTGTCATTGACACACCCCCCGCCGTACGAGGCTCGCTCCATGATCCTTGTTTGTAGTTTTTCATTCTCGGTAAACAAGTAAAAAGCGAGCGGCTTCGGTTGAGCATTCACGTCATCGACGGCAGCGTCGATATCCGAATAGGCGAGAACAGGCAAAATTGGGCCGAACACCTCTTCTTTCATCGATGCTGCGTTTCGCGAAGAAATATCAAGGACCGTAGGCTCGATAAAACGATCCGTTCGGTCGTGTGCCCCACCGTACACCACCGCGTCACGATCCGCGTCAAGCATGTCCTTCAGACGGTCAAAATGTTTTTCATTAATAATACGTCCATAATCTTCGTTATTTTGTATATCATCGCCGTAAAATTTATCGATTTTCTTTTGCAACAGTTTCATGAATCTTTTTTTGGCTTTTTCATGAACCATGACGTAATCCGGCGCTATGCACGTTTGGCCGGTATTGATAAATTTGCCCCAGGCAATCCGTTCCGCCGCCTTTTTCAAATCGGCATCTTTATGAACGACGGCCGGCGCTTTCCCGCCTAACTCCAGCGTAAATGGCGTTAGATTTTTAGACGCCGCTTCCATCACTATTTTTCCAACCCTGGGGCTTCCTGTGAAAAAAATATAGTCAAAACGAGAATGAATCAAAACGTTTCCCGTGTCCGGTCCCCCTTCAAGCACCCGAACATAGGTCGGATCGAAAATATCGGCAAGCATCCCTTTGATAAGACGGCCGGTCGCCGGGGTATGTTCCGAGGCCTTCAATACGGCGCAATTTCCGGCAGCCATCGCGCCGATCAACGGTTCCATCAATAACTGAAACGGATAATTGAACGGTCCGATGATCAGTACTGTTCCGTAAGGTTCATGGACGATATAGTTTTTCGACGGCTGCATATACGTAGGTGTCTTGACCTTTTTCGGCTGGCTCCATGTTTTCACGTTCTTGATAGCATCGCTGATGCTATTCAAAATGATCCCGATCTCTGTTAAGTACGTTTCAAATGGGCTTTTTCCAAGATCCGCCTGCAGCGCCGAGTAAATCTTCTCCTCATGCGCTTCAATCGTTTTTTGCAATTTTTTCAACTGTTCGATTCTAAAAGAAACATCTCGAGTCGCTTCTGTCAGGAAAAATTGGCGGTGTTCCGCGAGTACTGGTTGAACTTCTTCGACTGTGGTTAGGTTTACATTCATGGCTTTCTCTCCTTAAAAACAGTTTATTTTTCTATTATTCTACCTGCTTGTGCTTTCACTGGAAAACAGTAACGTCATTAAAAAAAGATGAAGAATGTCAATAATTATAAAAAGGGGTACAAAAAATGGCTTTTACATTGATGAGATACGGCCAGCATATCAGATGGTGATGGACGGATGTCTTTAAAGGGGTGTTCTGGTGAGAAACTCCCGCTAAAATAAGAAAGCAATTCATCGAGCTGTTCCGAAAAATCATAGCCGGTCACCGCTTCACGAGAGCGGCGCAATGCCACAGCCGTAAGTCCATCCGTTCCAAGGGCATGTCCAATCCCTAAATCAATGCGATTGGGGTGCAACGCTTCCAGCAGCGAGAAATTTTCCGCTACTTTTAGCGGGCTGTGGTTCGGCAGCATAATGCCTCCGGAACCGATACGGATATGCTTTGTAGCCGCTGCCACATGCGCGCCGAGGAGATCCGGGGAAGTACTCATCTGAAATTCCGTATTCAAAAACCCCTGCCGTGACTGACATCCATCCAATGACAAATGTCACTACAAAAGCACGCGCGATCACGGCATACTTCAAGTATCAACTCATGAAAAGGGGATTGCAAATGACGATCGCGACTATGCAAAGAATTGTCAAACGATATGGCAGTGAGCTTGCGCTGGATTATATTGATCTCTCCATCCAAGAAGGAGAGATCGTCGGATTGCTGGGACCGAACGGTGCCGGGAAAACAACGCTGATCCATACACTGCTGGGCATGATTCCGTTTGATAAAGGAAGCATCCAGCTCTTCGGCAGTGCGAATAAAGTATTCAGCAATGAAAATAAACAAAAAATGGGCCTTGTCACGCAAGAACTTACCGTTTTTGAAGATTTGACCGCCAAGGAAAACCTCGAGTTTTTCGCAGGTGTTTACGGTCTGAAAGGCGAAGAACGAAAAAGAAGAGTCCAAGAAGCGTTGGAGTTTGTGGGACTGTCGTCAAACGCAGGGAAACTTCCGAAAAAGTTTTCCGGCGGGATGAAACGAAGACTCAACATCGCGTGCGCGCTTACGCACCGTCCAAAGCTGCTCATCATGGATGAACCGACGGTCGGCATCGACCCGCAATCCAGAAATCACATTTTGGAAACGGTAAAAAAACTCAAAGACCAAGGTACGACGATTTTATATACGACCCATTATATGGAAGAAGCCCAAGCCATTGCTTCTCGCGTCGTCATCGTCGATCAGGGTCAGATCATCACGGAAGGCACTGTCAACGAACTAATCGCGAACATTCAACACGAGGAAAAAATAAACATTGAAGTGAGTGACACAACAGCGTTGCCGATCGAACGGCTTAAAGGCTTGGACGGTGTGAGGCACGTCCACGTTGATGGCAGCACCATTCAAATCATTTCAAACGTTGGTGCCGGAATCCTGGATCGCGCCCTTTCCATCGTGAAAGAAACGAGCGGTGTCGTCGGCATTCAAGCCGAAAAGCCTGACTTGGAAGATGTGTTCCTCACGCTCACGGGGAAACAGCTTCGTGATGGACAGGAGGGAGATTAATGCGTGAACTTTATACCATGCGCTTCACTGCCCTTAGACTCAGTCGTGAATGGATTGTATTACTCCTCCTTTTTGTCGTACCGATCGTACTTGTTACGCTCCTTTCCCTGATACTCGCGGATGTCGAATATTTGGGTGTAGCAGCCGTGGATGAAACAAACGTGTTGATGGTGCTCGCTTTCCAATTATTTGGCGGCACAGTCGCTATGAATTACATTTACCTTGATTTCTTCACCGAACGCCGTTATCGTATTCAGTCGCTGCCGATAAACACAAGCCTATACGGATTCACCCTCATGCTTCTCGGAATATTGTACTCGATTATTTTAGGTGCTATTTTAGTCGGGTATACGACGCTTGTGTGGGACGTCAATTGGGGAAGTATCCCTTGGTCGATGTTCATCATTGCACTTATGGCGACACTTTCAAGCACTGTCTGCCTGCTCCTCACATTTTCCGTGAAAAAATTTACAATCGCGGAACGCCTAAGCGAAGTTTACGGCATCGGGGCTATTTTGCTCGCCGGTTTATTTTTTCCAATGCCTGATAATGCTGTGATCAATTGGGTAAATGAGTACATTAATCCAATAGCACTTGCTTACGAGGCCATTAACGCTTACAGAAATACGAATGTCGGAGATGCTTGGATGAATGCGGGGCTTCTTGGCGGACTCATTGTCATCACCTTTGTTACTATGCTACTGCTTGGACGGAGACGGATGCCATGACGATATTTACATTTGCCCTAAAACGCATTTTCAGAGACAAAACGAATCTCATTTTTCTTACACTGTTTCCTGTTGCAGCCATTTTCCTGCCGGCCAATGACAACTGGCCACTTTTGCCGTACGGTTATCAATTCTTCGGTGTGCTCATTCTTTTCGTTGCCATTAGACTCACCGGACTCTTAATTGCTGATCGGCAAAAAGGCGTCGTCAAACGACTGTCCGCGGCACCGGTGACCCATTTTCAATACCTTTTTCAAAACCTGCTCGCCTTTTCTGTGATCGTGATTGTTCAATGCATCTTCATGATCGTAGGTGGGGTGATGTATGGGCATGAACTGTATGAACCTTTATGGCTCCTCGTGCTATTTCTCGTGTTCAGTCTCACGGCCATCGCGTTCACCCTTGCCTGGAACACGCTTTACCGTAGCAAAGAGACATCTTTTCTCGTTTTTATGGCCGTTATCATGATTATGGCTATGCTCGGCGGCCTCATCTTACCCGTCGAAATGCTGCCGGACACTCTCGAGAAAATCGCTGTTCTCTTTCCGACATATTGGCTCGCGGAAGGGATCGAATGGGTCGTGCTTGGAGAGAACATCGGAGATTTTCTGTTGATCAACGGTGTCCTGTTGCTCTATACGCTCCTTTTTCTAATTATCGGCAGCATTCGACGAATCGGTTAAAGACCTTGGCTCTTTTGCCGCCGCGCGGAATCTGGTACCTTTTCGTGATATTCTGGCGATTTCTAGCTGGAATCTGGCACTTTGGCATGATATTCTGGCACTTTCATTTATTTGCCTTCGGCGCTTTAGCCGAAGGCTTTCCATGATATAGTAAAAAAAAAGGAAACGAGAGGAGATCACGCGATGCGAGACATATGGCGTTTCATAACTATTCTTTTTCTCTTCAGTCTATGGGTCGTTCAAGACGAGAGTATCGTCAGTTTTTTGCTTATCGTCTCGCTCGCGATTCTCGTCTGCCTACGCTGGCGTTTTCAGCTTCCGGCCTGGACAATCCTTATTGATATCGGTCTTTGTATCCTGTTTATGCCGATCTGGAGCAGCAGTGTTTTTGGATTTGCTCTGCCGCTATTCGAGAGTTTTGCTAGCAAAAAATATATCTATACCATTCCGATTGTCGCCCTGCTTCCGATCGGTGAAGTGTTTTCTGTTTTGCTCTTTTGGTTTCTTTTTCAAGCAGGGTTTTTCGGAGTGATCGACAGCCAATGGAGAAAGCAGCGCGACTTGTATATCTCGGAAGCTGATCGCGAACGACATGCTCGTTATGAATTAGAGAATATAAAGGAGGAGTTGCTGGAAGCCAATCGAAAGACTGCCCAGCTTGCAGAAGTATCAGAGCGAAACCGGATTGCCCGGGATCTTCATGATCATGTCGGTCATGACCTAACCGGGGCAAGCTTGGCGCTGGATACGTTTGAACACCTTGACGGAAAAGACGCTGATGACATGTTGCAGGAAATCAAGCTCCGGATCACAAGAAGTGCAGCAAGGCTTCGCGATACCGTTCATGACATGACGCCGGTGACGAGGATAGGTGCGGACATCCTCGAACATATCACGGAAGAATTTCAACATACCGCTGCCCACTTCCAAAAATCCGGAGACATGAGCAGCGTACCCGTACACTTTTGGAGCCTGCTGGAACCTGTTTTGAAAGAATCACTGACAAACGTTGCCAGGCACAGTGATGCGACCCTTGTCGACATTCAGCTTGATGTCACGGACACGATCATACGGCTCAGTGTTCAGGATAATGGTTCGACTTCTGCCGGAACCCATGAAGGAACGGGATTGAGAAACTTAAAACTGCGTGCCCGAGCTGTCGGTGGCAGCATTTCCGTCGATACCGCTTCCGGCTACCTTGTTGTATGTGTCTTACCGCTCGGAAAAGGGGAGGAAAAGCTGTGAGGATTCTAATCGTGGATGACGATCCGCTCGTTCGACAAAGCCTCAAACTATTACTCGAAAAAGAATCGGACATTGAGGTCAATGGTCTTGCCGCAGACGGCCTAGAAGCAATCGAGCAATGTGACACAGACCTGCCGGACGTCGTGCTCATGGACATTCGCATGCCGAACATGGACGGGATAGAAAGCACGAAGCAACTCAAGTCGAAATGGCCGAAGCTACTCATCATGATGCTGACAACGTTTAAAGATGAACAGAACATTCGACTCGCCCTTCAGGCAGGGGCAGCAGGATACTTACTAAAATCCACCCCCATCGAAAATATGGCACAGCAAATTCGCGCATTAATGACCGGCGGTTCCGTCCTTGATGCCGATGTTTTAAAACAAATCATGGAACCGGAGGTAAATAGCAAACTCGATGATCTGACCGATCGGGAAAACGACATAGCCGCAGCCATTGCTCAAGGCTTGTCGAATAAAGAGGTTGCTGATCAGCTGTTTCTAAGCGTCGGCACCGTGCGCAACACCCTCTCGGTCATTCTGGATAAACTCGAATTACGAGATCGAACGCAGCTTGCTATTTACTATTGGAAACGGGACAATAAGGCCAAGGATTGATTCTGTAGAATCGCACTAGTACTTATCCCAGAAATTTCGATTTACCACTCGGTGAGTGTAAACGGAAATTGTTCAGTTTAAGGAAGATAAAGATGAGGCTGCGCGTTATTATACACTAGTGGTCTGTTTCAGAAGTTCTTTCCCTTGGTCAGTCTACAGGGTGGCACCCTAGGTTGAAAATAACCCCTACAAGCGGCCGCCTAAAGCTCATGAGGGGTTATTTTTTGTCTTTGCTTGCCAAATGACACCATTAGGGTTAATGCTGAAGCTATATCCATTGGCAACACCTCCCTCCTTTGGAAGTATCCAACATGGACTTCCTACAGAGAAACAAAGGTGCGCCACCCCTCATATTAAAGCCGATCTATCGGTTCTTCCTATTATACCATGAAATGTAATAAATATGCTCTATTCAAAAAATATATAGTATCTAATGGATCGGTAAAAGAAAAAACCAACCCTATCCCCAAAGCCGTATTGCTTTCATAGCGATGCGGCTTTTATTATATAAAAAGATGATTAAAATCGAGGTGGCAAAATGTATTCCATTTTTATTGTGGAAGATGATGACAAACTGGCACATATCCTGTCTGAACATCTCCAAAAATATGGATATGACGTTCAATCAGCACAGCGCTTGAATGCCATTAAGGCTGAATTTGTAGACATCGAGCCTGATCTCGTCCTCTTGGACATCAACCTGCCGTACTACGACGGTTTTTATTGGTGCAGGCAAATTAGAACCATCTCCAATGTCCCGGTTATTTTTATCTCGGCACGTACAGACGACATGAACCAAGTGATGGCGATCGAAAATGGTGGCGATGATTATATCACGAAACCATTTCACCTCGATGTCGTGCTCGCGAAAATCAAAAGCGTTTTACGACGAACATACGGAGAGTACGCCCAAGAATCGGGGATGGAAGGCCAAACGCGAGCGCTAGCGAACCTCTTTATTTTGCCTGAAAAAAATGAACTGGAATATCAGGCACAACGCATCGAACTTTCCAAAAAGGAATTTACGTTATTCCAAAAATTGAGCGATAACCACGCCCGTATTGTCAATCGAGACGAGCTCCTCGAAGCGCTTTGGGACGAAATTAATTTTGTTGATGATAATACGTTGTCCGTCAATATCAATCGATTGCGCAAACGCTTGCAGGAATTAGGCATTCACAATGCCATTCAGACCATTCGCGGACAAGGCTATAGGCTGAACGTAAACTGGGGTGAGGAGGTGCGCCGATGATCCGACATTACCTCGCCGACCGGCTCGTTTTTATACTTATCTACTTCATCAATACAGCGGTGATCATACTCGTCGCTTTTCTGGCTCTTATGTTCGCGGGCCTCGCCCAACCTTGGGACACGTTTGCTTACATGGTGATTCTGGCTGTCTTTTTTCTACTCACCGGACTTGTGATTGATTACATACGGAAACGGCCATATTTAAAAAAACTCGCCAGCATAGGTGAAAATCACTCATTAGCGTTGGACACCGCCCTTGAGTTGGAAGCGATGCCGATGCCCACCCATGAATCCGCGATGTTCACCGACATGCTCCGGCGATCCCAAGCACGTTACCGTGAAGAGTTGGATCATTACAAAGCTATGCAACACCGGCATCAAACCTTCGTCAATCAATGGGTCCATCATATGAAAACGCCGGTCTCCGTGATCTCGCTTTTGACTCAACAAGGGAAGCAGCAGATCGACAATCAAGACGCAAAGGCGTTATTCGATGACATTAACGATGAAAATGACCGCTTTCGTCACGGTCTTGAACTCATGCTTCATTTGGCGCGGCTCGATCATTTCGCGATCGATTTTGTCGCCAATCAAGTCGACGTCGTTCAACTATTGCGTGACATCGTTAACGAAGAAAAGCGGCAATTCATAAGAAGAAAACTATATCCGGAGATTCTCGTGGAAACGGATGACCCAACCGTTTATAGCGACGAGAAGTGGCTGCGCGTTATTTTTCACCAACTGCTGCTGAATGCGTTGCGCTACTCCCATCAAGAGAGCGGCAACTACATTACAATCGTCGTACATAAACATGGGGATGCGATACTTGTTGAGGTCCAGGACCAAGGGATCGGCGTCCCCGCACACGATTTGCCGAATATTTTCTCGCCGTTTTTCACCGGAGACAACGGCCGTAAAAAGAAGGAAACGACAGGTATGGGCTTGTATTTAAGCCGAATGATCGCGGATCACCTCGGTCATTCGCTATATGCCGAATCGAAGGTGGACGAAGGCACAACGATGACCGTCCGTTTTACGTCACGAACGTTACACGCAAGATGACAAGATTGTAAGATTTCAAGGTGGATTTGAAAGTTAAATCGATGGGACGCTGCTGCCCTCTTTTTTAAACTAAAAATAGAAACATGAAAAGGAGTGGCCAGCATGCCGATACTTGACGTTAACGCCCTTAGCAAAACATACTATCCAAAAAAAGAAGGACTCTCTTACAAAGCGTTATCCAACTTCCACCTGCAAGTCGACAAAGGAGAATTCACCGGCGTCATGGGCCCATCCGGAAGCGGAAAAACGACGCTTCTCAACATGCTCGCGACCATCGATACCCCAACATCCGGAAGCATCGTCGTCGACGGCACGGACCCATCAACATTGAATGATAACAAACTCGCGCTATTCAGGCGGCAACAGCTCGGTTTTGTGTTTCAAGATTTCAACTTGCTGGATACGTTAACCGTGAAGGAAAATATATTGCTCCCGCTGGCGCTCGATAAGTATCCGAAAAAGAAAATGGACGCGCGCCTGGATAGGGTCGCGGAGCAGTTAGGCATTACGGACATTCTTGACAAACGGATTACCGAAATTTCCGGCGGCCAGCAACAGCGTACCGCCTGTGCTCGCGCGATCATTCATGACCCGAAAATGATCCTCGCGGATGAGCCAACGGGAAACCTGGATTCCAAATCTGCCCGCCAAGTCATGGATACGCTGACGACGATCAACAAGGAAGCGGCGGCAACCATCCTGCTCGTCACACATGACCCAACCGCGGCGAGTTACTGCGATCGCATCGTGTTCATCAAAGATGGCTATTTCTTTTCCGAAATAAGAAAAGGCGACCGGCAGCAAACCTTCTACCAAAACATCCTCGATACGTTGTCGGTTCTCGGAGGTGACTTCAATGAACATCCGTCACCTCGCGCGTAAAAATTTAACCGGAAACGCCCAGCGATACGCCGCTTATTTTATCAGTTGTGTGTTTGCGGTTAGCATCTTTTTTATTTACGCGCAGTTCATTTTGCATCCGGACGTGATGTATGGCGATATCCAGGCCGGAGACGCTGTCCGCAGCGGGATGATCTCCGCACAAGTCATTATCGTGATTTTCTCGGTCTTTTTTATCGCTTACTCGAACAGCACTTTTTTACAATCGCGTTCAAAAGAATTCGGCTTATTATCTTTGTTTGGCATGAGTAAGCGGCAGCTACGAAAACTAATTTATTTTGAGCAGACGATCACGTCGTTGCTCGCGATTGTGTTGGGCCTTGGAATTGGAACGTTATTTTCTAAGCTGTTTTTAATGCTGATGAGCGCAATGTTGGACACGGAGGCGCCCATCGCTTTCGAATTTGTGCCGATGGCTTATGTCATCACCGGAATTGGCTTCATCATTCTTTTTCAAACGTTGACGTTATTGTCCTTCTGGAAAATGCGGAATCAATCCGTACAATCCTTTTTGCAAGATGCGCGCAAACCGAAAATTATGCCGCGTGCGTCCCTGACACTAACAATCATCGCCTTGCTTTTCGTCGGATTTGGTTACTTTTTAGCTGTTACAGCCTCCCTTGAGTATTCTTTTTTACTCATCTTCCCGATTCTTTTTTTCGTCGTCACCGGTTCTTACTTTTTGTTCAGTCAAGGCACGGTGGCAGCCTATAAATGGTTATATAAAAGAAACTCATTGATGAAGGGCCCACAATTGGTGACACGCACGAATATCCTTTTTCGTTTAAAAGATTACGCGCGGATGCTTTTTCTTACATCAACGATTACAGCCGTCGTTCTCACCGCGGCCGGGACGGTTTATCTCACGAACGAATACATGATTGATATGGTCATGGATCAGACGCCGGCATCGGTGACGTGGCTGGAAGAAGACGCCAGCGAAAATGAGATGCTCGAACCGGAACGGGCCGAAGCGATCATTGCCGCCCATGATGCGGAGATTGACTATTCGTTTAATGTGGAAATGCTTCCGGCGGACGTCTCCATTGCCGGTGAGGAAGGCGTCGCTGCCGCCTTTCCCGAAACCAATTACAACGACATTGCTTCGCATCGAGGCTTGGATCCATTGAATTTGAAAGAAGATGAAATATTTATTACATCCCCTATACTTGGTTTTGGCACATGGGGAGACATTGACAACATCGAGCAATTAGACATGGACATGAACGGTGAACAAGTCACCATGGATATCGCCGGCACAGCGGAAGATGCGATCGTCGGGCCGACGAATCAGGGGCAAATTCAAGTGGTCATGAATGATAGCAGTTACCTTCACTTTAACAACGCTCAATATGCCGATGATGAAAAATTCCGCTCGCTGGGGTATCACTTTGTGGATTGGGAAAATGAAATCGAAGTCTCGAATGCTTTGCAGGAAGAAGCGGGGGATCCCATCCTTTTCCAAACGATGGCACCGCCTTTCCAAGCGTTACAACAGGGGTTTTCTCTGACATTATTTATCGGGCTGTTCGTCAGTGTTCTCTTTTTCATCGTCCAGGGAAGCATGCTGTACCTGAAATTGTTTACAGAACTGGAGGATACGAAAAAACAACTGCTGTCGTTAAATCGGATTGGCATTACGCGTAAAGAAGCAGGTAAAATCCTCGGTCATAAGATTACATTCCTTTTCTTCGTTCCTTTGATCGTAGGAGCGATACATGCAAGTTTTGCCTACGCGATGTTGGCGAATATTCTTGATGTCAATCTTTTCTGGAGCGGCATCATGGTCATTGCCATCTACACTGTATTGCAATACCTATATTATTTGATCACCCGCCACTTCTACTTGAAAGCGGCTTTCCGATAGAACGCATTCTATCGGTTTTTTTATCCCCTACGCCTCGTCCAATTCCAGATGTTCACACAGTTCGCTCGCCACATCGGTCAATGATTCGTCATCTATGTCAAAATAAAAAATCCCATTTTCCCATCGTTCCGTTCCATCAAGCTGATAAGTGTCCATCTTCTTGAGATTGCTCGTATACGGTTGCAGCGAAACGAGCTCGGTGAAGGAAAAATTGAAATTCATATTGTCTTCCAGTTGATGAAAAGCGCGGGTATACTTGGCAATCGACTGGAACGACATCGCTTTATCTGCTAACTGCTCCATGACTTCTTGTTGGCGCTCCATGCGTCCAAAATCTCCGGTGGGGTCCTGATACCTCATCCGGACGTAAGCCAATGCTTCTTCGCCGTTGAGCGTCTGCTCACCTTCATCAAATTGGATCGCCCCAAGGCTTCCGCCTGCATCCTGCTCGCTGAATGCAAACGGAACATCCACGTCAACGCCGTCAAAAACATCAATAATGTCCATAAATGCATCAAAGTTAAAGGTGACATAGTAATCGACCGGAATATCCAATAAGTCCTCGACGGTCTCCACGGCCAAGTCCGCCCCACCAAACGCGTGGGCGTGATTTATCTTGTCTTTTTGCATTCGCCCGGGAATTTGAACGCAAGCATCTCGCGGGATGCTTAAGGACTTTATCGTTCCTTCCTCACGGTTGAAGGTCGCGAGCACCATGGCATCCGCAAGCCCGTTGAGCTCACTTTCCCGATTGTCCAAACCCATAAATAAAACAGAGATGTTGTCCATCTCCGGCTCCACAACACTCTCCCGTTTCTCGGACATTTTGCCGCGCTGCAACGGTTCGTTCACCTGTTCCGTCACATCATCTAGATGGGATGTCACATTGTACACACCCACGCCGATCGCTAACAACACCAATACACCAACGACTGTCAACGTATATAGGACGCGCTTCCTTTGATCCATGATGAATGAACTCCTCAAAACTGATCTGGTGACCTTATCCTTCATCAAACGATCGCGTGGAATGTATGCGCAGCACATGTTCTTTTTTACAAGCATATTCCGGCGTGTTTACATTCTAATTCAAGCTTCCTAGCTTTGAGTTAACGTCTGCTAACACGCTTCATATATGTCCATCGGTAACGGTTCAACGCCTTTTACAGCCAATGGAAGCACCTCCTTTTGACTTAACGATACCTTTTTACGTATAAAACATGACATATCATGCATAAACAACATGTTGAAGCGCCTTCCTTCCGTATAACCCTATACTTAGTTGGGCATAATGAGAACACCAAAGATGTTCGAAGGAAGTGAGCCACATGGATTTTAGCCATCATGACGAGCATATCTTGGTCTGTGTGAACCATGGCCAAACCGGCATTCGACTTATCCGCCGCGGCCTAAAACTTGCCCTAAAGCTGGAAGCCCCCATGACCATTTTGGTGTTCGGATCCTTGCCCGAAGACGACGAACACGACAAAATTGTCGGCATGCCATTATTTAAAAAAATCTCCACCCATTACGGTGCAGATTTAATCATGGAAAAAAGCGATTCCTATAAAGTCAACAAAGTGATCGCAGACCGAGCAAAAAAAATCAATGCGACACAAATCATCATTAGCCAAATGGTAGAGAGCCTCTGGCGACGATTTTTAGGAAACACAACGCTTGATGGGTTGCTTAAGGATTTGCCACATGCAGACGTTAGGGTCGTACCGAAACATCATCATGAAGATGATATGCATTTTGAGCATGGCGTAAACGCTTATCTACACGGAAAAGATAATGGGACCTATGATCTGGCCTTCCACCATGACATAAACACCACCACACACGAAGGTGTTTTTTACAAGCATATTCGAACCGATTTTAACAATGGACGATTTGTGTTTTACGAAGAGAACGACATCTATGAGGTTCAAGTGTTAAAAGGACATGTGCCGCATTTGGAGAATATCGCTGAAGGATTTACGTCGTAGGGAAACGATACTGACCCTTGTTCATTGGTTCATTTGTTGGCGAGAAGCCGCATTCTTCGTTGAGAAATGCGGCTTCTTACTGCTTTCGAAAATGCGAGCAGACCAAAAATAGCCACTGAAAATGTCTGATTCCTCGATATATTCCGAAATTAGGTGAACTCTATTCACAACCCGATAATTTTTCTCCCGTGAATAGGTTACACTTATTCCCTTTAATGTTTCAATTCCTCAAAGGTACGATCTAAACTCTAATACAGCGCCGCTTATACCGTCGTCCACATATTCGTTTCAATTCCTCAAAGGTACGATCTAAACTGATATCTCGGATGATGATTTACCATTTTAAGGAAAAGTTTCAATTCCTCAAAGGTACGATCTAAACGCATTAGATATAAGTGCCGATGAATTTTTTATTGATTAGTTTCAATTCCTCAAAGGTACGATCTAAACAAGATCGTTGGATTAGGAAGATGCCAAAGTACGCAAGTTTCAATTCCTCAAAGGTACGATCTAAACTAAGTGGTGGGCTGATCGTCGCCGAGGGAGGGCGGGAGTTTCAATTCCTCAAAGGTACGATCTAAACACATTTAGCATGGTTGATCCGGAGCGCGGTAAACGCGTTTCAATTCCTCAAAGGTACGATCTAAACTGGAGAGTGGCTGGGACGTCTTGGCGAGCGATTTAAGTTTCAATTCCTCAAAGGTACGATCTAAACACATCATCTTGACCGACTTCGCTTTGCCAGTACGGAGTTTCAATTCCTCAAAGGTACGATCTAAACCGAAACAGAGCATACTTTCGAGGGTGTTTTGGAAAAGTTTCAATTCCTCAAAGGTACGATCTAAACGAGGAAGGCACGCGAGTTACAAACCGTCCTTCTTAGTTTCAATTCCTCAAAGGTACGATCTAAACATACTAAACCCGACGACTTTATGCGAGGGGTATCCCATGTTTCAATTCCTCAAAGGTACGATCTAAACGAAAACAAGGGGTGATGGACTTGGAAAAGAAGTGCAAGTTTCAATTCCTCAAAGGTACGATCTAAACTACGTTGGCTGACACTTCCAATTCATATACGCCTGGTTTCAATTCCTCAAAGGTACGATCTAAACGAAGACAAGGGAACCACCAAACGTTTGAAGATATAGGGTTTCAATTCCTCAAAGGTACGATCTAAACGTACACATTGCAGAAAGAAATCGAAATCTTGCCGAGTTTCAATTCCTCAAAGGTACGATCTAAACGAAAACTACAAAGAATTTCCAAAGAAGAAGGAAGCGCGTTTCAATTCCTCAAAGGTACGATCTAAACAAGGGAAGCTAGAAGGATACGAGCAATTGAATAAAGTTTCAATTCCTCAAAGGTACGATCTAAACGAAAAGCCTCGAAAGGCTATCTTATTTTTAGAGATGTTTCAATTCCTCAAAGGTACGATCTAAACAAATAGACACCCTTGGGTAATGAGGTTCACATTGTTTGTTTCAATTCCTCAAAGGTACGATCTAAACTAGATTTAACTGAAAGGTGGGGTAGGTAGTGCGAATTAGTTTCAATTCCTCAAAGGTACGATCTAAACTTTGATCTCTGCCATAGTACGTGCTTCGCAGTCCAGTTTCAATTCCTCAAAGGTACGATCTAAACATTGATAGCCGCTTGGACGCCGTCATCATTACTATCGTGTTTCAATTCCTCAAAGGTACGATCTAAACTAACTCCACGGTCGATACGTTTTCTTTTTGCTCAAGTTTCAATTCCTCAAAGGTACGATCTAAACAAGATGTTTTATTCCAGCTATCTGACATCTTTAATGGTTTCAATTCCTCAAAGGTACGATCTAAACTACAACGTTATCGCTAACAACACAACAAATGATGCATGTTTCAATTCCTCAAAGGTACGATCTAAACGTACGATCTTTTTAAATCGTGTGCGGTTTCTTTGTGTTTCAATTCCTCAAAGGTACGATCTAAACAAGTTGTTCATACTAAGGTACGATCTAAACCGAGCAGAAAAAAACGGCATTTTAAGTGCAACCGTGTTTCAATTCCTCAAAGGTACGATCTAAACCCTGACCGTCTGCCTGAGACCTGTGAATATATCTAGTTTCAATTCCTCAAAGGTACGATCTAAACTCATATCCGACTTCCTGTATGTCGTAAATTTGAGAGGTTTCAATTCCTCAAAGGTACGATCTAAACGAAACGCTCGGGATATCACAAGATGAATTTGACGAATGTTTCAATTCCTCAAAGGTACGATCTAAACCACGAACACGACCTCTTTCATCTTCGCGCCCTTGAGTTTCAATTCCTCAAAGGTACGATCTAAACGTATCGTAGTTCCCAATCCCTCGTGAGTCTGCCAACGTTTCAATTCCTCAAAGGTACGATCTAAACCGTTATCTAAATCCTGAATCATATGTGGGCGCACATTAGTTTCAATTCCTCAAAGGTACGATCTAAACGTGCAATGAGGTCGACGAACCAAGTAAACATATCCGAGTTTCAATTCCTCAAAGGTACGATCTAAACATTTCCCGCTCCACTTTGTCACCGCCCTTTGATACAGTTTCAATTCCTCAAAGGTACGATCTAAACATATCGCAAATCTAAATCTTTTGTGAGACGACCAATGTTTCAATTCCTCAAAGGTACGATCTAAACCCAGGGCTTGATTCATTTCAGGGCGGACGATTTCCAGTTTCAATTCCTCAAAGGTACGATCTAAACGCCTTATCTATCTTTCCGCTGATAAGCTCCATGATTGTTTCAATTCCTCAAAGGTACGATCTAAACCCTTCTTCTGTTTCTTCACCGTCTTCTTTGATACGAAGTTTCAATTCCTCAAAGGTACGATCTAAACCTATGCCCCCTATCCAATCCGTCGAATCTGTTCATTAGTTTCAATTCCTCAAAGGTACGATCTAAACGATGGCTTCAATGTCAGATTCGGTGTTTTTGATGACGGTTTCAATTCCTCAAAGGTACGATCTAAACATTACGTCATTTATACCGTGTTCAACGTCATATACGGTTTCAATTCCTCAAAGGTACGATCTAAACGGATGACGAAGTTACCGAGTTTATGAATGAATTGCGTAGTTTCAATTCCTCAAAGGTACGATCTAAACGAATCACATCCGAAACTAACCGGCAAAGTTGCCGTTGTTTCAATTCCTCAAAGGTACGATCTAAACGGATTGTTCTTTTTGTTGGATAGTTACTCTATGCCTGTTTCAATTCCTCAAAGGTACGATCTAAACGATTTCAATGATTCTTGGCATGATCTTACAGAATCATGTTTCAATTCCTCAAAGGTACGATCTAAACATATAAAAGAAATGATGGGTATGTATCGAGATGTTTAGTTTCAATTCCTCAAAGGTACGATCTAAACTCGAATATAACTTCACTGAATTTTCCACGATGACCGTGTTTCAATTCCTCAAAGGTACGATCTAAACATTTACATTAACGTGTTCGCATGTGCCGATGATCGTAGTTTCAATTCCTCAAAGGTACGATCTAAACTGATGCGGTTTAAGCTATTCGATCCAGACGAATTTTCAGTTTCAATTCCTCAAAGGTACGATCTAAACAAATACTCGAAAAAATCATCGCATCGACGCTTAACCATGTTTCAATTCCTCAAAGGTACGATCTAAACTGGCAATTCGATGCCAACCATATCAAACAGGCTGTGTTTCAATTCCTCAAAGGTACGATCTAAACCCTTCGTCGCCGCCGTTTGATGACTGCTCAACCGTGTGTTTCAATTCCTCAAAGGTACGATCTAAACCCCCAACTTTCATTAGAGCTGTTGTCAGCTTCACGGTTTCAATTCCTCAAAGGTACGATCTAAACGCAATGGCACGACGAGGAGGCGGCGCAAGGATGGAAAGTTTCAATTCCTCAAAGGTACGATCTAAACAACTTTACCAATGACTGTATGCACATCGCTGTCCTTAGTTTCAATTCCTCAAAGGTACGATCTAAACCGAGTGAACGATGAAGCAAAGCAGATACTGAAAATCTGTTTCAATTCCTCAAAGGTACGATCTAAACTCAAAGATACGTTTGATGAAGCTGTCAATGAAGCCGTGTTTCAATTCCTCAAAGGTACGATCTAAACGTGGTCGGGGATTGTTAGTGATGTCACTAGCTCAGGTTTCAATTCCTCAAAGGTACGATCTAAACTATACATTATATGAAGTTTGATGTGGTGGCGGACATGTTTCAATTCCTCAAAGGTACGATCTAAACCTGCCGCTCCCGATCCCCGATGATTGCACCTAATGAGCGTTTCAATTCCTCAAAGGTACGATCTAAACACGTCATAAAAAACACTGAATCCGACATCGAAGCCATGTTTCAATTCCTCAAAGGTACGATCTAAACTTGCAGCTCGAATTTTGGTTGCAGGTCAAACCCTTGTTTCAATTCCTCAAAGGTACGATCTAAACGCAGATGCCTACGCTCCAAGAAGCGGGGCGAATGATTGGTTTCAATTCCTCAAAGGTACGATCTAAACTTTCCACTCCCATTTGTTTTCTGCATGATTTGCCATGTTTCAATTCCTCAAAGGTACGATCTAAACCCCAATATTAAGCCGCTAATATCAGTATTCTATGCTAACTTTAAATTTCCTGCTTTTTGATAGGAGATAGTCCATATTGTTCCGATGTCTTGATAAATCCGCTATTTCGCACTAATTTATCAGATTATTTCATGTCGTCGGTCTTCCGTGTCTACTACTCTATCAATGGTCGACGACAATGAAAATTGGCCATAGCCATGGCCATGGCTAAATGATGTTATCATCACCACCTTTTTTGAGTCCCATTTCTTCTCGTTTGGAATATTTTTGTGATCGAAAGGTGTATAGGATAACCGAATCTTCTTCGGGATCCATTAACATTTCTAATTCTTTTTTTAGTTTAACAAAATTGCCCTTAGAAATCTCTCCTTCTAATACAGAATTCTGAACCCAGTGTAAATATTTACGACCAATTTTCAATGCTTTCCCTACTCTCTTTTGAGCAAAATCATATACTAAAATAACAAACAAATCATTACCTCCTCTCTACCAGGATGCTTGATAAGGCTTATAATCTTTCTCACCGAGCAAATGCTTTTGAACTTTGTACAATTCCAATCGAACTAACCGACGATAGGATACCGACTTTCCTAAATGGCGATGGTTGACAGTTTGTTTTAACCGATTGTCTAACTCAGAAATAAATGTTTTTCTTCCTGACTCGGATAATAGAATGGCATCGGTATGCTTATCAAAATCCTTTTTTTGTATCATTCTTTTATTCAGTAATGAAAATATAAGCCTGTCTATGAGGATAGGTTTAAAAATTTCAGCCACATCCAGATTCAAAGAAAAACGTCTGAAATTCGTTGCATGTAAATATCCAATACGTGGATCAAGGTATGTTTTATAAATTTCGCTCAACACCATTGTATAGCATATCGAATTTCCAAAACTAATCAATGCATTCAATCGATTTAGCGGGGGACGGCTACTTCTTTTTTCAAAACGAAAATCACGATTTCCAATAATAATATCAAAAGCAGAATAATATTTTTCCCGTGCATGACCTTCTACAGACATAGCTTCTTCTACGGTTTTCAAAGGTTGTAATTGACCATACACTTGGCCAAAATCTTCCGTGATTTCCTCCAACCGTTCCCGGTCTTGCGATACTCGATTCTTATAGTATTTGATCACTCTGTTCATTTGATCTACTGACCCACGTACAAAAGTTTTTGCCAAATCTACTCTTCTGTCAAAGTTAATGTAGTGCTCGGCTTGCTTAAGAATCACATGACCGGCATTTAAATGTTCTCGAGGGTAAAATGTCCCTGTATAATAACCGTAATAATTAAAATAGTGGACACAGATTTCTTTTTGAGAAACAAACTCTAAAAATCGCTTGCTTACATCGACTTCTCCAAAAACATATATGTCATTTGTATCTTCAACCGGGATAACTTTCTTGCCTTCCTCATTTTCAAAAAACAATGTGTTGTCTTTGCGTCTAAGTTGACCATTTTTAAAAATGTATAGTGTCTTTTTCATACTCAACCCTCCGCCCAGCAATATTCACGATAAGCACATTTTTGACAAAAATTGATCTTTTTAGGGGCAGGTGGAATCGGTTGACGAGCAATTTTACGAATATCTTCCACCGCTGCATTTAAACGTTGATCGGATTCATTGTCTAAATTGATAGTTTCCGTTTTCTTTTCTTCAGGAAAAAGCAGTTCACCGCTCGCGTTAATCCCCATCTTGCGCAAAGTTTGAAGATAAAAGAGCAGTTGATAGCGTGCGCTTTCCAAATATCGCGAGGACTTTTTGACTTCACCTATAATCAATTGATCCCCTTCTTTTCGTACCCGATCAACCTTGATATTACCAATCAAAATTTCCCTTTTGTTTCGTTTGTACGTATGTTCATTAATGAAACGGCCTAAGTCTATATTTTCATCATCCTGATCTGCAGCGATATTATGGATGAGTAACCAGACTTCTCGTTTACAGATGAAGTAGTACCAGATGTGTGTACCTGTCACGTCCATTACATAACTCAATGCTAATACGCCCTTTCCCTTACATCATCCATACTTCAACTTCTGTTTGAGAACGTATAACTCCATATTCCAAATTATAATGTTGTGATAGTCGATAATAAGGGATATGCAATAAATGCAAACGTTCGTACATATCAATTTGGTCTTTCAGATCTCCCTGAAACAACTTCAGTGGAGCAGAAATGACATATTTTCTAATTTCTTTCTTCAAGTCTAAATGTTTCTTAAATCGCTTTTCCGGGTTTGGCTCCTCAAAAACATTGGTCACGTATTCTTCCCACAAGCCCTGTGATTCTTTATCAATTTCAAAAAAAACATCTACAAACTGAGAATTGTTATCGTCAATTAATTGAAAATCGGAAATATATGTTTCGGTTCTATAGTTCCCATTGAAATGTAATTTTTGAATCGCCTTCCAAAGTTTTTTAGAATGGTCCTTATTGATGTGATTTTGGATTAAAGTAAAATATCTATCGACATAATCCAGAAAATCTGACTCACGTGTCTTTTCTTTGGGTAACAATTCTTTAGAAATACTGATGTGCGCTTTCCCATAAACAAGCATCGCTTCATCTTGACCATTGTCTCTGCATATAGGGAGAATATTGACTTCCCCTCGACAGTTTCTACCGTTACGGTTACACCTTCCGGATGCTTGGATAATCGAATCAACAGGACCGATGTCCCGAAATACCACATCAAAGTCCAAATCAACGCCCGCTTCGACAACTTGTGTTGAAACAACAATGACCTGATAGTCTTTCATTAAACTTTTTATTTTCTTGATTCGTCTTTGTCTTTCTATAGGAACGATATTTGTGGATAAATAGACGATCTTTAAATTTGAATAGCATTCAGCAGGAAACCTTTTTGTCATTTTATCGTATATCGCAATGGACGACGATATAGTATTAAAAATGGCTAGATAGTTTTTATTCCTGTGGTAGTGTTCCGAAAAATATTGGAACCATTCATCTAAACTATAACTACCTCCATAATTGGGGATATATGTTAAGTCCACTCGCTCCATTGAGTTGAAAAAGTCAGCTTTTGTATGGGCTTTAGATTCCAAGAGTTCTGTCGTATCTTCCTGTGAAAAAATTAACGGCTGTGTAGCTGTCATCAAAATGATTTTACAATGAAATAAATTAGTTAAAGCTTGAAAAGTCTTTCTAAGCAACGGCCAGTATTCTGCCCGGATATTCTGTATCTCATCAAGAATGATAATACTGTTAGTTAACTTGGAAAACTTTTTCAAAGGTCGGTTTCTCCATCCGATTAAAGTCTCTAGCAATTGAATGTATGTAGTAACGATGAACTCTGATTCCCAACTCTCGGTTAATAAAAGCGCTTCATGAACAGGCCGTTCCTCTTGATTTTTGTATTGAATGCTTGCTAAATGATGATTTTTTAAAAGAAAGTTCTCCTGATTTTGTTTAAATGTATCAACGTATTTTTCAAATATTTCTTCCGCCTGATCGTAATTTTGGTCTATGACACTCGTGAATGGTAATGTGTAAATAATACGCGGCACTCTTCCATCCTCTTCTGCTTTTTCCCTTAATTTTAAGGCAATGGAATAGGCCATTAAGGTTTTTCCGGATCCAGTTGGAGCCGTCAATGTAGCAATCGGGTCGTTAAAATGTTCGATATTAGATATGGCCGTATTATACATTTTGTTGCGCCAACCATTCATTCCCGATTTATCCCTGAGATCAAAATTATCATCCCTATACAAATCAACTATATCCGAGGGGATCGTTTGTCTTGAAGCTTTATGGGTATTGGAGGCAGAATGTTTATCTGAATCAATTAAAGCAGAGTATAACACTTGATGAATAAAGTAAAGTTCAGCCAGAATAGCGTCTTCTTTTCGTTCAAGCTTATTGATTTTTCGTTGGATTTGTTTAAGTTGTTTCATCGTTTGCGCCCATCCTTCAATGAAAGAATGGACAATGTTCTGAGGAATAGAGATTGAGTAATAACATCCTAATTCAAAAAGCTCTTTTTCGATCTCTTCTGCATTTACTTTTATATCCTCAATTTGAATTTCCATTGTTTGAATACGTTGATAGTAATCATGAAGATCATCATCAGGTTTTAGAACAACATGATCCATCGCTTTTAAGTTTCCGTGATGATGCAGGACGGATATATAGCATAAGAGGGGAGCAAAAGATGCAAATTCTGAATTATGTTCGTCAAAAATTTTACTGACTAAATGTGCAGTAAATACTGCAGAAATAAAGGAGTGATGTGAGTTTTTCCCGCCGTTGTTATTTTTCAGATGATCCTGAAAATAGCTCGTATATTTACCAAAATCATGACCAATGCCGTTTAATATAGAAAGGGTCAGGAGAAGATCGTGTTCGATCTTCTCTTTTTTTAAATGAACGTCCTCTACCAACCTCTTTGACAGCTGACAGACCTCATTAAGATGATCATATAATCGTTTGTCTTCATGGGATAAAAAGTACATTGGAAAGGGCACCTCACATAAATAATATATTCTCTGTTTTGCCCTGGTATTGAACTTGAAAGTACTTTTCTTTTGGCTGGGCAATAATTCTACCTGAACGCTCGATTAGGTAAGACATGGTCTCTTGTAAATAACGATTTCCATTGAAAAATCTTGGCATCCGTTCTTTTTGATAAAAGAGCTGATCACTATGAACATTGAATTGAACGGAATTTTCCTTCAATTGCTCGATAGGTGATAATGTATGAATCGGTATAGGGTCATCCGCTGTTATTTGTTCGCAAGTTGCTTCTTCTATCCAAGATATTTTTCCCAACATTTCTGTTAGTCCTAAATAGGGAGGATAAGCGTATGATTGGTTTTTAAGCCTTTGTTTTAAATCATATTGCAAATTAGGATCTGCATGTCGAAAAAATATACGATACGTAAGCTCATGTTTATCAAGTGACGGGAATAAAAATTCAACAGGTATTTGTGTACGTCCCTTACTCAAATTTAAATCTGTCTTATTCTTGGCAAACATATAATTAATTGTCTGTATAATTTTCCTAGGCCATCCTATCACTGAAACTGCAATATTTGCATTTTCTGGCGAGAACACTTCATAGTGATTATCCTTTTCATAGCCAAGAATACCCGCTACTAATCCGGCGATCACTGTTCGTGGTGGAGCAATATAAGTTAAGGAAGAGGAGTTTGTATCAAACTTTTTAAATTGTGCCATAGCCCCTTTCAGATCGAACACTAAAATTGTTGACATATAGAAATCCTCCCTTAAACCTTAGCCCCTTCCAAGCTATTCACTTTTTCTTGTAAAGTTGGTGGCAGAAGTTCCGTTAATGGTTTCGTTTCTTCTTTATGCTCCAATTCCAATGCCGGATCATGCCAAATGTGGATTTTTTCAATTTGATCAGATACTTGGACTAACTTATCTACCAATAAATCAATATTAACTTTCGTTTCAGCGACAGAACGAAGCCCCTCTTGCTCTTCAAGACGAAGATAATCTCGAAGATCGCCGGAAATAAATTCAGGGTTATTGTATTCAACTCGCAAATATAATCGTGGATATTGTCCAACCTTGCTCCGTGTTGCTTGTAAAGGTATTGATCGAACGATCGCTTCATCTAATAATTGTACGTCTTGATCTGCTAAACGTGTATGTTCAGCACGTTTCGCGCTAATCAGACCATGAAAGGCAATCAATGAATAATATAGTCGATAATCTTTACCGATTGAGCCTCTTTCATTTGCATCACTTGAACTAAAATGGGAGGTTATCGATGAAGATTCTACAAGACTTACTTTGTTGAGTGAGTGGCCCCAATTAAACTGAACAGGACCTGTATATGTTAATGATCCCCCCTTTGATCCTTCACTTTTAATCGGCATCGTAGCTCCAAATAAGCGTACGTCTATAAGTTGATCCAACATCCACTGCTTTGCAGGTTCAGGTAATTTTGTCAAATTGATTTTCTCATCATATTTTTCAAATAGATTTTCTAGACGCTTGGTTGCATTTACCGTCTTTCCATCCACCTGACCAGCATATACCTCCAACTCTTTATTAATAAAGTAATCTCGCAAGTAACGTTTTAACCGAACATCACTCACCAAATTAATTGAACGCTCATAGTCCATCCTAGGACGATTTTCATCGTCAATGTCACCATTCGGATTTGTAAGCTTGGCATCATATAAAAATAAAATTTCACTATTGTTCATTAGTATTTTCCTCCTTTTGGATATTATTGAATCGTTTTTGGGTACCAAATGCATATCCTGCAAGAATATAGAAAACAGTTTCATTATCTCTCATCGACCAATTTTTTAACGCCGCATCAAACAAGCGTTTATGTTCTGCGAACATAGATTCTTGGTAAGAATTTATTGCAGTTTTCGTTAATTGACTTAGTCTTCCATGAACCTCTGTGGATAACATTGAAATTTTTGTTTTATTCATTCCTTGATAATTGATCTTGTTTAGTATCGGTTTTGTCGGATCTTCTATGCTATGTTGCTTGGCTGCCACTTCAGCAATTAAGCAACCGAGTAAAAACATGGCACTTTCCTCTTCACCATATTGCATAGTTTTCATATAATCCACGATTAAGCCATCTTTCAACTGATAATCAATAGTTTCCTCCATTTCTTCACCCTCCTCTATGGTTAATTTGTCCATCAGCCAAAGAAATGTTTGACATTGTAACATCTTGTTACGTAAGTGATGATCAATATTATTTACTGGTTGTATCTGGTAACTGTCGAATTGTTCATGTTGATAGATCTTGGATAGATGGACGAATTCGCTGATCAGCCAGTTCTTAGATATTCTTTGACCTGACAACATTGATTCATATACCGTTAATATTTTATGTTTTTCTTGTGGATTGCCGCCCTGGTTCTTCATTGGAATTAAATAATAGATATTTTCCAAACCAAAGTTCCATTTTCCCTCTCCATAAAAACGTTCAGATAACTCTCTACTTGCACGCTGCATATTTATAAGACGTGCCATTTGACGAACGGGTATGCTCTGAATAAGCTTATTAACCTTTAGAGAATTTTGTGAGCTAGTAAAAAATAAAAAGTTAAGGACAACTTGGTTTAAATCATCCTCATCTTCTTCAAGATAGTCTTTGGTGGTTTCCTTAACCTCACGTGAAACATCGACAGTTTTTGCCGTTTCAACATAACCTTGAATTTTTTCACTCAATTTATCTAAATAATAATTTGTGCTGTCCATGTCTTTACTTCTAAACATAATTTCCGGAACTACGTAACAAGGTAGAGCGACAAATCGAGTGTAAAAGTTCCTCATTATATATGCTTCTCCAGCCATTAGCTGTCGATACGCTTTTTTTCCTAAAACCATATTCCTGGAATAGCCACTTTTTTCAAAATTACTGGCAAAATTAATTTTGTCATTTATATAGTAGTTAAACTTTAATTTAGCTGTATCGGATGTGACGTTTTCTCTCTCTCCGATAACACTGCAAACGCCTTCTTTTGCATTTTGAAATACATTCTCTTTTTCTTGAACAATCAACTCACGATAAAATGGCTGATCAATGATCCGCTCGCCGTTAATCGATAATGAAAAAAGCTGAATTTCATCAGTGGAAAGCCCGTGTTGACTCTTTATTAGTTTTTGAAAGTCCTTTCCAGCTCCCTGGACGACTTTTTTTAGTTTAATCTCTGTAATAACATTAGCATCATAGTACTGTGGTGAAATGATATACCTATACCTGTTTTCCTTTGCCTCACCAGGTCCTATGTCAATAAAAAATTGTTCATAAGTCTGCTGTAACTTATTAAAAAATGCATCTTGTCGATCCCACATCATTAAAAGATTAGGGATCGTCTGGCTTAATAGGTATTCTACATTCGATGTTGTACCATACCATTGCGGGCTACTTGGTCCATCTGCTGTTCCAATCCATAAAAATTCAAGTGGAGTATCATCATGCACTTCATATGGGGGATGTATTTTTAGTTGATTCGTATCTGTAAGTAGGTCAATTTCTACAACATGTTGCGTCTTACCTCTTTGTTTTTTTGGAACACGTAGCGTTAACGCTTCCGTTAAGTTTTTTTCCTCTAAGGACATTTCCCCTAGATGACTTATAGCTTCTATCATTTTTTCACTCCTTTCTGGAAATACGAGTTAAAATATAGATATCCACTACATTTACAATCACCTCCTCCATTTAGTCAAAATCTCCGGCAAGCCAAATCCTTGGGAATTTTTAGCACCGATCCCTGTGGTACAAGCAAACGTTAATATTTTTGGATCACCTCGCAGTTCATATTCGCCATTCCAAGCCTCAATGATAAAATCCTTGAAACGTGTGACGATTTTGTCTCTTTCATTTACTTTGATTGGCTTTATATTCACTCTCGAATCTAACTGCTCTCCATAATAGGCCGCATACTTATGGGCAATATTTTCATTGATTAAGTGGTTAAATGCATGATCCCATGGATTATAATAATGGGTTGTTTTCTTGCCATCGCTCCCTTCAAATGTACTATGAACAGTGATAGGTGAAATCATTCGAATAGAGCATTTCCGGTCTCCCACATTGGTTGCTTTATAATGAAGTTCTTCGACAACAACGCGATGATTATTAATATATAGGGAATCCTTCATAAGTATACTTTGGCCTAAACTTTGTATAAATTTAGACAAACAAGAACTTATCTGCCACTCCACCTTTTCTTTAAACGTAATCGTTTTGTTTTTAGAATTAATGGTTGCTTTTCCTTGCAAACGACTAAACGTAAACATTTTAAAACTCCGTTTCCCGTCTGAATACCCTTCTTCATGAAGAAACCGGGAAAAGGCTACATCGTCAATCTGGTTATATATAAATCCTTGAAGGATTTGTTGATAATTCAGTGGTAGAGTAATAGGAGATGAAAAATTAAAAGTTATGTACAGTCGCATACAGCACCTACCTATATAGCATATATTTATCATAGTCATATTTTCCTTATTATAAGAATATAGGAGCAACAGTAATAATTCAACAAAAAGTTACACAGATTTCCAAGTAGAATGTTGATCTTTGAATTATTGTTTATTGTTTGTAACCATCTATCTATACTATATCACTCCCCCTGTCAACTACTGTCAGGGGAACAAAAATTCATGTGAAAAAATTTTTGGTTGAGGGTTAAAAGGATGCTTTACACGCCAACTTCCCGTCGAACCAAAACAGCCGGAGGCCCTATATACATAGGGCCTCCGGCTGTTTTTTAGTGGTTTATCTGCAATAGTTAGTGTATCTATTAATTTTTTTGTTCAACCTGCCTATTCTTTTTTCGCATACCAAATAACCGGATATGCAAAGGCCATCAGGACAAGAACAAACGAAATAACGCCGACCCAATGAAAGGAGGACCAAAAGAATCCGCCGATTGTCCCGGCGATGCTGGAGCCGAGGTAATAAGCGAGCAAATATAAAGAGGACGCTTGTGCACGGTGATGCCCCGCTTTCTCGTTTACCCAGGCACTGGCAATGGAATGAGCGCCGAAGAACCCGAACGTGAAAATAATGATTCCGATTATCTTCATTGTCAGCGGAGGGGTTAACGTGAACAACCCGCCCAATGCCATAATCGCGATGGAGACTTGAATCATTGCCGGCTTGCCAAAAAAGTCTGCTTTTCGCCCCATATAAATGGAACTGAATGTTCCCGCCAGGTAAACGATATAAATCGCTCCGATGAACGATTGGCTCAATTCATAGGGAGGTTCCATAAGCACAAAGGCAAAATAATTGTAAAGAGCAATAAACCCGCCCATCAAAATAAACCCAAGGCTAATCAACACGATTAATCTTTTATTGGAAAATAAATCGGTGTAATTACTGATCATTTCTCGCGGTGCCAGTGTATGCCCGGCCGAATTCTGAGGGTTCGGCAAAAAGATCATGAATAAAACGCTTAAGATTAACGCCAATAAACCGATGGCACCTAATGCCATCCGCCAATCAAAAAGATCGGTGAACAATCCTGCCAGCAGACGACCGCTCATCCCTCCGAGACTCGAGCCCGCGATGTAAAGGCCCATCACTGTTCCCAGTACGCTCGGGTCGAATTCCTCGACAACATAAGTCATGGCTATCGCCGGAACACCCGCCACAACAACCCCTAATAATGCACGCAATAGAAGGAGTGTCACGAAACCCGGACTTATTGCCGTAAGCAAACCAATAGCCGCTGTCATAAACATGGACAACACCATCACCCGCTTCCGGCCAAAACGATCGGACAGCGGAGCCGCTACGAGCAAACAGACAGCAAGCAAACCCGTCGTAAACGACACGGCCAGACTCGCCACAGATGCTGAAACTCCGAAGTCATTGGCAAAGATCGGCAAAAGCGGCTGTACCGTATAAATTGCCGCAAACGTGACAAGTCCGGCAAAAAAAAGCGCCAGACTCGCGAACTTATATGTTTTCGTTCCCTGCTGTATATAAGACAATGCGATTCCTTCTTTCCCATCTGTATTATAAGCATTCACAGAGGGCTTGTCTAACGGGGAATTTATCATACGAATATCTCTGATTTATTCGCTACGCCCTTTTATGGAAAAAAACTTCTTGACAAAACCGTTAATGTAAAGAATGATTAACACTTAACTGCAATGTGCCCCCGCACAAAAAATTAAAAAGGGTGAAATAATGAAACTTGGGGATTTGAAAAGAAAAATACATCTACCTGTCTTCTTCATAAGTGGCGGGTTGTTGGTTTTATTCGTTGTTATGTCGTTTGTTTATTCCGAAGGCGTTGCTAATTTTGTCAACACGGGGTTTGATCTTTCGATCACCTATTTTGGTGCTTTTTGGCAACTATTATTGTTAGCTACGTTCATTGTGGGAGTCGTTCTCGCCATTTCAAAATATGGAAAAGTTCGTTTAGGGAATGAAGATAAGCCGAGAATAAGCTTTTTTAAATGGGCGGCTATACTGGTTTCTTCCGGACTGGGAGCCGGGGGGATTTTTTGGGCAGCTGCTGAGCCTATGTATTATTTTACAGAAGTTCCTCCTATGCACACCGGTATAGCTGATGGAGCACAAGAAGCCGTCGGTGTAGCCATGTCTCAAAGTTTCATGTCATGGGGGTTCACCGCGTGGGCGGTCTACGGAGCAATTAGTGGAATGGTCATTATGTATGCTCACTATAATAAGGGCCTATCATTAAAACCGAGAACATTATTATATCCCGTCTTTGGCGACAAAATTGAGCATAATAAATGGGGGATAGCGGCTGATGTCTGCTGTATTTTAGGAGCGGTTGCCGGCACAATTGGAACCGTTGGTTTTTTTGGATTTCAATTAAGTTATTGGCTGGAGCATTCGTTTGGCATCCCTGATGGATTGTTGACACAAATACTTGTCATTAGTCTATTGGTTGTAATCGTTACAATATCTGCAGTGACAGGCATATCAAAAGGGATTCAGTTTTTAAGCAGAACGAATATTTGGTTGATATTTCCTGTCGGGGCCTTAATTTTGCTTTTGGGTCCAGGGGGTTTTGTCATCGATACGTTTGTTTCTTCCTTTGGCACTTATGTCTCCGAATTTATGAACATCCATACGTTTCGCGGTGACGAAGAGTGGTTAGGTGCATGGATGTTATTTTTCTTTGGATGGTTCATAGGCTTTGGTCCTTTAATGGCGATGCTCGTTGCCAGGATATCTCGTGGAAGAACCATTAGAGAGGTATTTTTTGTCGTTTCGATCGTGGCAGCGCTCGTGTCGAATGTTTGGTTTACCGTTCTTGGCGGCACCGGTATTTTTTACGAATTACAGAACGAAGGGACCATCAGTGGGCCCTTAATGGAAAGCGGTCTACCTGCGGCTATCATTGCCATGGCAGAACAATTGCCTCTAAGTGGTTTAATGGGGATCATTCTAGCTATCTTAACAACTTTGTTTGTTATAACGACTGCAGATTCAATGTCCTACTCCATTTCCATGTCTGTGACCGGTGAAGGGGATCCACC
The DNA here is from genome assembly GCF_003336365.1 of Salicibibacter kimchii. Lineage (GTDB taxonomy): Bacteria > Bacillota > Bacilli > Bacillales > Marinococcaceae > Salicibibacter > Salicibibacter kimchii. The sequence goes on along the minus strand of NZ_CP031092.1, from coordinate 2,837,949 downwards.
GAAACCGGTCCGGGTGTTTTGGGTGCTGATGATCGGGATCATTTCGATCATTTTGATTAATATCGGTGAAGGAAGTATCGACGCGATCCAATCATTTATTATCATTACCGCTGTTCCAATTTCAATCATTATGCTGCCGCTCCTATGGGGGGCCCCGAAAGTAGCGAAGAAAATGGCGATTGAACAAGGAATTGAGGAACAAAAGAAAAAAGAATAGCGAATGAAACCGAGTGCAAAGCTCTGCTGCACTCGGTTTTTTCTTCCTTATTCAAACAACGAACTCACCGACACCTCATTATGCACACGGTGAATCGCTTCTGCAACCAGCGGTGCTACAGAGAGGGTCGTGATTTTGTCGATCATTTTTTCTTCGGGAAGTTCAATGGTGTTCGTAACGATAAGTTCTTTGATCGGTGAACCATCGATGCGGCTGATCGCGGGTCCGGAAAGGACCGGGTGCGTGCAGCAGGCGTAGACGGCGTTGGCCCCGTTTTCGATGAGGGCGTTAGCGGCGGATGTGATCGTGCCGGCGGTATCAATGAGGTCATCGATGATAATGGCGTTTTTGCCTTCAAATTCGCCGACGATGTTCATGACTTCGGATACGTTTGGCTGCGGACGTCGTTTATCGATGAACGCGATCGGAACATTCAGTTCATCGGCCATTCTGCGGGCACGCATGACGCCACCGTTATCGGGAGCAACAACTACGACATCGTCTAACTGTTTCTTTTTAAAATAATCGGCTACGATTGGCACGCCCAGCAGCTGATCGACAGGAATGTCGAAGAATCCTTGGATTTGGGGCGCGTGCAAGTCCATGGTGACGACCCGGGTCGCGCCGGCGGCTTCCAGAAGATTGGCGATTAATTTTGCAGTAATCGGTTCCCGGGAGCGCGCCTTTCGATCCTGTCTCGCGTAGCCGTAATAAGGAATGACGACATTAATTTTTTTTGCCGAGGCGCGTTTTAATGCATCGAGCATGATCAATAATTCCATCACATGTTCGTTTCCGGGTTGGGCCGTCGATTGAACGACGTACACCTCACACCCGCGAACGCTTTCTTCAATGCTCACCTGGATCTCCCCATCGCTGAAACGTTTGACGGAACTTTTTCCGAGTTCACAGCCCAGTTGTTGGACGACTTCGTTCGTAAGCGCGGGGTTGGAACTTAATGTAAAAAGTTTAAATGTATCTTTTAAAGCATAGCTCATGATTATGATTTCTCTCCTAATTTTGTAGATTAACCGGTGTCGTTGCTTTTTTTCCATTGAGGACGTGAATCAGGTTATCCGCGGCTAAATCGGCCATCGCGCGTCGCGTTTTCACGCTGGCACTGCCAATGTGCGGAACTGCCGTGACGTTTGACAACGTTAAGAGCGGATGGTCCGTCGACACCGGCTCCTGTTCATAGACATCGAGCCCGGCGCCCCAAATCTCGCCACTGACGAGCGCTTGGTAGAGCGCATCTTCATCAACGATGCCGCCACGGGAGGCGTTGATTAAAATGGCATTCTCCTTCATTAAAGCAAGTTCTCTTCGCCCAATCAAGTGATGACTTTCTGAACTGTAGGGCAAAAGGAGGACAACGAAATCAGCCTTTTTGAGTAGCACATCCAATTCTGCGTACTCGATATCCAGATCCGATTCTTTGTCTTTTTTTCTCGTTCGGCTATAGTAAAGCACGTCCATATTAAAGCCCTTCGCGCGATTCACGACTGCTTCGCCGATTCTGCCCAGGCCGACGATGCCGAGCGTTGCGCCGAATACATCCTGGCCGGTGAACTGCATCGGTGACCAGGCGCCCCACTCCCCATTTCTGACCGTATCCGAAGTTTCGACCAATCGACGCGCAGAAGCCATCAAGAGCGCGAACGCGAGATCAGCGGTCGTTTCCGTCAGAACGTCGGGGGTGTTCGTGACCGTAATCCCGTTAGCGGTAGCGGTTTCCACGTCAATATTGTTATACCCGACCGCCATGTTCGCAACCACTTTTAAATCTTTTCCTGCTTGCAAAACTTCTTCATCAATCTTTTCCGTGATCATGCAAAATAACCCATCGACGTCTTTGATTTCTTCCAGCAGTGTCTCGCGTGGCACGGGTTCGTCTTCTTTTTCCCATGACCGTACCTCAAAATGTTCGGCGAGTCGTATCTTAATAGCTTCCGGTAATTTTCGAGTGATATAGATTTTATGGGGCAATATTTTCACTCCTATTGATTTTTTCTTCTATTATTATAGCATTGATGGAGGAACAATTTTAGGTGAATGGAGGGATAGGTATGAAATTAAAAGGAAAAGTCGCGGTCGTCACCGGTGCTGGCTCAGGTGTGGGGCGAGCGATTGCTCAGCGATTCGCTCGGGAAGGTGCAAAAGTCGTTGTTTCCGATCAAAATATCGACGCGGCAAAAGAAACATTATCGAGCCTTGAGGCGAGTGGCGGGGTCGCTTTTGCGCATCGGGCAGACATCACGCGGGAAGAAGACGTTGAGCATTTGATTGACGCGGCGATTGAACATTTCGCGACGTTTGATATTCTCGTTAATAATGCCGGGATGATGGACAACATGGTCCCGGCCGCCGAAATCACGGACGACCTCTGGCACCGGGTGTTCGATGTCAACACGAGCGGCATGATGCGCACGATCCGCAAATCCCTCCCTATTTTTTTGAAAAAGAAACAAGGTGTGATCATCAATATGGGTTCATCCGCGAGTCTTCAAGGGGCCCGCGCGGGACTCGCTTATACCGCTTCGAAACACGCGGTGGTTGGCATGACCAAAAACGTCGGATTTCAATATGCGAATGAGGGTATCCGTTGCAACGCGATCGCGACCGGAGCAGTAGAAACGAATATCGGCACAACGATGGGCGAACCGAGTGCGTTCGGAATGGAACGTGCCATGTCCGGATCAGATAACAATCCGCGTGCAGGTGCGGCGGAAGAAGTAGCTGGGATAGCGCTCTTTCTCGCTTCCGAAGATGCCGCTTTTGTGAATGGCGAGGTGATTCGAGCCGACGCGGGGTGGCTGGCGTACTGATCATCGTACCTCGGACAAGTTTGCAGGGAAAATTGTCCGAACACTAGTGCAAGACGGCTGAAATAAGGTTGATCACAACATCTGGAAAAGACATTCTTGATCGACACAAATTCGTTCGTTATTCCGGATTTTTACCCGTCCTGGCCCAATCGAGTAGGAAAATGTCGTCTAACCCTCGCACGCGCGCCATTGTTAGAAAAAAGCAGTCAATAATTGCGTCGGAGGCCGGAGGTCAGCATAAAACAGGACGCATTCACGCGGCTAAAACCAGTAACTTGAGCAGCGAAAAGTCCGCGCCACACTTTCAAACCAAGGGAGCACTCATGCTTTTGATGTTGTCCATTGGTGTGTGATCGGTAATTCAGCCACCCTACACTAGTATTCAGTTCGGACAACTTTACGGAAGAACAAGAAAAATTTGTCCGAGCCGAGGGGTTGTTCGGACAAGTTTATGGATGACCAGGAGAAGATTGTCCAAACTAGTGGTCTATATCAAAAATTCTTTCCAAAACTCCTATTCACATATCTCCCGATCCTTTGAAGACTATTCGGATTCAAAAACTGCATTTTGAGTCCTCCACTTCCATGTTTGAGGACTGCCAGGGGCAAAAATACACATTTTGAGTCCTCCACTGCCACGCCTGAGGACTGCTAGAGACAAAAATACACATTTTGAGTCCTCAATTGCCGTGGTAGATCATCGTTTAGCTGGATTTTTTGTGCAGGAACGAATTTCTGGAACGTAGCACTAGAGCTACATCGGATATTATTCTCCTATGAAAAAACATGCACCCGGCTTGTCACCGAATGCATGCCATCCTCATCCTCGTCCCCGCTCATCCCAACACTGCCCGATCATTCGCAAGCTGCTCTCCTTGGATCTTCTGAAATTCATTAAGCAGCTGATCAATCGTAAACGCTTGTTTTTCTTCGCCGGAGGCTTCGAAAATGATCTTTCCTTTATCCATCATGATTAAGCGATTACCGAGATCGAGGGCTTGCTGCATATTGTGCGTCACCATTAACGTCGTCAACCGCGTTTCTTCAACGATGTCTTTTGTAATGCCGGTGATCAGTTCCGCGCGCGATGGATCCAAAGCGGCGGTATGCTCATCAAGCAAAAGAATCGAAGGCGTCGTGAATGTTGCCATCAACAAAGACAAAGCCTGGCGTTCCCCGCCGGAAAGAAATCCGACTTTTGCCGTCAAGCGGTTTTCCAGACCAAGCCCGAGGCTCTCGAGCTTTTCTCTAAAATACTGCCTTCTTTTTTTCGTGACGCCGACAGAAAAAACAGACCGTTTTTTGGTTCGGCTATAAGCCATCGACATATTTTCTTCGATCGTCATCGACGGTGCCGTGCCGGCCATGGGGTCTTGAAACACGCGGCCAATGAATGTCGAACGTTCATATTCAGCGAGCTTCGTCACCTTTCGTCCATCAATCTCCACGTCGCCGACATCCGGGTTCAATTTTCCCGAAACCATATTCATGAGCGTTGATTTTCCGGCCCCGTTACTGCCGATCACGGTAACAAAGTCCCCCGGATCAAGGGTAAGGTTAGCATCCTCGAGAGCGGTTTTTTCATCAATCGTCCCTTCGTTAAACACTTTATAGATCTGACTTAGACGTAGCAGAACCGCTCCCTCCTTCAAATTCCTGTTTCAATTGACGCGCTTTGCGGGATTTGCGCCGACGTTCGCGTTGATTTTCCAGTAATTTTGGTATGACGAGGGCACCGACCACGATCACCGCGGTAATTAACTGCATATCGCCGGTTTCCAGGAAGTCGACCCGAAGGGCAAGCGCAACAACCATGCGGTAGATGACGGCACCGCAAATGACGGCGAGGGTGATTTTAAAAACGGACCCTTTTCCAAAGAGCGCTTCGCCGATGATGACGGAAGCGAGCCCGATAATAATCATCCCGATCCCCATGTTCACATCGACAAAACTGCTATATTGGGTTACAACAGCCCCCGATAACGCGACAAAACTATTGGAAATGCCTACGCCCAATATTTTTAATCGATCGGTATTGGCCGACAGGCTGCGAATCATATCCGGATTGTCTCCGGTCGCCCGCAGGGCAAGACCGACTTCGGTTTTTAAAAAATAATCCGTAAATGCTTTTACAAGAACGACAATCAGAATGGCCAGGAACAACACGGACCATGTTGATGGAGCAAACGGAATGCCGACCGCGGCCAATGCGCCATTTACCCAACCATCGATCGGGAGAGAAGCCCAAAAATCGGAAAACATGGAAATAATCGTGTTGTCGTTCATCAATGAGATGTTCGGGCTGTTATCCATAATGCGCAAATTAATGGAATACAGCGCGGTCATCATCAAAATCCCCGACAATAACGGATTTATCTTTCCTTTGGCATGCAATGTGCCTGTGATGCAGCCGGCGATAAAACCGGCGATCAAGGCGGCTATCGTCGCGACAATCGCCGAATACCCGCTGACAATCATTATGGCCGCAACGGCCCCGCCGGTCACAAAACTTCCGTCCACGGTTAAATCCGGAAAATTAAGTACTCGAAACGACAGATAGACGCCGAGAGCCATAATGCCATAAATAAGTCCAAGTTCAATCGAGCCAAAGATGGCAGTGAACATGCCTCTTCACCTCGACTTCCTATTCATTAATAATCTCGTCAGCCAGGTCCTCCCAGCTGTCCTCCCACTCGATGTCCATTCGCTCGGCAGCCCCTTCATTAAAGACGAGTTCCAGTTCCGGCGGAAACTCCACGGCGAGCGACTCCGGTTCTACTTCCCCATTCAGGACATCCATCGCCATTTCTCCCGTTTTGTAACCAATGTCATAGTAGGAAAAGCCAAAACCGGCAAATCCGCCTGCCTCCACGGAATCAAGCTCACCGACAAACAGCGGCAGCCCCTCTTCTTCGGCCACTCCGACGACGGAATCAAGGCCTGAGACGACTTCATTGTCGGTAATAATATAAAACGCATCGATCGACCCGACTAGACTCTCCGTCGCACTTTGGACATCGGCAGATGTTTGCACGGTCGCCGTTTGCACGTCCATACCGGCTTCCTCCGCTGCTTCTTCAGCTAAACCGACCTGGTATTCCGAGTTTTGCTCCCCGGCGTTATACACCATGCCGATTGTATCGACACCTAGTTCAGCGCCCATCAACTCCACCGATTGCGAAATGGCATCGGGGTGTAAATCCATCGTTCCCGTGGTATTTCCTCCCGGCGCATCAAGTGTATCGACAAGTTCCGCCCCTTCCGGATCGGTCACGGACGTGAACATAATCGGAATATCATCGGTGGATGACGTCATGATTTGGGCCGCGGGCGTGGCATTTGCGAAAATTAAATCAACATCGTCACCGACGAACGTATCCGCGACCGTCTGTAGCACGTTCATGTCACCGCTTGCGTTTTGGTCATCATACGTGACGTCAAGCCCGGCTTCTTCGATCGCTTCTTTAAATCCTTCCGTTGCTTGATCCAGAGACGGATGATCGGCATACTGCACGACACCGATGTCATAGTTTTCCCCACTCGCTGTATCTCCGTTCTCCCCATCACCAGCCGCCGCGTCCTCTGTTTCTTCATCCCCACATGCACTCAGCAATGCTGTGAGCAAAACAATCGACCCTACCTTGAACATCCCCTGCTTTTTCATTTAATTCCCCCCATTACTTTTATCCTTTAAAGGATTCATTTGTTAAAGTAAATTATAGACATTTTGCATAAAATTTCAATAGTAATTTGCCACACACTTATGTTTATACCTCTATTTTTTTCGGGTATTAGCCTAGTGGACCTAAACAAAAGGAGTGAACCCCTATGGCTAACAATAAAAAAATCTTGATGGTCGTCACCAACGGCCAGGAAATGAGCAACGGCCACTTTGCCGGCATTTGGCTATCGGAATTCGCCGAACCGTATGAGGAACTTCGTGCCAATGGGTACGAGGTAACCGTGGTGAGCCCGAAAGGCGGGGAATCTCGCATCGACAGAAATAGCCTGGAAGATGATACGATTCCCAAGGGTTGGAAAGAAATCGCGCGTCTTTTGAAAAATACAGAAGTAATCGATAACGTGAATGCCGAGGATTACGACGGCATTTTCCTTCCCGGCGGACATGGAACGATGTTTGATTTCCCTGAGAACGCAAAGCTTCATTCCTTGCTCCGCAATTTTGCAGAAGACGAAAAATCGATCGGCGCTGTCTGCCATGGACCCGCAGGTTTGGTCGATGCTGCTCTAAACGACGGAACACCGATCGTGAAAAATAAAACCGTGACCGCATTCACCGATTCCGAAGAACGGGGCGTGGGGCTTGAAAACGAAGTTCCTTTTCTGTTGGAAACAAAATTAAGGGAACAAGGCGCTTCCTTCGTTGCTGCTGACGACTGGGCGGAAAACACACAAACGGACGGCAAGCTCGTCACCGGCCAAAACCCGCAATCGTCCGTGAATGTGGCGAAACAATTGGTGAAAACATTAGAAGGATAATCGACTAGTGCCTATTGGTTGAAATTCCCGCTCACACCTTAGCTAGACGCAGCTACGAACAAATTAGACGCCACTGACTTGATGTAACAAGCGCTAAGTGGCGACTAGCATTTGATGCTTCTCCATATTTGGCGTCACAATCATCGGGTGACGACTAATTTTTGACGTTTCTTCATTTTTTGGCGTCACAATCGCCAGGTGGTGACTAATATTTGGCGTTACACTATTTTTTGGCGTCACAACTATGGGTGATCACTTATTTCAGACGTGCTGCACGAGGCATGTATTTGGAAATACATGCCTTTTTTGCGTTTATCCCGACCCCTTCGCGGGTAAAATAAACCCCGTAGTTTTGAAATGGATCGGGGGTGTAGCGGGTGTTCGACTTATATGACCTATTGCGTTTGCTCGTGTCGGCGTTTTTTATTTTACCTATCGTCTCCCTCATTCGTGAATCGGGTTACTTTCTAATCGCAACGCTGCTGGGTGCGAAAAATAAACATATTTATGTCGGCGCTGGACCCATTTTATTTCGTCTTCCTTCCATAGAAATACGTCGCTATTTTTTTATAACGAGCTGGGTGACGTATGACGAGATTCAACCGGATCATAAATTTTGGCATATTTTGATTTATGCCTCTCCGATGCTCAGCAACATTTTCGTAGCGGCAGTAATCAATTCATTGCTTGGCGCTGAAGTTATAGGCGGGGAGATTTTTTGGAATACCTTTTTATTCTATACGTTTTATTTTGTCCTTTTTGATGCATTACCTGTCTACCATCCCGACGGGCAACCGACGAACGGCCGGGCGATTTACGATGTCATCCGCCACAACCATTGGCATACCTCGGAACGTCGCTATGACGATCCCGATCACCCAGCAGCGCGGACAAAAGAGCAGGAAGAGACCATCAAAAACCGGGACAGGGACATGGACCGAAGAGAAGATGGTTGATTCTTGTCTTTTCGTCTATTAAAATGACACTTTCATGGTTTAAAGGGAGGAAGATCCGTCGTGGAAAATAAAGCAAGCCTTCGCGGTTCCCTATTGGTTTTATTTATCGTCATTCTCGTTCTGGCAGTTAGTATCCTTTATTATGAGGCGGCCCCTCACATCCCGATATTAATCAGCGCGATGATCGTGACAATCTATGGATTCATGCTCGATTATAAATGGGATCAAATGGAAAAAACGTTGATCAACGGCATCGCACAGGGGATTGCCCCCATCCTGATTCTAAGTTTAATTGGAACACTCATCGGTGTCTGGGTGTTGAATGGCACCGTCCAGACGATTACATATTACGGCCTGCAGCTGCTATCTCCCGCCACTTTCCTCGTCTCCACCGTTATCATCTCCGCGATTGTGGCGACGATGGTCGGGAGTTCGTTAAGTGCCATGGGCACGATCGGCGTCTCGCTCATGGGAGTCGCCTATGGCATGGATGTATCGCCGGCAATGGCCGCGGGCGCGATCGTGAGCGGCGCGATGTTCGGGGATAAACTATCGCCCCTCTCAGATACGACAAACCTTGCCGCCGCGACGGCAAAAACGAACATTTTTGAACACATTCGCCATATGTTATGGACGACGATTCCGGCGCTTATCATTGCCTTAATTATTTTTGCTGTGATCGGGATGGTTACCACGGAAGGAACGGCAGACACCGGACAAATTGATGAAATGATGGCCGTCTTGCAATCGGAATTTACGATTAGCATCGTGACCCTGTTATCGCCATTGCTAATCATTGGGTTAGCCCTCGCACGCTTTAAACCGCTCCCTTCATTGGCAGCGGGCCTGATGGTTGCAGCTTTGACAACATTCATAACCGTACCGGGCAGCACACCCGGGGATATTATGATAGCCGCCCACTCCGGATATACTGCTGAAACTGGCTTTTCCCCGATTGATGAACTGTTATCTTTGGGCGGCCTCGAGAGCATGCTCTTTGGTGTATCCTTGATTATTATCGCGCTCGCGTTTGGCGGACTTATCCAAGGCATCGGCATGACCGGAGCCTTAATCGAAGGCATGCAGAGGGTGCTTAGAAGCCGAGGCAACACGATCGCATCAACAATGGCCTCTTGCTTTGGCGTTAGCGTTGTCACCGGAGAACAGTATTTATCGATTATCCTTCCCGGCCAGATGTATGAAGATGCCTACAAACGTCACAACCTCCATCCGAAAAACCTCAGCCGTACGATCGAAGACGGCGGGACCATCCTGCACCCACTCGTCCCCTGGGGCGTTATCGGCGCATTTGTCATGACAACATTGAATGTGGGGATGGAGTATGTGTTTTTTGTGTTTCTTAGTCTTGTGACACCGTTTATTGCACTTTTTTATGCGTATACCGGGTGGACGCTTAGGAAATTGGACGATAACTAGGCAACCGCTGTGAGCGGTTGCCTAATTGATGTTTGGCTGATATACGAGCAAGGTGTACCCTGCAACTTATCCAAACAAACCGTTCAGGATCAACAATAATGGCAGCGCGACACCCCAGGCGATCGTCGTAGGAATCGACCATACTAACAGCTGCTCTTTGACGTTCTTGATCCCGAGCATACGGTTAACGACCCAAAACATGCTGTCATTGAAGTAGGAAAACACCATTGATCCCACAGTAGCTGCCAACGCTGCAAAGACCATGCTGACATCCATTGTTGCAACAATGGGTGCGGAGATCGAGGCACCGGTGATCATTGCGACGGTACCACTCCCTTGGATGAGTCGAACAGCGGTAGCAATGAAGAACGGGATCATAATAGCAGGTAGCCCGGTTTGAGCAATTTGTTCCCCGATCACCTCTCCTGTGCCGCTTTCTTCCAATACGGAACCGAGGGCACCGCCGGCACCGGTAACGAGTAAAATAATACCCGCGTTTTTGATTCCCTCTTCCATCCGCTCAATGGCATCTGCTTGCCGAACATTATGAAAAAGCCCATAGATGGCAATAATTAAACCAATCGCAACAGCAATGACCGGATTACCCAAAAATGTGATATATTCAACCGCTAACCCTTCAGCGCCGGTTGCTGCGATCGACGTGTTCATTAAGATTAAAATGATCGGAATGAGAATGGGCGCGATGGATATCAGCAATCCGGGTAGATTTTTTTGTTCTTGCATGTCGTAGTATTCGTCAAGACTGTTAATGGGTTTTTCCGGGCGCACATAATCCAGCCCATCTTCAGTCGGCAATTGATAGATTTTTTTTCCAATCCACTTCCCATAAAAGACACCGGAAATAACGACGGGGACACCAAGGACCAATCCCCAGAGCATCATCATTCCGACATCAATGCCATAAATGCCGGCTACCCCTAACGGGCCGGGAGTCGGAGGCACCATATGGTGGGTGGCTGTTAAGCCAATTCCAAGGGCGATCCCAAGAGAGACGACAGATTTGCCAGTTTTCGTTGATAACGCTTTCACAATCGGCATTAAGATAACATAGGCAGAATCGACGAAGATGGGAATCGAGACAAAATATCCCGCGACTGCCATCGCCCATTCTTCTTTCTTTCTCCCCAACCACTTGATAAGTGTATAGGCGATTCGCTCTGCTGCACCGGAGACTTCAAGCACACGACCCATCATCACTCCGAGACCGATAACGATCCCAATCGTACCTAAGGTGCCGCCGAAACCTTCTGAAATCGTTTCGATGACAGTGGAGGGAGCCATCCCTCCGACAATACCGGTGACCGAGGCGGCAATCAACAACGCTACAAAGGCATGAATTTTCGTTTTCAATACTAAAACAATGAGTATGAATACGGCGAGAATCAATGCGAATATCATCTGTGCGCCTTGCGCTTCCATATCCGTTCACTCCTCTTCCCGTTAAATATTTGTGAAATACCTGGCGTACTTGGCTGATACTTTCAAGCATTCTTCCATGCTGACAGCGCTGGCCTCACCAGTACCTGCAATATCAAATGCGGTTCCGTGATCGACAGATGTGCGCAGAAAAGGAAGGCCATTCGTAATCGAAATCGTGCGCTCAAAATCGGTCATCTTCGCCGCAATGTGACCTTGATCATGATATAGGGATAGCACGGCATCGTATTTTCCTTGTAAGGCTTGGTGAAAGACTGAATCAGCCGGAACGGGCCCTACCGCAGTAATCCCATCTTCTCGTGCCCGTTCAATCCCCGGTGTAATTTCATTGACTTCTTCCATACCGAAAAGCCCATTCTCACCGCTGTGGGGATTTAAACCGGCAACAGCTATCTTGCGTGAATAAACACCGAGTTGCTGCAATGCTTGGTCACAGCGAAGAAGATAATCATGGACACGATCGGCTGTCATCTGTGCAATTGCGTCCTTAAGCGAGAGATGTCTAGTCAGGAAAAAGATTCTTGATGAATGAACCTCAAACATCGTTAATGGATCATTCGTGCCAGTCATTTCGGCGAGAATTTCCGTGTGACCGATATGGGGAACCTCTGCTGCTTTTAATGATTCCTTATTAATCGGGGCGGTAGCGATGACATTGATGTGACCTTCATTGGCCAACTCCACTGCCTTCTTAATATACTCGTAAGCGGCTTGACCACATGACGCTTGCACCTCTCCATAACGCATTGAAGACATGTCTACGCTCTTCAGATTCAACACATCGATTTGTCCATATTCAAATTGCGCTTCATTCGGGTGATCAATTTGGCGTATCCTTAAATCAGATTGGGTCACTTCAATCGCTTTCTCAAGAATATCGCTTTGACCAATCACAAAGATATTCCCTAGCGCTTGGATTTCGCGATTGGCCATGGCCTTCACAACGATTTCAGGGCCGATTCCTGCCGGATCTCCCATTGTTGTTGCAATGATTGCTTTATTATCGCGCATAGCAGTCTCCTTCTTTCTTCCGTAGTTCTTCTTGTAAATAACGCACTGACTCGTAGATGGCCCGTTCATCACCGGCCAATCCCCCTTTTGTCACCATCGGCAAACGGTCATAGTGACCACCGCTCAGCTGACCGTACGCCAGCAGCGGTTGAATTTCTTCGATCAACTCAATGCCCTGAGCTTTCGCTGATGCACAAATTGCCGCAAGCACTTCACCTCCACTTGAAAATAATCCGACGTTCTCACTCAAACGATCTTTGTCCATCATACTTGTGAAAATTTCTCCTAGTCCATCAGTGATACGATTGCCCAGTTCATTTATTTCCTTTCCTTCTTTTTGCAACAGATCACTCAAATCAATGGATGATTGACCCGGTTGGATAGTGGTAATGACGACGACATGCGTATGTCGAAATTGATCAAGCGCTTCTCTTGTCACACGTTCGATTTCTTCTTCCCGGTGATCGCTGAAGCTTGCCAACTTCTCCGTTTCCGTATAGACGATACGGACATCGGCCTTCGTTTTCAGATATTCGAGCTGATTGCTCGTATGCTTAGTCGTACTTCCCACGATTAAAAGAACCGGGTTGTCTTTGCTTTGTTTTTGATTTTTCGCTTGTACATAATATGAAGTAAGTGGCCCCGGATCTACCGGGATCAAAGGGTAACTTTTAATAGAAGCCATAGCGTTTGCAATCGTCGCAACGTCACGATTGCTGACCGCGTCGCAACAAATCATGCGCGCGCCGTCATTCATTTTTTGTTGTAAAAGTGTTCGTAATTCACTGGGTGATTGTCCGTTTATATCCTTTAGTGAAATTGAAGTTGTTGCGTGTTGACTTTGCGTTTCCAATAAACGGCATACGTTGGAGTGTCGAATGGGCTTCACCGGGTCTTTGGCCACTTCTGTATTTCCCAGCGGAACATCATCCACAAATAGACTGCCGTCGCGGACCGTTCGCTTTGAATCAGGAAAAGCGGGAACGATGATCGCCACGGAATCCGTGATTGCTTCAAGAATAGCATCGACCTCGGCACCGATATTTCCACGAAACGTGCTGTCTGTACGTTTAGCAATGATCTCTGCTCCCCAGCCGCTAAGATAAGAGAATGATGCCTTTATTTTTTCTGAAGCTTCAGTGGGTTCCAAATAACGACTGTCCGTATTAAGAACAAGCGTATTATATCTGTCATCAGGAAAGACCCCCTGATTGAGAACTGTGAGTGTACGTCGTCCCTGCTTTGTTAGTCTGACCCCCGTCGCATTCGCCCCCGTCAGATCATCCGCAATCACGCCTACTCTCATAAACCTCCCTCCATTTTAGCGACGGCTACGTTTTCGTGTAGATGTCTCGCCTGCATTCGTTCATCGGTGATTATCCCTTTTAATTCTTCAAGATGACATACATAGGCGAATGTTTTATGCCCATATTTACTGTGATCGGCAAGTAGCCACGTTTCGCTGGCAGCCTCAATCATGAGCTTTTTGATTTTTGATTTTTCAATGGAAGGCGTTCTTACTTCGCCTTCGGAATCCACCGAATGAGCGCCAAGAAAACATTGATCAACATACACTGATTGAAGCAAGTGCTGCGTGTGGCTCCCAAACATCGCTCCTACTTCATGCTGAAGTTCGCCTCCCGTGACTATCACATCAACTGGACTATTTATCAGTTCAGCAGCAATCAGCACATCGTTCGTCACCACCTTTAACCCTTTCCGGTCTTTTAACAAACGAGCAAGCTCCAACGTCGTCGTACCTGAATCCAAAATAATCGTCGAATGGTCAGCAACCTTAGAAACCGCTTTCAAAGCAATCGCTTTTTTTTCTGCTAAGTGAACATTTTCTTTCAATTGATAAGCGATTTCTTTTCTCAATTGCGGGGCGGCCACTGCACCACCATGGGTCCGAATAATTTTCCCTTCTTTTTCTAATGCGTTCAGGTCTCTTCGAACTGTCATCGTTGATACTTGAAAATGGTTGGTTAAATCGGTGATATCAACTTTATCGTGTTCTTGAATCAATTTAACAATATGTTCTTTTCGATCATTCATATGCACATATACCTCTATTTAATGATTGATTCTAACATTATTTAAGGATATTTTGATCGATATAAACATAATTGTCAAGTATCTTGAATCAACCAAAAAGCCGTTGGCAAGAGGCAACGCTCATCACCAACGGTTTAGATTTGGCAAATAAATAGAGAAGGACTTCCCCACTCTATTATATCGCATATTTCGCTAATGCTTTTTGTACATAATAAATGTTATCTTCTTTGCGATTTTCGAGTCTTTTTTGTCCCATCTCCGCTAATTAATTTATAAAAAATCGGCACACTTTTATCCACTTAGGATAAAAGTGTGCTACAATACATGAAGGTAAACAAAACGATTAGAAGAAAGGCGATATCATGCAACGTAATCTTATGTCTTGGTTGAACCTACCGAAAAACTACGATATTGGTTTTTTCAAAAGTGATGTATTAGCTGGTTTAACAGTATTTATCATGCTTGTACCTCAAGGGATGGCTTATGCCTTATTGGCGGGTCTTCCTCCGGTGATGGGATTATATGCTGCCACCCTTCCGCTCATCGTCTATGCATTGTTCGGATCTTCTCGTCATCTTGCCGTGGGGCCTGTGGCCATGGCTTCGATTTTAGTTTTTTCCGGTGTATCGCTTTACGCAGAACCCCAAAGTTCGGACTATATAGCCTTAGTGCTTTTATTAACACTCATGGTCGGCGTTATGCAGCTTATTTTAGGTGCTATTAACGCAGGAGCGCTTATTAAATTTGTTTCACCTAATGTGATTAGCGGCTTTACGTCTGCCGTTGCAATCACGATCGGACTAAGCCAGCTCGGCAACTTTTTTGGCATTGATTTGCCTAGCGGGAATCAGATTATCCCGATTTTAAGCAGCCTCTTTGAAAATATAGCAAATATCCATTTCCCAACCCTAATGATCGGAATGATTAGTTTAGCTATATTAATTGGTTTGCCAAAAATGAAAGCCACAAAGCGTTTGCCTCTTCCACTGCTTGTTGTTACGTTAAGCATTCTTTTTGTCGCTTATTTTCGCCTGGATGATGCAGGCGTAAGTATCGTCGGCGAGGTGCCAACAGGGTTCCCTAGTTTTTCTATCCCAAACATAGATTTATCTGCTATGCAAACATTAATCCCGACTGCTTTAACCATTGCTTTAATCGCCATGATGGAATCTTTATCGATCACAAAAACATTAGCAAAAAAAGATAGCCCTCCTTTAAACGTTAATAAAGAACTTCGTGCGATAGGTTTATCTAATATCGTTGGTTCGTTGTTTTCCGCTTACACAGTGACAGGTAGCTTTTCCCGGAGCGCCGTGAACCACCGAACCGGTTCTGTCTCCCAAGTATCAGCGGTCGTAACGGCTATAGGCATTCTGTTAACTTTGTTGTTTTTAACGCCATTATTTTATTATTTACCACATGCTGTGCTGGCGGCTATTATTCTATCTGCTGTTGCCGGTTTAATTAACATCCGTCCTTTAAAATATGCGTTTCGTGTGAAACGAGAGGATGGATGGGTGTGGATCGTAACCTTTATAGCAACCTTAGTGATCGGTTTTCAATGGGGACTTCTAATCGGTGTTGTTGTGTCCTTATGTTTACTCATCAATCGTTTAACGCACCCGCACGTTGTTGAACTAGGTTGGGAAATAAAAAGCAGGAGATATCGAAACCTTCAACGATTCCCAAATGCAGTGCGTCTACCTCATATGATTCTTTTACGTATCGATGCAAGGATTCAATTCTCCAATGCCGAATACATCGAAAAAATATTAGAAAACAAAATAGAAGAAGCTAAAGAAAAACAAAAACAGCCATTTGATGTCGTGATTGACATGGCTGGTGTGAACGACATTGATACGATGGGAATAGAGACATTAGAGCGGCTTATGCGAAAATATAACGAACAAGATGATATCAATATATGGTTTGTCCACTTGAAAGGGCCGGTTCGGGATTTATTACAACGAGCGGAATGGCGTATAATGTTTCCAAAGGCTATCCGCTATGCCTCTCTCGAACAGTTTATAAAAAAGAGACAGCCCACCATAGATTATATGATTTGACAGGCGAAGGGGAAAATACTCGTGTTAGACACTCGAAATAATGGAATGAGAGAAGTTTATCGCTGCATTCATCAACACGGTCCTATTACAAAACTTGAATTAATACAGTTGACCGGAATGAAACAAACAACCGTCGTCAGACGTTTGGATGATTTAATGAATAGCGGTTGGATACGTATCAAACAGCACGACATTTCTTCCGGAGGAAGACCCCCTGCTTTATACGAAATTGAACCAACCGCAGCTGTTATGATCGGCATTGATTTATCAAGACGAGAAACAACCGTTTCCATGAACGATATGTCATTCAACATCATAGGGAGTCATACCTTCCAAATGAAAGAAGACCACACGCCAGTACATACCATATCGCTTATTAAAGAAAAAATAACGGATTTGTTTCAAACTTATAAGGTCGATGAAGAGAATCTATTGGGCATTGGGATTGGTACGGTCGGACCCTTAGATAGGAACCAAGGAACCATGCATGCAAAGAATTTTATAGCAGGGGAGTGGGATCACTTCCCCATCGTTCATGAACTGAATAAAACATTTAATACCACGATATTACTCGAAAACGGGGCAAATACAGCTGCTTTATATGAAACGATGACCCGTCCCGATTCTAAGAACCAATCGATTCTTTATTGTATTAGCGGCTGGGGGATGCGTTGTGGTTATGTCCTAAACGGAGAAATCATGCACGACAAACAAGGCGACGCCAGTTCTTTTGGAGAAATGATCATCAACCCCTATACCAAAGGAACCTTGGCCTCCTATATTTCATATGAATACATTCTCTCCAAAATAGAACAAAAGAGGACATTAACAAATGTAAATAAAAATGAAAAAAAGAATCAATTGATGCACGCCTTATTAAGCGAAGACCCCGAAATACAAGACATTGTTCTTGACTCTGCCTACTACTACGGAATAGGACTAGCCAATATGATCAACATCCTACATCCAAAAATCGTGATCCTAAACAGCGAAATGATACGGAAATATCCAACCTACTATGAAAAAATCATAGAGACAGCACAAGATTTTGTTTTCCAACCCGAGAAGCAGAATCCAGAGTTTCGTTCAGCCGATTTCAAAGTAAATCCTGCTTCTGTAGGCGCAAGCATGCTCGTGTTTAATGCTTATTTTAAAGCATGATAGACCAGTTGGAGAACAACTGGTCTATCTAGTGACTTATACGTTGTACGTAAAATTCTTGACAATGAGGTCCACCTTAAAGGCTCCCCAGCGTTCAAACCCCAAGTAACCCCAGCCAACATTGACTTGGGAACAAGCTTTCACATTCAAATGGTTATATCATCTAAATCCCTTCCCACAATGACTTTTCCATTAAAAGCTTTTGAAGCTTCTTGAAAAGCCTCTGTTTCATTAGTGTTAGGGAGTAGGTGTGTTAACACAACGCTTTTCACCCCTGCTTCTTCAGCTATTTCACCTGCTTGCTTTGGACTACAATGCTCTTTTACTAAAATATCCTTTATCTTTTTTAAATTAGCATCAGTACTCTCAGCGTTGAATACTGAGGTAGCAATAGCTGCATCTTGTATTAATATATCTGCACCCTTGGCCAATGTTACGAGACTATCAACTGGACAAGTATCACCAGAAATTACTATGGCTTGATCTCCTTTTTGAAATCGAAAACCAAACGTTGTTACATTGTGTACCACAGGAGCGGAGGAAATTTCCGTATTGATTTCAGGAATTTCAATCTCCCCTCCATCATCAGGTATCTCAATGATATTTACATCCAGTAACCCATTTCCGGATATACCAAGCGTATTCACACGGTAATCTATATCCTCCTTAAAAATATCCAAGATTTTCTCATGGAATTCTTTTAAACCTTTAGGACCGACAATCGTTAATTCTTTTCTGCCTAATGACCATCCTCCCAACAAAAAGTGAGCATAACCGAAGACATGATCAGAGTGTAAGTGAGTAAATAAAACATGTTTAATATCCTCTGGATTGATTTCAGAATTTAATAATTGCCTTGTCGTTCCCTCCCCACAATCAACTAATACAGGCGTTTCATCCACCATTATAACTTGAGCGGGACCAGACCTTTCTCTATTGGGTTTTGGACTTCCTGTTCCTAATAACCTTACGTAAAAAGATTGCATAATACCTCTCCTCTAAAATAATTATTTCTTTTATTTTATCCTCAATTCCCGGCACTGATTGGTATGCGCCTCTTTTGGCTTTGACTCCACTTATATAATAGGAAAGCACAACTTAAAATTATCCCCAAAAGATTTATAATTTGAGTAACGAGCACAGTTTCATATAGAGGCGTAAATAATAATAAAGCCATTAACGCGCCAATTAATCTTTCCGATATACTCAAATGATGAAATAAATACCCTACTACACTCACTGCTATTAGTATACTCCCTAATACAGTTGTAAAAATAGTGGCACCTGTCGATAGTAAGCCCTGACCGCTTTCACTTCCCAAAAGTAAAGATGGGGAATATACAAAGATAAATGGGATCACAAATGCTACACTGCCATATTTCAATGCATCCCATGAAATTTTTAAAGGATCTTCCTTAGCAATCGTTGAAGCAGTGAAACAAGCTACAGCAATTGGAGGAGTGAAGCTAGAAAGTATTGAAAAATAAAATACGAACATATGAGCAGCAATGGGGTTAACTCCCAGTTCTATTAAAGAAGGTGCAATCAAAACTGCGACCATAGAATAGGCGGCTATTGCTGGCATCCCCATGCCAAGAATGATGGCAACAATTGCACTTGCTATTAACAATATAAAAAGCCCATATTCTCCTAATTGAGATAAAGTCTGAGTCAGATTAAACCCTAGGCCCGTTACACCAACGATCCCCACAATTAATCCCGCAGCAGAAAGAACTATTCCTATATCAACCGAAGTTTTACCTGTATCTATAAATATATCTTTTATTTTTTTAAAATATTTTTTTCTACCTTGCCTTTGTAAAAGAAAAATCAACAAAGCAAAAACAGCAGTATAAACCGCACTATTCGCGGGTGGATATCTATATACAAAGAGTAAAATTATTAGAACAGAAAAAATAGGAACAAGGATCCAAGCAGTTTTTAATACATTCCTTAATTTCGGTATCCCTGCTTTAGGAATACCACTTAACCCTCTTTTAGCTGCCGTTAAATCAACCTGCGCAAAAAAACTTACATAGTATAAAACCGCTGGAACAATCGCTGCTATAGCTACTTCTGCATAAGAAACCCCTAAATTTTCAGCCATTAAAAATGCAGCCACACCCATCACTGGTGGTAGAATCACCCCTCCAGTAGAAGCAACAGACTCTATAGCTCCCGATTCGGACTTACTATAGCCTGTTCTTTGCATTAAGGGAATAGTGACATTACCAGTAAGCAAAACATTTGACACTGGCCCTCCCGTTAAACTCCCTACAAAACTCGAGCCAATAACTGAAACTTTAGCAGATCCACCCCTAAATCTACCTAATAAGGAAGTGGCAATGTCCTGAAACATATCTCCCCCTTTAAAATGTATCAGAATCTGACCAAAAAATATAAAGCCCAGCGCTATAGTAGCAGCAATACTCAGCATAGAGAATAAACTATTAGTATCTAAATATAAGTAGTTAACTAATTGATCGAACGGGATACTTTGTCCTTCAAGAGGTCCAGGAAAATAAGGAGCTGCGTATCCATAACTTATAACTGCTAAAACTATAGTTGTTAGTATCCATCCGAAACATCTTCTTAAAGCTTCCAATATTAAAATTATCGCAGTTACACTTATCGCAAGTCTTTCCAATGAAACTATTCCGAAAGACGTTAAAATTTGTGGATACAATATAGCGACATATAGACCAACAAATAATCCAAGAGAAGCTAATATCAAATCATACCATGGGACTTTATTTTGATGCACTCTTTGACCGCTTCTGCTCGCTGGAACACCCATAAATACGATAGTTAATATCAACGCTAAAAATACAGCAAAGTATTGTTCAGGGAAGAATGAAATGCTTGCGATATTATACAGGGAGAGAATGTACACGATCCCCAAACTAGGAATGAGAAACAATAAAGATCTCCAAATTCTTAATTGAATTCCAGAAAGGTTCCTAAAACGCGAACTTTCTTCAGCCATATTATTTCACCCCTTCTTCAAATAAATTCATGATATCGAAATTGAGTATTATAATGAAATTTTAGCTTATTCATTAAGTAATCTTTCTTGTGATTCCTCTGCTTCTTCGTTCCATACTCCGATTTCTTTATAATACTTAACGGCTCCCGGATGGTAAGGGACACCAATGTCAGGATCAAACATGGTTTCAGGGTTCCATTCTTCTAACCAACTATGTGACGAATGTAGATCTTCGTAGTTTTCCCAAATCCCCTTCACTAACTCATACGCTTGTTCTTCAGTGAGATATTCAGAAGAGCCAATTAGCATGTTTGGGTAAGATACTAATGTGGTTTCTTCATTAACAAAGCCTCCTGTGTAACTCGTAACTTCTGCACTAGGAACATAGTGATCCAGTTCATCTTTGGCTTCACCTGGGACATCTTCTGATGGGTCAACACTAGCAAAATTTAAAGCTTGAAGGGAATGCATAGCATCAAGCTCTTGAACAGCCGCGGCTTCAGGATCTCCAACAAATACCGCTTCTACGTTACCTTCCCGCATTTGATCGATACCTGTAGGAACGTCAGCGACGGGAAATCGATCTACGTCATCAAATGTCAGTCCTACAGATGCTAATTGAGCGTCAAGTACTTCACGAGAAATATTGTTACCTGGATATTCTGTAGCAATCGTTCTCCCTTCAAGATCATCAAGGCTATTAATATCAGAATCCTCTCGAACAACATAGCCTGCAAAATCACTATAATTTCCTTTTACTAATGCTCGCACGTTATCAGTCTCTTCATAAACATTTTCCCCTTGAAAAGCCCATATTGCATCAGGTACTGACAAAAATCCCACATTGACAAACTGTGGCTCATTTGAAAAAATTTCCATCCAAGAAATAGGTCCGGAGTAAGGGGTTATCGTGATATTGAGATCTGTATTTTCATCAATTACTTCGGCTGCTCCAGTGGCGGCCGCGTTATAAGCCTGGCCCGTGGCATGAGTTGCAATATTAATACCATTAGGAGATTCTTCTGTATCACTTTCAGATCCCGCTTCATTCCCACAGCCCATTATTGTTAAACCGCTCACCGTACATAGCAATGTTAGCCATAAATATTTTTTTCTGTTCAGCATGTAGTCCTCCTCCTCACCATAAAATTATTCACCCTGAAGCAGCCATTATTATATATAAAATAATATATCATTTGTCACAAAAATTAATGGCTTGTGTCAAATGTGCTTAATACTCTATTTGATGATAGCGCTTTTATAAAATACAACAATATATAATTTAGTTGAATATTACACCTTAATTCCATTTTAGTCAAATGTTTTTCGATAATCCCTTTCCTTTTTTAATTCTATAATTCAGTATACTGAAGACGCCAACAACTACGTTCGACGCTTGCTTTTATAGCCATTCCATCACCTTATAACACAGAATTACTTCACCTTATAATAAAACTAACAGCCGGGAATCCTCTATACACAAGGTAATGGCTGTTAGTTTATTCCAAGCAAACTGAATACTGCATCTTAAATTCATTTTAACTAAATGTTTTTTGTCAAAAATCTACGGTCTATTAATTTTATATGACTGTAGATATAAATTTATTTTCCAGGAAGTCCTCCAGTGCTTCCGGACCACCTTCTCTCCCGAAACCACTTTCTTTCACACCGCCAAATGCTCCTTCTACTTGTGCCAAAACAGTATCATTAACTCCGACCATGCCATATTCCAGTGCCTCAGATACACGATGGGAACGGGATAGATCGGTTGTGAAAATATACGCGGCAAGTCCATAATCCGTGTTGTTTGCCTTGTCAATAACTTCCTCATCTGATTTAAATGAAAGAATTGGTGCAACTGGACCGAATGTTTCTTCATTCGTGATTATCATGGACTCATCAACATTTTTGAGTACCGTTGGTGTGTAAAAGAATCCATTTTCACAACCATTCTCCTCATATTTTTTGCCGCCTGCTACTACTTTCGCTCCTTTTTCAACTGCGTCATTGACATGTGCTTCTACCTTTTTCAAGCCTTCCTCATTAATGAGCGGGCCAACATCAGCGTCCGTTTGGATTCCATCCCCTACTTTGATGTTCTTGGCCATTTGGCCTAACCTTTCGGTAAATTCATCCGCAATGGTTTCTTGAACATAAATACGATTAGGAGAAATACAGGTCTGACCACTGTTATTCAGTTTACTTCTCAAAATTTGTTCAATGGATTTCTCCATGTTACAGTCTTCAAAAACAATTAGTGGAGCATGTCCTCCAAGTTCCATTGACACTCGCTTTACTTGGTCTGAGGCACGTTTATAAAGCATTTTGCCGACATTAGTCGAGCCAGTGAAGGTGATTTTTTTGATTCTCTTATCTGTTAACCATACGTCTCCAATTGGCTGAGGATCACCAATGACTAGATTCATAACGCCTCTAGGAAACCCAACTTCTTCTGCAAGCTCAAATAATTTAACTGCTGACATTGGTGTTTCTTCGGATGGCTTTAATACAACGGTGCAACCGGCTGCGAGAGCTGGACTCACTTTGCGTGTAACCATTGCAAAAGGGAAATTCCATGGCGTAATGGCAGCTACTGGCCCTACCGCTCCTTTTTTAATTTGCAGCCTTTTTTGTGCGTCAGATGATGCTATCGTTGTTCCATAAATTCGTCTCGCTTCTTCTGCATTCCAACGAATATATTCTGCTCCATTTTTCACTTCACCTTTTGCTTGTGCTAATGGCTTTCCTGCTTCCAGTGTAATAACCTTTGCGATCTCGTCCTGATTGTCCAGCACTTTGTGATATAAATCCCACAATAAATTAGCTCTTTCTACTGCAGGCCTATGTGACCAGTCTTTAAAAGCTTCAGACGCAGCACCTACTGCCTTTTTCGCTTCCTTTTCACCACCACTAATCAATTCAGCAATATTTTCTTTCGTTGCAGGATTGATCACTTTAATGAAAGATTCACTGTCTGCTTCGACCCATTGTCCATTTAGATATTGTTTATTCAGTTTCTGTGTATCTACTAATGTCATAATACATCCCTCGTTTCTTCATATCTTTTTTAAACTTTTTCAATCAGTGGCGTTTCATAATAAATATCATTAAGGAGCTCTTTTACTTCTTCGAGTGAAGCATCGCGTGGTGTGAATTTCATACTGTTTTCTTTTGTAACATCTACAGCCATTTCATCTAAATTCTCTTTATTAATGCCAATCTCTTTTAGTGACGGAATATCTACAGCATTACTCAACTTAACAATAGTTGAAACAATTTCTTCTGATATAATCTCTAATGATTTGTATTCCGTTTCAAAACCCATTGCGGAAGCCATTTCGACGTGTTTCTCTTTAACACTTTGGAGGTCACTATTATATTTAACTACATATGGCAAACCGATTGCATTTGCCACTCCATGTGCAACCCCAAAGTGAGAGCCCAGCGGATGTGCAATTGCATGGACCAACCCAAGTCCTGCCTGATTAAATGCAATTCCTGCCAGGAGACTTCCAAGCATCATGTTCTCTCTTGCTTCGATATTTGATCCATTTTTTACAGCTTCCTCAAGATTTTCAACAATCAGCTCTATTGCTTTTAAAGCATGGATATTCGACGGGATTGAGGCGTTTTTTGAAACGAATGCTTCGATGGCATGTGTTAAAGCATCCATGCCAGTAGCCGCAGTAATCGCTGGTGGTAAGCCAACTGTTAATTCGGGGTCTACTAAGGCAATGTCAGCTGCGACGTTATCTCCAGCAATAATCATCTTCCTTTGTCTTTCTGTATCTGTAATAATCGTAAATGCAGTACCTTCACTTCCAGTACCAGCAGTAGTGGGAATAGCAATCAATGGTTTTGTCTTTTCTTTCACAATCCCTCTTCCTTCATAGTCTTTAATGGAACCTGGGTTTGTTAATAAAATATTAATCGCTTTGGCACAATCCATACTGCTTCCTCCACCGATTGTAATAATCGCATCGACATCTGATGAAGCAGCAATCTCATAACCTTCCTCCACATTTTCAATCGTAGGATTTGGATAGACGCCAGTAAAGTGAGTTACATTAATCCCTGCTTTTTCAACAGGTTCAATAACTTTATCTGCAATCCCTGCATCTATTATCCCTTTGTCATAAACAAACAAAACATTATTTAGTTGTAAATCATTAATAACTTCTGGAACGGTTGCAGATGATCCCTTTTCAAAAATCACTTTACTTGGAACACTAAAATTAAAATTCATATTATATTCCCCCTTCTAGCTTAACATTCTCTTTGAAATGCACTAAAATTAAATTGAAAATTCATGCTGAATGTTTGTTATATTGCTTTTTATTTCCAATAAATTTGAAATCTTGTGGTTCGATAAGTAAAGAAATTGCAAAGCCAATAATTAAAGCCCAGAACGCTGAATCAATACCTAATATCGTGATCTCTGAAGCGGCAATTAGAAAAGCAAACATTGCACCTATTTTATGTGTTTCAGCACCCAAGGAACCTCCTATGGTAGTTATTAGAACTTTTAATAATGCCAGCCCAGCAATGATTGCCACAAAAAAGCCTGGCATCTCTTCAAAAAGAGATACTAAACTACCATAAAATGGAGCTGCAACAATAAATATGACGCCAAAAAGAATTGCTCCTACCCATCTTTTTTCTTTTGGCCCCGCTTCTGATGAACCAAATAGCCCAACCATCGGGCCTGCTGTACAAGTATTATAGGCACCGAAAAAAGCACCGAATGCGGTGGCGAAGCCATTAATAGCCGAGATTCCGTTTACAGGCGTATCTTTAAATCCTTCATTTTTCAGTAAAGCAATCGCAGTTGGGTTTTCCATCCCAATCAAAATTAATATTAAAGGCAAGCCGTAAATAAGAAAAGATTCAAAGGAAAATGCAGGTAATACTAATTCCGGGTACTCTACAGAAAATTCAACACCAGCAAAAGATACATCACTTACAAGTAAGTAAACGACACCTACGATGATAGAAGCCAGCACTGGTGGAACAACAGGAGCAAATCTGGTTACAATAATAAAAGTCCCAATCATTAATATTGCCGGAAGCAACGCACTTTCCAGTGAAGATACAAGGTCTAATCCAAAACTTAAGAACACTCCGCCCACCATAGCCATTACGATGGGGGTTGGTATTAATTCTATTATTTTACCCATAGACCCTGTAGTTCCTGCAAGAAAGACAATTATTCCAGCTATTATCGTAGCACCGAGTGACTCCGCCAACCCCACCTGCGAGACAGCTGTCGCAAATAAGACTGCTGCGGCTAGCGAACTCGCTATTGGTATTGGAATTCGATAATATGCCGGAATTAATATCCCAAATATTCCACCTATTAAGTATACACTCGTCACCCATAAAATGATCAGTTCAGAACTTAGTCCCGCCGCTGTACCGGCACTGATCATAACAATACCCGCCGGCAATCCAAAAGCCCCTCCGGCAAGTGCCGCAGTTATGTTCTTAGAGTTAATATCGCGTTTAAAATCTTTAAAGACATTTTTAAAACCAATACCTTTTTCTAACACTTTTTCACCTCGATTCATGGCTATATCTTTATCATATGAAGTTAAACCGCTTTCATTAAGCCTCTTATTTTTACTTTTATTTTCATATGAGGTATTAATCACATTGTATAACTTTATTTCAATTTGGTCAAATGTTTTTTTGCTTTGATTTCAAATCTCATTATTTAATCGCTTTCTAAAATATTTATTCCCATCTTTACCTCATTTTGATTTTTATATAAAAAATATCAGCATGCGAAAAGGCTGACATAACAGTACAATTGTAACAACCGACAGAGATGATACGTCTGTCGAAAAGAAAATGTTTATAATAAAGAATCAAGCACGAGACTTCCCGCACCTATACCAGCCGCATTTTCTCCCAATTCTCCTTGGCTAAAAGCGACCTCAAGTTGCGGAAATAATTTGTTATATCTTGATTTTGCTCCTTCAATCACAGACTCATAATATAAAGGAACATTTCTGTACAGTGGCCCGCTTAAAATTATTTTACTTGGATGGAAAATGATGATGAGATTTGCTACGCCGGCAGCAGAGTAAAGGGCAATATCTTTTACGGCTTGTTCACAGGTCTCGTCTCTTTGTTCCAATCCATTTAAAACCTGCGCAAACGTGAGATCAGTCGCATCATTGACTTTATCATGTAAGAGTGAGGGACGCCCTTCTTTTAATCTATCCCTTATTTCTTCGGTTAAGGCAGGGATTGTTGAATATGCATTCATACACCCATAGTTACCACATATGCATTTTTTTCCGTGTATATCCACAACCATATGCCCTTGACCGAATGCGCCTACTTTATCACCGCCAGAAGAGCGTAGAATTTCCCCATTCAACATTAATCCGAGACGGATTCCAACACCTTTATTTATATAGACAACATTCTTATGATCTTTACCAGCCCCGTGCCGATACTCTGCGTCTAATGCTGTATTTTCCCCATAATCAAGTACTACTTTTGTGTGAAAAGCATCTTTCAACATTTTTGTTATTGGAACATTTTTCCACCCAGAAGCTGGAAAATGAAGAGGGTCCTTAATAATACCATTTTCGGTATCAAGCGGGCCTATAGCGCTGACACCAACCCCTAGCAAGGAAGACGAAACCAATTCATGCTTTCTTAACATTTTATGAATTGATTCAATAAATTGCTGTACAACTACAGTAGGGTGACTCTCACTATTCATGTCAAACTTTTCTTCCTCTAACACAACAAGGTCTAAACGCATTAACAATACCTTTGAAAAAAACCTTGAAATATCTATACCTATAATATAATTAGCCGCTGGTTCAATGGAGTACTTTTTTGGTTTTCGCCCTCCACTAGATGCAGCTTCACCACTTTCATAAATGAGCTTTTTTTCGATTAACTCATCGATGAGCCGCGTGCATGTGCTAAGCTTTAATCCGGTCCGTTCAGAAATTTCAGCTCGTGTTAAATCGCCTTCATTACGAACACACTGGTATAACGTTCGTAAATTATTTCCTTTTTGAGTGGTCATTTCCAATATATCTTTTAACATGATTCTTCCTTTCGACAGCTAAGTAAAATCTCTTATAAACCTCTAATGAATCTCCAATTATTCATAAGGTGGTCTTATTCTATATCTTTTTTCCGTTTTAGTCAAAAGTTTTCAAAGTGTTGATATAGACGTGAATTTGAAAATGAAATTGGTTTTATTTAAGCAGTGGACATTTCTAAAAACAAAAAAATATCCTCAATCCTGTTAGACGATCCGACTGGATGCTAACAAACGAGGATATCCTACAAATTGCTAAAACCATACAGATAAGGTTTACCGGATTGAACTATAAAAACAAAGAACATAGCAAGTTATAAAACTAATACCGGCCACTTTTACGTAAATTATTTTACAGAGTACGTTTCTAAATCTTCACCAATAATAACCTCGCCATCAAACACTGCTGCCGCTTCATCATAAACTTCTTCCACGTCTGTATTGGGAAGAAAATGAGTTAAAACAAGTTTCTCTACCTTTGCATCCTTGGCTATTTGTGCTGCCTGTGCCGGAGTACAATGCTCTTTTTGTAAATTTCTCCAAATCATTTGCAGTTCTGGATTATCTGTATTTTTGTATGTTTCGTTTGAAGCTAAACACCCATCCTGCACTAATAGATTTGCTCCCTCCGCTAACTTTGAGGCATTTTCCGTTGGGGCAGTGTCACCGGTGTGAACAAACACTTGATCCTTCCCTTCAAATCGGTACCCAAAAGTTGGCACATTGTGCACCATCTCATCTGTAAAGATGCGTGCCGGTATTTCTGGATCCTCTACTTTTATCTCACCCGGCTTGTCAAACTCAATAATTTCGACATCCTCAAGAACTCCTTTTGGAGATCTCCCTAGAGAAATTCTATAATCAATGTCATCTTTAAATAACTCAAGTAATGTATCATGATAGTTTTTGATTCCTTTAGGTCCAACAATTCTAAGTTTACGGCGCCCAAGGCCCCATCCGCCAAGAAGAAATTGACCGTATCCAAAAATATGATCTGAATGCAGATGGGTCATAAATAAGTTTGTAACGGATTGGGGCGGAATATTTGCTCGTTGCAGCTGCGCTGTCGTGCCTTCTCCGCAATCGATTAAGATATTCGCTTCGCCCATTTGCAAAACTTGAGAAGGTCCTGATCTTTCTAAGTCTGGGCGCGGACTACCGGTTCCCAACATTGTTAACTTCCATTCACTCATTCTTTCAACCACCTTAATATATAAAATGATAATCTAACAAAATAGTAACTAGCTGAGGTAAAATAATAAGTACAGCTATTCAAGCAATCATAGCGATGACACCGGAACAACGTGTACTATTGGTTGCTCTCAGCTCTTTTAACTCACATATTCACTTCCATATCATCAAAGCGACTCTGCGCATGCAGTGGATCCATTTCATAATCGGCAATAAAGCTTTCCCAATGCAAGTGAATAGGTGTTTCATTTGCAATTGATTGATCATGAAACAATCTAACATTTAGTTCACCTGGTCGATCACTGGATGAAACTTCACACACCCCTTTAGTAACCAGACTACCGTTGACCAAACTGACTTCATAAGCACCTGGACACGGGAGAAAATAGTCGGGATCGATATAAAGAACGTGGTGCTTCCCTTTATTATGCAATATGCCCCGGCATTCATAGCGCTGACCGAGGTAATCAGGGATATCCTCTACTTTTCCGGAAGAAATAAGGTCGCGTAATAACGTTGAACTGATTTTTTTATTATGCTTTTCCTGTTTTTCGACAATGGTCACGCCAAAGCGGCCGACGGCGTCAACATTCAGTTGAGCCATATCACCTTTCCCCTTAAATCCATACTTATAATCAAACCCGGCTACAGCATGCCGACATTTCAAACCAAACAAGTATTCATCGACGAAAGCATCATGGGGGATTTTGGCCACTTCCGTATTAAAATCCACAACGTACAATAAATCGACACCAAGTTTTGCAAACATCTTTTCTTTGACAGCAAGAGGAGTCAAATACGTTGTTATTTGCTCCCCTTTTTTAATAACGGAACTTGGATGGGGGAAAAATGTCATAACCGCCAACTGAACATTTTTTTCATCAGCCAATGATTTTGCTGTTTTTATGATCTGCCGATGACCTAAATGTATCCCATCAAAAAAACCTAAAGCCATCACACACGGTTCACTGTTTTCTTTAAAGGTATTTGATATTGGGTGGTTTAGGTTTATGGTTTTCATATTATCCTCCCTCCTGAAGATGTCAGTTCATCAAATCAGGTAAAATCGTAATAATTTCCGGGAATAACGTGAACAAAATCACACCGATAATTAACGCCCCTACCATAGGCATAACCGCTTTGAATATTTTCTCAATAGGAATATCCTTTACGACACCGCTGATAATGTAAATACTAATGCCAAGCGGAGGTGTGATCAAACCAATGTTAACCACCATTACCATTATTACTCCGAACCAGAGGCCATCAAAACCAAGAGATGTAATTAAAGGATAAACAATGGGGAGTGTCAGCACAAGAATAGCGATTCCTTCCAAAAAGAGCCCTAACAGAAAATAAACAAGTAAAATAGCAGCTAAAATCATAATTGGCGACCAATCAAGCTGTTGAACAAACGAAGTAAGCTCTGTAGGGATACGGCTAATCGATAAAAATTGGCTGAAAAGTTCCGCACCAATTAAAATTAAAAAGATCATAGCAGATAAACGTAACGTATCACTTAAGGCTTTTCCTAATGCTGACCAGTTAAGGCGCCTGGATAATACTGCCAACAGAAATGAGCCAAACGCGCCGACCGAACCCGCTTCTGTAGGCGTAAATATCCCTAAATAAATACCTCCGATGCTGACGATAAATAAAAGGATAAACGGCCAGACATTTTTCAATGAACGAAAACGATCACCCCAGGAAGATTTACTGCTCGGAGGAGCAGCATCGGGATATTTTGCAATCCATACATAAATCACGAGAATAAAAATAAGCATCATAACAATCCCGGGAAGAATGCCGGCAATGAGGAGCGCCCCTATATCTTCCATTGTAAGAATGCCATATAATATTAGGATGACACTAGGAGGGATTAGCGGTCCTAACGTCCCCCCTGCCGCTACACAAGCCGCAGATAGAGACATACTGTAGTTATAGCGTCTCATTTCAGGGATGGAGATCCTTGCAACCGTGGCGGTGGTGGCATTGACGGAGCCGGAAATAGCAGCAAAGACTGAACTGGTCCCAATGGTTGTGACTGCCATCCCCCCCTTTAAATGCCCGATCCACTTGTCAACGGATTGATACAAATCTTGTCCAAATCCACTATAAGACAAGAACATGCCCATTAAAATAAAGAGGGGGATGACGCTTAATGAGTAATCGCTTACCGTGTTAAATGGCATACTTCCCAATTGCACCATTGCCGTATCAAATCCCCTGATCAAACCAAACCCTGTAACGCCAACAATGATCAAGGCAATACTGACAGGGAATTTAAATAAAAAAAGCAAAAGAAGAGCCACAACACCCATTATGCCTATAAATTCCGGACTCATGATTTCTGCGCCACCTCCCTGAAATGACTCAAGCCATTAAACAAAACTTTTGCCGCAAATATAAACGTAGCACCAGCTACAATAATGATAAACGGATACATCGGGAGGCCAAGGTCAGTCGTAATGATCGATCGGTTCATAATTCGCATGGCATGTTCCCAAAGTTGATAGCCCATTACAATCACTACAATAAAGACAACAGCCTCGACTGATCCTTCAATAAAATTCCTAACTCGATGAGACAAACGATCGACCAAAAAACCAATAGCAATATGCTCTCGATAATGATGGGTCATCGCTAGTGCAAAAAAAATCATTAACGCGGTTCCCATTTCTACTAATTCATAGGTACCCGTAATGGATTGGCTAAAAAAATACCGCAATAGAACATCTATTGGGATTAACGCCATGATAAAGAGTATAATAATACTTGCACATATAAGGAAGAATTTGCTAAGGGCTGTCACTACCTTTTCAGCTTTTTCAATATACTGCCACATCTTATCTACCCCTGTTCATCTCCTAATTCATCAGCTCTTTTGTAAACTTCTTCACCGGGGAGACCTTCTTCCTCCATGCGATTAATCCAATCATCAATAACGGGCTGCATTTCTTCCTCCCATTCCTCGAGTTTGTCATCATTTAACTCAATAATTTCAGCGCCCGATTCTACCGCTGCCTCCATTGCTTCGTCAGAACGTTCATCGATAATTTCACCGGCTGTGCGCGCGGTTTCTTCGCCCATGATTTCTTTTATGGCCTCCTGATCTTCCTCATCAATAGAGTTCCAGCTGTTTTGATTCATGACACCAAAGAATGTTGTGAAATAAAAATCTCCAACGGTTACATAGTCCACTAGTTCATGTAAACTATAGTCAACCAAGGTGTGAGGAGGGCCAACAGTTCCGTCGACAACACCCTGTTGCAAAGCCTGATAAGTATCTGCCATAGGCATGGACACCGGGGTTGCTCCCATCATTTCCAACCAATTGTTCACCTCAGGTGATGGAGAGCGAATAATCATACCTTCAAGATCTTCAGGACGTTCCACAGGTTCATCCCTTGTGAAAATATATCCGGGTTCTGAAGTGGATAACCATAAGGGAACGGTGTCATCGTATTCATCCTGTATCTCCGGAAATTCTTCATATAACTGCCACAACGTTTCTGATCCAGTCGATCCCGATCCACTCATAAACGGCAATTCCATAACCGATGTTAAAGGGAATTGACCTGGTGTATAACTGTGAACACTAAATCCGGCATCAGCTACACCCGTAGCCGCTGCTTCATAATGTCCGTCCGGATCTGCCAGTTGCCCACCCGGGTAGGATGTGAATGTCACTCTGCCTTCTGTTGCTTCTTCTGTCTCATCAATGAAGCCACTGACAAGTTCAGTTTCCTGGATATGATTATCCGGGAAAAAATGGGAGAATATGAGTTCATTATCTACGTTTGTCGTACCTGACGCTTCTTCAGTAATGTCACAGGCACCTAACAAGATCACACTAGCGAATAACGGAAAAAGCTCTTTCATCAAGTACACCCCTTCCATCTTTGTCATCGCTTACACTACGCAATATATAAAAGCGCAATATGTATATTGATCCGCCCCCATTTTAGCGGGGGCGATCAGAAAATCCTAATTATTATTGACCATCACAAATTTCATTTCCGTCATCTCTTTGACAGAATAACGAATGCCCTCTCGACCAGTGCCACTTTCTTTCACTCCGCCATATGGCATGTGATCCACTCTAAAGGTCGGTATATCATTAATCATGACACCACCCACTTCAAGTTGATCAGATGCTTTCATGGCTTTTTGAATATCTCCTGTGTATATGCCTGCTTGCAAGCCAAAACGTGAATCATTTACTTTGTCAATGGCTTCATCAACAGAAGATACTGGATCTATCGTGACGATAGGTGCAAACACTTCGTTACATGACACTTTTAAATGAGGAGCAACATTTGTTATGACGGTAGGCATAACGATATTTCCTTGTTTTGATGCACCAGTTACAACTTTTGCTCCCTCATTTTCGGCTTCTTGTACCCATGAAAGTGCTCTTTCTACATCACTTTCTGAAATAAGGGCGGATACGTTGGTTGTTTCCTCTAGCGGATCCCCAGCAGTCAACGTTTTCGTTTCTTCAACAAACTTCTCCAAAAACGTATCATAAATACTTTCATGAACATATATTCTTTGAAGGGAAATACAGACTTGTCCTTGAAACGTAAATGCGCCTTGAACACAGCGCGAGATGATATTGTCTAAATCGACATCTTCATCAACAATTAAAGCAGAGTTTGACCCTAACTCTAACACCGTTTTCTTTAGGCCCGCTTTACTGCGAATTTCTTTTCCGACTTCCGGACTTCCTGTGAATGTAATCATATTTACGCGTTCATCTGTCACAATCTGATTTCCTACCGTACGCCCACTGCCGGTTATGACATTTATAGCGCCATCGGGCAGGCCTGCTTCTTGAAGTAGTTCTGCTAAAAAGAAAGAAGATAATGGTGTTTGGGAAGCCGGTTTTAAGACAATCGTGTTACCAGTCGCAATTGCCGGCCCTACTTTATGAGCGACTAAATTCATCGGAAAGTTAAACGGTGTGATAGCTCCGATGGTACCTAGAGGTTCGAGAACAGTATATCCAAGTCTACGTTCGCCTCCCGGAGCTGCGTCCATTGGCAGCGTTTCCCCATATAACTGATTAGCTTCTTGAGAAGCGAATACGTACGTTTGAATTGTACGATCCACTTCCCCTCTAGCTGTGGCTATTGGCTTGGCAGCTTCTTTGGCAATGAGCTCTGCAGCTTTTTCACGATTCTCCTGTAAGAGGGTAGACAATTTTATAAGAATGTTACTTCTCTCATGAGCACTTAACTGTTGCATCTCTTCTTGAGCATTTTCTGCCGCTTGAATGGCCGCCTCTGTTTCCTCGCTTGTTGCTTTTGGTATTTCTGTTATCACTTCAGAAGAATAGGGCGAGCGTAGTTCATCATATTCATTTGCTTCCTTCCATTCTCCCCCTATAAACAAAGGCTGTTTTACAGCTATATCTTCTGTTTTTAACATATTCCCAGCTCCTTACCCCGCTTTTTAATAAAACGCTTCCAACTGATCAAAAAATTCTAGCACTAATTACGCTTCTGTTTCAAAGAAGCCGAGCGCTTCATAAAAACGCTCGGTATTTCTCCCGTAAAACGTCCTACGCTTTTCATTTACCAAACTGCGGGATATGGTGATCGCCAAGTGCGACATGGATAATTTGAATCTCTGTATAAAACTCAAAGGCATAGTGGCCACCTTCTCTACCAATGCCACTATGTTTAGAGCCTCCAAATGGCGTTCGGAGATCCCTGACATTTTGGGAATTAACCCAAAGCATTCCGGAATCAATGGCTTGGGCAACTCGATGACCTCGTTTGATGTCGTTTGTCCACACGTATCCGGCAAGTCCATACCGTACATCGTTGGCAAGATCAATCACTTCTTCTTCATTTTTGAATGTCATTACAGCAATAACGGGGCCAAATATTTCCTCTTGCACGATACGCATATGGTTTTGAGCACCAAGCAGAATTGTAGGCGCAACAAAGTTTCCTTGGCTTACTTCTTCTGGGATATTACCGCTGAAAACTTCACAACCTTCTTCTTTTGCCAGTTCCAAATATCCTTTTACGTTTTCATAATGATTCGTATGGATAAGCGGGCCTACTTGCGTTTTCTCATCCATCGGGTCACCGACAGTAATATTTTGAACCCTTTCCTTTAATCTTTCTGTAAAACTTTCAGCGATACTCTCATGCAAATATATACGCGAATTCGCTGTGCAACGCTCGCCGTTAAATGAGAAAATGCCCCATGTGGCAGCGTCTAATGCTCGTTCGAAATCCGCATCATCAAATACGATAATCGGAGACTTGCCACCCAGTTCCATAGAAAATTGTTTGAGTGAATCCGCACCATTTTTCATAATTTCTGAGCCTGTCGTTGTTTCTCCGGTGAATGAAATGAGTTCCACATCAGGATGGGCAACAAGAGAAGCACCTGCTGTTTCTCCATAACCATGTACGACATTAAATACACCATCTGGCAACCCTGCTTTATCAATAATTTCTGCCAAACGGTTAGCTGTTAGCGGAGACCATTCTGCAGGTTTTAACACAACGGTGTTCCCAGTAGCTAAAGCTGGTGCGATCTTCCATGTTTCCAACATAAATGGTGCATTCCACGGTGTTATGAGACCGGCAATGCCAACCGGTTTATGGATAGTGTAGTTTAAAAATTCGTCATCGACTTGATACACTTCACCGACAAGGCGGCTATTAACCATCTCGGCATAAAAACGGAAGTTATGCGCCGCGCGGGCAACCATTTTTTTCGTCTGACTAATCGGAAGACCTGTATCGTACGATTCTAGCGGTGCTATTTCATCGATGTGCTCATCAATTAAATCTGCAATTTTGTTAATATAAGCTAGACGCTCTTTGAGTTTGAGTTGACCCCATTCGCCTTTAAACGCTTTACGAGCTGCCGAGACTGCTTGGTCAATGTCACCTTTACCTCCGGAAGCAACATCATTGATTTTGTCATTGGTGAATGGATTGTGATTCGAAAATACTTCTTGATTCGCAGCGTCCACGAAATTTCCATCAATGTAAAGTTGAATGTCTTTCACATTTTTCTTCACAGAATCCAACGTTGCGCTCGCTACTTGTTTAGACACGTTATCACTCCTATTTAAGATTAAGTTTTCCTGATATTATTATATATAAAATAATATATGATTTCAACAAGTTGATTTGCTTTTTTCTTTCCAACAATGACTTGTACTGAAAACTGCTCCATAAGCTCTTCAAGCTAGATATGGAGCAGCTCTGTCACTCACACATGCTGTGCGCTAATGTCGTATTCTTTCAATGTTTCACTAATTTCTTCTTGTAAACCTTTAGATGGTAGACCCATTGGCAAACGAAGGACAGGTTCAATTTTACCCATCATACCTAATGCAGCTTTTACAGGGGCAGGATTGGTATCCTTGAACAATACGTCATTTAATTTCATAAGCTCAAAATGAAGGTCTTGCGCATGTGTTATGTCGCCTTCTTCCCAAGCATTGTGCAACTCTGCTACTTTCTTCGGTTCTACGTTCGCTGTTGCACTGATGGATCCTGCTCCGCCGATCGCAAGCATTGGATAGCAAAGCAATTCGATACCGGAATAAAGAAGAAAATCTCTGCCGCAGTAAAGCATAACTCTGTTTACATGTTCAAAGTCTTTGTTGGATTCTTTTGCCCCAACAATATTTGGGCAGTCTTTTACGAGACGAGCCATCGTGGACACTTCAAGGTTTTGAGCTGTGCGCCCGGGAATATTGTAAATAATAATGGGTATTTCAACCGAATCTGCAACCGTTTTAAAATGTTTATAAAGGGCTTCCTGGTTCGGCTTGTTGTAATACGGCACAATCACCATTGCCGCGTCAACGCCCATTTCTTCTGCCTTCTTTGTTAAATAGATTGTTTCATCGTGATTGGTGGAACCAGTGCCGGGAGCAAAAGGAACACGGCCATTAATCGTTTTCTTTGCATTCTCCATAACCTTTACACGTTCTTCTGTTGTAAGGGAGCTTGGTTCCCCGGAAGTCCCTGTGACCGAGATGCCGTGAGAGCCATTTTCAAGTTGAAATTCAATTAACTCTGATTGCTTTTCATAATCCACCTCGTGATTTGCTTTAAATGGCGTCACTACAGGTGCAATAGACCCTCTCAGTTTTCTTTTAATTTCTTCGTAAGCCACATCAATGCCCTCCTCTTTGGATTGTTATTCATATTATATATGATTTTATATATTATTTCAACATGAAAAGTAAGGTACCTTAGGTTTGTAAAAACAAAAGGCATACCCACCCTTATCTTAATTCATTAAATCCGGCAGTATAGTAACTAGCTGCGGGAAAATGATTAGTACGACCACACAAGCAATCATAGCGATAATCATAGGGACAACTCCCCTAAAGATCGTGTTTAGAGGAACATCTGGTGCCACTCCCTTGATAACGTAGACACTAATACCCAGAGGCGGCGTTAATGCACCAATATTAACAACCATGATCATAATCACACCGAACCAAAGACCATCAAATCCTAATTCTGTAATTATTGGATATACAATGGGCAAGGTGATTACCATCAATGCTAGACTTTCAATAAAACACCCCAGGATAAATAATACAGCCAGGATAAGAACAAGTATGATATAGGGATTCAGTTCAAGGTTTCCAACATAACTGGTCAATTGAACTGGAATTCTGCTTATGGCTAAAAATTGACCAAATAGATTTGCGCCAATGACGATTAATAAAATAAACGCTGTTAGCCGAACAGCTTCATTAAAAGATCCTTTTAATTTCTGCCAATCAATCTTTCTGGATAGAAGCGCAAACGCAAGCGCTCCAAAAGCACCCACCCCTGCAGCCTCAGTCGGGGTGAACACACCTAAATAAATGCCCCCTATACTGACTAAAAATAACCCGATAAACGGCCATGTTTTGTTAAGTGCATAGAACCTTTCGGATAAACTGGCCTTTCTTTCCCGCGGTGGTGCTATAAAAGGGTCTCGACGAACGAGTATTGCTATAGTGATGATAAAAAACAGTATCTGCAATATACCTGGGATTATCCCCGAAATTAAAAGCTCGCCAATTGGTTCCATCGTCAGAATACCATATAAAATGAGAATAACACTCGGCGGGATTAATATCCCTAGTGTCCCCCCTGCAGCAACACTCCCCGTTGATATTCCCGGCTTGTATCTATATTTTTCCATTTCCGGCAATGCAATTTTAGCTACCGTAGCAGTTGTTGCATTCAGTGACCCAGATATAGAAGAAAAAATGGCCGAACTCCCAATCGTTGCCATTGCCAAACCACCGCGAAAGTGACCGATCCAACGATCAACTGCACGATAAAGATCTTGCCCCATTCCCGTGTAGGACAATACCATTCCCATTAGAATAAACATGGGAATCACACTCAAAGAATAGTCACTAGATGTATCAAACGGCGTTCGTCCTAATTGTGCAAAAGCAACGCTCCAATCCCTAATTAAGGTTGTTCCAAGCAAACCAACGATTATCAAGGAAATTCCAATAGGTATTTTCAGGAAAAACAAAACAATAACAGCGACTGTTCCCAAGACACCAATTAATTCAGGACTCATCTTTCACCCACCTTTTTTTATATAGTTGATTGATAATAATAAGGCGGTTAAAGCAAATGCAACTGAACCAACCCCAGAAATGATTGTAAATATATAAATGGGCAAACCTAAATCACCTGTAACTGTATTTGAAATAAATAATCGCTGGGCATACCAGAATAAGCTTATGGCGACCAGACCCATCAGTACGACGATCACGACATTAATAATACTGTCAGCAATCAAGCGCCCTTTTTCAGGTAATTTATCGATCATAAA
This sequence comes from Salicibibacter kimchii, assembly GCF_003336365.1. Lineage (GTDB taxonomy): Bacteria > Bacillota > Bacilli > Bacillales > Marinococcaceae > Salicibibacter > Salicibibacter kimchii. The sequence continues at coordinate 2,799,177 of NZ_CP031092.1, read as the reverse complement.
ATCAATGGAAACGTGTTCTCCTTTTAAATGGGTGTACGCTAAACTTAAAAATATAACCATCGAGAAACCGAGTTCCGTAATTTCTACGGAACCGGTAATAGGCTGATTAAATATCCACCTGCCTAAGACATCAAATGTCACAACGAGCACCATAATCAGCAACGCTATCTGCGCAACATAAAGCAAGCCCGTATTAAGTTTAGAAATGACTCTATCCAACATCATCACCCCTTCCCTCAGCTAAGTTCTTCCTCCAGTTCCCTCGCTCGATCATATATCTCCTGTGCAGGATAGCCTTCTTCTTCTCTCTCCTCAATCCATTCCTGAACGGCAGGAGATAAAGCTTCTTCCCAAGGACTCATTGCATCACCTTCCAGTTCAATGAATTCTACACCATCTTCCTTGGCCATCTCCACGCCTACTTCACCATCAGCATCGTATACACTTCCTGCTTCCTTCGCCAATTCTGTCCCGGTTAAGTCATCTATGATCTCCTGATCTGAATCACTAAAGTTTTCGTAGGTCTCTGTATTCATGACGCTAAAAAATGGCTGCGCTGCAAAATCACCAACCGTAACATAGTTTACAACTTCATAAAAACTATAATTATAGAGCGTTTCGAACGGTACCATCGCAGCATCAATGACACCTCTATCAATCCCTTCATATACTTCTCCCATGGGCATCGAAATAGGTGTCGCCCCTAATGATTCTATTAACTCATTTCCTAGCGGAGATGGAGAACGCACACGTAACCCTTCCATATCTTCCGGATTCTCAATTCTATGATCCCTGCTCATAATCTGTGCCGGTTCCGCAGAAAAAAGGAACAATGGGTTTGTATCGTGGTGTTCTTCTTGAATTTCCGGAAATTCTTCATATAGCGTATTTAATATTTCTGAGGCGTGCTCCGCTGACTCTGACATGAATGGCAATTCCATAACGGTTACAAGCGGAAACCTACCCGCTGAATAACCACTCACACTTAAAGAGACATCTGCTTCGCCCGTTACTGCCATATCATATTGAGAATCAGCGTCGCCAATTTGATTGGATGGATAAAATTCCATCGATATTCTTCCATCCGTTTGCTCTTCCAAATCTTCGTTTAAGCCGTCTAACACTTCTGTTTGAAGTGGATGATTCCCGGGCTGGAAATGAGAAACAATGAGATTATCATATGCTTCTTCTGATGTCGCGTCCGCTTCTTGCTGAACATCTTCCGTATCCCCGCAGGCAGTCAATGCAAATATGGAAAACAGTATTATAGTTACGAATCCACTGTTTATTCTAGATGTTTTTTTCATCAGACCCACCGTCTCCTTTCTTTATAAGACTTAAGTAAACCGCTTACAAAATTAATATAAGTTATTATATATGATTTTATATATAATTACAATGCAAACTTAGAATCTATAATTATTATAAAATATCTAAAAAGATACCCTCTCACGCAAATCTTTTCGATTGAATGAGAGGGTTCTTATCATTTATTGAAAATTTTTTTCAAACTCTTCTTCAGGGTTGAACCATTTATTAGATGTCCAACCAAAAAGATCATAATCGCTTAATGCTTCATCAACAAACGCTTTGTATTGATCTGTTTGCCCCGCTGTATCCGCCATTTTCAATGCATCTAATCGGATGCCTTCGTGATTGCCGGCATAGTTGATTTCATATAATTCATTGCGGCCACCAAACTCTGTTCCGATGGCATCCCAGGTTAATTTCAGAACCTTAATCCTTTCTTCAGCACTTACACCACCGGAGCCCTTATAGTACTGATCCAAGTATGGACGGAGTTCCGGGTTTAGAAAATCTTTAGCGCTGGACGGCATCTGAATCAATCCGCCTGCTACAACCTGTTCAAAAATTTGTTTTATCTTTGGCCAAACTGATGGTGCAAATGTGCGATAAGCTGTGGCATACGTTGAATTTGGCAACGCAACGCCGTCCGGACCTTGTTCGGGATTTGTAGCCATGGCTGTTGAAATCGCCCAGAACATATTTCTGTAAGAAATCACTTCACCAATGTTAGCCTGAACCCCTCTAAATTTACTCGTCCCCGCAATTTCCGTTGCTTTCAAAAGCAGGCCAACCATAAAATCTAATTTAACTGCAAAACGTGTACACCCTTGAAAAGTATAACGATTCAGCCAACCAGTTTTGGGTCTGAAACCATTTGCTATTTCAACATTGTTATAGGTTAAAATGTCTTCCCATGGTATAAGGACATTATCCAAAACAATAACCGCATCGTTCTCATCAAAACGGCTAGATAAAGGATAATCATAAGGTGTCCCCATCTTGGTAGCCATTTCTTCATAGGATTGACGACTAATAACCTTTAGCCCTGGTGCGTTCATAGGTACAAAGAAAATGATCGCGTGACTGATATCTCCTTCTCCTAAGTCTTGGGGAGAATAGTTTGCTACAAAGTTATAATGCGTTAATGCAGCTGACGTGCCCACCATCTTGGCGCCGCTGACAACCACCCCGTCATCTCTTTCTTCAACAGCTCTGACAAATACTTCTTTATTTTTATGGAGTGGCTGGTCCCGATCCAGTTGCGGGTTCACAATTGTATGGTTACAGAAAGGAACCTCTTTTTGAGCTTTTTTATACCATCTTCTTGCGTTATCTTCGAAGCCTTCGTAAAAATCTGCATAGGGTCCTAAAGAAGCTGTGAATGCTGCTTTATAATCCGGTGTTCTACCCATAAAACCATAGCTTAATTTTGACCATTCTGCCATTGCATCTCTAGCACCCAGTAATTCCTCTGCGCTCTTAGAAGCTTTAAAGAACTTATGCGTGCGGAAACCAAACTCTGATTCCGTTGTAAGAATATCGGATGTTTCCGGATCATGTAATGCATCATATAACTGGGCAACCGAACGAGCAGCATTTCGATATGCCGGATGTGTCGTAACATCCTCCACCTTTTCACCGTTCAAGAATACCTCTCGCCCATCCCTTAGACTTTCAAGATACTCTTTGCCGTTCATCATTTAAAAAACCTCCATTTAGAAATATTGAATATCTCATTTAACAGCGCTCTTTTCCACTTATCCAATTAAATATGGATTATATAATTAGAATACCAAATGAAAACGCTGTTATATACGACAATTGTTGTCCTTAAAATTGTTCTGTATAAACAATTATTGTTTATACAGAACAAAAAATCCTGCCCTAAGTTTTTCGCACTTAAGGCAGAAGAGCTTTTCATTAATCGGTTGTCAGTTCCCTCTGAGCGACAAGCACCTGCAAAGCCAGTAAAAGTTGGTACCCATTAGATGGATCACGGACCTTCTGGCCAAGCATTTCCTCTAATTTTTTTATTCTATACCTCAATCCACTCATTGACATAGAAAGATCCTCCATAGATTTTTCCAGGTTACCTCCATGTGTAAGAAAGACATAAAGTGTCTTAATGAACTCGGCATTCTCTTCCCTTTGTTCGTACAATGGGCCTAATAACTGCTTCGCTTTTTGTTCCGCTGCACCCTTATGTTTGGAATGGATCAGCATACCTGCCATACTCAAATCATCAAATAAAATGGCATTATTTACAAAGTCAGTCATTTGTAATGCAGTAAGAGATTCTTCATAGCGATCCGGGGCTTGGTTAATTTGTTCCGCTAAAGTGCTTACGCCCATTTTGAACGTATGCCCTTTAAATTTTTGGTCTAAATGTTTAATCACCTTATTGCCTAATTCTTTAATTTCATCATCACTGTGTTCCATCTGAATCAGTAATATAAATGTCCCTGCATATTGTCCAATTAACGTATTCGATTTCTGTTTAAAATATTGAAAGATACCCTCCGTTACCTGTTCATGAAAAAGCAACTCATTTTCAGAGTCTATGAAATGATTGTTGTATTTTAGAGCAACCATGTAATACGGTTTGTTTAGATCTATATTAATATAAGCACCACGCTTTAAAATTTCTTTTTCAGACACTAGATTCCCATTAATTATTTGCTCTAAGAAATTACCCTTCATTCGTTCTGTTGCCTCAAACGCACTCTTTTCATTCAACATATAAAGGGAACAGACAGATGCCGCTCGTTCAAGTATCATATATTCTACTTTTGAAAAATCGACACCTTTATTGAATATAAAAGAACAGTATCCTACACACTTCTTCTTAAGCTTTATGGGTGTAATTAAACGATTAAAAGATCTGCCAACAATCTCTTTTGTATCATAAAAATAGCGGTTTTCATGAAATAAGGAACCGGAATTTTCGTACACTTCATCATAAAGAGGTGGGGTCAAACCCGAATGGGCTAACATATGAAATGTTGAATCTTCTATCACAAGAGGTAATTGTGTCTCTTGAAAAATGACCTCCGCAATAGATTGTAAATCATTTTCATTTACGAGTTCGTCGGTTAATCTTTGGTGAATGGCAAAGGTTTTGGCAAGGTTATTACGCTCTTCCAACAGTTGATCATACGTATCCTCCAACTCTTTGACGATCGTGGCATTTTCAAAATATTTTAGCTCCTCGTCAATCTCCCCTCCCCATTCCGGTAAAGTCTTTCCAATATAATAGCAATCGTTGTAACCTTCCGCTTTACAGGCAGCTTCCTTAAAAAGAACCGGCTGTTGGCAGATTTCTGAATAATAGCCACTTGCATAGCCAACTAGCGTATGACAAACAGAAGTTTCAGAGTTTCCAAATTGTCTTAAATACTCTTCGGCCTCATACGAATCGGACCACATTCCTTCTACATGGATAGCTTCAACTGAACCCTCTTGGGAAAATTGAATTTGCAAATCGGACCTTTTCACTTTTGTATACCCTTTCAACGCATGTAAAATAGGCCCCTGTTTTAAAATCTCCTTTAATGAAGAAAAATTTTTAGTTAGTACTTTCTGTGCATCATTTTTCCCTAAATTCCACCCGTATCGAATGAGAAAACCCTTTGTTCTATCTGTGGATATATTCTCCATCAAATCTTTTCTAAGCGTCCCAAAAACAGACGTTGATGTTAATATCATTCGTTCATCATCTAGATATATTTTACCATCGTCATCCTTAATATGATTGTTAATATTTTCATTAAATGTCATTTTTCTCACCCCAATCTATACAACAAAATCCACCACCATCTCTAAGTGAATATATAATATAGTAAATTATATATGATGTCAAAAACAAACAAAATATGCTCCCTCTCCAAAGTAAAGGGAGGGAGCATTAGTCATTATACTGTATCAGCAAATTCAACTGATTGATACCGGCCATATTTTCCTTTGTAAAAGGTTAGCGGATTTCCATCTGTCAGATTAATTTCTGCTACTTCTCCTATAAACAGTGTATGATCGCCAACTTCGTATGACCGCTCTAGATCACAAACAATAGAGGCCAGTGCATCTTTAATCACTGGGACATCGTTGATGATGTCAAAATTAATATCCTTTTCTTCATTCGTTTGTCCAGCGAAGTGCATGGCAATGTCTTGTTGGTCTTCTGAAAGAAAACTGACGGCAAACTGGCCGGAAGATTTTATTTTTTCAAGCATGGTGGCATTGTTGTCAACTGAAACCGTTATCAATTTCGGGTCTAATGATATGGACATAAATGCGTTCGCAGTCATTCCATGAATATCTTCACCAGCTTTTGTCGTAATAACAGTAACACCCGTGGCAAACCGACCCATTGCATTGCGAAAAGTTTTATCTTCCATGATAAAATCTCCTCCCCTTAATTAAATGAATATGCTATTATACCGATACTGTTGAAACAGATTCTATTTTACTTAGAAATTTCAGTGAACAGTGTTGATCCAATCGATTAATTAAATGACTCGTAATTTCCGCATTTTCCATTCCCGGGTATTGATGATATTCCCCTTGTATCGTTCTCTTACCTTGTGTGATCTCTACATAATACGACCCGTCGTTCGGTAGAAGGTTACTTCCACTAGGAGTTACAGCTAACCTCCCTTTCTCCTTAGATCGAATTAAGTTAACGCTTACATTATAATGTGAACCTAAATAATAAGGGATCAAATCCATCTTGCCTTTTTGAATCATTTCTCTAATAAGAGTGGAACTTATTTTCATACCCAAGTATGTTTTCTTTGGAATAACGGAAAGACTAAACGGATATTCTTTTGTGGCCTCTTGTAGAAACTGGACATTTCCCTTTGCTTTATGACCGAATGTGAAATCAAACCCTACAACTACATGGATAGCATTTAGCTCTACAATAAAATCCTGAATAAAATCAGCTGGTTGAATTGAAGCAAACGTTTTGTCAAATTCCGTAACAAATAATTTATCTACGCCCATCGCTTCCAGTTCTTCAATCTTTTGCGGCAAGGGAGATAAATATTTACGGTTGTTATCCCCTTTAATCACCTCATCAGGGTGCGGGCTAAAAGTCATCACCGAAAAAAGAACATTGTTTTTTTTCGCCAGTTCCTTTGCATGGTTCAATAATTCTTGGTGACCCAAATGAACACCGTCAAAAAAACCAACCGCCATTACATGAGGCTTTGCGTCAATTCCATGATCAGCGTGATTTACATGAATGACCTCCATATCGCCCCTCCTGCATTTCCGTCATCTTAAACAAAGAGTATCAAACAATTTTAATAAAAAACAACGACAATTATTGTTTATCATTTTAAAAATATGTAATAATTTTTATTCAAAAAAGCTTTAAATACGATCAATTCGGCAACTTATCTAAACATTGCATGATACAAGTTTCTAAGAAGGATTTATCCACATTTTCGCTGGAACTATATTTATTACATTTATAATCTATAGTTTTTTATATCAATATCGTTGCCGGATCTAGTGCCTGCGAAGCTTTTATGTTTGCCCTTCGCCTTTCATTACACCTATTAGAAAGGTTAGACGAACATTTCTAACCAGTATATTTTTCAATTTTAGTGATACCTTACTTTATTGCATAAAAGCTTAAAAGCTTTAAATGGCAGACTTGCATGTTTTTTCTGATAAATATATGATGTCTGAAACACTCAATCGCAAGGAGGAGTCTATAAGTGTGCCCAATACAACCACGACAACAATTGAGACACATCTCAATGTATTCACCCGGGAAACCGATCGAAGAATTACAGCGAGAACTGGGTATAACAAATGTGATTAAAATGGCTTCAAATGAAAATCCGTTTGGATCTTCTCCGCTTGCAAGGCAAGCAATTACGGATGAAATGGAAAACATGCATCTATATCCCGAAATTACCGCGCCGGTGCTAGCGAATAAACTCGCCGAACGTATAGGGGTGAGTGCGAATCAACTCATTCTCGGAAATGGTTCCGACGAAATCATTCGCATGCTGACCCGGACGTATTTACAAGATAAAGATGAGGTGATCATGGCGAGCGTTACGTTTCCAAGGTATAAAACAAACGTCATTATTGACGGTGGCGTACCTGTTGAGGTTCCGATGAAAAAAGGCGGGATCCATGATTTACAGGCTATGGAGAACGCGATCGCTAAGAATACGAAAATGATCATTGTGTGTAACCCGAACAATCCTACTGGCACAATGGTTCCTGCACATGAACTTGAAGCTTTTATCAAACGTATTCCATCACATATCCTTGTTATTATAGACGAAGCGTATTACGAATATATACGCACGAGTGATTATTTCCAATCTATTAAATTTTTGGATGAATACGAGAACTTAATAATCCTTCGTACCTTTTCCAAAATTTATGGCCTAGCGTCATTGCGGGTGGGCTATGGGATTGTGCATCCCGTGATTGTTTCAGAACTGCTGAAAAGTAAAGAACCGTTTAACGTGAACCGTTTTGCTCAAGCAGCCGCCTATGCTTGTTTAGATGATGATGCCTTCAAGAAAGAGACGCAGGAACAAAACAATAATGGGCGGCTTTATTTGGAAGATGCCTTTCAAAGGTTAGGGCTTTCCTATTTTTCTACACACACGAATTTCATCATGGTGGATACAAACATACCTGGTGAAACCATCAACGACGAACTTTTGAAAAAGGGAATCATTATAAGACCGGGGCACTTGATGGGCTATCCGACAATGATTCGCGTCACCATTGGTACTGAAGAAGAAAATCGTTTATTTATCGATGCTCTGGAAGAGATTCTACAGCGACATGGAAAATGACTACAATCGAAAGGTTGATGCGAGATGATAGAAGATTTCCCGATGCAGCAAATCATCAACGAAGATGGAGCGATTGTTGATTCGGATGCCATGAACGATATTTCAACAGAACAAGTAAAATCTTTTTACTATCAAATGTTGCGTGCTCGAATGCTTGATAAAAAATGTGTCAACTTGCAACGTCAAGGCAAAATTGGCACATACGTCCCGTACGAAGGGCAAGAAGCTGCACAAATCGGGAGCGCTGTCGCGCTTGGTGAAGGTGATTGGATATTTCCGACTTATCGGGACCACGCGGCTACTTTGACATTTGGTCACTCCATGCGAAATTTGCTTCTAAATTGGCGCGGTCGCCCGGAAGGGAACGTTCCTCCGGAAGGGGTCAACATTTTTCCGCCGGGCATTCCGATAGCATCTCAACTGTTACACGCTACCGGAGCAGCTTGGGCAGAAAAAAAACATGGTTCGGACCGTGTTTCCCTCGTGTATTTTGGGGATGGGGCAACTTCGGAAGGCGATTTTCACGAAGCGTTAAACTTTGGGAGCGTTTTCAACATCCCTACAGTCTTTTTCAATCAAAACAACGGATATGCCATTAGCGTTCCGATGAAACGCCAAATGAAAACAAAAACCATCGCGCAAAAAGGGCTCGCTTATGACATGAATTGCTTGCGAATCGATGGAAATGACGTGCTGGCTGTTTATGCGGCGACGAAAGAATCGGTCGATCGAGCACGAGCAAACCAAGGACCAACATTAATCGAAGCCGTCACATGGCGGTATGGCGCTCACACTACTGCAGATGACGCTTCAAAGTACCGTGACCAAAATGAATCGGAAACACGGCGGGAAACGACCGACCCCCTTCTCCGCGTTCAACGTTATTTACAAACGCAAAACGCCTGGAACGAAGATTGGCTCAAAACGATCGAAGAAGACATTACGGATGAAATTGAAACCGCTATCGCTGAAATGGAAGCATACCCTGAACCTGACCTGAGACAACTTTTTGACTATGTATATGATCGGCCAACCTGGACGATTCAAGAGCAAGTCAATCAACATCTTGCAGTACAAGGGGAGGAATAACAATGGTAAGCCCAGCAGTGAATACCAAAAAGATGACCATGATTGAAGGCGTCCGTAACGCGATGGACGAAATGCTAAAAGAAAATGAAGACGTCATCATTCTTGGCGAAGATATTGGCGTGAACGGTGGTGTCTTTCGTGCCACAGAAGGTCTGCATGAAAAATACGGGGAAGAACGTATCATTGATACACCAATTTCCGAATCAGGCATTATCGGAAATAGCATCGGTCTTGCAGCCAATGGTTTTCGACCCATTGCAGAAATTCAATTTTTAGGATTTATTTATCCTGGATTCAACCAGCTCATGACCCATGCAACACGGTTACGGCAACGCTCGCTAGGGCGATTTACTGTCCCGTTAGTTGTGCGTGCACCATACGGCGCCGGTGTCCGAGCCCCTGAAATTCATTCTGATAGCGTCGAGAGTCTATTCACGCATATGCCGGGGATAAAAGTCGTTGTTCCATCTAATGCCTATGACGCGAAAGGGCTTTTGATCACGAGCATCGACGATCCTGACCCCGTCATGTTTTTAGAACCGTTGCGTTGCTATCGCTCCAACCGTACAGAAGTGCCTGATGGAAAATATACCATCGACATCGGCCGTGCATCCGTGCTCAAACAAGGTGATGATATCTCTGTCTTTACATGGGGAGCAATGGTCATGGATACGATGAAAGCGATCGAGAAATTAGAAGAAGAACAAAATATTTCTTGTGAAGTGATTGATTTGCGAACACTCTATCCTCTGGATAAAGAAACAATCACAGCTTCCGTACAAAAAACCGGCCGTGCCGCCATCGTCCATGAAGCGCCGGCCACCGGCGGGGTTAGCAATGATGTCATCTCACTCATTAATGACACATCGTTTCTTTACTTGCGTGCGCCAATCCAGCGAGTCACCGGCTTCGACACTCCGGTACCCGTTTATTCATTAGAACAAGACTATTTGCCAAGTGCCGCAAAAATTAAAGCAGCAATCGTCAATGCAGTGAATTTTTAACACAAAGGGGGTTGTATCAATGGTGGACGTAAAGTTGCATGACATCGGAGAGGGGATGCACGAAGCGGAAGTTCTACGTTTTTTGGTTGATACCGGAGAATCGGTAGAAACCGACGCACCGCTCGTGGAAATACAAACGGATAAAATGACCGCCGAACTCACCGCGCCATCAAAAGGGGTGGTGAGTAACATCGAAGCAAACGTTGGAGACGTTATTGAAGTTGGGGATACAATTCTTAAAATTGATGAACCCGGCGAAGCATTAAATGAGACGCCAGAGCCAGTAGCTTCATCTAAAGAACCAACGCCTTCATTTGGAGAATCGTTGCAACAAAAATCTCCCGCTCCGCCATGGAAATTGGCATCGCCTTATACACGTAAAATTGCGAGAGATAACGACGTTGATATGGCACAGGTAGGGGGAACCGGTCCGGCCGGTCGGGTCATGGACGAAGATGTCTATAATTATATCAAGCAAGCAACAACACCACAGATGGACACCTCTCATACAACATCGTCTTCTAATGACACGGTTACAAATACTAAACAAGAGCCGACTGCGGAACGCCAAATCCGGGAAATCCTGCCACTTACACAGACACCTAGCGGCATCCACACTGAAGAGATGGATTTCACGAAACTTCTTAAGCTCGAAAAAGAATGGGGCATTTCCCTGCATTCATTTATCATAAAAGCTGCTCAAGTCGCATTAAAGGCTTATCCTTCATTAAATGCACTTATTGATGAAGCAGAGGCAAAAGTGCATTTCGCATCGGATTGCCATATAAGCGTGACCCAACCTCACATGGAACCAAAAGTGATCCCAAATGTAGATCAATCTTCCATTTTAAACATTGAAAAACCTTCATCTAATGGAGAACATGATCGGAATTATACATTCGCCATCCATCATCTCGAAAACGAAAGCGATATCGGGTCGATTTCTGATGAAGACCCTCAAACCGGCATGCTGTTTTTTAGCCCGGTTCAAGAAAAGGCAGCTGTCTATCATCAGGAAATCACCGTTCGATCCATGGCCGATACCACTTTACTGTTTGATCCTCGTGCTGTCACCGGCTTAACAGCAATCGCGTTTTGTCGACGTTTAAAACAATTCATAGAGAACCCAAATTTACTGACTTTGGAGTTGATATAGTTGGTCGTCGGAGATTTTGCCCACGAAAAAGACGTCATTATAATAGGAGGAGGGCCTGGTGGCTATCACGCAGCCATCCGGGCCGCACAGCTTGGTCAAGAAGTGGCCTTAATTGAAAAAGATATGCCCGGTGGCGTATGCATTCGCAATGGCTGCATATCTTCGAAACTTTTTGCCGAAGCAGCCAAGCGGTTACGTGATGCCAATGATATGCCTCCATACGGGATAAATGTGCCATTACCAACATTTGATCTGGCCGAATTACAACAAAAAAAATCCGCACTCATTAAACAATTGACGGGTGGCGTGCAATCACTATTAAAAAAACATCGCGTTGAAGTCATCCAAGGGGAAGCCAAGTTTTTATCGGAGGACCAGATAGGGATAGAGAATGGTGATTCTTTTGAGAAATATCAATTTAAACAGGCGGTGATCGCTACGGGGTCTTCGTATGTTCGGCCCGACGGTTTTGATATGAACCATGAAAGGATTCTCGATCCTACCTCCATTTACAAACAAACTGACCTGCCCGAACACTTAATTGTTTTCGGTTCCGATTACCATGCGATCGAAGTCGCGTCTTCCTATACCGCTTTCGGGACCGAAATAACCTTAGCACTCGATGGACCGTGGTCATATGACCAGGATATTAATAAGGAACTGACCAGGCTTTTCAAAAAAAATAATGTGAAGGTATTAAAAAACAGTTCGCTCGTAAATGTCTCTCCTTTTGAGGAACAGGTTGAAGCTACCGTGTTCTCAGGAGAAAAAGAGCAAACCATCACCGCCTCCCATCTCTTTTTATCATGTAACCGGGTAGCCAATACAGACGCTTTAGCTCTTGACACCGGGGGGATAGAAAACATTGACGGAGGATTTATACCAATTACAGCGACAGCACAAACAAATCAACCTCACATTTACGCGGTGGGGGACGTTACCTCACACGGCTCGCTTGCCGTCGAAGCTATCAAACAAGGAAAAGTAGCGGCTGAACGGATAGCCGGAGAAAAAAGTGAATGGGATCCGTGGGCTTGTCCAATGGTCACCCATGGCATCAGACCCATTGCCACCACCGGTCTAACGGAAGAAGAGGCGATGAAAGCCGGCTATGACATTAATGTTGGTACGTTTCCGCTACGCTCAAATGGTTACGCTTCCATTACTAATAAAAATGAAGGGCTCTTTAAGATCATTAGTGAAAAAGAAACAGATGTGATCTTAGGCTTCCATTCATTGGGAGCAGGCGCCGTCGAGCTTATCAGCCAAGCGATTCAAGCGTTGGAGATGGGCGCCCGCATCGAGGACTTGTCCTACCCTTATTACCCGCATCCAAGCTTAAATGAAGCCTGGCTCGAAGCGTCTGATGATGTGTTTGGGATTGCTGTTCATCGGATGTAAGTCCAGAAACTCCGAGGGGGATTATTATGGAACACAAAGCATCTACAAAAGGATCTGCACTGGTATTATTAATTATTATCGCGATTCTGGCGGTGAGTATTCTTTATTATGAAGCAGCACCCCATATCCCTATATTGATAGGGATTATGGTTGCTGCCGTCTATGGCTTTAAACTAAGATACCGATGGCATGAGATGGAAGGGGAAATTGTGAAAGGGATTTCAAATGGTATCCCCGCAATACTCATTCTGAGTTTGATTGGAACATTAATCGGGGTCTGGGTTTTAAACGGCACTGTACAAACGATTACCTATTATGGCTTACAAATTCTTTCCCCTGCTACTTTTTTAATTTCTACTGTCATTATTACCGCTATTGTGGCTATTATGACCGGAAGTTCATTAAGTGCAATGGGGACCATCGGTGTTTCATTAATGGGGGTCTCTTATGGCATGGGGGTAGAGCCTGCAATGACCGCCGGCGCAATTGTTAGCGGTGCGCTTTTTGGCGACAAACTCTCTCCGCTCTCTGACACGACTAACCTTGCAGCCGCGGCAGCTAAGACAAACATCTTTGAACATATTCGTCACATGCTATGGACGACTATCCCGGCTCTGATCATTGCCTTGATTATTTTTGGACTCATTGGGGTTTTTACCCATGATGGTGCTGCCAGCACCGGTCAGATTGATGAGATGATGCAAGTGCTTCAATCTGAATTCCCGATTAGCATTGTCACGCTGTTATCTCCGCTAGTTATTATTGGGTTAGCAATGAAAAGAATCAAACCTATTCCTGCACTTTCGCTAGGGTTGATAGTTGCTGCCTTGACGACATTCTTTACTATGCCCGGTAGCACCTTCGGGGATATCATCAATGCTGCCCATTTTGGGTATGAAGCTGAAACCGGACATGAAGCCATTGATGAACTCTTGACCCTAGGCGGCTTAGAAAGTATGCTCTTCGGTGTTTCCTTGATTATCATCGCGCTTGCGTTCGGGGGGTTAATCCAAGGGATCGGAATAGCAGCAGCCTTAATCGAGGGAATCAAGCAAGCTCTTAGAAGTCGAGGAAATACCATTGCATCCACATTAGCCTCTTCCTTTGGGGTCAACGTTGTCACAGGAGAGCAATACCTATCTATAATCCTGCCGGCACAAATGTATGAAGATTCTTACCGACATCACAACCTCCACCCGAAGAACTTGAGTCGGACGGTCGAAGATGGAGGAACCATTCTACACCCCCTCATCCCGTGGGGAGTCATCGGCGCTTTTGTGATGACTACGTTAAATGTTGGCATGGAATATGTATTCTTTGTATTCTTAAGTCTGGTCACTCCGTTTATCGCCCTCTTTTATGCTTATACAGGGTGGACGTTAACAAAATTAGATGAGAATAAAGAGGAAAGGAAAGTAGAACAAAACGATGATTCTACCAAAAATATGTAATTTCCAAGAGGTTGGATAGATATGCAAAAAGGAAAATTAACAAAAGAAACAATAAACATCCAGGGACTAGAACGATCTTTTTTGTACTACGTTCCAACATTTTACGACGGTAATCACGGGCTTCCGCTCCTGCTTAGCTTTCATGGGGCAGGAAGCAGCGGTGAGCATCATAGCCACTTAACAAAATTTCATGAACTGGCAGAGAAAGAAAATTTTTTCGTTCTCTATCCTGAAGCGACAAATGCAAATGAGTCTGACCCATTTTCCAAACGATGGAACGAAGGGTCACAAGATAATCCTGCTTATATAGCCAACATTGATGATGTCGCATTTGTTCAAGCCTTAATCATCAAATGGCAAACTTCCTACAATATCGACGGGCAACGCTTATACACGACCGGTTTTTCAAATGGCTCAAGCTTCAGCTTCCGTCTCGCGATTGAACGCCCAGATACATTTGCAGCGATTGCCGGTGTCGCCGGGCCACTTCCAAAACATTTGCAAAGTAATGTGAAAGCTTTGCCCCCTTTGATTTTTATCATGGGCGATGCTGACCCGGTTGTGCCCTTTTCCAATGCAGATGCTGCCGGTGAAAAATCCTTTGCCGTTACCGGTTTGCTGGGTGCACGTGAAACCGCAGAGACAGTTGCTTATCGATCCAATCATGTAAAAACAGAGCGAATCCCACCTTTAGAACTCAAAGACCCAACACGCATTGAACAGACAAAGTATATGGGTCAAAATAAGACTCCCCTTGTTACGTTTTATCAAGTAAAAGGCGGAGGGCACACATGGCCGGGAGGACCGAAAATTCAATCTCCTACTTCCAACGGAAAAGTGAGCCAGCAAATGGATGCCAGCAAAGTGATTTGGGATACGTTTAAACAGTGGACGTAAAGTCTCCAGTCAATAATAATGGTGAACGGTCCTTACGGCCAGTTCACCATTATTTTCTATAAATCTATATCAGAATGGATAATCAAGTTTTTCTTTCTGCACGGACACCCATTTAGTTGTTGTCAGCTCTTCTATTGCCCATTCATGACCAAAACGGCCGATACCACTATTTTTCACGCCGCCGAATGGAACATTTGCCTCTAACACCGCCGGCATATCGTTTACGTGCGTGGTTCCAGACTCAATTTCAAGTGCCAATCGCTCCCCTTTATCGAGGTCATTTGTTACGATTGCTGCGGAAAGGCCGAATTCTGTGTCGTTTGCAATCCGGATGGCATCCTCATCACTTTTTGCCTGGATAACTTGAGCAACCGGGCCAAAAATTTCTGTGGAAGCAAGTGTTGATTCATTTGGTACGTCCACAAATACATAAGGAGAAATAACATTCCCGTTGCGCTCTCCTTCAACAGCAACCTTTAACCCTTCATCTTTTGCTTTCCCAACTAAGTCCATAACTTTATCTGCCTGTTCCTCATTAATTAACGGGCCGATAATCGTTTCCGAGTCTTTCGGATCTCCCGCTTTAAGTGTTTTCACACGCTCCGTATATTTTTGAATAAATTCATCATAAACATTTTCATGAACGATCGTGCGGTTTGTGATCGCGCAGATTTGCCCATTATGCATAAATTTACCAAATGTAGCGATATTTACAGCATGATCTACATCAGCGTCTTCAAGGATCACTAACGGGTTGTTTCCGCCAAGCTCGAGTGCCAATGGCTTCATGCTTGTACTTGTTTTTTCCTTAATATGTCTTCCAACTGCAGGGGATCCTGTAAAGCTAATAAAGTCGGCGTTTGGATTGGTTATAAACTCATCCCCGGCTTCGTCAACATCGGTTAAGATCGAGTTGAACACACCTGCCGGGAGCCCTGCTTCTTCAAAAGCTTTAGCGAAAATTTGTCCGCCAACAAGACCAACTTGAACATCCGGTTTGTGAACCACCGAATTTCCTAGTGCGAGCGCAGGAAAAATGGTCCTCGTTGCCATATTTAGTGGAAAGTTAAATGGGGTAATTGACGTAATGACGCCAAGTGGTAACTGATACACACGATTTAATTTATCAGGTGTGTTAGACGTATAGTCTTTGGGCTGATAGATTTCATCCACCATTGGAATAGCATCTTCCATATCGCCGACACCAAAGCCGAATTCTACTTCCGCTTTTAATGCAGTACCACCGGTTTCGCGGATGATCAGTTTAAGAATGTCTTCTTTATTTTCTTTCAGATAATTTAAAGCTCTCGTTAATATTTCTCTTCTTTCATCTGCGCTCGTTTTTTTCCATTCTCTCTGCGCTTCTTTAGCTGTCTTAAATGCTTCTTGTATCTGTTCTTTATTTGCAAGCTGAACAGTGGAAACAATAGAATCATCATAAGGGTCTTTTATGTCATAATCTTTCCCGCTTTTTCCATCTACCCATTTTCCATTAATATAGCTTTTTGATAATTGACTAACTAACGATGTGTCTAATGTGTATGACATTTACCTTTACTCTCCCTCCATTATTATTTAACCGTCGACTGTAAATATTTTATGTCCTGAATATCTGAACCTAGGTATGCAAGATCCAGGATTTCCAAAACATCTTCCTTGGTAACTTTAGTAGGGTTAGCCATAATACTGATTTCTTCGTTCAATGTTGCTTCTGCTAAAACGTCAAATTGCTCTCGTTTAACCCCTGCCTCACTTAATGTAGGAATTTGAACTTGATCAGACAAACTCTTTATCGCTTCCAGTGTTTTGTAAGCGGCGTCTACATCTGATAAGCCATCTACCTGAACACCCATACTCCTGCCAATATCTCTATACAGTTTTTGGACATTCTCGTCCCTCGCATTAAAGGCCATTGCATACGACAACGTAGAAGCATTTGCAACACCGTGCGGCAGACCGCAATATACACTAAGCGGATGGGCTATTGCATGAACCAGTCCAAGTAATGCTGAATTAAATGCGTAACCGGCGAGCATACTCCCAAGTAGCATATTCGTACGAGCCTCTACATTGTTCCCATTTTGATAGGCTTCGACAATATTGTTAGAGATTAGTTCTATTGCCTTCAGGCCATTCACATCACTTGGTACCGAAGCGAAATTAGAAACATACGATTCGATTCCATGAGTAAGCGCATCCATCCCCGTTGCAGCTGTAATCGTCGGCGGCAGTCCCATTGTTAATTCAGGATCCACCAAAGCAATATCCGCTCCGCAATGACGGCCTCCGATCACCATTTTCTTTTTTTGTTTTGTATCCGTAATAACGGTGATAGAAGTTACTTCACTTCCTGTTCCTGAAGTTGTAGGAATGGCGATTAAAGGTTTTGTCGGATTTTTTATATTATTGATTCCATCATATTGGTTAATCGGGGTTGGATTTGTAATTAAAATATTGAGCGCCTTTGCGGTATCTATCGAACTCCCTCCGCCAACAGCAACAACTGCCTCTACCTGTTCTTTTTTCGCTAAATCAGCCCCTTCATCTAAAACCGTTTCCGGAGGATTCGGCACAACATTGGAGTATGGAACAATTGCCACATTCTTCTCTTCCATGTAAGTTTGTACCTTATCAACGATTCCAGCTTTTTTAACCCCTTCATCACAAACAAATAAAACTTTCGTAGCTTCTAACTCACTTAATACTTCCCCCACTTTTTTAACTACACCATGACCAAAAGTTGCCTGACTTGGAATGCCATACTGAAATTCCATATTAACTCCCCCATATTTTAGTGTAGTTTACCTTCCTAGTGTCGTGTTTAAGAAGTTCTTTCTAACAATCGTCCACAAAAATTCGCGAGAGGTGGGTCAAACGGTCTAGAATCTGATCGACCATCGATGGATGCTTTCTAACGATCAGATATTTGGTTAATCGCCGAAAACAGATCGATAGGCACTTTCTATCGGTCTGATATTTGGTCAACTGCCGAAAACAGATTGATGGACGACTGTATATGGCAGAAGGACACGAGTTTCGACTTTTTTGTACGATTTGTCCCACAGTGTGAAGGTCAAACTGCCTTTGGATCCCGTTGAATTATTTAGAAGGAAAGGGCTTAAGAAACGTTGCACGAGTGTTGCGTTAAAACGAGTCAAAAGCATTTTCAAATGCTGTTAATGCCTCATCAATGATTTTGAAAATATCCTCCATTTCTTGCTTGTTAACAATTAATGGCGGTGCAATTGCTACAATATTTGACCCTTTCCAGTCAATGAAACGCAGAATTAAATTACGTTTAAAACATTCATCTACTACTTTAAAAGCCGCCCCAACTTCGGGGTCAAAAGGTTCCTCTTTATTACGATCTTTATATAATTCAAACGCTCCAAGGAGCCCTATAGCTCTTGTTTTTGTTACGTGTTGATGTTTATCTTCTAATTTCTGTAACTCTGTTTTAAATACTTGCTCCATATTTTTGACATTGTCTTTAATATTATCACGTTCAAGAATTTCGAGGTTTTTTAATGCTACTGCACAAGAGGTAGGGTGACCACTGTAAGTGAAACCATGGAATAAAACATCTTCGGATTGAAGCATTTCATCACGAATTTTCTCTCGCATCACAACACCGCCAAGTGGAATATAGCCACTCGTGCTTCCTTTTGCAAATGTCAACATATCAGGTGTAACATTCCAGTTATCCACCCCAAAGTTCTCTCCTGTACGGCCAAATCCGCAAATGATTTCATCTGTAATCATCAAAATATCTTTCTCATCACACAAGTCCCGAAGCGCTTGCAAATATCCTTCAGGAGGTGTGAACACACCACCTGCGCCCATTACCGGCTCTAAAATAATGGCGGCGATGTTTTCTGCCCCTTCCTGTTCAATAATCCCTCTTACACTTTTGTGATAATGTTCATTATCTCTGTCTCCACGTTCACAATCTAATAGATGCGGCTCGGCATGAAGGTAGTCCGGAGCTTGTGAACCTACTATGCTATTGAATTCTGGTATTCCAGTGGCACTTGTTGACCCTTGAGCCACTCCGTGATAACTGCGGCTTAAGCTGATCACTTTACCCCGGTCTTGCTGTCCTTTTAGTTTCCAGTAATACCTTGCCAGTTTGAAAGCAGTGTCATTGGCTTCAGACCCACCGGATGTAAAAAAAACGACATTCATATCTCCAGGCGCAAGCGAAGCAATCTTTTCGGATAAACGGATGGCCGGCTCATTGGAATAACCATTAAAAGATGAACTAAATGCCATTTTTTTCATTTGTTCTTTTGCAGCTTCTGCCAGTTCCTCTTGTCCATGTCCAAGGTTTACATTCCACAACATCGACATACCATCAATGTACGTGTCACCGCTTTCATTTTTGACATAGACACCCTTGCCTTCTGAGACAATAATTGGCGGTCCCTGTTCATATTGCATTTTGGGTGGAGTTAATGGGTGTAAAAAATGTTTCTTGTCCAATTCAGTAAGTTCGTGCACATTTGATTTCAATGAGATATCCTTCATTAATAAACCTCCCATTTCACAGATAAAAACTTATAATTGTGACTTTCACAAAAACATCTTCACATTTTCATCATAAAGGGAAAGTTCATACTTCTATTGTAAAAATCGGAATAGGACTATGCTGTTGGGCTACTTACAATTAAAAGTGTTTATAAATTGTTGAGGCGTGATGGATCCAAATTTCTTAAATTCTTTGATTATATGAGGCTGGTCATAATAGCCGCTTTCAAAAATGACATCTTCTATTGCATATTTATTTTTTAACAACCTTAATGCAAATTGAAAACGTATAATATCACTTAATAGTTTCGGTGAGATACCGATGTTATCATTGAACTTTTTCCTTAAATATCTTGTGGAATAACCAGTTTCTTCTGCTAATTCCTGTATACTGGTCTGACCATATTTTGTATAGATATGATTGAGCCCATGTCCGATTAAACTTTTAGAGGTGTAATTAGGCTTAATAATAGGGCCAAAATAGTCCATGAAAAGTTTGACCTTCCCTTGGAAATCATGTTCCTTGACGAATAGTTCTTCAATGAACGTCATTAATGGCACTGTTTCAGCTAGTGGATAGTTACGATTAAATATTTCTTTCATGGAGGGTTTTAAACCTTCTATCGTATACGCTGGAGGGATTCTTACACCAAAGTACTCGCAGTTTTTACGAATGGTTATTGGCTGTTCATGATAAACACTTCCATAAATAGTGGCATAAGAATTTTCTGATTGGCAACAAAACAAAATATCGACACAACCGTCAGGAATAACAGGGATTTGTTCTTTCTCTTTTGATTGAAACTGGTAAAATAGCAAGCTCGTTTGATGCAAATAACTATTCGTTCTATGTTCTATATAATAGTCTGTATCTATTTCAAGATTTGGTTGAAAGGGTGGAAAGAATATTCCGTTGCTTACTTGAAACTCATTCATACTCTTCCACCTCTCGCACAGATTGACCAGGACTTTATGAACTTATGGAGGGAAATGATTTATGCTGTTTCCCTTATATGAAGGAATGTCTTACAGTTGACAGATCGATCTCCTTAGATACTACTACTCTTAATGATAAACAACTATCCGACAAAGGCTAACCTCCGTCGGATAAAGTACAGAACCTGTTTATAACTTACGCTTCTTGTAATTGCTTGTAGGAACCCTCATGAAACGCCAATGGATCGCCGTCTTGGATCTCTATATTCTTTACTTTTCCGATGAATAATGTGTGGTCCCCTTCATCGTGACTGTTATGAACATCGCAAGCGATAGAGACCAGAGAGTTATCAATAACCGGCAGTCCTTCAAAATAATTAAATTCTACATCGTGTGTATCTGTTTTCTGTCCGGCGAATATCATAGACATTTCCTTTTGGTCATTCGAGAGCACATTGACTGCGAACTGTCCTGATGCTTCAATCTGTTCCTTCATTTTTGCTTTATGGCCGACAGAGATCAATATGAGTTTAGGATCCATTGATACTGACATGAAGGCATTCGCCGTCATTCCGCGAACTTCACCATCAATTTCCGTCGTTATAATGGTCACGCCTGTCGCGAATTTCCCCATTGCTGCTCTGAACAATTTATCATCCATGGTTTTCACCTCATTTTTCATTATTTATATCACGAAGTTCGGTTTTCTCTTCTCTAAAAGCGGCTCAGAAGTCTCCGTTTTCTTTCCATTCAGATCCAAAAACTGTGTGGCCTCTTCAAACCAACTGTCCGGAGCTTCATGTCCCCAAAAAGTTTGACGTTTCGGATCATCCAGATCCCAACGTTTTGGTTTGAAATCAGGGTCACTGGTCAAATAGTCTCCAGTGTACAATTCTATACGATGACCATCAGGATCTCGTAAATAGAGGAAAAAGGCGTTGGATAATCCATGACGTCCCGGCCCTCTTTCGATATTCGGACCATAATCCAATGCGGCCAATACATCGCAGCCGTTGATGAGACTCATCGGATCGTTCAACCAAAAACCAACATGGTGGAGGCGTGGACCTACTCCGTTCATGAATGCAACATCATGGACACTTTGTTTCCGGTGCAGCCAAGCTGCCCATATTTTTTCGTCATCGGCCGCGGTATACTCTGAACACCTGAACCCGAGTTCATCAATATAAAAATTATACGCCGATTCAACATCCGGAACCATACAGTTAAAATGGTCAATACGCTGGACATTGGCGCCTTTGTATAAATCATAGCGCTGCAGCATGATCTCTGCCTGTTCCATTTCAGCATAAAATTCTATTGTGAGCCCGGAATTATCCGTAGTGCGCAACGTACGGCCAAGCGCTTTTTCCTCTCCTGCTCCCTTCCATTTAATCGGCTGTCCCTTTTTTTCAAAAAAGGAAGCAAGCTCATCCAAGTGACGATCGTCAGATACTTTGTAACTGATGACTTCAGCAACGGGTTCATCACTTTTTTTCAAACAAATGCTGTGGTGGTTGTGCTCTTCTAACCCCCGTAAATAGATATGGTGATCATCACGTTCAGTTTCAATGAAGCCGAGGGCATCATAAAACGTCTTTGAACGCTCTAAATCTTCGACATGGAAAACGACACGGCCTGCACGGATAATATCAAAATTCATTTGCTTCTCCCCCATTTATGAATTGACATGCCCTGGTTTTGATGATTTTACTTGATCCAAAAAATCTTGAACATAGGCTTTGTATGGTTCCTTATCATAGCTGTCAAAATAACTCATTCTCATTTTGATAGGATCTCCAAAGAAGTAGTACTCGTAGTGCATTTGACGGCTTCCGAATGAACTGAGTGTAAGGTCCCAGGCTAAACGGAAAAGTTTCACACGTTCATATCCTTCCATATTCTTAGACTGGAGCGCGCGATTCACGATCGGTCCAAGCTCTTCATTTTGAAAATCAGCTTCAGTTGGTATGCCCATCAAACCGGACGCACCCAAAATTCTCAAGATTTCAACCAACCGTGGATATACATTCGGATACCAATTTCTCGCCGCATTTAAAGCTTCAAAATCAGGTGTCATCGTTCCCCATTTATCTAACGTTGCGTTTTGCTCGGCACGGTATAAATGAGATTTCATCGTTTCCAACGCCAACATGATCTCTGTTCCTTTATCTTTCACATGTTGGAACCCGTCGATCCCGATTGATTCCATAAGTTTAAGCACCGTACCCAAAACGAACTCTGTTTTTACGACATTTTTGGCTACCACTTGGTGAGACATATGAACAACCGCGTTCGTCTCTAAGAAAGTACGGTTACAAATGGAAGAGTTTCCACAGACGAAGACACGATCCCACGGCACGAAAACGTTATCAAAATATACGATGGCATCGCCTTCTTCAAAACGGCTGCCCAACGGATGGTCCCATTCTGATTTTCCGTAATCGAATGATTCACGGCTAATAAATTTCAATCCATCTGTATTATTTGGCACAACGAAAGCAAGCGAATACGGATCATCAAGTTCTCCAGCCGGTTTTACGGTTGAAGGGAAAACGAGTATTTCATCAGTGATTCCGCCTTGAGTCGCTAGCAGGCGTACCCCTTCTACGATGATGCCGTCTTCACGTTTTTCTTTTAAATGCAGGGCCACGTTTGCATCCTTTTGTTCGTGTTGCGCTTTTTCACGATTAACTTGGGGATGGATGAGCGTATGGGTCAAGCTGATGTCATTTTCCCGTGCATATTCATAGAACCTGCGGGCATTATCCGCAAACATTTGATCATCTTCTGCAAAAAGATCATTGGCAACGCCCATCGCCATAACTTCTGCGTTCAGGTAATCAGGTGAACGTCCCATCATCCCACCGGATGTTCTTGCCCATTCTTGAATCGCTTCACGCCTTTTGACTAGATCCTCAATGGATTCCGGGCGAAGAAATGTCATTCCAACTTTTTCACCGCTCGTTGGTGACGTGTACAACATTTTCTCCGGCTTTTCGTACTGTAGATCATAGAGGTTCGCCATGGAATCGATCACATTTTTGAACGCTGGATGAGTCGTGGGATCCTCGACGCGTTCCCCATGAATGTAGACATTGTTATTCGCTTCTTTTAACCCTTGTTTATATTGTTCGCCTGTTTTCGCCGGCACGAATATTCACCCTTTCTCATTATTTTTCCGCATATTAATCTGCGAAAAATCGTCAAAATAAATTTAACAGTTGAATTGATTACGCTTTCATATTATCATGGACTGACAAATATGATAAATATTTATAATATTGATTTTACATATGATTTAAATATGGGAGGTGTCGAAATTGGAAATGAGACGGTTGCGTTATTTTAAAACGATCGCAGATGAAGGACAAATCACTCGTGCCGCCAAAAAATTGCACATTGCTCAGCCCCCTCTAAGCCAACAACTCAAGCTGTTAGAAGAAGAACTTAATGTCACATTATTCGAAAGAAATGGCCGGTCGTTGATATTAACTGAATCAGGGGAGACGCTATATCGCAAAGCGTCTTATATATTAAATGAAATCGAGGATACAATGGCAGAAGTGCAAGCCGTCGATAGTGGCGCCAAGGGTGTTCTCAAAATCGGAGCAAACAAATCTTGTTTTGCTTATCTGCTCCAACAGATCACCCACATTCGTGAACGATTTCCAGGTGTCCAATTTAAAATTCGAGAAGGAGATACGTACACACTAACAAAAGAAATCCACGAAAGGGAAATTGAGCTTGCCATTGTGCGATTACCGGCAAATGAGACAGAGTTTTCTACAGTGCCTATCCCGCCAGAGCCATATATGTTTGTAGTTTCTAATCAATGGGAAGGATTTGGTGAAAAAGACAGTGTATTTATGAGAGATCTAGATGGTATCCCACTCCTTCTCCTTCATCGCTTAAGCGGGAAAGGGCAGTTTGAAATCGTCACCGACGAGTTCAAACGACTCGGCTTCAATCCTAACATTGTCGTAGAATGCCCAGATGCCGCCATGTTGTTATCTCTTACAGCAGCCGGCACAGGGGGGACCATTGTGCCCAAATCAACACTCGAAGCATTTTCACAAGAAAACTTACGCGTTTTTCACCTAAAAGATTTCAAAGCCCAGGCGGAAGCTGCACTACTTTGGGGAAAAGATCGATTTCTTTCAAAAGCGGCGCGCGAGGTCATTGCCAATATGGAAGAGCTTTATTAAACTAAGAGTTTGGAGGCAGTTAACGGCTTTTTATGATTGAAATCATATACTAAATCATATATAGTAATGGCATGGAAGCTAAAGAAAGCAAGATAAATAAAACAAAATACGCCTATGAAGTTATTCGAACACGTATTTTAGATGGCACTTACACCCAAGGACAACGCATCATTATTGACCAAATCGCTAAGGAGGTCGGATCCAGCCACATTCCTGTTCGAGAAGCTTTACGACAACTCGAAGCAGATCAATTGATTAAATATGAACAGAACATTGGTGCCGTTGTTCGTTCAATCAATGATAATGTTTATAAAGAATCACTTGAATTGCTCGCTGTTCTCGAAGGGTACGCAACTGCGGAAAGCACACCCTATATTACTCCAGATGACCTTCAAGAACTTACTTCCATCAATGAACAATTAAGAGAAGTTGTTCAAAACTACGAATTACAGCGTTTTGGAGAGCTTAACCAGATGTTTCACATGGCCATTTACAAGCGCTGTCCAAATCAACTACTCGTTCAAGATATTACTAAGGTTTGGCAGCGTTTGGATAGTGTCCGCAATGGGGGGATATCTTTTTACCCTTCCAGAGCCCCCCAATCGATAACCGAACATGAGACATTATTAAGCATGATAGCTGAAAACAAACCACCATATGAAATTGAGGCTTTTGCCCGAGGTCATAAACTGAATACCTTACATGCCTTTAAAAACAAATCGTGATTAAGAGAGGTGCTTTCACCCATGAATGCAAAAGCTTTTATCCAGGGATCGCCCCTAAGCAAGACTTTGGATGTGCAAACAACAGAATTACCTGATGACAACCTGAACGAGAAAGAAGGCAAATGGGACGTCCCTGTTTCTGGAACCATTTATGGAGTCGCTCTAAATTATAAAGAGAGTTTGCAAGCGTATGAGTCAGCTTTTCATGAAAAACCATACAATCAACCACCCCAGGCACCCATCTTGTATATTAAACCAAAAAATACATGGACGCCACACCGCTCAACCGTTTATCTGCCTGAAGACATCACTGAATTGCAGACCGGTCCATCTCTTGGTATTGTTTTCAAACAAACCGCTACACAGGTGAGCCCTGCTCGTGCACTCGACAGTGTAGCTGGATTTACAGTTGTCAACGACCTGCATGTCCCTCACGGGAATCTACATCGCCCGGCGTTAAAACATCAAGCTCGCGATCAATTTTGTCCGATCGGTCCATGGATTATGGATACAGCCGACGTGATGGATCCAGATCGATTACAAATCAAAACATATATTAATGGGGAACTTGCGCACGAGGCCAATACATCTTCACTCGTTCGAAACGTTCGCCAGCTGATCAGCGACGTCACTTCCTTTATGACATTGACGAAAGGCGATGTGTTAATGGCCGGCGTACCGTACGGAACACCGAAAATCAAAAGTGGTGATAATGTTCAGGTTAAGATTGAAAATGTTGGAATGTTAGAAAACAGCATTTTGTCAGGAGGGGATCAGTGATGAAAAAAGGCCGTATTGCAGTAAGCGGAAGCATTCATGACGTCATCCAAACGGAAAACGGCGTCCAACTATTGGACGGGCGGACATATAAAGAACAAGAGGTGACGTGGCTGCCTCCCGTCACCCCGCAAACGACATTTGCTTTAGGATTAAATTATGCCGATCACGCAAGCGAACTCGCTTTTGAACCACCAAAAGAACCCCTCGTTTTTTTGAAAGGACCAAATACTTTTACCGGCCATAATGCTGAATCGATGCGACCGGAAGAAGCCACCCATATGCATTATGAATGCGAGCTCGCTGTTGTTATCGGTAAACAAGGGAAAAACATTAAACAAGCCGATGCTTATGACTATGTCGAGGGCTACACGGTTGCCAATGACTACGCCATTCGCGATTACCTGGAAAATTATTACCGCCCGAATCTAAGAGTGAAGAATCGGGATACGTGTACGCCGATCGGGCCTTGGCTCACAAGTGTAGAGGATATTTCTGACCCTATGAATCTTGCTTTGCGCACAAAAGTCAACGGTGTCACGACTCAAGAAGGCACGACAAAAGATATGGTGTTCTCCATCCCGTTTCTTATTGAATACTTAAGTGCTTTTATGACGCTTCAACCTGGGGATATCATCCTCACAGGAACACCGAAGGGAGTCACGAAAGTCGAAGCGGGTGATGTCGTGGAAACGGAAATCGAAGGGTTAGGAAGCCTCAAGAACACGATCATTCCCAAGCTGAAGGAGGAGGACAATGCCGCACTTAATCGTTGAGTATACAGATAACTTAGAGGATCGCATTGACTTTCAGAACGTGTTGGAACATTTAAATAAAGTATTGCGCGGAAAGAACCATATATTTCCAACAGGAGGCATTCGCGTGCGTGCGATCAAACTTGAAAACTATGTCATCGCCGACGGTGAAGAAGAGGATGCCTTTGTTCACGTCTCTCTAAAAATCGGCCCTGGCCGTGCCACTGAGGAAAAAGAAGAGGTAGGGAAAGCCTTGTTTGAAGTCCTAACAGAAGATTTCGCAGACATCTATTCATCGAGCTACCTAGCGCTATCATTGAACATTGAAGAATTTCCGAACGAGGGCAGTTACAAGCAGAATAATTTGCATAAGAGGTTTAAGTGAGTCTTAGATCCATGATTAAATCAAGCAGGCGATCTTTAAAAATTATACAACTTCACGGATTTGTATAGATCCATCCCATAGCCGTTTGATCAATAGTACCCAACTTTTGGATTTAATAATTGATATGTGCTCAATACTTCGTCCTCACCCGGCATAGGTGAGGACGTCTTCTCTATTAGAGGGAAGGAACTTAAATCTTAAACAGCGTCTTAATGGATTCATATTTTCTCCGTTCCACGTTCGCCACAATTGCTTCGCGGTATTGGTCCAAGTCATATTCGTGTGTGATCAGCGTTTCGAGGGGATAATCCGGGTGTTGTTCGATTAGATCCAAAAGCAACTCATGGGTTGAGGCCGTCTTTCCTTGCCATGACTCTTCCTTCACGTACGCATGGGTTCCCAGCACGGATAGTTCATTCGTCCATACAAAAGTCCAATCTAGGTTTTTAATCTCGCCGGCACCGCCGACCAATGTCACTTTTCCGCGTCCGGCTGTCATTCGCAGTGCATCATCCAGGCTTGATTCGCTGCCAATACAATCATATACACTATCATAGCCACCTGTATAGACATCTTTCCCAATGATGGGTTTCAGTTTTCTCGTTTCGGGAAAAGACAAAACCGCATCCCTTAGCTCCTCGCGTCTTGTTATTGCTTTATCTGCTCCCAGCTGCAACCCCATCTCCCGCTGGTAGGACATCAGGCTAAGATGGGTGATATGGCAGTCGATGTCCAGAAGGCGAAGTGCCGCGATGACGGTGTACGCGATCATACCTCCCCCAATCACCAGGACCTGTTCGCCTTGCTTGGGTGGTTGTCGAAGGACGGCATGCAACCCAACACTTAATGGTTCAATGATCGCTGCTGTCTTATCAGATACCTTGTCCGGTAGAGGGATGGCCATGGAATCGTGAATGACAAGCGTTTCTCCCCATCCTCCGGGAAAGTCCTTGCAAAAACCAAGGATCATGCCGGGCCCGAAAGTTTCGTCTCCACCTTTGTGCCTGCATAAAGTATGCATGCCTTCCTTGCAAGCGGGACAAAGCTGTTTTCGCCCCCGGACCTCACAGCCGATGTACGGATCGATTGAGATTCGCTGTCCGACTTCAACATTTCTGACACCATTCCCGACTTCCGTTACGATGCCCATCACTTCATGTCCTAAGACGGACGGAAAAGCATTGAAAGGTGTCAAAGACGGAGAGGTTTTGAAAAAAATGGCGCCCATATCCGATCCACAAACGCCTGCGTAGGTGGGTTTCACCTTCATCCAGCGGTCACCGGGGAGTTCAGGCTCCTCGATATTACGCATGGACAATCCGGAAGGCGCACCGTAATAAAACGACGGTATTCTTTTCCCCAATGCCTTGGCAGCAAGATATTTTGGTATTTTTAAGTCGAAAACAACCGCCTGCATAGATGGGTTCCTTTCCTGATGAAAATTTCTTTTTATTCAAACTTCGTTAAATCAACGATTTCCAGATTGTTCGCTCTACAATAATTGTGATACAAGTCCAGCGCCAACTTCCAATCAAACATCACCATCGTTTTGCCATTGTCATCCAAAAATTCAAGTGCCCCATCGATGACAAAGAAAATGATTGTTTCCTCGTCTCCGGGAGGGGTATACAATGTATGAGTCGATCCTGACGGTTCAAAGACAAAATCGCCTTGTCTTGCCACCCAATTATATTCCTTATAGCCCCAAGCGCCTTGTTGTGTATAGCCAATGACAGCACCATAGTGCTTATGGATATTGATGATGGCATCAGGCTGGCTTTTTTGCACTAAAATAAATTGACCGGAAATCGGGTTCACCCTCAACAATTTGATTTCTGTTCCATTCATCGGAACGGGAAAGAAGGGCAGGGAACTCGCCTCAATGTAGTTTGCATCAAATACACCTTGTTCTACACTCATAACGAAACCCCTTTCATAAAATATTGTCTCTGACTTAATTTTAATTATACTTTGTATTTTCTATCATGTATAGTTAAGATTAATAAAAATTTCATACACGAAGAGTTGCGCATCGGCACGATACCGGGGAGCACTTCGATGATTTCTCCGAAGACATTATCCACTTATAATAAGAATTGTACGCATATACAGATTGTTATCGCAGAAAAGCCTCACAAGATATTATTGAAGATATTAAAAATGACAAATTAGATCTCGGGCTTGTCGGATTAACCAAGGAAGGGCGAGAAGACCTCCACTTTCTACGCAGTGTAAAGTGGGGGATGAATCGCCTTCGGGCTATTGTCCGAATGATAGGAAAAAAATTAGACAAAACATAAAGGATAAAGTATAATGAACACGAACAAATGTTTGCAAGGGAGGTGAACAACAATGATCGTCAATAAAGCTTATAAGTTTCGGATCTATCCAACGAAAGAACAAGAAATTTTAATCGCCAAAACCATTGGTTGCAGTCGTTTCGTATTTAATCATTTTTTGGGTAAATGGAAAAGCGAATACCAAGAAACTGGAAAAGGCTTAACCTACAATGCTTGCTCTTCCCAATTAACGCAACTAAAGAAAGAATTGGTATGGCTAAAAGAAGTTGATAGCATTGCCATACAAACATCCCTTAAACATCTTGCGGATTCCTATACCCGTTTTTTCAAGAAACAAAATAATACGCCTCGTTTTAAATCCAAAAATAACAAAGTACAAGCGTACACGACAAAACATACAAACGGCAACATTGCAATTGTCGATCATAAAATTAAATTACCGAAACTCGGTATGGTTACGTTCGCCAAAAGTCGTGAGGTCAAAGGGCGTATACTCAACGTGACCATTAAACGCAGACCAAGTGGCAAATACTTTGTTTCCATTCTCACCGAAACAGAAACAGAAGAATTACCGAAAACAGGTGAATCTGTTGGCGTTGACGTTGGTCTTAAAGACTTCGCCATTCTTTCGGACGGCACCATTCACAAAAACCCTAAGTTTTTTAGTACATTAGAACATAAGTTAGCCAAAGCCCAACGTATCCTGGCAAGGCGACAAAAAGGTTCGTCTAAATGGCATAAGCAACGCATGAAAGTTGCACGGCTTCATGAGAAAATTGAAAACGCACGTCATGATTACTTGCATAAAATCTCTACGGACATTGTCAAAAACCACGACATGATCGGAATTGAGGATTTGCAAGTATCGAATATGCTGAAAAACCACAACTTAGCCAAAGCGATTAGTGAGGTAAGTTGGTCGCGTTTTCGCACCATGCTTGAATATAAAGCAAAATGGTATGGAAAGCAGGTGATAACGGTGGCCAAAAACTTCCCTTCCAGTCAACTTTGTTCAAGTTGTGGTCACCGAAATAAAGACGTTAAAAATCTTGCGTTGCGTACGTGGGAATGTTCCCAATGCCACACGCACCACGATAGAGATATTAACGCAAGTAAAAACATTCGTGATGAAGCATTACGATTAACCGTAGGGACTGCGGGGATAGCCTAATTAAAACTTTCGGTTACGAAGGTGTTTTTAGGAATCTTCATCTTCAAATTTCGTCAGAAATTAAGGTGGAGTAGTTCAATTTCTACGAATAATATGGATGCTGTTCGAAATGCGGTGCTTGACAACGTCGCGATCACGATCGGACCCTATTATACGGTGAACAATGATTTTTACGTTTTAAACGGCGATGCGGTACCCACAAGATCGATGAACTACAGCAAGCGTACCCAGGGATGGCGCTCGTTCGACCCAAGGGCAAACACATTTCAGATCATATTCGTACATTTATTTCAAAGTTAAAAGAGCAGATGAACGGAGAATGATCCGTAGATTTAAGCCAGTCTTGATATACTATTTCAGATTATATACAACCGCAATGTTTCGGGCTGTATGCCGTAAATATTCCCGTCCATTTTTCATCGCATCTTTCACGCTGACCACGCCCGGAACTAGGCTAAAGACTGCGTCGATGCCATGGTCGTGCACTTCTTCATAACCTTTCCCGAGCTGACCACCAATCGCGATCACAAAAGTGCCGGTTTCTTTGCCTGCCTTCGCCACGCCCACAGGCGTTTTTCCATACACCGATTGACCGTCTATTTTCCCTTCACCGGTAATGATCAAATCGGCATCACGGGCAACCCCCCGGAAATCAGTTTCTTCCAACACAAGATCTATCCCCGGTTTTAGTTCGGCATTCAAATAAACCAGTAGTGCATACCCCAATCCTCCTGCCGCTCCGGCACCTGCGATATCCTTCACATCATAGCCTGTCGTCTCTACCGTTAGCTTGTGAAAATGGGCAAGGGTACTGTCGAGCTTTTGCACCATGGCGGCATCCGCTCCTTTTTGCGGACCATAAACGGTACTTGCCCCACTGTTTCCTAACAAAGGATTAGTGACGTCACAAGCTACGACGATATCCGTATGTTCCAAGCGAGCATCCAGACCCGAAAGATCAATAGAAGCCAAGGATTCAAGCCCCAATCCTCCCCTTGATATCATTTCACCATGTTCGTTCAAAAGACGTGCGCCAAGGGCTGCCATCATTCCTGCACCACCATCATTCGTCGCGCTGCCTCCGATGCCAAGAATGATTTTTCGCACGCCTTGATCGATGGCCGCTCGCATCATTTTCCCCGTACCGTAGGACGACGCAGCGCCAATGTCACGATTTGGTTCAGCAACCTGATCTAACCCTGAAGCTTGCGCCATTTCCATAATTGCCGTTTTGCCATCGGCAGAGAGGGCATATATCGCATCTACCAAATGTTCATTCGGCCCCTCCACTTGAACGGTATGGTAAACGCCATCATAATATTCGACGAGCGCTTCCATCGTTCCTTCTCCGCCATCTCCCATCGGGATCAAATGATATGCTTGATCGCCACCGGCTTGTTGAAAGCCTGAATGAATCGCTTCCGCCGCTTCTCTCGCGCTCATGCTCTCTTTAAATGAATCCGGTGCAATAATGATTTTCGCCATTGGAATTTCCCCTCGTTCATTTATGGTTGTTTCTAACAGCAAGTGGTTGAAGTAAGTATTGGATTACTCATTCAGTGATTTAATTAATTAACTTAAAAGCTAATGAGTAAAATCAAGACGTTGTTTCCTATCAAAATATTTCACGTATTCAGCCTTAGTGAGTTAGTAATGATAAAAGTTAACATAACTGCGAGCTCTTGAAATAACTGTTAAAGGAACTGTGACTAGTGAACCGTATAAAATAGTTATTCAGCTGCCTCGGTCGTTGTTAAAAGTAAAGAATCAAAACCCTACACGACAAGTAAAATTAGGATGCCAACTAACATTTAGCTCTCTAGAACTGTTTTTAAATCATCAATAAGCATATCGAGTTCATCTGGACCCATACCATTATATTCTTTAACAATAATTCCGTTAGGATTTACTAAATAAAAATTAATACCATGAGCTCTTTGACCTACTGCTCCTTCCTCTAATACAGAATTAAATGTATTTTCCGATATCTCTTTAATAGTCTCGAAATCATATCCTGTTAAAAAGTCCCATGATTCTAAATCTGCATTATGTTGTCTAGCGTATTCTTTTAATATACCTGGTGTATCATGTGACGGTTCAACACTAAAAGAAACAATATGCGGGTTATAACCATTCATCTTCAACTGCTTTTGCACATCTGCCATATTAGCAGTTGTCCTTGGACAAATCGCCCTACAATTAGTATACATAAAATTAGCTATCCACCAGTCACCTTTAAGACTTTCTGAACTTAACATCTCTTCATCTTGTGTGGTAAATTCAAAATCTGTGATTGGTTCTGACATATTAGTTTCTATCTTCTCTCCACAAGAGGCAAGAAAAATAAATATAAACAAGAATAGAATTTTTTCATATCTCATATCTTTTCCCCCTTGTATACAAAGCCACACAACTAAAAACTCTATCTCTATTCAAAAAAAGCTTACCAGGAAAATGGCTTAAATAGGTTAGCTCTCGGACAATCTCCGGGTAGCCCCACAAAACTATCCGCCGAACAAGAATTATGCCAATGATTACGGAACAGATACCAGTCGATGCTTTGGTAATAAACTGGAATTCCTTTTCATTCGCGATTGGCCATCGGCCCCCATGTTCATCCAATAACGTTCGAGCTTTTCAGATTGCTTATATTAGTCCACAACTTCATAGGTTTTATTCGCATAGAAAGGTACCTGATTACCAGCACAAGTAGTTATTAGCGTTAACTCTTATACTTATAATCCTTATACATTCTCTGTTTCGTAGTTAGATGCTTTACGTTTGTAAATAAACTTGGAGAGCCAAATGCCAGCCTCATAAAGGCAAACAAATGGAACCATAACCAAAACATCCGTCAGGAAGTCAGGTGGCGTGATTAAAACGGAAACACAGAATAAGCCGAAATAGGCGTATTTTCTAGCTTTACTTAGTGTATACGGATCTAGTAAGCCCAATGATGTTAAAAACATGAGAATAATTGGGAGCTCAAATAAGAAACCGACGGGAATCGTCGTCATCATTAAAAAGGAAAAATACTCCTGAGCTGTGATCATCATGTCAAAATGAATTTCCCCTAAGTTAATGAGAAACGCAAACGCGAGCGGATGAAGAATAAAATACCCAAAAGAAAGGCCAGCTATAAAACAGATAAAGATAGCTGGCACATAATTGAACAACGCACTTGCTTCACGCTTACTTAAGGCAGGCTTTATAAACCGCCATGCCTCATAAGCAAGATACGGCGCGGCAAAGCCTAATCCCAGAATTCCTGATAATGTGAAATAAAGCTTTAACGTATCAAGTGGCCCGAGCATCACTAATTGCTGATCGCCAATGATAAGATCAATATAGAATCTTAGCAATATAAATATGGTGATGAACAATAAAGCAAATACCATTAATGAACGAATAATCGCTCCCCGCAGGGCGGTTAGATGCTCCATGGTCGTTTGCTTTTCTTCTAACGATTGATCTTTTGATGCCATAAATAGCACCTGACTTTCCGAAGGGATAGACCTTTATTTACTAAAACGGTATAAAAATTTAGTCATCTTTATCGTTTTGTTGACTATTCTGATCTTGTTCTTGTACGTTATTTTGTTTTTTGGATTGATCAACCTCGTCATCCATGAGGTTGCTCGTTGATTGCTTAAATGCATTAAGTGTTTTCCCAAAAGCCCCGCCGATCTCCGGCAATTTCTTTGGACCAAATATCAACAAAGCTAGGATCAGTATAAGGATTAAACTAGGTACACCAACATTTAGAGGATTCAAGTCATCACCTCCTCACGAAAAAATCCTTGTGTCACTTTATATTAAAATTAGACATATTTTTTCGTTTTCTTTACCTGGACCAATTGTCCTCGCAACATTTTCTAATAATTCTAGAGAGCAGGAGATCGTTGATAATCCGAGATACCTCTGTTTACGAGCACTAGGAACATTTTTACTATATCCCCGATCGCTTATTATTTCATTCACAGCTAGGTGTCACTTTGCTAATCCAATTACAATAAGACAATCATTTTTAATTTTTTTCTACTAATATGCCACCATCTTCTTTTAGAAATTTAATCATGCCTTCTGCTGCACGATAGGCTACCGCACCAACGGTTCCAGTGGGATTACTGCTACTAAAAGTGGAAAATGAAGAAGCTCCCACTACAAACAAATTTTCCATATCCCACATTTGTGAGTAATTATTCACAGCAGAAGTCTGTGGATCATCTCCCATAATTGCCCCTCCAGCTGTGTGACTGGTTAAAGTAGTTTCATTGAACTCTGTTTCATCTGTTATTTCACTACCTTCAATTATATCCGCGCCCATTTGTTCCATAATTTCTTTGCTTTTTTCTACAGAATATCGCGCTATATTGCGATCTTGATCAGAAAATGAACAGGTAATACGTAAGAGTGGATCTCCTATGAAATCCGTGTAATTAGGATCTAAATCCATATAGTTGTGCGCCCATGGTAAATTTCCCACTTGTATGTTAATACCAAAGTTTCGATTTGTATAATATAAAGATTTTTCCTTGAACTCCTCCCCCCATGTTGGCGTATCCCCAGGAACACCATTGCTTCCAATTGGTGTGCTGCCGCTTTGAACAACGCGTGGTTCGAAACCATGAAGAAAATCAAGTTCATTATGATCCAATTGCTCTACGGTGAAGTCGCTAAGCGTTGCACCTAATGCTCCAGCTCCAGCATAGAGATTGAATTTCTTATCATTAAAAAATCCTGATACCCCATAAAAACCAAAATGCCCTGTTAAATTTTTACCGATCACACCATCACCTGTGTCTGGATTATAAGGTTCTCCGATTTCAGATAATAATAATAACCGTGTATTTGCAAACGTGAACCCGGCTAATACTACCAAATCAGCTGGTTGTTCATATTCTTCACCGGTTTGTGTATCTACATATAAAACCCCAGTTGCTTTATCTTCGTTATGCAAAACACGGGTAACATAGGCATTGTTTCGCAGTTCATAGTTGCCTGTTTTTTGAGCAGTTGATAGAACGGTAACTATAGGGTCTGCTTTCGCACCAAAATCACATCCGTACATCCCGCAAAAAGAGCAGTACACACAAGCATTGATCGTCTCTCCATCAGGATTTTCATATTGTTGCGACATGTTAGCAGAGGGCATATGGTAAGGGTGGTAGTTGAGTTCATTTGCAGCTTGTTTAAATAAGCTTGTTACCTGGGATCCCCTCATCGGTGGGTTGGGATATTCATCAGAACGTCCCGGTCTTAGTGGATCTTCCTCACCAGATACCCCGGCTGTTTTCTCGAATTTATCATAGTAAGGTTCCAATTCGTTATATGTTATCCCCCAATCCTGTAACGTCATCCCTTCAGGTATTTTGTCTTCTCCATACTGCTCAACAGTTTTACTATAAGCTTCAAAGTCATACGGCCACCAACGATACGTAGCTCCGTCCCAGTGTACTCCTGATCCTCCTGTATCGGTACCATTAATTGAATTTGTACTGTTACTTCGAATTGGTAGAGCATCTTCATTTTCAGTATTTCTTGTTGTTATTGTTTCTTTTGTTAAATCTTGAAACATTCCGTGACGGCTACTATAACGCAATTCATCCTTAGCACCAATAAAGTCCTCCATTTTCTGATCTTTACCACGTTCTAAGCCAACAACCCTGTATCCTTCTTTAGAAAGTTCTGCTGCAACGATCCCCCCTGCCCAACCAGAACCTACAATTACTACATCCACTTTATCCATTTCTGTAGCCATTTTATCCTCCCTCGTATTAGATACTAAATTCACGCTTTAACCCTGTTGATAATCCTCTAAGCTTATTGGATCCATTTTAATGAATTCGTCATTTTCAATAATATCTTCATAGGAATGCACAGCCCCTGGGAACTCTTTCATTTTCCATCCTTCCATATTTTTATTGCCACCATATAATGGATCTGCATATGCACCTTCTAATGTCATTTGACGAAGTAAGCTAAAAAAGTCACTAGCCGCTACTCCTTTCATATCTACTTCATCGTTTTCAAAATGCATTAAAATATCAATTTGTTGATTTTTCTCCACATCGTCAAACGATGCTCCAAATTGTTTGTGACTTAATTGGTTCATTTTTCGCAATCCATTAATAAATATCTCTCCTCTAGTCTGCGTTGACGTATCAACTGAAGGTTCTGACCCTGGAAAAGGTCCCTTCCTGTAATCGCTTCCATTTATCCCCCATGAACCAGCAAGTTGTTTATCTATAAAATAAGGTACACCTAAGTCAATAGCGCCTGGTCCATTGTCATCCTCCGGAAAAATACGTTCGGTAGCCTGCATTAAAACTACAAAATCTTCATACCGAGTGAAGAACATACGAGCTTCCGTAAAAGTACTTGTTTCCTCTTCATATACAGGTGAATTTGTAGTTTCTGCTTGAAAATTATTAGTTAACATTCCGCCAAGCAAGGAGCCACCAGCTACACCGCCAACAATCATACCTGTATTTTTTATAAATTTTCGACGAGTTATACCATGCTCTTTGCCTATTTCATTTGATGTCGTGTTATCCTTCTGACTGTCTTTGTTATTACTCATTTTCTTTCTCCCTTCTATGAATTTATTAGTGATATCCTCATTATCAGTTGGACTTCACTGTTATATATCTTTAAATTATGAATGTAATAACTGAAATTTTATAAAGTAGAACTTACCATCCTTCGATCTTATAATTGATGTTTAGCAATCTGTAGAATAAATTATAATTCTTGTCATAGTTTTCGACTTCTTAAATAAAGAAATAAATTATCAATTCCAGAATATATTTTTTTATAAGATATATTATCATTGATTTACTCAGCGTCACTCAAGGACTAACTGGCATCACAGAATCTAAAGCTTCTCTTGAATTTTTTTTAAGCTCTATCCTTCTATAAGTAATTTCCTACTTAAAAGAATTCGGTCTATACAGAGTATTCCTTAATATCTCTTGTGGCAGTCAATGACTGCTACAGAGAAGTTTTCATGTTATTCCCATACCTGTACTAATGCTTCAGCTTGACTATTTAGCTCATCAAATGCCTCTTCAGAAATTAATTCATTGTCTAGCTGATGGTCAAGTAAATCGTGAAATCCTCCCATGTGTTGGACTACTTTTTCTGAAGCTCCTTGATTTTCATAGTGACCCACAGCTGTCAAATGTCGCAATAAGGAGTGCGATGCTTCTTCATTAGCAAATTCTCCGCTTTCATCAAAGTTCTCAACAAGGATTTGCATACTTTCGGCACTGATTGGTTCATCATCCTGTTCACTGCTCCCAGTAACCGTGAGATCGCGTATCGTTCCGATGTCGTCGAATGATCCAAATCCGATACGTCCGTTATCGAAGGTAGTATCGTTAGCTGTCATTAACGGTTCATCGGATCCGCCCATAAAAACTGCAATATCACCAGTCTCGACATCATGCGTTATCCGTACCTGATTATATTCTTGATCAGTAATGGCTGGAGGAGGTCCTTCCGAGCCGTCCCATTGATCATCAATCCGCTCCCGATCATCATTGTTGACAACGAAAATACCGTTATGAGCGTAGATACCATTGTCTTCTGATAAATGAGCATAGTAGAACTCCGTGTCGGATTGATAGCCAAAGATCATTATTACATCGCGTCCAATAGGTTCAGGGACATCGATTCGTACATCAGCATCTATTTGAACAGAACCGAATTCCGGTCCTTCTGTTAAAATTGCGTACTCAGAAGGACGTCTTGGGCCCGGACGTGCTTCTCCCGCTTCCGCAAGGATAACTTCATCACCGGTAAACTCCCATTTTTCTGGGGTAATAGGATCCCAGGCTTCCTCATTCATTACATCAGTTATTACATGCTTGGCGTCCGTAACTTCCCAAATTTTTCCGTTCTGTTTTGACATCACATACAGTTCCCCATCAGAATCTTGACCAAATCTGAAATCAACTCGGGACGCATCGTCACCAGCTAATTCAAGCATGGTCACATTTTCACCTTCATTATCAAATAGATCCAGGGTATAAACGCTTGCATTCTCCCCCTCTCTTTGCAATTCCTCAACATCGGAATAATAAACGGTACCGCTTACGACATCACTAAAAATATATTTCCCCTGTAATTCCGGAATTTCTTCACCGCGATAAACGAAGCCTCCTACGACTGCGTTTACATCTCTCGGATTATCTAGCTCAATCACTGGATAAGTGAACCCAAACCTGTCATCATCTTCAGGAAGAGGATATACATTCTCGGGGTCTTCCCAATCAAATCTAAATGAACCCTCTCGCTCGTTCCATCCAAAATTATCTCCCGCTTCGACTTCGTATACTGAGTCCACTCTTTGTTCACCAATATTTCCGAGGAACATTCGAGATTCTCCCTCATAATCATCCCAGCTAAAACGATGCGGATTGCGTAATCCAAGTGCATAAACTTCATCCAACGCATCAGATTCCTCTATGAAAGGATTCGTAGACGGAATGCCGTATCCATTACCTTCCCCATCCGTATCTTTCGGATCAATTCGCAATATTTTTCCTTGTGGCTTGTTCTTATCCTGTGGAACGGTTGAAAAGTCAGGTACTGATTCTCCATCGCCTGATCCAATGTAAAGTAAACCATAATCTTCGTCTCCAGGCTCAGCTGTGGGATTAAAATCAATCTGCTGTATTCCATGGAAGTGCGTAGAGTATCCAATCCGCAACACTTCACGACTTGTGCCACTAAAAGTATCTTCAGCAGGATCATCAGCTGTCCATTCCGTCACTATCCCATGAAATTGTGTGTCTTCCGGATAAGGTAAGTCAGGTGTTTCTGACTCGAGCGCTTCTCCCGCTTCAGTGTGTACTGTATAAAAAACACCATTATCAGCGAACTCGGGATGAAATGTAACAAAGCCAAAGCCTGTTCCTAATCCCGGGGAGTCTACAAAATCAGGAAACTCATTCTCAATATCCAGATACTCGGTTGGTTCCCCATCCTCCACTAAATACATTGGCCCATTAAGATCAGGCACGGCTAAACGTCCTGACTCATCCGGAATTTCACTTAAATAATTGATTCTAGCCTCAGGCGCCGAGTCACTAGATGGAGGGATGCTAGTGAATTCTTCCAGTGTAATACCCAAACCTGAATGGCTCGGTTCCTCGGGAACCGGATCCGAAACCGGTTGATCCTCACCTTCCTGGGCACTCCCTATATGACTGCCTCCCATGAATGCCACAATGAGTAATCCCATACTAGCCTGATGCCATGGTCTTTTTCCCATTATTAATTTCTCCTTTCTTTAAATTTTGAATAGTCACGGCAGAACTTATCATCCCTATCCTCCTTATTTACGATAATAGAATGATATGGTGTATATTGTAAGCAAATACATTATTTACATCTTCCTATTTATGGAATTCTATTACCATTTTCGGAACTTCTTTTTATACAAATAAAAAAAGAGACCAACCCAACATTCAGATTGATCTCTTAATATATCACTTAATCATTTATAAACGAAGGCAAGAATGTTGACATGCCAGGTGTAAATGTAATGATAAGTAACGCGATTATGAGCACAAAAACAAACGGGAGCGTTGCCCTTATTACAGTTGTTAAAGGTAGTTTGCTGACACCGGCCCCAACAAATAAATTCAAACCAAATGGCGGCGTTACCATACCAATAGCCAAGTTTACGATCATAACAACACCTAAATGCACCGGACTCATGCCAAATTCCATCATAATTGGCAGGAATATTGGCGTGAGTATTAAAACTGCTGCGCTTGTATCCATAAACATCCCGACTACAAGTAGAATCACTGTAATCAGCAACATAATAACAATAGGATTATTCGAAATGGAAAGGACATTACTGGCTATATCGCTTGGAATTTGCTCCATTGTTAAATACCAGCTAAAAATTTGCGCACTTGCGATAACAATCATAACCATAGAGGAAATCAGTACTGAACGTTTTGTAACCTCAAATAACTTCTTCATATTTATTTCTCTATATATAAACATGCCGATAAACAAACTGTAAAAAATCGCAACAGCCGCTGCTTCAGTTGGAGTAAACACACCGAAATAAATCCCACCAAGAACGATTACCGGCATGAGTATCCCCCAAAAAGCATTGATGAAAGAGCGCACGATTTCCTTGATTGAACTTCTTTCCCCGGGCTTATGCCCTTGCTTTCGAGCGATAACGTAACTAACAATAATTAACACAAATCCTATAAATATCCCCGGTATAATTCCGGCGATAAATAATTCACTGATCGAAACTTCAGCGGTGACGCCATATACAAGTAAAGTAATACTAGGGGGGATAATAATACCCACTGAACCGGCAGCACACATTAAACCAACCGAAAATTTAGCGGTATACTGCGAATCTCTAAGCGAAGGAATCATAACTCCGCCGACTGCAGCTACCGTAGCAGGGCTCGACCCAGACAGCGATGCAAAGAACATCGAAGAAATTACCCCGGCAATTGGTAAACCACCCGTTGTCCACCCCACCAGTTTTTTTGCCACATCAATTAATCTTCTCGAAGCTCCTCCGGCCAACATTAAATCACCGGCAAAAATGAAAAACGGGATCGCCATTAAAGTAAACGAATCTAACCCTGAAAACATGTTTCTTGTAACATTATCCAAAGAATGACCGGCATCAAGCACGGCATAAATACTGCCAAGCCCAAGCGCTGCTGCCAAAGGTGTACCTATAACCATTAATAAGATGAATAAAAGAACCGCGATCATGAGTGATCCCCTCCCATGCCTTGGTTATTAGGATCACTTTTAATATCCTCTACTATAAGTTGAATAAATCTGTATAACATTAGGGAAGCACCAAACGGAATTGCCAAATAAGGTATATACATTGGAATCTCTAAAGCCGGCGTTATACTAGAAAATGCAGCAACATTTTGGATCGTTTGAATACCGGATACGATCAAAAATACGCAAAAGATAATAGCAAAGAAGGACGCTAAAATAGACAAAACTTTTTTGACTCTCGCGGAAACATAGGAAACTAATACATCCACTTTGGCATGTGCTCGCTCTCTAACTGCGAAACTGCTTCCAATAAATATAAACCAGATGATTAAATATCGTGCCGCTTCCCCGGACCAAGGTATGGATGTATTAAATACATATCTCATAACAACGTTAAGAAATATAAGCCCCGATGCAGCAATTAATGATATTACCCCAAAATATTCTTCTAGGTGATCTAAAAATTTGTTTAGTTTGGTCAATGCAACCACCCTTTTATATAACAAGGGGAGATGAATACGCCTCCCCTTGTTATAACTTTATACTAGTTTTCCACGATATCTAATAATTCTTCTCCATCTTCAATAGTATCCCTAAACTCATCATAAACCTCTTCACTCGCTTCTCTGAATTCCTCCCTTTCCTCATCGGAAAGTTCGTTGATCTCTATAGATTCCTCCTC
This sequence comes from Salicibibacter kimchii, assembly GCF_003336365.1. Taxonomy (GTDB): domain Bacteria; phylum Bacillota; class Bacilli; order Bacillales; family Marinococcaceae; genus Salicibibacter; species Salicibibacter kimchii. The sequence continues at coordinate 2,756,787 of NZ_CP031092.1, read as the reverse complement.
AAGCGTTTCAGCATATTCCTCTTCGGATTCTTCAGAAACGTCCCACTGCCATTCATTTACCTCATCGGCAACTTCGTGAAGCGTTTCTTGTAAATCTTCCGGGAGCTCTTGATAAAAGGTTTCACTAATGAGTAATGGATATCCCATATAACCGTGTTCACTATAAGTCATATAGTCCTGAGCTTCGTAGTAGCTTTGCGAGACAATATTGGAAAGAGGGTTTTCTTGCCCATCTACTGTACCCTGTTCCAATGATGTATACAATTCATTTAAGTCTATCGATTCAGCACTGGCTCCCCAAGCTTCAAATTGTGAAATGAGTAAAGGACTTTGAGATGCCCGCATCGATAACCCCTGCATATCTTCAAGGGTTTCAATAGGCCTATCGGAATTTGTAAAATGTTTAAATCCACCATCCCAGAATCCTAAGAATCTTAAGTCTTGATCCGGGAGATATTCATTGAGAGCTTCTCCCAGCTCTCCTGTGGACATTTCAAAAGCATGCTCTCGGTCTTCAAATAAATAGGGCAAATCGTATACTTGATATTGCGGCACAAAAGAAGGCAGCACACCTGTAAAAGGAGCGTTCATTTCTACAGTACCTGATTGCATTTGTTCGATGATTTCGCGGTCACTACCTAACTGAGAGTCAGGGTAAACATCCACAGCTATTCTACCATCTGTTCGCTCTTCCAATTGTTCAGCAAAATAATCAGCTGCCTGACCTTTTGCTGTGCCCGGAGCTACAACATGGGCGAATTGAATTTCATACTCGCTATCGTTTGTATCAGTTTCGTTGGTTTCTTCCTGTTCGCCATTGGCATCACCATCTGCTTGATCATCTGAGACTTCCTCACTACTAACCCCACAAGCGCTTGCGACTAGAAGTGTAGCAACCATTGACCCGCCTAACCAAAACTTTTTCATAATTCAACCTCCCCAGTTTATATTTAGACCTGATTGACATTGCAACATTTCTTTTCTCTTATTTTAAGCGCTTTCAAACTAGACGTCTTATTATATTGGGAATTCAATTCTCAATTTCGGAATCAAATAACAGCTGCGTTCCGGCCCTTCATTCCCACCAACATTCATCCCCTGCTTAGTTGTTGTTCCGAAAATACATGCGCATCTTTTCCCGCAAATAGTCCCGCGATTAGCAAAAGTATAATCACTAAAGAGAGAATGACCAACGGAATAAACCACGAACCTGTAAAATCGAAGATCAATCCCAATAATATTGGGCCGGTTGCCGCGAGTAAATACCCAAACGACTGGGCCATTCCCGACAATTGTGAGGCTTGGCCAGCGGATGTTGTGCGTAAATTAAATAAAACTAATGATAAACTAATACTCGCACCATTTGCGCCTCCAAGTAAGGTAATAAAAAATACATGGGCAAGCAGAGAATCTCCTATATAAAGCAAACCGGACATTGCGAAAAAATAAAAAAGAGCTATCACCACAATGATTACACGTTGGTTTTGCATGCGAGTGGCAAGGATCGGTGTTATAAACGTCATTGGTAAACCGCTTAATTGCATGTATGCTAATAACATACCGGCAGTGGCGATAGGAATACCATTAGCTTGAACAATCTCTGGTAACCAAGTAACCATACTGTAGTAAAGCATAGATTGCAATCCCATAAAAGCGGTTACTTGCCATGCTAAAGGTGACTGCCATAATTTTCCTTTTGTTGATTGAGAAGATCTCTCTTTCTTTCGGTTAGCATTAGCACCGCGTAATAGAGGTGCCCAGCAAATCAAACCTATAACTGCGATGATACTCCACGTTGCTAGTGAGCCATTCCATTCTAAGTTAAAATTGAAAACAAGCGGAATGCTAAGACCGGAAGCGATGGTGGCGAAAAGACTCATCGATGTTGTGTATACACTGGTCATTACCCCTTGTAGCCTGTCGAATTTCTGCTTCACAAAACCGGGGAGTAGTACATTACATAGGGCAATTCCCACCCCGACAATCGCTGTGCCGATAAACAGCATGGAGGTTATTCCGAATGAACGTAATAGAATGCCAATTAAGAGCGTAGTAAGCCCGAAAAATATTGCCCATTCAATGCCCCATTTTTTTGCAAGGATTGGCGCAGCAATGGAAAAGCAAGCAAAAGCGAGAAGGGGAACTGTCGTAATGAAACCCGCTTGACTGTTTGTAATTCCCAGATCATCTCTAATAATACCAACAAGTGGTCCAACACTGGTAATCGCCGGACGAAGATTGAACGCGACGAATACAATGGCTACTATGGCGATAAACGTTTTTTTGTTCATGCGCAGTTTTTTAAGGCGAACCATTCCAGTCTCCTTATTTAATCATATTTAATTGTACCGAAGATCCGCAAGCGCAGGGGTGACCGTCACGTTTATTTAGATAGCGCTCACTTTCAACCTATACATACGGGGATGACCGTTTTTTTACACAAAACGGCCATAACGCTCCTTCATTAATTGTAGTGTATCTGCCCCGGGCGCATCCCAAATTTTTTGGTTCATGATTTCAACCTCAATCGGACCATGATAACCATTTGCTTCAACGGCTTGTCGTATTTTCGGGATGTCAATGACACCATCCCCCATCATTGACCGTCCTTTGAACATATCGTGCATCGGTACTTTCCAATCGGATACGTGAAAACCAAGCATTGTTCCTTTTGCTTTTTCTATTTCTTCATAAAGGTACGGATCCCACCAGACATGAAAGACATCGACGACAACCCCTACTTGGGATGAAGCGATGGATCGCTGCATGGCATTGGCTTCTCCCAAAGTGACGATGACGGAACGATCGGCAGCATACATCGGATGCAACGGCTCGATACCAAGTTTGATACCATGCTCTTCGGCAAATGGCACGAGATGCTCAATACCTTCTTGAACCCATTTTCTGCTTTGTTCAAGATTTTTGTCCGGTGAAGGGCCGCAAACGAGCACTAGGGTGTCCGTTCCAAGTTCTGCTGCTTCTTCAATCGCTCGTTTATTGTCATCGATTCGTTCTGTTCTTTCAGCAGCGGTTGTTGCCGGAAACATGCCTCCGCGACAAAGACTCGACACTTTCAACCCATGCCCATCAATCAGCTTTTTACTTTCTTTTAAGCCGATCGCTTCAACTTTGTGACGCCATACAGAAATCCAGGGAACATCTTGCTGGGCACAACCTTCCACAGCTTCTCGGAGGTTCCAATTTTCTGTTGTGATCTGATTCAAACTTAAACGATCTAATCCCGCCGGTTTTGTCATTTTGCAGCCTCCGTTTGTCTAACACCCGATTGTACGAGCCACTGCTTCATCCGTTCTGTTGCCATCACCGGATCCGTAAGTACATTACCCTGATCCGCCAGTTCAAACAAGCGAGCAAAGTGGATCGTTGAACGTGCACTTTCCGCCCCACCAATCATACGAAAATGTGATTGATGACCATTTAAATATGCAAGGAAGACAACGCCTGTTTTATATGAAAATGTTGGTTTCTGAAAAATGTGGCGAGCTAATGGCACTGTTTTATCCATCTTCTCGCGAAATACATCAACTTTTCCGTAGTCTAAATCATTAAGTGCCGATGCCGCTGCAGGGGCAATCGCATCAAAAATGCCGAGCAACGCATCGCTAAATCCTTGCTCATCCCCTTGAATTAATTCCGGATAATTAAAATCATCGCCTGTATACATTCTGACGCTTGAAGGAAGTTTCCGACGCATTATGATTTCCTTGTCTTTATCTAATAATGAAATCTTAATACCATCCACCTTATCTTCATTTTCGCGGATGATTCTCAGGCAAACTTCCATAGCTTCATCAAGATCTTCACTTCCCCAGTAACCTTGAAGGTTCGGATCAAACATGTCACCGAGCCAGTGTAAAATCACCGGTTCTGAGACTTGGGATAAAATTCTGCCATACACCTTTTCATAGTCACTCGCTGACGTAGCACTAGCTGCCAAAGCACGGCTCGCCATTAAAATGATTTTCCCGCCCTCTGCTTCCACATGGGCGCATTGTTCTTCGTAAGCATGAATGACTTCGTCTATGGTTGTCGACGGGGTCGGTGCTAAATGATCCGTCCCTACCCCGCAAGCAATTTCACCATTAACGGCCTTTGCTTCTTTCACCGATCTCGTAATCAGTTCCTTAGCATGCGACCACTGTAACCCCATTCCACGCTGTGCGGTATCCATCGCTTCGGCAACAGATAATCCCAGAGACCACAAATAATGGCGATACTGAAGGGTCGCATCCCAGTCAATCGCGGGCGATTGAATGGGATCCACATCAGCTAACGGATCAGCGACAACGTGGGCTGCTGAAAACGCTTTCCGATATTTTGATTGAAAAGAAGATTGCTCTTTGGCGTATTCAGGATTTTGCAATATATACTTTTGCATGCTTCGATCCACTTGCGGCAGATCAATTGATATTGGCATGCTTATCAACCCCTTCGACACTCAATTCCGGCACATCCAACCATCGACGCTCCTTTGATGATTGTAGTCCCAGATCAGAAAGCTGCGTTCCTCGCGCCCCTTCCAACAAATCCCAAGGAAACGGATCATTTTGGTGAACATGTTTAAAGAATAGCTCCCACTGTATTTTGAAAGCATTTTCAAACAGTGTATTATTAGGAACCTCCGCCCATTGATCTTGAAATTTAATAGTGTTTTCCAGATCTGGATTCCACACGGGCTTTGGCGTATTTACTCGATGTTGGGTCTTGCAACCTCGAAGGCCTGCTACTGCACTACCTTCTGTTCCATCAACTTGAATTGTTAACAAGTCATCACGGTTCACGCGCACAGCCCAGGACGAATTAACTTGCGCGATAGCGCCACCCTCTAACTCAAATGTACCATAGGCAGCGTCATCGGCCGTTGCTTCATATTCATGACCTTCTTCGTCGACACGCCTTGGGATGTGCGTTGCTGCTGTACAGGAAACAGCTTTCACGGAACCGAAAAGGTGATCGAGCACGTATCGCCAATGGGGAAACATATCCACAATAATGCCTCCGCCTTCTTCTTGTTTATAATTCCAGGAAGGACGTTGCCCCTCTTGCCAATCCCCTTCAAACACCCAATAGCCAAATTCCATACGTACGGACAAAATCTCACCGAAAAAGCCTGCATCAATTAAACGCTTTAATTTCATGACTCCGGGCAAGAATAATTTATCTTGAACAACACCGTTTTTAACACCGGCATCCTCAGCTAATTTCGCTAACTCAAGAGACCCTTCAAGCGTTGTGGCTGTTGGTTTTTCGCAATAGATATGTTTTCCGGCTTCAATCGCTTGCTTAATGCCTTCTGAACGACGAGATGTCGTTTGTGAATCAAAATATATTCGATTATAGTCATCTGAAAGTGCTTCCTTTAAATCAGTCGTCCATCGTTCAATTTGATGCTCTTCGCTTAAGGCTTTTAATTTATTTTCGTTGCGTCCCACTAAGATTGGATCGGGCATGATGGTATCGCCATTTTCCAGAAGAACGCCACCCTGCTCACGAATCGCCAGAATTGAGCGGATTAAATGTTGGCGCGTTCCCATTCTCCCTGTTACACCGTTCATAATGATGCCATATTTATGAACCGTCATAGGTATCTTCCTCCTTGTATTTAATAATTTCATTTTATTTTATAAAAATTTTGGTGTCTTACTAATAAAAGAAAGATATTCTCATTTTCGGAATTAAAAAAGAGCGACTCACAGGAGTGCCCTTCACATGTGCTATGCCTTTTTATTCGCCCAGGTGGTACGGTAAACATTAGGAGGAACACCAATTTGATTTTTAAATATACGATAAAAGGTGGACAGGGACTCGAATCCGACTTCAAAACATATCGATACAATGCTTTTATTCGTTTCAATTAGCATTTTTTTGACTAGTCCGATTCTTACTTCGGTTAAATATTGCATGGGCGTACGGTTATACATTTCCTTAAAAATACTTTGGGCATAGCGCTTGCTCATGTTCATTTTATTTGCTAAATCTTCCGCGCTTTCAATTTCAAAATATCGTCTTTCAATATAATTTTTTATCCTTTCGACCCTAAGGACGTTTTGATCGACGATGTGACCTTCCTGTTTGGAACGAATGAGGATGCACAACATCTCTGATAAATGAATTTTAATGACCATTTCTCGAATGTGATCTCCATGCGATTGTTCATACAACATTTTACGTAAAAGCTGTCTGAACTCACTGCTGTCAAAAGCGTTTAACACTCTAACCTCCGATTGCTGAAAAGCTTCCGCCAATAACTCATTTTGCACATCATCGCTCAATATTTTTTCGTCAAATTCCAGTACCAACACCGTCATTTTCGACTGTGCCTCGATAGAATGCGAGGTGAACGGAGCGATCACCAGCAAACTGTCTGGTCTGATGCAATACTCTTGTTCATCCAAAAAACAAGAGCCGTTACCATCCAAAGCATATAGAATTTGATACGTTTGATGGAAATGCTTTTTTACTTTGTCATTTTCCTTATGCTTGCTTTCATAAATATTGATTTTATCATTCATTTTCCCGCTAAATCCTCCCTCCCGCTCTATTTTTCAATATGATGTTCCATTAATATATTCGTAATAAAATCCTTGATATGTGAAGCTCTGGCTGTTCTTTTACCGTCCTGTCGAAAGGTTTGTGTGCACACATAGGCGTTTCTCCCTCAGAACTCAGAATAATTATCTTAATCATACTATTTTCAAGCCTTCATCAACCATTTAAACAAGAAGGGCAAAACAATAAAAATGGAAATCACGCGTATGATATGCAAGCTTGCCACAAGCGTCGGTTCGATTTGCAGCGCAACGGCTGTTGAAGCCATTTCGGCCGCACCGGCCGGGACCGTGCTTAAAAGGCTCGTTAAATAGGAAAGAGGTGTTAACCAAAAAAATAACACGGCAATCCCAAGGCTGCATATCAGGTATAGGCCCAGAACCTTCAAACTTGCTGCTCCAATAGATTTTAGCCGCACAACAGTACTGCGCTCAAAACGAATGCCGACCATGGCGCCTATTAACCCTTGTCCAATTCCGGCAAAATATCCAGGCACTTCACCGATATTAACGACAAATTCACTACCCAGAAACCCAAATGCAATCGAGTAGATTAAAATGCCGCCCGGAAAAGACACAAGTCGATTCAAAAAGTAGGATCCTAAAATAATAATAGCAAAAAAAGCGACCTGTAAGGATGTTGGCATCATTAGCCCTGCCGATTGCGCACCCACGTTTCCTTCTCCATATATCATCCCTATGCCAAACGGAATAATAAGCACAAACATTGTAATTCTTGCGGTATGAAAAGAAGCAACAATACGCTGATCCGCTCCATAGTCATTGGAAATCGCGATTACTTCCGAAGCTCCTCCGGGAATCGTACAAAAAAAAGCTGTCCGCCGATCTAGGCTTGTCCAACGATCAAGAAGAATACCCAGAAAAAGCCCAGTAAGTAACGTTAACACTAGCGTTATGAATAACGGAAGCAAATATTGGGTTAATTGTTGAAATAAGTCCGGCTCCATGATAAGTCCAATATTGATGCCCACGATCGCCAATGCCATCTGAAAAGGCCAGCCCGTAAAATCAAACGCACGTATAAATAACCCATAAAATATCCCTGTCAGTAAACCGCCAAGCAACCAACCGGCCGGAACGCCTATAGATGAAAAGAAACCTCCGATCATTAATGCTACGGCTACAAACAAAAGCTTATAAAACTTCATCATTAATACACGACTTTCTTATTTTATACTCCCATGCTTTTACAAGCGCCCCCATACTTCTCCCTCCAATGACTCAACACTTTGCATTATATCATGACTTGATTTTAACGCTAGCTGGTCTTCTTTGTAACGATACGATAAAATATCAAGAAGCGGTCGATAGCCCACAGTTCGTGTATAGTAAATTGGAGGACTTTACTATGCGTCTCTTTAAACATGCAACCGTTCGTACACGTATTGTTTCCATTTTCTTGTTATTGACGTTCTTGCTCTTGTTCGTATGGATGTTTCTTTTTGCTAGAATCGAAATCCAAAATGTGGAACAGGAATATGCTCAATTATCAAGACAAACAGCAAATAGTCTTGCATTTATGCCGGCCATGGCAGAAGCAATTGCCAATGATGAGCCCCGAGAAGCCCAAGAAATCATTGAGCAACTTCGATTGCAAGCAGATAACCCTATCATCACCGCTGCTTCGCAAGATGGCCAGTATGTCTATCACCCTGAAGAAGAAAAAATCGGAGAAAACGTTGATGATGGGCAGTTTACGTCAGCGATCGTCTTTGGCTCTTTTATTACTGAAGAAGATGAAGGCGTTTTTGGTCCAGCGATGGTGACGACTGCACCCATCTATGAATCAGTAGGGGATGGGGAGCAAGTCGTAGGGGCCATAACGGTTGAATATTTATATGAAGATATAAACGCCGCGGTTTTTGACAAATTATCGCGCCTTGCGTTCGTGGCAATATTTGGTATTGCCGGAAGCATTGGAGGCGCACTCATCCTTGGGAAAAATATTCGACGTGATACACTGGGAATGGAACCGGCGAAAATTGCCGAATTATATAGGGAACGGGAAGGGATGCTTGATTCCGTAAAAGAAGGGGTCGTAGCGATTAACAAAGAACAGCACGTGACCTTGTTAAATCCGGCAGCACAAACGACATTGGACGCGTTGCATCTTACAACTGACAGTACCTTCATCGATGTGCTTGGATTATCGGAAACGCTGAAGAATGGCGATATTGTCGATGATGATGAACGCATGCATAACGGCCACGTGTTGATCGCAAGCCGACGGCCGCTTTATGACGGAGAACAAATCGTCGGTGCCATTTGCAGTTTCCGGGATAAAACCGATATGAAACAACTCCAGGAAACAATTGTTCAAGTACAGGGATACTCTGATGGACTACGGGCGCAGGCGCACGAATTTAAAAATAAATTATACGTCATCATGGGGCTACTACAATTAGGAAATAACGAGGAAGCACTTGAATTAATCGAAAAAGAAACAAGTGTCTCGGCGGCGTCAATGCCTCTTTTTCACGCCATTAAAGACCCAGGCGTCCAAGCGATTCTTCTCGGAAAAATGGCGAAAGCGGCAGAGAAAAAAGTACATTTATGGGTGGATGAAAATAGCTCGCTTGAACGAACAGCCTACCCGGTTTCAGACGTAGCTATCATGCTCGGGAATTTGCTCGATAATGCCATTGAAGCGGTAATTTTAGAGCTCACAAAAGAAATTTCTGTGTTCATCACCGACATGGGTAACGATATTGTCATCGACGTACAAGATTCAGGTCCGGGTATCGACCGGGATCTGCTATCGGAAATCTTTCAAAAAGGGTCTTCTTATAAGGGGACCGGGCGTGGGTTTGGCCTTTCAAATGTGCTGCAAACCGCACAGAAGTACGGTGGTGATATTGATGTTTCAAGCCCTGTTGAAGGGGGCGCAGTTTTTTCGTTATTCTTACCTAAGCATTGGGAGTGATGGGAATGAACGTCGTCATTGCAGAAGACGATTATCGTGTATCCCTTTTGCATGAACAATTTTTGCAATCTTTCTCTGAGGTCAATGTAACCGGAAAAGCATTGAACGGGGAAGAATTAAAAGAGCTTTTGATAAAAGAACAACCCCAACTGATTTTGCTTGATATTTATTTTCCCGATATACACGGGACAGCTTTATTGTCATTCATTCGCTCGAACTATCCTCATATTGATGTAATCATCATATCAGCATCCGACGATCGCAACGATTTACTCATAGCGAAACGGCACGGGGTTTATTATTACTTTGTAAAACCAGTGTCAGCTTCAGATTTTCAGCAAATAATGAAACGTTATTTAAAAGACTATGAATGGTTTCAGGAAAAAGCTACCTTCCACTCAAAGGATGTTAAACGCCTATTTGGAAACACTGGCAGTCAACATTTCTCTGAAAAGCAAAGCGAATTGCCTACCGGCATTGATGTTATCACGTTGGAAAAGGTGAAGGAACAACTCTCACATGCGGAAGAAGGGCTTACCATCGACGAGACATGTAGCGCAGTAGGCATTTCCCGCACCACGGCAAGGCGATATCTGGAATATCTTGTTTCCGTATCAAAAGCCGAACCTAAGCTAAATTATGGGGTCATCGGACGCCCGGAACGTGTCTATGTCACAACGTAAGACTAAGCACCCTTTTACGAAGGGTGTTTTTATTATGGTTTTAAAGTACAAAAAAGCAAAAATAGCTATTAAACGATATATGTACGAAATATTGTTGTCGATTTAATGAACATGATAGATTGTATCAAACAATTGAAAGCGATTACTGAAGAGGTGAATAAACATGCGCAAGATCGCGCTTATCTTTGCTGGTTTAGCGATGGCCGGATGCTCAGAAGTTAGTGAGGGAAATGAAGACGCTTTCCCTGAACGGCCGATTGAAATTGTCGCACCCGCTTCTCCCGGAGGAGGATGGGATATGCAGGCTCGATCCGTACAACAATCGATTATTGAGGATGATAAGACAGACGAAAACATCACGGTTGTTAATCAGCCGGGAGGCGGCGGCGAAGTGGGTTGGCAATATTTGTTGCAACAGGACGACCCGCATGTTGTTTCCGTAAATTCCAGTTTGCTTCTGACTGGAAATTTACTTGGCCAAACGGATCTCCACCACGAAGATTTCACTCAGCTTGGCATGCTCTCCACAGAATGGTTGGGAATTGCCACTCGTACAGATGCAGGATTTGATACTGTCGATGAGGTATTAGAGGAGCTTAGAGAGGATCCGGATTCCTTGAGCATATCGGTTAGTCCATCTCTCGGAAGCGGGAACCATCTTTCTTTTGTACAAACCGCTTTAGAAGCCGGCATAGACCCTGAAGAATTGAACTTCCTTGTTTATGATAGCGGCGGGGACGCCATGAACCCCATCCTCGGTGGACACGTGGATATTTTAGTGAACTCCATCTCGGATATGGTTGAACAATATGAAGCCGGTGAAATTGATATTTTAGCTGTGAGTTCCCCAGAAAGGCTTGAAGAATTTCAGGATGTGCCAACACTGCAGGAAGAGGGGATCGATGTTGTATTCCCCCACTGGCGCGGCATTATGGGGCCCCCGGATATGACGGAAGACGAGGTGGAAGCTTGGGAAGAAATATTGAGTTCTGCGGTTGAAACAGAGCAATTTCAAACAGACTTGGAAAATAACGACTTGGATGAATTATATATGAATCGCGAAGAGACAGAAGAATTTTTGACCGAGGAAGAGGAATTTTTTGCAGATATTATTGAAGAAGTAGAACTCGCACCATAAGGAGGGTAATAAAAATGAGAGCGTTTCGTCTATCTTTTCCTATCTTTTTCATCAGCCTAAGCCTGATTTATATGATTATGATCTTTCAATTACCTCCAGCGCTACTGGGAGACCCCGATGCGCCCAAATACTTTCCGATGATCGTCGCTATAGGAATATTGGTTTTTGCAGTGATCGATTTGGTGAATGTACGAACAGAAAATGTAGAGGCCAATGAGGACCTGGCTACCCTTATAAAAAAGGATTCCCTAAAAATCATCGGCGTGATACTCGCTTTATGTGTCGGCTATGCCCTCATTTTTGAATGGGCAGGCTTTCTCGCAGCCACGCTTTTATTTTTGGGAGCATTAATGTTTTATCTAAACGGTTATCGCAGATGGGTATTAAATCTAACAGTTACATTGATTTTCTCATTTAGTTCTTGGTATATATTCAGCCAACTATTGGAGATCAGTTTGCCGTAGGGAGGTTTGAAAGACGATGGATATGAGTGTCATTCTTGATGGGCTGGTCACTGCTTTACAGCCAATTAATTTGTTACTGCTTTTATTAGGGGCACTGTTGGGAACCATTGTTGGTATTTTGCCAGGATTGGGCCCTGCTACCGGGATTGCTGTGCTTATTCCATTAACGTTTGGAATGGAGCCAGTGAGCGCATTAATATTAATGGCCGCTATTTATTACGGCGCTTTATTCGGCGGTTCAAGAAGTTCAATTTTAATCAATACACCCGGAGACGGATCTTCGGTTGCGGCCACGTTTGATGGCTATCCGATGACGAAAAACGGACAAGCGGGACAAGCGATGTCCATTGCTGCCATCGCGTCTCTATTTGGTGGCATTATGGCTATTTTAGGATTTATTTTTCTTGCCATTCCACTTGCTGATTTTGCATTAAACTTTGGCCCTGCAGAATTTGTATTGCTTTTTTTATTTGCTTTATCGATTGTTGTAACATTATCCATTGGGAACACGATCAAAGGTTTTCTTTCGATGTTTGTCGGTTTGGGGATCGCAACCATTGGGGTTGATTTACAATCGGAAGTGCAACGATTTACTTTTGGCGTCCCGGAATTAATCGAAGGCGTGGATTTCATTGTTGTTATTATTGGTATCTATGCCATAGGTGAAGTTCTTTTTAATTTGTTCAATACGAATCAGCCTAAAGCTACGGATCATAAAATTGGAAGTAAGTGGTTTACGAAAGATCAATGGAAACGTTCTTTGGCCCCCATTGTGCGGAGTGGGCCCATTGGTTTTTTCCTCGGTGCTTTGCCGGGATCCGGAGGAACGATCTCTTCACTATTTGCCTATAGTGCCCAAAGACAACTATCAAAGAATCCTTCAGAATATGGAAAAGGCAAGGTAGAAGGATTAGTTGCGCCTGAATCAGCAAACAGTGCGTCTGCTGTCGGAGCATTGATTCCGACATTGACAATGGCGATTCCCGGTTCAGGAGCAACAGCAGTTATGCTGGGGGCCTTAATCATGATCGGGGTAACCCCGGGGCCTCTGCTTTTTGAAGATAGCCCGGATATGGTATGGACGTTAATTAATAGTATGTTCATTGGAAATATTATTCTTGTCGTCCTTAACATTGCGTTAGTCGGCGTGCTAATGAAAGTATTGCATACACCTCCGAAAGTATTGTATCCAATTATCCTCCTTCTATCATTTATCGGGGTATATACCCTTGGTTATAGCACGGTCGATTTTTATATCTTGCTGATTGCCGGGGTCATCGGGCTTTTGATGCGGGTCATGAACTATCCGGTTGTGCCGCTCATTCTCGCGTTAATTGTCGGAGGAGATTTAGAACAAGAGTTTCAGCGTTCAATGGTGATCTATGATAATTCACTGGGAATCTTATTCGCTTCCCCCATTACGATCGTACTCGCCATTTTAACGCTCCTTTCACTCATGTATCCTCTGATGGTTACATGGTTTAAAAGAAGAAAAAGGAAAAAACAACCCCCCACACAATCGCTGTGATCATTTGGCTGCTCGGTTTTGCCGAGCAGCTTTTCTCTATTCATTTCATGATAGAGAGCCCGCCTACAACCTGAGAGCCACCGTCCCCTTCCGTTTATATTCTTTAGTGAATGCTCCTCGTCCTTCAATTTTTTATAAATGAAATAATGAACGTATAACTAATTATTATTTATAACTAAAACTAATATATGTTATCTTATTAATAACAACGAGAAGGCAGGTGGGAGCATTCATGACAAACGACAAAATTGCACTTGTTCCTTATGGGCTCGGTCCAATAGGAAAAGAGATTTTACAGAAAGGAGTGACAGATGAAGCATTTGATGTGATCGGCGGGGTTGATATTGACCCGGAATTGATCGGAAAACCACTGACGTCCACGCTTCAGGGAGAAGGACCGAAAGATGCCTTTGTTGTTTCCGACATTTCCGAACTGTCGGAGAAGGCCGAATCTTTTCCAGGAAAAATGGCCGTTCATGCAACCGGTTCCAATCTTCCTTCTGTATGGCCGCAAATTCGACAATTGCTGGATCATGGCTATCATGTCGTGACCACTTGTGAAGAAATGCTCTACCCATGGAATCGCTACCCGTCGCTCAGTCAAGAGATTGATGACTATGCGAAAAGCAAAGGTTTGGCCGTCATTGGAAGCGGTATCAATCCCGGATTTGTAATGGATTCCCTCCCACTTACCGCCACAGCTGTGACGGATCACATCCACTCGGTAAAAGCGATTCGCCAAGCGAACGTCGGAGAACGACGGGTGCCGTTACAGAAAAAAGTTGGGATAGGAAAAAGCGAAAAGGAATTTCGGCAACTTGCAAAGGATGGCAAAATCGGTCATGTCGGGTTGGAGGAAACCGTTCGCCTCGTTGCCGCCGGATTAAACGTTCAAATCGAACATTTGGAAACAAAACTGGAACCGACGTTTGCTGGGCAAGACTATGAACTTCCCTGGTTAACGCTTAAAAACGGCGAGGTGAGTGGCCAACATCAAACAGCAAAAGCAACCACTTCAGAAAACGTAACGATAGAGATGGAGTTAACAATGGCTTTGGGCGTCGAGTCAAAAGATGAAATCTTCGTCGAAGGAATTGACCCGGTTCATGTCATTATTCCAAACGGAATTTTCGGCGATACCGCGACCGCTTCCATGATCATTAACACCGGAAAACGAATTCTTACGCAACAAAAACCGGGATTATTGACAATGCTGGACGCCGGGCTTCCTTTTCACAGTGTTCGCCCCATCCAAAAAACACAGGTAATCCGATGAATCTTTTATCGTTTCGTTATTTTATGGAAGTCGCCGACACGCTAAATTTCAGCGAAGCGTCCAAACGGTTGCATGTGAGCCAACCCGGTTTAAGTCAGCAAATCTCCTCATTGGAAAAAGAAATCGGCTTTAAATTGCTGAAAAGAACGACGCGACAAGTGTCCCTGACGGAAGAAGGCGCCTATCTTTACGAACAATTATATCCATCTTTCCATAAAATTGAAGGCCTTATTAAGGAAGTCGTTGAATCTAAAAAAATTCCACAAGCAACGGCAAGGATATCATCCGTCCCATCAGCGGCCAGCATCTGGCTTCCAAAATTGCTGAAAAAAATGCAAGCGAAGCTTGATACGGTTGAGTTATATATTGAAGAAACGACATCAGCGCAGGCCATCGAAGCAATAAAAAAACAACAAAGCCACCTCGCTTTTATTCGTACGCCTGCGGATTTAAATGAACTTCGGAATATGGATATCGCTGCATTGGAGCTTAGCAAACATCCGTTGTTGGCCGTCCTGTCCAAGAACCACCCGTTGGCCAACGAAACAGCCATTGATTTGAAAGCGCTTAAAGAGGAGCCTTTTATTCACTATCATCCAAAAAATTCACCATCGCTTTACTATTTATTAGAAAGAGCTTGTCTCGAAGCAAGTTTTGTGCCAAACACCCTGTGTGTAGGTCCTGAATTGCGGACGATTGAAAACTTGATTAGCCATGAAATCGGCGTCACGCTAATGCCTGCTGATATGGCCGATGTCATGACAGAAGCGCATGTAACATCCATCCCTATCGCGGGTGAAGACTACATGAGTTCCATCTCACTGATTTGGGAGGAAACGCCTTACACCCCTTTTATTACGAAAGATCTAATCGCCATTGCAAAAAAAGAATTTCCTTATTTTAAGCATCAATAGGGATTTTTTCATAGTTTTATAATATAATGACACGGGAAATTATTTTAAATTTTTTTCAGGGAGGTCAACATTATGAAAAAAATACTGGCCAAGACACTTGCCATCGGTTCAGCCACGGTACTGCTTACCGCTTGCGGTGATTTCGAGGAAGAACTTGAAATTCTCACAGGTGGTGAACAGGGCGCTTATTATCCATTGGGGGGCCAACTTTCCACATTAATTAATGAAAACGTGGAAGAGTACGATGCTTCGCATTTTGCCACGAGCGCTTCAGTCGTAAACTTGAACGATATTGCTGATGACCAGGGTGACCTTGCTTTAACGCAAAATGATACCGCTTACTATGCCGTCAACGGGGACGTTGACTTTGAAGAACCATTGGAAGGGTTTGGCGGAATGGCTACCCTTTATCCGGAAGTCATTCAGATTGTAGCCACTGAGGCCTCCGGTATTGAAACCGTTGATGATTTGGAGGGCATGAGCGTCGCCGTCGGGGACGCAGGTTCGGGGACCGAAGTCGTTTCCCAACAAATTCTTGAAGCCCACGGCATTACGTATGATGATATTACGGTAGAATACCAAGACTTTGAAAACGCTGCCGATGGCTTGCAGGATGAGAATATTGATGCTGCGCTAATGGTTGCGGGAGCCCCGACGGGTGCCATTGAAGCGTTGGCTGCCCAACAGGATATTACAATGGTTGACGTTGATGAAGCTGTAGCTGGCGAACTGATTGAAGAATACCCGTATTATACCGAGCATGAGCTTGAAGAAGGTTTGTACAATGATGAGGACGATACAGTGAGCACGCTGGCTGTGCAAGCCATGCTCGTCGCCCATGACGAATTGGATGATGAAATTGTTTACGAGGTGATGGAAGTAATCTTTGACAACACAGATAGTTTCGAAACCGCTCATGAGTCCGGTAGTTATATTGATCTCGAAACCGCAGAGGAAGGCATGCCGATTGATTTGCATCCGGGTGCTGAACAATTCTTTGAAGATCAATAGGTGAGATCATGAGGAACATCCTTCTCTTTTTGCAAGGGAGAAGAGGAATCTTCCTCCTCTTCCTTGCTATCCTTCTTTTGTTGATCGTCTTCTGGGAGCAAACACCGAAGTTACAAGTGGTCGCTACAGAGACCGATGACGTCTTATTCGAAGAAGAGATTCAGCCGGGAGATACATTTTACCATGAATATATTCATTCGGTGATGAAAACGCCGATTCGGGAAGTTTTTGAGATTAATGATGATTTTGAAGTCGTCCCGAAAGAAACGTGGACCAAGGCCTTTGGTGCAGGCATCCCCTATGAATCCAACGAGACGATCCGTAAAGAGGATGGCTTTTACGTCATTCCCGATGATGGCAGAGTCGTTGAAGAGTTACGATTAATCCCATCCAACCTCTACACACACACCTTTCAATTTAAAGATGAAAGGCTCTATTTATCGGAAATGGAAGAAAATAACCGACGTGTCATGATTCACGTGCAAGGAGGGTAGCGTGATGGCAGATACTTCAATGCAAAACGAAGAAAATAAGGAAACCATTGAAGCTCCCGAAGCAACAGCAGAAAAAGCGATAGAAGTAGAAGGAAGCGACCGGAGCGTCTTTGGTTGGAAAGCGATACTGATTCTCATCCTCTCTATTGCGCTTTCTCTTTATCATTTATATACGGCCGGTTTCGGTTTGATCGTATCCACAAACCAACATTTATTTATTCACCTGCTTGCAGGGCTCATCCTTATTTTCCTTATTTTCCCTAGAAAAAAAGGGCTCGGTCAAACGACCATCGTCTGGTACGACATCGTTCTCTCAGGTGTAGTGCTCGTTGTGGGCTCCTTTGTCATGATGAACCAAACGCACCAAACGATCTTGCAGGGAAATATGGAGATAAGCCATATGATTGCCGGGATTATCATGATCTTGTTACTTCTTGAAGCTGCCCGGCGAGTGGTGGGGAAACCCTTGTTAATTATTGCTATTATATTCATTGCCTATTATTTCTTAGGGGATTATATACCTGCACCCTTTGGCCACGGTCGGGCAAATTTTGAACAATTCATTTATGAAATGATGTACACATCGACAGGAATTTTAGGCACACCGTTATCTGTTTCGGCCAATTACGTCTTCATTTTTATTTTGTTCGGGGCGATTTTGGAAGCGACAGGTGCAGGTAAAATGTTTATCGACCTGGCTCTTCGCGCGGTCGGTCACTTTCGGGGCGGACCGGCAAAAGCAGGCGTCGTTGGCTCCGGGTTTATGGGCTCCATTTCCGGAAGCTCGGTCGCAAACGCCGTCACCACCGGAACATTTACGATCCCGCTCATGAAGAAAGTAGGATTCCGGCCACAAACATCGGGCGGCATCGAAGTGGCCTCATCCTCGAGTGGGCAGTTATTACCACCGGTCATGGGGGCTGCCGCCTTTCTGATGATCGAGTACACGCCTTACAGCTACGCGCAAATTATGATTTCCGCGTTAATCCCCGCGGTATTAACGTATATCGCGATCATCTGGATGGTACACATCGAAGCGGTGAAACACAACATCCAGGGACTGGCGAAGGAACAGCTCGTTTCCGGACGAAAAAGTTTCATACAGCAAGGATACCTGATTGTTCCGATCATCGCACTTGTGTATTTTGTCATAGCTGGAAACACCGTCTTCAATGCTGCCTTTTATGCGATCGTAATGCTTTTGACAGTTGCTATTCTCGCCCATCGTCTAAGAGCACGCTTTGGAGCAGGGTTACTGATCGCGGGTGTACTGGCAGCGATTTCGTATGGTATGCATCATTTCTTCGGTTGGCACATTGAAATATCTGGCATGATCGCGATCGGTACCTTTATTTGTGTGTTCTTCGTGTTCTTTCAAAATAAATTCAAGATGGACGCTGCCCCTGTGAAATTCGGGTTTCGTGAAATAATGGTTAGCCTTGAAATGGCTTCACGAAAAGCACTCACCGTCATAGCCGCCTGTGCCACTGCTGGTATTCTCATTGGAATCATTAACTTAACAGGGCTATCCGGTTCACTCCCTACCATCATTGTAGGGTTTGCAGGCGATAACTTGATCATTGTTCTCTTCTTTACCCTTATCGCATGTCTTATCGTCGGACTTGGGCTACCAACAACAGCGACTTATGTTATTTTGGCTTCCATGATCGCACCAGCGCTCATCGAGATGGACGTGCCGATTATGGCCGCACACTTATTTGTTCTTTACTATGGTGTGCTTGCCGATGACACACCTCCGGTGAACTTACCGGCGTACGCCGTATCCGGGATCGCCAAATCAGATCCGATCATTACCGGCGTTCAAGGCTTTAAGTATGACGCTGGAGCTTTATTACTCCCCTTTGTGTTCGTCATGAATACGATCATCTTGTTTTTGCCTGAAAATCAAGGGATGTTTGCCTGGTATGAAATCGCGTGGGCCTTATTCGCCGCCCTCATTGGAGTACTGGCGTTCGTGACTGTTATTCAAAATTATATGTTTGTGAAATACCGCTGGTATGAATTTGTGCTGGCCCTTAGTTCCGCACTTGTATTCGTTCACCCCGCTTTTGTTTCAGACCTCATTGGTATTGCACTCTTTGCGCTACTCGTTTGCATTCATTTGCTGCGCAAGAAATCGATAGACCGAAGGAAGGGAGCCAACGGAGCGGAAGTGACGGCTTAGATAAAAGAAGCCTGCCGAGGTTTTTTATAGCCCCGGCGGGCTTCTTTTTTATATCAGCTGAATCAGCGAATACATTGGCCAAATCGTGAATTTTATCAGCCAAACTCGGAGTTAATGCCATTATCAACGCTTCGGTGACTGCATGATAACTTCTTCCGATACCTGTCTCTTTCTTGCTAGTTATCAAGCACGAGATCGCGCGATCCATTTTAGCGTGACATTATTAGTATCGAGACCCAGAGAATCATGGCAATAGTATCCGATGTAATCTGGCATTTTCTTGGCTTAATTTGGCACTTTAAAGCGATATTCTGGCAGTTTTTCAAATGAATGTACCATTTTGCCAGGGTAATCCGGCACATTTCAATTTTTCTCTGTCACTTTAAAGTCAGATGCCTTTCCTTACTAAGCAGCTTCATCTGTTGCTGATGATTCACCTTCGCTGACAAGATCCGAAACCGCTTCATCAATCAAATCTCCTACATGTTGTATTTTTTCTGGACTCACATGATCAATGGTGTCGTCAGGTGTGTGGTACCAAGGCTCTAAGCCAGCCTCCCCGGGGTCCGTTCCTGGTTCCATCCAGATAAAGAGTGCGGCATCAATGCCTGCCTCGTGGAATGGAACGTGATCCGATCTGCCTAATTGGTGCAGTGTTTGATCGTCGTCGTCATAGCCCAATCGCTCAGCGGCTGCATCTACAGATTCCCATACAGCATTCGAATCACCGTCAACGGTGCTAACATGAAGTTGGGAAGCCGGATCCCAATCTGTTCCGACCATGTCCAAATTATAGGTCGCTTTACTGCGATCAATTTCGTCCGTGGACAACTGGTCAACATATTCCGATGCCCCGACCAACCCAATCTCCTCGGCACCGAAAGCGACAAAACGAATCTCTTTATCCGTCGGCATATCTTGCATTACTCGGGCGTGTTCCAGCAGGCTTCCTGTACCCGAGGCGTTATCATTCGCACCCGGGGATTCTGGAACAGTGTCGTAATGAGCGGTGAGATAGATGACCTCCGGATCTTCAACATCTTCCGCTTCTTTCACCGCGATCACGTTTTGTGATTCCTCATCGTCCTCGATCCCGAACTCATGAGTGGACGTTTCATAACCTAAGCTTTCAAATTCGTCTTCCATATACGCTGCAGCTTCTGCTTCTCCTTCACTACCCGCTACGCGTTCCCCAATATCTACGCTTAAATGCTCGACATGATCCATCACTCGATTGGCATCAAACGTAGGTTCATCGTTTTCGGTCAGATCATTTGCAAAATCACTTAGAATTTCAAAAGCTTCGTGAGAAATCAATCCGTTGCCCAACTGATGATCCAGAAGGTCGTGAAAGCCGCCCATATGCTCAACGACTTTTTCCGTCTCTTCCTGGTTTTCATAGTGACTTACAACTTCCAAATGAATGTCCAAGGAGTGAGACGCATCCTCTCCTTCAAACTCTCCGTCTTCATCGAATTGCCCAACGAGCGTTTGCAATCCGGAAGCCGTCACTTGAGGATCCCCGCAGTTTTCCAACGGCATGGCGCTTACTTCGTTATACGTCGCTTCTTCATCCATCAAAAAGGGAACAACGGTCATCATCGGTTGACCCATCGAAACAAAAACGCCATGTTCACTTACATCTTCCGTTTCCAAAGAAAAAGCATCAATGTGACGTTCAAGATCTTCAGCTTGTGAGGTATGCAGCATATAGCCGCATGCGTGGGGATCTAATATATCCGATTCATCCGGTTCTCGTATATCTGCCCCGTCGAGATAAAATGGCTCATTTTGTTCTTCGCCATCCGTTGCTTTACGATCTGGCGCTTCATTCACAGCGGCTGTTATATCTTCCATTCGTTCATGGTAAAACTCCAAAGTGGATTCAAGTGTTTCCATCTGGGCCTCCACTCGGTATTCCGGATCTTGCTCCCCAGCTGATTCAGTCAACAGACCTAATCCATGCCGTAATCCTACCATTTGCGATAATACAGTTTCGAGTCCTAAAGTGGACTCAGTGGCATCGCCATAGAGACCCGTTGAAAAACCAGCTTCTTCAACATCTGGGCGCAAATTATCTTCAACCATTTCTTCATTTAATTCACGTAATGGATCATCAACATTGAGATTACGTACCCACTGCATTTCCATATCAGGATCCCCGGTGGCACTAGGCCTTTCATGTGCATCAACCGTAATATCTGGAGAGAACTCCTCTAAGACACCAGCAATCCCTTGCACTTCAGGCTCTTCCAAGTTGAGATGATCACGATTAATATCCACCTCATTCGCATTACCTCGAATGTCAGCCACACGGCCATCTGGGTTTGCCGTTGGGATAAACATGATTGTTGCTTCATTCAACTGCTCAACTAACTCTGGATCTTCCGTGAATGCCAAATCTCTCAACAGCTGCAAGGCCATTTCCTGACCGGCAGGCTCATTTCCGTGTTGTGAGCCAATTACCAACATATTGTTGCCATCTGTAACCTCTTCATCCGATGGCGGTTCTGGAGCCCCTATTTTCACTAAATGTAACGGCCGGTCTTCCAAAGATGTCCCTATTTCGGAATACGTCATCCGCTCCGATTGCTCCGCCACTTCTTCTAAGAATGCCAGTTCATCTTCATGGCTCGTCCATTCTTCACCACCGCTATCCTCAAACCCGGTCGTCGGTGGTTCTTCATTTTCTTGTGCCGACACTCCTGCCATTGGACTAGCGGTGAGCAATAAAGCAGAACCTATCAGCCAATACGCACTTTTCATGAAAATCCTCCTCATGTATTTTCATATTTTAGTAGAAAAAGGAAATGAAAATCACCTTTCTTGTGGTTCGAACACAATACATCGAATATTCGGACATTTGCCGTGTCTTTATCCGCAAATATGTCCGATCTCACCCTTCGTTCGGACACTTTTACCATCATACTCCCGTCTGTGTCCGAACTCATCCTTTTTCACGCGAAAGCCTCAAAATACAACTGTTTATTCATCTTCAGAAACAACGTCCTGGATCCGTCCCTCGACTTCGTAATCCACTTCGCCCAGTTCAGCCATGTAGTCGCGGAGCATTTCCCAGTCCGTATCGCCGACGATTGTGCCGCGGCCGTCTTTGTAAGCTTCGGCAAACTCTTCATATCCATCACCGCCTGCGGCGGTAAAGTTGTTCGTGGCCACGGTGTATTGCTCGTCCGCTTCAATGCGTTCATATTCCCCATCCACTTCGACTTCAAGCGATACCACTCGTTCACCGGAGGCTTGCCCGCTATCAAACGTGAGGCGTGTGCCGTCAGAGACATGCAAAAAACCGCCGTTCTCCTGAGGGCTATCAGACACACTCGTTTCGAACGCCTCGATCAGTTCTTCCCCGGACACATCGAGCAACGTGAGGCGTTTGACGAACGGCAGCACATTGATCGTCTCAGCGACGGTGACATCACCGGCTGTCATCCCTGTGCGAATACCGCCGCCATTTTGTAAGGCCATCACCACATCTTCATCGATTTTCCGAGCGGCCGTTAATTGCCCGTCCGTGATCAAGTTGCCAAGCGCTGTTTCATTGGCACGAACGCTTTCTTCATTCCCGCCTCCATGGCGGGGGTTAGGTAGGTCGTTAACGACAGTGGCCCCTATTTCTTCGTTTTGCAATTCCTCGATTTGCTCCTGATAAGGTTCAAGCATTTTTTCAGCCTCAGGGTCAGGATCTCGGTCTTCCGTTGCGAAAAGTTCCCCATCGACCTCAATAACATCATCATTTTCATCAAAGGTGACGTTCATCCAACCGATATGCTCGCCATGCTTTCCGGCCTGGCCAACAACGGTAGGTTCGATGTCCTCCCCATCTTCATTCTCTGTAACGACAGTTGGCGGATCGACTTCCGTATGGCTGTGTCCACCGACGATCACATCGATGCTCTCTACCTGTTGAGCGAGAAGAAGATCATTGTCGTAACCAAGGTGTGTCAGGGCGATGATTTTATCGATCCCTTCCGCTTCAAATTGATCTACCATGGCCTGAGCGGTCTCGACGTAATCGTGAAACGACACATCCATTGGGCTGGAGATATGACGCGTATCTTCGGTGCTGAGCCCAAAGAGCCCAATGTCTTCACCTTTATGTTCCAGAATAATTCCATCGTGAATCATTCCAACCTCCGCTTTATCGGAAACGCCTTCCATTCCCAAGTCTCCAAGTCTTTCGTCTTCAGAGAAATCCATATTGGCGCCTAGAATAGGGAAATCAGCCACTTCAAAGAATGCAGCCAGTTCCGGATGGCCGTCCTCCACGTCTCCGAGATCAAATTCATGGTTCCCGGGCACGAATGCGTCGTAGCCCATCTCATTCATAAATGCCACCGAGTCCTGGCCATGGAATTCATTAAAATACAACGTTCCGGAAAACACATCACCGGCATAAAGCAATAAACCATCTCCATGTTCCTCCTTTGCCTCATTTAATGTCGGTATCATTTGTGGATACATTTCCGTGTGTCCATGTTGATCGTTTGTATGGTATATGGTCATCGTAAACATTCCATCGGGCTTTTCGATTAATTCATCCGCATACGTATCCGCCATTGGATTCATCATCAACATTAATGCCAGGCACAGGGCCATCGGTGTCACCCAATAAGCGATCCGCATAACTAATCCCTCTCCATGATCTTCATTTTTTTCGAAAAAGAGCTGACCGGATGTGGTGCAGCTCTTTATTGTTCATTATCTTTCTTCACCATCGGTTTGCGTAGCTGTAAACGTCCATTCAAGCTCTAAAGCATCTCCCTGGAATTGGTTCAATTCTTCTTCCACGTCACTGACGAAGTTGAATTGAACAACAAGATCATGGGACTCGTCGACAGCCAATCCGTCATCTCCAAGTTCCGGATAGAATACGTGCTCACTGATCGTTTCCGGTTCCATATCCTGAAGTTCACTCAATGTGGTTTGGAAAATAACTTCATCTAGGTTATCTGCGTTATACAAAAATTCCACCTCAATAAATTCCCCAAAATCTGCAGTATTATCCCCTTCTTGATCAATGACCGTATAGTCGGTTTCAAGCGTTACGGCGTCAATATCCAATGAACCGTTGTTTTGGAGTTCAAAATCACGAATCATCGTGTCTCCGGGTTGGAGGTTGTCCACATCGATGATTTCCGTCGGTTCTGCGTCTAAATCCAACGTCCCGGCCGCGAATGTATTATCCGTTTCAGCACTGTCGCTAAAATATGCGAACGTACCTCCTCCAATCAATGTCAATCCGAGAACCGCCGTCGTCACACCCATGCCTAGTTGTTGTTTGATACCCATTTTGAAATCCTCCCTTAAAAATTTTGATATGTGAATGCCACCAAAGGCGATACCACCATACTCTTATGGCCATTCGTCAATAAGCACATCCGCTTCATTCGTGAGCACACTATACGCGTGTTCGGTAATCAGCACTTGCTCATGCTGGTGATCCAGCATATCCTTTAAGCCTTTCATATGTTGGCTTGCTTTTTCCTTTGCGCCCTGATCTTCATAATGGCCGACTGCTGTCAAATGACGGTCAAGTGTTTGGGCCGTCTGTCCGTTTTCAAATTCGCCTTCTTCTTCAAAATGCTCAACAAGTGTTTGCATATTATCCACGCTTGCGTCGACGTAGAAGATGGTTGTTTCTCTTTCCGTTTCACCGCTTTCGGTTTCTGCTTCAAAAGTGACTACATGGAAACGTTCCTTTAACGGCTCATCCACTTCTAGGGATACGGTCGATGTTTCCGCGTCAAACTCAGGTTCATATTCAATGCCATCAACAATGGCATTATAGCTGCTTTCATCCGCTGTTTCGCCCTCTACCTCTGCTTCCAAGACAGGCGTGTTATCGCCCACTTTTCCGCCCATCTCAATAGAAGGTGTTAGGCTTAGACCTGTGTCGACAGCTTCCTTCTCCTGATCAACCTCTTCCATAACCCGCAAATGGTTTTGACCTAATATTTTCTCGATGTTCTCTTCTGAATAGTTCCGATTCTCCAGTTCTTCTGTAATTTTGGATAATTCAGAGGCATCTTGTAAGTCTGCCGGCATGGCTGCGCCATCAAAATCCGAGCCTAACGCGACGTGATCAACACCCATCACATCAACGGCATAATCGATATGGTCAACGACATCGTCCACGTAACCTTCTGTATCCTCTGTTAAAAATACAGGATAAAAGACAATGCCTAGCACACCCCCGTTATCGGCTAGTGCTTCCATCTGTTCATCAGTGAGATTTCGCTGATGGTCACGCAATTCCTTCACACCCGAATGACTGGCAATAATCGGATCTTCAGAAGCTTCGATCACATCCCAGAACGTTGTTCTCGCCATATGGGAGACATCAATCATCATTCCGAGTTCGTTCATTTCCTTGGCGACTTCCTCGCCCAGTTCCGTTAACCCACCTTCCGATGGAGTTTCCTCCGGATCGTTATATACTCGATCCGCACCCTCGCCGAGGGCATTGGACGTGTTCCAAGTAAAGCCAAGTGCTTTTACACCAAGGTCATCGTATTGGTGCAACAACTCAATCGCGTTCTCCTCTTCCATGGAATATCCGCCTTCGATCGTCGGAACGGCCGCGATTTTATCATCCTGTACCGCTTGCATGATGTCGTCATAAGAAGAGGTGACAGTCAGATCGTCCGGATTGTTATCTTCCGTCCAATAAAGAGCATTAATTTTTGCTAACGTTTCACTGATGCTGCGAGGCGTATTTTCATAGTATCCGGGTGTATAGGCTGCCATATATGGGACGTCTAATCCACCCGCTTGCGCCTTTGGAATGTCAAAGTCGAAGGATGTTTCCTTCCCGATATCGGTTTCGGGAAGCCAAGTCTTTTCGTCTAACGCATGCATATACGTGTCTATATGGCTGTCCACGATGGTAGAGTCAAAGTGGATATCCGGCGCATCCGCAGAGGATTTAGCCGGAAAAGCTGAAAAAATTAGCAGTGTACTTGCGGCCAAACAAACGACTTTTTTCCCCATGTAAACCTCCCCTTTTTTTAAGGTTATCACTGTAATTTTTCAATCAAGCGATCTGCTTGCGCTTGTAAAATATCATGCGCTTCCTCCGAAATGAGCCCATTTTCGTTTTGATGATTCAGCAAATCGTTAAATCCTTCTTCCATGTGCCGGATGACCTTTTCATCGTCTCCTTGATTTTCGTAATGATTGATGGATGTTAAATGAAGGAGTAAATCACGTGCCGTTTCTTCATTTTCAAATTCACCTTCATCTTCAAAACGATTAACGAGGTTTATCATAGACGCACTGTCCAATGTAAATCCGATAGCCGCGCCTTTTCGATTACTATCCGCTACCCCTTCAAAGACACCATCATCGTGATTGACCATGATGCTTTGGACGTTGCCAAGACTGCTGGGGTTCTCGTCAAATTCATGGCCGAGCGCCTCCAGCTCGTCACGAGCACCTTGAGGAACCCCTTCCTCCCAACTGATATTGGGATAATCCATGCTGTGAATACGGGGCGCCTCGATGGCTTCCTGTAGGCCCATGTCATGGTCAATGACGTTGTTGACGACGTTAAATACTGCGTTAATAATTGTTGTTCCTCCCGGTGAACCGGCACTCATATACGGTTCGCCGTCATCAAAGACAATCGT
This sequence comes from Salicibibacter kimchii, assembly GCF_003336365.1. GTDB lineage: Bacteria > Bacillota > Bacilli > Bacillales > Marinococcaceae > Salicibibacter > Salicibibacter kimchii. Next base: position 2,729,932 of record NZ_CP031092.1, on the reverse strand, counting down.
TGGGGTCATGCTGCTCAATGGTCTTTTGTTAGGTTCCACTTCATTGGCCCCGCCGGGGGTTGCGTCAAAATCCGTCAATTCATTGTTCAGCAGAATCCCGTAGTCGGGAACCATGATGCCCGAGCCAAAGACCTGCTCGATTGTGCTCGTGTAGCTGACCATGTTGCCCCATTGGTCCGTAATTGTAAAATGAGTGGTCTCGCCCGTTCCTTCTCTTTCTTCCACCTCAACGGATCCATGGCTTGGTTCCTGATCCTCATAGGCCCAAGGATCACCGGGTTCCACGTCTTCATTGGCTTCATCAGGGTAGATCAAAGCACTACGCTGCTCAATGTACTCAGGATGCAACAGCCCTGTAAAAGGAACGTCCACAAACTCGGGATCGCCCATATACTCACCCCGATCGGCATAACCGAGACGCATCACTTCCGCCAATAGATGATAACGCTCCGCGTCCTGGCTTCCATACTGTCCAACGTCAAAATCCTCCAGAAGAGCGAGCATTTGTAATAAGGTCAAACCACCTGAACTCGGCGGAGGCATGCTCGCGATGTCATACCCTTGATATTCTCCCCATACCGGTTCGTCGATGTCCGCTTCATAGTTGCGAATGTCCTCCATCGTCATGCTTCCGTCGAACTCCTGGACGGTATCGGCGATGGCTTGTCCGACTTCACCATCATAAAACGCATCCAGACCTTCGTTTTGAATGAGTTGCATCGTATCAGCCAAGTCTTCCTGGACGAGGTGATCCCCTTCCTGTAAAGGCTCGCCTTCAGGTAAAAAGACATCCTCGGCCGCGCTTTGCGATAATTTATCCCGGTTACTATCGATCGCGCCTGCTAACTCTCCGTCGATTTCAAAGCCTTCATCGGCTAATTCAATGGCTGGTTCCATCAGTGTTTCGAAGTCCAGGTGCCCCCATTTTTCACTGGCCGTCATCAGGCCATCCAGGGTGCCTGGGACTCCCACCGAATCGCCACTAGTCACTCTTTCTTGAAAAGGAATTTCATTGCCGTCTTCGTCCAGGAACATATCCGGCTCCGCACCAGCAGGCGCTCGTTCACGACTGTTCACGATCGTCGTATCGTCTTCTTCGGCATCATAAACCATCATGAAACCGCCGCCACCCATGCCAGACATCATCGGTTCCACAACATTCAAGGCAAAATGAACGGCAATGGCGGTATCAACCGCATTCGCGTTTCTTGTCAACATATCTTCGCCGACTTCAGAGGCCAGAGCATGAGACGTCGACACCATGCCATCTTCACCTTCATCAACCAACGGATCCTCGGCAGCGGCAGTTTTATCCGTACCGAGATCCGTGAGAGCTGTCGAAGCGACAAGCATAAACGATGTTGCTATGGCCATCCCCGGACGCCAGTGTTTTCCAATCATTAGATATACCTCCCTACTTTTGAGTAGCCATAGTTTGTGAGACGCTCATCCTGGGAAATTGGGAAAATACCAGAATGAATGGGAAAAGTGCCAGATATCTTCGGAAAATGCCAGATTATCTTAGCATTTGACGACGATCACAGAGCTTCCTTTTACTCGATCCCTACACCATCAAAACCATCTCCGGTAGCTTCAGCTTGGTCACTATCTTCTCCGTAGAGATCAATCGCTGACTGGACGAAGGCAAAACGGGTATCGTCAAAATCAGACATCGGTGTTAAATACGTCGTTAAAGCCCGATAAGCAATTTGCCCAAGGTCTTCACGACCGATTTCTTGTCCGATCAAATAGGCCGCATGATTGATAATGGAGGAATTGGTATGAACACCACCGTTATCCAGTTCAATCGGTAAGTCGTAATATTCATCCATGTGGGAAGGATACGCGCCTGAACCATCACCATGCTCCCAATACGCCTCATCGACGTCGAACAGACCAGGATCTTCTAGACTGCGCAATGCAAAACGACCATCCTCGATCGCAGCCGGTGCCATGACATCGTCCCCGACATGCCAGCTGGAATCATCAACCAAAACACCGAATATGTCGGACATGGCTTCATTTACCGCGCCGGATTGGAAGCGATAAACGAGGCCCGCTGTATGCTCGGTGACCCCATGAGTGATTTCATGAGCGGCGACATCCAGACCGGCTGACAAAGGAATAAAAAACTCATCGTCCCCGTCACCATAGGTCATTTGGCTCCCGTCCCAAAAAGCGTTAGCAAAATCCTCGCCGTAATGCACGGTCGACACAAGCGCCATCCCTTCATTATCGATGGAGTTGCGGCCATGCTCTTCCAAGAAATATTCATAAACTGTGGTTGAATTGTAATGAGCATCTACCGCGGCCGCGTGGGATTCATCTCTTAAGTCAAAAGCAGCACCGACATTGGAATAAGGCACACCCGGCAAAGAGAAATCTTCCTCTGCGTCATAAGTCAAGATGCCATCCAAATTAGGAATGGAAAAATCAAATAAGCTGAAGGTTCTGCCTGGTCCATTGGCTGCTGCTTTATGCGAAATGTTCAGTACGCGATGCTCACCATGAACACCTATGCCGGGACCGGTTGCGGATTGATACGCGCCAGGGTCCGGTTCAGCATTAGATACAGATGATGAGGCGTCTGCTTGTTTATTTTCCTCATTTTGCAATTCTTCATCTTCCAACCCGGCCGCCTCTGCCATATGGGAAATGGTATTGTACTGATCAAGCACTTCACCTGTGCCGGCGTCAATAAAAACAAACCAATTGCCCGGATCCTCCGTCCTGTAAGTAATGTTCACTTTATAAGCGAGGTGGGCATCATCCCCCAATGGATAATACACGAGTTCGATTTCAGGACCTTCTTCCAAATCCTCAGGCGCAACAACAGCTTCGCGAGCGTTTTCGATCGCTTCTTCCTCTTGCAACGTGGCACTACTTGTAACCACATCCATCTCATCCACTTGCGCATTGAAATGCCCATTAACCGAGTCGACGTTATCGTCTTTATCAAAATGGACAATCACTTCATGTCCCTCGACCGGAATCCCATTTTTCGTTTGTTGCAGACGAATATGGGTCATCCCCTCGTCATCGGTTTGTTCTTCAAGCACTTCCATATCCTGTAGGGGATTCGCCATATCAAAAAGATCTTTGTTGGCTTCCAAAAAACGTTTGGCTGAATCAGCGTTGCTTTTCTGGTTTTCGACGGAACGCTGCATTTGCACGGACACATCTGCGTCATCTTGATATAAAATTCTTGAATTTTCACTGTTTTCTTCCGGAACCTCATCACTCGGAGTCCCGGAGTTGGCTAAAGCTCCACTCGACATAACGAGTGACGCGATTAAAGTCATCGACAAACTGCTCGTCCATTTTTTAGCCATTTATTGTTCCTCCCCTTCGGTTTGTGTAGCTGTAAACGTCCACTCTAGCTCTAAAGCCTCGCCCTGGAACTGGTTCATGTCTACGTCATCGTCGCTTGTGAAGTTAAACTGCACGACGAGGTCGTGGGACTCATCGACCGGCAGGCCGTCATCGCCCAACTCAGGATAGAACACGTGCTCACTGATCGCTTCCGGTTCCATGTCCTGGAATTCACTCAAGGTCGTTTCGAAAATCACTTCGTCCAAATTGTCGGCGTTATACAAAAATTCCACCTCGATAAATTCCCCGAAATCGTGTGTATTATCGCCTTCTGCATCAATCACCGTGTAGTCGGTTTCCAACGTCACCGTATCAATATCCAATGACCCGTTGTTCTGCAATTCAAAATCACGAATCATTGTATCCCCGGGTTGCAAGTTATCCACGTCAATGATCTCCGTCGGTTCCGCTGACAAATCAAGCGTCCCTGCCGCGAACGTATTGTTCGTTTCGACACTGTCGCTAAAATACGCGAATGTACCTCCTCCGATTAATGTCAAACCGAGAACGGCTGTTGTAACACCCATACCAAGCTGTTGTTTGACCCCCATTATGGATTCCCCCTTGTGAAATTTTATGTGAACGCCTCGTCAGGTTCGGAGTTACTCCTGACGGGGCGGCGACACCGATTCTTCCTTTTTCTTCGACGGTTCGATCTGTCGCAAACCGCGCCAGATGGTGAATGCGGAATAAGCCAGCAACAAAACACCGGGTAAAATTAATAACAGCACTGCTCCCTGCTCCGAGGTAGCAAAAACAAACGCGTAACCGACAAACGGAACGGTTACCCCTGTGTATTCGCCAACGATATTTTCAGCGATTACCGGTTCAGAATCCGTTGAGTTGTTGTTATCCCCTTTGGTAATGTATTGCTCGCCATCGTTCTCTACTTCGTGAACCCTATGGGTGACCAGATTGTCATCAGGATTAGTAAAAGTGATGACATCCCCTTGCTCAAACTGGGTCGGGTTCTCAGTTGGTTCAATCGCAATCATCGATCCGGTTTGAATCTCCGGTTCCATGGAACCTGATAAAACCGTTTTTAGTTCATACCCAAAGATATTCGGTTCACCATCAGCCGCCTGGCTGGAAATAACCGCGAATAAGGTGACAACAAGTAACGTAAACAATAAAACTGTTGTAAAGCCGCTGATGACTTTCCTCGTGACATGCCACATACGTATTTATCACCCTCGTTTTAGTTTTGTAATTTTGTGATATTACGTTGATTGGTGATATTAAAATCATTAGTACCCTATTGTTCTTCGTCTCCCTCGTCCGAACCAACTTCGTCATCCTCCGCTTCCGAGTCCTCATCCTTATCATCAGCGCTGTCGGCATCTTTATCGTCCTCTTCTCCAAATGAATCGGTCGTTGAAAGATCACCTTCAAGTGATTCCATGTCTTCGAAAGTCGCCGATGTCGGTGAAGTTACTAAAACGCCGATGAAAATTAATAAATAAGTTACCGCGAACAGACGGACTGAAATGCTTATTTTTCTGCGCATTTCACCCTCTCCTTTCCACCCTCCTGGGCGCTTAAAATGTCATACGCTCCTCGGTGATCAACTCTTGTTGATGGTCAAGGAGATCCTCAAAGCCTCCCATATGCTTACGTTAACGAGCTAGTCGCCGTTTGCAACGCTTCGAAATCGGCATGAATGTGAATATCAATAAATCCCGGTGCGACGATATTCCCTTCTAAACCGACTTCATGTTTGCAGCGTTGGCTTCATCCAGGCACCCAACCTGATAAATGTATCCGTTTCGAATCCCAACGTCCGCTTCATCACTGGATTGGCCTGTCCCGTCCATCACCGTGCCGTTTTTAATAATCGTGTCACATTCATTTTCTTGGGCATCACTTTGGTTGTCATTTTCCAGTGCTACGACGGATCCACCCGTTTCAACATTTCAAGTGATCCTACCCAAGATAAAATTCATCGCCCGCGAAAGTCGCCTCCTATTCCTTTTTTTGCTTTTATTTCATGACTTTGAGATATTACACTAAATATTACCATTGTAACAATAAATCTAAAAATAACCTGAGGTTATAAATTTATATCTATTTATTATTTTTATTTAATAATAGTTCATTTCTATCATTTTTTCATTGGCCACTTCGAAAGATTTTCTATCTTTTTTGAAACCTATTTCATAATTACCCTTTTCCCGGATGTGTATTTTTTACTATTTTTATTTTTTGTATTAATAAAAATCTTTTTTGTGACAGGGTTTCCCTTACTTATCTCTCATTTTTTCATATATTTTCCTAAAAAAGGAGGATATGACCATTTTTAAATCTAAATATTTTTATTTTTATTCCCAATATCTATATATATATTTATTTACTATTTTTATCCATCTCACATTGATGTTACTCTATTGGTAGTTTTTAATATTATGATAATTTAGGAGGGTTTGAATGAAAAAGCAACATCGTCAATTTGGAAGTTCACTCGTATGCACAGTGTTGATCGTTTCTTTATGGACACCTGCTTTATATGCCGAAGAATCCGGTGAACCTATTTCACACATGACCGGAAGCGGTGGAGCCGTGGCTTCTGAAGATGTCCATGCCTCCGAAGCCGGGATGGCGATTCTTGAACAAGGCGGAAATGCGGTTGATGCTGCCGTGGCTGTAGCGGCGGCTCAAGGAGTCACGAGACCTTACTCCGGCGGCATTGGCGGCGGTGGAATGATGCTCATCCATTTGACAGATGAAGACGAGCCCATCGCGATTGACAGCCGATCCATTACCCCGGCCTCATTTAATGACGAAACGTATATTAATCCAGAAACAGGGGAGATTTTCCCTTCAGCGATGAGAACCTCAGGCGGAAAATCGTTTTCGGTTCCCGGGACGATAAAAAATTGGGAAGTTGCCCTGGAAGAATACGGAACAATGACGTTTGCAGAAGTGCTACGCCCGGCGATTGACGTGGCCGAAGAAGGATTCGTCGCGGATGAAAATTTGGTACGGGAAACGACGGAAAATCAGGAACGCTTTAATCTTTTTTCCTCGACAAGAGACATTTATCTCAATGAGAATGGTTCCGCACCGGAACCCGGTGACGTGATGCAAAACCCTGATAAGGCTCATACTTATCAATTGCTTGCGGATGAAGGTAGCGAGGTTTTCTATGAAGGAGAAATCGCCGAGGCGATGGTTGATACGATTAACGACCCACCTGTCGTGGATGATCCAGACTTTGAAGCTATCAGTGGCGAATGGCTGACAGAATACGGGGTGCTGGAAGGCGATGTGACGATGGAAGACTTTGCAAACTATGAAACGATAACGAGCGAGCCGATCCACACGGATTACCGGGGCTACGACATCTATGGCATGCCTCCTTCTTCTAGCGGCGGCATCACGATTGGCCAAACGTTTAATATGCTCGAGCATTATGATGTCGAAAATATGTCCAGCACCAAGGCGTGGCATCATTTCATGGAAGCGACCCGCTACGCGATTGCTGATCGTCGGGAATACATCGGTGATCCCGTGCATACGGACGTCCCCGTCGATAAGCTGCTCTCCGATGCATATACTGAAGAGCGGATCACGAATATTGATTCGGGGCGTGCATCGATTGGCCAGGTGCCTCCCGGCAATCCCTGGTTGGACGATGACGAGGACTTCTTCTATGATTTCGCAGTCGAAGATGGCGCCGAATGGGATGCCCGTAAATTTCACAGAATCGATACCGGTCCCATGAGCGACCCTTTTGATGCCAGCTTTACGATTGAAGATGAAACCGGAAAAATTGACTTGAGCGACCGAGGGGAAGACAGAGGAAGCGCGTACGGACGGGCCGCTGCCAACATGGAGCCTGTGGAAGATCATGAAGTGAACTTACGCGTGCGCGCCGATGAAGAAGGATATGACCAACGCTTGCGCTTATGGCTGAACGGCGATGTATGGCAGTCGGGAAGCAGCATTCCGAGTAATGGATACGGGTTGGAAATCAATACGGAAACCGGGGAACTCGTCCTTCAACGCGTCATCGATGGTAACTTGGCAACCCTCGAACGTATCGATTATCCCGTGGAGACGGATTGGCACGACTTGCGCTTCCGGGTTGAAAATAACGAGCTTAAAGTAAGTGCCTGGGAAGTGGAGGACGAGGAACCCGAGGAATGGTTAGCCGTCCATGATTTGGCGGAAGACGACCAGCTGGATGAACCCCTCGGCCGCTTGATGATGAGCATGATTAATTTTGATTACGAGCAAACGCAAACGTTCTTCCTTGATCATATCGAAGCAGAGCCTGTAACCGAAGAGAGCGAGACGCTCGAGGAACCGAGCCAAACGAACGTCATGGGTGACGCAACACCGCCGGCTGAAACCACTTCTGTCGAAGAGGAAGCTCAAGGTGTACAGGCCGATAAAGAAAAACGCAGAAAAGATGAAGAGAACATTCCCGATGAATCAACGATTCACCTGGCTGTGAGCGATGACGAAGGCAATGTCGTAAGCTACACGACAACGATTGTATCGATCGGCGGCAATGGCATGGTCGTGCCCGGCTATGGCTTTTTATTAAATAACGCCGTGTATGGGCGAACGCCGACCGATTCTCCTACGCATCCGAACTATCCGCGCCCGGAAATGCGCTCTATGAGCAGCATGGCACCGACCCTTGTAATGGAAGAGGAAAAACCGGTGCTAACGGTAGGCGCTCCGGGAAGTGATACCATTTTAACAACCTTGTCTCAAATCATGATGAGTAATCTGGATTTTGACACGTCGCTTCCGGAAGCGATTGAACAGCCTCGCTTGTCGCAACGAAACAATTTTAACGCATTGGCTGAGTATGAAGAAAACTATCTGGATGCAGAAACCGAACAACAAATCGAAGAACTAGAAGCAATGGGCCATATCTTTACCGCCAATACCGCCGAGCAAGGCATTAGCGCAGCGATAGGCATTGAATTTTCAGACGATGGCACAGTGACCGCGGCCACTGAGTCTGAGCGGCGCGGAGGAGGAAGCGCCCTAGTAGAAAGCGAGATGGAAGATGAAAAAGGCAGCGCCGAAGAGATTAAAAGCTTAGTCGAAACCTTTGCCGAAGAAGCCGAATTCGAAAACGGGGACGCCGTCCACTCCCTAGAGTTGCATCTGACGTCCGTCGCTCACTTTGAAGACCAGAAAGAGGCAGAAAAAGTCATTAACCATATGAACGGATTCAAAGATTTACTTGACCATCAGCAAGCGCAGGAATGGATTTCCGATGATGTTTATGACACTCTGCTAGCGGAAGCCAATGCATTAATCGAGAAGTGGGAATAAGTTAAACAACCGGAAACGAAAAACGTTTCCGGTTGATTTTATCAGCCAAACACCAAAAATTTCACGGCAAAACGACACGTTCCGGCACGGTGTACACATTCAGCGACCCGGCGCGAATAAATCCGATGCTTGTAATTTCCAACTCCTTGGCCAATTCCAGGGCACGTTCGGTCGGAGCTGATTTGGATAGAACGACCTCGCAGCCGATTTTCCCCACTTTCAAGAGAATTTCCGATGAAAGCCGTCCGCTGAAAACAATAATTTTATCTTGCAACGAAATGTCGTGCTTTAAGCAATATCCATATATTTTATCGAGGGCGTTGTGCCTGCCGATGTCCATACGCATAAGAACGATGCCATCAAGCGTGCATAAGGCGGCGTTATGTACGCCGCCGGTTTCTTGGAACGTTTCCGCTGCTTGTTGCATGTCTGCCATTAGGCGAAAGCAATCATCCGGAGCGATGACCACCTGTCGTGTGTGCATGGTTTTTGTCGTTTTCACATCGGCGGCAAAGACAAAGCTTTGTCGGCTCATGCCGCAACAAGAGGTAATGTACCGCTTGTTTTGCATTTGTTGGTGCAGATGATCGATGTTTTTCGTCAAAGTCACATGAACATAACCATTTTTGTCGTCCACTCTTAGTTCTTTTATCTCGTTAAAACTGGCGATAATCCCTTCCGATGCCAAGTATCCAATCGCCATGTCTTCAATGTAATCCGGGGTACATACCATCGTCACGAACTCATCCCCGTTTAATTTTATTGTTACGGGATACTCGGCGGCGATGGTGTCTTCCTTCCATTCAGCACTACCATTTTCGTAGCGCAAAATTGCCTGAGAAGTTTGTGCCTTTCCTTTCATGTCTTATCACGACCCTTGCTTTTTGAAAATAAAAGGCAAAGCAAGCAATGAGACGCCGGCTGCGGCAACATACCATTTGTTAGACGGAGATGATGTGCGACGGGATACACGGGTTCCGGACACTGCTTTTTCCGAATCGTGTTGAAGCTTGGCGTCCCGATCCTCCATTTTTTCCCTATGTTCCTGATTGGCACCGAATCCTTTGAGGAAGGCCATGAGTACGTTCATGCCCTCAATGACTTCCGGGTCTTTCATGGAGCGAAGGAGCGCGGGATAGCCGCCCCCTTCTTTTCCGTAATGTTCGTATTCGGCCACTTGGGAGAACGCTGTATTCATCTTCAAGACGATCGGTTCGACTTCCTCCATATCGAGCTTTCCGAGCACACTGAACATGAGAAGCATATTTTTTATCGATTGCGTCGTATCCGCATTATCAACGGCTGTTACGAGTCTTTCAAGCACCGCGTCCCCTTCTTTTAGGAGAGCATTTAGCGTATTGAATACTTCCCAATCTTGGAGTCCTTTCATAATCTCAAACGTATCAGCGACCACTTCCTTATTTTCCAGGAGGACGCTTTCAATCTCTTCCCAATCACGCTGACGCAATTCTTCTTCACTCGGTTCCATGCGGTGGATGACTTTGGTCGCTTTAGCCATTATACTGGGACCTCCTTTCTTTCACGAGGTCGCCTGGGAAGGTGTAATCTTTGCGGGCCCATTTTTGTTCCACCGCTACCCCTTTTTGCGGTTGCGGATTGCCGTTGCGATGATTGATGTTCGGTAAGGGACTCTCGCCCTTCGGCTCAAGCACTTCCATTTTCGCAGACACTTCTTTATAAGCCGGGGTATCCGTATCCTTATCGGCATGGCTGCTTGTCAAGTAGTTGATTGCCCCAACGCCTGAGTCATTCATCGGCAAGTACACTTCTTTTCCCTTCACGCGATCTGTCACAATGCAAGCCACTTTGACGTTTCCGTAAGGCGACGTTAAGCGCACAACGGTTCCATCTTCAAGCCCGCGCTCTTTCGCAAGTTCCGGTGAGACTTCCAGAAAAACACTTGGGGTTTTTTTCGTAATCCCTTCGGATTTATAAGTCATATTGCCTTCGTGGAAATGTTCGAGTATGCGTCCGTTGTTCACGTGAAGATCATACTCGTCGCCAAACTTAAGAGGTTCCGTCCATTCGACAGGGTAAAGTCTTGCCTTACCATCCGGAAACGGAAATTCGTCCTCAAAAAGAAGCGGTGTATCCGTGCCATCTTCGGCAACCGGCCATTGCAAGCTGTTATATCCTTCCAAACGATCATAGCTGACGCCTGCAAACATCGGGGCGAGGGAGGCGGCTTCGTCCATAATCTCACTTGGATGCTCAAAATCCCAATTCGCTCCCATACGATTGGCGATTTCTTTAATAATCAACCAATCCGGTTTTGATTCGCCCAATGGCTCAAACACTTCATACAAACGCTGAAATCGACGTTCCGTATTTGTAAACGTACCGTCTTTTTCAAAACTCGGAGAGGCGGGTAGCACTACATCGGCAAACTCGGCCGTTTTTGAGAAAAAGATATCCTGGACAACAAAGAAATCCAACTTCTCCAACGCTTGCTGCACATAATTAGCGTTGGAATCGACGATGCCCATCTCTTCGCCTTTTAAATATAAAACATTCAGTGTTCCGTCGTGGATAGCGTCCACCATTTCATGGTTATTAAGCCCCGCGTGGGCAGGCAAATCAACGCCCCATCCCTTCTCATAGCGCGCTCGAACGTCTTTATCGGTGACAAATTCGTACCCCGGGAAGCGATCAGGCATGCTACCAAAATCACTGGCACCTTGCACGTTGTTATGCCCACGCAATGGATACGTTCCCGCGCCTGGTTTCATATAATTGCCGGTAATGAGCATTAAGTTGGAGATCGCCGTGCTCGTATCAGAACCTCCCCCGTGTTGGGTGATTCCCATTGCCCATAAAAAGCAAGTCGTATCCGCTTCATAGATCGATGTTGCGATTTCGATCATTTCTTCTTTCGTTAAACCGGTAACGTTTTCGGCATAGTCAAGGGTGTACGGTTCAAGGCTTTTGATATAATCTTTCAAGCCATTGACATGCGTATCCAAAAACGCCTGGTCATGCCAGTCTTGATCAATGATATATTTCGTAACCGCTGAAATCCAGACAAGGTCTGTCCCCCCTGCGGGCTGAACGAATCGATCGGCGCGATCGGCCATTTCATGCTTACGTAGATCAGCCACAATCACCTTCTGTCCATGCAGCTTTTGGGCACGTTTAACGCGTGTTGCCAATACCGGATGAGCTTCCGCTGTATTTGAACCGGTGATAATCACGAGTTCGGCTTTTTCAATGTCTGTAATTTGCCCTGAGTCGCCGCCATAGCCGACCGTTCGCCATAGGCCCATCGTCGCTGGCGATTGGCAATAACGGGAGCAATTATCGACGTTGTTCGTGCCAATAACGGCACGACTGAGTTTTTGCATGGCATAGGAATCTTCATTCGTACATTTGGAAGACGTAATAAACGCGAGCGAGTCAGGTCCGTTCTTTTCTTTTTCTTCCGTGAATTTGTTTACAATCAAGTCGTATGCTTCTTCCCACTCCGCCTCGCGGAACGCATCGCCTTCCCGAATTAATGGTTTTTCAAGGCGCTCTTCACTGTTCACAAAATCCCAGCCGAATTTTCCTTTTACACACGTAGAAATGCCATTTGCCGGGGCCTCCGTTTGTGGCTCGACTTTCAACACTTGGCGATCCTTCGTCCACACATCAAAGGAACAGCCGACTCCGCAATACGTGCATACCGTTTTCGTTTTTTCAATGCGATTTTCGCGCATGGACGCTTCCATGTCAGAAATGGTCATAAGCTGTTCATAGCCTGTTTCAACATTTTTCGTAATGTTGATCATCGGGCGCATGGAGGAATCCTTGATTCCTGTTAAAAAACCGGCTTCCCCTTCCATGCCCACTTCCATCATCGCGTTGCACGGGCAAACGGTGGAACAGTGGCCACAATTCACGCACGAGGATTCTTCAATCGGGGAGTCCTTGTCCCAGATCACACGCGGACGTTCCCGTTCCCAATCAATCGTTAACGTTTCCGTGACTTGCACATCCTGGCAAGCTTCCACGCAACGTCCGCAAAGAATGCACTGGTCCGGGTCGTAACGGTAAAAAGCGTTGCGATCCACTTCATACGGCTTATAGTTGAATGGTGTTTCTTGATGGCTTATTCTCATTTCCTTCACCGCGTTATGTATCTCGCAGTCGCCATTGTTATAGTCACATACCGTACAATACAGTTCATGGTTGCCGAGAATGCGATCCATTGCGATCAGCTGCGCTTCATGTGCCTCGTCGTTCGTAGCAATAGCGTCTCCGTCCTTCACTTTCGCAGAACACGAGCGCACCAACTCTCCGTTTACACTGACGATACAAGTATCACACGTTTCAATAGCACCCAGGCTCGGGTGGTAACACAGGCTCGGCACTTCGATGTCATGTTCGGTCAAAACATCAAGCACGCTCTGATTTTCCTTTGCTTGAAGACGGTTTCCGTTGACTTTTATTTCAGACAAGAAAAAGAACCTCCCTCTCCGTGTATTTTCTAACATATAACATTTTTTAGAAGCATGTGTAAAACGAATGGCTTATGATATCTTTCCCTGTCATGCACTTACATAAACTTTTTTTACCCCATATATAACTAAGATTACGGGATTTGTATGTTTTATTGTTATTTATCTGTGGTACGTATTCCTATATGGTTCATTATTTGTTCAATTTTTCATTTACATAAGGAAGGAGTGTTCATTTTGCAAGCAAACAAAAACCGTTGGTTGATTGCTGCATCAGCCATTGCTATTCATTTATCGATTGGTTCTGTCTACGCTTATAGTGTCTACCAAAATCCATTGAATGAATCACTTGGCTGGGACATCGGAGCGGTAACATTTGCTTTTACGACAGCCATCTTTTTTCTCGGTATGTCCGCCGCTTTTCTCGGAAAATTTGTCGAACGTAACGGCCCCAGCAAATCCGCCATGATCTCAGCCGTTCTTTTTGGAACGGGTACATTAGGTGCAGGTTTTGGGATACAGATGGAGAGTTTGCCCCTCTTTGTTCTTTTTTATGGTGTGATCGGCGGTGTCGGTCTCGGGATCGGTTACATATCCCCCGTATCCACGCTTGTCAAATGGTTCCCGGACAGACGCGGACTCGCGACGGGGATGGCAGTTTTAGGCTTCGGCGCAGGTTCTCTTATTACAAGCCCTGTCGCCGAATGGTTAATGGGCATGATTAGTATTCCGGCAACCTTTTATACGCTCGGGGCTGCTTATTTAATTCTCATGTTTGCCGGCGCCAGTTACATTGCACCGCCGCCGGCAGGCTGGGAACCGGCCAACATGAAAAAACAAGAACAGAAAAAGGAGGAAAAAAAGAAGAAAAAAGATACCCAGGGAGACTTGGCTCAACTCAATGCCCGGGAATCATTGAAAACGTTCCGTTTTTATTTGCTGTGGGGAATGATGTTTATCAACATTTCCGCGGGGATCATGCTTCTTGCTGTTGCCTCGAACATGACGCAGGCAATTACCGGGGCGGGTTCAGCCGCCGCGGCGACGATTGTCGGCATCATGGGTTTTTTCAACGGTTTCGGGAGAATTGGCTGGGCCAGCGCTTCGGATTATATCGGACGAACCAACACGTATATCATATTCTTCGTCTTGCAATTGGGCGCATTCATTCTCCTGCCGTTCACAACCAATGAAATCCTTTTCGCGATTCTCTTATTTATTATCATGACTTGCTACGGCGGCGGCTTTGCATGTCTACCAGCTTACATCGGCGATTTATTCGGCACAAAACAGCTGGGAGCGATTCATGGTTATACGCTAACCGCCTGGGCAATGGCAGGTGTTTTCGGACCGATGGCTGTTTCGGCAATCGTTGGGGCTACCGCTGATTATACAGGTGCCTTCGTTCTATTTATCTTTTTGTTGGCAATAGCGCTTGTGATGGCTATCCTGATGCATTTAAATATCAAACGCATTCGTAAACAGCAATCCGCAACAAGCGAAAGCACGACTTGAATTTTGTTGGCGGACGAACGTGTCGCGCGTGGGAATGCTTGCAAAGAGGGAAGGCTGTCGAGACGAATGTCGCGACAGCCTTCAAACATGAGATAAAACGAACCATGGACGATCGTCGCGGAGGAGATCTACGTCAACATAACATACCCTGTCATTTAAAATCAGCTGACCACAAATTGGAACGGATATTCTATAGGTGAAAAAGAATATGAATGATAAACTATACATAGTTGGGAAGGGGAGCGTTGACATGAAGAAATGTATTGCAAAAATTCAATCAATAGAACGTTGCACATGAAAGACAACCGACAGAAAAAATAAATCAACGAAAGGATGAACGCGATGAGTGACCATTTGTTAAAACAGATTCTTGCAAAACTTGATTCCCAAGAGAACGAATTCAAGGAATTTAAGAAAGAGATGAGAGAAAGATGGACAGGTCTAAAAGATGGATTTGTGGGAATCAACGAAAAAGTTGACAGACTAGATGAAACGCTCGCTTACAACACGCAAATGACAGAAAAGACACTGGAATACGCGGTGCACATTGATAAGCACCAGCACAAAAATGAACGGTATTTAACTGAGAAAATGGTCGAACACGACAAGGATATTTTTCACATCAAGGATAAATTGAAGATTTAGTGTTTTCAGAGTACAAGTGGCGTGTTTCGGAACATTCTTTCACGTCGTGAATATAGGAGTCGATGTCACCCACATCCCGTATAATACCAAGAAGTACTACGACCTCGCCGCCTTTACTTCGTACGGTTCAGCATCCCGTTCAAACTTCTTTCCCTAATAAGTGATCGCATTTAGCCTTTCTTCCCTTTTAAGAAAGGCTGTTGAGAAAAAATTCCCGACAACTTTCTAGCGAGCAACTCTCCAACCTATTCAATCGACCGAATGTCGATGCCTGCATTTTCTATTTTATGATGGACTTTTTTCGCGAACGGTAAGGCGTGGGGACCGTTCCCGTGGATACAGACGGTTTCGGCGAGGATGTCTACATCACTGCCTTGCTGCGAACGTACTTGCCCTTCTTCAATCATGCGAATGACCTGATTTCCTGTCTCGTCACCATCTTCGATCAAGGCGTTTGCTTCCCGTCATGATGTGAGGGTGCCGTCCTCCTGATACGTGCGATCGGCAAACACCTCGCTTCCCGTTTTCAACCCCACTTTCTCGCCAGCCTTTAAGAGCTCGCCACCCGGCCCAGATCTTACACGGTCGTAAATAAACCTGCTGATATGAACAAAACTGACCTGGCAGACATAGATGCCTCCTCTCCCCTTTTCTTGCCGGTATTTTCGAAAATAGCCCCTACTGCAATTGATCCAGTGCAATCCTATTTCACCCTCACGAAATGATTGTTAACCTGTTCCCCCGTGTATCTCCAATCAAACGCTCCCCGATGAAACAACGATGTGCATTATACAAACCTACTGGAAATTGAGGCGCGACATCCGCTGGATTATTTTCCAGGAGGATGCTATACTTAGAGATGCAAAATATTAATATCATAAAAAACCACTAGGGGTGCTTTAACTAGCTGAGAGAGGCGGAGCCTCGACCCTTATCACCTGATCCAGTTCACACTGGCGTAGGGAAGTGGGCGGATGACATCTATCGTCTATCTTACCACTTCTCAAAGGAAGTGGTTTTTATTTTGGTCTGAAGGTTAAAAAGAGGGGGGGAATGTAAACGCTCATTCAAAGGCATGAACGCACAGAGGAAATCATCAAGGTCTTCACTTCCAACGAACACATCGGCCAAGTTACTCAACTACTACGTACAAACACTGCTTCGATTCATCATAAAGTGATGCAAACAACTAAAGGAGAGATAAAAATGACATTCAGCAAACATATTCGAAAAAGTGCAGACCCTATTTGGAAAGCAAGCCATGAACATCCTTTTGTTCAAGGCATCGGCAACGGTTCCCTGGATGTGGAAGCTTTCAAATATTTTATGTGCCAAGATTACAAATACTTAATCGAGTACTCCCGCGTAATAGCAATGGGTTCTGTTCTTGCTACTGACTTGAAAACGATGGCTGGATTCGCAAAAGTCCTTGATGATACTTTGAATATGGAAATGGACCTGCACCGTTCTTACGCCGAACGACTTGGCATTTCCCGCGAAAAACTTGAAGCTACGACCCCCGGTCCTGTTACCCTTGCTTACAGCAGTTACATGATGGCCGAAGCTCAAAAAGGATCCGTTGCAGAACTGATCGCGGCTATTCTCCCGTGTGCCTGGAGCTATTACGAAATCGGCCTTGAACTCGCAAAAATACCAGGCGCCACCGAACACGAACAATACGGGGAGTGGGTGCGCATGTACGCATCCGATGAATTCGGCGACATTGGCAATTGGCTCATCACCAAACTTGATGAGCTCGCGGAAGGAAAAACAGAGGGGGAGCTGGACAGGCTGGAAGAGATTTTCCTGAACACGAGCCGCTTTGAATATATGTTTTGGGATATGGCTTATAAGCGGGAAGGGTGGCCGGTAGCGGGGTAATTTCTTAATCTTTATCGCTCATTCCGGCACGTTCTAATGATAAGCAACCTGACCCCTTTTATGAAAGGATCAGGTTGCTTCTTTTTCAAATTCAAACTGGATTTTTTTCGAGGTGATTGAGCGTGCAACAACACCATCTATGGCTTAGCAGCCTACCTATTTACAAGCGATGTCTCAACAGCGATCCGCTTAAGTGAACAGCTTGAATACGGTGTCGTCAGCTTAAACGATGGCGGTCCATCCGCCGTGCAAGCCCCATTCGGCGGATGGAAACAAAGTGGCATTGGACGTGAAGCAGATCATCAGGGAATAGAAGAATATCTGGAAACAAAATTTATTTCTCTCAAGTTATAGTTGCAAAGGGGCAATATCAAACCTGCAGGCAAACGTTCGCTCTGAATTAAGAGCGAACGTTTTCTTCTTTCCGAACTGGTTTTTCTGCAAATACGTACGGTGACATACCAAGCAAGCGGAGACTGCCATAACTTTGGACCACGATCTTCGTCCTTTCCTTCTTCTTTGGAGTTTCGTGTTCCCCGAAACTGCGTCGTCCATACTCCCATAGCCACTACTGCAATCACGCCCCAAACAGCAAACGCTCCTTGCCATTCTAACCCTAATTGTACGGCGAGCGGAATGCTAAATCCGGAGCCAATGGTCGCGAACAGACTCATAGATGTTGTGTAAACACCAGTCATGAGCCCAGTATGTTTTTCAAACTTTAATTTTACCAATCCCGGCAACAGAACGTTGCAGATCGCAATTCCGATTCCGATAATAGCTGTGCCCACAAATAATGTCGTAGGATAGCCACCTGACCGCAAAAAAATGCCAACAAGCAAAGTAAAAAGACCTGCGAAAATCGCCCATTCAATTCCCCATTTTTTCACGAGTCTTGGAGCGGCCATCGAAAGCCCAGCAAACGCGAGTAAGGGAAGTGTCGTCAATACACCCGCTTGGCTATTCGTTAATTGCAGATCATCGCGCAGGAATCCGATAAGCGGCCCAACACCTGTGATAGCAGGACGTAAGTTAAAAGCAACAAGAACAATTGAGAGTGTAGCCCTCAAGCTGTTAGAGATGCTGTTATCCGCATCTTGATACTTCACGCACTTAGTAACCTAACATCCTCGGAAGAAACAGGACTAAGTCCTCCCAATAGGTAATGACAAAGAGAAGGATAATAGACATAATCAAAAAAGGGATAATCGATATAATCAATCTTTCAAACTTAACCCTGGCGATTGAAGAAGCTATGAATAAGCCGGTACCCACAGGCGGCGTTAACAAACCAATGGTTAAATTGATAGAGATGATTATCCCGAAGTGAATAGGATCGATATCGTATATTCCTATTAAAGGCATAAAAACGGGTACGAGAATGACAAGAGCTGCGATTCCTTCAAGTACTGTCCCTAAAACAATTAACATAAGGTTAACCATAAGAAGAAAGATGAGAGGATTTTCTGATATAGAAAGCATGCCGTCGGCAATCGTTTGCGGTATTTGTTCAAATGCAATCATCCATCCGAAAGCACCAGCCATAGCGATCAAAAAGGTAATGGTCGAAGTACTTAAAGCTGTGTTGATGAATACATTAGAAAGATTTTTAAACTTAAGTTCCCTGTAGAAAAATTTCCCGATCAAAAAAGCCAACAAACAGCCAATGCCAGCGGATTCTGTGGGCGTAAACCATCCACTCAAGATTCCAAAGATGATAATAAATGGAATGGATAGTGCAGGCAGTACAGCATAAGCACTCTTTACTATTTCCTTCCCTGTCGCTCTTTCGCTTTTAGGAAAGTTGTATAAGTATCCCATAACAGCAGTTAACACTATGAAGCCAATTGCAAATAAGATCCCCGGAGCAATTCCAGCCATAAAAAGGGCACCAATGGAGGTTCCTGATAGAGATCCATAGATAATAAATATCATACTGGGAGGTAACATCGGCGCTATAATTGAACTGGACATTGTCAATGCAGTCGAGTAACTTCTATCATACCCTTCTTTCTCCATTTCAGGCACTAATGTTTTGCTCATCACGGCAATTTGGGCATTCGCTGAACCAAGAATGGAAGCTAAAAACATATTAGCGATTATCGAAACATAAGCCAGACCACCCCGCAGATGCCCAATGATCACTTTAGCAAATCTAACCAATCTTGACGTAATCCCTCCGCTATTCATCAACTCGCCGGCCAGCATAAATAACGGAATAGCCAAGAGGCCATAGTTTTCCAAGCTTGAAAAGAACTGTTGAGGGGTTGAGTCAAGCAGGGTCATTTCACCTACCGTTAGAAAATAAAGGACAGTCATGATTCCAAGCACCAGGGAAATCGGAATGCCCATTAACAGTAAAACGAAAAAAAGGAGAACCAAAACTATACTCATTCGAAATTCTCCTCTCTAATGAGGTTCATAGAGTTTGCCAACAGATGTACAGTAGCAAATGTCAAACCAAAAGGAATAGCGCTATATGGAATCCACATAGGTATTTGAGAAGCATTTGCACTTTGATTCGCCACCCCTTGTGAAAACACCCACGTATAACTGTAATAAAGCACAATGACCATAAAGCCTAACATGATCAAGTACCCAAGAATTAAGATTACCTTTTTCCATTTGATTGGAATTCGGTCAAGTAAAACAGTAACGGAAGCTTGGGACTTATACTTAAGCCCCAAACTCCCCCCAACAAAACTCATCCATATGAACAGAAAAATCGTTATTTCCCCTGCCCATGATAATGGAGTGTTTAGAAAATAACGGAACACCACAGCAGTAACAATAAGTACTGCCATTGTTAACACCAATAACGCTGCTATCAATTTTTCTATCTTAGCAAGGAAGTCACTAACCGCTGTCATTCTAATCACTCCTGTCGTTTACCTCTTATCGATGAGCGTTGATAAAAGATTCAATGAGAGGGTCCTGAGGTGCAAATTCCTCATCAAAATCTTCGATTTGATCTTCAAAAGCTTCTTGATCTATCTCATACATTTCCATACCTTGGTCTTCTAACTCTTCAATAAATTCTTCTTCTTGAGCGGCTCTAGTTTCTGCCGAGTAATCAGCAGCAACTTCCAAAGAATCTTGAACGATCTGTTGATCTTCTTCAGATAATCCTTCCATTGTTTGTTCACTTACTATTGCTACAGATGGCCAAACCATATGATTGGTCACCGCACCATAATCAACAACTTCAGCAAAATTATTTGTAATGGTTGCATCCAAATCCATGTCCATTCCATCAATCACACCTTGCTGAACCGCTGAATACACTTCAGTAAGCGGCATCCCTTCAGTAGATGCTCCAGCAGAATTATAGAAATGCAACATGGCGGGACTTGGTGTTACACGCAGTGTAAGGCCAGACATGTCTTCAGCCCCTGTTACCTCCTCATCTGCAAAAAGCATCATACGCTGACCGGCGAAGAGATAATCCAGCCCCAGCATGTTACTGCCTTCAAGTGTATCAAGAATATCAATGGCTTCTTCAGATTGACGAGCTTCATGTGCTTCCTCAATGGTTTCAAAAAGATAAGGAGCTAACCATGCTGAAAAAGCCTCCTCACGGGAACTCACTTCTGCTGCTGTAATAAAACCAAAATCGATGGACCCTGATTCTATTTGTTGCAACATATCAGCTTCCGAACCAAGTTGGCCAGCCGGATAGGTCTCTAAGGAAAAACGTCCATCTGAACGTTCCTCTAATTCTTCTTGGAATACAAGTGCTGCTTGATGCCACATATGTGATTCCTCCGTAATAAGCGTAAGGCTAAAGACTTCCTCAGCGTCTTGATCAGGCTCGGAACCCTCATCTGAGGCTTCATCAGCAGTAGCCTCCTCGTCAACTTCGGAACCAGCTTCTTCATCAGAACCCCCACAGGCAGCCATCACAGACATTAACCCAGCTAACGTCATTGTATAGAACAAGCTCTTGTACTTTTTCATTATAGACCTCCCCAAAATTGATAAAGCTTACGTCTACTACTCTTCGGCCATACTGACTCCGCCTGCTGAAGGTATCTCATGGATAAGGACCCTGACTCTTTCTTTTTCTACACCTAGAGAATCACTGACGACATCTGTGGTACCTTTGATTAACGCCTTCTTCTGTGAAGTCTCTCTTCCTTGCAAAATAATGAATATGGACAATCGGCATCTTTTCCCCCTAATCTGTTACATTCAGATTTAATTGACCTAATGTCTCGTAGTTAACTTCCAGGTAATCGCCTTTCTTAACACTCACTGCCTCTGTAATGGCCCCAACAAGAACAATCATACCCGGCTTTATAGATAAACCTGTTCTGTTAAGCATTTTTGACAGCTCAATAATAGAGTTTACCGGGTGATCAAGCACTGCTTTTCCATAACCACTTTGAACTTCATCTCCGTTCACGAACATTGTTACCTTTACATTGTCCCAGTCCGTATATTCAGGAGGAAACCCCTCTTTTCCTAAAATAAATTTGCTCGAAGATGCATTGTCAGCAATCACATCCGTTAATGTAAATGAAAAGTTCTTATAACGGCTATCGATGATTTCCAAGGCCGGATACACTTCTTTAGTTGCTTCCCATACATCCTTTACCTGAAGTTGATCCCCTTTCAATTCCTTATTGATAAGAAAAGCAAACTCGGGTTCAACTTTTGGATGAATCAGGTTTTCCATTTTTAAAGTCGGTGTAGATAGTTTCATAGAATTCGTTAATCTTCCGTAAATCGGCTCTTCTACATTCATCGACTTTTGCTTTGCTACACTCGTCAACCCCATTTTCCAACCGACCATTTCATCGCCGCGGTCTCTATACCTCTGAATTGTTTGTGATTGAACGTCATAAGCTTCTTCTACAGTCATCTTAGGGTATTTTAGCGTGACCTTTTCCATCTCAATGCCATTTCTCTGGTTTTCTTCTATTTCAGACGCCATTTCTTTTAGATCCAAATGCCTCACCTCTGTTTGGCTAATTCACTAGCTACATCAACAATCATATCTTCTTGTCCACCGACGACTTGCCGTTTACCTAGTTCCACAAGAATATCTCTTGAATCCACATTGAACTTTTGTGCCGCGCGATTGGCATGAAGTAAGAAGCTTGAGTAGACCCCAGCATAGCCAAGCATAAAACTGCCTTTTGTTATTTCCTGGGGGTGTTCAAGGATGGACTCAGCCACGTATTCAGATAGGTCAATCATTTTATAAAGATCAACCCCTGTCTTGATATTCATACGTTCTAATACACCAATCAATACTTCCGTCTGAGTATTTCCAGCCCCTGCTCCTAGACAGCGGATACTGCCATCAATTCTTGTCGCTCCTTCTTCGATCGCTACTAACGTATTGGCCATCGCTAGTGAAAGATTATTATGACCATGGAAACCAATATTGACTTGCAAATTATTTTTCAAAAGTCTTATACGTTCCCGTACTTCATGGGGTAAAAATGCCCCCGCTGAGTCAACGATATAAACAGAATCTGCTCCGGAACTTTCCATTTCCAAGGCTTGTTCAAGAAGTTTTTCTTTTGAGACCATATGGGCCATCATTAAAAAACCGACCGTTTCCATCCCCAACTCTTTTCCTAGTGCAAGGTGCTGTCTAGCAACATCCGCCTCAGTGACATGCGTTGCGACACGGACCATTTGTGCTCCTAATTGGTGAGCTTTTCTTAATTCCTTTACAGTACCAACGCCGGGAAGCATGAGAACGGCAATTTTTGATTGATTACAACTATCAACGGCGGCCTCAATTAATTCCATTTCATTTGTTGACGATCGACCATATTGAAGTGAAGATCCACCTAAACCATCACCATGAGCGACCTCGATATAAGGAACATTTGCTTCATCCAAGGCCTTTGTCACGTTTATGACTTGATCCGTCGTAAACTTATGACTGATGGCATGACTCCCATCTCTAAGTGCCACTTCTGTCAATACAATATCTTGTTCCATCAGTTCAACCCCCTTTTTTGACAGATCAACGATTAGACTTTTTCAGACATTGTTATTTGATGTCTCGCAATTTCCTCCGCAACTTTTACCGCAGAAGAAGTCATAATATCTAAATTACCGGAATAAGCAGGAAGGTAATCTGCACTTCCCTCAATTTCAAGAAAAACAGTAATTTGATCTCCATCAAATATTGGATCAGACCTCAGCCTGTAACCAGGAACATACTGACTAACTTGCTCTACTTTCTTTTTTATAGCAGTCGTAATTTCTTCTTTGTGGGCGCTTGCTCCGTATACGTTGCAATGGACAGTGTCTCTCATCATAATCGGTGGTTCGGCCGGGTTAAGAATGATGATGGCTTTTCCTTTTTTAGCGCCTCCGATTTTTTCAAGCCCGTTTGCTGTCGTAATCGTAAATTCATCTATATTCGCTCTCGTACCCGGCCCTGCACTTTTACTGGCAATGGTCGCGACAATTTCCGCATATTCTACCGATGCAACAGTACTCACTGCGTGGACAATTGGAATAGTCGCTTGCCCCCCGCATGTAATCATGTTCACGTTTTTCTTTTCCATATGTTCATTGAGATTGACGGTCGGAACCACGAATGGACCAATGGCAGCAGGCGTTAAATCAAGCATGTGCTTCCCTGTATTAGCTAACTTTTCTGCATGATAAGCGTGGGCCTTTGCTGAAGTCGCATCAAATAGTAAATCCGCTAGATGAGACTGTTCCATAAATTCATCTATCCCATTGTCAAATACGTGATAACCATAAGATTCTGCCCGTTTCAATCCGTCTGAATCCCGATCAATACCAATCAGCGCCGACATATCCAGGTGTTCCGATTGGTGCAGCTTCATCATAAGATCAGTGCCGATATTGCCCGACCCTATGATGCCTACTTTCATTTTCTGCAAAGTCAACACCCCCCTAGGTTATGCAAATCTGATGCTAACGTCTTCCATACCGCCAAAGGATGCGGTGAATTCATCTCCGGATGCTGCTTCAATAGCGGCCGATAACGCTCCGGATAGAATGACTTCTCCAGCTTTTAATGTTATCGCATAATCATAAAGTTTGTTGGCAAGCCACGCCACACAGTAAGCAGGGTTTCCTAACGCTGCGGATCCTTTTCCTCTATTGATCTCTTCATTATTTTTGTAGAGCACCATGTTTATTTCACCGAGGTCCATATCATTTATCTCATAAGTTTCATCACCTAAGATATAAAGACCTGATGAAGCATTATCGGCAATGGTGTCCGGCAATGTAATCTCCCAATTCAATATTCTGCTATCAACAATCTCTATAGCCGGAACAATATAATCTGTACTCGTAACCACTTCATCGGTTGTCACATTAGGGCCAGAAAGATCATTCTTTAAAACGAATGCAATTTCACCTTCTACTTTTGGTTGCATTACCTTATTTAACTTGACTTGCCCATCATTTTTAACTTGCATGCTTCGTAAAAGGTGACCATAATCCGGTTCATCCACGCCAAGCAGATTTTGCATGGCCTTTGAGGTTAAACCAATTTTCTTTCCTACAACCTCGTCCTCGTTGCTCACTTTCGATTGGATTGTTTCTAACTGAATATTGTATGCTTCCTCTATATTTAATGTAGGATGTAGCGTGGTAAGGGGCTGAACACCCTCCCCGTTCTTTTCTGCCGTGATTAAATACTCTGATAGTTCGTGTGTTTTTCCCTTCACATGTCCTCCCCGATGATTTACATCTTTATTGTGACATTAGATAATTCACTATAAAATTCAAAACCATGTACGCCACCTTCTCGACCGATACCGCTGTTTTTCATTCCACCCCAAGGTGTTCTTAGATCTCTTAAATACCAAGTGTTTACCCAGGTGATGCCTGACTCTATCTGTCCTGCAACACGGTGGGCCCGACGTAAATCATTCGTCCAAATCGTGGCGGCAAGTCCGTAATGCGTGTCATTCGCCTGTTCAATGACATTCTCTTCAGTATCAAAAGGGATGACTGTTACAATAGGGCCGAAAATTTCTTCATTGACACAACGAGACTTTCTATCCAAGCCGGTTACGATCGTCGGATCAATATAAAACCCTTTTTCCATATGATTTGATCGATGGCCACCCGTAAGGAACGTTCCGCCCTCTTCTTTAGCTAGATTCATATACTTCATAACTTTGTTAAAATGCTCTTCACTGACCACAGCACCAACATTTGTATCGTTATCGAACGGATCGCCGACCTTTAGTTGCTTAGTCGCTTTTGTGAATTTCTCCAAGAATTCCTCATATACCTCTTTTTCAACATAAATGCGCGATCCGCATAAACAAACCTCACCTTGATTGATAAAACTTGATTTCAACGTTGTTTCAATCACTTCATCAAGATCCGAATCCGCAAATATAATGTTGGGGTTTTTTCCACCCAATTCAAATGAGAGCTTTTTCAATGACGGTGCAGCAGCTTTCATAATCGCTCTTCCAGTGGTCGTCTCACCTGTAAACGTGATCGCATCAACATCAGGATGTTCTGAAATCGCTTCTCCTGCCGAATTCACACCAAAGCCATGAACGAGATTGACAACCCCATCCGGAACACCGGCTTCTTGACATATTTCTCCCAGTAAGGTTGCGGTCATCGGCGTCCATTCCGAAGGCTTCATAACCGCAGTATTTCCGGCTGCAAGACAAGGGGCAAGTTTCCATGTTAAAAGTAGCAATGGCAAATTCCATGGATTGATAATGCCTACGACGCCCACCGGACGACGAATGGCATAATGTAAAGCCAGATCATCCTGTTGGTAAGATTCAGTACCCATCGACGTGAGGTACTCAGAAAAGAAATAAAAGTTGTGAGCAGCCCGGTCTATATCCATCTCCAAAGCTAATTGATAGGGCTTCCCAGTATCCATCGCTTCCAGAGCAGCCAATTCTTCCTTTCTCTCAAGGATAATATCTCCGATTTTTCGTAGAATGTTGGATCTTTCTCGCCGGCTAATTCCTCCCCAAGGCCCTTTTAATGCTTCCCTAGCAGCCGCTACAGCCTTATCAACATCTTCACGATCACCCTCTGAAACGATGCCCAATACCTTTTCACTTGCAGGGTTGATGTTCTCAAAATAATTGCCGGATTTTATATACTGCCCATTTATAAAATGATGGGAGTCAATTGAACCCATTTTCTTATGGTCCGTCTCCATTACACGCATCCGATACCCTCCTTTTTGTCGTATTCAGATGCTCAATCGTCCTGTACTTCCACGATCATTTCGATTTCTATGGCTGTATTATTGGGTAATTGCGCCATGCCTACTGCTGATCGTGCATGTTCTCCCGCTTCTCCAAAAACTTCAGCAAGCAAGTCGGAGGCACCATTCATGACAACAGGTTGGTCAGTAAACGTTTCCGTGCTGTTTACAAAACCTAGTATCTTTACAATCTTTTTTACCCTACTAAGTTCACCGAGTTCAGCCTTTAAAACATTGATTAAGTTAATCATCGATTGGCGCGAAGCGTTATAACCATCCTCTAACGTTAGCGTATCACCCAACTTACCATGATAATTATCTACACCCTGCCCAGAGGTAAAGATAAGGTTTCCAACCTTAACATGACTCGTATAATTACCTGCCGCTGGGCGTACCGGCGAAAGTTTGATATCCATCATTTTTAATTTTTCTTCCGGTGTCATTGTCGTTGAGTCCATTATTCAAACTTCTCCTTTATATTCAAAAAGTTCAAAGCATTTATTCCTAACAACTGGTCTCTCTGTTTAGGAGTGAGCGATTCCAATTCATCAATCGTATGACCTGGAGGGGTTTCTCTTAACAAAAATGGATAATCTGAGCCCATCATTACCTTGTCATAACCAAAACGATCAATGAGAAATTGCAGGTTTAATGGGTCATAATTAAGTGCATCGAAGTATAGCTGATCCAAGTAGTGACTTGGAGGATTTATCGTCTTTCTCAAATCCGGCCATACGTTCCATCCTTGATCGAGCCTTGGAAGTATAAATGGAAATGAACCTCCACCGTGAGAGAAGCAAATCTTTAGGTTCGGAAACTTTTCGATGACGCCGCTCCAAATCAAACTTGCTGCTGCCAGTGCTGTTTCACTTGGCATTCCTACCGTATACATAAAATTGTGCCTCGGTGTCCTGTCCCTCGCCATTGTCTCCCAAGGGTGAATAAATAAAGGAACTTCCCACTTGGCCGCCATTTCGAAAAAAGCAAGCAAATATTCTTCGTCTAGGTTTTTACCATTTACATTTGTTCCAATTTCAATCCCGTGGAGTTTTAGATCATGAATGCAGCGATCCATTTCTTTAATCGCTGCATCTGCATCCTGGAGCGGTACTGTTCCTAAACCAAGAAATTTTGAAGGGTTTGATTTAACCGTATCCGCAATAAAATCATTTTGGATTTGTGCCATATCCAGCGCTTCGGATACCAGTGCCCAATATGAAAACGTAACAGGGATGGGGGAGAGGACTTGCATATCAACGCCCTCTTTCCCCATATCGTCGATTCGTTTTTTCGGGTCCCATACTTGATCAGTCACTTCACGAAACACTTTACCGCTTACCATTATATTGGCACCGCAAGAACATGTAGGCTTCAATACCGGCCAACGATCTTGACTATATTTTTTCGTGAAATCCGGAAGATCTCCTGGGATAATGTGCGTGTGAAAATCGACTCTCATGCCTTTGCCGTCCATTCTTCTGCTTCCGGCGCCATTTTATGACCACAATTGTCACAAGTCTTGAGCTCCTCGTCTGCGTTGAATTTTTCGATGGCTTCTTTCACTTGTGTCCCGATATCTGTTAGTTGCACGGTCGCCCTATGCATTTCATGGTTACACTTGTCACAGAACCAGACGAAGCTTTCCAGCTCACCTTCGCCTCTCTTTCGTTCGAGAACAATTCCGTAAGAATCTGCAATACGGTGGGGAGAGTGCGGAACATCTGCAGGCAGCATAAACATTTCCCCTTCTTTAACTTCCACAACTTCACGCTCTTGATTTTCGTTGATACACTCAACAAAGCAGCTTCCTTTAATTTGATAAAAGAACTCATCTGAAGGGTCAATATGAAAATCTCGACGTTTATTTGGTCCGCCTAAGAGCATTGCGATAAATTCAGAATCTTCCCAAAGAACCATGTTGTTGACCGGTGGTTTCAGTAAATGCTTGTTGTCTTCAATTAATTGTTGGATATCAAATGCTCTGCTTTGTAATGCCATTAGTAATCTTTCCTTTCTAATTTAAATATTTTTTATTATAAAAATACCCTTGCTATTCATTTTCAATATATCCTACATGCTTGGAAATTAGCTTCGCTATTCTAACGACGTCTTGAATCGCTTGCCTTTGGTTGATGCTATTCATGTAATCAATCGAACCAACCATATTTAACGCTGCTACCGTTTGTCCGGAATACGCAGTAATAGGGGCAGCGATTGCGAACGTTTGTGTGTCGTTCTCATTATCACTTAAGGCATAACCGTTTTTTTTAATCGTACTCAATTCTTTCCTTAAATTATACGTGCTAGTAATAGTATTTTGGCTTTCTCGAACAAGACCTCTGGCTACTGTAGGCTGTACAAAAGACGGATTATAGGCCAGTAACACTTTCCCTGTACTCGTGCTATAAGCTGGTTTTTTCGCTCCCAGGAAAGTAGTGGGCAGTTCAACTGCATCTTCTGCAGACACCTTGAGTACGAACCTTACGGTACCTGCATCATACATACCAATATGAACCACACATTTATATTTCCGAATGAGATCATATACAAGTGGAAGGGCATCATTAATATCCTGATGATACATGACATTGTTACTCCACTCGAGGATTCTCCAACCTAGCCTATACATTTTTTTCGTATCCTGAACTAGGATCCCTTCTTTACATAAGCTACTAATTACATGATGAACGGAGCTTGGATGCAAGTTAAGCATTTCTGCAATGTCTTTATTTCGAAGAGCCGGGGTCTCAGTAGTGAAGCAATTTAAGATTTTTGTTATTTTCCCCACAGATGCAGCCACTAAGCTTCACCCCTTCCGCCCATATTGTAAGCCCTTTCAACAAAAGTTACATAATGTTTGCTTATACTTATGACTTGCTGTCAACCATATTCTTTGAAGCGTCCGCTTCACTTAATGCTCTATCAACCATCGGGAAGGTTTTTTGACGTTTTTTATAATTGTTATAAAACATCCCCAATTTGCGAACAGGGTCTCCTGAATAATATCGCTCGTACTGAACGAGCCTTTGTCCAAATGCTTCGCCGCTTAGATCCCATCCCAATTTCAACAACTTTATACGCTCTACACTGGAAATTCCTGCTCGGCCTTTGTAGTACCGGTCGATATCTTGCTTTAATTCCGGAATGTCCATATCAGCATGCGTTGGCGGTAAAATTAATCCGGCAGCCCCTATCGTTTGGATGACCTCAATAGCTCTCGGATACGCTTTCGGTAAGATTCCTCGGATCGTTTCCAACGGTATAGGATTGGGAACAGCCTCACCATTTGCCTTAATTTCATATTCTTCTTCAGATACTCGTAGCAAAGCTCTGATTGTCTCTACGGATTGAACTAATTCTCCGAGTTGGGTCTGAACATTTAAGAAGCCATCAACACCTATAGAATCGGCAATTTTTGATGCAATTTGCTGGGCGAATCTTAGCTTCACCAATCCTCGAACAGCATTTTGATGAGTATTTTGGCTTAAACCTGTTCTCCCATATAATTGATTTCCTGCATCAACATTGTTATAAAGAAATACTCGATGCCACGGTACGAGGACATCGTTGAAAATTAATATCGCATCGGATTCCTCAAATCTGGATGCTAAAGGATGGTCAGCGATCGGTCGTTTTCCGTCTTGCATCGGCTCACGGCATAGTAGGCGCAATCCAGGCGTATCGATGGGTACAGCAAAAGATAATGTATATTTTTCATCACCTGGTTTAAATCCTGGGAATGGATAGACGATAACCTCATCTGTGACAGGAGCTAACGTTGCAAGCATTTTTGCACCACGTACAATAATGCCCTCAGATGTTTCCTCAACGGCTCCCAAATGCGCGAACTCTTCTTCTTGTTCATGTGAGGCTTTACTTCGATCTGCTTGCGGATTGACCAATGCATGTGTGAGAAAAAGGTCGTTATCACGAATATATTTATGGTAATTCTTAACATTTTCGTACCACTGTGGATTAAAATCATCAAAGAACTCTGGACTACTGGCCATTGATGTGACCGTTATATTCAGGAAATCGGGCGTTCTTCCCATTAACCCAAAAGTTTCTTCCGCCCAAGTTGAATATAAATCTTTACGTGCCATAAGATCGTCATAATTTTTCGGGACGATAAAGGCATTAGAGACCCTTTCTCCGGTTTCATCACTAATCCTGGTAATGCTGTCCTGATACTTAGGATCATGCTGCATATCATATAACCTGGCAATTTCACGAATCGGTTGCTTAAAATTGTCTTCATTTACAATGTCAGTGATCTTTCTTCCGCCCATCCATACATCTGGCTTATTAGTTTTAAGGGCTTGAATATACTCAGCCCCTGTTCGAATGCCCATTATAAACCCCCTGTTCACTTACGTTATTTTTTGCTCCTGTGCATTGAGTATTTTACCTTGAATGAACATTAATCCATCGCCATCAACATAATGATAATTTTCAACTTTTCCGACACGGAGGACATGATCTCCAGCATCAAATTCTTCCCACGGTGAGCATTCGATGGTCGCCAGAGCGCCTTGTAGTATCGGACCGTATTTCTCTTGATCCCATTGAATGCTTAATCCTTGCTGGTTCTTTCCGGCAAATTGCCATGCAAGCGCTTCTTGGTCTGCTGAAAGGATATTTACAACAAATGGCTTACCTTTCATATTTCGATAAGCTTTCGTCCCTTTATCTATAGAGACAAGGATTAAAGGGGGATCCATCGAAACTGTGGTGAACGAATTTACAGTTATCCCCGAACGATCATATTCATTTTCTCCCCAAGTCACTACGGTCACTCCGGTAGTAAAACGCCCAAAGCAATTTCTTAAATCCCTTGTGTCCATTTCTACACCTCCATTTGATTTGTTAAATTTAATTTATCAAAATTTGAAGGCGGTTTCATTTTTAAAATTTCATTATATGAAATTTTATTGATTTTTTATTTTTTTCGTTTATTTAAATTTGTTGGTGATATAATAAAGCGTCTCTTTTCTATTTACTAGTTAACATTTTATTTGACATAATATTATTTGTAAGTATAACATTGCTAACAATAAAATTCTTTTACCCTTCTCATGTGAGGCATGTTATAAAGAGGTAACCAAATATAGCATCTGAGGGAGTGATAAGCTTGAATATTCGTAGTCGTGATCTAAGTGAAGAAGTTGCTTGGAATGATATTTTCAGCCATGGTAGTAGGCATTTTTATAAAAGAAACAGTATCATTTATCATCAAGGTAGCTTAGGGGATGGTTTTTACTATATATTTAATGGGATTGTAAAGATTGTTCTCTCTACATCTGACGGAAATGAAAGAATTGTAGATTTAACAGGACCAGGTGAACTCATTGGGGAACAAGCTATGGATCACAAACCTTATTACTCTACGGCTGTAGCAAATGAAGATACTGTTTTATATTACTATTCATTTGTGGATTTCAAAAATTTAATGCACACATATCCCACTCTCCTATCCCTCTTGATTGATTCAACAATCCAGAAAGCAAGAATATTATCAGATAATGTAATGTTGGATTCATTACGTTCTGATCAAAAAATTGCACTCGTATTGTTGAAATTAATCTATAAACTGCAGAAAAACGAAATTTGTTTGACACAACAAGAATTAGCAGCCTTTACAGGTGTTACAAGAATTACTGTATACAAAATTTTTAAAAATTGGAGGAATTTAGGTATTATTTGTGTTGAAAACCGAAGGATAGTTGTCAAAGAGCCGGATGAATTAAAGCAACAGACAAACATAGAATTTGTATATTAGAGTAACTCAATTTTCACAGTCAAACCAGACAGGGATTGGGTAGACTTGCGATCCATTGTTGGAGTTGACTGTTAATGCAGCTCGATGTAAGGAATAAGTCGTTTTGAACAATACCTAAATACCCCACCGCATTGATGATCTCCCGGTTGCTCAATGTATCGTTCAAAATCACTTGTCAGTCACAACAATCTCGAAATCTAAATATTAAAAAATTTGCTTTTGTTTTCAGACAAATAGAAAAATCTCCTAATGTAGACAGGAACAGACTGTGACCCGTACTGTTGCCTAATCTATAAAAGGAGAAAAGCGTATATGGGTGCTAAAACTATGTCACGGAACAATTAGAAGCCAGATTCGTTAGAGGATATCGAAAAAATATACGGCAACTCCCACGTGGCAAAAACTTCTCCAATTTCCCAGCTTCTATTTTATACTGAAAGATGACCAAGCTTCCCATGGGCGTGTTCAGTATTTGGCTCTTTGTTCTAATGGTGTTGAGCCTTGTTTCTCACTTGGAAAGTTCATCTTGTTCCCTTTCCTTTAAATTTTCAATTGTATCGGGTGAAAAATTTTTGATCTCTGTATTAATAAGTTTATCCTCTAGAAACCCCAATATTTTTGGTGCAGCCTCTGTATTAGGATACTCATCTAAGGTTCCTTTTTCTAAACCAGGTATATCGGTTAGCCAGAAGTGGCCTACGTCAGGATACTCAATCGCTTCTACGTCAATACCTACTTCATCCAAATTATTTGAAAATTCTTCGTTTGTCTGAGTTCTCACTTCAGTATCATTTTCACCCCACATTACCAAAAAACTTGTGTCGAATGTCGAGCTATTCGATGCCTCGTCTATATAGTCAATTGGAGAGGCTTCTTGGTATTTATGGGGCGCTTTCTGATAATCCTTACCGAACATCTCTATATAATTCTCCGGTTCCTTTTCGAAATCCTTCACTCCATAAGCACTTACAGCCCCACGTATATTATAACTAGAATTGGAAGCAGATTGAAAAGCAAGCAAGTTAGCAAGGCTACCTCCTGCTGAATCCCCGATAACACCCATTCTTTGTGGCTCAACATCCCAGTCATTCGCATTACTTACAACCCAATTTGCAGCTGTTTTAACATCTTCTAATACACCTGGCCAAGTTGAATATTCGGGAGTATACAAACGATAATTAATAGCGACTGCCACAAATCCCGATTGTGCCAAATAGGGACCCCATTCCTCATACATTTCTTTCGATCCTGACGTAAAAGCGCCACCATGAATTAATAATACAACCGGAAGGTCTTCTCCTTCATTTGGTCTATAAACGTCCGCAGTTAAATTATTTTCTTTATCAGTTTTACCAAAAACTACATTTTTTTCAATCAATATTTCCTCTTCTTCATCTAAGCTATCTCCATCTGATTCACCTTTATTTGTATCTGAAGACTGTTCTTCCTCACTCGAGTCAACCTCATTTGAACCAGAAGACTGTTCATTATCGCTTGAACAAGCAACCATAAGCAATAAGGAAATCAGCATAAAAACTACATATATTTTATTCGCAACCTTATTTATTATAATGGCCATTCCTTTCACTTCGCTCAAGGCACAAAACGTCATGAAATGTGTACTTGTGCCTAGCGGTTTTTCTTATTTACATACATATTTGATTCATATTTGATATTATCCATTTAATATTAACTCGTCATTATTCCAGGTAACCACGTCGCCAGCGGTGGTATCAGTATAACAATAGCTATAAGTAATATTAGCATAAATATAAACGGTACTGATGCTGCATAAATCTGTCCCATTGTTGTTCCTTTAGGTGCTACACCCTTCATAACAAATAACCCTAAGCCAAACGGAGGTGATATTTGCCCTATTTCAATGGCGATCAACACTAAAACAGCAAACCATAATAAATTAAAATCCAGAACTTCTGCAATGGGCATATAAATAGGAATTACAACCATCAAAATGGACAATGATTCCATAAACATACCCATAAATATAATGATAAGCAACATAAGGATTAAAATGAATACCGGTGTCAGTTCAAGACCCCCCACAAGATCAACAAGATTTCTTGTAACACCAGAAAACGATAAAATTTGACTGAATGCAATAGATCCGGCAACAATCATTAATATCATTGCCGTTAGCTTTAACGTGCCAGAAACGGCATTCGTCAATACTTTCAGGTTCAATTGCCTATACCAAGCAGCTAGGATTAGGCTACCAAAGGCACCCATTGCAGCGGATTCTGTAGGAGATGCAATACCCAAAAAAATAAAACCTACAACTAGAAAGATAATAATACTTAGGGGTAAAATATATTTCGCAGTATCTACTAGTTTTTCAGACAATGGTATAGATTCAACCTCATATTTGGGAGCTAATGAAGGTTGCAACTGAGCCCTTATAATAATATAAACAGCAAATAAAACAGCCATTAATACTCCCGGTAAAATGATAGCAATCAGAAATTGTCCGACTGAGATCATACCCAGTGAAGCTAGTAATACACCTAGGGCACTTGGAGGAATCATCACTGCCAACCCCCCACTGGCTAGAATAGGGCCAATAGACATGGGAATCTTATATTGTTTACGCTCCATTTCAGGCACTAAAGTCGAACCAAGCATAGCGGTTGTAGCCATCGTTGATGCAGTTAAAGAAGATAGTAAAGTCCCCCCGCCTACCGCCAATAAACTTAACCTTCCAGGCAAACGCCCCAACCATTTGTCCAAAGTGTTCAGCATCTTGGGGGCCACACCTGAATGAAACATGATTTCCCCCATTAAAACAAATAAAGGAATGGGAAGGAGGGAAAAATTAGTCAATGCATCCTGGATACTGTGCACTAATAAATAAAGACCGCTTTCACCACCCCACAGAATATACGCGGCCACGATGTTAACCATTAAAAAGGCAAATGCAACAGGTACCCGTATAAACATTAAGCCCAACAAACTTAGCAATATGATAAATAAAACCATCCACCAATCCATTGTTGATACTCCTTTGCTAAAAGATTGCTATTAATATGATTATGACCGAGACTTAATATCGTTAGCGATAAATAATTGTCTCATAAACTCCAAGAGCAAAACGAATGAGCCGATGGGAATTATCATATAGATATATACCTGTAGAGTACGTAAGGGAGTCGTGCTTGTTGCATTCCTTTCATAAGCATCCACAGTCACTAGCGTTCCGTAATAAACTAAAATGATCATTAGAAATATTCCTATCAGAGCAGCAATCACATTCAACACATAATTGAACTTACGACCCACGAAAAAGTTGATGATATCAATCGAAACATGACCGTTATGCCGAAGTAACCATGCACCGGAAAGAAAAGTGATATATAATAACATATACTCATTGTATTCATTAACCCAAATAAAAGAGATATTAAAAAAATAGCGCGCGATGACTTCTAATACCACTGAAAACATGGAGAATAAAATAAGTAGCCCAGCAGTCACTGCAAACACATTCTCAATCTGATTCAGCAACTTTGTTGCCTTGTTTACCATGTTGATAACCCCCTTTGCGAAGCCCGAGATAAAGTTATCTAAAACACCTTATCTCGAGCATTCTAATCTACTCGTATATTGAGGTGACATCAAATTCATCGTCTAAAAGCAATTCTCTTAAATTATCAATTTCATCAGGAGCATCACGTTCAAGCATCTCCCAATAAACATCATGAACAATTTCCTGAAATCTTTCGGAATCCTCATCAGTTAATTCAATTCTTTCTATGCCCTCTGCTTCGATTGTTTCCCATGTCGTCTCATTCTCTGCATGAAAATAATCAATCATATCCTTTTCAAATTCGGCTGTGATATCTTTCATAGTCTCTTGAAGGTCAGATGGCAATGATTCAAATGTATCTTTATTGATTAATATCGTTCCATTCTGATTCAAGAATGGCTCATCAATAATGTATCTCGTTACCTCAGTCCAACCATCCTCATGAGGCCCCATCAAAGTAAACCCAAACCCGTCCACCATGTTACGATCTAATGCGGTATAAACTTCACCCGGCTCTATATCTGTAACTGTTGTATTCAATTCCTCGAGAATTTCATGGTACGTTGGATTAGATCTAAAATTTAAGTTTTCAAAATCATCTAGTGATTTCATTTGCTCATTACTCCAAAAGTAAAAAGGATTTGGTCCTAAGAATCTACCTAAATAAACTTGATTTTGCTCTTCATGTCGGCTATTTAAGTAATCAAAATAACCATTTTCCCTTTCTTCTGCAGGTGAATAAGGCGACATGAGCATTGAAAGTGATTCTGGCATCAAATGCCCATAGAAGGAGCTTGTATTAAAGGTTATATCAGCTACACCACTACTTACGGCATCAAATTGTTCTCCCGTAGGAATGGATTCTGGCCCCCCCGTCCATTCTAATTGAACAGCACCGTCCGTACCCTCTTCGATTTGTTCCATCCACATGGGTATTACATCACGTGTTAATGGATGATTGTCATGTACAAAGCTTACAATAGTTAACGTGACTGGTTCATCTACAGATGAATCATTTTCCTCCTCAGTAGTTACCTCATCACTTCCACATCCAGCAACAAAAATTGCTAATGCACTAATTATCTTTAACAATATTAATTTTAAGTTATTACGACCCATAGTGCCCCCCTTTTTTAATTAATTAATGGATTAATCAAAGCATGGATGGGTGTTCCGTTCCCTGATTTCCTTGATGAATGGCCCCGCTAGGGGAGGCTTGTTCCGCTTTCTCAATCATTTGAGTTAAACCAGCATTAATTTTATTTTAAGCGCTTTCAATATTTTGATAAACCATGTTCGTTTGTTTTGCTAAATCGTCGACTTCTACTACATCCAGATTTTTATCCCATGCTACTTGTCCAGATATAAAGGCAAGCTTCTTTCCCTTTGGAATCGTTATATGCGTGTAATCAATAGGATCATAAATTGTAGTTGGATTAATATTTTCTCTGCTACTCGTTGTCATTCAATATTCTCCTCAATTTTTTTATACACTAACTATTCTCTACTAATGCCATTACACGAGCTGGGCTACCACTTCCACCATCAATTCTTAAAGGACTTGCAATGACAATGGAACCTCGAGGTGGGAGTTTGTCCAAATTCTTCAATGACGCAAGCCCGTATTTATTTTCTTGATGCATAAAGTAGTGAGCAGGAAAGGGCGTTTCAAATGTTGATGCGAGTCCCGCATCTGTTCCTACAGGCTCAACACCAAATCCAAGTATGTCACGTTTGGTTGCTAAAAATTCGGCCGCTTCAGCTGTCGGACCAGGTGTATGCGACTGACCATCTTCTCCAACATTCAAGAATCTTTTGTCATCAACATATTTATCCCAGCCAGTATGAACGAGCACCCAAGAATGTGGAGGGATTTTGCCATGATTCGCTTCATACTCTTCAATATCTGCAATGGTGAGTAAATAATCAGGATCGTTGTCACATTTTTCCTTGATATTAATGACACATGCTTCACCTATTAGTTTTTCTGCCGGAATTTCATCAACGTGTTGATGACCTCTTCCAGAAATCCAATGGACGGGGGCGTCAAAATGTGTTCCACAATGCTCTCCCATTGAGATATTATTCCAATAAAAGAAAGGTCCATTATCGTCGTATTTGGATATTCTGTCTATTTTGAACCCTTTTGTATTTACAAAAGGTTCTGGTAATTGAATGACAGGCGTATCTTCATTAAGGACATGTGTTAAGTCTACGACTTCAATTGAATGATCAATGATATTCCCCATTAATTCTGTTAACGTTGTTTCCTTTACATTAGCCATTATACGTTTCCCCTCTCTATTTACAATTTAATTAAATAGCCAGTCCTTTCCTTTCTCGAAGTAAAGGACTAGCTATCTATTATCCTTCTTTTTATAGGAAAGTCCCTGGAGGCGGCAATTTAAATCCAGCCACAATGGACTTCGATTGGCTATACTCATCTAGTGCTTCTTTGCTGTACTCGCGACCGACTCCGCTATTTTTATATCCGCCAAACGGCGCACCCGATTGGAAGTTAAAGTAAGAATTGATCCAAATACTACCTGCGTCAAGTTTATTTGCAACGTCTAATGCACTTTCTAAGTCTTCGGTCATAAGTCCAGCAGCCAGTCCGTATTCAACATCATTTGCTTCTTGAATCATTTCTTCCACTTCACTCCAACGAGTCACCGTAGCAGCCGGCCCAAAAATCTCTTCCTGTGCAATTCTCATATTTGGTTCCGCTTCGATAATCGTAGGCTCAATAAAGTATCCATGCTCATGCCCTGGAACCGTTACACGGTTTCCTCCATAAAGAATGTTTGCCCCTTCTTCTTTTGCAATATCAAAATAATTTAATACGCGCTCCCCTTGCTTCTCATTAATGATAGATGCCAGGCGTGTGGACCGATCGGTTGGCGGACCAATTTTAATTTGCTTTGCTCTTTCGATTAATTTTTCTACAAACTCATCATAAATATCATCGTGAACAAGTAGTCTTGTTCCAAGAATACAACTTTCTCCATTAAAGAATGTGTATCCTAGTGTTGCATTTTCTACTGCAGAATCGATATCAACATCCGGAAATACAATATGTGGCGCTTTTCCTCCGAGCTCAAGCGTAACCGGAAGAATTCTTTCGCCAGCAGTCTTACCTACTAGCCGACCAACACCCACACTACCTGTAAAGGCAAGCTTATCTACATCCGGATGGTCGATGAGCGCCTGTCCAGCTTCTGTTCCGTAACCCGGAACCATATTGACAACACCTTTAGGAAGGACATCACTTAAAAGTTTTCCGAATTCTATAACGGATAAACAAGCATCTTCCGCAGGTTTTAAAACGACTGTATTACCAGCTGCTAACGCCGGTGCCAGTTTAAATGCAGTCATAATCATCGGTACGTTCCAAGGAATAATTTGAGCACAGACGCCCAGTGGTTCTTTCTTTGTCATTAAATATCCATTATCAACAGGACGGGATTCCCCTTCATAATGAGTGAGAACAGCACCCGCAAAGTAACGGAACTGATAAATGGCCAGTTGATAGTCCAAGTCGAATTCATGAAGTGCCCTACCCGTATCCATGCACTCCATCATCTTCAAACGTTCTTGATTGTTTTCCAATATATCGGCGATTTTATTTAGTAATGCTGAGCGCGCTTCAATTGATGTATCGGCCCAGCCTGTAAAAGCTGTTCTTGCTGCTTTTACAGCTCGATCAATATCTTCTTCGCCGCCCCGTCCAATCTGCGCTAACACTTCTCCCGTTGCAGCATTTACGGAATCAATATATCCATTAGCCGGTTTGGTCATTTCTCCATTGATAAGCGGGCCATATTGTTTTTCAAACCCTACATTTGCCGGGCTTATTTTACCAGTTGCTTCCATAACATATCTCCCCCATTTTTGAATTTTAGTGATCATATCGTAACCATGCTCTAATAAAATCACCTCCCCTATTATTTAAACTTTCGGAATTCTGACATCCAAAACAGCAGAGCGCCCGTTCTTCACCTGCTTTAATGCAGTTTTCAATGCTTCCATTAATTTATCAGGTTCCTCCACTGTTTCGGCATAAGCATTTCCGGTAGCTTCAGCAACTTTAGCCAATTCACTGTTTGGATTAAAATTCACCCAAAATTGATTATTATTCTTCGCAATACCATCCGGATGTACACCTAATGTCGAGTGCTTGGGCGCATTCCAACCAAAATTATTATAAATAACAGTCAAAAATGGAGTGTCATATTGTTCTGCCATTGAGTGGACAACGGACGGTATACTAAATAAATAAGAACCATCGCCTGTTAAACTGATGACCGTTTTATCTCTATGTGCCAATTTAGCTCCAATCGCGGCACCACCGTTCCAGCCTAGTGATCCTGCTCCGCTGCTGAAATAAGAGCCGGTCTGATTTGCTTCAATATGCGCGGTTATCGCCCCGTAGTTTGTTATGCCTTCATTCAAAATAACAGTGTTTTCGTCCATCACTTCTCGTACACAAGCAGTAAGATATTCCGGTGTTATAATATCTCCATCTGCTTGTTCTGCATTTTTTACTTCTGTCTTCATTTTTTCATGGAAGTCTGTTATTCTTTTACGGCGTTCTGATACTTGTGAGGTCTGCATTTTATTGGACTCGTCTAATCGTCCATTCAATTGTTTTAGTGCAATCAATGAATCTGCTTTATAAAAACGTTTTGAAGGGATATACCATAACGGCATTTCTTCTTTTAGTGGGTCAGCATCAACATAGTAAATGGTTGCATCTTCTGAAGGTTTATTTTTCGTCGGAATCCATGGGATATCGCTATCAATCACCAAAATAAAATCAGCTTTTCTCAAGATTGGATGCTGTTTATTTTCATTCCATTGGTAACCAACATGCATGGGATTATTCGCCGGAAAATTCATCGTTTGTGGAACGGAATTCAAGACTGGAATTGCCAGTGACTCGCACAGTTTAGTTAATTCTGCCACCGCATCTTCTTTTTTGCCTAAATAAGATGTTACGATAAGCGGATTCTCAGCAGACATTAAATCGGACAGTAATTCATCCACATCTTGTGGCGGAAGTGCACTCGAAGAAATCGGTTGCCAGAGCTCTGTATCGATGGTGACTGGCTTCGTTTCTTCTTCCATCGCCTCTCTAGGGCCCATTAAGTAAACCGGCCCCTGTGGTTCACTTTTCGCAATTTGCAATGACCGATGGACAAGCTGTTTAACATTCTTCCCGCTACGAATTTCGTTATCATATTTCGAATACCCTCTCATGATCCCACGTTGATCATTGACATCTTGAAACCAATGAATAAATTCGTTTCGACTCCCTGTCAGCTCACCTTCTTGCGTATACGGGGAAGCGCCCGCAAAAACAAGGACCGGCACTTTGCCTTTAAAAGCATTATGAATGGCCCCACCTAAGTTCTGTGTACCACATTCCACGTGAACGATAACTGCTTGCGGCTCTCCTGTTGCTTGCGCATATCCGTGTGCTGCACTCATGGCTACGAATTCATGGGGACTAATGATAACCTTTGGTAATTCCTTATTGTTCTTTGCAGCATCCGTTAAACTTTCTATAATTGCAGGATGATCGCTCCCAAAGTTTGCAAAAATATAAGACACGCCAGCTTCTTGAAGCGCTTCCAAAAAAGCCGTGCTCGTTGTATACATTATCCACCCTCTCCTTTTTACAACTACTAATTATTTATATAATAATCGAATAAAGGAGAGATAACTATTAAGTAGTTAACATCTATTCCGTTTTTAATCCAAAGTATTTACTTAACACTTCATCTTTCTCACTTTCAATAACCTTGTATTCTGTTTTGGCTTTACCCTCTTTGCTTGTTAATGTATCATTTAACAGCGTGATACGACCATTTTCCGTGGCAACCGATGTAATACTTTCCTGGGTGAAACGAGATTCAGGTGAAGTCTGGTTATAATCACACATCGGTGAAAAGTCAAGTAACTTTTTTGGTTGGTTATCAAAACTGTATAGCGTGATCCAACTTTCATTTCTTTTTCTTTGAAAATAGTAGGAATGGCTATTGGTTTGCGTCACCCGATAGAGAGTACCGCCATCATTTACTTCTTCTCCCGTGAGAGGGATGGGGATACGAATCGAATCACCGAAACCAACATCAACTAAGTAAGGTTGATCCAATTGTACGATACATGCCGCATGGCTGTCTTTCAGAGCCCACGTTCCATCCGGCTTTCTAACTGTTCCACTTATTAAATGTACATCATAGCCCATCTGCTGTAATAACCAATAAAACAAGCCATTCAATTCGTAGCAAAAACCTCCCCGTTTACGTAACACTACTTTTTCATAAAACCTCTCAAGATCTAAGATAATCGGCACTTGTCGCATAACATCTAAGTTTTCAAACGGAACAGATAGCATATGATTAAATTGAAGATGAGTTAAATAAGACAAGTCAGCATTCGAGGAGCTAAAAGCTTGAATACGCTGTAAGTACATATCTACATTCATAGTAACCACTCCATAATCTTTACAACATTTTTTTCAATTCTTGTATTCTTTTCATTGAAAAGTTTCCGACCTCCTGAATGCATAAATTTTCTTTAAGAAACTTCAAGATTTGCGGTGCCACTTCGGCGTTTGGGTAATCCTTTAAGATGCCTCCCCTAATACCTGGTAATATATTAAACCAAAAATGACCTGCATCAGATATGGCAAGTTTTTTTGTTTCAATGTTAGCCTCTTCTAATTTTTGTATGAAGCTTTCTGACTGTGATGGATGAACCACCTTATCAGTTTCTCCCCATGTAATGAAATAACTTGTATCGAATATTGGATGGGAAACGGCTTCATTTATTCGATACATAGGAGAAGCCTCTCTATATTTTTCTTTAGCCTCTGAAAATGCATTCCCTAAGAATCTTTCAAGACGAGTGTGGGTTTCCGGAGAAGTGTGCCACATTTTCTCAAAATCGTATATGCCATATGCACCTACAACAGCCCGTATTTTATAACTCGCATTTGTAGCATGCTGAAAAGAAAATTGTGCAGCCAAATGGGCGCCTGCGGAATCACCGATAAGTCCTAGCCGTTGAGGCTCGATATTCCACTCATTCGATTTGCTTACCAACCAATTCACAGCCGCACGAATATCATCCATAACTTCCGGGTAGATAGAGTATGTTGGCGTCATTAATCGATAATTAATAGCCATAGC
Source organism: Salicibibacter kimchii (assembly GCF_003336365.1). Classification (GTDB taxonomy): domain Bacteria; phylum Bacillota; class Bacilli; order Bacillales; family Marinococcaceae; genus Salicibibacter; species Salicibibacter kimchii. The sequence goes on along the minus strand of NZ_CP031092.1, from coordinate 2,687,046 downwards.
AACGAATCCGGCTTCAGCTAAATATGACCCCCATTCTTTATACATCTCTTTTGAACCTGATTGGTACCAACCGCCGTGAATTAGGATAACGGCAGGAAGGTCTTCTCCCTCGCAGGGTCGATACACATCTGAGGTTAGGTATTCCTTGTCCGTTTGGGCAAAAACGACATTTCTTTCAATATATATTTCTTCCATATTTATAAACACCCCTTTATAAAGCCCTGAGCACTTTTTATATTATTCTAGATTTATAGAGGTGCTCTACAAACTACAAATCACGCGGAGGTGAGTGGGCCGTTACAATAGTGAAGCGACCGCATATTTATATGTTTAGATTGCCTTTTCAAACACAAATAAGTGTGACTTTGAGCACGGGGACTTATCTTTGTATAAACATGATTCGTTTATTGCTAGGAAATCAGTCAATACTGTAGATAGACCCTCCTCCAAATCATAATATTTAATTTCTATCAGTTTATAATAAATCCGAAAGGAAGATACTATAAAAATTTCATATTTTGAAATTTTTGAACTTTATTTTATTTATTATTGATACTCTGGAATGACCATTTTTATTAAAGCACAAATGACGTTATTAACCGCTATACAACGAAATATTCATCGAAATCAAGATGAATAAATGGTAACTAGTAGGTCTTCAGCTTTGGCTGATATTTTTGATTTTCGGATGATAAAATATGTCCGTCCTACCCCCATCTCCCAACCTTCTCCGGCGGTTGATACGCTCACTGTTAGCAATCCGTCATTGATCCATGCCGGTCCCTACTCGGCATCGTGAGCGTCATACACTAACTGTCGTGGGGCTTTTTTTCCGTTATGGCTTCATGTAACCGAGGCTGATTCGTATATAAAAGTACCATTTCACTTAAAGCGACGCCACCGTCGTTCGGCATTCCCAACTGAACCCTTCATGCTCGTACCTCAGCAATCCCTCATGGAGCGTTGGCACGACCACAACAACCGCCGCTGCTTCTGCTTCCAACAATTACTTCACGCATCGGAAGCGAATTCACCCCCGCCTCCGACGACAAAACGCATGCCCCTCATCTCCAGCATAAAAGGGAGTGCGCTCAGGCGTAAGCGCTCCCTTCTTCGTTCAATGCTTCTTCTGTCCGCCTCGACAAAACACCGCTCAATCCATTGTCAGAACCGAGAAAATCACAAAGCGTATAACGGGTATTTGTCTTCCCTTCTCGCTCGCGGAGCATTTCTTCCAATTCTTCCATCAACACGCCGGTAAATAGCAAATACGGCAACACATACACGCGTGGTGCTTCCAGTTTTTCCACTTTCGCGAGTCCCTGTTCGACCGTCGGCGTTGTGGCGGCCAAAAAGCATGTTTCCACGTTATTGCAGGCGACTCTTTCATAGATCAGGCGCGCGATTTTTGCGACGTCGCTCGGTTGGTTACCGTCACTCGACCCTCTGCCTACCACCAATACCGTACAATCTTCACGTTCTTGGTCTTTTTTCAATTTCGGTAGTCCAGCATCCAGCAAACGGCTGACAGCCACATCGATGACATCATCTTCGATTCCGAAAGGTTTGCCATAGGACATTTTCACGTTTGGGTAGGTTTCTTTTGCCCTTTCCAACTCACGGGGAATATCCACCTTTGCATGGGATGCGCTTAACAGCAATACCGGCACGACTGCAATCTTCGTCGCCCCCTGTTCTATGCAGGCTTTAATTCCTTCCGTAATGGTCGGTGAAACCAATTCAATATAGGCAATCTCTTGAATCATCTCTGTTTTATAATGTTTTTTTACAGCATCGATAAACATTTCAAATTGCTCGTTACCTTCTTTTACTCGGCTTCCGTGCCCAACGTATAAAATGGCTTGCAAAGTTCTCTTGAGTGTGTGCGGAAATTGTTCGGTTATTATAGGGAGCATTTCAGCCATCGAACCGCTAAAATGAGTGGTTTCCCATTCCCCGCGGTGATTACTTATGTACAGTTCATACATCTGGGTATTAAAGCGAGTCACCCTCGCACGATTGACCTTTACCCCATCTTCCTCAGAATAGATGATGAGATGAGAGCCATGCGTTCGAACATTCAGATGAGTGAACCCACACTCATGGAGCGTATTTTCAAGCATTATTTTGGAAGCACTCATGATTCGTTGAACCATTCAAACCGCCTCCTTACCTGTCATTATTATATACTCCCATTCACATACCGTCCAAGCTCTACAATCATCGCCCCCATACGCTCGGTTGTTGGCACGACTACCCGTGATAGGCCTTCTTCTTCGAGTGCTTCCGCTGTCACCTTGCCCACGGCAGTGGCGATCGTCTTGTCTTCAAAAAGCTTCCCCAACTGCCCGTGCTTGCCCGTTTCACTCGCACGACTGAACAACGATTTTACTTGCAAACCGGTGGTGAAACAAACAGCGTCGTATTTTTCCTCGAGAAGCTCCCGGATAAAAAAATCCGCCGCTTCATCGTCCGGCGCATGATGAATATAAGGCAGCCACGTCGTCGTTGTCGCGCCCTGCTCTGCTAAAAATTCCTCTAACACCGGCGAAGAGATTCCATATTGCTGTAAGATCACATGTTTCCCTGAAAAATTGACCTCTTTTACCTGCTTCTTCAACCCCGCGGTTGTACCATCATCTGAACGTATGGCCACGCTAATGTCTAATTTTTTCAAAGCCGCGACCGTTTTATAACCACGCGCTGCAACATTTGCACTTGCCATTTTTTCCAAAAACTCATCATTCACACTAGCTTCTTCCGCACATTCCATAAGCATCGTGACACCGATTCCCGTTGTAAAAATAAACCAATCGACATGACCGGTCAGGCCTTCCTTCATTAAACGAGTGACCGTTTCTTTATTTTGTTTGATCGTTCCTTGCATCGGGCGTACATCGCTTGTCGCCCCTTGTTTATGTAAAAGCGTCTGCATCTCATCTGTTTTTCGTGAAGCGGTTAGTACCACATGTTTGCCTTCTAAATGTTTCATCCCAGCTTCCCTCCCTGTCACACATACTAACTTAAAAGGCCGTATAACGCCAAAACGGCGCTATACGGACCACTCGAAAAGGTTATTGAAAGCTTTGGCTTCCTTGAGACCCTTGAGCTGATTGTGAGGCTTGAGCGCCTTGCTGTTGTTGTGAACCTTGCTGAGGCTGTTGGCTTTGTTGACTCTGCTGGCCTTGAGCATTCTGCATTTGATTCATCATATTTTGCTGTTGTTGCTGTTGTTGCGATTGTTGGCTGATTTGGTCAAGTTGTTGTTCGGCTTGTTTCAGCGCCTGATTCACCTGACTTAAAGCTTGATTGGACTGCACGGTTTGCAAACCCTGGCTGAGAATGTCCACCGCTTGCTGCATGGACTGCTGAAGCTGCTGATCCGCTTGCTGACTCTGTTGTGTTGTTTGGTCACTGAACTGCTGCAGTTGTTGCAGTAATGAGTTCAACTGCTGCTGTCCTCCCGATGATTGCTGCCCGGACGATTGCTGACTATTTTGCTGCTGTTGCTGTTGCATTTGTTGAAGCTGTTGTTTTAACTCACTTACTTCTGCAGCAACGGCATGGTCGTTAGCTTCTACTTCAGGACGAATAACTTCGCTCATGGGAACGCCTCCAGCTTTTTTATTTAAAGAGATCATAAACATGATCCTCACTTTCGTTATTTTGGCTGGAGACACCCGATTTATTCACTCCAGTACTTGCCTTTACATTTGTATTATTTTTGCGAAAAAATAAATAAGAACACTTGTTTTGTTATGTGCTATATGGTATTATTAATCGTAAGATATCGCCATTCATAAATGAATCAAGGATGTGGTAAAATAATGACAAGCGCGATGCCCGTAATTGTTCAAGAAGAGTCCGCCCCGTATTTGGACCATGACGGCCTTTGGAAAAAAGTGATCACCGATCTGTTTGAACCGTTCATCGTCTTTATTCAGAATCATCGGCAGTTCCGTGCACCCCAAAATCAAACCGTCAAGATTTTCTTCTGTGATCATACGATTAATGATTTTCAGGAACGCATCCTTCGTGTCCTGTTTTACGATGCCGTTTTCCAATTCATCTACGATTCTTTAGTGTAGAAATGCCTGTTCGTCTTCAGTCGGGACAACGATATTCTTTTCGCTTGCCAAAAAAGGTTGTTTGAAAAAATCATGTTCCATCGTGAATTTTGTGCCAAGCAATCCTACATTTTTCAACCCCCGCTCATCCGCCTTGTCATAAGTCGCTTCCACGATGCTGACCATCGGCACGTTGACCTTCTCGCGCACCTCGTCAAAAACGATATGTGGCGTATTGGCCGCGATGACCACAAAGTCAGCGCCAATCTCCTCCAATTTTTGCGCCGCACCACCGACATAATTGACTAAGTCATCCATTTGATTTTCGCTGATGTAATGGAAAATGTTATACATATTAATACTGTTAATAAAAAGTTCCGGCAACTCTTGCTTGCTGTTCACTTTGTCTTGATACTTATGAATGAAAGACTGATAATAATCGACCGTGGACTCCGGCCCAAGGCCGCCAACAATGCCTGCACGTTTCATCGTACCCTCTCCTTTATCTTCATTTTAACATACGCTGAAATCTTTTCATCCATTGCCATATGTGGGATAATGGGACACAGAAAGGAGTGTCACCATCATGGCGTCTTCTTGCCCAATTGATCACACACCGGAACAGGTCAAAGAGAAATTGGAAAGCCAACATTCTTTTTTGCCGGAAAACATTTATGATAAAGCCGCTGGCCTGTTAGCGCAGGAACAGCCTCAGGAAACGTTAAACGAGCTCTTTCATTTGTTGAAAAAATACGACCTTGTAGAAACCCGGGAGCGAAAAGAACGAAATGAACAAATTCTTGCCCTCGCCTAGAAGCCTTCGCCGCCCGAAGGCTTCTCTTTACATATTCATAATGGTTTTCTTAACCGCTTGTTCCTCGACGCAGGACGACGATACCATCGAAATACATGTGGCGGCGGCCAGCAGCATGCAAGATGCGCTTCGTGATTTGGAAAAAGAAATCGAAAACGACACGGAAAACATCGACGTCGTCTTTCAATTTGGCGGATCGGGATCATTGCAACGGCAAATAGAGCAAGGCGCACCCTTCGATATTTTCTTATCGGCGTCGGAAGCGGATTTCAACGCGTTAGTCGAAGCGAACAAAATCAAAGCGGACCAATCGGAATATTTGCTGACGAATGATCTCGCGTTAATCCAACCCGCTCATACGGAAACACCCATCAGCGCTGTCGAAGATCTGCAGAAAAACAACATTGATACCATCGCCATTGGCACCTCCGAAAGCGTACCTGCAGGGGCATTCGCAAAAGAAACATTGGAAAACATGCACGTGTGGGGGGAATTAGAAGATAAAATCGTCCAAGCGAGGAGCGTGCGGCAAGTCCTTACTTATAATGAAGAAAACAGTGTGGACGCGGGTTTTGTTTTCGTAACGGATGCCGTTTCTTCTGATCAAGTCGAAATAGTGGAAAATGTTGATCCGAGCCTACACACCGACATTTTATATTCCATCGGGATTGTCCGGGATATGGAGCATACGGAGGAAGCTTTAGAGGTCTACGATTATCTCGTCAGTGATGAAGCCAAAGACGTCTACGAATCATATGGATACGGGGGGCTGGAGGAATGAGTGACTTTTGGAGTCCGGTCCTGATTTCAATCCAGACTGCCTTCACCGCGCTCGTCATTATCTTTTTGCTCGGCACACTTCTCGGCCGCTGGATGTTTCGCGCGCGTTTCCCGGGCAAAACGGCTATGGAGACGCTGTTTATGCTCCCTACCGTTCTGCCGCCAACCGTCATCGGATTTCTACTTATTATTATCTTTGGTGCGAACGGATGGGCTGGACAAATCATAGATTTTTTCTTCAGTCAATCTTTGATGTTCACGTGGAGTGCAACTGTGCTCGTTGCTGTCGTTGTCGGCTTTCCATTTATGTATCAAGCCGTCAAGACCGGATTGGGGGCCATCGAGCCTGAAATCGAGGAAGCGGCACGGGTAAGCGGCGCTAATGAGCGGCAAGTCTTTTTTTACATTTCGCTGCCATTGATCTCCCGTTCCCTCGTCACCGGTCTTATTCTCAGCTTTTCCCGGGCGCTCGGCGAATTCGGGGCTACTTTTATGTTCGCCGGCAACATCCCCGGCCGCACACAAACGATGCCGATCGCCATCTTTACAGCCTTGGAAGCAGGCGATACAACACTCGCCTGGGCGTGGGTGATCGCGATTGTGCTTCTATCTTTCAGCCTGCTGTTCGTTGTGCGACGCTTCGCTTAAGTACAGCGTCTTTTGCTTAAGGATATACCATGTGACACAAGCACCGATGATGAATAGAAGGAGTTGAATGCTAACCAAAGGGATGATAAAAAAGATCGTGAACGACAAAGAGACCCACAAAACCACCACTGCCATCACCTTTGCTTTTAACGGGATCCCTTTTCCCTCACGGTAGTTTTTTATATAGGGACCAAAATGTTTATTCGTAATTAACCAATGGTACAATTTGTCTGAACTTCTAACATAGCAAGCCGCCGCTAACAACAGAAATGGCGTCGTCGGTAACAAGGGAAGGATGATCCCTAAAACGCCCAAGCCGACTGAAAGCGACCCACATATTTTTAGAATGATCAATTTCATCGGATCACCCACTTAAAAAGGCTTCAAAATCATAAGTACGATGATGATTAAAAAAATGATGTTTAAGACGCGTTCAAAGAAAAACATCTTTCGGGAAAGGGTGAAATATTCGGACGGGATATCTTCACCCGTATGTTCGTTTAACAACGCTTTAATCGGCTTGGATCGTGGCTTCAACACGAACGGACCAAACGCTAAAGCGACGAGAAACAACACTAAACTCGTGATGTACCACCCTTGCTGAAACAGGGAAGGCTGTAAGGCACCCATCCATACCCCGGTGACCAACAGCAACGTACCGCCAATCATGACAAACATATGCAATCGATGACGCAGCCGATAAGCATGCTTTAATTCCGTCATCGTTTGCGCACCACGGGCCACATAGGTCATGACAAAACCCGGACCCAACCCGGCAATTGCTGAAAATATATGAATAAATACGAGCCAATCGTACAACGTCATGGTAAGCCTCCAATATTCGTTATGACTATTTTACCATATCACGTAATGGCCGAACCAATATTCAAGATAAACTCTTTGTTAACAATTAACAGGGTCTTCAAACTGGTTATGAAACCACTCATTGGGTTTTTCTTGCATTCAGTGGTGCCATGAACGCTCCATGGCACTTCCCATTGGCATTTTCTACTAACATGAGGTGTCATGAGCGGCTCATGACACCTCCTTTTTGAATTTCCTCCCATTACACAGGTCCCATAAAATCCATATCAAAAAAAGACCCCCCCCTCATCAGGAGCCTCTGCGATAAGTGAAAAGCGTTGTTTTGCCCGCTTCGACCTCTGTTTCATCGGACAATGCCATTTGGTCATTATCTTGGCCGTTCGTGATAATAATAGGGCTGATCGTGCTGGCTGCTTTTTCCTTTACTTTTTCCAGATCAAAGGTAACGAGGGGCGTGCCTGGCTTCACTCTCTCATTCTCTTCCACGTGGCCTTCAAACCCATCGCCGTCCATGGACACAGTCTCCAACCCAATATGGATCAAGATTTCTACGCCCCGCTCGGTTTCAATGCCAACCGCGTGCTTCGTCGGAAAAACTTGCACGATGTTCCCTTTGACCGGGGCGACAACTTTCCCGTCTGACGGATCAATGGCAACACCATCGCCCATCATTTTCTCTGAAAACGTCGGATCGGGCACGTCTTCCAGCTTAACGACTTTCCCTGACATTGGCGCGACGGTCGTGTCTTCATCGGATTTACTTTTAAATAATTTTTTAAACATATAATACTTATCCCCCACTTACGGGCGGAATAAACGCAACAGTGTCTCCCTCGTTGATCACTTCGTCATCATTTGCGAATTCTTCGTTCACAGCAGTCATCGTGCGCGAAAGTGAGGATACCGGATACCGGTCTTCCATCCAACGCTTTAATTCTTTGATTGATTTTCCGGCCGCATCCGCTTCGAGACGATCCGTTCCGACTTCTTCCTGAACCCGAGCGAAAAGAAGCACTTGTATCATTGATTTTCCTCCTCATCATAAGATGTCGTTTCCCGTTGATCGCCGATCCATCGCGTGCCGTCTTCCCAAAATTCTTTTTTCCATATCGGAACCATCTCTTTGATTCTCTCCATTATATACGCATTTGCTTCATAGGCAGGTGGCCGATGGGGGGATGAGACAGCGATCACGACCGCGATATCGGAAATGCCGAGCGTGCCTAAACGATGGGTAATGGCAACATTTGTCCCGGGCCACTTTCTTTGCGCTTCTTCGCCGATTTGTGCCATAGTTTTAACCGCCATCGGCTCATAAGCTTGATATTCCAACTTCAATGTTTTTTTACCTGCGGTCATTTCCCGCACCGTGCCGATGAACGTTGCAATCGCCCCGCAATTGCGATCAACGACTTTATCAATCACTTGTTGTACTTCAATAGGTTCCCACGTCAGATTAAACAAATTTGAATCCATGGCTATCCTCCACTTTGTCTACGATCCATTGCAGATAATCACGCGGTTGCTTATCGAGAGAAAAAGAAGGCAGTTGCGCTCGCGGTTTTTCACCCCGGTATAGCACGCAACAAACATTGGTGACATTGGATAAAATTTCATTGTCTTCGCGGCCACGCAGCAAGACGACTTTGGGATAACCCGCATGTTTCCAACCTTCAACGAGAATCACATCCGGGCCAAAGCCCGCCTGGATACGTAATAATTGCCCCAAAGACCATTCGTCGTGAGCCGCGGATAATCGCAAAACACCATCACCTTCGACCGCGGAAGCCATGGCACCCGCTTGGAAAAAACGTTCGCTATCGGTTGAAAGCTCCGGGGATACCGGCGTCCCCCCATGGCCATGATGTTTCAAAGCGGCTACGCTTATCCCGCGAGCGGACAAAACTTCTACCAATTCTTCCATTAATGTCGTTTTGCCGCTATTTTTATAACCTACGACTTGTAAGACGCGACAATGTTTTCCCATGGCCACTCGCTTCCCTTATGATCGTCTAACAAGAAAATATCAACGCTCATTCCCGTTTCATATCCGCGACTGCCTCCCGGTAGGGCGATCAATACATCGGCACCGGCGATGGAGGTGACTGATCCCGATTTATCGAGGCCGCCGGGCTTGGCAACAAAACGTCCATCATCTTCCTCTAATGTTGCCCGCACGAAGCGGGTGAACGGGTTCGGTTTTGGATAATCCTTGCCTAGTGTCGCTTTCGTTCTTTTTAAATGCGGTTTTTCAAAAAAAAGTGAACGGCGCAGAATCGGGCGAACAAATAATTCAAAACCGACAAAACAGGCACTCGGGTTTCCGGAAAGGCCAAAGAACAATTTTCCGTCTATCTCAGCGACCGTAGTGACGCTTCCCGGACGCATCGCCACTTTATTAAACAAAGGGTTCCCGCCGAGGCGTTCAATAATGTCGGGAACATAGTCATAATCTCCGACAGACGCACCACCGGTCGTGATCAGCATATCCACCTCTTGAAGTGCACTCGATACTGCTTCAATACAGGCGTCCAAATCATCCGGAAGTTTTCCTAAAAGTACCGGTTCTCCGCCGGTTCGCTCGACTTGGGCTGCCATCATGTACGCGTTGCTGTTTCGGATTTTTCCCGGTTCCAATGGTTCATGAACTTCCAATAGTTCACTCCCCGTCGCGATAATGCCTACGCGCGGGCGAATCGCCACCGGCACTTCCGCATAACCAAATGTGGCGAGCAGGGCGATAACACCGGGGTCAATCGATGTGCCTTTGGGTACGAGCGGCGTCCCCTTTTTCGTATCCTCACCCTGAAAAGAAATATTGTCGCCGGGAGATAACGCACGCTTGATGGACATCTCGTCACTGTTATGTTCGTCCGCGAGTTCCAGCATTACGACTGCATCACATCCGGCAGGGATTTTAGCGCCTGTCATGATGCGCACCGCTTCCCCTGCCTGCACTGCCCGAGGAAATACCGTTCCCGCACCAATTTCCCCGACGACCTGAAAATGCACGGGCCGATTCCGGTTCGCCCCGGTACTGTCTTCCGCGCGAATGGCGAAGCCGTCATACGGCGAACGGTCAAACGAAGGGACGTCATGATCGCCCACTAGGTCTTCGGCCAAGACACGCCCGTAACTGTTCGCGAGTGGGATCGCTTCTTTTTTTGCTTCATTGCCGACATTCATGACAGCTTGTACCGCTTCAGCAACGGGCATCGGTTTTCGCTTTGCTACCATCGCCCGGAGAACCCCCTTTCTTTATAAGATATATGTTTCGTATAATTCCCGAGCGTGATCAATATTTTTTGTCCCGTGAACAAGCACACGCCCATCTTGAAAAACGGCGAGGCGATGTTCGCCCATCACACATGACAACAAATACGGGTTTCGCTTTGTTTTTCCATAAGCTTGCAGCTTTGTTTCCAAGTTCGTCAAATCAAAGATTCGCTTTCGATCGGGCCGGATTTGTACCGTGTCGCGCCCGCAAAGCACCGCGGTTTTAACATCTTCAGCTGTCGATAAGTACGGGTAAACGGGAGCTTCGCCACATGTCGGGCACCCTTCGCTCTTCACGCGCTTCACGCCTATCCGTTGCTGCTCCCCGCGCCACACGTCGTAAAAAACAAGTCGCTCCTCGGCCGATGAGCGATTACCCGTCAACCACTTCATCGCTTCCACTAGCTGCAAAAGCGCCGTTTGTTGAACGACGGGCGCGATGACGCCGTCACTTTCACAGGTCATAACCGATGACGGGATCGACGCCAATAAACAGTTCAGGCACGGCCCGTCCCACGGCCTCACCATATACGCCATTCCGTAACTTCCGGCAAACGCCCCGAACAGCCACGGGATCTCATGCTTGGCCGCCAAATCGTTCATAATAAACCGAATATCAAAATTATCCGTCCCATCAATCATGAGGTCCACCGACTCAAGCAACGGTTCAAGATTGGACGCGCTCGCGTCCATGATATGTGCCTGCACATCCGTATCCCGATTGATCGCTTGCAAATGGGTTTTCGCCGCCACCGCTTTCGGCAACTGATCCGCAGCGTCGGCTTCCGTATACAATTGTTGACGGTGCAAATTGCTGCTTTCCACGTAGTCACGGTCAATCAACGTGAGCGTACCGATGCCCGCTCTCGTCAGCATTTCGCCATTGGCACTCCCCAACGCGCCCGCCCCGACAATTAGCGCATGGCTGTTTGCCAATCGGTGTTGACCCTCGACCCCCATCGGCTTAAACAATGTTTGTCTGGAATAACGATCCATATGCTTATCCACCTATATAAGACATTTCGATTTTTTTCCGATTCCGTGCCGATTCTTCCGTTCGCAATTCGGAATAACGATCCTCCCGCTTTCCCCAAACCGCGCGAATCCAGTCATGAATCTGGCCATCCGTCGCGCCATCCCTCATGACCGCCCGTAAATCCGAACCACTTTCGGAAAATAAACAAGTGAACAACTTTCCATCTGCGGAAAGACGCGCTCGGGTACACGAACCGCAAAACGTTTCCGTCACCGAAGAAATGAAGCCAACTTCCACATCGGAATCTCGGTATCGATAGCGGGAAGCCACTTCGCCGAAATAATTGCGTTCCAGGGCTTCAAGCGGCGCAATTTGTGACACACGTTCATGAAGTTCTTTTTTCGACACGACTTGGGAAAAATCCCATCCGTTCGTCTGGCCGACATCCATAAATTCGATAAAACGCAGCGTGAGTCCTTTCTCTTTGCAGTAACGCGCCATCGGGATCACTTCCTCGTCATTGACCCCTTTTCGGACGACCATATTGACTTTTACCCCAAGGCCGGCTTCGATGGCAGCATCGATCCCGCGCAAAACGGCATTTGGACTCGTCTTGCGTCCGCTCATTTCCTGGAATACATCGGTATGAAGCGCATCCAAGCTGACATTCACACGTTCAAGTCCCGCTTCATACAACGGTTTCGCCTGTTTAGGCAACATCACCGCGTTCGTCGTTAGCGCAATATCTTCGATGCCTTCAATTGTGCGGAGCGAGGCGATCAGCTCCGGAACATCTTTACGAAGCAACGGCTCCCCGCCGGTAAGCCTTATTTTTTTCACCCCAAGCGCGGCAAATTGCTCCGCCGCCCGGGTAATTTCTTCAAAGGAAAGAAGGGATTCTTCCGGCAAAAACACATAATCGTCGCCAAAGATTTCCTTCGGCATGCAATACGTACAACGAAAATTACAACGATCCATAATCGAAATTCGCAAATCTTGAAGGGGACGCGACAACTGGTCATGAACATCTGCAGTCATCAGGTGCCTCCTTTCTTGGTGTCCACGTACGAACCTGTTAAAATAATGATAGTATACCAAGTCTAACATAGTCGGCGGGAGGATAAAAAAGAATGCATCACGGACACGACGCTTCTTCGGTTCACGTTGGGATATTGACAATGTCGGATACGCGCACGAAGGATGAAGACAAGAGTGGCATGTTGATTCGCTCTCTTTTGGAAGAAGGTGGCCATGAAGTGAACGAATATGAAGTAATTCCGGATGACGGGGCTACCATTAATTCCATGCTTCATGAATGGACGACTCTGGCCTCACTTGATGCCATCATCACGAACGGCGGGACCGGGATTAGCGCCAAAGACGTTACTTACGAAATAGTCAACGGGATGATCGATAAAGAAATCGAAGGATTCGGGGAGTTGTTTCGGATGAAAAGCTATGAGGAAATCGGGGCGAAAGCGATGCTCAGCCGCGCACTCGCGGGCACGATCGGCCAATCCGTTTTATTTGCACTCCCCGGCTCTTCCAATGCAGTTCGGCTCGCCATGACTGATTTGATTTTGCCGGCGCTCCCTCATATCGTTGGAGAGTTGCGCAAATGAACGTTGCTGGTCTTTTGCTCGCGGGCGGACGATCGTCCAGGTATAGGAAACAAAAGCTTTTTGAACCCTATCATGGCAACCCCCTTTATCAACAAAGCATTGCCGCGATGCAAGACGCCGGGATCTCCTCGATCTACATCGTGACCAACCAGGAACTCGCACCCGCCTTTGAATCGCACGCAGCATCAATCATTATTGAAGAACAGCCCCACGGAGGCCCGTTGCACGCGTTACATACAGCTATGGAAAAATTATCTTCCGATCGCTTAGATTGGATGCAAATTTTGCCCGGGGATGTCCCTTATGTCTACGGAGGCACTGTATCGTCTATCTTACAAACGGCAAAAGAACACACAACCGCCGACATTGTTTTGCCAACGACCGACGGGCGAAGCCAACCGCTACATGCCGCTTATCACATGCGTTGTTTGCCGGCATTAAGAGAACTGGTGAAAAAAGAAAGCAGCATGAAAGCCTTGTATGATAACGCTCAGACCCGTCAATTACCTTTTCCAGGCGATCACCCGGCTTTTATTAATATCAACCGTCCTGAAGATTGGAGGCATGCACCGTGAGCGAGTTTTCCCATTATAATAAAGAAGGCCGCGCGAAAATGGTCGACATCTCCCAAAAACAAGATTCGACCCGAACCGCGACGGCCGAAAGCCGTATTTTGCTCACCGAAGCATTATACCGAGCAATTCAAAACGAAGATCTTAAAAAAGGAGACCCCTTACAAGCCGCACAAATCGCCGGGGTCATGGGGGCAAAAAAAACACCGGATTGGATCCCCATGTGCCACCCGATCCCACTCCAAGGAACTGATTTATCCTTTGCGTATGAAGAAGCCGATGATGGATACGAGCTGATCATCCGCGCCACCATTACGGTAAAAAGCAATACCGGCGTCGAAATGGAAGCGTTAACTGCCGTGACCGCGGCTGCACTCACCTTTTATGACATGTGTAAAGCTGTCGACAAATCGATGATTATTAAGGAAACCTTGCTCGTTGAAAAAACCGGTGGGAAGAGTGGGGATTTTCATCATCCGCGGCGAAGCTAATGGCGTGTTTCAGAAATTCTTTCAAAAAACCGGTCCACGATCTTCGAAAAAAGATCCTGAAAAATTCATTCGATCTATAATCGGTACTATAGCTTAACGCATGAAGGGCTCAAGCTGATCAAAAACTTCCGCAAGGAACGGCATGGGAAGCGTCCGGACTCTAGAAAACATCAGAGACTTGACTCGGGACAGAGCATCTGTTCATTCGACTTCTTTTTGAAATGTTACACTAAGTGGTGTTCTTAGCTCTTGTGTCCGGGTCGTATTCTAATTTTTGCATTGTCTATATCACCCCATCTATACGAGTGCGGGTTAATCAGTCTCTATCTTTTTCTAGCTTCTTAATGGTTTCAACGGAGAAACCTGTTATTTTGGATATATAATCTGTAGACATTCCTTCATCCAGTAATGTCTTGGCAATCTTTTCTCTGGCTAATTCACTACCTTCTGCCTTTCCTTTTTCTAGCCCTTCTTCTTTACCCTTTTCAAATCCCTCTTGCATCCACTTTTTATCCCATTCAAATTCCCGCACGACTTCGTTTATCTTCTTTTGTGTGTCCGGGTCGTATTCCAGTTTTTGCATCATTTGAACCACCTCCGCAAATATTTTAGGGTTTGCGTACACAATCGTATGAAACATAAGTTTGTACAAATTATTCTTGCTATCTTGAAAATAATCCATCAGTACATGTTGCAACTGTTCTCTTTCCTTTAGCTGATCGGTCAACAGCGTTAGGTCCTCGTTTTCCTCGTTAGGGAGCTCATCTTGGATAAGAAGTTGGATGGGCACATCCATCCCTTCAATATAGTGTACCCCTTCAAGTTCTGAATAGACATGTTTCTCCCCTGTAGATACTGCAAGAGTTTCACCGGTTTATACAAACGAACCAAAGTTAGCGTCATCTCGCGGATATCGATCGTGTCTGTGCCTTTGTCGCCCGTGTTTTTATACAGATAAACATAAGCCATTCCTTTGTAGAAATCATCGATCGATAGGTAATCTTTTGGGGGTTTGTATTCAATGATGTTATAGTGACGAAAGATTCTGCCAATTTTTTATCAAGCGGTGCTTCTCTTTCTTTCAAAAAGAGAGCTTCGCGAAAAGCCCTATCCGAGGAGAACATGTAGATGTCCAGGGTTAAGTCTTCAAAACGGTTCTCGGCGACCTCAAGCTTCATTCCTCACCGTGAGAATATCGGAAGGCGCGTGATGTATGGAAGCATGGGCTACACTGCCGGTGAAGAACCGTTGCACTGCGCCCCGCCCGGTCGCCGCAGTAACGAGCAAGTCGATATCGTTTTGATCGGTTAGCGTTCGCGGGATTTCCAACCGTGGGTTGCCGTAATGGAGAATGGTCTCAACATCCTTTACCCCTTGCTCCGCTGCCTGTCGTTTGTATTTTTCCAGCAGTTCCTTTTGTTCAATGTCTTTATCGGATTCTTTGAGTCGCTGCATCACTAGCACATCATAGGTATAGATCCCTCCTTGGACTTCAACGACATGCGCGATTTTAAGCGTCGCTTCATATGTTTTTGCCATTTCAATCGCTTTGGCCAATGCATGCTCTGCTTGGTCGGAACCGTCGACGGCGACAAGAATGTTTCGATACAGCTTCGCATCCGTCTCATCTTTAACGGTGAGAACATCGCTGGATGCCCGGCGCACGCTAGCTTCCGTTACGCTCCCCACAATCATCCGTTCGACCGCATTCAAACCGCTTCCGCCAACGACTAATACATCCACGTTATAGTCATCAACTAATTTTTGCGGGATTTCAACACGAGGATTCCCCGAAATGAGCACGTTTTCCAATAGTAGTATATTAACGGAGATGACAAAATTCGAGATCAACGCACTGACAAGTGACAATTATATATCGATATTTTCCCAGGTGGCATAGATTAAAAGAAACAGGGTATAGAGTAATAGATAAAATTTTTGTGAAAATAAAAGAGGAAATTCAGGCAAATGTGAATGGGGTAAAATGATGCAAAACCTAGCACAAGGAGGCCAACCTTATGTACAAGCACATTCTTGTTGCCGTTGACGGCTCCGAACCGTCCGATCAAGCATTAATGAAAGCGATTGACTTGGCGAAGACCTACAATGCCGCTCTTTTGATTAACCATGTAATTGATGCACGAAGTTTTCCCGTTATGGCAGGTCCTCATCAGCAAGAACTGTGGGGCCAATACAATAAGACCGCGGAGGAGCTGCTGGAAAAGTCAAAAAGGAAAGCGGAAGCTGCCGGTTTGGAACAAGTTCTAACGGTTTTAAGGAATGGGAACCCCCGGTTTGAAATTCCCGAGGAAATGACAAAAGAATATGACGTTGACTTATTGATCGTTGGAGAAAGCGGGAGAAACGCAGCAGAACGAATGATCATCGGGAGTATAACGGAAGCATGCATGCGCCGCTCTCCAACTGATGTCCTCACGGTGAAAAACGAAACAAGCGCCACGCTCTACCGAAACATCCTCGTAGCAGTTGACGGATCCGAGCAATCAGAGCAAGCGCTGGCAACAGCCGTAAAGTTGGCAAACATTCATGAGGCAACGCTGACCATCGCCCATGTATCGGAATGGGGAACCTTTGCGAAGGATATCGCTTTCTATCAACAAACCTACGCGGCCGAGGTTCAAAAAGATTCGGAGAATATGCTAAAAAAATATAAAGAACAAGCAGAAGATCAAGGAATGACGAACGTTCAAACCATCCTGCGCTCCGGAAATCCGCGTCTGGAAATTCCACGCGTCCTTACCGTTGAGAATGACATAGACCTTTTGATTACAGCAGAAACCGGGCAACACGCCGTGTCGCGATTTTTCACCGGAAGCGTAGCCGAATCGTCGGTACGCCGCTCCCCTTGTGATGTGATCACAGTGAAAAAAGAATAGGAAGGCTGGACGGATCGCATTTCTAGCGCTTGTCCGAGGTTAACCATCCGCTTCGGACATTTTTTATTTGCCATGCCACAGCCTGAGACAGAGAGGAGAAAGACGATTTTATGAAAATCAAATCAGCCGTACTGCGAGAATCAGGAGCTCCATCTCCTTATGAACAAAGCTGTCCCCTAAACATTGAAACGTTGGAATTAGACCCACCTCAACAAGGGGAAGTCTTAATTCAAATCAAAGCAGCAAGTCTTTGCCATTCTGATTTATCGGTCATTAATGGTTCAAGGACCCGGCCCTTGCCAATGGCATTGGGCCATGAAGCATCCGGAGTTGTGGTGGAAGCAGGGGAAGGCGTCAATGATCTCGAACCCGGTGACCACGTTGCATGTGTGTTCATCCCGAGCTGCGGACGGTGCCTCCCTTGCAAAGAAGGACGTCCCGCTTTATGCGAGAACGGAGCAAAATCGAATAACGAAGGGACGTTGCTGAATGGAGGGAAAAGGCTTCATGCCGAAGGGAAACTGATTCATCACCATTTAGGCGTATCAGCATTTTCAGAATACGCGGTTGTCGCTGAACAATCATTGGTCAAAGTAGATAAAGACATTCCGTTTGAACAAGCTGCCCTGTTCGGCTGCGCAGTGATCACGGGTGTTGGTGCAGTGGTGAATACTGCGGGGATAAACATGGGGGAAACAACAGCCATTGTAGGACTTGGCGGGGTTGGACTAAGCGCGCTTATCGGTGCAAGGGCGTCCGGAGCCGGAAAAGTCGTGGCCCTAGACATTAACGATAAGAAATTGGCTTTGGCACGGGAACTGGGAGCCACGGAAACATTCAATTCCGCAGAGGAAGGGGTCATCGACCAAATTCGGAAAACAACCGGCGGCGGTCTCGATTATGTATTCGAAACAGCCGGAGCCGTGCCGGCCATGGAAGTTGCTTACGGAATTACAAAACGCGGAGGGACAACCGTTACGACAGGACTGCCGGATCCGAACCATCACTTTTCTTTCCCCTATGTCAGTTTAACGGCAGAAGAAAAGACCTTGAAAGGATCGTATGTCGGCAGTTGTATTCCGGACAGAGACATTCCGAGGTTTATCGACTTATTTAAACAGGAACGTCTGCAAGTCCATCAATTAGTGACAGAAACCATCTCGCTCGAGGACATTAATCAAGGATTTGATAAACTGGCCACAGGAGATGCGTCCCGGATTATCGTTACATTTTAACGCCTTTCCGAAAGAAATCTCCCTCTTCAAGCGTTAGCTAAGGGGAGATTTCTTTCGGTTGGGCTTTAGTCCGAACGTATTTTCGTCGTTTTTTCAAATATGCTATAATCGACCTTAGAAAGAGTAAGGATTGATATAACAATGAAATTTGACAGTAACAACCATTCAGTGTTCTTGATGTATGATCACCTTGTACTCGTCGTGAAATATCGAAGAAAGGTTATCGATGGATAAATTCGTGTCGCTGGGTGAGCGTTATAATATTGCATTGGTTGAGTGGGATCATGATAGTGACCATATACACATTCTTTTCAAAGCACAGCCTAATAGCGAATTGTCCAAATTTATCAACGCTTAAAAAAGCGCAAGTTCAAGGCTTATTAAAAAGAAATTTCCTTATGTTCGGAAAAAATTATAGAAAGAAATGTTTTGGTCAAGAAGTTTTTGTTGCCTAACCACTGGTGGAAAAAGAGGTTAAGCATAAGGATAAGGATAAGGACCATTGAAGATGTTGTAGGTTTAGATTTTGCGATGAATGGGCTATTCGTCGATAGTGAAACAGGTAAGAAAGCCAATTACCCGCGTTTCTATCGGCAAATGCTTGAGAAATTAGCGTCTGAACAGCGTAAACTTTCACGAAAAAAAAGGTTCTTCAAATTGGAACAAACAACGTGTGAACGTCTCGAAGATACAAGAAAAAGTCGCTAATCAACGCAAAAATTTCTCCATCATCAATCCAAGGCATTGGCCGTATCTTTTGATGCGGTGATTATTGAGGACTTGGATATGAAAGGGATGTCACAAGCCATCAATTTCGGTAACAGCGTGTCTGACAACGGATGGGGGATGTTCACTTCTTTTTTGCGTTACAAACTAAAAGAGCAAGGGAAGCAACTTATCAAAATAAATAAATGGTTTCCGTCTACGAAGACTTGCTCAAGTTGTGGCTCGATGAGAGAAATGTCGTTATCAGAACGCACGTACCAATGCGATTGCGGCCTAAATCTCAACAGAGATTATAATGCCGCGCTAAATATCAAAAAAGATGGGTTGCGCTTATTAGCAACCACTTAATATAAATATAAACTCTTGGAACAAGAGGGTTGGCTTGGTATACTTTGTCAGCTATCAAAAGGAGCAATTACCCAAGAATCCCCCATTTCAAAACACGCGAGTGTTTAAGTGGTGGGTAGTTCACCAGCTGACTTTTCGCACAAATGGAGGGTAGATATGTACAGAAAAATAATAGAGCCGAGAGTTTCTGAAACAGACGGTGTCGGCCATATTAATAACACCACTTTACCTGTCTGGTTGGAAGCAGCACGAAATCCTATTTTTAAATTGTTCACACCGGATGATTCGTTTGAAAAGTGGCGAATGATTATCCTCCATGTCTCGATTGATTATAGGAGCCAGATATACTTCGGTACAGATGTTGAAATATACACATGGGTGAAGCGAATCGGGACATCGAGCCTGGAATTATATGAAGAGATTCACCAAAACGGTACCCTTTGCACGAAAGGAACAGCGATTTATGTGAACTATAACCAGGAGGAAAAGAAATCAGAGCCTATTCCAACATGGATCAGAGAACAATTGGAAGAACATTTATATCGTAGCGAAGAGGAGCAGTAATTTTCAAAAATGATCCGTTTGCATTTTGTATATGGCTTTGCCTGAGGGTTCTTTTCATCGCTTCGGTCCAAGGGACAAGGGATCGCACGTTAGCATCCAATCCTCTCCCGCCTCATTCCATCCATCACCATTCGATGCTACACTGTTGTAGATACAATTCATGAACTGGAGCCCTTTATCAATGACATCCGTAGCTTCGAATCCTTTAGATATACAACCCGTTCGGAAAGTACTCTTTCGTTACCTATTCCCGTCCATGGTCGGAATGATGTTAATGGCGGTGAATTACGTCGTGGATGCGGTCATGGTCGGCAACAAGTTGGGCGCACTGTCGCTCGCCGGGATTAATCTCGCGAGCCCGGTGTACACCCTTTTCGTCGGAATATCAATCTGGATCGGTGTCGGCGGCGCGACCCTTTATTCACAACGGATGGGCGCCGGCGAACGAGAACGGGCACGTCAGATTTTCACCCATTCTGTCATTTTAATTATTGCTCTAACCGTTATCGTCTGTATATCATCGCTGATTTTCAACGAACCACTCGTTTTTGCCCTTGGTGCCAATGCGGAAACCGCCCCCTATGCATCCGCATACTTAAACGTCTTTTTAGTGTTTGGCCTTATTTTAACGTTGGAGAACGCTTGCAGTATTTTCGTCCGTAATGACGGAAGCCCGACACTCGCCATGGCCGCCTTGATTACAACAGCTGTTTCCAATTTTGTCATGAATTTCATTATGCTGTATATCCTGGGCTGGGGACTGCGGGAAATCGCCTTCGGGACCATGATAGCGGCAGGCTTAGGGTTACTCGTTCTCAGCCTTCATTTTTTTCAAAAGAAAAACAACCTCAAACTCGTGAAGTTTCGGTTCGAGAAAGCGTTGTTCTTCATCACGATTGCACTCGGGTTCCCGAGTTTTCTCGTGGAACTAGGCATCTCCATTTTCACCATCGCGCACAATGTTGCGTTTTCATGGCTGCTCGGAACCGATGGAGTAGCTGCCTTTTCCGTCATTAACTACGTGCACACGATGATGCTGCTCATGTTTCTCGGTTTAGGACAGGGCGTGCAACCGGTGATCAGTTATTTTCATGGCGCAAATGCTACAGAGAAAAAAAGAAAGGCGTTGCGCTTAAGTCTCATGACAGGAACAGCGGTCGGATTTATTTTCATGATTCTCGGCCAGACGGGTGCAAATATCATCGTTCAAGTGTTCGGAAATTTACCGGGAGAAGTCGCGGAACTCGCGACAACCGGGATTCGACTCTTTTTTCTCTCGTACCTTTTCTTAGGGTTGAATTTTGTTGCCATGACATACTTTCAATCCATTGGACACGTCAAAAAAGCGGTGCTTATCACCGCCGGACGGGGCATTGTATTTATGTTGCTTTTTCTTTACACGTTTCCTTTCCTATTTGACAGCGCAAACGCGGCCTGGTTCGCCGTTCCACTTGCGGAAGTTACGGTCGCCGCCCTGCTTGTCATCTATTATTTCAGAACCAAAAACGCAGCATAAGGTTCCAAAGGTGACACATACTAAGCGGGAAAAGGAGGCATGAAAGCTTGGACGAACAACGAGCGCAGGAAATTGCACACTCCCCGGATATGAAACATGTCACGTATGAAGGTACCCCCATCTACATTCAACACGTCGATGAGAATAACGGCATGGCGCGGATTTTTCCTCTCGATCAGCCGGAAGAAGAGAAAAGTGTATCGGTAAATAGCTTGATGGAACATTAGAGAAGCGTTCACGGCTTATCTTTTTTATTCCTTTGCACTACATAGGGTTACCATCGTCCTCCTCATCGATATCGAGAAGCGAATGGACTTTTCTTTTTTCGACCCGCACTTCCATTGTTTTCTCATCTTCCGATAGAAAAGCAAATATCCCATTCTCAAAATCGGTATGGCTATGTTTCAAAAAAACACCTTCAAATTTAACTTCATTATTTTCCTCAAATTGCAGGTTATAAGACCCGTCTGTGTTTTCTACAAGGTATGCTTTTGTTCCTAGTTCATATATCCATTCCTCTTCAGCAGAGGAACGCTCACTTGGCACAATATGCAGGTCTGCAGATGGCACTTGTCTTAACAAAACATCAATAATGGAACGCCCCAACACAGTGGTCCATACATTTTCCACCTTTTGGCCTAATATGATTTGGGAGGCGTTTTCTCTATTCGCTGTTTTGATGATGGTTTTTGTTATATCGATCGCTTTTGCTTTTTTTACAATGATTTTTGCATCGTATGCTTTTGCCAGTTCCTCAAATATGGAGATATCGATTTCTTTATGGTACACATATTCATCATCTGGAAGCGAATCGAAAATCAGGATGATTAACTCGGCACCTAACTTGTTGGCAAGATGGCCCCCTCTTCTAATGAGCCTTCTTCCGGTTTGGCCATAATCAACGCACACTAAAACACGTTCTTGAACAGGATTATTTAGACTCATACGCTTTTCACTCGCTTTCATGAACATTAATGGTATTTCTTAGTATAACATA
The DNA here is from genome assembly GCF_003336365.1 of Salicibibacter kimchii. Lineage (GTDB taxonomy): Bacteria > Bacillota > Bacilli > Bacillales > Marinococcaceae > Salicibibacter > Salicibibacter kimchii. Next base: position 2,664,692 of record NZ_CP031092.1, on the reverse strand, counting down.
AAATAGGTCAGATTTAATGTCGAAAGCCATGCCATGTGGGGATACGTCGAGACATCATCTACCTCCATTATTACATGTTTGGCAGCCATTATATTCTACATTCAAATTCAATGTTGTTGAGTCTATACGGATGCTATGACCACATTGATGAAAAAAGGCCACTGCTTTTTTGAGCAGTGACCCTTTGTTGCTTTTATTCATTTAAATTGATGCGCACTTCATCTGCTGACCAAAAGGAAGGTTCAAAAATAAGGGTCAGCTCCGGATCATCTTCAGGGGCCTCAAAAACGACTGTCCCCGAAACAGTTCCATCCGGTGCCAAGTCTCCGGAGCTAAGAGATGTATCAGAATCAATCGTCGTGAATGCCTGATCCGTAATATTTCCGTCACTGTTTTGAATGCTGAAATGGTAGGGGTTATAGGATATCGTATCGTCCCCATCATTATCAATCGTCATTTCCACAATCACATACTCGTTTCCGGAGTCAGGATTGTCAATCTCGTCACCCGAAGAAAACTCTACACTGCCCACCGTCAACCCGTAATCGTCATGTTCTACCGTGTCCCCCACGGCAAATGTTTGCTCTTCAAGGGCTTCCTCTTCAGCCTCGTTTTCTTCTTCCTCATTTTCATCATTTTCCTCTTCCGCTTCTTTGCCGTCTGATTCGGCCTCGTTCTCTTCCGCTGAAAGATCTTCTCCATTGCCGTCTTCTTGGTCACTTTCACTCGCCCCACAGGCAGTAACTGCCACTAACGTCATACTGAGTCCAAGTGTTACCATCCATTTTTTCATAATTCATTTCCCCCTATAAATGATTTCGTTGATCTGTTTCCTATTATAAGAAGAGAGGTGACAACTACTGTCAGGGGGGCGAAAAAAATTTATTTATTTTATGCTGTAAAATATATGAACTCCCAGCAAGGATTTCGGGAGCTTCTTATCACGGTTTGTACCGCTCGCTTTGCCGTTTGTGAAAGTTGTGTAATTCTTCGCGTATGTATTGAGGTTCCAGCAATTCAGCATCAAGACCGAACCCGCGCACCCAACGAACAAATTCTTTGCTGCTTTGTAACGTCGTGGTTAGCAGTAATGACCCGTCGTTTTCGGTTCTCAATTCGGTATCTGCGTAAAAGTTAAATTCCTTTACGTAGCGCGCAATGTCTTCATGAAAACGTACGACGAACGTCGTCTCTTCTTCATCGTCGGCGAAAATCGACCAACGGGCGGATAGATAGTCATCAATATCAAACGCTTCTGCCATCGTAAATGTTTCATCCAGCACCCGCGCGGCATGGATGCGATTCAGCCGAAAAATACGATAGTCTTCGCGAGTGGCACAATAACCGACGACATAGAGATGACCGCTGCGCGGAATAATGTAATAAGGGTGAATATTGCGGACCGAAACTTGATCACGGTAGATGGCGTAATATTCGATTTCGAGCATCCGGTTTTCCGTGATTGATTGAAAAAGCGCCGGCATTACACGGTTCGTATCTTTTTCCCCAGCTTGGTCATGAAACCGAATGCGATTGCCAAGTTCCTGCCTTAATGCCGTTACATCTCCGGAATCACGGTCTTTTGTAATTTCTTTCATTTTTTCAATGCCGGAATGATACGCGCGATGGTATGGGTGGTCCCGTACCGTCATGTCCTGGGACATTTGCGGATAAACCGTAAGCGCTAGCCATTCTTCTTTCGACAGATAACGCGTTGGCGACATTGGATTTTGAAGCAAGCGATACCCATGTTGGCCTTCCGTGATGTATTGATACCCCAATTGATCAATCTCTTTCATATCCCGATAGATCGTTCGCACCGTCGTATGACAATATTCAGCAAGCTCTCTTGCCGTCACCGTCGCATTTTCCCTTAGTAAAGTAAGAATGGTGAATAGCCGCTCTGTCTTTGCAACATCCCTGCTATGAAAAGGTTCCTCCATCATTTCCCCTCCCCATGACTGTTTTCAATAAAAAAACACAATGATTTACACACGAACATGTAATTCATTGCGCAGATGTTTAGCGTTTAACTATTTAAAAAGCTTTCCCAGGCCTTTTCCAGTTGCCCGACCGGCGACACGTCTCCCGATGCGCTTTCCGACTCTCCCTTTTTTCACTGCGTTGACATCCCCGAGAATACGCGCGAATTTATACAGAAAACTCCGGAAGCTATTCATGGGTGATTCCCCTTTCATTTTATCCTATTTAAACTGTACCACAATCATGCACTTATGCCTAGGAAAATAGTAGCGGGAAATCATATCCTCCACGTATCCGAACCTTAGAAATAAGATGCCTGACCCACGATCGAACTAGCTAAAATAAATGGCCCCCTCAGTTGGGGTACCAAAACCTAAATGTTTGTTTGATATCACCCGCCCTATGCAAAACAATCGACGAGCCAAGGGGGAGGTGGACAATTTAACCCATATGCACGAGTACGGAAGTCGAAACAAACAAGGCATCGGCATGGAACGAGGACGAAAAGCAACAAATATGTCGAAGAAAGGGCGACATTGCATGAAATTGGGGCAAAGGCGCAAAGGCATACTTGAAAGTCGAAGCATCCTAGGCTTCGGCATGAGAAAGGAAGCACAGCAACTATGCCGAATCAAGGAAAGCATTGGCATGACATAGGAGTGTTGGAGTGCTGGGAGGCCGAAGCATGCATCCGATTCATATACACCGAAACACTGCTCATGGCTCAATCAAATTGACATTTGGTTTAGCATATCTATCCCGTGATCGAATCAATCCAAGAGCCAGCTTCCATGCCGTAGAAGACTTGGCTTATCGATGGACGCACTATGTCGATGATTATCATCGATTGCTGGCGAAGCCGTTTCGTTGGACGTATAATGGTCGTCTTTTATAGGTGTGGCCATTTGTTTCAACCATTTTGTACTAGTTCCTTATTCAGACTATCTTGCTATCTATTCGAAATGTCATCCGGTTGATTCGGAATAACTATCCGATTTATTCAGGATATACCTCCCGGTCATTCGGAAGATCCCCCTACTAATTCGGAAATTAACACCATGACCCATGATTCGAAAAATCCCCCGACATTTCCCGGGAAATATCGAGGGGGTTCACCTTATATTTCGAATGTGTGAAGCATACGATCAAGGGCTGTTCGTGCTTCCGTGGCCGTCTCTTCATCGACGCTGATCTGATTGACGACCCTGCCTTCCACGAGTTCTTCCAAGCACCACGTGAAATGAGCAAGATCAATGCGATTCATGGTGAGGCATGGGCACATATTCGGGTTTAAAGACACAATGGTTTTATCCGTATGGGTATCCGCAAGCCGTTGCACGAGATTCATTTCCGTCCCGATCGCCCAAGTGGTGCCGGATGGCGCCGCGGCAATGGTATCAATGATTTTTTTCGTTGATCCGTCCCGGTCCGCAGCCTGAACGACTTCCCAACTACATTCCGGGTGCACCATCACTTGCAAGTCTTCATATTCCCCACGTAGTTTTTCCATATAATCGACAGTGAATTTCTCGTGCACCGAGCAATGACCTTTCCAAAGAATCACCTTAATATCATCATGGACGTCCCCTTCAAATGTTTCTCGAATCGGGTCCCAAACGATCATCTGCTCGAGTGGAATACCGAGATCATAGGCAGTGTTACGGCCGAGGTGCTGATCCGGCAAAAATAACAACCGTTCCTTCCGCCTGAGTGCTTCTTCGATCATTCCCGAAGCGTTTGATGACGTAACCGTCGCTCCACCATGTCGCCCGCAGAAGGCTTTGATCGCCGCAGTGCTGTTTACGTACGTGAGCGGCAAGATCGTATCGCCAAACTGGTCGGTGAGCGCTTCCCATGCACGTTCAGTCTGATGGATGTCTGCCATGTCGGCCATGGAACAACCGGCGCGCATATCGGGCAATATTACTTTTTGGCTATCTGTCGTTAAAATATCTGCCGTTTCAGCCATAAAATGCACACCGCAAAAGACGATGTAATCGGCAGCGGTTGCTGCTGAACGTTGCGCCAATTGTAATGAATCCCCGCTGGCATCAGCGAAGGCGATGATTTCATCACGCTGATAGTGATGGCCCGGGATAAATAAGCGCTCACCAAGTTTTTGCCGTGCTTCCCAAGCACGTGCCTGCAACGTTTGTTCATCTATTTTTTGGTATTTTTCAGGCATTGCCTCTTTTTTTATGGCATCAAGTAAAGACATGACGTGCTTCCTCCTTCGTATGATTCATACTGATATCCAAGGCTTGAACGGAATGGGTGACATAACCGAGCGAGATGAAGTCTACGCCGCACCCGTTATAATCGGGGAGAGTATCAGGAGTAATGCCCCCGGAAGCCTCGGTCATGATCGTTTTCGGAACGTGGCGCTGCCAGTTGCGAATGGTGGCGGGATCAGCATTGTCAAACATAATCACATCGGCTTGAGCAGAAACAGCATCTAAGACCTCCTGTTCGTTTCGGGTTTCTATTTCGATTTTCACAAGTGGGCCGACGGTTGCTCTTGCTTTTTGTACCGCTACATGTATGGAACCCCGACAAGCGTCAATATGGTTGTCTTTAATCATCACCGCGTCGTAAAGACCATACCGATGATTGGCACCACCCCCGCAACGAACGGCGTATTTTTCGAACATTCGCAGCCCCGGTGTTGTTTTACGGGTGTCACAAATCCAAATCTCGGGATCATTCAGGTCATTTACCGCCTGTGCTGTCGCCGTAGCAACCCCACTCATCCGCTGAATAAGATTGAGAAGTACGCGTTCGCCACTGAGAACAGACGCTGCCGGCCCTTTAATTCGCGCGAGAAGATTCCCTTCATTAAGCCTATCCCCGTCAGATTTATGGATGGTTACATCAATCTTTTCATCCAATAATGAATACCCAATCGACAATAGATCTATGCCCGCGAGGGTTCCGGATTGTTTGGCGGTCACGTCAACCGTAGTCGTTTCGTCCTGCAACCAACCCGTGGAGACATCACGCTCGCCGATGTCTTCGATAAAAAATGATTGTACCTTTTCTTTCACTTTCAGTGGATTCATCTTCACATTCATCTCGCTCCCTGTGTATATGTTTGCTCAATACTTCACATCATTCAGCGAAGTGTCTTTACACTTATCTTTACATAAAACATAAGGCGTGACAAGATAGAAATATAGATTCTTTAAAAGAGAGGATAAAAAAATCATGATATACTTGGATTATGCGGCTACAACGCCGATGGGGCCGGAAGCGCTTCACGTTTACCGGGACGTTTCCGGCAATTATTATGGAAACGCCAACAGCCTTCACACTCGAGGAACGGACGCTGCCGATGTCTTGCATGCAGCGCTTTCCACGTTGAGCAAATCAATGGGTGACGCGAGTGTCACCATCACCCGCAGCGGATCGGAGGCGAACGAACACGCCATCCATCGATTCTTAAGCGCCAACCAATTTCAAGGGCATATCCTTACATGCCGTACGGAGCACCCTTCGATTCGAGATTATTTGCGCAGCCTCGACGAGCAATATCCGACACTTCATGTGGAAAACGTTCCCGTCGATCCATACGGAAACATTCACCCGAGGGACGTAGAAACGCGAATAAAACCGGACACCATTCTCGCGACATTTGCCCACGTTCAGCACGAGATCGGTACCATCCGCGATATTCGTGCCATCGGCACGGTGCTCGCCCGCGCCGATGTTCCTTTCCATAGTGACTGTGTGCAGTCTTACGGGAAAATTCATATTCCCATGCAAGAAGCCGGGTTATCGGCGATCAGCACGGCCGCTCATAAAATTCATGGCCCGAAAGGGCTTGGGGCTGTCTTTTTTTCCAAAATGGTTGAACCAAACAACGGCCTTCCTTCGGGCACCGCGGATGTGGCTGCAATCGCGGCGTTTGCCGAAGCTGCGAATGTGCAGATGGGGCAGGAAGCGAGGACACATATAGATGCGTTACGTGCTAAAATGGCAGAACAGTTGCCGGTCGATTTCCAGGTGCTCGGGGAAATCGCGCCGGAAAAGCAATCGCCTTACATTCTCGGACTTCTTTTGCCGGAAATGGAAGGGCAGGAGGCGATGCTCGCGTGTGACCGAGAGGGAATAGCGATCGCGACCGGAAGTGCCTGTCGAAGCGGGGATGACCAACCTTCGGAAACGTTGCTTGCCCTCGGCCATAGCCCTGACACGGCGCGCACATTCGTCCGTCTTTCCTTCGGCCATGAGACAAGCTTTGCGGAAATCGAAGAGGCGGCGATGCAATTGACGAACATTCGATCAAGGAGGGCGAAAGATGCCCAACGATAAAAAAATAAGCGGCGATGAACGCCGCAAGCGAATCGCCGATGCGTTAAAAGAAGAAACCGAGCCGCTAAAAGGCGGGGCGTTGGCAGAAAAGCACGGGGTGAGCCGGCAAGTCATCGTCCAAGACATCTCGCTGTTAAAAGCGGCGAATCATCCGATTATCGCCACCCCGCAAGGTTACCTTTATAATCGACCTCAAACCGACACAGAAAAAGAGACGAGCATCATCGCTTGTCGACATACGAAAGCGGAAATGGCGGAGGAATTAAATATTCTCGTCGACCACGGCGTGCTCGTCAAAAACGTAAGCGTGGAGCACGCTGCTTACGGGGAACTTTCCGGGCAATTAATGATTAAGAGCCGCAAAGATGTGGAACGGTTTCAACAGTTGATGGATGAACAAAAAGCGTCGTTACTTGCTGATCTCACCGACGGAGTGCACCTTCATATGGTGGAAGCCGACGATGAGCAAGCAATCGAAGAGGCAAAACAGGCGTTAAAAACAAAAGGATTTCTCGTTGAACAATAAGGAGGCTTAATTTCTTGCGAATCGTAACCGGAGAAGAAATGGGGAACGTGGACCGCTATGCGATCGAACAGATTGGCATGCCGGGAGCGATGTTAATGGAAAACGCCGGACGGGCGGTCAGCGAGCGATTGCTTGCCCATTACGATGCCGATGAACGTTTTCTCGTATTGATCGGAACCGGCAACAATGGAGGCGACGGTTTCGTCATCGCCCGTACACTTAAAAGTTTGGACCGGTCCGTTGACGTTTGCCTGATTCCTCCCGAAGAAAAATTGAAAGGCGACGCAAAATGGCATAAAGAATTGTACGAGCAGGCCGGGTACACATGGGCAACGTTTGATCCGGTTTATTTTCAAAAAGCGGATGTTGTCGTTGACGCTTTGCTCGGGACCGGGATTTCCGGAGCTATCAGGGAGCCGTACCGCGGGATTATTCAGGCAGTCAACGAAGCTGGGGCGGCCGTCGTGGCTGTCGATTTGCCGAGCGGGGTGCCCGGCGATGACCGCCCGGTGCCTGAGGGCGCGCTTGTGGCCGACCGCACCATTACCTTGCAGCAACCGAAGCTGAGTCACTACACGTATCCGGGGCGAGGGTTTTACGGATTAACGGAGGTCGCGCCCATAGGGATCCCTCCGCTTGCCATCGCAAACACCGTCCAAACGAAGCGTTATGTCTGGAAAGCGGCGGATGTCGTTAACCATTGGCCGTTGCGATCGGCCGATTCCCATAAAGGCAGCCACGGGAAAGTCGGGATTATCGCGGGGAGCGAAACGATGCCGGGGGCAGCCGCATTAACCGCGGGGGCAACGGTGAATGCCGGCGCAGGCTTAACAATCGTCAACACCCCTCGAGCGGTGATCCCCACGGTCGCCGCTCATGTTGCGGAAGCCACTTATTTTGCCCGCGATGATAAAATTGAATCCTTTTATGAAAATAAAGACGGGATCGCGATCGGACCCGGCATTGGCTTCGACGCCAAGGGGCGGGAAACACTGGCGGCCCTTGTCGACCATTTTGAAGGCCCGCTCATCGTCGACGCCGATGGCTTGCACGTGTTGGCCGATATGCTTGAAAATGTACAGGAGCGTGAACATCCGCTCATTATCACGCCACACCCGGGAGAGATGGCGATGTTGATTGATGAGACGCCGGGTGAGGTGAATCGTCGTCGCTTCGAGGTCGCGGAAACGTTTGCACGCGAGCACGGGGTGTATGTCGTGCTCAAAGGGCCTTGCACGATTGTTGCAGCCCCGAGCGGGGAAACGTGGATCAACGATACCGGCAACGCCGGCCTGGCGAAAGGCGGGTCGGGTGACGTACTCACCGGCATGATCCTCGCGTTTGTCGCCCGTTATGAGGGGATGCAACCGGCAATTTCCACCGCTGTTTATTTGCACGGATATAGCGCGGATCAGCTGTACGAGCAAGGGATGCCGCTGGAGACGATGACAGCCTCGGAGATTGTCAAAGTGATGCCGGATACTTTTAGGGCGGTGGGTGAGTGGTATCGGTCGGAATGTTAGGAGGGCTCATGGCGACCGTATGACCGGCAATTTCCTGATGACGGTCGCCATAAAGCGGTCATGGCGACCGTAATCGACTCGTACTCCCGAGTTAGGGCTCCATGAAACAGCCATGGTGACCGTATTTGACTCAGGACCCCGGGTTAGGGATCCATGAACCAGTTATGACGACCGTAAAATCTCCCCACAACCGGCTTCGGGCACCATAACTATGAATCATTTGTTCTCCATCGCTATCAACCTGCAAAAAACCTCCGGGAGGGTCCAGAGCATGGCAGAAATCACATTCGATCATATATACAAACGCTTCCACGAAGATATAACCGCGGTTTCCGACTTTCATATGGCGATTGCCGATGAAGAATTCGTCGTTTTAGTCGGGCCGTCGGGGTGTGGAAAATCAACGATGCTTCGCATGGTCGCGGGACTAGAAAAAATTACGGAAGGCTCCCTGTTCATTGATAAAAAATACGTCAATAACGTCGTGCCCAAAGACCGTGACACAGCTATGGTTTTTCAAAACTATGCTTTGTATCCACACATGAATGTTTTTGATCATATGGCTTTTGGCTTGAAATTACAGAATTTCTCAAAAAGAGAAATCAAAGCGCGCGTGTATAATGCCAGTCGCACCCTTGGTCTGGAAGACTATTTAGAGCGAAAACCCAACGCCCTTTCCGGTGGACAACAACAACGGGTAGCATTGGGTCGCGCGATGGTGAGTAACCCTAGAGTGTTTTTAATGGATGAACCGTTATCGAATTTGGATGCGCAATTAAGAGTACAAATGCGCACGGAAATCACTAAACTCCACCAGCAATTGAAAACGACAACGATCTACGTCACCCATGACCAAACGGAAGCCATGACGATGGCCTCGCGTATCGTCGTTATGAAAGATGGTTGCATCCAACAAATCGGCACACCCAGAGAAGTGTATCTTTATCCGGAGAACACTTTTGTCGCTGGCTTTATTGGTTCTCCTTCCATGACTTTTTTAGAAGGAAAAATACAAGACCGCCATTTCTGCTGTGCTGATCAGATTTCTTTTAAACTTCCCGAAGAACGAATCGATGACTTGAAAAAATATGAAGGGCAAGCAATCATCTTGGGCATACGCCCGGAGGATTTACACTATGACCTGGACGCATGGCCAGATTCCAAAGCAGCTGTTACGATTGACGTTGCAGAACTCACCGGTTCAGAGGCTATCCTCTACACAACAATCGGCAACCAAGAAATCACCGCCACCGTAAATCCGCGAAGCAATATTACCCAAGGCGACAAAATCGAACTTGGATTTGACATGAGCAAAGCACATTTTTTTCATCCAAAAAGCGGAAAGCGAATCCCTATTGAGTAGATCTTAAAAGCGTTGAATATATGCCCTTTACCGTAGTATACTTACAATAGAAAAGCCAAAAACTTAAAAAGACCGAGAGCGGGGTAACACCAACGGTCTCCCAACAGAACATTGACCCTCCAACTGCTTTGTTCACCTTTTTTCAGAAGAAATAATCACCCTTAAGTAATTGCGTCCAGAGGTGGTTACTTCTTTAATTCACTCTTGAAAAACCTCTTTCAATGTCCGCACAATCATTGTCGCATCATCGTCGGTCATGCTTAGAGGAGGTGCCATTGTTAATGTATTGCTATAACCAGCGACAGTATCTCCGTTTTTGCTAATAATCAGCCCCTTCGATTTGCACTGAGCAACCTTTTCCCCCACCATCTCCGAAGAAGCCGGTTCCTTCGTTTTTTTATCCTTCACGAGCTCAATGCCGAAAAGTAAGCCCTTTTGGCGAATATTACCGACATTAGGGTGATCCTCCAAAGGCTGAATCTCTTCTCTCAACTTCGCGCCGAGTTTTTTCGAACGATCGATTAATTGTTCAGCTTCCATGATCTCGAGATTTTTAATCGCGAGATTACAAGCGGCCGGGTGTCCCCCAAAAGTATTCACATGGCGAAAGTGATCGCTTTCCTCTTCACTTTTGAAAGGTTCATATAGTTCTTGTTTCACAGCTGTGGCGGCTAACGGCAAATAACCGCTCGTAATCCCCTTCGCCATCGTGACAATATCCGGTTCAACGCCATAATGTTGATAGCCGAAATTTTCTCCTGTGCGCCCAAAACCGCAGATAACTTCATCATTAATGAAAAGGATGCCGTATTTTTTACAAATTTCTTCAACCTTTTTCACATAAGATGGATGAGGGATAAGCACACCACCGCCGGTGATCATCGGTTCCATGATCACCCCCGCCACAGTCTCGGGTCTCTCCCATAAGATCGTATCTTCCATCATGTGGGCACACTCCAAGCTCCATTCCTCATAGGTCTGTCCGGAAGGAACACGATATTCATCCGGCGCGTGTACGTGAATAAATCCGGGTGCAAGCGGCTCATAGCGATACTTTCGCTGCGCCTGGCCCGTGGCGGCAAGTGATCCAAATGTATTCCCGTGATACGAACGATAACGCGAAATAAATTTATAACGCCCGGGTTCACCATTTTGATGATGATATTGCCGGGCAATTTTAAAGGCAGTCTCGTTCGCTTCCGAACCGCTATTGGAAAAGAAAATCCGATAATTGCCTTTAAGCCAATGGTTGAGCTTTTCAGACAGTTGAATGCCGGGAACATGACTGTTCATCAGCGGGTGAAAAGGCATTTTATAAAGTTGTTCAGTCGCTGCTTCAACCATTTCATCACGTCCGTAGCCAACGTTTACACACCAAAGGCCCGACATCCCGTCCAAATAACTGTTTCCCTCAATATCCGTGATCCAGGCGCCATTTGCACGTTCGATCACCATGGGCTTTTGCTCTTTTTGATAAGGTTTAAGATGATGCCACATATATTTTTCGTCTTTTTCATACAAACGATTTTGAAAAGTTTGATCGGACATAGTTAAAATCCTTTCTTGAAAAATATAATTGGTGACTTTTTGAACTCTACGCCGCTCCGTCCATTTGTATGCATGTTAAAGAAATGACCAACCCCTCCCCTGGGATTGGCCACCTATATTACAGTCCTTCTTAATTCGTTACTTCACCCTTCTTCACCCAGTTAATCAAGCCGCCTTCGAGCATAATTTCGATCTGGCGATCGGAGAGGGCGTGTTGGGCTTCGATTGTTTCTTTTCCGTTGACTTCGACGTTGATTTTGTTCGATTGTTGGATGGATTGCCGTAAGTTCGTCAGCTTGAGTACATCGCCATGCTTGATTTTATCGTGATCGGCATCATTAACAAACGTGAGCGGCAATACACCAAAGTTCGGGAGGTTTTGCCAATGGATACGGGCGATGTCCTTCGCGATGACGAAACGAAGTCCTAAAAACCGCGGTGCAAGCGCAGCGTGTTCACGGCTGGAACCTTGCCCGTAGTTGCTGCCTCCGATGATCGCGTGACCGCCCTGTTCTTTTAAGTCCATTGCTCGGTCATAATAGGATTCATCGACTTTTTCAAAGGTGAACTTGCTGATTTCCGGAAGATTGCTGCGATAAGGGAGCACCCGTCCGCCACCGGCAAGAATTTCGTCGGTGGAAATATTGTCGTCGACTTTAAGCCCGACCGGTATTTCTAATTCATCCGGGAGCCGATCAAAATCCGGAATCGACGCGATGTTCGGTCCTTTTTCAATCGTGACTTGCCGTGCTTGCTCAAGAGGAAGCGGCTCATCCAGCAAGTCATTGTTGATGGTCGGCTCCGGTATATCGACGGTTGGGTAATCCATATCAAGATCACGCGGATCGGTGATTTTTCCTGTTAAGGCAGCGGCTGCTGCCACTTCGGGACTGCATAAAAAGACGCTGTCTTCTCGCGTTCCCGAACGACCTGGGAAATTCCGCGGAACCGTACGCAAACTGTTTCTTCCGGTAGCAGGCGCCTGCCCCATGCCAATACAACCGTTGCAGCCGGCCTGGTGCAAGCGGCCGCCGGAATCGATTAAGTGAAATAAGTTTTCCGTTTTAATAAGATCCGATAACGTCTGTCGGGAAGAGGGATTCACATCAAGGGATACCCCCTCGGCGATTGTGCGACCTTTAACAATTTGCGCCACAATCGCGAAATCGCGATAACCCGGGTTGGCAGAGGAACCAATATACGTTTGATAGACAGGCTCGCCCGCGACTTCCCGAACCGGTACGACATTGCCAGGGCTGGATGGCTTCGCAATCAACGGCTCCAATTCGGACATGTTGATCTCTTCATCAATGTCATACGTGGCATCCGCGTCTGTTTCCAATGCAGTCCAGTCATCCCCGCGTTCTTCGGCTCTCAAAAAGTCTTTGACGTTTTCATCCGATGGAAAGACTGACGTCGTGGCCCCGAGTTCTGCTCCCATGTTGGCGATCACGTGACGATCCATCGCCGAAAGCTTTTTCACGCCGGGTCCGTAATATTCAATAATTTTTCCGCTTCCGCCTTTGACATCATGGCGACGCAACAATTCAAGGATCACATCTTTTGCGCTCACCCAATCCGGCAAATCACCGGTAAGCTTCACGCCCCATACTTGCGGCATTTTTACATAAAATGGTTTACCGGCTGCGGCCATGGCGACTTCCATCCCGCCGGCACCGATGGCGAGCATTCCGAGAGAACCGGCAGCACACGTGTGACTATCCGAACCTAAGAGCGTTTTCCCCGGCTTGCCGAGCCGTTGCATGTGCACAGGGTGGCTTACCCCGTTGCCGGCTTTGCTGAAGTGGATGCCGAATCGTTGCGTCGCGCTTTGCAAAAACAAATGGTCATCGGGATTTTTATGGTCTTCCTGAATTAAGTTGTGGTCGACGTACTGTGCCGATACTTCCGTTTTCACCTGATCGATGCCCATCGCTTCAAGCTCAAGCATCACGAGCGTACCGGTTGCATCTTGTGTTAACGTCTGATCAATTTTCAAGCCAATCTCCTCGCCTTGTTTCATGTCTCCGGAAACAAGGTGATCGCTGATCAATTTCTGTGTAACATTCATTCCCATGAAAAAACCTCCTCAGGGCTATGTCATCTCTTACTTCTGCTTTCCCTTATCTTGCTTGTTTCAATCATATTTCATGCTCTTTTTAGAAAATTGATTGTGCTAATACGAAAAAAGTATACCGAACAATGTTACGAATGAGTTTTTTATAATTGCTCGTGATATCATCCTTCAAAGCTTATAAAAATAATGGAGAACAGTTATTCATTAATGGTCGAACATTGTGTGTAACGCAAGCCCGATTATTGCCTTGTCTAAAATTAATTGTTTAACAATTCTTCCTATGCTTTTCAATAAGATTTATATCCCGGAAGCGGTTTGGTTTGAAATAACTGCTAAAAATATTGATAACAAAATGACTCCTGATTTATCAAATAATGTTTTTGAACGCTATGAGGTAAATGATCAAGCAGCTGTCAAAAAATTGTATGGCAAACTTCATTACGGAGAAATTGAAGTAATGATATCTGCAAAGGAGCTAGATGTTAAGGATGTGATCCTTGATGATTTAGCTGCTAGAAAATTAGCTGAAACACTTTTATTACAGCCAATTGGTACTGTAGGAATATTACTCTTAGCAAAAGAAGAAGGAATAATTAAAGAAGTTAAGCTCCACCTTCATCTCTTAATTGCGAATAATTTTCGTGTTTCGAAGAAATTGTATGAACAGGTTATATACTTTACAGATGAACTTTAAGTTGCAATACCTCCAGTACCAACGAAGTTGGCAGATAGAACCTGGTACTTTTACGTGATAATCTGGTACTTTTCTCACGATACTGTCACTTTCACGGCAGATTCCCCCGCTTCCTGCAAAAAAGCCCCCCGACTCTCTCAAAGCCAGGGGTCTCTCCATTCCTATTCCTCTTCCAAAGCCGCTTCTAAAAACGCTCGGTTCACTAATCCTTCAATATCGTCCGATTGCATGTATTCGGCTTCGTAACTGATGGTGGCCATTTCTTGGAGGACTTCTTCGTTGATTTCATATGTTGGGTTCAGTCGGTCGCTAGCTTCCATTGTTTCTTCGTAGTCAAGTTCATTTCCGGCTATATCTTCGATGTGATCAATGAAAATTTCAACGGCTTCTTGTTGATTTTCTTCAATAAATTCGATCGCGCGTATATGCGCGCGTAAATAATCCTCGGTTAAATCCGGATTTCCCTCCGTAAATGCATTGCGGGCGGTCACGACTGTTGTCGTTGACGCTGTTCCCCAGGCGAATTCTTCTTCATCAAGGAGGATATCAGCATCTGCTTGATTTTCCAAATACACGCCCCACGGTTCCTGGGTGGCGGCTGCATCCACGTCATCCTGTAAAAACAGTGTCGATGTGTCCGCAGGCGCTTGCGGCAACATACTAACCGTTCCATCTGAATCCTCAACGTCCAATCCAACTTCGCTTAATGTTTCCCGCAACATGATGTCTTGCGTGGAACCGATGGTGGGGATCGCGACACTCATGCCATCAAGATCTTCGACGCTCTCGATCCCCGCGCCTTCTCGCGTGGCGAGAACAGCTCCGCCGTTAACGGCTCCGGCGATGATTTCATGTTCCGGGTTGCGCTGATACGTTGTCGTTGCCGGTGAAGGGCCTACCGTTCCGATGTCAAAATCCTGTGTGGACATGGCTTCCATAAACGCACTGCCGTCCGGGAATGTCGACGTTTCTATGTTAATGTCTTCTCCGAACTCTTCTTGAAAATAACCATTTTCCAAAGCCACGACCGTTGTAATATGCGTGAAGTTAGGAAAATAGCCAATACGAACTTCATCGGCGTTTTCTTCTGAACCGCCCCCACACCCGGCGGCTCCCAATAAAAGAAAAGCACCAAAGCCGGCCATTATTTTTTTCATGTCGCTCATCCTTTCCATTTAAGTTCCGACGCCCCATTTTCTCGAGACGTTACGCTCCATTCTTAAGAAGACTTGATTGTCAATGATCGTTCCGATGATTCCGATTACGATCATAATCGAGAGCACAAGATCCATCGCTTGCAATGATCGTCCCATATCCAAAAGATAGCCTAGACCGCCGGCGGCGCCGAATAATTCACCGGCCATAATCGCTCTCCAAGCAAATGCCCAGGCGACGCGAAGGCCGGAAATAATGTGCGGCACCGACGCCGGTAAAATGACCGTTCGCGCCAAGTGAGTACCGGAAGACCCGAGCGTGCGCGCTGCATTCAAATAAATACTGGGTACATTTTTAAATCCGGTACTGGCATTCACCGTCATTGTCCATGTCGCACCAATCGCGACGATAAACAGGATGGCCAAGTTCCCGAGCCCGAACCAGACGATCGCGAGTGGAAACCAGACGATACTCGGGATGGACTGCAAGGCAGTCACAAAAAAACCTAAAGTGTCATCCACCCATTTAAAACGGGCGATTAAAAACCCAAACGTAAGCCCTAATACAACGGCAATAGAAAATCCTATCAATAGGCGCCCGAGGGTCACGCTTGTCGCTTCAATGATTTGTCCGGTGATTAATCCATCCACAAGCGTGCCTAATACAGTGACCCCGCCCGGGTCATTCGGGATCAAGAGCGGAGGAAACATGAAGGTTGGGAATAGGTTGGTTTTAGATATGATCTCCCATATGGTCACGATCACGATCACGAACAGCACTCGTCTTAAAACGGTAATCATCCCCAAACTCCTCCTTCAACACTTTCTCCATCTCTTCTTCCAGTTCACTCATGACACGTTTTTCCAAGTTTACTAGTACGCTGTCGGACGGATCCCTCGGCCGTGCCGCCTGTACGGTAAATGTTTTTTTTATCGCCCCCGGTCTTGTGCTCATTAATAACACGCGTTCCGAAAGCGTCAATGCTTCACGAATGTTATGGGTAATAAAAAGAATCGTTTTTCCGGTCTTTTGCCAAATTTCCTGAAGCTCTTGATGCAAAATAATCCGTGTTTGTTCATCAAGTGCCGCAAACGGTTCATCCATTAAAAGCACGTCAGGATCCATAACGAGCGAACGCGCGATCGCCACCCGTTGTTTCATTCCACCTGAGAGCTCATGGGGATAAGCTTTCGTAAAGTTGCCGAGATGTACCATGCGCAACCCTTCCATTGCCTTCTCTTCCGCTTCTTTTTTGCTCATTTTTTTTAAAAGCAATCCATATGTAACGTTATCCAGCACGTTCATCCACGGAAATAAACCGCCTTGTTGAAAAACGACCACTCGATCCGTCCCGGGCCCTTTTACTTTTTTGTCATTCACATGAACCTCTCCCGACGTAGGACTGTCCAAACCGGCGATTAAGTTTAAAATCGTAGATTTCCCGCAGCCCGAAGGCCCTAACAAAGAGACAAACTCCCCGGCTTCAATCTTGAGATCTATATCATGAAGGACGTGGAGCGAATTATTTTTACCCTTGGGAAACGTTTTATTTACTTGCTCCAAATTCACCTTCATCAGAAACCCTCTCTTTACATAAAAAATAATCACAACCAATCTTATAAGGATTATATATTATATGAGAATTGAGCGTCAAGGGATACTTTTCAAGCATAAAAAAAGAGCATGCAGCATTAAAGATGCCGCCATACTCATTTGCCACGCTATTCACTTATTTTTCGATCCAAAAAAAATTTTATAAAGAAAAGAAGAACATAAACGCCAAAGATAACAATCGCGAACCAATTCATCATGGTCATGTTGTTAAAATCCATCGTGATGAGCAAAAAAACGAACAGTACAATCACAACGATATCAACCCAGGAAAACAATTTATTTTTCTGTTCCTCTGCCATACGTACCCTCCTTGCGATAGGCCTGCCATAATTATAATGTTGATCGATGGATTTGCAAACATGTTATAATCCAGATAAAACGAATGAAGGACTGATGCCCGATCGACCCCTTACTTCGAAACGGTATGCTTTTGATGTTTACCGGCTTCGTTTTACTTTTCCTTTTACTCTGGTTCCCCGACATGAATATGTTACTATGGCTGATGATTTTAGCCGCAAGCATTGTTGCGAACGTTGCCGGTGCGATTCGACTGATCAAGTTTGTGCGGGAATCCTAATCTCAAGCTCACATTATTTTTTTGCGCCATATAGGTTTATTTTTTCGGTATAAGAAGGAATTTCTCTCATATAGCTGTTTTATAAAGTGAAACTTCCATCAGAGCCCCTCTGATGGTTAGTTAAACCACTCGGGGTGTTAGCGCCCGCTTAGACGGAGATCAGATTTCAGAGGTCGGAAAAGGCTTTTGCAGGGTCTTCCGACTTCCGGCTTCCGATATCTAATTTCCGGAATCATGGGCGCTTATCACCGGGATAATGGCATAGAGGAGAGGACACTTATTACCAATAGAGGAGGCAAAAGAATTTTCCGATTTGAAATATCCGAATACAAGGAAAGGCTTTATCATACGAAAAAAAAGATGCAGGATCAAGGCATCGATGTCTTGCTCATTTCCGACCCGGCGAATATGAATTATCTCACCGGCTATGATGCTTGGACGTTTTATGTCGGTCAAATCGTCGTCGTGAGCATAGATGAAGAGGAGCCGATGTGGATCGGGAGGGATCAAGATGTGAATGGCGCGCATATAACAGCCTGGATGAATGAAAAAAACATCATTCCCTGCCCGGAGGAATATTATCATTCCGACGAAAAGCATCCGATGGATTTTTTTGCGAGGCTCGTTCATCTCACGGGCAAATCCAACCGACCCATCGGTGTGGAAATGGATATGTATTACTTCACGGCCACAACCTATGAAGCATTGAAACACGCATTGCCGAACGCAACCCTCAAGAACGCAAATGCGCTCGTCAATTGGGTTCGCCTCGTTAAATCCGATCAAGAAATCGACTATATGAAAAAGGCGGCAACATTGGCAGAAAATGCGATGACCGTAGGACTTGAAAAGATAGATGTCGGCGCGCGGGAAAATGAAGTCGTGGCCGATATCTATCATGAACTAATCGCCGGGACAGAAGCATTTGGCGGCGATTATCCGGCGGTTGCCCCGTTAATTCCATCGGGAGACGATACGAGCGCGCTTCATGTTACGTGGAGCGACCGAAAATTTCACGCCAATGATTTTGCCATTTTAAAGCTGGCGGGCTGTTTTTCCAGGTACCACGCGCCACTGTCACGCACAATCGCGACCGGAGAGACACCGGCCAAAATCAAAGACGGTGCCAAACGGTGTGTAGAAGGGTTGCACGCTGCGCTTGATACGATTCAACCGGGAGCAACCTGCGAAGAAATTGAAGCGGCTTGGCGACGGTCAGTGGAAAAACACGGCGTTTTAAAAGATACCTTCCTTGGTTATTCCGTAGGTTCCAATTACCCGCCCGATTGGGGAAGCCATACCGCGAATCTTCGACAAGGGGATCGGACAGTGCTGAAACCGAACATGACCTTTCACATGATCCCGAGACTATGGATCGGTGATTCAGGTATCGAAGTGAGCGAAACGTTTCGCGTGACGGAGAACGGATGTGAAACGTTGACGGATTTTGAGCGGAAGTTGTTTGTGAAATGAATAGCGATGGTTGAGATTCATATGTAGTAGCATAATTTCAACGAATCCTGTATAATACTGTATAGGGTGAGGGGATTTTCACCCCCTCAAGAATATTGCGGTTCTCTTAATCCGAGAACCATTTTGCAGCACGTAAGGCGAGTTTTCTGAGGACTCGCCTTACTTTCTTTCTATCCCAGATTGCTTGTACAAACAATACCAGGAATAGAAAGATGACTGCCTCAATCAATATTCTCACCCCCTTTCTATCGGGAGTGGCAGCCAAATCCCTATACAGTGTTGGCTACATTGCCATTATACTACATACCGATCCTTTGAAAAGAGAAAGTAACAATTAACACGCCCCTCAATCATCGAGGGATAATATCCCTCCCACAAAGTCGAGGCAGACAACTTTTGAAGCTATACAAAGACAATGTCCGAACTAGAGATCAGTTCGGACACTTGTTCAGATATACATAAGGAAAGTGTCCGACTACCCCTTTCCTTGAGAGTCAACAACTAAACTTGATTTTTGGGCCTCCATGGGATGAATCCGGCTAAAAATCCGACGCTGCCTTTGCACCAGCCACCTTGAGATACAGAAATTCTGATACAAACCAACTAGTGCAGCTTAATCATCGAAGTATACGCTACTTTCCCAAATCCCGGCTTCCTCCAATTGGTGGGCTAACTGCAGAATAAGGTCTTCATTCCCTTTCGACGCCATCGCCTGCACGCCGATGGGCAATCCGTTTTGGGCGATGTGAACGGGCATGGATGCTGCCGGTTGGCCGGTTAAATTCGCCAGCTGAGAAAACGGTGAATACTTAAGACTTGGCAAAAACATATCATAGAGCACCGGGAGCGGATCGTGTTTACGTTGGTCGATGGCATTAATTAATTGTCGGCACTCATCTTCCGTATGGGTGAGTTCTCCAATTTTGGGAGCTGTATATGCGGTTGCCGGTGTTAAATAAAGGTCATACGTCTCGTGGAGCTCGGCCATTTTCGCCGTGGCAGTATCCCAGGCTGCCAGGCTGTGCGTAAACGTTGCCGCGCTCACCGCTTGTCCCGCTTCACTGAGCACCCACGTCTCGATTTCAATATCATCAGGTGTAAGCGAGCGTCCGAGCGATTCTTCGATACTCACCCTAAGCGCAGACATCTCACCGCTGTTCATGAGGTAATACTGTTCCATTAACGCCACACCGTCAACCCCGTTATCAACTTCTTCGATTTCATGCCCTTCTTTTTCCAGATACGTTAATACTTTTTGGAGCGCTTCTTTCGCATCTTCTGAAACCTCGGTCCCTACCGGAGAACGGTTTGAAAAAGCAATCCGCAGCGGCTTCGAAAAAGGTTTGTACATATCCTCGGTATAAATACCTTCATATAAAGGCCAGTGAAAAGCGGCTTCCGGTTGCAGGACTTGCAGGCTATCAAGGAGCGCAGCACTGTCACGAACAGTCCTCGAAAGCACGAAATCAATGGCCGCGCCTTGCCATTGCCGTCCCGCTCCCGGCCCGACAGGCATGCGCCCTCTCGTCGGCTTCAATCCGAATACCCCGGTAAATGAAGCAGGAATTCGAATCGATCCACCACCATCGCTCGCACCTGCCACCGGTACAATTCCGGAAGCCACGGCAACCGCTGATCCGCCACTTGAACCGCCCGGGGAATGGTTAACGTTCCAAGGATTACGCGTAGGGCCATACAATTGCGGCTCCGTAATATTTTTCAACCCAAACTCCGGCGTATTCGTATAACCTGTGAAAACAAACCCTTGCTCGCGCAACCTTTGTACCAAATAGCTATCCTGCTTAGCAATGTTGTCTTTCATAAGCTTGGCTCCGGCTGTCATGGGCTCCCCTGTGATTGTTTGGGAGATATTTTTTAAAAGAATGGGGACACCAGAAAAAGAACCCCGCGGATACTGCTGCTCTTTCGCACGCTCACTTCGGTCGTAAATGACTGCATTCAACGCCGGATTCACTTTCTCTTTACGGTGTATGCTAGCATCGACAAGTTCAGTCTGGATGACATCACCTTTTTTGATCATTTTCGCCATATCCGTAGCATCCAACGATAAGTAATCACTTTGATTGAGCATAGGGCACCTCTTTTATTTTTTATAAACTCTTATAAAACCTCCGTATTTTTTCCATCATCATTCGTCTTCTCTCTATTAAAAACTCATCATAGTTACTGGCAGTCATAGAAAATATGGATGCAGGAACGCAATTCATTTTCATATTATCTTTTAGCAGTTTTTCATTATCAATTTCACCTATCGCAAACTCATTATTAGTAATTTGTTGTTTTAAGACTTCCATGTACTTTTCCGGTGCCTGAGCACTAATAGCTAAATTAACTGCCTGTTCTGTGTAAACATAATTTGCGATTTGGTTATAATGCCGATGATGATTATACCTGTTATTCTGCAAATACTTTTTTGGAAACACATGATGGACATCGCCACGTTCTTCAATTAATTGTTGAACTCGTATCGATTTTGATAAAAATGCATAGTCATTATCGTAAATCTGTGCCATAAGATAAAGGTTGAAATACGGACTGCTTGCAACAGATGTCTCCAGGCTGTCCATAAAAGTGTTTTCCCAATAGGCGTCTGACAATTCACCATTCTCGATTGAAGTGATATAATCAATCGGGTTGTTAGCATTGGCGAATCTTTTGATATCGTAATCAAACATTGATTCAGGTGAACTTGAGTACCGCTCAATCAATATTGAAATTACGAGCCATTTACGTACAGCATGATTGATATCAGACGAATTAAACCCACGTTCCCTTAAAAGCAAAAATAACGCATATGCAAAGTTAAGGCTGTTTTTAGATCTGATTAATTTGGCATCTATGATTCCAGCAGATTTTAAAATGATAATAAATCGTTTAAAGTTTGTCTCATCCACAAATTTTAAAACCCCATCATCCATTTCCTCGAAAGAATCTTCAATGATTTCCTCTTTGTATTCTCTTGTTTCAAAATCACGGCCGGATAATAAACTAACTAGGTTTGACAGTCTCCCCCGCAAAAATTTAAATGTGAATACAACACGCAGTACATCAGAATAACTGGGTTCGTAAATATTTGTATTATAATCTTTGACCCACTTAATTTTATTAAAATGGTCGGAAGTAGTGAATTCGCTATCATTATTTTTTATATTGTCGAAAACAGCCGGACTCTTGATTATATGCGAAAAATAATCGATGGTTTTTCGAATTATTGGTCCGTCGTACACATCATTAACAGAGATTTTTGACATTGCAAAATCAGCTTGGCTTAAATTCACACCACTTGAGTTTATTCTAATGAATATTTCTGTAACGGTTTCGATATCTAGCGTATGATTTAACTCAATAATTCCAAGTGTGCTATGTTTAATATTCAATAACCGTTGAAGTATTCCATTGAGTTTATCATGACTCATTTCAGGATTTTCCTGACAATATGTATTGATGAAGTTAAATTGGCTAAATTCGTTATTGAATACTTCCGCGATATCAGGGATCCATGTCTTGTCTTTCAATATTGCAGAGTTTTGCACCTCAAATCTTTCTTCAAAAGGATGAAATGCTATTTTAATACGCCTTTTTTGATACTTATAATTGAGTACTTCCTTGCCGGAAATAGCTGCCATAAGTGCTGCGACACGTTGTTGGCCATCAATTAGAATTCTTTTTCCCTGCGATACCGTACCATCCTTCAATCTGGCATCAGGATTTTGCCATGTGATGATATAACCAATAGGATAATCTTTATATAGAGAATCCAATAACTCACGAACCTTCGATGGTTTCCATACAAACGGTCTTTGGATTTCGGGTATCGCAACAATATCTTCTTCAATCCATCCGAGTAAAGCATTGACTGTGCTATTATTTACATTGTAATTGGACATAATATGCTCCTTTTTTCTTATTACGGCCATAATATCAAAAATCATAGATGTTCATAAGGACTTTCTGGGTCTTATCAATTGATCAAATAGTCATCTGATCAAAACTTACGAAAGCTTTTTGCTTACTTAAACAAACGTAAAAAGTGAAAAACTTTATTTCCAATAACACTCTATAATCCTTGATCAGACAAGTTTAACGTCCCATACACGAACGAGACACCTTTTAACCTTACCCTTTCCGCTCAAAATACCAGTGCAATCGATATTCGCAGATTTCTTTTGTTATTTCGTATAACGCTTTTCGGTCTTCCGGCGGGACGTCGAAGTTCAGGCTGAATGTGCCTGCTTCGAGTTTTAGCAAATCCCCTCCGCTTCCGCTCCATTTGGTCATGGGCATTTCTTCAATTTTTTTGGCGGTTTTGGTTAGATCATGGATCCAGTGTTGGTGGCTTGTTTTATCTTTCGCAAATTCCCTGAAGCGGTGTTCCTTTTCCAAGTAATAGCGGCTAAACCCGACTGCGCTTTCTTCACGTGTGATTGGCTTTATCCATTCGTCTTTGCCTCGATCCAACATTGTTTTCAACAGAACCATCTTATAACTTCTCGCCATGCCGGTTTTCTCCACTTCTGCAATCCAGGCATCGTATCGTTTCACAATCGCCTGTTCTCGATCTGTCAGCTCCTCAGCAACCGAAAGGAAATGAAAATAAGAACGGTATTCCTGGCGATACTCAACGGATGAAGATTTGCCTTGAAGATGGAGCTCAAGGTAAGTCGGTCGCCTGCCAAGTTCTTGTTTCACCGCTATGTAGTCATTCGTCAGCCTTTCCTTGCGTGGCTGTTTTTTACGTTTTAGCTCACTGATTAGTGATACGACCTTGACGTCTAGTTCAATCTCACACCCGCTTGGAACTTCCGGTTGAATATCACGCGGACCTTTTCGACCGCTTTCTGAGCCGAGGACACTTAATTTCACATCTGCATTGCGATAATTTCCGATTAAATCAATCACGACGCAGTGCTCTTTACCCTCGCTCAATCTCAAACCACGTCCAAGTTGCTGAGTGAAAACGGTCAAGGATTCTGTCGGCCGTACGAAAAGGAGGGTGTCGATAGCCGGAATGTCCACGCCTTCATTGAAAAGATTGACGGTAAAGATGATTTCAATCTTTCCGGATGTAAAAGCTGCAATTGCCTGCGCTCTGCTCATTTCGGAACTAGAGGTTAAACTAATGGCTGTGATTCCTTTTTCTTGAAAATATGCAGAGAGGAAATTTGCCTGCCGGATCGAAGAACAAAAAGCAACTGTTTTTGTCTGTTTTCTTTTTTTCCATGCATCATAGATTCTTTCTGCCATTGAATCTCGAAGCTGGACTGCCAGCAGTTCATCTTCTGCATACCGATTGCCGAGCCATGTGAGTTGGCTGTAGTCGGTATCATCGTAAACGCCGAAGTAGCGAAACGGCGAAAGCCAGCCGCGGTCAATCGCCTGCAGGAAGTCGAAGCGAAAGGCAACATTACCGTCACATAGCGCATAAACATCCTTGTTGTCATTGCGATCGGGCGTTGCCGTAATCCCGAGTAAAAAAGAAGGATTGAAGTACTCAAGCACCTTTGAATATGTTTTAGCCGCCGCATGATGGAACTCATCGACAATGATCAAATCAAAGGCATCGGGATCAAAAGCGGTTAAATGTTGATCCATGCTCAATGTGAAAATCGATGCAAAACAAACGTCTGCATCACTTTCTTTTCGCTTGCCATTATAGATCCCGGTCGAATACGCAGGGACAACTTTTTGAAAAGAACGAGCCGCTTGGTGAAGGATTTCTTCCAAATGAGCAATGAATAAAATTCTTTTAAATCGCTTCGCAAAAAAAGCAGCGAGATACGTTTTGCCAAGTCCGGTTGCCATAACGACAAGGGCTTTGGAATACTCTTCCTCGATCGTCTTTTCAAGTTCAGCCAATGCTTCAATCTGGGCAAAGCGCGGTTTTATATCCACTTCATACGTTGCCGGCGCTTCGTGTATGATGTCGGGTTCATCAGTCATTTCATCTTCCGGAAGCATTAAATCGGCTTCTTCCCCTTGGGTGAACTGCCGAATCGTGTCCGGCTGATTGGCGTGATGTCGTTCATACCGTTCTTTATATAATTGAAGCGACTCATTGTTTAGCGCTATCGTTTCCGAAGCGTAAAAGGTTTTCGTAAACTGATCAAGCGCATCTTCATAGAATGACGAACGATCAGCGACTTCCACATTCCACTCGACTCCATGATTTAATGCAGAATGGGACAGGTTCGATGAACCTATATATGTATATTTTTTATCTTTTTGTTTAAATAAGTATGCCTTTGGGTGAAAGGAGTTCCCGTTACTCTGCCAAAGGCGGAGCTCAATGTTCGGATGAAGATCTAACAACCGTTCAAGTGCATGGGGCTGAGTAACAAACAAATAATCCCCGGTGCAAATCTTAATTTCAGCGCCACGATCCGCAGCATCTATTAAAGCAGGCGCGAGATATCGCACACCAGAGTCCATGACAAAAGAAGTAAGAATACAAATAGACGTGCTTTCTTCCATTTTCTTAATCAGCGTCGGACCGAGATGGCGCGTTAACAATCGTATATCAGTCATCATACACCTCTTCTAGCAATATCCGTTCTTGAAAACCTCCTCGTGTTTCCTCCTTTTCTTTACGAACCTTCTCGACATCATCAAATGAAGCATCATGGCCTTCTGCAAGATGATGAATGACCTCAAGCACATCCGCTAACTCTTCAATCGATTGAACGGACGAATCTGCATGCAGATACTCATTTACTTCTTCCTGCAGTTTGGCGCGCAGCTCCCTATGATACGCTTTCTCGTCCAAAATCCTTGTCGTAACCTTTCTTCCCTGATTCTCTATCATTTCAGGGATCTTATCCCGAACGAGTTTATGATACTTAGGCATCTATCTCTCATCCTATATATTTATTTTAATTGATTTCCATATGGGTATTAAAGATCTAAGCATGACTAGCCAAAAGAAAAATAACGTAGGGATGGCGAAAGGGAACCTTAGTGTCTGTTGACACCAAAAGCCCTTCCTGCCGAAGACAAAATTGCATGATACGCGAGCGTTTTGTCCTCAACCCCTAAATTAAATGTTCAATACGTGATACGCAGCACTAATTCCCGCCGCCGTTGTACCTCTCCACAATCCCCAAAAACAATTTTCCGATATTCAACAATGCTTCTTCGTCAAAATTAAAGCGCGGATGATGGTGGGGGAACTGAGTCTGCTCGTCATTTGTCATTGCCCCGACATGGAAAAACGCGCCCGGCCGTTCTTGCAGGTAAAAAGCGAAGTCTTCGCCGCCGAGATGGGCCGGTCTGGAAATCGGTGCTTCATCGCCGAGCACATCGGCCGCAACCTCACCAAGTAATGCTGTCTCCCGCGTATGATTCACGAGTGTTGGGTACCCATTCAAATAATCCACCGTACAGTTTACATGTGTCGATGTTTCCACACCCTTTACGATCGAACGGATTTCCTCCTCGATTTGCTCGCGTGTTTCTTGGTTGAAGGTCCGCACTGTGCCTTCAATATGCGCAGAATCCGCGATCACGTTAAACGCCGTTCCCGCTTGAAAAATACCGACGGTGACGACCGCTGTATCCATCGGGTCTACTCTCCGGGCGACGATTTGCTGCAATTCGGTGACAAGCTGCGTCCCCGCGACCACCGCATCCTTCGTATCATGCGGACGTGCGCCGTGACCGCCTTTGCCCTGAACGTGAATGGTGAATGCATCTACCGCTGCCATGATCGGGCCGCTCGTTACGTTGACTTGTCCGAGAGGAATATCGGAGGCGACATGGGCTCCATACACAACGTCCACGCCTTCGAGACAGCCGTCTTTAATCATTTCCTGCGCCCCACCCGGTGGTTTTTCTTCTGCGTGCTGGAAAAGAAATACCATCGCCCCGTTAATGTCGTTCTTTTTTCCTGCTAATACGCTCGCCACGCCGAGCAACGCCGCCGTATGTCCATCATGGCCGCACGCATGCATCACACCGGGGGTTTGCGATTTATAGGATATATCGTTTTCTTCTTCAATCGGCAGGGCATCAAAATCAGCACGAAGGGCGATCGTCGGCCCCGGTTTTTCTCCGCGGAGGTAAGCAACCACGCCGCGGCCGCCGACGTTTCGTTTCACTTCCAGTCCTAACGTTTCCAATTTCTCGGCGATAAACGCCGGTGTCTCGACTTCGTGAAAAGAAAGCTCCGGATAGGTGTGCAAATGGCGTCTCCATTGCACGATATCGGAAAATAAAGCTTCCAGTTTTTCAGTATCTGCTACGGTCATTTTTATGCCTCCTTATTCGTAACGCTCCCGTTTCCCCGACACGTGCGGTCACTCATTTTTGACCGTTTTAATCGTTTCGTTGTGAGGCATCACGTTTCACCCCCGTCTCACTACGAACGCTTATTTTTTTCAAAGGCCTTCGGCTCCAATAATTTGCTAAAAGCGGCCCTGAAATATTATGCACGACGCTGAAAACCGCGCCCGGCAATGCGGCTAAAGGGCTGAAATGGGCAGCTCCAAGGCCGGAAGCAAGGCCGGAGTTTTGCATGCCGACCTCGATGGAAACGGCTCGGCACTGCGCGGGGTCGACGTTTAACAGTTTCGCGATCATATAACCAAGCAGGTAACCACCTGTGTTATGAAGCACTGCCGCGGCAAACACTAGGAGTCCCACTTCAAGGATTTGTTCCGCATTTGCTGCCACAACCCCCATAACGATAAGGATGATCGCGGTAACCGAGACTAGCGGCAACGCCGGTGTGACTTTTTGAACCCCTCTGCTAAAGAAGGAATTAACGATAATACCGAGAATAATCGGGATAAGGACAATCTGTGTAATTGAAAGAAAAAGATCAAACGGGTCAACTGGGAGCCAGTTGTTGGCAACGATATACATGATTAACGGGGTGGCCACTGGTGCGAGCAACGTGGATAACGTCGTCATCGTCACCGATAAAGGCAAGTCCCCTTTCGCCAAATAAACCATCACATTGGAGGACGTCCCTCCAGGCACCGATCCTAAGAGGATAAACCCGACGGCTAATTCGGGCGGAAAACCAAATAACCAGACGAGCAACAATGCGAGCAGTGGCATCATCGTAAATTGCATAAGGACACCAATGATGACATGGGCAGGTTTTTTGAAAATCATGGAAAAATCTGTCGCCTTTAACGTTAAACCCATCCCGAACATGACGATACCGAGAAGAATATTTATCGCATTGGAAAGGACGGCTAATTCCGTGAAAAAATAAGCAAAAACCGCGGCCGCGATGACAAGGGGGGCAAAGTATTTGCCGGCCCAGTGGCTAATGTTTGTAAGTGTGTGCAATGCAGTGTCGCTCCTTGTGATATTGTAATTGATAAAGGGGAAAATACCCTAAATTATTCGTCATAGGGGTTCTCTTTGATTCCTAAGTGATCGGACAGCGCTTTTTGGAGCATTAGGCGAATAGTCACTAAATCCGTTTTAAATAACATTGAATCAAGTTTTTCCGAGGGTTCTTTTAAAAAATTATATGTTTTCATCACGTTCAACCGTTCTTCTTTTCTTTGGACAAAGCGTCCGATGTATGCTTCGTTTAATTTTCTCTTACAATAATGTTATGATGGGTTCAGGATAAAATAAGGAGGGACAATCCATAATGAATGTACAAGCCGAACCAACACCAAACCCGAATGCGATGAAGTTTACTGCTGACCAAACAATTTTCGAACAAAGCACTTCCCTGAAAAAAGGAGAGGAAACGGACCACCCGGTCGCGAAAAAATTGCTCGTAATCGAAGGTGTCGACAATATTTTCGGCATCAATGATTTCGTTACTGTAAATAAAACCGAAGATGCCAGTTGGGATGATTTATTGCCCGAAATTGAAAAAGCATTCGGAGACTAGTGAAAAACGGAGAGCCGCAGTGGCTCTCTTTTTTTAATCAACTGGTCGCTTGCCCGGGTCCAAGTTCGTAGTCGTTGTTGTTTTCACAGGCTTTACCGTAAGATCGGAATACACGCGGTTTTGGCAAGAAAGCCGGATCTTCGGATCAGTGATGTCCTTATCGCTAAGAATCGCTTCTTCAGCTTCCCCTTTCGGGCCTAATTCTCCTTCCAGCACCTCACACCGGCACGTCGTACACTTTGCATTCCCGCCACAACGGTGCAAAATGTCAATGCCATTGTCCTCCAAAGCGAGTACTAGTTTTTTTCCTTCTTCCACTTCAAACGAATGTTTTCCATCTACATGAACCGTTGGCATCTTTTCCATCGCTCCTTTATGTAAGATATACGTAAATCTTAACACATTCTTCGCATTTTTTGATAAAATACACAGCAGAAAAGGAGCTGGAGCAACCATGTATTTAGACAACATTCTTGCCCACAACAGAGAATTTATCGGTTCAAATCAATATGAAGGCTATAAAACCAGCAAACTGCCAAACCAAAAATCTGTGATTTTGACGTGTATGGATACGCGTTTAATCGAATTATTGCCGGCAGCCATGAACATCAAAAACGGAGATGTAAAAATGATCAAAAATGCCGGCGGTTTGATTACAAGCCCTTATGGTAGCGGCGTTCGTAGCCTACTTATCGCGGTTCATGTCTTACAGGCGGAGGAAGTGCTAATCATCGGGCATAAAGATTGCGGGATGCAACAACTCGATCCTTCCTTCGTGATGGAACAAATGAAAACAAGAGGGATTTCGAAGGAAGAAATTCAAACCGTTACCGATGATGGTATAGATGTGGCAGAGTGGTTGGCAGGTTTTGAAACGGTGGAAGAAGCAGTAGCAAACAGTGTGAGCATTCTAAGGGAACATCCTCTCATGCCGGGCGCTATCCCGGTTCATGGCCTGGTCATTGACCCGGAAACCGGAGAGCTTTCGCTCGTAACGCGCGGTTATGATGCGTGAAGGCCAAAAACAGAACCGCCCTCAGGTTTTTCCTACGGGCGGTTCTGTTTTTGTGAGGCGTTTCCGGGCCCAACACCTGCAACCGGCTCCGCCCGCTACATCAATCATGGCGAAAGGAGGATTGCTGCATATGCGCTTAACATTTTTATTCACCTGTTTGAATTTGATAACCCTCTTTGTATTAACACCTTTCTTAGCAGAGACCGATGTTAAGGCAGAAGATGACTCGGAGGCAGAGGATGAAGCAGAATTCTTGAACGCTCAAGGCATTCCTCCTCCCGGAGCCAATGACCCTGAATGCCGGCTGGAGGACGGAGAGAATCCTGTCATTCTAGTGCCAGGCACATTTGCTCGGAGTTCGTACAACTTCCTTGCCCTCTCACCTGAACTTTCGGAGCGCGAATACTGTGTGTATGCCTTTAATTACGGGTTTACTTTTTCCGGCCCTTCCACAGGGCCGATCGAGGATTCGGCACAAAAATTACAAACGTTTATCAACAATGTGTTGGAACTAACGGGTGCCGATGAAGTTGACATCATCGGGCACAGCCAAGGCGGAATGATGCCGAGATACTATGTGGATGCTCTTGATGGAGATGAAACAGTGGACAACTTGATTGCTTTCGCGTCCCCGCATCATGGCACGGAAGGGATCCTTGAGTTTAGCAATATCACGGGAATCGGAAGCACCCTCCTTGCATGTGACGCCTGCCATCAACAGCTTGCCGGTTCTGATTTTCTTAATGAGCTAAATGCAGAAGATGAGACACCCGGAGGCGTCGCTTACACAAACATTGTCACCACCGAAGATGCTGTAATCCTCCCTTATACAAACGGATATTTGAACGGTCCTGAAGCGCAAGTGTCCAATATAGCTGTTCAAGACTATTTATCAGAAGGATCCCCGGGGCACATAGGAATTGTCTTTCACGAGCCTTCCTATGCCTTTGCATTAGACGCACTGGAAAACGAGGGGCCTGCCAACCCCGAGCGAGCAGTGGAGCGGGGAGAGGAAACACGCCCTGTTTATGAAAACAGTAGCGGTGCGTCGATTTTAGAACGTATGAAGGCGTCTAACGTTCTATTTTCGGTCTTCGACCCGATTTTAGATTGCTTAGAAGCTTCTAACGTTCTGTTTTCGGCCTTCGATCCAATTAAAACGATGAGTTCATACCCCGGATGTTGAAAGGCACTCGATCATCGCCAGCTTCATGCAGATACGTAAGCGCTGTAATCATTTCAGCCGTTCTGCACTAGGCTTTCCCACCACCAACAAAAGCGGTTGGAGCACTTTTTTTGTGCTGCTTCCCAGGATCAGCTTCGACGATTTAAAAGACGCATCCTGACATTTCAGCCAGAATGCGCCTCCTGCCCATTAATCTACAATTCTTGGTCATGATCTTTTTTCTTCAAACGGCTTTCAAACTTGTCCAATTGTCTCGTCGCGAAGTCGCGGCCCCCGATACCGAAGGAAATGGCGAATGCGACAGCCAATCCGCCGAGGATCAAGAGGAAGGCAATGTTCACAATCGAACTCGCAAAACCGAGTTGATCCAACGTCATAAATACGGCAAAGAGAATGACGGTATATTTTACGATCAGCGCCGAGAACGAGCTACGTGTATAGCGAGCAATGGCTTTCTCCAAGAAATTCCCGGCGATAAGTCCGAGCCCGATGATCAACAATGCACTGATGAGCAACGGCAGATATACGATAATGGCATTACCGATTTGATTAAGCACGTTTAAATCAATGACTTCCAATGCTTGAACCGTGAAGAACAGAATGATCAACACTTGAACAATTTTACCGAGTACATCCGGAAGGTCAAATTTCTGATCCTCTTTCGGTCCAAAGCCAATCGCTTCGTACACGCGATTAATATTCGTGCGATTTAGTAAACCGGTTAACAAACGGGCGGTAAAGGTGGCGATATAATAACCGGCAACCACAAGAATAATCGCGACAAACAAGCTTGGAATAATGTTCAATATCGTGCTCAGTACAACAACAATCGGTTCTGAAATCGTTTCTATATTTAAGGCTTCCAGGGCGATGGTGATGATTGGAATTAAAACGATCACCATGACAATATTAGCCAATGTCGTGGAAAGTTTCGCAGCGTCCGGCCTTTCTTCGTTATTGGTTCGCAGTCGATCAAAAAAACGATCAAAATTTACGGTGTCCAGTGCACTCTGGACAAGATTACGGATCAAACGAGCAATTAAAATACCAACGACTAAAATAATCGCGGCCAATAATAGATTTGGTAAAAACGTAAGCAACGACTCCATCATATTTGAGATCGGTTGCGCGACGGATGTCATATTCAACGCATCCAAAATGCTTGGCACAAACAAGATGAAAACTAAATAATACGCGATAGAACCAGCCGATTGGGCAAGCTGTTCTCGACTGTCTTTGTTTTCATTTCTCTCGCTCCTGCTTCCATTATTTTCATCATCTTTTTCTATGAAATTCGGCATCTTTATTTTCCGGATCACTGATGTAATGATTTTCTTTACAATTTTAGCGATCACCCATGCCAGTAACAATAACAAAAGTGCCGTTATGATATTGGGCACGGCTTGCCAAAGTGGCGAAAGCATGTTTTCCATAGTATCCATTTTTCTTCACTCCTATTTTTAAATATACATAGTATGTCGTTTCCCTAGTCATACATTTAATAAACGAGGAGTGTTGTCAAACATTAAGCGTTTCCCGTCTAATTTTTTGTGATATGATACAGATAAACCATCTATGAAAGTTGTGTTCCATCTTGAAAATAGAGAAGAAAAACCATACCGTCTATCCCATTATCGTTCCGGTAAACAATAATCTGAAAAGCATTAATTTCTACTTATATCAGTCCGGGAAAACCCTTACCTTGATCGATGCAGGGTTGAACAATGAAGAATGTTGGAATGCCTTATTGGAAACATTGAAAACAAATGGATTTTCGCTGCAGGACATATCACAAATTTTGTTAACCCATCATCATGTCGACCACGTCGGTCTCGTCGATCGAGTCGTAAGCGAGCACCCGATTTCTGTCTATGCCCATCCCTATTCCATTCCTCGTTTAAAAAGAGAACGGGATTTCATGGAGCGCAGGGTGGAATTCTTTGAAACATTATACAGGGAGGCCGATTGCGGCGAAGCAGGCGAGAACCAAGTGCGTTATTTAAAAAATGCTCTGCAAAAAAATGAAAAGAAGGCGATGCAGACGGACATTCAGTCCTTAGAACAAGCGCAAATCGATCTGGAGATCACTGAAGTCCCCGGACATGCGCCGGACCAAGTTTCATTTTTCCACAAAGAAACAGGCTCGCTGTTCGGCGGCGATTTGCTCATTCAACATATCTCCAGCAACGCACTGGCCGAGCCCGATTTTAAAGGACGAAGGCAGCGCCCTCTGTTGCAACATATGGATTCGATGAAAGCAGCGGATTCCTTGCAACCGTCGACGGTTTATTCTGGTCACGGCGAAGTCATTCAACGCACATCCAATTTGGTGGATATGCGATTACGGGAAATCGAAGAAAAAGCGGATAAACTCGCGAAACTCATCCCCGAAGGATTAACGACGGCCGCTGCCATCGCGAAAAGCTATTATGAAAAAAGGTACGACAGTCAATTCTCGCTGGTGATGTCTGAGATTCTCGGGCATTTAGATTATTTGGAAGCAAAAGAACGGATCGGAAAAGAAAAAAAGGTTGGCGTGTGGCATTATCATGTGACGTGAGTGTTCGGAGGGAGACACGGGTCAAGAAGACGCTTTCTCCCCTTCCCTTTTTATTTTGCGTCGCATCTTTAGAACCCACGAGGAGCGAACGATGAGATCAAAGGCGGTCCTGATCACAATGCCATGAAGAATGACACCAATGACCGTGAGCATCACGTTAATCACATGCCCGAGGACGGTCGTCGGATCAAAGCTTGAACTATAGAAAACGATCACAGCGATAAGACTACTCGCCACGGCCTCGCCGTAGCTGTTTAGCGCAGACTCGATGAGATAAAGCGGAATGATCATGATAAAAACACACAATAAAACGCCTGCAAAAACAACATAGAGCTTCCGATTTTTTAAAGCGTGCACCCACGGCATCGTATAATATTTGATGATCGTTTTGAGTCGCAACAGATGAAACAGTCGTGCAAAACGCGCAAGCTGAAAAATCGCGTCCAATGGGATCGCCGCGATCACAATAAACGGATTGGCCTTCACAAAAGCGAGCCTGTTCTCACTTTTCATCAGCCGCACAACAAGGTCTACGAAAAAGATCCCCACGTCACCCAAATGATGTAGTTGTCTACCCCTGTGCTGAACCAAAGGGTGGCCACAGACAATGAAGCCATGATAATCATAGCGAATTCGTAAGTGATCTGTATATTGGATTTTTTCTCTTCATTGTTTATTATCAACAGCCACACCTCCCCCATTCCCCTTTATTATAACAAAAGCATAAATAAACAGAACCGGGGGAACACTGAGCCGGTAAGGGGGTGTGGAAATTATGGCCAGAATCGGAGTCGAAGCCTCACTATCGGATGTACAGGCAGCACTGGAAGAGAAGGGGCATGATGTCGTCGCTCTTCAGCAAGAACAAGACGCCATGGATTGCGACTGCTGCGTCACCACAGGGATGGACAGCAATGTCATGGGGATGAGCGATACGGTGTCGCAAGCTTCGATCATTGAAGCGCAAGGGTTAAACGCCGAGCAAGTGTGCAATAAAGTGGAAAATCGCTTAAACCTCGCAGATTAGGGAACCCGATGATGGGTTCCTTTTTTTGGGAAGTCTATCGACGTTCCAAGCATTGGAAATTGCTATAAAGTAATAATCGCCCCTTTTTTTGCAATATAAACTGCCGGGATTAGGTTATACTGCTTTATAGAAGTCCTTTCTAAACCAACATGACCCTTAGCGACACCCCATTGATCATGAAAAGAATTTTCCATATCGCAACCCATTTCACAAAGTTTCTGGCTTATCTTACACTACTCACCCTCACTAGTGTATCATAGCTCGCCGACCTTCCTTTATCTTACACATACCTTCCTTTTTTGGCGCAAATTCTCTTCCCTTGTCCTCTCTTCCCATAATGACGAACTTTTCAATCAAATACGGGCATACATCGCCGGGGACAGGCATATCATTGGGCAGAAAGAATGCCTATTATGGATCGGGGAGTTTCATTATGAAAAAAGCGCTGATCATCATCACGATTGTTGTTTCCGCTCTTATTTTGGTTGTAGGCGGCTTCGCGCTTTATCTTTATGTTTCTTTTTCATCGACGGCTAAAGATATGCATGCGCCGATTGACCGGGAAGGTTCGAGCATCCGCTCCGAACAGATTAATTTTGATAATAACGATCCTGTTTCTTTTTTATTGCTCGGTTTGGATGCAGAAGAGGTAGATTATGGAAGAACAGACACAATCATCGTTGCCACCGTGAACCCCGGCGAACAATCCATCAAAATGCTCAGCATCCCCCGTGATACAAATACAGAACTCGTCGGCAGAGGCTGGAATGATAAAATCAACCATGCTTATTATTACGGCGGAGAAAAGATGGCAATGGACACGGTGGAGCATTTTTTGGATGTGCCCATCGATTATATCGTGACGGTCAATATGGATGGGTTTGAAGAAATGGTCGACGCCGTCGGCGGCATAACCGTTAACAATGACCTCGAATTCGAATATGGCGGTGAGTCGTTTGAAAAAGGGGAATTGGAACTAAGTGGAAAAGAAGCCCTGGCATTCGTACGCATGCGCCAAGACGACCCGCTCGGGGACTCGGGAAGGAATGACCGCCAACGCCAAGTGATCGAAGGCATTCTAAGTGAAGGGGCTAATATATCATCCGTTACGAGCATCGGATCCATCCTTGATGCAATTGGCGAAAATGTACAGACGAACATGGCGTTTCAAGAGATGGTCGACATGCAAAGTTATGAATCCACGATGCAAGATCTGCAGCAGCTCACCCTAAGCGGCGAACATAAACGTTTGCACGGTGTGTACTATTATGTCGTCGATGAACTGGATAAGGCGCGAGTATCGAATACACTGCAGGAACATTTGGAGCTTGAATAGCGGCGACAAGCTACTTTTTTTGTTGACGCATTCGAGCACATTGTCTCCCTTCTTCTCTTTATTCATGATATAATCTTCGTAACACTCGCGATGTAGGGGAGAATGTACCGTTGAATATTGGTATTAGTGTCGCCTTGTTTGTTTTTTTACTCGCTGCAACAGCTTTTTTTGTGGCTGCGGAACAGTCCATCTCACGAATGCGAAACAGCCATATCGAAGCACTCGTTACAGAAGGCCACAGAAAAGCTGCACTCCTGAAAAAGATGACCGCACATCCCGAAGGGTATCGTTCGGCTGCCCAACTCGGAATCGCGATGACGACGCTCGGTTTGGGTTGGCTAAGCGCACCCGTGACTGAATCGATTCTGGCGTCGCTGCTCACTTCTTTAAATATTCCGACGGAAGCGGGCAGCCTTGTATCTTTTATCGTCGCCTTTGTCCTTGTCACTTTTTTATACATCGTGATCGGATTGCTGGCACCGAAAACGGCCGCGATGCAACACTCGGAGACGATAAGTTTGAAGACCGCGCGCTTGCTTCGTTTTTTTTATTTCATTACTTATCCGGCCATCGTTGTGCTTAACGGGGTGGGCAACGCATTCGTACGATTGTTTGGCCTGACACCGGCGAAGCATCTGGATGAAGCCCACACGGAAGAAGAATTGCAGGCACTGCTCACGGAAAGTTTGCGGCACGGCGAAATCAATCAAGCCGAGTTCGGATACGTCAATAACATTTTCGCTTTCGATGAACGAAAAGCCAATGAAGTCATGGTTCCGCGTACCGACATGGTTTGTCTTTATAGGGACGAACCATTGGAAGCGGCGATGAAAAAAATTAAGGATAAACGTTTCACACGTTATCCGATGGTTGGCGAAAACAAAGATGATGTCATCGGCTTCATCAATACGAAAGAATTTTTGTTGACGAATTTGGAAAGAGAGCAAATAAACATCGATGAAATCGCGCGTCCCGTCCTTACCGTATCCGATCAAACCCCGATCAAACGGTTATTGAAAAAAATGCAAACCGAAGGCGCTCACATAAGTATTTTAATTGACGAATACGGCGGAACCGCCGGTTTGGTGACGATTGAAGACATTCTCGAAGAAATCGTCGGGGACATCCGCGACGAATTCGATGAAGGGGAAATGCGCGAAATTGAAGAGATCGCTGACGGCCATTTCCTCGTCGACGGGA
Organism: Salicibibacter kimchii; assembly: GCF_003336365.1. Taxonomy (GTDB): domain Bacteria; phylum Bacillota; class Bacilli; order Bacillales; family Marinococcaceae; genus Salicibibacter; species Salicibibacter kimchii. Next base: position 2,627,647 of record NZ_CP031092.1, on the reverse strand, counting down.
TTGTGCTCATCGACGATATCAACCCGTATCTTCCCGAGAAACTGGAGAAAGACGACTTTGATACGATCGGCGGTTGGTTATTTTCCATGAATCCGAACATCCAAGAAGGTGAAAAATGGAAAATAGGAACGATGAAATTCCGCGTCATCAAACGAGATGCGTATCGCTACCGAAAACTGGAGATCGTTGTGGAGGAAGAAAAATAGGGAGGCTGTCCGGCGGGGCAGCCTTTTTTTCGCAGGTAAGCACCCCAAAGCAGCTAGAATCCGGCAACGCGATGGACGCTCGGAAACAATGGAATATTATCGTCTGCTAGGTTTCGTGGCGGAATCTGGCACTTTGGAAGCTTAATCTGGCACTTTTCGCTCGGAATCTGGCACTTTCACAACATAATCTGGCACTTTTTGATGATTTTCTGGCACTTTCCGGCGATATTCTGTCACTTTGCCTTGATGAGGTCGTCACGCAAGTGATATTTTCTTGCTTTCGTCCCGCCGCTATGCGTGAGGTTCAGTTTTTTCAAAATGCGTTGGGCAGTATTAATTTCCGGGAGTTGAAGATAGGCTTGGCATTCTCCGGTCGATATATAGGGAGATATGAGCAGGGCGTAATCATGCAACGCCTTGTGATGAGCATCGCGGCTTAGCGTTCCGCATCGTGGGCACATCCATTTGCCGTGCCGCCATTTCATGACGCCGGAACACCCTGGGCAGAATACGCCGTTTTTCAAATCGACACGACTTAATTCATATTTTTCCATCGCGCAGTATCTTGCGGGACGATGGGCTTTTCTTAATGCTTTTACGTAGACATTTACCTCGTGCTCTAACGCATGACATCTTTCTTTCACAAAAAGATCTTGTAAAATAGGGCGCAAAGCGGGAGGGCGGATGATCTGATGATGCAGGGCGTGAGGGGTAGCGTTCTTTAAAATACTGTTATTGTTCGTCATGACGGCGTACGCGTAAATCGGCGGGCTCGATCCGAAATGCGCCTGTAGCCATGTCTTGAGCAATGCAGCCTGTTGCTCGGCCTGCAGAACCGGATCGGCAAACACTTCCTGCTGGTCGCCATGCGTGCGAAGTAGCTGTTGATGCTCATGATCGAATGTGAGCGTTCCTGCGAGATTTTTAATTTCAAGAATGAGGAAGAAATACTTGGTGAGAAGTAACGTGTCCATTTGAAAAAAATCCATGTTGCGGGGCAGGCGCAATTGATGAACAAAATAATGCTGTCGTGGCAAATCGAGCTGTCGGTAATAATAATCCATTGATATTTCGCCGCGCCACCCGGCTCGGGCGCGTTTAGCCTCAGTAACGATGGTCGGGAAAATCTTGTGCGCGGTAGGAAGACGGGATTCCAACGCTTCCAGTTGGCGGATTTTAGCGGGGAACGTGCGAGGTGTTGTGTTCAAATTTTCATTCCTTTCAAAAAATAGTCTGTTTTTATAATATGACATGAAACACGCGCCGGGTCAAGGGAATTTTTCTATTGCCGGCGCGCGGAATCTGGCACTTTGTGCTCCCGCCGTGTCTAAAGCTTCGCTTTCAACTCTTCAATTTGCTGCAAATGGCGTCGTTCATGTAATCCGATGAATTCGATCCATTGTTCCAAATCCATCGTTCCGAAGGCCGGGTGCTTGGCCGACTTTTGCGATAAGATCGACTCATCTTCGACTGCGTGCAAAGCCTCTTGCAATGTTGCTCGCGATTGGCTGAGTCTTTTTTTTATTTCCTCTAGTGGCATAAATTCATTCGATGGCACGAATGGGCCGGTCGCTTCTACCTTCTGAACGGAACGATCCACCGTCAGTTCAATCGGTTTCTTTTTTCGCGCCGGTTGGCTATCTTCATTCGCCAGTTCTTTCTGAATAATGGGGGCTGCTAATCCCCGTTCTATTAAATGAAGATGCTCCAGAACCTGTGCGATCGTCCAGCGCCCTTCCTCCACTTCACGGTTCAATTGTTCATCACTCAAGTTTTCCACGCCAGTCAGCAGTTCTTTTCTTGCTTCTTCAATGCCTAACATTTTACATCTCCCCTCTTCTATACATCAGACCTCAAAATGCGACGGAATAATACCAAACCCCATCATTATCTTCCCGCTTGCAGTCCCCTTCATAACGAAGGTATTCCAAGTGCGCGAGTGTTTCCCCGATGGCAAACCTCGTTTCATGCACCGTCAACACTTTCGGGAACAAATGTTGACAGAGGTCATAAACCGTAGACGGCTCGCCCAAATGGCCAAGCAATGTTTCAAGGCGCTCGCTATGATGATCACGAATTTCTTTCGCCCTGGCATTGGCGCCGGTAAATGGTTTGCCGTGGGAAGGAATGACATATTCAGCATCCAGCTTTTCTATCTTTTTTAATGATTGCAGATACGATTTCAACGGATTTTTATCCCCATGAAACCAATAGGAAATGTTCGGTGTAATTTTCGGCAGTAAATGATCGGTCGAGAGCAAAACGCTTTTTTCGCGATTAAAAAAAACAATGAGGCCGTCGGAGTGCCCGGGCGTAAACAACACTTCATATTCGTATTTCCCTATTTGTACTTTTTCTCCTTCTTGAAAATAATGATCAATCTTCGGCAAAGGTTCCACGCGCGGCACGAATTCTGCCGTATTCCCACGCATCTCATCAGCCTGATGATCAGGAATGCCCGCGCGATCGTAATACGCGCGCATCTCATCCAAAAATGCGCTCGTCCAGGCATGTTTCCCCGCTTCGGCGTCGGTTTCCGTCATAAATACACGCGCGCCGGTCCGTTTTTGCATGGCACCAACGTATCCGAAATGGTCGGGATGATAATGGGTCACAAAAATACGATCTACTTTTTTATCCCGTAAAATAGGATCCCAAGCCGCCACCGTTTCCTCATTATGTAGGCCCGCGTCAATGACCGTCCATCCATTCTCGCCTTCGGCATAAAAAACATTCACGTGGTTCAATCGAAATGGCAAATCTAATCGTAGCGACTCAATTCCAAGCTCTGGTAGCATTTATGTTCGTCCTTTCTAAGATGTTAGAAAAACTTGACTTCTCGCCAACAATGGCGAAAGTCAAAGTATTTTCTTATACTATCATCCCAAAGATTTATACTTTTGGATAGTGGAAAATACCCGGGAGCCTGCTCCCGGGCGGGCAAAACGTCTAATTCACTGACAGTTGCAATTCTTCTCGTTCTTTTTCGGTAAACACACGGGATCGGAGCAGAAAACGCACGCCTTCCGGCCCCTCGACGGAAAACATGCCGCCGCGGCCTTTGACAACATCGATAATGAGCTGGGTGTGCTTCCAATACTCATATTGATCTTTCGCAATGTAAAACGGCGTGCCCCCGATCTCGCCGAGGTAACGGTCACTTTTACCGACCCTAAATTCATCTTTCGGAAAACACATCGGGGAACTGCCGTCACAGCAGCCGCCCGATTGATGAAAAATCAGCGGGCCGTGTTTCTTTTCCAGTTTCTGAATGAGGGCAATCGTTTCATCGGTGGCTCGGACTTTTTCCACCATACGTATGCCTCCTTTTTTAAAACAATCCTTGCGGTTCCTCGCTATAGCTTACGAGCAGATTCTTCGTTTGTTGATAATGATCGAGCATCATTAAATGATTCTCGCGCCCGATGCCGGATTTTTTGTAACCGCCGAAAGCCGCGTGCGCCGGATAGACGTGGAAGCAATTCGTCCACACACGTCCGGATTGAATGGCGCGGCCGGCCCGATAAGCCGTATTCGTGTTGCGCGACCAGACCCCTGCGCCGAGGCCGTAGAGCGTATCGTTTGCAATTTCTAGCGCTTCATCGTAACCGTTGAACGTCGTAACGGAGACGACGGGGCCGAAAATTTCTTCCTGGAAAACGCGCATCTTATTGTGTCCTTTGAAAATGGTCGGCTCGACGTAATACCCTTCGGCTTGATCGCCTTCATATTTTTTACGATTACCGCCGGTAATCACTTCCGCGCCTTCTTGCTTGGCAATATCAAAATAGGAAAGGATTTTTTCCAGTTGTTCTTCGGACGCTTGCGCCCCGATCATCGTATTCGTATCAAGGGGGTCACCGCCTTTGATTTCTTTTACCTTTTTCAATGCCCGTTCCATGAATTCATCATAAATGGATTCATCGATAAGGGCACGCGATGGGCAAGTGCAGACCTCCCCGTTATTGAGGGCAAACATGACGAATCCTTCGACCGCTTTTTCGAGATAGCCGTCGTCTTTGTCCATGACATCGGCGAAAAAGATGTTCGGCGACTTTCCGCCAAGCTCAAGGGTCACCGGGATAATGTTCTCGGACGCGTATTGCATAATCATCCGACCGGTTGTTGTCTCACCGGTGAAGGCGACTTTATCAACTTTATCGCTTTGGGCGAGCGGCTTTCCGGCCTCCAGGCCAAAGCCTTGAACGACGTTGAGGACGCCCGGCGGAAGCAAGTCGTGCACGAGATCAAGCCAGATATTGATCGACGCCGGGGTCTGTTCCGCCGGCTTCAAAATCGTGCAGTTTCCGGCCGCGAGTGCGGGTGCCACTTTCCAGGACATCATGAGGAGCGGAAAGTTCCATGGGATGATTTGTCCGGTCACCCCGAGCGGTTCGTGAAAATGATAGGCGACCGTATCGTCATCAATTTGTGAGATTCCGCCTTCCTGGGCACGAATCGCACTGGCAAAATACCGAAAATGATCAATGGCGTTGGGAATGTCGGCCGCCAGTGCCTCACGCACCGGCTTGCCGTTATCCCACGTTTCCGCAACCGCAAGTTTTTCCAGATTTTCTTCCATGCGATCAGCAATTTTGTTTAAAATTCTGGCACGATCCGCAACGGACGTCGCCCCCCACGCTTCTTTCGCTTCATGGGCGGCATCCAATGCCCTGTCCACATCCGTCTCTTTTGATCGGGCAATTTCCGTAAACACTTGACCGTCGACGGGGCTCACATTCTCAAAATATTCCCCGTCCGCAGGAGCTACCCACTCCCCACCGATAAAATTGTCATAGCGACGTTCAAACTGGACGATAGAGTTGGTTGATCCCGGTTTTGCGTAGTGCATATTGCGCCCTCCTTAATAGTTTTAGAATGCGCTTACAAAATAGATTGCAACACAGTGCATGGTATTCAATACCCGTTTTCTGTCCATATTAAACATGGGCGTCGTATTTTCATAGACTGCGGGGGCGGGGCAGCGTATTCTGGCATTTTCCGTGTTTATTCTGTCACTTTCTACGCATAATCTGTCACTTTTCGGGCGTATTCTGTCACTTTCACCTATTATTCTGGCATTTCGCTTCGATCCACGATCTATAACGCCTGCGACAGTCTTACCATATCGCGAATGCGCAAGCCATTTTCATAAAGAGGCATGCTGTAATTTCGTAGAAAATAATCCACTTCCACACCGACCATTCGAAATCCGCATTTCTGGTAGAGATAGAGTTGGCTCATGCCCGTGCTCCCCGTGCCGATTTCAACGATCCGATAGCCCAGTTTCCGGGAAGTTTCGAGGGCGTGGCGCAAAAGTTGTTCGCCGAGCCCTTTCCCTTGCATCGCTTTCGTCAGTGCAATGTTCATAATCTCCACCGTGTTCGGCCGCGTTGCCAAAAGCACGTAGACGCCAATGACTTCCCCTTCATGATACATCAAGAAACTACGGCCGCGATGAATGTAAGCCTCAATCATTTTTTCCTCGGGATCCGCGTCCAAAAGCAATCGCATCGGAATATCTTCAATGTTCGTACATTCTTCCACCTTATAATCCATATGCGGCACCACCCTTATCGCGGCAAGTTATCCCTTTTCTACAAAATAAGACTGAGCAGGATCTGCAAGCGCCACCTCGCCTGAAAATACGTCTTCGGCTTCCGCCACGAGATCATTCGGGTTTCCATAATTCGGTAGATGGGTGAGCAGCAAACGTTCCACATCCGTTTCAGCCGCCAATTGCCCCGCCTGCCGACCGCTCAAATGGCCCGGAATTTGGTCGATCATGTGATGATAGGTGCTTGCTTCGCTAATCAGTAACTCGCTTCCTTTAATAAAGGGCAGGAGCTCAGGTGTCCAGGCCGTATCCGCAGTAAACGTGACCGACGCGTTATGTTTATTAGTGAATTTTAACGCCAGACAATAAACAGGGTGATCCGTCTCACAAAAGTCGACGTGCCACGGACCAATTGTCTCTGTTTGCCGCGGGGAAACAGCAGTAGCGTTCATGTATTTGTCCTGTAGCTTAGAAAAATGATCTTCGTCGTTGGCATGGGCGTAGACTTGCAACGGTCGGCTACGCTTGTTCAACAACGTTTCAATCATCACCCCGTGCTGCAAAACGCCTACATCCGCGATATGATCGGGGTGGTAATGGGTGATCACGAGTGCGTCGAGTTCATGGAGCGAGATATGGGTTTGTAAATTAGACAACACACCGCTCCCGCAATCAACAAGGCAACGAAAACCTTCTTCTTCTATTAGGAACGCGGATGTCGCTCCATTTGCCGGCGGATAGGCGCCCCAAATACCCAGTGGTGTGATTTTCATGATGGCAATCATCCTTTTTGGAGATATTATACCACTCATATCAATTTCACACATAATCGTGTCGCATGGGCATCGTATTCCGGCACTTTCACATCATAATCTGGCACTTTCACATCATAATCTGGCACTTTCCGAGCTTATTCTGGCACTTTCGGGCATTAATCTGGCACTTTTTCCTCGTAATCTGGTACTTTCGCACGATATTCTGTCATTTTCCCCATAGAAGAGCCGGACCCCCGTCCGGCTCTCCTCCTCTCTAAAACAACGTCATCGGCCGATCGTTTAGATCCGCAAACACCGATTTCGTTTCGAGATAAGCATTCAGTGATTCAGTCCCCAAATCACGGCCGATGCCGCTTTGTTTGAAGCCGCCGAACGGGGCGGTCGGGGTGAGCACTTGATAGGTGTTGATCCATAACGTTCCGCTTTTTACCCGTTGCGCCATACGCAGTCCTCGTTTAATATCGCGTGTCCACACCGCAGCTGCCAAGCCGTAGATCGTGTCGTTGGCGATGCGGACGGCTTCGTCATCATCATCGAACGGGATGACGCTCGCCAGCGGGCCGAAGATTTCTTCTTGGGCAATGCGCATCGTTGGTGATACGTCACCGAATACCGTCGGTTCAATAAAATAACCGTCGCCCGCATCTTCGGGAGTCCCTCCCCCGGCCAACAACGTCGCGCCTTCTTCTTGGCCGATCTGAATGTAATCGCTGATTTTATCGTACTGCTCTTTGCTGATCACTGGCCCGAGGTCATTGCCCATGTTGCTTCCCGGACCGACTTTTAATTTTTTCGCTTGCTTAACGAGCGCTTCCGTAAATTGATCGTAGACGGAACGTTGGACCAAGATGCGGCTGCCAGCCTGGCAAACTTGTCCTGAATTGTAAAAAATACCAAACAGCGCGCTTTTCGCCGCGTCTTCGAGATCGGCATCGTCGAAAATAATATTCGGCGATTTGCCGCCGAGTTCCAGGGAGACCCGTTTAATATACGGAGCCGCGCTCGCCATGATTTGGCGTCCGGTGGCCGTCTCGCCCGTAAACGAGATTTTTGGTACGTCCGGATGGCTCACGAGCGCTTTACCCAGCTCATCTTTTCCCGTTAACACGTGAAGAACACCGTCCGGGACACCCGCTTCCTTACATAACTCTGCCAATTTCAAAGCGGTTAAAGGCGTTTCCGGCGCCGGTTTCAGCACCGCTGTGCACCCTGCCGAGAGCGCGGGCGCGACTTTCCACGTCGGCATGAGCAACGGAAAATTCCAGGGCGTGATCAAACCGGCGACCCCGATCGGCTCTTTCATCGTCCACGTCATGTGATGTGGCGGAGCGCCACTTAACGAAAACGGAAGTGTCTCTCCCTTCGGTTGCACCACAAGCGAGGCGTAAAAATCAAACGCGTCCGCCGCCATCGGGATTTCCACGAACATGGCCATGTTCATCGGCATGCCGTTTTCACGGGTCATCAGTTGCGCGAGCTCCATATTGTTTTTGCGGATCAAGTCCGCAACTTGGCGCAAAATCCGCCCCCGTTCAAGGGGTGGGATCGAAGTCCAACGCCCGTCATGAAACGCTTCCAGTGCGCTTGCCACCGCGATGTCCACATCTTTTTCTCCGGCATTAGCCACTTCCGCCGTTACTTCTCCCGTCGCCGGATCAATGACCGCAAATGTTTCCCCGGACGCAGCGGGCTTCCAATTTCCATCAATGAACAGAGATGTTTCTTTTGTATCAGCTGAAATCGTCATGACTACCTCCTCTTAATCAAAACGGATCACACCGCGAATATTTTTTCCGGCCCGAAGCGCCGCAAGCCCTTCGTTCACTTCATCGAGCGTGAATGTCTGACTGACTAACGCTTCCAGCTCCAATTTTCCGGCTGCGTTCAGATCAAGCAGTTTCGGGTAATCGACATGCGGATTGCCTTGTCCGAGCCATGAACCTGCCAACGTTTTCGCTTGATTCGGCAAGGAAAACGCGTTCACGGAAACGCTTTCATTCGGAGCCGAAATACCGACGACAACCGCCATTCCTGTTTTTTTCGTCATGTTATAAGCATTCTGGATCGTCTCCGGCCGACCGATGACCTCAAATGCATAATCGACACCGAGCCTCTCTGTCAACGAGAGCACCGCCCCCACGGAATCTCCATCTTTGGCATTGATCGTATGGGTAGCCCCAAACTGTTTTGTCATTTCCAATTTTTCATCCAGCATATCAATGGCAATGACCTGTTTGGCTCCTGCCAATGCGGCACCCTGAATGACATTAAAACCAACGCCGCCGGCACCGATCACAGCGACCGTGCTTCCCGGCTCAACCTTTGCCGTATTCATAACTGCACCAACGCCGGTGATGACACAACACCCGACGAGCGCCGCCAATTCGAAAGGCACATCTTTACTAATGGGAACAGCCGAGTTTTCGGGTACGATCGTGTACTCGCTGAACGTCCCTGTCGACGGAAACTGATGAACATTTTTCCCGTCTACGGAAAAACGCGTCGTCCCGTCTAACATCGTCGCCATCATGGAAATCTTCGAAGCCTCGTCACACACATCAGTGCGACCGATCCTACAATAGTGACATTTCCCGCAAGAAGGCACCCAGTTTAATGCCACATGATCCCCTTGTTGTACACCGGTGACCCCTTCTCCGACAGCATCGACGACGCCTGCGCCTTCATGGCCGAGCACGATCGGTACCGGCAGCGGCAGGTGGGCATCAATGACGTGCTGATCACTGTGGCAAATGCCGGCCGCTTTCATTTTCACCCGTACTTCCCCTTTTTGCGGCTCCTGCAACTCCACATCTTGTACTTTTAAATCTTGTCCATAATTGTGTAATACGGCTGCTTTCATCTGCTCTCCCCCTCATTGATTTGTTCTTCTATTTTATCATTTTTTTTAATAAAAAATAGTGCGATAATTATAGGGTTAAAAAAATAACACCCGACAAATGACGGGGGTCTACCGGTTGGAATTATCGCTTTCATCGCTACGAATATTATGAAAGGCATTTAAAGCCTGCTTCGTCCATTCCACCTTCATTTTATAATTCGTCTCTATCGATCATGTCGATGACTTCTTTTGTTGCATAGGTTTTTTTGTTCACGATGTCCTTTTTCGCTTCAAGCAAATGTTGTTTTAGTTCCGGGTCGGACTCAACATCCTCTGTAACTGTTGTTTGCGGCTCTTCAGATAAAAATAGGTAATACTTCTTGCCATCAATTTCAATCACTGTATCACCATCATGGATGATCCCTTTCATTACTTCCGCTAATTGACCTTCCAGCTTTTTCACCCAATCATCTCCTTACCGCAAAATGTCAATACCATTATCATCATTATACAATATTTAGAATGAACACGCGATCTGAATACGGCATAAGGAAAAATAATTACACTAACAAGTTGCTAAAATGGGATTATAGGGGGTAAAACAACCCCGTCATTTGTAGGGGGGTCGCTTAAGCACCCTTGTCTGCACGGGAACCCCGCAACGCTACGGATGCCGCTTTCGCAACCGATGAACGAACGACGAGTCCAAGATGATCGCAGTCCGGGAAATCACCGAGATGCTCCGCTCCATCAATCACCGCGGAATCATACGGAACGAGTCCGTCATTCGCTGTTCGCTTAATGAGGCGCAAGGTCAGCCAGCCAAAATAAACCTCGCCCAACGTGCCCCAATTATTCCGTAGCTTCCCTTTGGCGTTTCCGCGAATCGTATAGATTTTTCCTTCGTTAAAAAGGGGAGCGCCGGCGACCGGATATCGCGCATTGAATGTTTTCAACCATTTCGGATTGGTGTTGGCAAACGCTTTTCGCGCTCTTAAAATAAATCCAAGCCCTCTATAATAGTCGGCCAAAGGGCTGCCGTGATGCGGCGTGCCCAATGTTACGAGATTCGCGACCGTATGGGGCTGATGATAAATATATTGGCGTGCGACCAGGCCGCCCATGCTGTGACCGATGACATTGAATGTTTTGCCCAGACCATAATCGCTTTGGAGGATTTGAATCTTTCCTTCCATCTCTTTCGTTTGATCATCCAGCGACTTCGTGCCTGCCGACCCGTTATTACGACCGATCATATAAATGACCTTCCCATTGTAGACGTTTTCCTTCACCTCATTGTAGGCATTCGTATAAATGACATACACATGCCCGGATCCCCAAACATCGGTAAGCGTTTCTAAAAAAGCATCACTCCAGCGATGACGATTGACCAACCCGTGGATGAGCACAACATCTTGAACGCCGGTCATTTACTCATCGCTTCTTTTTTCAATTCTTCGATCAGCTGAGAGACATCCGGTTGTTGTTGAGCGCTTAAATATTCCTCCCAGCGATCTTTCAGGTCAAATCTCATTTTCAAAAGCCACATGGCGATCGGTTTCGTGGAATGGTCATTCATGAACACTTCGATGAACGCATCCTTCGGTTCTTCTTTTCTTCCCGGGATTCCATGGTCTTTTCCATTCTTCAGATGCTCATTCAAGATTCGGTCAATGTCCGGGTTGCCGGGCCCTCCACTTTGTCGATAAAAATAATTAATCCGTTCCTGCATGCTCATTTTCTCGGTTTCACTCATGTTTCATCCCCTCCCATGATGGTAAAAAGCAAACACACCACAAACCGCGTGGCATGTGATGTGTCTGCTTACTTTTTAGAACTCTTCTAAAAGATCGCCCTGATTGACGAGTTCCGCCTGAATGATATACCGTTCGGGCGCATCCCCGATATACTCAAACGGATAACATGTCGTAAGCGTAAGTGTCGGGTCGTCTTTTTCGACGATCACGGACCGGTCGTCTTTATCCGTAATCCAAGTTTCGTTGATCTCGTATTCGTAATCAACCCCTTCGTAGGTGACATAGAGGGAATCACCCTCATTTAAATCACCGACGGGACTGAATACGGTATCCCGGTGGCCGGATAATACCGTGTGACCCCCTCCCGCGGGGGTCGTCGTCCATTCGCTATCATACATGCCGACGCCCCCGGAAAGGGTATCTTCATCTTGACCCCAATACGTTTCATACGCTTTATTTAACTCAGGAATCACGAGCTTGGCAACGCCTTCACCGATTTCGTATTCTTGGGTTGTCTGATTTTCGTCGTCTTCGTCCGGTTCAAGGGCATCAGCCTCGTCGGCCGCCTTGACCACATCTCCTTCGAAATCCTCGATCGACTGCATCCCAACCCAGCGTTCGTAACCAAACCAGGACACAATCGCCAACCCAAAAATGATAAAAACGATGCCTATCTTTCTCATGATACGACCACCCTATGTGAGTGCTAATTTACGTCTGAACAGAAGCGCTCCGCCGCCAATGGCAAGCAATGAACCGATCAGAATCATAAGTGGTGTGCTACCAGCCGTGTCCGGCAGTGCACCGCCTTCTTCTTCATCGGTGGAATCGCTTCCATTTTCACCGTTACCTTTGTCTTCCTTAGGTCCGTGGGGTTGACCTTTTTCTTCTTCAGCAGCAGATTCATCATCTGGTATTGTGAAGATATGCTCCCATTCTCCAGCCTCATTCTCATACAGTTTACCGGTTTCGGTGTCCAAGTACAAGTCACCTTCTTCACCGAGTTCGGCACTCGGTTCGCCTTCACCGGTGTAGAACATGGTTCCGTCTTCTCCATCTTCACCCGGCGGGCCTGGTTCACCATCATCACCTTGAAGAATACCGAGTGATGTCCAACCATCATCTTCGTCATACACATACAGTTCCATATTGTCTGTATTTAGATAATGATCACCGACGTCACCGAAATCATCTTCCGGTGCTCCAACATCGGAGAAGAAGTTAACTCCAGCGGGATCTTCAGGATCTTCTGGTGGATCTTCATCACCGGGTTCAACAACGTCGGCGATAAGCTCCCAACCGTCCGCTGTTTTTTCGTAAACTTCATTGCCCAGAGTGTCAAAATACAAATTATTCTCTTGGCCGAGTTCGGCAGCCGGCGCTCCTTCGTCTGTGAACATACTACCGTCCTCAACCGTTGGTACATTTCCTTCGAAAGTACCGAGTGTTCCCCAATCGTCAGCATCTTGTTTCACGAAAAGCTCCATAGATTCCGTGTCCAGATAATGATCGCCGACTTCACCGAGGTCACCGGCAGGCACTCCCATTCCAGAAAGGAAATTGCCTTCGGCGGGATCTTCTTCATCTGGCTCGGAAACAACTACCGTACGTGTAGCTGGATCTATATCCTCATTAACTTCAACAAAATAATGAAGCTCGTACGTACCCGCTGCAGTAGTGTCTACTTCGCCTTCTACACTGACCTCGACTTCATCAGTGATGTTGTTTCCTTCTTCATCTACAACCGTGAAGCCGGGATCTTCAAAGTCGTCACCAACTTCGAGCTCCATTTCTTCATTGCCATCAAGATTGATCGATCCGGCAGGGGCTTCCGGCGGATCTTCTTCATCTGGCTCGGAAACGACTACCGTACGCGTTGCTGGATCTATATCCTCATTAACTTCAACAAAATAATGAAGCTCGTACGTACCCGCTGCAGTAGTGTCTACTTCGCCTTCTACACTGACCTCGACTTCATCAGTGATGTTGTTTCCTTCTTCATCTACAACCGTGAAGCCGGGATCTTCAAAGTCGTCACCAACTTCGAGCTCCATTTCTTCATTGCCATCAAGATTGATCGATCCGGCAGGGGCTTCCGGCGGATCTTCTTCATCTGGCTCGGAAACGACTACCGTACGCGTTGCTGGATCTATATCCTCATTATCTTCAACAAAATAATGAAGCTCGTACGTGCCCGCTGCAGTAGTGTCTACTTCTCCTTCTACACTGACCTCAACTTCATCAGTGATATTGTTTCCTTCTTCATCTACAACTGTGAAACCGGGATCTTCAAAGTCGTCGCCAACTTCGAGTTCCATCTCTTCATTGCCGTCCAGTTCGATCGATCCGACAGGGGCTTCCGGTGGATCTTCTTCATCTGGCTCGGCAACGGTTACCGTACGCGTAGCTGGATCTATATCCTCATTATCTTCAACAAAATAATGAAGCTCGTACGTGCCCGCTGCAGTAGTGTCTACTTCTCCTTCTACACTGACCTCAACTTCATCAGTGATATTGTTTCCTTCTTCATCTACAACTGTGAAACCGGGATCTTCAAAGTCGTCGCCAACTTCGAGTTCCATCTCTTCATTGCCGTCCAGTTCGATCGATCCGACAGGGGCTTCCGGTGGATCTTCTTCATCTGGCTCGGCAACGTTTACCGTACGCGTAGCTGGATCTATATCCTCATTATCTTCAACAAAATAATGAAGCTCGTACGTGCCCGCTGCAGTAGTGTCTACTTCACCTTCTACACTGACCTCGACTTCATCAGTGATGTTGTTTCCTTCTTCATCTACAACCGTGAAACCGGGATCTTCAAAGTCGTCACCAACTTCGAGGCCCATCTCTTCACTACCGTCCAACTCGATTGACTCGACAAGATCTTCCGGCGGATCTTCTTCATCTGGCTCGACAACGGTTATCGTACGCGTTGCTGGATCTATATCCTCATTATCTTCAACGAAGTAATTAAGCTCGTACGTACCCGCTGTAGTCGTATCTACTTCTCCTTCTACACTGACCTCGACTTCATCAGTGATGTTGCTTCCTTCTTCATCTACAACCGTGAAACCGGGATCTTCGAAGTCGTCACCAACTTCGAGCTCCATCTCTTCACTACCGTCCAATTCGATTGACCCGACAAGATCTTCCGGCGGATCTTCTTCATCTGGCTCGACAACGGTTACCGTACGCGTTGCTGGATCTATACCCTCATTATCTTCAACGAAGTAATTAAGCTCGTACGTGCCCGCTATAGTCGTGTCTACTTCACCTTCTACACTGACCTCGACTTCATCAGTGATGTTGCTTCCTTCTTCATCTACAACCGTGAAACCGGGATCTTCGAAGTCGTCACCAACTTCGAGCTCCATCTCTTCACTACCGTCCAACTCGACTGACCCGACAAGATCTTCCGGCGGATCTTCTTCATCTGGCTCGGCAACAGTTACCGTACGCGTAGCTGGATCTATATCCTCATTATCTTCAACAAAATAATGAAGCTCGTTCGTACCCGCTACAGTAGTGTCTACTTCGCCTTCTACACTGACCTCGACTTCATCAGTGATGTTGTTTCCTTCTTCATCTACAACCGTGAAACCGGGATCTTCGAAGTCGTCACCAACTTCGAGCTCCATCTCTTCATTGCCGTCCAGTTCGATCGATCCGACAAGAACTTCCGGCGGATCCTCACCATCCTCCTCAATCGGAATGATAGTCAGTGTAGCATCTTCCTCATCTGCAGGTGTACAACTCGCTTCCATTACGGCATCCGGATTATTAGTAGGTGCCAACTCCACATAAATATCACCCGCACTAAAGACCATTTCCCCTTCTTGACCTGCCTCGAAAGGTCCGGCTTCTAAGCCGGCATCTGCTTGATCCTCAGGGACAATTAATTGAAGCGGGCCTTCTTCCGGTACAGGCGTCTCCGGAATGGTAATCGCCGGGTCCGCCACGTTCACCGTATCACCCAAATTTTCAGCATGGACATAGAACTGTGATGCTTCCCCTTCAATATAGTCCGCTTGCAGTACAGTGTTTATTGTTGATACCACATCTCCCGGTATCCAAGCTTCCAAGTACGAGTTAATCGCAGAAGATTCTTCCCCCGGTGCTACCGTTTCAGGAGCTGTTGCATAAATCGTGGTATCCATGTCAAAGTCCAGGTCGATAATCGAAACCTGTACGTTACATTCATACTGTATATCTTCTTCAATATTTTGTACGTCGCTCTGATCTTCTTCGATCGGAATCATGGCGATCATAGAATCTTCTTCCTCAAGGCTACATTGATAGTTTGCCGTCATATTTCCAGCTGCTATTTCCACGACAGCAGTCATTTCCAGATCATCTGCTTTTATGATCACTTCTCCGCTTTCACCTGCTACAATTGGCCCCAAGTCTCCCTCAGCTGGAAAGGAAAACTCAAACGGTGGTTCACCGGAAAGATCTAGATCTAGATCTTCAAAACTTGCCTCAATAATTGAATCTTCATTCTCCGCACTGACACTAAAATTTGCTTCTGTCAGTGTAAAACCACCTTGAGATACATCCATAGTAAACGACGTATTCGATAAATTAAAATCCTCGCCGGGCTCTACTGACTCGGGTACGTCTGTTTCATATGTCACCGTTACTGGAACGTCATCAAAAAAATCGCCCCATTCACCAGTTGCTTCGCATAAATAATCGAAATCTCTCTCTACACCTTTAGTTTCGGCTACATTGCTGATACTTGAAATAAAGATAAGCGGAAAAAGAAACATAAAAAGGAAAGCTTTTTTTCGCATACGGTAAGTGTTAAACCCCCTTATTTTAAAAATTGGCACCTTAAATTTGAATATTTATTTGTCGAATATCGTAGATAAGCAGTAGTTTTTACCTAAAAAAGATTGTTGTGCTTTAATTACATCGTTCAGAGAACCATAACATTGATTGCTATGGCTCCCTGATAAAATGCTGGATTCCACAACGTTTCATCGTAAAATCTACTGATCAATCAGCAACGATTGGGATACTCGTTAACGTTAGATCTTGATCTTCTTGAGGCTCACATTCCGCACTTATGCTAATGATACTGCCTCCAGCCTCTTCGATCGTTGCATTGATATCCCCTGCACTAAAGACCACTTCTCCTTCTTCTCCAGCTGTGAAAGGTCCTGCCTCTACACCTTCCCCTTCAGGAACAGTAAATTCAAGATCTCCGGAGTCAGGGACAGGTGTTACTGGAATACCAAGCGGTGGATCAGCTACATTTTGTGTGTCATCCTCATTTTCGGCATGAACTTCAAAAAGGTCTACCTCGCCTGAAATCTCGTCCCAACCTAGAAGGCCGTACAAAGTACTAATTGTTTCTTCCGGTATAGCGACCGAAGCTGAGGAGTTTTCCAAAATGAACTCTTCACCTGGTGCTACTTCTGTTGGTACGGTTGATTGTATAGTCGTAGGCATGACAAATTCCATATCAGGGAAAATCGGAATAGCTATCTGACAATCATAAAAAACCTCTGCCTTTACTTCATTAGATTCTGCACTGACATACTGCTGGCCGGTAAATACAAAGACTAAGGGAATCATGAGCATGAGCTTAGTTAATTTCTTCAGCATTCAAATTCCTCCCTAAATTTTTGTTAAATTAGTCTTGTGATCCCAACATGTACCAAATCTTCTAATCGTACGTCAGCCTGTCTGTTCTTGCCACTTCCTTCAGTAGATTCTAATCCTACCACCCCCTTAATAGACACACTAGACAAACCATTCAAAAATTTTCATCTATTAATCCTTACCCATTAGTCTAATAGTTTTAGAGTCATGAGACCACCCTACAAATGTCGGGTTTTTATAATTTTTCTAACCTTATAATAATACATTTATTCGAAAATGCTTATTTTACGTCAAATTGTAGTAACTAAATTTGTAGTGAGTAGGAGAAATAGTGTATTAAGGGTATCTGAATATAGCACGATGGAGCTTCTTTCATTGGTTTATATTAATGCATGGAGCGACACACTATATTCATGAAACGTCGCTACTGTATCATTTCATATAAAAGAAGACCCACATGCTTTTCATTTGCTGGCACATGGGTTTTTGCTATATGTCTATCTTTAATTCACCGGGAACTTCAGCTCAGTGCTAGTTTTCTTCTAAACAGAATGCCCCACCGCCAATGACCATCAATGAACCGATTAGAATAATAAGTGGTGTGCTACCATCCGTATCCGGCAGTGAACCGCCTTCTTCATAACTGCTTACTCCATTGTCACCATTCTCGCTTCCGTTGTCACCGTTATCATCTGAGCCATTTCCATTTTCCGGTGTGTCCAGGAGGGCCTTGTGGTCCGTTAAGTTAACCGATATGTTCCCATTCACCGTCTTCTTTCTGATGAAGATCTCCGGATTCAGTGTCCAGATAAAGTTCGCCTTCACCGGTGAACCACATGTTACCGTCTTCAGCCGACGGGCCTAAATTTTACGATGAATCCACTTACAAATCTCAATTATCTCGTTGATTGAAGTATGTATCATTTATCTATTTAGGCGCTTAAGAACTCCCTTCAAATGTGGGGTTTTTAAAATTATGAATTCACAAATGCTACATTAGTAGGGGGGGTTATTATTGACACCAAGTTTTATACACACAAAAACAAACGCACATACTTAAAAACAAGGGAACGGGAAATACTCACCCGCCAATTTATAAGGCATGTGCATTGTTGTTTAAATAAACGTTTAATTAAGCGACCATTTCCCTTGTCATAATGGTGGTGTATACCTCGCTGTCGTTTTCAGAGATAATCCAATTCAGTTATTTCAGCATCTACTTTAACGACTAACTGCTCCTTTCCATTTCAAGATGCATTAAGTCTATCGTAAATCCTGCCTGCATTAACAAATCTAACCCGAGTAATCCGTTAATGTCATCATACCCAAAGTCATTGAAATCTATTTCAACTTTTTCAACTTCGAAATCACTAACTTGGATTTGGTCTATTTGTTTCCTAAATGCATACTCTTTTCCGCCAACGCCAAAATAAGTAACGATACGGTCTTGCAAATCAACATGTAAACCGATATCCTCAACTATATCTTGGGAAATAAGTGTTCTAGCTGCCCCTGTATCTACCACCATATTTTGTATAACTTTACTTTTCCCGTTAAACGTTAATGTAATATCAACCAAAAGTAATCCATATCTATGCTTGATTTTCATAATAGCGGAATCTCCTTAATCCGACATCTTGACGGACTTCAAGCACAATGTTTTCATTAGCTGTATGATATACTAACTTGTCACCTTTTGAATTTAATAATTCCTTTGTTGCGCTTTTCTCGGACACAGGTTTTATAACCGCCATATCTTCAATGAGTTCCTGACTATTCTCAATGCGAGACGATAATACTTTTAATTTAACAAATTGATTTGGGTATAATTCTCTGACCTCTGACCATTTCATCCTTTCACCGTCCCTTCTTTGATACTCTTATTATAGCACCTTTTAAAAATTCATGTATATTTTGATGGTGCGTTGCTGTATAAATGCCTTCCCATCAATGAAAAATATTTGCTAACCCAAAAAAGTAGGAAACTAAGCAGCAAACACGATTTTCAAAGAGAGATAAAGATTGATATCCCAATGATTAGGCCCTTGTTAATCAACTATATTTATAGTACTAGCTTGGCGGCTTAACCGATAGTGCTCGTGAAAACGGATAACCGATGAAGGCGTCACGAAAGCATCGAGGAATAATTTTCCCTAAAATGATGAACTTGAAGGGGTATACTATATCGAAGGGATAGATGTGCCCATCCAGCTTCTTATCCAAGATAGTCCTCAATTTAACCGTATGTATAAGCTTTTCTGATGATCGCTCTAGGACTTCATAAGTATACTTGTTCGAACTTCGGCAGGATAATCCGGTACTTGTACAACTTATTCTGGTACTTTTTGAAGATAATCTTGCACTTTCGCAACTTATTCTGGCACTTTCCATGGATTGGTTTAGTGAGCCTAATAAAACCCGACCCGAACGATTTCTGTTTCAAATCGCCGGGTCGGAAGCATTTTATGTCGGGTACCTATTCAAACCAATCTGTGATGTCGTCTTTGACACTTTGAATCTCTTCCATAAATTCGTTGGTTCTTGTAAACGATAATTCACTGAGGTTATCTTGAACATCTTTCAAGTCATCTCTCAGTCCATCGGCTTCGGCGATAGTGCCTTTCAACCGCTCAAGATCCTCACTGTCTGCGCCAAGCTTTTCCTGCAAGTCTTCTGCCGTTGCGATTTCGTTTTGCAATTGGATGGCAGGATCAACCAAGGCATCCAATTGGTCGTACAGACGTTGCAAATGGTCCTCGAATTGTTCTGCCTTCTCGTCATCAAGAGTGTCCATTATCCAATACTGCTCAGAAAGCTCAGCGGACAAATCTTTCAATACATTGATTTCGGCATTTGCGTCATCTAAGATTGGCGCGATGATTTGCACTTGTTCATCACCATTCTGAATGGTTGCCTCAAACTGTTCCTCCATTTCCGCCCTTTCTTCATCAAACGATGCCGCCTCGCCTGTCTCCAAGCTTTCCATAATGGCATTAAGCTCTTCTTCGGAGATTTCACCGTCTAATTCCTGTACATTGGCTCGCAATGCTGCCAATTGTTGCTGAATGTCATCGTATTCGGTTTGCAAAGAATTTCTATAATCGTGGTTGTTCATCGTTTCCAACAGTTGCTCGAATTGTTCCCCCCATTGGGAAACATTGTCTTGCATGTTCACCCTGTATTCGTTCTGTTCGTCTTGCGGCAAGAAGTTGAGCTCATATTCTTCCGCGAGTTGTTCAGGAAGATAGACTTGCTCCGACAATTCGCTCAATCTTGAACCAACGGCATCCGTTTGCTCTTCATGTTGCCCTACCATAAGATCCGCATCATCAAGCGCATCTTCCATTTCTTCATCCATTTCCTCGCTTCGTTGTCCGATTTCCTCGGCCAATTCCATAGACATTCCCGACGCATCAAGGTCTTCGGTAGCTTCTTCCGTTAATTCCTGAAGCTCTTCAGAATGATCAAAGGATTCATTTTTCTCCATTTCATGGTTCACCCGGGACATCTGCTTTTCCACTGTCTTGCCCGGTTCGGCAACAGCCAAATGCTGAAGAACCGCTTCTACTTGATCATCGGAATAATCATCTGTTTCTTCCACTGCATCTGCTAATTCACCTGCATCCGCATGGAAACCTTCAAGTTCTTCCGTCAATTCGTGTCTTTGCTCGGTTAATCCATCAATGTTACCGCGGGTGTCTGACATCCGCTCTTGAAAGTCGGATATCTCGTCTTTCAATTCACTGATGTCTACATCCGGCATCTCTTCTTCATCAACCTCATCTGTGTCCAGCTCATCGAGATAAGCCTCGAATTCTTCTGGCTCGATCCCCCATTTTTCACTCCATGCTTCTTCTTCCTGTTCGATCGTTTCTTCATATGCACCAATTTGATTGGACACTTGCTTCAAGGTGTCATCAGCATTAGCAGTCAAGATACCTAGATCTGTTACGTTTTCATCCAACGTTTCATGTGCCCCGCTGATGTCACCTGCTAAATCAGAAAGCACATCCGGTTGTTCAACGACATCTTCTGCCTCGTCGATCCGTTGCTCAACAGCATTAACCTGCCCTTCATCCCCAATGGTTTGCTGCAAGCCTTGAGCGTCACCGATCATTTCATCAACCGTGTCCATTAGTTCATTGAGCGCGTTGATGTCCATGTCTTCGAGGTCGATGTCATCAACTTCCAAGTTCATCGCGTCAACATCTCCCGCGCCATTACATTCTCCCTCAAAACAGACCTCAACCGTCGCGTTAGGCAAGGAAATGTTTTCAACTGCCTGATAACTGAGGATCATGGCAACATCTTCAAAACAGGTCCAGTTAATTTGACTGGGGGTGCAAAGGCCTCCTACAGGGTCAAGTTCAACCACCTCTTCTACTTCCCCTTGCAAATATTCAACGGGCACCGTCTCTTCTGTATGGATTTTAACAATGAGCGTTCGGCCGTCAGCCGACTCTGACTCTTGTGTAATGGTCACTCCCGTTAGCTCCCCTTCATCCATATTTAGCTCCTCGTCCAAGAGTAGATCAAAGATATCCGTTTGCCCATCTACTCTATCTACCTCAACCAAAAACCCGCTATCGTCGTCTTCCCCATCCTCCTCTTCCGCCAAAGCGTTTTGCGAAACAGGTGAAGGGATGGAAAGGCCGATAATGAGGACGAAGACCATGCTGATGTTAAAGATGAATTTATGAAGTTTGCGATTATTTTTCATGTAAAATTCCCCTAAACCTGCTGATTTCAACAGCTATTTTGCGGTATATTCATTCAAGTAGATGATGCTGTAACCGTCCCTTCATCATCTTTCGCTCTCTTCGCTCGTTTCGTTTTCTTCCCACCGGACCGACCTTCATCAACGGTAACCTCTTCCATGCGCCAACCGACACAAAGGGCGCCCCCGATAATACCGGCGATCGTGCCGACGATAAAGCCGCCGAGCGCTCCCATAATGGAGAGAATCGAGAGAAAAATCGTAACGACACCGAAAACGGTGGAAAATTGAGGATAAATATAGGCGAGCGTACCCATGATCATGACGAGTCCGCCGAACAAAAAGCCGACAAATGCCAAGCTTCCGGGTGCAAAGGCAATCGCGTAAAGGTGGAGCGGAATGTATAAAATCATTAAACCGGCGAGCAACGTGAGCGTTGCTCCCCAGAAAGGCCTGCGGTTTCTCCAGCGTTTAAACCTGCCGGCATTTTCCATTTTCGCCTGTCGTTTCTCTAATTTTTCCTGAACTTTCTGCTCCCTTTTTTGCATTCGTTCTTCTTTGCTGCTCATCACAGGAGCCCCCTTTCCACTATCGTGGATGTCACTTTTTTAAACTCCGGGTTCCATCGTTTCCGGTTCATCGATATTTTCGACAGAAATCTCTGCTCCCTCAAGGCTAACGACGCTTTGGAACAGGTAATCGGTTACAATTTTAGCGTCCGTGATTGTTATGGTTTCCGCATTTTGTGTCCAGTTTTCCGTGAATTCATCGGTGTTGCTTTGTTCAATGGCCAAATCATTAAAGTCTAGATTGGCATCAATGAGACGAGCATCCTGAATCAGTCCGTCAATGGAAACGCTGGGTGATGTAATATTAATTCTGATCCAATTCTCTGTCCCCGGCATTCGTAAATCTTTATAGATGTGCAAATTTGTGATGTCAACGTTTCCGATTTCGTTACGAACCATGGGGGCCTCATCTGCCTCCCCGGTTTCGCCGATATGCGGGGCTAAATGAAAGTCTTCGCCTTGAAGTTCATCAAGTTCCACATAGAAGTCGCCCATACCGCCGAGCGGCATTGCAACCGCTGTCATATTCATACCAAACACAGCCACCATGGCGCCAAATGCCAAAAAACCGGCGGCTATTGCTGTCCAAAACCGCTTTTTCACCGTCCGTCCAACAGCTACTGTTTCTTCCTTCATTAATTCTCACCTCTTCAATACTAATGGTATTTTCATGCCTTACGCTGCAAAGATTCTTTTTCTGAACACGAATACAGTACCAATCGCCGCTGCAAATAATCCGATTAAAATCAGGACTACCGTGTCCCCCGCGGTTGACGGTAGTGCTCCTCCCGTGGAATCGCCATCACCACTGCTCCCCGGTCCCGCGGCCGCTGCTTGTGTTTCCCCGTCTCTGTCACTGTCGCTCGTGCCAGTGATACCGGACGTTGTTGACGCTGTGCCGGTATCATCACCTGTTTCAGGTGGGCTTCCGGCACCACCGCTGTCGGGCTCATCGATAAAGTCGATATAAATTTGCGCTCCTTGCAAGCTAACCATGTTCTGGAATAAGTAACTCGTGATTATTTCCCCATCTGTAATCGTGACTGTATCCGCTTCATGCGACCAATTTTCCCTAAACGCTTCTTCGGGTGACATGTCGGACGTGTTCGTTTGCGCGATGCCCATCTCCGTAAAGTTCAGATCGGCATCAATGAAACGGGCATCTTGGATCAACCCTTCTATCGTTGTAGGCTCTGAGGCGGTGATATTCACGCGAATCCAATCGCCGCCCGGCATTGGCAAATCTTTGTAAATATGCAAGCCATTAATGGTCGCCCTGTCAATCTCGTTTCTCACCAACGGGGCTTCGTCCTGGTCCCCTGTTTCACCGATGTTCGGATTAAGTGTAAACCCTTCGCCTTCCAATTCGTCAAAACTAACGTTAAAGTCCCCTATACCGCCAAGCGGCATGGCAAATGTAGTTCCACTCATCCCTAACGTAGCCACCATTCCCCCGAGTAGCAGGAAACCTGCGAAAAGGGCTGTGAAAACTCTTTTCTTCACGGTAAGCCCGATTGATGTCGTGTTGGTTTCTTCCAATTGCTTCCACCTCCCTTTACTCATGTCAGATTTATTTTAATATACACCCGATTGAAAACACATCCTGCAAATGTCGGGTTGTCTAAAAATAATGACTTCCGTAAATACTGCAATTATTCGAAGCTGCCAAGTATCGACAAAAAAGACTACGAGATTTTGTTGAGTGATCGGTTAGTTCATATTTTTCAGTTTTTTCCTCTCATGATCCGGCTGTTTTTTTGCATTTAAATAAGCTTCCCATTGATCTTTCATGGCAAAACGCATTTTCATGACCCCCATTAGGATTGATCGGGTGGAATGATCGCTAAGGAACACCTCTGTAAATGCGTCTTTCAGCTCTTCTTTCCGTCCCGTCACACCATGGTCTTTTCCATTTAACAAATGTTCTTTTAAAATTCGGTCGATTTCCGGATTGCCGGGACCACCGCTTTGCCTGTAAAAGTAATCAATGCGTTCTTGCATGCTCATGTTTTCCTTTTTTTCCGTCATTTTTCTTTTCTCTCCTTTCATTTTTTCATAGCAATGATCGGTGTTTTCGTGTCCGGATCAAGCGCCAAAGCATGAAAAGAACCAAAATAAAGGAAGTCACCAAACCAATATTCGCAATCGTGACCGCGCTCATGCCAAGGAATGTGCCTCCCGGTACGTTCGCGATAATGAAGCCACTCGCGACTACGATCGCAAACGTAATCAGCGCTAGCGAGAGCCGGTTCGCGATTTGGTTCAGTGTATTGCGCATGACGGTGTCCGGTTGAAGCTGCATGTTCATGCGAAATTTATTTTCCGCCAGATTTTCCATTACTTTTGTCGCGCGACGCGGAAATGTTGCCACCATTTTCGATGATTCAGCTACCAAACTCGCGTTCGAACGATAATTGAACCGGCTGCGGAGGATGTTTTTCAAAATCGGAATTTCATACGCTTCGACCACTTGACCGTAAGAAATTTCCGGTGCGATCCAACGGGCTGCACCTTCAGTGGCGGAGAAGCCTTTTGCCCAGAGCGCCAAACTGTTCGGAGCCTTGCAATAATTTTTAATCCCGATCGCCGTAGACTCCATGACGAGCCGACCGTAGTTATAACGATCGCTTCCCTGCGCAGAGTTGACGTAATGGAGTGCAAGGCTTTGGAGCTCATCTTTTAACTTAACCGGATCGGTATAAATCGTCGGTGTCATCAATTCCATAAACACTTCGGCGACGTCTTCGGCCTGGTTGGACTGTATATGCATGATCACCCTCATGAGTACGTGAGCGGAAACGCTGTCCATACGCCCCGTCATGCCCCAATCGATAATGATTGCTTTTTTTCGATGTTTGTCGATCATAATGTTCGACCCATGGGCATCGGCATGATAGTGCCCATCCATGAGTGTTTGCACATAAAGGTGAACGAGGTCGATCATAATTTTCGTGCGCTCTTCAAATGTCAAAAAGTCTACCGGAAAATCTTTAATCATCCAGCCATCAATGTATTCCATGGCGACGACATTTTTCGTCGCCTCGTACACCCCCGGGACATCTACGTATGACGTGGTGCTCCGATATTTCGTCATCTCCCTCATTTTTTGGGCCTCTTCCACCATGTCCAGTTCATCCATCGCGCTGCTGTAATAATCCTGGACCAATGACCCGATATCGACGGCAGCAGCCAATTCCGTAGGCAGACGATTTTGCAACAATCCGGTCATTCTTTTGATGACGGAAATGTCGGTTTGAAACAATTTTTCAACCGTCGGCCGCACGATTTTCAAGGCAACCGTCGTTCCGTCTTTTAGCCCGGCCTTATAGACTTGCGCCAGCGATGCAGATCCGAGGGGTTCTTCATCAATCCATTCAAACGCGGCCACACCTTCCGGAAGTTCTTCCTCAAGGATGCATTCCATATAGTCATAGCCGATCGGCGGCACTTGGTCCAATAATTTTTCCAGTTCCTGCGTAATGGGCGCCGGCAAAAGATCTTGGCGGGTGACCATAACCTGGCCAAGCTTAATGAATGTTGGCCCCAATTCTTCAAACGCTGTTCGCAATCGTGCACCAATTTGCTGAAGGTGTTGTTCTTCCTGGCGGCTTCGTTTCTGCTTGCCCATCAACTTCCAAAATATTGTGTCTTTGAGCAAAAACGTTAAGCCATGTTTGGCAAACACAGATACAATTTTCCTCCGCCTTTTCCCTTTTGTGATCTTTGCTTTTTCTGTTTCGATGTCTTGACGGATCGCCGCCACCCTTGCTTCTCGTTCTTTCTGGCTGTCTGCTTGTGCAGGTTGTTCTTTTACGATCCCCATTACCTCATTCCCCCTCCTTCCGTTTCAGCGAGGCGCCGTTAGGTTGCGCTCCACTTGGTAACGCTTTCACTTTTCCCATAGCCCCGCGGAACAGGACCATGGACTTATCCATTACATACAATGTACCAGTAAAACGTGTCGATGAATACCCGACATCTGACGTATCTATGTTATCGCCCCCCTCTACAAATGACGGGTCTTTATAGCAGGGACCGATGTTTTCGCGTGCGAGTGACTCGCCAGAACATAAAAATAATCAATACGACGGACGTTCCCAAGCCAACGTTTGCGACCGTCTCTGCTGATAATCCCAAAAATGTCCCTTCCTGCACACCGGTGATCATAAAGGCACTAAATATAATAAAGGCAACTGCAATGAATGCGAGCGCCAATCTGTTGGCGATTTGGTTGAGCATGTTGCGCATGACGGGGTCCGGCTGCAGTTGGTTGTTCACGCCAACTTTATTTTCTGCCAGATGTTCCATCAGCCGGTTCGCGCGACGCGGAAATGTAGCCATAAGTTTGGATGATTCCGCTATAAGACTTGCGTTCGCGCGATAGTTAAAGCGCTTGCCGAGCATGCTTTTCAAAATCGGAATTTCATAAGCTTCTACGACTTGTCCATACGAGATCTCCGGACAGATCCAGCGCGCAGCACCTTCCGTTGCGGAGAACCCTTTCGCCCAAAGCGCCAAGGCGTTCGGAACTTTGCAATAGTTCCGGATCCCGCTCCCCGTCGCCTCCATCACAAGCCGACCGTAATTGTAACGATCACTCCCTTGCGCCGTGTTCACATAATGGAGCGAGTTGCTTTGCAATTCATCTTTTAATTTAACCGGATCGGTATAAATGGTCGGCGTCATCAATTCCATAAAAACTTCCGCTACGTCTTCGGCCTGATTAGACTGAATATGCATGATCACCCTCATGAGCACATGAGCCATGACGCTGTCCATCCGCCCGGTCATGCCCCAATCGATGACGATTCCTTTTTTCCGATGCTTATCAATCATGATGTTCGATCCATGGGCATCCGCGTGGTAATGCCCATCCATCATTTGCTGAATATAAAGGTGGATGAGATCAATCATGATTTTTACCCGTTCTTCAAAGGTTAAAAAATCCACCGGAAAATCTTTGAGGAGCCAGCCGTCAATGTGTTCCATGACCAAGACATTTTTCGTCGCCTCGTAGACATCCGGATAATCCACATGTGAGGTGGTATCCCGATACGTAGCCATCTCCCTCATTTTTTGGGCTTCTTCCACCATGTCCAATTCGTCCATGGCACTGCTGTAATAATCGCTGACCAAGGCTCCCAAATCAAGCGCGGCAGACAGTTCGGGAGACAGGCGCTTTTGTAGCCGACCGGTCATCTTTTTAATCACGGTGATATCGGTTTGAAACAATTTTTCCACGGTCGGACGTACGATTTTCAAAGCCACCGTGGTCCCGTCGTGTAGCTCGGCCTTGTAAACTTGTGCCAACGATGCAGACCCGAGGGGAGCCTGATCGATCCATGCGAACCGATCCACACCTTCCGGAAATTCTTCTTCCACGATACATTGAATATAGTCGTAGCCGATCGGAGGAACCTTATCGAGCAATTGTTCCAGTTCCTGTGTGATTGGAGCCGGGAGAAGATCCTGCCGGGTGACCAAGACTTGGCCGAGTTTAATAAACGTCGGGCCGAGTTCCTCAAACGCGGTGCGCAAGCGCGCACCGATTTGTCTGAGGTGTTCGTCTTCTTGTTGACTGCGCTTTTGTTTACCGGCCATCTTCCAGATTAATGTGTCTTTAATCAGGTGCGTCAGGCCGTGCTTTGCAAATACGGAAAAGATTTTTCTGCGCCGTTTGCCGACGGTGATTTTCGCTTTTTCCTTTTCGATTTCAGTGCGGATGTTAGCGGTTTTTTCTTTTCTTTCTTCCTGTGATGTTTTTTCCGTTAAAACAGCCATGCTTCCCTCCACACGTTGTCCTTATCGCGCTTCCGCAGCTACTTCTTTCGCAGAGGTGGACGCTTCATCGTACGTTTCCGCAATAAGATCGCTATATTTCTCCTCGATATTTTTCATTCTCAGTGATAATTTCGGGGTTAATTCCCCGCTGTCGACGGTCCATTCATCGCCAATGACGACCACTTTCGACGGCGTTTCATAATCAGCGTATGATGCTGTTAGATGCGCAACTTCATCCTTCAGTAATTTTTGTACGTCGTCGCGTTCGCACAATTCGGCTCTCGATTCGGTTTGGATGCCTTGCTCTTTTGCCCACGGAAGTAAATTTTCCATATCCGGAGTCACGAGCGCGGATACATATTTACGGCCGTCTCCGATCACAGCGGCAAATTCGATATAACGGCTTTCATTGATCGCGCTTTCAATCGGTGCCGGGGCCACATTTTTCCCTGTGGATAACACGAGCACCCGTTTTTTGCGATCGACGATTTTCAAATAACCGTCTTCATCGAGCGATCCGATATCTCCGGTATAGAACCATCCGTCCACGATGTCTTTATCCGTTGCTTCCTGATTTTTATAATATCCCTGCATGACGTTGGGACCTTTGACGAGCACTTCTCCGTCGGACGCGATCCGCACTCGGCAACCCGGAATCGGTTTTCCCGTCGTCCCAACTTTGGCTCTCGTCATAGGGTTCGTCGTCACAACCGGAGATGTTTCGGTTAATCCATATCCTTCCAGTATTGGAACATTCAACGACCAGAAAAATTTGGCAATGTCGGGGTTCAGGCTTCCGCCTCCTACGACCATCCCACGCATTCTACCCCCGAGCCGGTCTTTAATTTTTTGATACACGAGACGGTCGGCACGAATCACTTGACTTTGGAGTTTTTTCGGCATTGGGTTAAGCACTAACTCATGCACGGGCGTACTTAAATAGTAATCATATCTTTCCTTTCCGACATCAATCGCCCAATTGAAAATTTTTCGTTTCATCGGCGAACCGTTTTCAATTTGATCGACCACTCTCGCGTACACTTTTTCAAACAGACGCGGCACACTCGTCATGATCGTCGGCTTTACTTCTTGCAAATTGTCCTGAATCGTATCGATGCTTTCGGCGTAAGCGATGGTCGTCCCCGCCATCAGGGGCATGAAGTGCCCTGCCATTCGCTCGAACACATGCGATAGCGGAAGGTAAGAGAGATGAACATCATCCGGCCTTAATTCGATCACCCAAAATTGAATCGCTTTCATTTGACTCAGAAAATTATCATGGCTAAGCATAACCCCTTTAGGCGATCCGGTCGTTCCTGACGTATGAATGATCGTCATTAACTGATCCCCATCAATCGCTCCCCACTGCTCTTCCCAATCTTTCAGGGGATGATTGGCGCCGTCTTCTTCCAAGGAAGTAAAAGAGGAAAGATTGTCCGTGGCTGTAAAATCGGAACCCGGCTTCATCACAATCGAGTGTTGGACTTCCGCTTCCCCATCTTTGACTTTTTGCAACTGTTCATCATCTTCCACGATGGCTATGGTGCAATCACCATTATCGAGAACATAGGAAACTTGATTGGATGGGATCGTAGGATAGACCGGAACACTCACCGCTCCCAAACTACCAATGGCAAAGTCGGAAATCGCCCACATCTCATTGCTCGATGCCAAAATGGCAACTTTGTCATCCGGCTTCACACCAAGGCGGTTCAGGCCGGCTGCAAGATTGCGGATCCTATCCCAAAACTCTTGAAACGTCATACTCGTATAGCTGCCGTCCTGCTTCCACATTAACGCGTCTTTTTCCGGATAACGTTCGACCGTTTGGCTTAGCATTTCCACTAAGTTATTTGGATCCATTGTAGCCCCCCTACACATTGCTGAACGATTTCTCTCCATCTCTATCTATTTATTATTATACAGATAAAAGTTCTTCCTTGCCTGTATTTTTCAAATAATCTCTATACATGGGATGGATTTGCTCAATTTGCGGCATCGCTTTCAGCACTTTAGCCAGTGGTCCTTCCGCCACGATCTGCTGTCTTGCTAACGTTTCCTGCAAATTCAGCTGCCCTAGCCAAAATTGATGGCCAATGTCAGCGCTTTGAGTGAATTTCAATGCCGCACGCGCGTCTGTTTCCCCGCAAATGACTTCCACCGGGGTGTTTTCCCCTTGTTGAAACGTGATTTTCCCATCCGGATTGCTGTATATAAACTGGCAGTACGCATCATAGCCATCATCCGGTTCAAGCGTTTCCATCATTTCTTTAACCGGCTCGCTGTCTTTTATTTCTTCAAAAAAATCGCCGATCAAATCATAGATTTCCTGTTCATTATTAAAAGCAGCCATTGGGTACACCCTCCTCATTAATTCGTTGCTGCTGCTTCAAGCGCAGCGCCACTTTCAAATTTTCGCGCCCGATCGATTTTGCTTTTTCTAATGCTGAATTGGTTACGGGCATATTCTTTCATCATGTTCGGGTCAATGCTCAACGTCATATTTGTCCAATCTTGCTCTTTGCTCTGTTCAAACAAGCCGGTTAAATAGTCAACAAATCCAAAAGCGTAAGGGGCCAATTCGTCCATATAATCATGAAACAATTTAAACAGATGGTCATTTCCGGCCACCAATCGTTGAATGGTAAAAATCCCAAATTGTAAATGGCGTCCTTCATCTCGGTTTAATAAATCGATGCCTTCCAAAATACCCGGCATCAACCCGGCTTCCTTAAACGTTTGCCGGAACGCGTGATACCCCGATTCCGCGAGCGTTCCTTCCACGATCATGTTATATACAGTAGCTGCCTTGATAACGGCTTCCGGGGAATCATCCGTTTTCAACCGATCCATCTTTTCCGGCAACTCTTCATAAAAAAGATATTTATAATTATCATCGTGGAAAGCATGCAGATCCATATCCGCGACGCCGACCGCCGTTTGCCAACGTGAAAACATTTCCGTATGTTTCGCTTCATCATGCAAGAAGGTTGTCATAAAGAGCGTGTCTTCCAGACGGCCCTGCCGTGCCATGACTTCGAGCATGGGCAAAATATCAAGGGTAACCGCTTCTTCACCGGCGGAAAAAGCACCGACGAGCGGAAGAGAAAACATCTTGTCATCGGCAGACATTTTTTGAAAATCTTTCTGATCTTGGCTGAAGTCAATGTTAGCGGGATCCCAATAGCCCTTTTTCGCCTTCTCATACAATCGATACATCGGTGCGTTCCAATTCAATGCGCTTTCGACGGTCTGAAACCTTTCATGAGCCATCTTTTTTCCCCTCCATATTTATTATTCTTATAGAATATGAAACGATTTTGTGGGACATGAGAGGGAAGCACTCAGTCTCCCTTTTTCTATTAAAAGTTGAATGAATTTAGAACAGTTTGTAGTTTCATCGCCATTCCCATATCGCCGTCTATCGTAAGCTGACCGCCCATAAAGGCTTCGGTCGGGTTGAGATTCCCCGCAACCATATCCTTATAGTCCTCCGCCGAAATTTCGAGGGTACAATCTGCTTCTTTTTCCTTCCCCTCAACCGCGCGGGCACCGTCACTTTCGATGATCATTTGATAGGTGCCGCCATCATCCCCGGTGAGATTGAACTGATACACCCCTTCGGCGTCTTCCGTTGCTGAGGGGTCCGATTTCAAAGCTGCGTCAATCATCTGAAAAACTTTTTCTGTACTTTGAGCCATTTGGATAGCCTCCTTCTTTTATAAACGTTCAATAATGGTAGCTGTCGCCATGCCAAAGCCGATACACATGACTTGCAAGCCATATTTTCCGTCGGTATCTTCCAAATAATGAAGCATTGTTGTCGTAAGTTTTGTGCCGCTCGCGCCAAGTGGGTGGCCAAGTGCAATCGCACCTCCGCGCGGATTCACTTTGCTCATATCCGGTTCAAACTCCCGCTCCCACGCTTTTACGACCGAGGCAAATGCTTCGTTGACTTCGATAGCGTCCATGTCGTCCAATGTCAGCCCGGCCCGCTTTAGAACTTTTCGGGTAGCGGGGATTATTCCCGTTAACATGATGACCGGATCCTCACCGACAACCGCGCGGGCAATCACACGGGCGCGAGGTTTCAAGCCGGTTTCCTCGGCTTTTTCCCGTGACATGAGTAGTACGCCTGATGCTCCGTCGCTCACCTGGCTGGCGTTGCCGGCGGTGATCACCCCGTCTTTCGGTTGAAAAGAAGGCGTGAGTCCCGCTAATTTTTCCATGGACGTATTCCGGCGGATGCCTTCATCCTGATCGAGGGTTTGCTTTCCGTCTTCGGTTTCCACTTCCATCGGGAGGATTTCTCGTCTGAATTCATCGTTATCGGTTGCTTTTGCTGCTCTTTGATGGCTTTCCAGCGAAAATTCATCCAATTCTTCGCGCTCTAGGTTCCATTTTTTCGCGATCATCTCGGCCGATAACCCTTGGGGAATAATGTTAAATCGCTTTGTTAAATCTTTACTGAATTTCCCCATGTCCGTGCCCATTTTTATGCCCGTCATGTTTTCGACGCCACTGGCAATAGCAATGTCCGCATCTCCGGCGATAATTTGTTGGGAAGCAGAGTTAAGGGATTGCTGACTGGAACCACACATGCGGTTTAATGAGTAGGCCGGTACTTCCACCGGAAAACCGGCAGCCAGTACGGCCTGGCGACCGATGTTGCCCCCTTGTTCTTTGATCATGGTGACACATCCGGTCGCCACATCCTCTACGTCCCCTGCTTCAATGTTGTTCCGGTCCACGAGTTCCCTGAGAACCGGAACAAGCATATCGACCGGGTGCATTTCCGACAACGATCCTTTTTTGCGCCCGACAGGCGTTCGCAAAGCATCGACGATTACTGCTTCTGTCATAAAGTTCCCTCCCTTTGAATGATGATTCGGCGATGGGTTCCATACCAATGCGTTAACGACCTAACGACTTCCTCAACCCCGTGTTAGGGCTTCAATATCCCACCTTAATGGGGTTCTCCCGTTTTTAGCAGCACAACGACAGGCGAAGACTTATTTCAGCAGTTCTGAATTAGAATGTAAACAGATCAATCCCGCCGGTCACGTTCAGGCCGACACCGGTGATGTACTTGGCTTTGTCCGAGACGAGAAAGGTGATGGCGTTGGCAATGTCATCGGGTTCGCCCGGGCGTTTAAACGCTGTACGTTCAACCATGCGATCGTTCATTTTTTTATTGCCCATTTTGAAGGCTTCCGTTCCAATGATGCCGGGAACGATGGCGTTGACGTTAATGCCGTGTTTCGCGCCTTCCAAAGCCATGCTTTTCGAGAAGCTGAGCAAGCCGCCTTTTGTGGCAGCATAACTCGCCTGACCGAACCCGCCGTTAATACCGACAATGGAAGCCATATTAATAATGCGCCCGTATTCCTGTTCTTTCATATACGGCCAGACAGCTTTCGTACAGTTATACGAACCGGTCAAGTTCACCTTAAGATCACGTTCCCACAAGTCATCATTTTGTTTTTCAATTTTTGATACGTGATCAACCGTGCCCGCGTTGTTCACGAGAATATCGATTTTGCCAAAATCATCATAGATTTTTTTAAAAACTTCATTGACTTCATCAGTATCTGTCACATCCATTTTCATCGCCACGGAACGACGGCCCATATCACGAATTTCCTCGGAGGTTTTTTCGGAATATACCACCTTTGTACTTTGCATGACTTGCGCGATGGCTCCGTATTCCTTTGCTTTTGAAGAGCTTTCCTCGTCTGATTCCATCAAAATGTCGGTGATTACGACATCGGCCCCTGCTTCGGCCAAAGCCAATGCATCTGCTCGGCCAAGCCCCCGGGAAGCCCCGGTTACGACCGCTACTTTCCCTTCCAATAAGTTATCCCAAGAAGACATGCAAATCCTCCCATCTTTGTGCATTCACTTTATAAAGTTCGGTTTCTTCTTTTGAAAAAATGCCTGAATACCGATGCCCGGCTCCCCGGTATTCAACGTTTCCGCAAACGCTTCGGCTTCCACTTTGAGTCCATCTTCGATGGGGCCTTCAGCGACATTGATGGCCCGCTTCGCCAAGCCCATTGCTTTCACGGCACCTTCGGCCAAGTGCTCGGCGAAAGCGGTCGTTTCCTCCTCAAGGCTTTCCGGCGCAACTGCCTGGTTGATCAGCCCGATGTTCATCGCTTCTTCCGGCTCGAGCCGCTTGGCGTTAAAAATTAAATCGATCGCTTTCGCACGACCTAACAGCCGGGTCATCCATTGTGTGCCGCCGGCTCCCGGGAGCAAGCCGAGATTGGTTTCCGTTAAACCGATCTTTCCTTTTGACATAATCCGGAAATCACAAGCAAGCGCCAGTTCACAGCCTCCACCTAGGGCGTGGCCATTAATCGCGGCGACGACCGGTTTCTCGAGCGTGGCAAAACGGTCAAAACAAGCCTGCATTCTTCCGCTTTTCTCCGCGACACTTTCTCCTTTGCCGCCGCCTTGCATCATCCCTTTCAAGTCCGCACCGGCGAGAAACGTCTTTTCATGTGCGGAAGTAAGAACGACAACACGAACGTCTTTGTCTTTTTCCAGTTCATCGGCCGCGTCCACGAGCTCACCCATCAATTGATCGCCGATGGCATTGGCGGGAGGATTATCGATGGTAATCCAAGTGACACCTTTGTTTTTTTTCTCTACTTGAATGGTTTCGTAAGCCATATATTCACTCCCTAAACCCTGATTCCGTAAGGTTGATATTGACGTCGGGCCGTTACGAGATGTTGGATTTCATTGGTTCCTTCGAAAATATCGAAAACTTTCACATCGCGGAAAAGCTTCTCGACAATGTGCCCATCCAAGCCGACAGGCCCCAGGAGTTCAAGGCATTTCACGGTGACATCATGCGCCATTTGTCCGGCGTACGCTTTACACATAGCTGCTTCTTTGGCGTTTTCCTTTCCGACATCCGCTTTCCAAGCCGCTTCCCATGTGAGTAATCTCGCGGCATCGATATCCTGCTCCGCTTCCGCCAATGTTTGTGCCGCTAATTGATAGTGACGGCCTTGTTTCGGATATTCCGTTTGCACAATATCGACCGTATATTCATAAGCGGCGCGTGCAATTCCGACGGCCATCGCCGCAACAATCGGACGGGTACTATCGAACGTCTTCATCGCCACTTGAAATCCGGACGGGCTTGAACTACTGCTTTTCTGTTCATACAACTCCTCTCCGCCAAGCAAGTTTTCATAAGGAACAAAACAATCTTCCAACAATAATTCCGCTGTCTCATTTGCGCGAAGCCCCATTTTATGAGCCAAGCGTGTGCACGAG
The DNA here is from genome assembly GCF_003336365.1 of Salicibibacter kimchii. GTDB lineage: Bacteria > Bacillota > Bacilli > Bacillales > Marinococcaceae > Salicibibacter > Salicibibacter kimchii. The sequence continues at coordinate 2,592,545 of NZ_CP031092.1, read as the reverse complement.
AAGCCCGGTGTGCCTTTTTCAACGACGAACGCCCGCTGTCCGGCACGACCAAGACTTGGATCAACGGTGGCGAACACGACAACCCAAGACGCTCGTCCCCCATTGGTAATGAAGATTTTTTGTCCGTTTAACACGTAACCACCGTCCACTTTCTCGGCAGATGTGCGTACACCCGAGGCATCCGAGCCGGCTTCCGGTTCTGTCAATGCGTAGGCACCCCAGCGAGGTTCATCTTTTGTAAACATCGATAAAAAACGTTCTTTTTGTTCCGGCGTACCGCTGCTTTGCACCGGTGGACCGCCAAGACCGGCACCGGGGAGCGATAAGGCAACTGCCGGACAACCCCAGGCCATTTCTTCGGTCGCCAAAACCCCCATACGATTCCCTTCTTTTTCTTTCGATGCTTTCTTTTTCGAGGATTTATTTTTTTCGCCGCCTCCACCGAACGATGACGTGTTCAGGTGAATCCCCATTTTATTCACTTTATCCAGCCACTCATCCGGGACACGTTCCAGACGATCCGCTTCCATCGCGATCGGGCGGATTTCATTTTTTGCGAACCAATGGGTCATTTGCTGAATTTGCTTTTGTTGTTGTGATAACTCAAACGAGATCATTGGAGAACCTCCTTCTTCGCCCCTGTTGTTCCGTTTACGATCCGCTCGCCGCGGCGGGTAATCAAATCGTGTTCCCGACCATACAGACCGGCTTGCGCCTGGGCATCACGGGCCCATTTCTCCACCGGGAATTCGTCGACAAACCCGTGCCCGCCAAGCATTTGAACGGCTGCGTCCGTAACAAAAAGCGAGGAGCGATGGGATCGATACAAGGCCCGCAAAGACGCTTCATCGGCATCTTTCTTATCTGCGTCCACTTTTGTTGCCGCTTCCCAAACGAGGTGATTTGCAATTCTCGTTTCGATCGCCATTTCCGCAATTTTAAATGAGACCCCTTGAAACTGCGCGATCACTTTGCCGAACGCCTTCCGCTCAGCTGTGTATTCCGTCGCGTATTCGAGCGCTGCTTCCATTAAGCCAACGGCTTTCGCCGCCTGTAGTATCCGAACGCGTGTCTGTGCACCGGTGATCAACGCCTGGGCTTCATCGCCTTTAGCGAGGACTTCATTCGCGTGTACCTCTGTATGGTCGAAACGAAGGCTGGCAAGACCCGTGCTCAGCAGACCGAGACGATAGTCTCCTTCTTTTGCCGTCCAGCGGTTCCCTCCCAGCGTATTGTGAAGCCATACCACCACCGGCTCAGCGTCTGTATCGACGGCAGCCACAGCCACATATTCAGCGCCTACTCCCAAGCGAACCGGTTGGGAGGTGCCGTTCAATGTATAACCGTCGCCATTTTTGCTTATTTGCAACGCTCCGCCCCAGGGTTCTTCGGGATCGAAAGCATCGATGAACGCTACGTTCGGCCAAACGCTTCCCTGCCCTGATTCTTTATAGGCATCAAGCGCCGGATTTTCCGGAGCAAGACGGATGATAGAGGCAGCATCACCGGCTCCCGGTAAACCCTGTACAATATCAAGGTCGCCGTAACTGAGGGCTTGGAGCATTTGCACCTGAGAAATTAAAGGCAATTCAAGCCCATCCCAACGCTCGGGAAGCTCAAGCGTGGATACGCCAATCTCCTCCGCTTTGGCGGTAATCATGTCGTCAACTGCCCGTTTTTTTTCACAATCCCTTGCATTGGGACGAATCACGTCTTTTGCAAACCCTTGGGCAACATCCACAAATGCTGTTTCATCTTCAGTAGGTGAAAATGAGATCAAGGGACATTCCTCCTTTTGTCGTTTCCATGTATATTCCTTTTATTTTGATGCAGTATGAAATTCTTTCGCCCATTCTCTGAGCTTCTTTTTATCTGTTTTTCCAATAACGTTTTTCGGGAGGTAGCCGACGATTTTCAAAAACCGGGGGGTTTTGTACTTCGCCAAGTGTTCTTGGGCAAACGTGATCAGCTCCTCTTCCTGAATTTCGGATCGACGTTTTTTCACAATGTAGGCGGCTACTTCTTCCCCCATCTTCTCGGAAGGAACCCCGATAACGGCCGCTTCCGATACTTCGGAATGGCTCAATAACAACTCTTCCAGATCCTTCGGATAGATATTAAAGCCCCCGCGAATAATGACATCTTTTTTGCGGTCGACGATGAACACATAATCCTCTTCATCAACCCTGGCCATATCCCCTGTGTACAACCATCCATCTTTTAACACTTTGCCCGTTTCTTCCGGTTTTCCGTGGTACCCTTTGAGCACATTGGGACCGGAGACGATGAGCTCCCCGACCTCATTTGCGGGCAAACGATTATCATTTTCATCGACGACGGCCACTTCAATGCCCGGCAACGGCTGCCCGACGGATCCGGGTTTGATTTTCTGCCTCGGATCGGTAGCCGTCACGATCGGCGCGGCTTCCGATAATCCGTATCCCTCCAAAATGATGCAGCCGAATTTCTTTTGAAACCCTTCCGCTATAGGCTTGGGAAGGGCTGCCGAACCGGAAATACAGGCAAAAAAAGTGGAGGTATCATAGTTGTCTGCATCAGGGTGATTGTATAAGGCATGAAACATGGCGGGCACCATTGCCGAATGGGTGACTTTGTATTTTTCAATTGCTTCCAGCACTTTCACAGGTTCAAAGTGTGGCAGCAAAACATTTTTATCGCCGAGTATAAACGCGACATTCATCATCGTGTAACCGAAAGCGTGTGAAAAGGGGAGAATACTTAGGCTTACCCGCCCCGTTTTAAGTTTAAGAATTTCTGCTTTTTTTGAAGCAGCGACCGCGTTGGAATAAAGGTTTTTATGTGTTAATGTGACGCCTTTCGGAGCACCGGTTGTTCCTGCCGTGTACAGCAGCGCGGCATCGTCATCTTCATGAATCTCCCCTTCGGGTGCCGTTGTCGGCGCTTTTTGCATAGCCGCTTGCAAAGCGTTTGCTTCTCCAGACGCTTCTTCTAACGTAAAAATTTGCGGCGTTGACGGGAGATCTTTACTTGCTTCTCGCACCTTGGAAAAAAGCGTGTTTGTCGTCAAAACAACCTTGGGCGTACAATCTTCCAATATATAACGAAGTTCCTGTGCCTGCAAAAGCGGCATGACAGGGACAACCGCTGACCCGCTTTTTATGACACCGCCGAACGCGATAACCACTTCGGGGCAATTTGGCATCGTGACAAGGACACGGTTGCCCTTTTCCACCCCCATTTGCCTTAACGCATGGGCTAATTGTGAAGAGACTTCGTCCAAGCGTACGTTTGTATACGCTTCCCCTTCATAGATAAGGATAGGATACTCGCCGTACTCCACAACGTTATCTTGCCATATTTTGCTTAAATTCATCCCACAGAGTCACCTCCCTATTTTAAAAAACAAGTCGGCTACAACCTATGACTGCTTCACCGACAGAAACTGAAATTTCCGTCAGAGGGGGTAAAAAACCCCCTCTGATAGTTAGAAAGGTACACCGGCTAAAACCGCCACGTCCGTACTGGAGGTAAGAGGTTAGATGTGAGAGGTCGGAAGAAGGTTGAATACTTTTTATCTTACTTCCAACCTCCCGCTTCCCATCTCCAAAATGTGGTCGAGCACCACGTCCTGTGGCAATACCGGCACTAGCACATCCTGTGCGTCGCAATCGGGGTGTTAATCGCCCGTTATTTCAGGGCTCAGATTTCAGAGGCCAGAGGTCGGAAAAGGCTTTTTTCAGGGTCTTCCGATTTCCGGTATCCGATGTCTGACTTCCGCAAAAGCGGGCGCTTACCACCGGGATAAAATTACCGATCAATAGAAAGAAAAGTTATTGCTGTTCGGCGTTATACGCTTCCAATACTTCCTGAAGGCGTAGGGCCAATCCCATGTCTCCGTCGATTTGCAGCTGCCCGCTCATAAACGCTTCCGTACCGTTCAATTCACCCTCGGCCATTTTTATAAAATCATCGGAATCGAGCGTCAGCGTGCAATCAGGAGTTTCTTGATCGCCTTCTTGCGCGTAACCTTCGTCGGATTTCAGAACGACCTGATAGGTTCCGGCTTCGCTTCCACTCAAATTGAACTGATAAACAGCTTCCACGCCTCCTGCCCGAGACGGATCCTCCCGAAGCCCGGTATTGATTTGATCAAAAATCTCTTTTACGTTTGCCATGTTAAAAAACTCCCTTTCTTTTTAGCGTGATAGATGTTAAATAAATGTTTAATTAAACGTCTTTCTAATCTTTTCGCCGCAAAAAGCACTTGTTTTACAACCGCATCCCCCCTTTAAATGACCATTGATTATCCGAGAGCATCGTAAATGTTCCGACCACAATACGGTTTAACAATTGCGCCAATTCGTCGATGTTTTCTTTTTTCTCAACGATAATTTTGTGAATCACGACTTCATTAATAGCACCAACCATCGCTTGCGCAGCGGTATGGATTTGATCATCGGAAAGCCTTTTCATCTGATTAGGTTCGGCGCGCACACTTTCATAGATAAAAGTTGCAAATTCAACGTGCGCTTCACGACGCACCTCTTCGATCGCCGGGCTCAATCCAGAGGATGATACGAGTAAAAGGCGAGCAATAGGGCGATGATCGTTACAGATTTCCAGATAACGGCGAATGCCGGCAAATGACTTATGGGCAATGTGAGTCTCCAGTTCTGCTGTTCGTTTCACTTCTTGCAAGACTTCTTCCAGTAAAGATTGAAACAGTTGAATGAGTAAATCTTCTTTACTTTTAAAAAAATGATAAAAGGTCGTCTTCGACACTCGCGCCTGTTCAACGACTTCCAACACCGATGTTTCTCTAAACCCTTTTCCGGTGTATAAATGCAATGCAGCGTCAAGAAGTTTATTACACGGATCTTTATACGGTCGGTGTTTGAACAGCAGAGAAATCATCGGTGCCCCCCTTCTTTCTGCAATACTAATACGTATCCGTACTTTTTTAATTTTGGTATTCGGAATTAATAGAATGTAAGCGGTTAATTTTTATTGTAAGCGATGGATCACGCGTTGCCTATTCCCATAAATGTCGGGTATTCATTTTTTCAGCGCGTGACCATACGTAAAATATAGGGGGCTTGCCTTTGTCGAGGAAGAAGTTCGGGGGGTTATTGCCCGCGAATGCATGAACGGATCATGTTCAACCGTGAAAATGTGCCAAAGGATCGCTGTTCCAGTTTCACTTTATCGGGAAACAGTTTCTTCATGATCGTTTCGTCTTTCCACCCCATTCGATGCATGTGCACCACCTGTTCTCGCGTTCGCTCTAAATATTCCCGTTTACGATTCATCATTTCTTTTCCGTTGCGAATGACCCCTTCGTGGGCACAAAACACCGTTCGGTAATCGAAACGGTTCAGTTTGTGCAACGTTTCAATGTAAGCATCCATCGATTCTTCCTGCAAAAAAACCTTTGGATAAGGGGTAATATATAAATCACCGGTGAACAACCAACCATGATGCGGCTCAAATAAACAAGTATGATCCATGGTATGACCGGGGGTTTCAATCGGGTAAAAGCGATACTTGGACGTTTCAATAACGTTCGGATAGGCTTTGGGAGTGAAAGGGAGACGGCGTCCGGTGTATAGTTCCTGATACCAGGGCACCTTTGCCGTTTCCCTCGCGATCGGAATCGTTTTTTCATGCGCAAATATCTCCACGTTCATGTGCTGCCCGATCCATGATGCCATGCCCGAATGATCCTCATGGTAATGCGTAATCGCTACTCGCTCGACCTCCCGTGAACGGAAAAGGGGGCCTAATCGTTTCCGTCTTTTGCTCGGTCCGGTATCAATAAGCATCCCGTCAATGTAGTAAAGATAGATGGAGATTAAAGGAATATAAGGATTGACCGGAATGTTGATGATTTCAACTTGATCATAGTTGCTTTTTTTTATTTTATTACTCATGCCCAATGCCACTTGGCTTCCCTCCGATGATTTGCCTCTACAACATTTTAAGCAACCGCTGTTCGCCTATAAGCTCCAAATAACGCGGATAAAGGGCAAATGCCGGCGCGATCCGCGGCAACAGCTTTAATGCCTTTTGTTTAGAACCCTTTGTTTTAATCTTTCCCGTTAAAATTGCAGCCGTGACACTGACGTTCCCTGCCCAAAACTGATGAGCAATATCCCCTGATGTTCTCACGCTTAATGCAGCGGGAACCGGTGAATGCCCAAGATAAACGCTGAAGTGTTCCCCATTTTTTGGGTTTTCAGCATCCATACAAATAATGGCATCCGGCTCTGAAAACACAAATTCCGCTCTCATTCTTGTCTTGGCAACTTTTCTTCCGATATCGTTGATCAGATCGATTTCATCCCCTTCTTCATGATAGGCCGGATTTTCTCCCCACCATTTCCGCAAATCTTCGTACGTCCTCGGGAGCGTCGGAACTTTCAAAAACTCGCCAACCACGCTGTACAAATGATCCGAATTACTGAAAGCCTGCATAAAGGGCCATCTCCTTTAATTATTATCTTTTATCATAAACAGCAATTGAATGCCAATCAATTCCGTTAGATTGCTGCAAATGTCGGACACACCCCTACAATTGTCGGGGGTGGTTCTTAGAGAATAAAAAATCGGAAAAGCAACTCAGGTACTCTTCCGACTTTTCAAATCGTTATATAAACCCTTGTTGCATGGCGATTGCAACAGCATGTGTTCGGTTCCTTCCGTTCACTTTTTTTATGGAGCTGGAAATGTAATCTCTTACGGTGTATTGGCTGAGATGCAAGGCAACGGAAATTTCGTTGATGGACTTCCCGTTTTTGACGAGATTCATCACCTCAATCTCCCGCGGGGAAAGACGGGATGTAATCGTTTTTTGTAAATTATCGTACTGGGATTCCTGGTATTGCATCAGCATCTCCCCGACATGGTGGCCCATTTTCACCAACACATTCATTAATTCATCGTTAACCGTAAACTTCTGTCCTTCCCCTTGATCCAAAAAGACGGCTCCGATAAACTCCTTTTTTGACAGGGAGTAAATGGGAGACACGACTAGAGAGTTCAGTTTGAATTTGTTGGCATAGTACTCTGGAAGGGCTTCAGACGCATCATCAATAAAAATGGGACGGTACGTGCGAATTTTTTTCAAAAATTCCTGAATCACGGAGGGGCTCGAGAATTGTTCGCTAATGTTTTTGATCTCGGACACGTTCAAATTATATCCCGTCAGACCAACGCCCTTTTTTTCTTTTGGCAAATATAAAAAAAGGGCGCAACGTTCAAACGGCAGATATCGGACGTATCCGGAAGCAATGTGCTCAAAGGCATCCTCCAACCGCCGTGCCCGCATCACCCACTCATAGAAAAGGGACACCAATGAACTCCAATTTATTTGGTGTTCAGCATGGGAAACGGTCTCGCGAATGTCTTCATACATATGAAAAGCCAGTTTTAAAAACGATTTTGTGCGAGAAGCATTTTTTTGGGGAACGTAAAACAAAAGCAGTTCGTTTCCGATCTCTAGTGTAATCAACACATGTTTTGCGCTCGCGTCTCCCTCCCTTCCCCTCAAGCGCAGCACGGTTTTTTTTAACAGCTCAATGGATTCCGTCCGGATGCTTTGCAGCATGTTCAACCACTCCGGATCCATGGAATCCCCGTTTCCCTCCACGACATCTTTCACCTGAAAAATTTCGTTTTCCTTGCAGGCGTGTACGACAAATTTCGAAGAAAATTCAGGAATCGAAAATAAATAATGTAAATAGCCGTTCAAATTTATTTCATCTAAAGGGTATGGCATCAAGTGTTGGCTCAGCACGGTAAAAAAATGATGGACCGCCTGATGATTGCGGAAGGTTATCCCGGAACCGTCCGGTTTATGTATGGCTTTATGGGTAGCGTTTTCCAACAAATGACAAACAAAAGTCATTTCATGTTTATCAATGGAAATGCCCTTTTCGCGCCATGTCAATTTCACTTCATTTAGAAGCGCTTTTCCATCTACACCTTCTTCCGTATCCTCTTTTTCATCTGTAAATAATTGAGATTTCAGACATTTCATCATCGTTTCCAGGTGTGATTTCAACACCTCTTCGTCCCATTGCATTACTTGTCCTTCTTTAATAATGTGGCGACGAAGCAACTGCTCCCACTCTCTGGAAATGGAACGTTCATTCATTTGGAGAATCGCAACACCTTCATAGGTTAACTCATCAATTCGCTGATAAACCTGCACATCGCTCCCCCCTTAGTATTCATTTTTTCATTGACGCTAAAGAAAAGACTATTTTAACTATTATAACAGGAAAGAAACAAATATAAAATTATAAATGATCTAAAGGTGAAAAGGGAGCGAAAACAGCCATTTGATTTAAATGATGGATATGCCAATCCATCTCCCGATACAATAAATAAATGAGCCAACACGCTGTTTTTGTCACTTGCTACACATTGAACAATGTGATAATATACTATTCGTGACCGATAAAATATGCATATTCCGCAGTAGCTCAGGGGTAGAGCAATCGGCTGTTAACCGATCCGTCGCTGGTTCGAATCCGGCCTGCGGAGCCATGCTTCCTTAGCTCAGTAGGTAGAGCGCATCCATGGTAAGGATGAGGTCGCCGGTTCGAGTCCGGCAGGAAGCTCCAGTTAAAATACTTACATGATGCGGGTTTTGGCGATTGACGGAACTCGCTTTTCAATTACGGATGAGGTCTTTTGGCACAAATTTGGCACCTTCACTTAACTAAAGTGCATTTTTAGCATTTTAATCTCCCATAAACTTAAACATGACAGTGGCCGCAATCTTTATTGTTTGCGAACGTTCGAGCGAAATAGATGGTCAGAAATCATATTGTTTAATCGGTTCCACATTTTATTTGCTATCAGCAAGATGTTATTGTATACTAAGGTTAGAAAAGGCATACATTAAAAAGACCGTGGTGTGTTCGCACCAACGGTCTCCCAATAGGAACTTGTCCTAGAAGAGGAGGAGTTCACCTGGCTAAAGGTGACTTTACCCCACTGGCTTCCAACCGCAGGGGTAGGTCACTTTTTTTTGTTATCATCATGTTTCATCATCAAGACCACTAATGTAGCCACAGCCACGCAGAGCATGGCGGTTTCATGAGTAATGAACATAATCGTTCACCTCCCCTCTATCCGTTAGTGACGGATGGAAGGTTCAAACGGTAAACTCCTACCCCTGAGACAAAGTTCTATTGTTTCTCTAGTATACCATACTTTGAAGGACTCGCCTCCCCCATAGGAGAAAATCAGGAAGTATTTAATGGTTCCGTATGCCGACAATTCGGAAATGAAGAACATCCAAAAAATCGTCTCGTATTCTCCTGATGACTTCGCACCACTAAAGGTGAGCCACACAAGGGGCAATTGCGTCGCGCTGGCTCTACATTTTCATACACCTTTTGAGCCGTCATTTCCGGGTTCACATTCACGATAAATTGCTGCAGGCGCCAACGATCTAACAGATGAACACCACAAGCCTGGGCGAGTTTTCGGGCGGCTGCCGTATAAAAGCTATTCGTGACCACCCAGGCTTCCTGGGCTTGATAAAAAGGAATTGCCGCAAATACTTGCTGAATAGCCTGGATTCCTACCCTTTGCTTATACCCGTATCGCTTCGCCTGCACAACGATCTTTTTTTCCTTTTCCATCAACAAATCAGCCCCAAAATCATTGGAACGTTTCGTTCCTTTCACGGATCGATAGCCTAACTCTTTAAGCAGTTGTCCTAAAAAATATTCAAATTGGTGTCCATCCATTTGGTCGATCGAACGAATGCCACTTTGAACGACTCGTTGAAACGCTTGTTTCTCTCGATGACGCTTCATCCATCTTCTCATCAACCAAACAAAACCAACAATAACCAATGGGAAGGTAAAAAGGTAAAACATCACGAGAAAAATGCTGACGATCGTACCCTCATCTATCATTCTTCACACTCCTCGTCCAACAAAAATACACGGGCCGAAACCCGTGCGTAAAGGTTTCCATTATCGTTCCGGTTCCGTATCCTTGGCTGGAGAGGGTTTGGATTCTTTCGCTCGCGGCTGTTCTACGACCACATTCTTTTTTAATTGTTCATTCCAATCCTTTTCCTTTGGCAAATCAACGTTCCCAACCCGTTCCCCGTCTTGAGTTACATAGTTTTGCAACACATCTTTTAGGCCATAGGCGAAATCACGACCAGACGGATCATTGTCCACGGCAATGACCACTTGTTTCGGTGGATAGCCTTCCCTATTCATCCGGTTCATTTCTGCGCTAACAGTGTGTCGTTTCAAACCAGACATTGAAAGCATACGTGCATTTTGTATATCCTCCTTCTTTTCACTCCAATAAGACAACGCATCGACGGCACTTTCAAACACATAGAGCGTTCCCGGCTTTCCAATATCAAAAGAGAAACCAGCGTTCCCTGAGCTGTTTTTGTCAATGCCTTTAAACCAATCACCAGTACGAGCCATCGGTTGCGTGCCTTGTCGATCCGCCCCCACGACCTCGCCCTGCTGTTTCCACTTATAAACGACATTGCCCCGTTTGTCTTGCGCCACATAATCCCTGCGCTCCAACCGATTCACGACTTTAGGGTGAATTTTGCGATCCTGGGTTAAATACTGATGCATGCGCGTCGTATCGCTCACCTCATAGTGGCTAGGATATCGGTAGGGTTCGGACGGTATTTTGGCTGATGGCGGCCGTTCCTTTTCCTTAAAGGAGCCATTTGCAATATCTTCCACAGCTTCCGGAAAAGACATCCCATAGTACATTTGCGCAAAGTTGATCACGCCAGCACCTTTTCCCCTCGCGAGTTCCACGCATACATCTGATCACGAATAATCAAGCTGTCATGTTCCGTGTGTCGGTAGTAACGCCCTTCTTTTTTAAAGGTTTCTCCCTTCACCTCAAGATAATCCAGCAGATCGACACGCTTAGCTCGTTCCACTTGCTCCGTACGGACACGGTTCACCATGCCGTACTCCCGCCTTTCATTCATGGTTGATATAATGAAAAAACCACAGGGATTATTGAACCCCTATGGTTCTGATACATCACACATCCGGTTCCGGACCCTTAATGCCTGTTTGAGTTCCGGCGCTGATTGATGACGTGGCCACCGGCTCTTGTTGTTCGCGTTCATTGGATCGTTCTGCGCCTTTCTGAGATGTTTTTTCTTGCTCATTGGTGTATTCTTCGTCTAATTGCTTTTCAAGGGAACCTAGTCGTTTCTGGCCTTGCTCGGAGAGAGGAAGTTCTTTGATTTCTTGCAGTGACTCTTTTTTCAATTGGTACACTGTATGCGGATCATGTCCCTGCTCAAATGCTTGCATTCGCTTCTTTCGTTCTTGTTGGTCGCCGGATTCTTCCCGATCCAATTGCTTCCCAATGGCAGGCTCAATCAATCCCATGATTTCGCGCTTATAATGGTCTTTAAAGGTTTGATGCTCCGTTGGTTTATCCTCTTTTTCAAACGGGCTTGTATTGTGTTCATGAGCCGTCACTTCGTTGCGGTAGGCTTTGAGTAACGGACTTTCCTTCCGCATCAGTGAGGATTTTTCATTTTCGTGTTGCTGTTTAACAGGACTTACATGGGGCTTTTGAGCCGTTAATGGCAAGGTGGATCCTTTGGCTTCCTGATATTGTGCTTCACGGGAAGCTTTATTGGATTCCACCTGTTGGATAACTTCTTGTTTGTAAAGGTCCTTATATGCCTGCCGATCGATGGTCGCTCCATCTTGTTTTTTCGTTTGATGAATCATTGATTCATCTCCTTTCGGCTCTTCTTTTTTCTGTTCATGCGCTTTTTCCGGTTCTAACGTTCGTTCCATCGTGGTAATAAACTGGTGGGATGTGTCTTGTACCTCTTTGAGTAATTGCTGATGATCGTCAAAGGTGCGGTTTTTCGTCCAAGATTTAAGGTAATCCAGCGAGTAATCAGACGTATCCACGCCAAAATGAGAGGCTACCGTGTAGGCGGTCATCTCTGCCTGAAACTCTTTTTCCGGTTGCGAATATCGGTGGTGTGTTTCTGCGGTGTGCAATTTCCCATGCGCCAACTCATGCAACAGGGTTTTGACATTCTGCCGTTCATCGTTGCGCGGATTTAAAGCCACCTCCTTTGTTAAGGTATAGCTGACGCCTTTAGCTGCGCCTAACTCTTGTTTCGGTTCCACAATGGCAATGCCATTTTCCTTGGCGATGGCTTCCATACCTTGACGAAGTTGACCGTAATCCTCCACCTTCCCTTCCATCCATTTATTTGGGAATAAAGCCGGCAAATCATCCCGTGTGGCCGACGTCTGGCTAATATCAAAAACGGTTCCCGTTGAAAACACAAGACGACCGTCTCGTTTTGGGAGATGGCCGTCTTGAATGTGTGTCTTTTCATTTTTGGTCGCATATTTGACGGGCTTCCATGTGCCTTCCTCGTTTTGAAATTGCTCGCCGAGCCGTTGAGGTACGAGGATTTTAGAGCCTTTCTCTCCTTTTTGCACGGGAAAACCTTTGTCTTTCCAAAATTTATACGAACCAACGGCTTCGGCGCCTGGAAATTGCGATTGCATGAGCTGAACATTATTCAGAGAGTAGTTGTGAAATTGCCCCATAAACCGCAAGTATTCCTTCATTTGATCCTTGGAATAGAAATGGTTAGCCACTTTTTCTTCCATGCCTTTAGTCAGTTCCTCGATGTCTTGTTTTATCGCTTCCGGTGATTTACGGGGTCTCGTTCTCGCCATCGTTCCACCTCCGATCGGCGGCCTCAATCAGTTCTTCCATGTCCGCCTCATGATAATTTTGCCCAATGTCCAAGACCATCTTTTTCGTTTGGGTATCAAACGGAATCAACAGGTTCTCTTGATTGATTAAGTGCTGTTCAAGGGCAGCTTTATCCGCCGGATCGAGTTCAATCGTGTAGCGCGTATTCCCTACCAAAATCTCCACATCATGCTCCCCTAAACTTTCAAATACACCCACTTCGTAGCGATCATCCAAAAAAAACATTTACACCTCTCCTTGCGTTTGCTTGGCTTTTTGGCTTTCTTCCCAATCGATCTTTTTCTGCCGTTGATGGGATATGCGTTCTTTGACTTCTTCTTTGGCAATGCTTACCGGCTCGCTCTCCATATTAGATGTTGTAATGAGATGGTTTTCATTCATTAGCATGCCATTCATGAGCTCAATCAGAATTTGCGTGTTTCGATCACTATTATTCACCCCCAATTGAAGTTTCTTTAATTCTGATGTAAACACTTGACGGAATTGTTCGGCGGCCATATCCATAATGGCTCGATTGGATCGATCTTCAATTTTCCATGCTTCATGGTCTTGGATGATTTTTTCCAATGCTTGCCCGTGATAGGTAATACGATGCTGATCACGGTAAGCATCGATATAGTCCATCACTTCCGGAAGCACACGGATATTCATGCGTTTGCGTTCACTCATCATTGCCCCCTACCTTTCGCGTTCAATGTCTCGTTCTAGTCGTTCATAATCCATGTCATTCATGTACGATTGATAGGTCTGTTTCATCGATCGGTTCAGACGGTTTAACGATTGCTGCATCGCGATGCTCGATGACTTGCCATGACGCAACGATTGATCCCCTGCTATTCTTTTGGTCTTTGGTCTTTGGTGCAATTGATTGTCATACGATTTCATTTCCTTCAAAAAGGCATTGCCCATACGCTTGTAGAGATCATCGATCTTATTGCTTTTATAATTCTCAAAGCGTTTGCTTTCTTTCGGCCCATCCCCATAGGCGGCTTTCATTTCATCCATTTCTCGATCCAACCGTTGATGCAAATTTTTAAGGTCTTCCGGATGGTGTTTGTCTAAATACGTCGTGGTTAGTTGATCGATCATCGGCCGGATCGAATTGAGGGTGTTGTAACCATAATTCCAATGGCGTTTGTTTTCAGGTAATCGTTCATATATATCCTTAAACAGAGGTTTCATTTCTCGATTTTGCCATTTTAATGTGTTTTGTTCTTTCTTGCCATCGACCATCTTTCCACGAATGATTTGATTGATCTGCTCGCGTTCATAGCTTCGATCTTGCAGCCCATTAACCACTTCGCCTTTCATGGCATCTAAGGTTTTGGGTTTTCGTTTGCCACGCTCTCGGGTCGGTTCAGGTTCAACGGTGGCTACATGAATGTGAATGTTATCGGTGTTTCGGTGAATGGCCGCCGACCAAATCGAACTTTGTTCGAGCCCTTCTTTTTTGAGCATCGTCTGCATCGATGAACGGGTGACATTCTTTAATGCTTTTTCATCTAGCTCACCGGTTTTTTGATCATAGATCCCTTGCTTTTCTAACCACTGATTATCAAAGGTAATCACATCTTGCCACATGAGACTCTTATTTTCTTGCGCATGTTGGAACGCATGTTTTAATTCATCTTTTTCATCGGTGTTTAGTCGATCCGAAGTATCCGTAAAAAGAGCCGACGTTTTTTCCGGGTCATCCATGTAATGATTGTACATCGAAAACATTTGGGAAGGCAGTTGCTTATCCCCTTTGGCTTCTTCCCGATCCACATAATTGACGTACTGATCAAAGGCTTTGGTATTGGAGGTAATAAATTTTGTTTTCAATACCACACCTGGCGTGATGGTTGAAGCACTCATGATGATGGCTCCGGTTCGTCACCAATGAGTGCATTCATCGTTTGCATGCTATCAGCACATCGTTCCATGACTTGCAGATTGCTGGCCACTAATGCTTCCAATCGTTGGACCCGTTGATCCTCCATATAGAATTGTGCCATCTTCATGATCCGTTCTCGTAAAAATTGTTCTCTGGAAATGCCTTGTTCTTTCGCGAGTTCTTCCACTTTTTGAATCGCTCTTGGTTCAACATTCCGGATCACAATATCCATTTTGCACCCTCCATTTTGATTTTTCCTTCTTGGTTTTTCCGATCAGATCACTCGTTTTAGATGCTTAAACCTTCGTACGCTTCGTGGCAGATATCTTCATTGATAGGCGAGATAGAAGAAGAGCATAAGGGGTTTCTGATATCACATAGGGTGATATCCCCGGCAGAGCCGGGGGAAATAATGATATCAAGGAAATCATTTATTGGTGTAAGGTTGTCGTCTGCTTTCAGGGAACGCACGTTTTAAATTTTGCTGATGGTGTAAGGTTGTCGTCAATGATGGTGCAAGGTTGTCGTTAAGTTTAATCATCACTCATCAATGGCCATTTCCATTTGTTCTTCGATCATGTCTTGTTCATCCTGAGACACCTCGAGGGCTTCTTGTTCTTGTGCCATGTCTGTCTCCAACCCATCAATTTCTGACTCGATTTGACTGTGTTCACTTTCCAGTTCCACTTCTTCATCGTCGGTGCTGTACAAAATGTCTGCTTCAATATCAACCAATTCTTGCTCCAATTCTTCGATCCGTTCGTTCATATTTTCGATCACTTGCTGATGCGCCTGTTGGTCATCGCCCAGTCGGTCGTACTCCAAGTTCAGTACGCGTTGGTCGTAGGTGTTTTCATCTTCGGCTGTCAATGATTCATCAACCTCAACCATTCGATGATCGGCATAGACTCTTGCTAGTTCAGCCGGGGTGCTATCATTGGATGATTCATCATGCCCAACCACATCATCGGTTTCTTGCTCTTGAATATCCATACCAATAACATCAAAAGATGGTTGGACGGCATCGATATGAACCACGACATAATCCCGATCTTCATAAAGAATGGTCACTGGTAATTCCTCACGGGCGTTGGAACGATCTTGAGCAGCAAAGGTAATTTCCGTATTCCGATCAACAGATGATCGATCAACATGTAATGTCGCAATCATGTGTTGGTCGTTAGGGTTATACGCCCAATCTTCAATCACGACTTCTCCGTTCCCTTGCATTGGAATGGACTCTCCGATTTCCGTGTGTTGAATATCACCCGGCGGTGCGCCAAACAATGTTCGGGAAAGCATGAGGAACATCCCTGTCACGACAAAGGCAAGGGTGATCACAAGCAAAGGAACCGTACGTTTCGTACTTAGGGCGAATCGTTTCCGCATCATGTGCCCCCCTCTCCTTCCATGCTTTCGACCGCATCTCTAAAATCTTGAATGATCCAAGCGCCATCTTCTTGTTGTTCCGCATCTAATTCAATAAAAGTCGCCGTCGTGTCTTCATCACTGTTGGTGCTATACGTGTGCGAAAAACGAGCCATAATTGTTGCTTCCTGTTGGTTCAGTTCGCCCGTCTCAACAAAGAATTGAACGTCTTCCGGAATCGCTCGCTGCTCCGTTTTTTCTTGTTCATCGGCCGGGAATAAAAATTCATGCAGATTGTCCTGCATGATTGCTTCGGCTTCATCTTTGCGGTTTTCATATGACTCTGCTTCTTCGGTATAGACGGTTTGGACAAAGGTTTCGGCAGTTGCTTGTAATGCCTCTTGGCGTTCTTGCATTGCCGCCGGTTCTTCCATCTCTTGTTCGTTTTGAAGACGAGTGATTTCACTTTCCAATTGCTGATTGGCATCCATCATCTCCTGCATCTGTTCATTGGAAAAGGTTGCTTTATCGTCATCGGCCATCACGCTGTATACATTCACGCCTGTAACCGCGAAAATCGCAACCAGGGCGATCGCAAATAACGTGATGCGCGTTTTTGATTTCACAAAGGACATCCTTTCTACGCCTGATTAAGATCCTCTCTTCCGTAGAACATCAACCAGCGCTACGGAAAGCATGAAGAGATTGGCAAGGGTATACATCAACAAGGTGATGCCCAGTCCAAGCAATGCAGATGTTATAAGTGCCGGGGATGATAACCACCCCCCGCTAACAGAACCATAAACTGAAAGCCATAGATAAACACCCATAACCATTTGCTTTTGATCATGGCCTGACTCCTTTCAAACGTTTTTACTCTATCCAATACGCTGCACATTGCCGTTAAAGGTTTGGCCCCAATAACCGTCTTCCAAAGATTCATAGGCAACACCGGTGCTGGACTGTGCCCCGATGAATTGCCCGTCACCAGCGTAAATTCCGATATGCCCATTGTATTTGTACGTATCAAAAAAGACCACGTCCCCCGGCTGCATGTCATCCGGATCAACCGACTGTCCTTCTTGATAAAGCGTATCGGTCGTCACCGACCCAAGCGGACCAAGATCCACCCCAATTTGTTCAAAAGCCCAATGAACAAACGAGGAACAATCAAAAATGCCTGCGGCCTGTTCCACTTCATTTCTTCCGCCCCCAAAATCATACTCGGAGTTGCCGATCCATCGTTCACCAACTTCGACAACCTCCGGAATGTCTCCGGCATCGATGGGAGTTGCGAGGTGATCCAGAACGGCATCAACGTATCCTATATCGCCAAAACACGCGCCTGTCTCTGCGCTTTCAGGACGAATGCATGAAAACTGCCCAGTGTGCGCTAAGTCTTGATACTGTTCACGCGAAAACTCAATCGCAAGATCCTTGGAATACTCACCGCCATTGTGTTCTTCGGCGTAATCAATGAAGCCATGACCAAAATTGTATGACTGCAATGCAAGTTCCACATCGCCACCGGCGTCCTCTAACACTTGCGCAAAGTATTCCGTTCCAACATCGATGCTCGTTTCAGGATCACTGATTGTGTTTCGAGGCAGGCCCAAGGATTCTGATGATTGCATCACATCATCCAACTGGCCACCGGACTCTTGCATCGTTTTCGCCATCAATATTTCCACCATATCCGGTATGCCATGTTCCTCGGCGTATTGTTCAAAGAGGGGCCTTAGCGCCTCCACTTCCTCGTTCACTTGTACTTCGCCTTCGGCCACATTTCCCACCGAGTCAACATCGTCGGCTTGTTGTTGCTGCTCATATTGGCCACCGAGCGAAAGAATCGCCACAACTACCATACCGATCAAGCCACTCACAGCCACAAGGACGGATAACACCGCAAGCCCTTTCCACTTCTTCGGAATTAAGGAAAAAAGGAACAGGAGAAAAGCGATGATCGAAGAAACGGACATCTTAAGCTCCTCCTCCGAACAACGCCAATTCTTCGTCTGAGACTTCAACGGAAAAGCGTAGGTTTTTAACGGCTTGAATGTTTAAAACCACATCTCCAGTTTGTAAATCCGGTATTTGCGAAACCTCACTTTCAGATAACTGCCCGGCAAAGATGGTTTGCAACATCTCAAGGTTATTGCTGTCTTGTTGCATGATCCATTTGTATTGCGTGAGTTCGAACAACGTTTTAATTTCCTCGACCAAGCTTTGGTCGGAACCTTCCGGCACAAAGTCCCGGATCGTGTGCGACGCATACGTGAAACCGGCAAAATATTTGCGGGCTTCTCGTACAAACGTCGTGAGGAAACTTAGAGCGTGGCCACTGCCTTTTTTGGTATTGATAATGTGATGCGCCTCATCCATGAGGATGAGAAACCGTTCGGCGTCTTCAAACGTCATTTCACCGTTGTTATAAGCTTCAAATTGGGGGGCGCCGTTGGTAAGCATCGCATCCCATAACAAGTTCATGACGTTAAACAATTGGGCTTGAAAGATTTCGGTCCGCATCTGACTCAGCCCGCGCAACTGAAAGATAACGACGTGTTCGTCTTGAAAATCGGCAATGCTGGATACCCCATTAAAGAGGTGAGCGTATGTTTCAACAAGGTTTTGGATGTTCAACTCAATCGTTTCCAGCCGGCGTTTGCGTTCCAGACTTAGGTTGTCGCGTTGCTTGCTTGTGGATATATCGGCGTAAAGTTCCTCACGAATAAATGCCAGAAAATCCGAAAAAATAGGATACGCCTCCACCGGTTGCCCCGTAAGGTTGGCATCCCCTTCATCGCTCCATAAACCTAAAGAGACATACAATTTTCGAAGCATATTTTCATATTCTTTCAGTTCATTGTCGGATGCTTCCGGGGCCAGAAATCGGTAAAAGGTCGTGAGTTTTGATAAATGCTGCGTAAACGACGTAAAATCATCTTTCGCCGTCCGGTACACTTGCAAAGGATTAATGATGCCGTCCGTGCCATCCAAGGCAATTTGTTTGCCGCCGATCGCCTCTGTGAGTGGTAAAAACTCCCCAACGACATCAAAAGCACGAATTTTATGCCCTTTAATGGCATTATCGAGCATGATTTTTTTCAAAAGCGTTGACTTACCGGCCCCCATCGCCCCAATCACGACGGAACTATACGATTTCCGATCTTTATCACGGTGAAACAAATCAAAAACGACGTTACCGCCGGTCATCGTTGTACCGTGATAGGTACCGGTCGGATCATGGAGTTGAGTGAAGTGGAACGGAAAGCCACCGGCTAGCGCAATCGCTGGCATCGCCTGCCCTTTGCGGCGGTTGCGGCGTTTCGCTTGCGCCGTATACGGTTCATGGAGCGCTTTCCACTCCATGTCTTGTTCATTTAAAAAAACGGCGCCTCTGAAATTTTCCCCTTCAAGAGCCGTTAAGACTTCGTTCACTTTGTCTTCCAGTTCTTCTTTCGTTCGCGCATTCACATAATGGCGAAGATGCACCCGTTTGATCACTTCCCCTTCTTCATAGACGGAGGCATACAGGTCTTGAAGATCATCCAAGCTGTTTCGGGCTTCCAAAATACTGACACTTTCTTTCTCTGTCATCATCCGGGAACTTTGTTCGTCGATCCCTTTATTTAAGCCTTCGCGTACCTTATGACGATCTTCCGAGGTGACATCAATGGTCGTGATGACGTTTTCCATATTGACGATGGATTCCAACCAAAAATCCTTCGTATTTTTCGGATAGCTATACACGTGCACACACGTTTCGTAACCATCCCCTTTACGTATAAAACTTTCCTTGAAGCTGATGCCGCCTTGGGGTTGCATGTTTGCGAGCAAATACGGGTTATAACCCTTACGTTCGGTCTCCGTGGCATCGGTGTCGTCTTTGCGTTTCCATGGCGCAAGCATCTGTAAAAGGCTCATCATTGTTACCCCCTCTGATGATCAAGTTTCGAGTTTTGATTATTGAGTTTATAGGTCACATCCAATTTCTTCGAATTGGACAAGGTAGACAGAGGCAGGACCCGTTGCAGTTTTCGGCGCGTAAATTGCGTGCGTTCGGATAAATCTTTTATTGTATCGCCAAATACATAAAGGTAAAATTCGCGATTCGTGCGGTGTTTTTCTAAAAATTCCAGTTCCACCTTTTTCTTTAACAAAAAGCGATCGATCAGTGGCGACGCGTTGGCATCGATTTTTTGTTGGATATGTGCCAATTGCGGCGTCATGTTGACCGGGAAATTAAGCGAGACAATCTTGATATCCGCCTCATACGCGCGTAAAAATTGCGTAAGCCCCAAAATGTCCATTTCGGCTTCAGCATCACTCTGGGCATACACATCTTTCGTGGTGAGTTGAAAGACATCCATATAGCCTTGACCATCTTGCAGTTCGATTGCGCCGTCGTCGGACATGTCTCGAATCGGGATAATATCGGCAATGCGGTCCGGCGCTCGGTCCCGTTTCTCCTTCGGTTTCGAACGCTCGCCAAGGCGCAGCCGTCGTTTTGGTTTTTTATGCTCATCAAAGAGAGCGTCTTGGCCCACCATGTCCTCATAAATCATAGATCTTCCTCCTTCGTCGCTTCTTCGTGCGGATCATGGGCATGATAAGTGGCACGGTCCCGGCTGAGCATCATCCATACCACCTGTATCATGCGCATATGCGGATTCGTTTTGGGGCGATACAGCCAAAAGCCGTATAAGGCGACCATAAACACGACAAACGGGATCGTCAGCGACGGATGAATCAGTGCGTGAAGGATAAAGCCCATCACGAGCATGCCAATCGCAACGAGTAAATCGGTTAAATACAGCCACCGGTTCAATTTCAATTCTGCCGTAACCTCTGTGGGAATTTTATAATGCAACAGCACCCCTCCTTTTTCATATAAAAAAGCAGACTTCAAGAAAAAGAAGCCTGCGTCTTATCGGTTGTTGCGTTTGTTTTTCCAATTTCGCGTCGTGTTTTGACCAAGCTGATAACTGCGTTTGCTCTTTTGCACATAAGGGTTATTGTTAAAACGGCGTGACGTACCATCGCGCATCGCTTGGCCCACCGTTCGCGTCTCACCGCCAGCCGATCGTTTTGGCATGGGGATGTCGCTTGTGGTTGGTTCATGGCCGTTTTGATCGGCTTGCATTTGTTGGTGCAACGTCGCCGATCGCTGGTTACCGCCGCCTCCTTTGCGGGCTTCTTCGCGCATCTCTGCTTGGAGAGATGGCGTTTTACCTCCGTGCGTAGGTGGCGGTGCTAATGGACCGTTACCTTTGGTGCCCGTCAGTTGCGGTTGTTGCTGCGTATCTTGATAGGCGCCCGCGTTGGCATTCGCAGTGGAACCTTCGCCTTGGGATTGGGCATTTGTCGGTGACCCTGCCCGCGGTGTTCCCTGTGCTGGTCGCCCTTGGGGTGCCGTCCCTTGTTGACCGCCACCGGATTGTCCGAATTTTGCTCCGGCTTGCGTCGGTGATCCTTGGTTCCCTGCGGCGCCATTGTTCGGCGTTTGGGAGCCTTGGCCACCTTTGCTGCCACCAGCTAAACCGGATATACCACCGGCGGTTCCTGCCGCCGTACTCACGCCACCCGAAGCGACACCTTTTGTTGCTTTCCCGGCCATCTTCGCGGCGCCCTGCACCGCGGGTTTGGCGGCTTTTCCGGCAAAGTAGGAACCGGCCGCGACCGTCCAAGCATTGCGAAGACCTGCATCAATGCCAAAGAGTTTTTGCACAATATTCGGCCCATCAATGACCGCAAGGCTACCGGCGATCATGGCGATCAAATAGCCAAACCCACTCATTTCGCTTGCAATATACTCCGTATAGTACATATACATGCGCAAACTCAAAAACACCATGATTATAGAGACGAAAATGCTGCCGATGTTTTTGAGGATCTCTTTCAATCGTTGCCCGGTGCTAATATCCGCATAAGCCATGATCAGCGCAACGACTTTGTTAAAGGCGAGTTCAAAGCATAGTTTAGCAATTTTAATGGATACGAGAATCATGGTGACTGCCATCACGCCGAGCGTAATCAACCCCGTTCCCCAATTCACATCCCATCGATAGTAATTTTCCGGGAAAAAGTCGAACCAGCCGTCATCACCAATGTCGACTAACCCTTCTTCGCCGTTGGATTCAATGCCGATTTTGTTAGATAGTACCGCTTGACCTGGTTCTGATAAATCTTCTCCATCTGCTCTTTCAAAATCATCGGTGATTTCTTCGTTGATATCAATTTGATCGATGTTTTCCGGATCGACATGGTGCTGCGTTTCCACATCCGGGGTTTGCCAGCCGGTTTCGTCATAAATAGCCACGTCGGTGACATGGTCATGGACAATTTGATCGGCCATATCAAACGCACCATCCCCGACGGAGGCTATTTCCACCGCATCATCGGTAAAGCTGCTGGCCTGATTCATCCCCCAAGTCAGGAGTGTCACCGTCATAATAGAAATGAAAATGTTCACCGGAATTTGCGAGCGTTGCTGGCCTCTTTGGAACATAAGCTGATAGGCAATAAGCCCAAGCGCAAGGGCAAGCAGGATATACAATATGGGTTGAATCGTTTGGAGAAATTCAAGCACCGGTTCAGTCTGAAAGAAATCCAAGAGCACAAGAACGCCATCAATGACGCCTTCCATCCCGCTCACAATCGCCCGAAAACCTAAAAGAAGCCACCAGCCGAGGAATCGGAACAGGTAGCTAAAGATATTTCCCGTATTGAGTTCGTCTTCAAATTGGCGTAAGGTGTCCAGTAGTTCTTGTTCGTCCACCGTCTCCCTCCTTTCCTGCCGTTATTCCTCCTCCATAAACATCTCCCGGGTGACATCGATCCTTTCGTCGATGCTTTCAATAAGCGCGTCCACCGGCGCCTCATTTTGGCCAGGTTGCAGCGTAACAACAGCGTCTTGCAGAACGATCGTGACAACTTCGCCTTCTTCGATCTGATCGCGATAACGTTGGATCATGTTCATAATGTTCGGTTTCATCGGTTCCTCCTTATATTAGCTGACAGCTTCTTGGTGGTTGTCTTTATGGGTTTCCTCATTATCTTCCCACGATTCAACGTACTGATCAATGGTTTTTCGGATCGCTGCATAGGTGTTTTTATCCACCTCGTCTGAATCGCCTAGCATCTTTATTATTTGGAGAAAATCATTGACCGACATCGTTTGCATCTTTTCTTCATCTGCATCCATCGACGGAGCTATCCGATCCATCGCCATCGTCCATAAAGAACCGGTTAACACCTCAGATAGAGGCGTTTGTTTCCAGCCTTCTTCCCTCGCTGCATCCTCCTGCGGCGATGTTGGTGCCTTTGTTTCTTTGCTTTGGGGGGCTTTTTTCCTTTCTTCGTTGTTATCCAACGATGCTTCACCTGTTAAAAAGGAAAAATCCATAACAAGCTCCGACAATCGGATGTGTCGATGCGGCGTGTCTACCTCCACATCGGTAATGGACCGATCAGCATCCAAGTTTAAATACTGATAGGCATAAGGCATGCCTTTATTATAGATGGGGAACGGACGAATCTTTTGCTTGCCATCTTGCGTTTCACGCTTCATCGTTCGAGAAACGACCGTATGCCCTTGCTTGATTTCCATCAATTCATTCGCATCTAAAAGTTTTCGGCCTTCCGTATTATCGGTTTTCGCTTTTTTCAATGAAAACGGTGTGCCGGACCGAGTTTCGACTTCCCGTGTTTCATCGCCGAGTTTTTCTGAGAAGTGTTTGGCTGTCTCCACGTCTGCGGTCATGATATAGATGTGATTGCCGCAATTCCCGCGAAGGGTGTTTTGAACGTCCTCCCCATATTTG
Source organism: Salicibibacter kimchii (assembly GCF_003336365.1). Taxonomy (GTDB): domain Bacteria; phylum Bacillota; class Bacilli; order Bacillales; family Marinococcaceae; genus Salicibibacter; species Salicibibacter kimchii. Next base: position 2,568,716 of record NZ_CP031092.1, on the reverse strand, counting down.
TCTTTGAGTTGCGCATAACTCTGCACGACGAGATGAAAGCGAATGTTTCGACCTAGGGATACCGTCATTTTTGACCCCATGCCTGATATCGCCGGCATTTGCCCAAACTCATCGAGCATAAAAACGACTTCGCGCTGACATGATTGCCCTTTCGCCATCGATGCGTGTTTTGCCAACGTGAAGTACAATTGATCCACAAACATGGATGGGAGTACATGCGTGGAATCATCATAATCCGGGGTGATCATAAACAGCGCGATCGGTCGATTGAAACTCACCACCTCCGTGATGCCGACGTCCGGATGGTTTTCCTGTTCCAGTGACGTTTCGCCCGTTTCCTCGTTCACCGTATTTATCGTTACTTCGATGCGTGTCTGTTCCTCTAGGATTTTTGATTTTTGTTCTTTCGTTCGCTTTTTGTAGGCTTGCTTTGAAAGAGGATTGGGATCATGATCAACGCTCAAGGCATCGTTTTCCCGGAGCGTTCCTTGGAAATGGACCACCCAATAGCCCCCCTCCCCGGTTTGGTTCATTTCCTGTGTGCCATCCGGAAACGTCACCGTTACTTTGGAAAAGGGGGCGCCCCTGCCTTCGATGGATTGGCCAAAACCAACTTTCTTCAAATCAAGCGAGTTTTTCGCGGTCATTTTCGCTTGTTCGCTCAAGGTGAAGCGTCGAAGTTCTGCCATGGCTGTCGTAAAGATTCCCGAGCGTGTATTGCCTTTGGCAAAGTTGCTTGTCGCATACTGCATTTTCGCTACGCTATCCTGTTTAAGGTCCTGAAAGTACTGATCCAAGGCGTTGACGACGATCTTGGGGTTCGACGGATGCGGCAATTCCTTCGATCCGAGTTCAGACAACATGTTCGCAACGGTATAAAGGGTGATTTTTTCTTCTTCGTCGTTTTGAATACAATCTTCGGTTACGGCCAAGATCATCGCGTTGACAAGCGACATCGCACTGTTTTGCCACATGGGATCTTTCACATGTGGATTATAATAGAGCATGTGCGTGAGCGACTCACACAAGGTCTCCGCCACCGAGTAATTGCCTTCTTTGTAGGCGTCTTTAATCAATTGCAAAGGATTATAACTCATGCTTTGCATCGGATTCATCATATTGAGCGCTAACACGTCAAAGCCGCGCTGTTCTAACGTCTCTTTGAAGCGCACAAAAAGTTATAGTGATAGGTAAGGGTTTGAAATTATCTCCGCCTTTTCCCCCACTTCACACCGTACGAGCGCGTTTCCGCGCATACGGCGTTCCATCGTTTCCAACTGACTTCATAAGTTACGTTGTTATCGGTTCATTACCAGACGTTTTCCTTAGAGAGTTCAGTTTATCCATTTGCTTCTTGTTTAGATTGAAGTATCTAAGGTACATAGCGATTTTGTCAATATTTGTGATGTGAATGAGCCTGTGTATATAGGTATCAATAATGATTAGGTTTGAGTATTTATCTGATCCACCTTTATCCCTTGGTACAACATGATGGCAGTGGATCCGATCAACGCCAACTGGCTCACCTGTGACATAACATCTTCCATACTGTGCGATGTACGTTGAGATGCGATTATCGTTGTACGCAATACTCCTGCTTTTAGAGTAAGTGTTCATTACTTGTGTAAGGACATCTCTAGGAATCGCTTTAAGACCTTTGTGTACTTTGTTACGACCTTCTATGGTGTAATTGCAGATCGTTTGACTGAAATTCTGCGGATTTTTACGATGAACCCCTGTAATGGGTAGAAGGGGCGCACCCTGTACAGAAAAAGTCTTAGTGCTAGGTCTTATACCTTTGGTTTTCCTTCTAAACTGTACGCTTGTTTCACTGAACTTCACTATTGTGGCATTCTTTTTCAGCCTGGGTTTTATGGATTTCAAGAGAGTGTAATTCACCTCTGTTAAATCCTTGCAAATGGTTGTGGCATATCTGTAGTAATTCTGTATTCCTACAAGGGTAATATTGAACCTCTTGACTGTATCAGCAGTAGGTTCATGTTGTATCTCTTTAATTCTGTTTTTTAGGATTCTCTTGGTTTTTGAGATGGCTTTATCACTCATTGATGTTTTTGCAACATAACCATGTCTGGCTTTGTTTTGCTTAACAATTTTGAGTTTGAAACCTAAGAAATCAGAAGCGTTTTTCTTTAGGTTTACAACGTTAGATTTCTGTTCATTAACTTCTAATCCTAGTCGGGATTTTAGAAAGTCAACAGTCGCATAATAGAACCGTTTTGCTCCTTGGTATGTGCGGCACATGATTTTAAAGTCATCCGCATAGCGAACAATGTAACCATCTTTAAGCTTTGTATATTTCCTAGCATATTGTCTAAATCCTATAGAATTAGCTCTTTGGGGTTCAAATGTTTCCCACTGGTTACTTATCCACCAATCTAATTCATTCAGTACCACATTGGATAAAAGCGGCGAGATAACTCCGCCTTGCGCTGTCCCTCTAGAAGTCCGGTGAAAAAGTCTAGTCGAGATAGAAAGGAATTTGCTATTTATTGTCGAATATAACAAGTAACACCAATAACGTAAGGATGGTTGACCCATGCAATCGCCAAAGCAAAATTATGTTCAAACTCGTTTGTTTCAATCGGTCGATATGGAGGATATTGTTCCCGACCATCATATCCTGCGAAAATTAAAGGATGTGATGGACTTTTCTCATGTCCATGAATGGGTGAAGCCCCTATATGCCCAACGAATGGGACGTCCGTCGATGCGCGCCGAGCTCGTGGTGCGTCTTGTGGTGCTGGAATATTTCTTCGATCATTCCGAACGGGAGCTTTTTAATTTACTCCCCATGCATGCGGGTTATTTGTGGTTTTGTGGTCTGGATTTTGAATCCTCCCTGCCTGATCGGACAACTCTTGTGAAAACGAGAGCCCTTTGGCGACGTCATGGTATTTTTGAACAAGTCATGATGCATGTGGTGGATCAATGCATAGCATCCGGGCTCGTTCGTCCCGATGTTCATGCTGGTGCGGACGGGACCCAGGTGCGTGCGAATGCTTCTATCCACAGTTTGAAAGAAAGGGAATTGGCTCCGGTCCAAACCATCGAAGATTACTTGGCAGATTTGGAAGAAAAGGATGAGCAAACGTTAGAACCATCCAAAGAAACCAACGACGACGATGATGATCAACCGCCTTCGTCCCATCCACATGGGGATAAGTCCTCCGGCGAGCTCGAGGAACAGGCCCATCATGAAGATTTTCATGGCAAAACCTTTTCCAATCAAACCCATCGCAGCACCACCGATCCGGATGCTCGCTTGTACAGAAAAAGCAAAGGACAGGAAACGTATCTGCGTTATCTTGTTCATAACTTGACGGATACGGCATCCGGGGTGATTTTGGATACAGATGCAAGCGTTGCTTCCGGAACGGCTGAACGAGAGGTTACGCTACAACAATTGGCTTCTATGCGCTTCAAACATCCGCACATCCGTATTCAAACCTTATCGGTGGACAAGGCTTATGGAACCTCGGATTTCTTGGCAAGCTTATTTTCTCAAAGTATCCTTCCTTTGGTTTCTTTGCGTAACCATCAATTAGAAGCGATTCCGAGCTGGCAACGGAAAACCTATGATCCGGAAAGACTGCGAAAACGACAAGCAAAGGTCGACAAGGTTCGAGTAACCAATCGAGCCAAATGCATTCAGATTCAAGGGAAGTATCGAATCATCCAGAACAAACGGTCACAGTGTGAACATGGATTTGCGGAGGCAAAAACGGTCCACGGGCTGGATCGTGCCCGAAGCAGAGGGGTTGATTGCATGCAGGAACAAGCGCTTTGTACAGCTATCGTTCAAAACCTGAAGAAATTATGCCGGTTCAAAGGGAAAAGGCCCAAGACCGGTATTTCCGTATGCCATCAACCGAGAAAACGAAACGAAAAGGACTGCCAAACCTCTGCTATTTCTCGCTTATTTCCCTTTATCAGGCTAGCAACCCTGACGTCAGAGCGAAAAATGCTTAGTTTTTCACCAGTCTTCTAGTAGGGATTCCTTCTCCTTCAATTTCGGATTTTAATAGCTTAGAGATAATACTTATAAGAGATTTATCCCTTATTCCTAACGTCCATAATTGTTTGAGCAATTTTCCATGGTTGACATTATCAAAGAAACCTTTAATGTCAATGTCAACACAGTAGTGTTGTCTCCCGATATTTACAAGACTTACCATCCTGCTAAATGCATGATGGGTGCTTCTATTCGGTCGGAAACCATAACTATGAGGATGGAATTTTGCTTCACAAATCGGTTCGAGTACTTGAAGCATAGACTGCTGAACTAATCGGTCCCAAATCGTCGGGATTCCTAGTGGTCTTTTCTTGCTAGAGCCTTCTTTTGGGATAAATACTCTTCTCACTGGTTGTGGCCTATAGTTTTTTAATCTTTTTCTCACTTCATAAATGATTTGGTCATCATTTAAATGCCATATATCCTTGATCGTAAGGCCATCCGTACCAGCTGTTTTACTACCCTTGTTTGTTTTGAAATTACGATATGCCAGTCGTATATTTCTTTCTGAACCAATAATCTCAGTTAACTTATAGAAGTTGTTACCGTTTAGACTGCTTGAATAAAGATCGTCATACACTTTTTGCATGTCGTAATATTCATTGTGTCTCAACTTGGTTTTCTTCAACATGGGCTGTAACCTCCTATCTTACGTGGAGAATTACATCTCTTAGTCTTACTCGAAACCATGAATGAACCATTTGGTAACTGTCAGTCTTCAATCGACTAGTGGCCATCCCTCCACGTTCATTACACGTTTCATAGGTACTATGCCACCACTTTCACTGCTATAAATCTAAGTTATACAAGTAGGTATTATCCCTATTGCTTTCCCTAAAACCGTTTCATTGGAATGCAAGTCCTCAACGTTAGCAGCTTACCACGTTCCGTTATTCCTATCTATGCATACACCATTAGGTTTCCCCTATGAGCCTGCTACCCTCAATACCGCCTATAACGGTATATGGACTTTCATAAAGGAGAGTCTTACTCATCCACAATAGCGACACTTATCTGTGTCAGAAAGCCTTTCGACTTCCTCATGATATAGACCCGTACCATCGGAGATTCGTCTGCACAAACCACAGTTCGCGGCTGGTTTATGATGTGCATTCTAACCATAAGTGTTTTATAGACTTCCGGCTTATAGGTTACATCGTCCATCTCTGAACGACTTTCGAACTCAATGTGAGTTTACGGTAACTCTCAGCCGACTTCACCGAGCTTCATACGATTAAGTTCTTGCTAACTACCTCGCATGTCGGAGGATTAAAGGAAGCCCTTCAGGGCGTTACCCCATCATTTGACTTCTCGGAATAACAGTTCATTGTTGGGAATTCAACAATGTCTAAGCTTTTCACTTAGAAACGTGTCGCGCCACCCTTCATATCATTGATAATCATGCTTGGTTTTTTTTCAGCCCTTGCGTATGCATCAATGGTAGGATCCACATACAGCTGCCCTTTCCCGGAACGGGTGGTGCCAATCACCATGTTATGAACGGCTCCATCATCGATAAAATGAGCGTGTCCCTTGTGCGCAATAACACCCCCACCTTTACCGCGATAGCTTTTTTCCTTCTCAGGAATCTTTTTATATTGTTCAGCTACTTCTTGCTTGGTCGCAAACCGTTGGGAGCCTTTTTCATCGCGACTAATGGATGCGAAATTGCTGGTCAGTTTATAAATCGTTATGCCAACGAGCATCAATCCCAAAACGGATGTTATGCCATAAAACCAAGGGTGTTCGGTGATCTGAAACGTGGTGAAATAACCCCATTCTAAAGTTAAGGGTTCTTCGATGTTCGGAAACGTTTGTAAAAGCCCCAACGCTTCTTGCACGAGATTTAATAAAAAGGTGCCAATCACCTGCACCACTAAAAATAAGCCGATACATAAAGGAATCAGCACAAATTTATTGGCTAGAACTGCTTTCATGCTAGGGTCAAACCTCCTTTTCTTTATATTTCGTCCTTGTAGGCAAGCATTTGTTGGATGTCCGCCCAACCGGTGAAATGGTTTTTAATATAACCCACTAATTCATCTAAAAACATGCGGCTGAATCCATATCGTTCATAGCCCGTTAATGTAATGATTGTACACCTCCGATGGTTCATCTTTACTCTTTCTATAAGTCATCTCTTTGGGTTTCCAAATCTGCGATTTCTTCTTCCCATTCTTCGATTTGGTCATCGTCCGGATCGTCTGCCTCTTCTTCTTCGTCGATCTGTGTTTGACGATCATCAATATCGGCCGTTAATGTTTCATAAGTCTGAATATGATCATTCAGACTTTCACTGCTAATCTCACTGGCCATTTGTTTGGCTTCGTCGACATTGCCGGTTTTCATATAGGCGTAGCCCAATTTTTCTTGCCGTTCTGCGTTCATCGGCACGTCGTCAACCGCCACCACATCGTCAAAGCGTGCGTCTTCATAGGCCAATTCAAAGTGGCCAACGGCCGTTTCATGTTCCTCTTGAAATGCCGTAAGTGCTTCGATACCTTGTTGATCAAAGATCGCACTCGCGATAGCCTCTGCCGATTGATCGGTCATCTGAATTGCTTCCTCGTAGGCGCCTTGCCCAATTAATAAATGGACAAGTACGGCGGTTTCTTGATCACTGCGATCGTTTTTTTCTTGAAGCACGTCGATCGCCGTATCGGGGTCACCTGCCATGGCTTCCGCATAGAGATCATTCATCTGTTGTTCTTCTTCATAGGATTGATGCATCGCGGCGAGCGCATTCGATTGGTCACTCACCACCGCCACCATGCCAATAGCAAAAACCATAACCAAAAGCATAACCCCTGCGGCCGCGCCACCCATGATCCGTGCCTTAGGGCTTAACCGGCTCCACCACGTTTGGTTCGCTTCTTCTTGACGACGTAAGTGATCGTTGACATCGATACGCAGCGCGGATGGCGCCTCTTGGGTGAGTTGATGAAGCAACCGATCCCGTTGTTGGATCTCTTCATCTCTGCGCATGCGCCGTTCAATCAACCGGTAACAGATGTGTTCATACAGGTTCGCCGCGAACGACGAACCGATATGATAGGTTCCGGTATATAATTTTTGACCTTCCCCGTCATGGACCATAAAGTCCAACGCCACCGGTGATTTGTTTTGCTTTTTTAGGCGTTGATCGATGTCATTGGTCAGTTGCACAGCGTCCGTCAAAGAAAGTGATTGGAAGGCTGGAATCTCTTCCTCCAAAGGTGTCGTAAATAATACCTGCATCGCTTTCTCCCCCCTTGTTTAAAATGTGATAGTGCTTTCGATCCACTGACTAAAGGCGAGTGCGCCTAGGAGCATAACCAAGCCACCAGCAGCACCAACAAACCAGCCAACCGACATCATGCGTCCACGTGCGCCACCAGCCATAAGGAAATAAGATCCAACCCCAATCGCGATCGCTGCCACGACACCACCCACGACTTGCATGCCCAATAAGATCGATTCACCCGTGTTTTGTATGTTATCAATGGCTGCCATAATAATCATCGATTCCACCCATTGAATCATTGTATTCATGCTTCTTCCTCTCCTTGTAATGGTGATGAATGTGCGTGCTCATCGGTTTTCGTTTTGTCGACATTTTTCTTCTCCGACGGCTGTTTCGATGTTTTCTCTTCTTGAATCCCTTGATAATGGAGCAAACCTTCCATGATCAAATCTTGGTGTTCACTGATATACGCCTGATGTTGGGCGTGTAGCCAATCGTTGTACATTTCGCCCTTGATGCCTAACAGCGTTTGTACTAACTCTTTTGATTGCTTAACATCGCGTTGCGAAGCCATGCATCATCATCCTTTCCTAATGTGCTTCCGACATAAAAAAGAAGCGCCTCTTGCGCTTCGTGTGTGAATGCTCTGCATCACCCCCTTTTATGGCATAAAAAAAGAACAGTTTGTATGACTGTTCTCTTCATTAAACTTCTTCATCGATGAGTGGACAAGAATGTATGTTGTTTGTTGCTTGCACCCTTAATGAAATGATTATTCAAATGAACGATCAAAATTTTGTATCTCTGAGGCTAACGCATCTTCGCTATCATAATCGACTTCACTCACCGAGATTCGTTCTTCTAAGTCTCCATTTTCATAATAACTTAATGAATTGAATACACTCGGCCCATCAATGCCAACATCCTCTAACAAAAGATCATTATCAAGCATCTGTTCAGATTGAGCATTGATTTCTTTAACAGAAATGTTATCAATATTTTCGTCAACAATATTTACGGCCTCTTGGTGTTCTTCCTCGTCTTCGGTTTGCGTCGTTAAGACAAAGGCTTCCTCGTTTTCTTCTAAATACCCTTCCATTTCTTGGGGAGACAAAGATTCCACCCCTGCACTCTCCCCACATCCTGTTAGTAACAAGGAAAAACTAATCACTCCTCCGAAAAGGAAACTTTTGTTGTTTTTCATACTATCCCTCCTGACAAAAATGTTAATGCCCAGTTATAGAACTAATACCCTTTCGAAAGATGAGTTAGGGAGATGCTACAACATCAACGAACGATTTTCAATGATTCAAAGATAAATGTATTTCCTTTATTATAAAGATTTATGCTTTGATCTGTCTAAAGAATTTCAGATGTTTACATTGTTACGTTTGTACATATTGTTCACATTCAGCATTCAAATGCATCTCTTCGATAATATGGTCTTTTCGCCGTTTGACAGCTGCAACCGATAAATGATGCTCCCTAGAAATTCTCCGCAATGTTTTTCCATTTAATAATTCATCTAAAATGATTTGATCTTTGATATCTGTAATTCCTTCAGAATGGCGCTGGATAAATGAAACTTTACGTTGCAAGTTTTTCGTGTTTTTATCATAACGTTCAATCCTTAACATTTCACTATATACAGGGTCAGACGGAGTGCTGTCAGATGGTAGTGTCGCTTCTATACCATATTTTGATACCATCGCTTGACTAGCACCAGTCATTTCTTGACGTTTTGTGACAAGGACGTTTATCATCCATTTATAATTCATAAGAGCTTCATGAATCTCCATTTTATTCATGATACAACCTCCATTCTGATGCAACTATGAACAGACATTTATTCCCCGACATAGGAACTTGAATCTATATTTACGGACTTATATTTACCATTTAAATAATGGATGAACAAATACAATCCCTGGACTAACTCCGTTGAAGAGGCCCCTTTTTCTAGGTCCTCAAGGGGGATAATTGCCTTTTCCGTCTCATAGTAGCTCATTAACATACCAAAACATTGATATTGATTCATACGACATTCCTTTCATGCTTACCGTCGATATCAATGAAACGCCCACATTCTTTCATAAAGCCCAGATTAATCGTTCCTGTTGGTCCATTTCTCTGTTTCGAAACATCCACTTCTACTTGGTTTGGATGATTGGATTCAAGGTCATAGTATTCCTCGCGATATAAAAAAGCAATTACATCTGCATCTTGCTCGATATTTCCAGAGTCTCTAAGATCAGCCATCACTGGGCGTTTATTATGACGGTTTTCAACATTTCTTGATAGTTGAGATAAAATAACAATAGGAATATTGAGATCCGTAGCCAGTCGCTTAAGTTCACGAGTAATGGCGCCTACTTCCAAATCTTTACGCTCATAACGCCCGGAACCTTGGATCATCTGTAAATAATCGATCACGATGAGTAAGTCATCATCTGGGTTTTCCCTTGCCGTCTGGCGGGAAATGGAACAAATATCATTGATCAACGATGTATTCTCGTACATATCTAACTTCCAATCTAGTAACGTAGCGATTGACGTCGTTGCCCGATCATAGTCTTCTTCACTAAAAAATCGAGAGGGAAATTTCCATTTTTGACCATCGATTTGGGCATCCGCCGAAATCATCCGGTGTAATAGCTGCTTGGACCCCATCTCAAGACTAAATAAAAGACATCTGCCTTTATTTTTACAATGGCTAGATCCAATGTTTAATGCAAAGGCTGTCTTTCCCATGGAGGGACGAGCAGCGACAACTATCAATTCTTTCCGTTGTAACCCGCCAGTCATTTGATCAAAAGATTCATATTCTGTCTTGTAACTGTTCTGATTTTCTTTCTGTGTACCACTAATATCATCAGAGATCTCATACAACCATTCCTTTAACGTTTTCTCTTTGTTGATCTCTCCCAAACGTTGAAGATCCGTTAATTCCTGAAATAATCGCTGAAAAGCAGAATCTTTCGGATTTTCCACGTATCGAATCGCTGCTTTGCGGCTTTCTCTGAGTTGGTAAGCTTCTACTATTTTACGTTCATGATGGTTAAACGTAGCAGTCGTTGCGACTGAACCTGCTAGCTGTGTCAGGTATTGAATCCCACCGATTTGATTTGTGGATTCTCCTAATGCTGTTGTAACGGCGGCTAACTCAGGTTCTGCTCCTTCCTCTTCGACCGTTCTCATGGATTTAAAAATGAGGAAATGATCAACCTTTGCGAAATAGGATGGTTGGAGCACCGACTCATGTATTAATGTAGGTTCAATAAGAATCGACCCTAACACCGCATGCTCGGACTCTATACACTCAATCATTCCTATCACTCGCTTTCTCTGCTAATACCTTTTTAAGATCGATAGCGAATTGATTTTTACGTTCTTGAGAAACTTTTGACGCCTCCAATTCCCATTCCTGCCATTTCTCAAGGTTTTCATTTTTCTGAGCAGGGTACGAAGCAATTTCAGCGATCGTAGGTGGAAAAGGATTTTTTGTTACATGACGCTCAACATTGTCCATAACGCCTTCATAATCCATTTTAAGAAGGGCAGGCATGATTATTTTGATTTTCTTTTCGCTAAGTTCGAATCGGGGATATACAGCCGCAATCGATTCCAAAATATCTATAGCAAGATTGTACTCCATGGATTTACTCCCCCTTTTCTCGCATTCGTTGAAGTGCTTCTAATCGCTGATCTTTATGCTTTGGGAAAGGAATGGTATTTGACTTTTGGCTTGTTTGCTTTTCATGGGCTTTGATATCCTCGATTGTTTTAATTCCTTGTTGAGACCAATTCCTGAGAATGCTTTCGATGTAAGCAAAAGATCGAGCATTTTGCTTTATACCTCTTTTGATTGCAGCAACGACAACTTCTGAGGAAAAAAACGTACACCACTCCCTGATGGATTCGTTGATCATCGGTCGCATCACTCCAAAGTTTTCTTGATAGACAACATATGGATCTGCTGTGCGCGTCTCTTCTTCATCTTCCTCTCCTTCATGACCATTTCGTTTCTGTTTAGGTATGGTCAAGTTCTGATCAGATGTTAAGTCAAGCGTTTGGTCGGAATTTGAGTCAAGTGTATGGTAAGAACTTAAGTCATCTGAGTTGACTAATGAAATCATTTTATAAACAGGAGCTTGATTTCTTTTACCTTTTTGATACTCGATCAAGTTATTATTGATCAGTACCTTTCGAGCATCAACCAGCCCTTGCTTTGAAAGTCCGGTCAATCGTTCTACTGTGGAATTTGGCGCATTGAATCGTTCTTTCCAGCCGGTCATATTGTTTATGGACATCAGTGTATGCCATAAAGCAATTGCACTGGTGGGCAGATCGTTCATAAGCAGCCAATCCCTAAAGGCATTAAGCTCCTTCATATAGTTCATGTCATCACCTACTTCGGTTACAAATAGCAGTTTTGCCTTCAACTCTAATTAAATTAAGCTCCCATTGCGAACTCTCGGGGAATACAGTACAATGTAAACATCCTCTTTTTAATTTCGATCCGTTTGAGTACCCCCTCAAACGGATTTATATTGTTACATTGTTCATTAATACCTGTGTCACCCCGTGTTTTCACCCAAAACAGTGTGCCGATATAACCTTTGTTCTCCATCTCAATCACATTTGTAAGATCCGGAACCATATTTAGCCTCCTCATAAACGCTGATTAGATCCTTCAATTCCTTGACGCTGACAGGCACTGTGCCATGATCGGCCATCATATCAGCGTCCTCTTTGAGTTCTTGCAACTTGCGTCGATGCATGTTTTCACCCCCATATCGTTGTAATAATCATTGTCGTGATAATCGAGCAATAGAACAGGTGTAGAATCATCTTTTCCTTCACACCATCACCTTCCCCTGCTCCATCTGGTTTAGTGTCGGCATAACCACTTGATCTGCGACGCACCAACGGGTCCACATTTGATTGATTTCTTTAATATCAAGACCGATGTCACGTTTTGCGGCGTACATCATGCTTTTTACAGCTGGCATAAGGTCGAACAGATCGCTAATCCTCTTCTTTAATACATCATCGATTTCTAAATCTCTGCCAGGCCTACGTTTATTGTTGACCCTTTCAATGTGATCGAGTGATTCAATTGCTGTCAGCATTTGCTGACGCATGTTCCCAATTGAATCTGATAGACGCTGGCTCAACTCTGGATGTACGGGCGGAACTGCAAATGGATGGAGTTGGTACATATGGGCGATGATGTCTTGACCTTCTTCCCACCCAGTAATCTCACACCATTTAAAAGCAGTCTCGATTCGTGGCTCTACTTCCCCGCGTTCGATTTTTGAGATTTGCTTTTGATCCAAATGTAGTTCCTTTCCTAATGAACTTTGCGATTCAATGCTAGAGTCTCGGCTATTTATTCTAAAGTACCGCAACCACTCCCCGAGATTTGATTTACGATAGTACGTATTCACCTTATTTTGTCCTCCTTTAGACGCGATATATTGGTAGATTATAGATAGATATTATGGGATGAGCTCATGGTTATTCTCGATCCATTGATATAAGCGGTCGCGTGGGATATATATTCGACTCTTTTCACCCTCAGCACGTGTGGACGGAAAACCTTCGACATAGTTAGCGAGTTCTCTTACTCGGTTTTCAGAAACTCTGAGAATCTCTGCGGCTTCTTTAACCGTGAGCCTGCGAGGATATGGATCATCATGAACAGTCAGTTTGTCTAGCTTTTCTTCTAATGGTTGCATGGCTTCCTGAACAGCTTTCTGGATGGTTTCTTCAATGCTCATGCTCGCCCTCCTTTCAGTTGTTCAACACGTTCAAGAATGTCATGTTGCCACTTGTAATCGTTGGTCTCTGATGCGACATAAGACATGACATTTAATTTCTCGTATTCCCAGAAGAAATTATCGAAATACTGTTTGCTCTCGTTAAGTTCTACCAACTCTGTTTGGGTTAGAGTTCTTTTATCAGCTTCCAGGACAAGAACAATTAACCGTTCGGCAACAGGATTCATGTAGCTCATCTCCTTTTAATCAACGCAACATTTTGTTGTGCATATGATTAAAAAAATTTTTCTGGATCTTTTGATAAAACTTTAGAGATTGAAAGTGCTAAAATTAAATTAGGTGTCCTAACACCTTGTTCGATCATGCCATAATAACTTTCAGTTATTTTGATATCATGATCTTTTGACAACAAAGCAACTACGTCTTTTTGAAAAAACCCTATGTCTTTTCTTGCTTTGATTAATTCATACCGGCGTTGGCTTTCCATTCACGAGCACCTCCCAACGTTTTGTTGCATTCATCTTAACCCAACATAACGTTGTGGTCAATACTTTTAACCAACTTTTTGTTGTTTTTATTTTATCACCCAACTTATAGTTGTATAATAGAGGGTACTTACATGAATGAGGAATGATTTTTATGTCCAATGTCGCAGAAAGATTAAAGGAACAAAGAAAAAAACATAAGTTCACCCAACAAAAAGTTGCCAAGATATTAGGTATTACGGAAAGTGGATACGGCTACTATGAACAAGGGAGAAATGAGCCTTCCATTGAAATGATTAAAAAACTATCTGAAACATATGATGTTACTTCTGACTATCTACTCGGACTCACCGACGACCCCAATACTCAATCGCTTCCTTCAGCTGATAACGAGGAAGAGAAAATGTTCTTTTCCGGGGGATATGAAAGTCTAACAGAAGAAGAAAAAGAGCATCTGGAAGAAGAATTACAGCGATTTCGGAAAATGAAAAAGCGGTGGGAGGAACTTTACAGGAAGGGAGATAGAGAAGAGTGAAATAGTTGTACGATCTTGACCCTTTCTGATTTTCTATTAAAGAAAAAAATGAATTAAATTTCTAAAATTTGGTTGACGTTTCTCTCCTCATCCTTTATTATTCATTAAACCGAACATATGTTTTTAAAAGGGTGGTAAAATGTTTCATTCAACCATTCGCCAAATCGTTAATGAGGCCTACAAAAAAAGAAACATTTGCTCTTTGAATGATCTTTCATTAGAAACACTCAGCCGACGGTTCATGATTGATCTCGATTATTCTTATTCACAAACGTCTTCTCTACAAGTTGGCCATTACAAACTAATATCCCTGGACAAGCGTATACCTTCTCATTATCAACGTTGGGATTTCTTCCATGAGCTTGGTCATATTCTCCTTCATAATATTGACCAGAAAAAAGCGTTAAAGGGCGTATCATTTTTTATGGAATTGCAAGCATACAGATTTGCTTTACACGCTTCTATGCCCTACTTTCTGATCAAAAAATTCTGTGAAGTAACACCATACACATTATCCTATGTATTTAATATTCCCATCTTTTTTGCTGAGAGACGCATGGAACAGATTAAAACACACATCACCATAAAAGGGGGGAAGATTATATGAGAGGTTCAGTATACAAAACTGCTAACGGATATGGCTTTAGGATTGATTACGGTAGAGATAAGCGTGGAAAAAGGAAACAGAAACGTTATTCTGGGTATAACACAAAAAAGTTAGCTGAAAAAGCCATGTCCAATACCCTTAATGATGTGAATGAAGGCACCTATGTTCCACCACAAAACATTACATTTGTTGATTTTCTTCAAAACTGGGTGAACGGACGCCAAAACTCTCTATCAAAAGGAACAGCTAAAACTTATCATTATCTTGTCGATATGCACGTTTCAGAGTTTTTTCATACCATTAAGCTGACAGATTTAGAGGTTGAGGACTTCGACGATTTTTATAATCATTTGCTAAATGAAAAAAAGTTATCGCCCGCAACAATTCGAAAAATCCATCATTCCATCTGTAAGGCTGGATTGAACGAGGCTATAAGGAAAAAGCTCCTCAAAGACAATCCATCAACTTTGGCAGATCTCCCTTCATTTGAGAAAACAAGGATTGAGATATGGGATGAGCAAGAAACACAAGAATTCTTAAAAAAAGCAAAAAAACATTATTTATATATAGCCTTCCACCTCGCTTTATCTACAGGCATGAGGCAGGGTGAAATATTGGCACTGCAATGGAATCAGATTGATATGGAACGGAAAACGATATCTATTGATAAGTCGTTACGCCGAAATATGGAAATCAGCACAACTAAAACAGATGCTGGTGCCCGTCTTGTATCTATTCCAGATCAAACCGTAAACGAGTTACAAAGACATTGGAAATGGCAAAAAGAGCAGCAATTAAAATTAGGAAAAGCTTATGAAAATAAGAATTTAGTTGTTTCCACAAAGTGGGGAACCCTCATTTCTCATCGGAATTTACTTAGAGCATATTATCAAATTAGAAAACCCTTAAACGTCAAACCCATTACATTCCATGAATTAAGGCACACACATGCAACACATTTACTAAAGTTAGGGTTCCATCCTAAAATTGTTCAAGAAAGATTAGGTCACAATTCAATCCAAGTTACAATCGACACTTACTCGCATTTAATGCCAGGATTGCAAGAAACAGCTGCACAAAAACTCGGAAACATGATATTTGATCCTCCCGATATATCCAACCATACAAGCGCTCGTTAGTGTCACATAGTTGTTAGGTGAAAATAAAGTTCTTCACTTTTGACGCCGTGAAGAAAGATGCGGCTATTTCAAATATTGGTTTATTCACTGTTCACATTAATACAGTGATTGCAAGCGACATTTGTGATAAAAAAGATGTTTACTGTTGCTCACGCTTATTTTAAGATCGTGTAGATTTGCAACGAGAGCTGCAGTAGATGTAACAATCGTTGATACCAAATTTTCTATTTTTCTCACTCCAAATCCATAAATATAAATTATTATCACTAATTTCATTATAAAGTGGAAATTTATTTTTCTGCAATTCCCATCGGGTAGCACTCTTATTCAAGAATCTGGCTTTAAAAAGGAAAACAGGCGCTAATTCTTATTCAACTTAAGCGCCTCGTTTTACATTCACATTAATCGCTTCATGACATCCATCAATTCATCGATCATCTCCTCCTTGTTGCCTTCTTGAATGGCATTGGCGACACAGTGGTTTGTATGATCTTCCATCAAAGAAATACTCACCTTTTTCATGGCTGACTGAATCGCCGAAATTTGATTGAGGATATCTACGCAATACTTATCCTCATCAATCATCTTTTGCACCCCACGCACTTGACCTTCAATACGTTTCAAGCGATTGAGTAATTCTTGTTTGTTTGGCTGAACAGTTCCTTTTTCTTGTGCTGACATACGTTTTACCTCCTCGTTCATTGGTTAAAGGGACCGTGCACTTACGCGCGCGATCCCTCCACTTTTAATATTTAGGCTACATCATATCCCTGATCTTCAATCTCTTCTGTTATTTTTTCCAGATCTACTTTGTTCGGATCAAAGGTGACATCTACTTTTCCTTCACTTAAATGAACCTTCACATTATCTACGCCATTTAGGTTGCCGACATTACCTTCAATGGAGTTTACACAATGACCACAAGACATCCCTTGTACGTTTAATGTCATATCCTTCATGATTTTTTGCTCCTTTCGTATCTCTTGTATAGCTAAATAACTTTCGGCACGTGTTTGCAATGCATGGTATCATTTTATTCTAACGTCATTGCCTACACATATATCCCCTCCTTTAATTGGTTTCGAACAGATCGTGGGAGAAAGCGGCGGATCTCCTCCTCATGATAGCCAGCGAGCAACTGCTTATCATCCATAATAATCGGTCGTTTTAAAAGCGATGGATATTTACAAATGATTTGGAAGAGTGTATGCAAAGATAAACCTTCCATGTCGAGCGCCAATTCTGCAAAAGCCTTCGATTGTCTGGAAATGACATCATCGATACCGTTCTCTGTCAATGAAAAAATGTGTTTGACCTCATCGATGGTCAGTTTCGTTTTCGTTATATCTATTTCACGAAAGGGAAGCCGATGTTCTCGTAACCAATCCTTTGTCTTCCGGCATGACAAACAACTTGATGATGTATACACGGTAATCATGTGCTGATCCACTCCTAGTTTACAGTAAAATCACATCTTTTGAATCAACGATTTTATCTCAGATGCATTGCGCTCAAATCCAGTAAAGACTAGTGGTTTTTTCATTTTTCCCAGCAGTGACTTTTTGGTGAAAACAAAACCCGGTACAACTTTCGATCCGGTTTGTTTTTTTAAGTCATCTTCTTTCTCGGCTGCTTTGCTTACGTCATACTCCGTGTAAAGCACATTTTGTTCGTCCAAGTACGCTTTACTTTCTTTGCAGTCGGAACAAAGTGGATGCGTATATAGCTCGAGTTCATACATAATGATCCTCCTCTCATTCCTCCACTTGAATGATAAATGGAAACGTAATAACACCAACATCCTCATATTTGAACTCCGTCCATACCTTATACAGCCCCGGGTGATTAATATGGGTTTCAAAAGTGGTCCCATTTTCTGAAGTCGGGTGAACATGAATAAATGTCTCCGCAGCTTCATCAAGAATGACCACATGTCCTAGGCCCCCCAAATAGGGTTCCGGATCTTCACCATGCAAATAAAAGTCTAGCGTCGTAGGACCGTTGGTGCTCAAACCTTCTGCTTCCAAGGTGACCGTCTTCCCATCGATATCTTGAGTCCGATCTTTACTCGCCGAGAGGGAAGCTGAGGGATTGGGCTGATCCTCTTCGCCTACCTGAAGGTCATTCGGTTGGACAACATAGTTTCGATCCTTCGGAGCAATATCGACAAAGGCTTGGTAACGACCGTCTTCAAGTTTTATAGACGCGGCATAAACCCCATCCTCCACGCGTTCAGGATGAAGGTGGATAAAGTCTTCCAGGTCATTGGAGACGATGATTAAATGCATCGTTTCTTCGTGGGTTTCTTCTAGTTCAGGTACCGTTCCGTGTACATCCTCCAGCTGAACACGGGCTTCGCCATTGTGATAGGAAACATCGGTATGGACTTCGGATTCTCCAGCAGTTTGGTGGTTTTGGTGATCATCCATTACTTCGTCCTCCTCAAGTATACGCTGATGATACTTCATGGCTCTCATATACTTCTTCACTACTTCCGTGATCTTCATGCATGTCATTGCTCTCTAACGGGTTATCACCCGTGATGGCCGTGTAGCTGCCAATAACAACCGCCACATACAAGACCCCCACGAGCGCCCAGTGTTTAACTTTCATGTTCTTTCCTCCTTATCGGCTTAACTTCAAACGTTGCAAACGCAAGGCATTCAATACAACGGATACCGAACTGAAGGCCATTGCTGCCCCGGCCACCCATGGAGCAAGTAGACCGGCTGCGGCAACTGGAATGGATGCCGTATTATAAAAGAAGGCAAAGAACAGATTCTGCTTAATGTTGCGAAACGTTTTTGTACTGAGCTGAACGCTATCAGCCACACTGTGCAAGTCGCCGCGCATAAGCGTAATATCGGCGGATTCAATCGCCACATCCGTCCCCGTTCCGATCGCCATCCCAATATCGGCGACCGCGAGTGCCGGTGCATCGTTGATGCCATCGCCAACCATGGCAACTTTTTTGCCTTGGTCTTGGATCTTTTTAATTTCTTCGGCTTTTTGTTCCGGGACCACTTCCGCAATCACACGGTCAATCCCGACTTGATTGCCGATCGCTTCGGCCGTTTGCTGGTTATCTCCCGTCAGCATGGCCACTTCTAAGCCGAGGTCATGCATCCGTTGAATCGCTGCTTTGGACGTTTCTTTCACCGTATCGGCAACGGCAATCATCCCGGCATACTTACCGTCAATAGCAATAAGCATCGCTGTCTTTCCTTCTTTCTCAAGGCCAGACATCTCTTCACCAGAAGATCCGATCGGGACGGATGATGTTTGCATGAGTTTGCGTGTCCCGATAATGATTTCGTCTCCGTCGACAAAGGCACGCACCCCATATCCTGGCAACGCTTCGAAATCTTCGCTCTCTCGCAATGGAATTCCCTTTTCCTCAATGCCTTTGACCATCGCTTCTGCAAGGGGGTGCTCCGAGTTTTTTTCTACGGCACCGACGATTGCAAGCACCGATTCCTCATTGAAATCAGGGACTACTTTGACATTGGTCAATGCAGGTTCTCCCTTTGTCACCGTTCCCGTCTTATCAAGTATGATCGTTTGGATCCCACGTGTGTTTTCCAAGTGCTCGCCGCCCTTAAAGAGCACACCATTTTCAGCAGAGCGACCCGTACCTGCCATAATGGATGTTGGTGTTGCTAATCCAAGCGCACAGGGGCAAGCGATGACAAGGATCGTAATGAGGGGCACTAACGCTGAACGCAAATCTCCGGGATTGATCACGAAATACCAAACAAGAAATGTTGTAATGGCAATCAAGACAACGACAGGCACAAAAATCCCTGACACTTTATCAACCATCCGTTGGACATTCGCCTTGCTTCCTTGCGCTTCTTCCACAACTTTCACAATTTGGGAAAGCGCCGTATCTTTCCCGACTTTCGTAGCTTCGATTTTGAGAAGCCCATTCTTATTGATCGTTGCCCCGATGACCTCGTCTCCTTGTTTCTTGTCAATCGGAATACTTTCACCGGTGATCATCGATTCATCCATGGCCGATTGCCCTTCATAAATCTTTCCGTCCACCGGCACTTTCTCTCCAGGGCGCACCATAACCGTGTCTCCCACAAGCACTTCTTCAATAGCGACTTCCATTTCCTCGCCATTACGAATGATGCGTGCCGTTTTGGCTTGCATTCCGAGCAACTTTTCAATCGCTTTGCTCGTGCGTCCTTTGGCACGTACTTCAAACAGTTTCCCGAGGACCACGAGCGTAATGATCACAGCTGCAGTCTCAAAGTAAAGCTCCGGCATCCCTTGTTGGCCGGTGGCGTACCATTCCCAACCCAAGAAGACACTGTATAAAAAGGCCGCCGTCGTCCCAAGCGCAATCAATACATCCATGTTTGCACTTTTGTTTTTCAAGGCTTTGTAGGAACCACTGTAAAACTGGGCGCCAACGAAGAATTGTACGGGGGCCGCAAGCGCTAGCTGCACCCATGGATTCATGAGCATATCTGGCAAATAGAGGAACGACATAAACTCAAAGTGGGCCACCATTGTCCAAAGCAGTGGCAATGTTAATATCGCCGAGAAAACAAATTTGCCGGTTTGCTTGCGTATTTCGTTGTCTTTTCTACTCACCGTTTCGTCCCGCGACTTTTGTGGTTTAAGGGTATATCCTAATTTGCGGATCCCTTCCATCATATCTCCGACGGTAACTTGACCTTCATCGTATTCGACAGAAACATTCTCCATGGCAAAGTTAACCGTTGCCGAAGAGACTCCTTCCATTTTTGATAGCTTTTTTTCAATTTTTGTCGCACAAGCCGCACAGGTCATGCCCGAAATATCAAAGGTTTGATTTTCATGAATCACTTGATATCCAAGTTTATCAATTTTTTCTTCAAAATCTTGGAGATCCGTCTGATCGGGATCGTAAACAACATTGGTTTTTTCCATCGCAAAATTCACATTTGCTTCACTAACCCCGTCGATTTTGGCAAGGCCTTTCTCAATTTTTGTGGCGCAAGCCGCACAGGTCATGCCTGCGATTTGTAGGGACGCTTCTTTTTGTTCCACTTGTTTTCATCTCCTTCTCCTCGTTAGAAAAGCTCTGATCGAAATCCTTTGCGTGCGTATGAATAAAGAAGAGATTGTTTCAACGGATGGTGGGTAACGATGCTTCCCACGAGTGCTTTCCCAAGCGTCGGTGTCATGGAACGATACCAATACCCTTGAGGGTATAAAACAACAATAGGACCATGTTTGCATTGACCATTACACAACGTTTTTGTCGTGTGTATTGTATACGTTAAGTTTTGATCATGAATGTCTTTTC
Source organism: Salicibibacter kimchii (assembly GCF_003336365.1). Classification (GTDB taxonomy): domain Bacteria; phylum Bacillota; class Bacilli; order Bacillales; family Marinococcaceae; genus Salicibibacter; species Salicibibacter kimchii. Next base: position 2,547,609 of record NZ_CP031092.1, on the reverse strand, counting down.
GTATCGCCTTGGTAACTGCTTCGGCACCGTTTCTTATGCAAGATTTCCCATTGCAAAGCAGTAAGTGGTGACCAAAACCATTTAAATCCATCCACTCCCACCTCCCGTTTAGGGCGAATGAAAAACACACAAATCATAATAGCTTCTGAAAAGAATATACAATACCCCTATAAGGTATGTAAAGCACAAATTTTCACTTTATCAAAACCTACATCCACGTTTGGATACCCTTCTTGGGCATATTTTTTCTTTATTTATTGTCACGAAAGTTCAGAAGCACGAGTTATAAAAGGCATGACAATTGCGAATGCTATGTTGACGGGGTATCATAAGTGTGTTTCAATTATACCTATACGGGGTATAATATTTACAAGGAGGAGATAAAATGTCCAAAAAGGATCATCACGAGCATGAACAGCACCATCACAAGGATCAAGATCATCATACTCACCACAAAGAAGATCATCACGGCCATAATCATCATGGTCATGATCATCACAATCATCATAGCCACCATGCGCATGACGACCATGATCATCACGGTGGCGATGGTGGCCATTCCGGCCATGGTCATCACGGGCATGGCGATCATGGAGATATGATGGCCGACTTTAAAAAACGCTTTTTTGTCACGGTTATTCTGGCAATACCTATTATCATATTGTCCGATATGATTCAGATGTTCTTTAACTATACCGTTGCATTTCCCGGCGATACAGCCGTTGAACTCATCTTGGCAACTATTGTTTTCGTCTACGGGGGTTGGCCATTTTTAACGGGGCTTGTGAGCGAGATTAAAGACAAATCCCCGGGAATGATGACCCTCATCGGGTTTGCTATCTCCGTTGCGTACGTCTACAGTGCAGCTACAGTCTTTGGTCTTGAAGGGATGGATTTCTTCTGGGAGCTCGCCACATTGGTTGCCATCATGCTTCTTGGTCACTGGATTGAGATGAAATCCGTGATGAAAGCATCCGACTCACTTGAATCCCTTGTAGAACTCATGCCTCAAGAAGCCAATAAGCTCGATGAGAACGATCAAGTCATAACCGTCTCTGTTTCTGATCTTAAAAAGGGCGACCGTCTGCTTATTAAACCAGGCGAGAAAATACCGGCGGATGGCCATATTCTAAATGGAAAATCCTCGATCAATGAATCGATGCTTACCGGGGAATCCGAGCCTGTTGAAAAAAGTGATGGAGACGAAGTCATCGGCGGATCGATCAACTCATCCGGTTCCTTGACAATCGAAGTCTCCAAAACGAGCGATGAAGGATATTTATCGCAAGTGGTACAACTGGTCAAAGAGGCACAGGAAAGTAAATCAAGAACCCAAATGCTTTCAGACCGTGCCGCCAGTCTACTGTTCTACGTCGCTGTTGTTGCCGGAATCGTGACCTTCAGCACTTGGATGGCCCTTGGTGTGGATACGAATTTTGCGGTTACTCGGATGGTCACGGTACTTGTTATTTCTTGTCCGCACGCCCTTGGTCTCGCGATTCCATTAGTGGCTGCACGTTCCACAGGAATTTCGGCTGAAAAAGGGTTATTCATTCGAAACCGCATCGGATTTGAAAGCGCCCGAAGGGTCGACACAATGATATTTGACAAGACCGGAACATTAACGCACGGGGAGTTCGGAGTAACAGACATTATCCCGGTAGAAAACAACGTATCCGAAGAGGAGTTGCTAAGATTGGCGGCATCGTTGGAGTCTCAATCAGAGCACCCAATCGCTGCCGGCATTGTAGCAAAAGGAAAAGAAAAGAATATCGACATTCCCCAACCGGAGGACTTTGATTCAATAACAGGGGCAGGAATTACCGGAAACGTTGATGGGAAGGTTATTTCGATCGTCAGCCCGGGGCATCTGCAAAGAGAAGGGATCAGTTATGATAAGGAGCGCTTATCCAAACTCTCGGAAACAGGCAAGACCGTTGTTTTTGTCCTTCAGGAGCAAACATTGCTCGGTGCGATTGCCTTAGCTGATGCTGTTAAAGAATCCGCAAAAGAGGCTATTGATCGCTTGCACCAAATCGGCATGGAAACGGTGATGCTAACCGGAGATAACGAACAAGTGGCCCAAGAAGTGGCCAAACAAATTGGAATTGATCAAGTCATTGCCGAAGTTCTCCCACATCAGAAGGCGGAAAAAGTTAAAGAATTGAAGAAAGATGGGAAACGGGTCGGCATGACCGGGGATGGCATTAATGATGCTCCAGCACTTGCAAATGCTGATCTTGGCGTAGCCGTTGGAGCCGGAACAGATGTCGCTATGGAAACAGCCGATGTAGTGCTCGTCAATAGCGATCCACTCGATGTTGTATCCATTGTCGATCTGTCAAGAGTCACTTATCGCAAGATGATTCAAAACCTTTGGTGGGCTGCTGGCTACAACATCGTTGCGATCCCGCTCGCGGCAGGTGTGCTCGCCGGATGGGGATTCCTGCTTGATCCAGCTTTAGGTGCGGTCCTCATGTCACTGAGTACCGTTATCGTAGCGATCAATGCCCAGACGCTCAAGATGAAATAAATACCCTGTGCATCCTCCACCACTCGGGACAAATACCACTAATCAATTAGAAACCCCTCACGTTCGAGGGGCTTCTCTACTCATTATAAACTTATTCTTAATATTCTATCCCTTTTTAGTATCCTCCGTAGGTATTGGGATCAGCTTTGCAGGCTTGTTTTTTCTCCTTACTTGGTTCCTTTCCTATCATCATATGATGGTTTTCCTCGTGTTGCGGAGATGGCTGATTTTCCATATTTGAAAAGGGAAAGGTCCAGAATGTGAGTAGCATTAACATACACGTTGCAACGAGCAGGACATAATCATATTTTTGAACAAATGTAGAAAATGTTTCCTGAAGGACGTGGCGAATACAAAACATCGTTGTACCCATTAGCAATAACAAGCTGATCAATAGGAGAGCTGCCCCTTCTGAAATCGTGAGCATTTCTACAACCATTGTTCCCATCATACCTGCCATGATCCCGGAAAAAAGCCCTTCAATACTCGCTAGCACATGTAAGCGTATACCGAGAATAAATCCGGTGATTCCAGCAAAGGTTATGCTGAACAAGGTCGAATATAACAAATCTCCATGAAGAACAATTCCGAAGAAAAAACCTAATGACAAGCCAAATACCATGGCCAAAGCCATGGTCATCATCATATTGACCATAAGGCTACCTTTATATCTGCTAAAAAAATAAATGGAACAAATTAAACCCAGATGTATGGATAAGAAACAAACAATATACATATACCCCGTAATCATTTAATCATGCTCCTTGTCCTTTATCACTATTTTATGGCTGCAATATCAACATATGATAAATTTAAAAATGCATTAGGGGGGTAATGTATATTAAACACCAGATCGTTGAGGAAAACTATTTCACAAACATGAATAAGTTAATCCGGCTGAAAAGTGCACACTATAAAATAACATAATCACAAGGCAGCTTTTTTCCTCTTTCAGAAAAGCAACTGCAAGCTAAACGCCATGACAGCCATACCGAGTAGGAACCCATAAATCGAGGAATGCTCTTTATTATATTTTTTGGCCGTAGGAATGAGCCCATCCAATGAGATAAAAACCATAATCCCAGCAACGGAAGCAAATACGATGCCGAACAGAATATCATTTAAGAAAGGCATCAAGACCATAAATGCGACCACTGCACCGAGGGGCTCTAATAATCCTGACAAAAATGAATACAAAAGTGCTTTCTTTCTGCTTCCTGTTGCATAATACATGGGGACAGATACCGTGATGCCTTCCGGGATATTGTGAAGGGCAACTGCGATCGCTATGGCAACGCCGAGCGTAGGTTCTTGTAAAGCCGCGGTAAATGTGGCAATACCTTCCGGAAAGTTGTGGATGGTTATAGCAAGTGCGGTGAAACTCCCCATTCTCATTAATTCCGGGTTTTTTGATCTGGCTGATTGGGGAGATTGATTCATCTCTTCCACTTTTTTCACTTCATGAGGGTTGCCTTGATTAGGAACAAGCTTGTCGATCAACGCAACCAGCAACATACCGGCAAAGAATCCGCCCACCGTCAGCCAACTTCCGATCTGCTCCCCTATAGCGCTTGTTAAGGCATCCTGAGCTTCAGAAAAAATCTCCACGAAAGATACATAAATCATGACCCCGCCGAGAAGCCCAGCGATCAACGTCAGGCCAAGGGCAAACCACACATCTTGTCCCACTGCACATCACTCCATTTGTTGGGAATTTATAACTTCCAATTCGCATCTCTATGTAAGGCTTTTTGTATCATTCCAATGGAGATTGTCATTTATTTAGGTTTCAAACTAGCTAATTTTTTTGATTCCTCTCCGAAAGGACTTTAACAAAGCCAAAGATATGTACAGCCCACACTATAACAACTAAAAATAGAAATGGAATTCGAGCAAAATTGGGTAACGGGATGTGAAAGAACAAGAAATAAACCGTGTGCAGAACGACCAATATATAATATATGTGCACACGCTGTTGGAGATATTTCCAACTCTCTTGGCCAAGCATTTTTATACTCTTTTTATTTGAGGTCATGAAAAGTGCAAATAAATAAATCAAAGCCACTATGCCAATAAGATTACCAATGGCAAATCCTGGGTGAGTGTCATAACTATTTGTCATGGGATTGAAGACAAAGAACAGCCTCATGAAGTCCCACATAATCCAACCATCAAAAATAATGTAAACATGAGCAAAAGCCGTTATGGCCACCCAAATCCCTAGCTGTTTCCTCCAGTGCAGCAATAATTTCATGCTGTTGCTAAACTTTGAAGATGATCCAAGAAGGAGAATCGCTACGATGTAAAGAACAGATATGTCGGCAAAAGCACGGTTCCAGGCATGCATCGGATCCCATTCTCCTCTTAAAAAAAGAAAGAAAGCCATAAGTGCCACGGTTACAAAGAACAAGAAAATATGTTTTTTGATCGCTCGGCTCATTCCTTTTCTTTCATTCCTTTCCTTACGCTTTTTTATTAGTATATAAAAAATGTATGAAAAAACTATGGAGATCTGGAACACCGGGCAGCTTTTTCTTCAAAACGATCCTGGGGCATCTTTCATAAGAATACTTCATTATTTCTTCACTTTTTTCACCTACACTAGAACTATGAGGAAAGATGAGAAATGATAAAAGGAGATAAACACAATGATTCCTCAGTAAGGGCATACATTGAATGTTCAAGGGTCAATAACTTCATCATCTGGATACTTATACAGGGGGGAAGCAATTGCGGGGTAAATATATCATGCCCATTGTTTTGACGGTAATAACTTTAGTGTTTTTTCTAACGTTTAACCCATTTACGGTTGAACCTGAAGCCGAGGAAGCAGGGGAGTGGATAGAGATTAACCAAAACGAGGTGAGTGCAGAGATTGGTGAGGCAAACGTTGAATTGGTTGACTTGCGTGAAAAAGAGCTTTACGACGAAGGACATATCCCCGGTGCGATTCATATTCCTTACGATAAATTTCAACAACGTTATAACGAATTGAGCGATGACAACCGGATCATCTTAATTTGCCACACAGGGAGCATGGGGGTTGATAGTGCGGACTTTCTTGTTAATCAAGGATTTGATGATGTTGCCAATTTTGGTGGAGGAATGGCCGTTTGGGAAGGGCCACTGAAAACAAATTAAATACTAACATCGCCTATCCTGATTTATTTTGCTAACGTGTAAAACCCCATGGCCACCGTTTGATGACCATTAATATGATGGTATGATTTTGTGATCTTATATTGCGTGTAATATAGGGTCACATTTTTGTGACAAAGGGAGTTCTTCATTATTTCTCCACATTTTTGTCTTAACGTAAGTCGTAGTTTTTTAAAGGGAATTTGTAAATACCTTAATGCTATTACGCAGGTAAAACCATCTATTTGGGAAAGAAAATTCTCATAGAACTTATTGTCAAGGTCAGGGAATTTTTGATCAAATGCCAGAAATGAGTGAAAAAATGCTGCTTTCTAATGTACAACCATTAAACCCCGTTGCCTTTGAAATCTTCGGCTGGCCGATATATTGGTATGGCGTTATTATCATTCTTGGTGCCTTACTAGGGTACGTATTAGCCAACCGTGAAGCCATACGTCGTGGACTTCCAAAAGACTTTTTCGCGGATTTACTCATCTGGGCAGTTCCAGTTGCACTGGTTTTTGCAAGGATGTATTATGTCATCTTCAACTTGGATTATTATTTGGAAAACCCAGGACAAATAATTGCAATCTGGGAAGGTGGCCTTGCGATCCACGGTGGGCTAGTTGGTGGCGTTCTTACTGGGTATGTATTTGCAAAAATTCGAGGCTTTTCTTTTTGGAAAGTTGCAGATATTGCAGCCCCGAGTATTTTACTTGGGCAAGCCATTGGACGCTGGGGCAATTTTATAAACCAAGAGGCTCATGGCGGAGAGGTATCGAGAGAATTTCTTGAAAATCTTATGCTTCCCGATTGGATTATCAATCAAATGTTCATTGATGGCAGCTACTATCATCCAACTTTTCTATATGAATCCATTTGGAGTTTCATCGGGGTTGGAATTCTTCTTTATTTACGAAGAGTCAACATGAGGCGTGGTGACCTTTTTCTCACGTACGTTATTTGGTACTCATTTGGACGCTTCTTCATCGAAGGATTACGTACGGACAGTTTAATGATCTTTGACTTCCTGCGTACTGCACAAGTCATTTCCATTGTTTTAATTGTCGGTGCTGTCATCACTATCATTTATCGAAGAAAAACAGGCTTATCTAGGATCAGGTATTTATCCGATGATTCACCGAAGAAAAAGAACAAGAATAAGAAAAGGGAAAAGAAATAAGAAGAGGTACGAATGAAGACAAAATGAAGACAAATAGCCAAGGATGATGCTCCAAGCGATTTGAAGCAATAATATTCCTAAGTTTTGCATTTGAAATGAACAAAAACAGCCAAGAAACCGTATCAATGCTGTTTTTTTGGCTGTTTCCTTTTGTCAAAGAGTTGTAGGAGAAATCAGCCCATTTACTTCCCCTAAAATTTTTTCATCTATCCTAATGACAGGCATTTTTGCTGTAATCAATCTCAGTTCACTTTCTTTAAGCCCACATTTAACGGGCACTTCTTATTTTTATTTTCACAAACGAGGACCCGGCGCTCCTTGAATAGACGCCTTCTTCTCAGATGCGCTGGAAAAGGCCAGGAACTTTCCAAATGAAGCTTCCTCCAAGCGCTCCCCTACTCATTCAACGCTGTCTCCAACGTCTCAATATTTTTCCCCATTATGCTGAAATAGTCTTCATTATTCTCCATGTCTTCTTCGGAAATGGATTCCAAGTTTCGAAGCACCAGACTTTCTGCGCCGATTTCCTCCTGAATCACTTCGGTGACGGAACTGTTCACGTTATTTTCAAAAACGACGTAGCCGATATCCTCTTCTTCAGCGATTTTCGATTTCGGCAAGCTCTGACTGGGACGGCTCTTCATTAGGGGAAAGACCTAGAACGCTCAATTGTTCTAATCCGTAGCGATCTTCCCAGTAGCCATAAGCAGCATGGGAGACAATCAACTCATCACGATCGGCCTCTGCAAACGTCGATTCCAACGTTTGATCGAGCGTTTCCAGGTCATCACGTAGCGCTTCATAGTTTTCCGTAAAATAAGCTTCCTGTTCCGGCCGCAACTCGATAAGTGTATGTTTAATATTCTCCGCAACGTCTATACTACGGGCCGGATCCAAAAAAATATGCGGGTCGCCATCCTCATGTTCAGCCTCGTGATCTTGTTCATGGTCATGATCATCATCATGGTCATGGTCGTTGCCAATTAGTTCAATGCCTTCGCCCGCAGGGACTATTGCCACATCCTCATCAGCGAGCATATCCTCGGCTGTTTCAACAAAGCCTTCTATTCCTACGTCGGAATAGATAAAGGCATCGCTTTCCGCGAGTTGGATCAACTCATTAGCTGTCGGCTCAAAGGAATGCGCGTCTGTGTTCGGCGGGTAGATGGTTTCGGCATTGACTTCGTTGCCGCCAATTTTGGACGTAAAGTCCTCCAAAGCGAAAACCGTCGTGTGAATCTGTAAAGGATCCTTCTCCCTTTCGTTACCCGAGCTTTCCCCTTGGCAACCGGCAAGTGCTATGCCGGAAATGATGATCATCATACATGATTTCCGCATCCAAATAAACATCCTTTCAAATAGTAATGATTACGATTTAAGATTAGAGAAACACATTGATCCTGTCAAGGACTTTCTAAAATCTTACTTTAATCTAGGGTAATCAACTACTTTCATAGAAAAGAATCAAGGCAATCAGTTTATGGATATACCAAATTTATGCGCGTGATTGGGGGGGGTGGTTCTATATCTACTGATAATATTATGAAGGGTGATATTAAATTGTAATCATACAGTAATAGAATCCTCATAGTTTCTCCATATTTTCTTGTTATTTTAACTTAGGAATACAAAAATGGGGAGGAAGTTTAAATGAAAATGAGAAAACTATTTTTATCTTCATCACTCGTGACAGTTGTTATGTTTGCTCCAATGTGGAGTGAAAGTGCTTCCGCATATGCTGAGCCAGACGAGGATGATCATAGCGTCCAAGATGATTATACAGAGGATAACATGGGCACTTCCCAAACCTATCTCATAACAGATGACCAGGGTAGTGAAGTGGAGCAATTACAGTCTGAGTTAAGGAATCAAGGGTACACTGTTCAAGTCGATGGGGTGTTTGGTCCTGAAACAGAAGATGCTGTTAAAGAATATCAAAGCGATCAAGGCCTTGTTATAGATGGAATAGCCGGCCCAAATACATATCAGGCATTAGAACCAGACACTTCAAGTAATGGTGATCCGTCAAATGAAGATTCAGAAAACCAAGATCCAGCCTCTTCAGATTCAGATATTGTTGCAACAGCTCAAAGTGTACTGGGAACGCCTTATCAATGGGGCGGCACAACGCCTGATGGATTTGATAGTAGTGGCTTTATCAACTACGTGTTTGATCAAAATGGCATCGATGTCTCTCGAACACATGCAGAGATGTGGGAGAACGATGGGGAACACGTAACGTCTATGAGCATTGGGGATCTTGTGTTTTTCGAAGGAACGTATGATACGACAGGAGCTTCACACAGTGGCATATATATCGGGGATAACCAAATGATTCACGCAGGGAATGAAGGCGTTGTGCAAGCAGACATCACCAGTGATTATTGGCAAGACCACATCATTGGAACCAAAACCATGCAGTAACTTATCATAAAAATCAGCTGTTGCTATGATTCGCTCATAGCAACAGCTTTTTTAGATCAACGAATTCCGGATATCGTTCAATGAGACGCTAAAAATCCATTCATACTTTATGGATAGTCATAAGAAAGGTTGGAGTCTCTCCTTAAGCATTTCTTCGGTCACTTCTCCCATGATGATATCAACGATAATGCCTTCTTCATTAATCAAATACGTGGTTGGAAGACCAGCGACTTGATACTCATCAGCCATTTCCCCATCCGTGTCGAAGAGGACAGGCATGGTAACTGGTTGTTCATCTAAAAATTCCATTGCTTCATCCATCGTACGCTCAAACGATGACATATTGACTGCTAGCACATTAACCTCTTTGTCACTAAATTCCTTATGGACTTGATCAAGCAGGGGGAATTCTCGAATACAGGGTTCACACCAAGAAGCCCAAAAATTTATAATGACAAACGTGCCACGTACATCGTTTAAACTCATACTCTCTCCTTCGGCTTGCGGCAACTCCATATCCGGGGCTTCTTCTCCCTGATTGACACCCACCGGTGGAGAAGAAACAGAATTATAGATGATTGCTCCCATCACCAACGTTGCAATCAGAAGAGCCCCTATGCTGCTTATTTTTCGAACCATTCGTATTCCCCCGCTGACCCGTTTTCTAAGGAGAATAGCACTATTCCACCTTCCGGGTTATCTAACATATCTCTTGAAATCTTAAATGCTCACCATTGTTCATCTAAATCATTTGACTTAATCGTAGTGTGCAATCTGTATCGTCAATGCCCATTGAAATAACAAAAAAGATCTTCGGCTTTTATTTTGTTTGTTATTTGCCTACGCTGTCACGATTAAATTTTTAATCGACTACGACCGTGTTAAGAAGCTGCAGGGTCGACCATTTGCATAAAATCTTGGACGTGTTCTTCGCTCATGCCTCCGACTCGAATGTGAACAACCTCTCCGTTTTCATCAATCATATAGGTTGCCGGGAGTTGCCCGACGCCATAATGATCCATCACATCACCATTTTCATCCATCAGGATGGGGAAGGTTAATTGAAGACGCTCAGCGAATCGATCAATGGTCAACTCGGATTCCCCCACATTCACGGCAAGAATTTCAACATCGTCATCCAAATACGCCTGATGTTGATCTTCCATATAAGGCATTTCTTCTTCACATGGTGGGCAATAGGTTCCCCAGAAGTTAAGAAATACGCCTTGTCCTTCATAATCCGCAAGCTCTACCCTTTCACCATCCATATTAATCAAAGTGAAATTGGGGGCTTGATCTCCTTCCGAAACCACTTCCTCCGTGTGAATAAAATTGGTATAAAACACATAAGAAACAACGACAGCAAGCGTCATTAAAACAGCCGTACGCATCCAAAAGCGACGTCGTTTACGTTTAGCTCTCTCCTCTTTATCCATAGTCCACCTCACTATTGGTAGATTGCCATTGATGGCGCTTTTAGGCGTTTCCTAGACGTGTTCTCTCTGCATGGATACCTGTGTCAAAGATGCTTTTGATTCTAAGCATAAGAGTGGAGACCTGCAATCACAAGGTTGACGAATATTAAATTAATCATGATAATCGCGAAACCAACCACAGCCAACCAAGCCGAAGGCTCCCCTTGCCAACTGCGATTCAACCGTAAGTGCAGGTAAGCTGCATAGAAGAGAAAGGTAATGAGTGCCCACACTTCTTTCGGGTCCCACCCCCAAAACCTTGTCCAAGCAATTTGAGCCCAGATCATGGCAAAAACAAGCCCTCCTAAGGCAAAAAGTGGGAACCCAATCGCTATGGCACGATAGCTTATTTCATCCATCAAGTCCGGATTGACCCTTTTTACGAATGGTTGTAACAGAGTCCCTATACGTCTTCTCGTTATCAAACGAGTCGCCCCAAATAAAACGAGACCAGAACCAAAAGCCCATGCTGTTGTGTTCAAGGAATCACTATCAATCCAATCGGGCATTTCGAACCAAGGCTCCATCCGATCTGAAGAGAGCAACTCTCCCTCGTTCGGGCCAAATATCGGGGGAAGATCATAAATGATTTCGGCTGGTTCTTCAAATTCATTGATATAAGAAAATTGTGCTTCATAACCGAATGCGTTAAACACGTTGGTCAAAACAATGAAGGCGAAAAGAGTCATAAAAGTGTACATAATAAACTCGACGCCAAACGTCCTTTTGGTCATTTTTTTCCCTTTTAAATCAATTGTCCTTAAAAGGTAGATGACGCCGGCTCCAAAACTAACGGCAAGAATCCCTTGCGCTAACCCTGTTGTTAACACGTGAATCTCGAGCCAATAGGTTTGTAAAGCCGGTTGTCGTGGTTGATAATCGGTCACAAACACTGTGGCATATCCGATCATGAGCATCACCACAGGCAATGTAATGACGCCAAGGACGTTACTTCTGTATATGCCATAGATGATCACAAAAGCTAGACTTAACGTAATACCAAAAAATGTGAGATACTCGAACATATTACTAACCGGGGCAAACCCGACCGTGATCCATCTGGTCACGAAATATCCTAAGGCAAAAACGAGGCCACCAATGGCTGTTATATATCCGAAAAGACCCCAATTATTTCCCGTTATCTGGCCTTCCTTGTTCTTCCATTTTCGCCCTGTCACAGAAACCGCATATAACACGGTCGCAACCAAATAGAAGAAAAAAGCGATCGTGAGTAGGGTCATGCTCAAACTCATCTTTATTTACCTCCTATACTCCCATTAAAAGTGAACCTTAGCTATTGTCCTTGTCCTCTCTCTTCTCGTATTCATCATCAATCTGATCCCGGGGCATTGTAATCTCTGTCTCTTTCGTGATCGCATCGATGTCTTTTTTTAGGGGTGCCCAGTGTTTATTCGTGTGAGCAGCAAGCCAAACCTCTCCGTCGTTTCGTTGCAACCAAATGCGACGATGCGGCCAATAAGATCCTTGTACAAGGCCGATCAGGAAAATGGCTCCTCCAACAATAAGATAGGGAATCGTGTTATCTTTTCGAACGGTAAGACCTGTTACATCATTAGTATCAAGACCATCTAACGAAAACTCGTATCGATTCTCTTCTTGATCAGGGCTCACATTGTAATTCGCCTGAATACCGAGAAAAGTATGGTCTAATGCTTCTGTATCCGGGTTCACCATTTCAAAAATGAATGCCGGATTGTCCGGAACATCATTTTCCGTTGTTGGCATACCTTCATCATTCATTTCGTAATTCGGGAAGTAGCTATGAATGCGAACCTCCTCCCCATTATCAAGGGCATACGTATCATCAGGGTCATTTAAATCTACGGCAAATGAACCCAACACCTCATCGGTTTCTGTGTCCTCAACTTCAAAAGTCATTTCTTTTAACTCATCCAATTTATAGTCCACTTGATAAAGGGCATAGTCATCAAAATCGAAGGAATCATTGACTTCTATGGAGTGCCTAGCAACTTCTTCAAGCTCTTGGTCGACACCCAGAGGGCCTTCTGGCGTATATAATACGGCATCTGTCCGAAATGTTTCCTCGAATACATCGCCTGCACTAGCTTCCATGCCCTCCCCGAATATTTCATCATCTTCATCAAACTCTTCGTATGTGAATCCCTGATTCTCAACGTAATAATCACCGGATGTTCCAGGGACCACTTCGGTCTCGCCTTCACGAACCCACATATTTTCGTCGACATACATACCTGGGAAAAACCGAAGCGATGCTCCAATTAAAAATACAATCAACCCGATGTGATTCACATAAGGCCCCCACCGTGCCCAACGGTTTTTCTCCGCCAGTATATGGCCGTTTTCTTCCCGAATGTTGTAACGCTTCTTTTTCAATAGATCTTGGGCTGCCTGAAACGTTTGATCGACATCTTCCACCCGAGTGGTCCCAAAAATACGCTGACGTTTCATAAAACTTTTGTGTCTGGTTACACGCTGCGATTTCAAAGCTTTATATAACGGAAAAAAACGATCGATACTAGCAATGATGATTGATACTCCCAGCGCAGCGATCAACAACATATACCACCAGGATCCATACATATTGTGCAGCCCAAAAGCATAATAAACCTGGCCTAATGCTCCGTACTCCTCCGCATAATACACTTCCGGCGTTTCGCCGGGCGGCATAAACATCTCTTGCGGAAAAATGGTTCCGAGAGAAGAAGCTATAAGCGTCACAATAATAATGCCTATCCCGACCTTAACCGATGAAAAGAAATTCCAGATTTTATCGATAATAGATGTGCTATATATTTGGGAACGACGCGCAGCACCCTCATAACGCATGTTGAGCAATCGGTTCGAATCAGGGTCTGCCAGTGGTTTGCCACATGATCCACATACTTCTGTCCCGTAAGGGTTGACTCGTCCACACTCGCATTTTTGATTCATCATGAGCCCCCCATAAATCTAGTTTCATAGATAATCAGTTTTCCCGAACAATCTTTCTTGGACGCCAATCGCTTTTCGAAAGAATGTCTCATAACCACAATCATTTAAATCATCCAGGACGGGACATACTGCCCTAAATACATCGCGATCGTCTCGAAATAACCGGTGAAAAGAAGAATGCCCAGGATAATCATAATGACGCCACTCCCTTTTTGAATGGCCGGTAAAAAGCGATTGATGGAGTTAAGCTTCTGGAAAGATTTCGCATAAAGGAGCGAAACCCCTATGAACGGTACCCCCAGGCCCATGGAATAAACAAAAAGCATGGTCGACCCTGTAAGCATGCTTCCAGATGCTCCCGCAAGCGTGAGGATGGAACCGAGGGTGATGCCAATACAAGGCGTCCATCCAGCTGCAAATACCAATCCAAACAGCACCGAACCGGAAAAGCTTGAGGCTTTTTTGGGCGTTTTGGCTACTTTTTTCTCTGTTAGTAAGGCACGAATGGAAATAAGCCCACTCATTTGTAGCCCAAATAAAATAATGATGACACCGCCTAGTTGCATAACGACACTACTGTACTGATTAAACCATGACCCAAGCAGGGTTGAGGATAATCCCAACAGCAAGAAAATAATCGTAAAGCCAAGAATAAATCCGATGCTTCGGGTGAAAATCAACCGCCGATCCGCATTGATGGCTCCCGATGAGACATCGGTGCCGGTCAGTTGAGCCAAATAAGCCGGAAGCAATGGAAAAATGCAAGGGGAAAAGAAAGATATGAGGCCTGCCGCAAAAGCAAGGCCGAGCGACACATCATCCATATAACGAGTTCCTCCTCCAACATTGATGTATGAAGATCGACTTATACTTTCGACGATTAAGATTCATGTAAACTCATGCCTTGTTCAGCTTGTTGTTCCCATGTCTCTCCACCATCTTCAGTATAAAAAATATCACGTTCGAAAGTCGTTACCATAATGGTGTTCTCCGCTTGTGGGTTCTGGGCCAGATAACTGATGGCGTCTTCTTCGATCGATGGAGCAGGGATCTCTCTAACTACTTCGCCGGAGGCGTCTATGGCTTTGAGGGTTGTTTCTTCTTCCACACCCTCAGCAACAAGCAATTCGCCGGTGTGCGCATAGGTTAGAGCTGGCGCTGGCACACCACTTAGTACCTGCTCAAAGGAATCACCGGCATCATCAGATTGAAAGACCCCTTCCTCTGTGCTAAGAGCCACCCTATTTTCCTCATCAGGATGAGCTGCAATCGCAATCACGCTTCCGTTCACCCCGTCCACATCACGTGGTTCCCATTCCTGCCCCTCGTCGAGGGTTCGATGCAGACCCAGCTCATCCATTTCTGAATTAGGCTCCGGATTCATAGCATAGATGGCGTCTGTGTTGTAACTGGCCGACATGACATGAAAATCAACCTCCCCTTCGAGTGCGAGCAAATCAAGCGTTTCGCCCCCATCCGTGCTTTTTACAAGGCCAAACGGATTTTCATAATCCGACTGCATGTTTGGATGTCCACTGCTATAAAATCCTTCGGACGTCATGGTGAAGCCCATAAAGTCATGAAGCTCCCCCTCGCCACTCTCCACATTCTTCCATATCCCATCCTCATAGACACGCAACCCATCATGTGCGGGAATATAGGCCTGCTCCCCATCTTCTGTGAAGCCAAGCCCATGTATATGCGTAAATTCAACCTCCTCTTGAGCTTCGGTTTGACACCCACTCATGAGTACTCCGACTGCTGATAAACTTGCAAGATACAACACTAACGTTCTCATGTTTTTCTTCCTTTCCGTTTGCTTATGATTGAAATGATGATGTAGATCATCGCACCTACTAATAGAGGGATCCCCATCCAGAGACAGATTTGGAAAAGGAGCTGGAGATAAGAAGGAACATCCGCTGAAGCCGATATAACGCCGGACATAACCAAACAATGCAAGCCGATGGCGATTAACAACGAAGCAATCCACCAATCCCTTCTAGTCATTCATCGCCCTCCTTAGCTCCTGGAAAACGTAGCGTAAATGTCGTCCCTTTTCCGGGAACACTTTCCACTTGAATGCTTCCATATTGGAGTTCCGTCAATTGTTTCACGATGGCGAGCCCTAAACCGGTCCCCCCAAAATCACGTGATCTGGACTTTTCAGCCCGATAGAAACGCTCAAAAATGTAGGGGAGATCTTCAGTAGCGATACCCCTTCCCGTATCAGAAATTTTTACTTCGATGTTCCCGTCTTTCAAGGATCCCTCGATCCAAACATGCCCATTTTCCGTATAACTCACCGCGTTTTGAAGCAAATTTGTGAAGATCTGTTCTATACGAAAGCTATCAGCTACAATCGTTGGAAGTTTTGCTTCCATATCAACCTTTATGGTATTTTTCTTTTTCTTAGCATCGGTGGCCATTTTTGCTTTTGCTCGTTTGATAACGTCTCCGATATGAACAAGCTCAAGGTTCAAGGGAAAACGCTCTTCTTCCATTCGGGATAATTCAAATAAATCATGGATGAGTCGATTCATGCGGTGGGCTTCTTCATGAATAATATCGACAAACTGTTGTCTTTCGCTCTCATCCTGATAAAGCCCCTTTTTTAGTGCATCACAATACCCCTGGACATAAGACAGTGGCGTCCGTAATTCATGGGACACGTCCGAAAAAAAAGCTTGCCTGTTCGTCCGGTATCTTTTTAGTTCGCGCGCCAACTCATTCATAGAATGGGAGAGCGAACCCAACTCATCTTTCGTTTTCACAGGCACTTCCACATCTAGATCCCCCCTCGCCATTTGGTTTGCCGCTCTTTCCATCTCCTGCAGGGGCGTTGAAAATTCTCTGGAAGCAATAAACGTAAAACCAAAGGCAAGAAGAAGGGCACCAACCCCTGATAGAAACAACGCCTGCTGTACTTGAATGGCTGATTGATCCATGAGATCTGAAGGTGAAAAAATAAAGACTTCTCCAATATCGTCATTCTGCACTCGTTCCCCAGCATAAATATATTCTTGACGATCATTTGGGTCGATAAATCTTCCTGCCTCTCCCTGCGATGTGGAATAATCAGAGGGATGAAACCCACGGATCCCGGAATCTTCTACAACGTCTCCATTTGGATCAATAATGACCATCTTTCGTGCTGTCTCCCGATCCATCGATTGGACAAGAAGTTCGATGTCAGGATCATCTACTACAGCAAGGAGGGTTGCATATTGAGAAGCCATTTCATCCGTTTCTTCATATAAATGTACTTCATTATAATTGGTGAAAATTTGGACCATGACATACCCTAACGGAAGCAGTACGATGAGAAATAAAATCATAATCAATCCACCGAGCTTATAAAAAATCCTGTTCATCGGCTAATTTCCTTCCGTTGTATTAAATTTGTATCCCACTCCCCACACGGTCTTCATTGGATTAAATGGCAGACCAGCCTTTTTCAGTTTGGTTCGGATATTTTTGATATGGGTGTCAATCGTTCGAGGATCGTGCCATTCACGATCCAATGACCAAATCTTCTCGATGACATTTTCCCTTGTATACACGCGTTCCGGACGAGAGGCCATTAAATACAAAATCGCAAATTCTTTCGCGGTTAAATCGACGGATTGTCCCGCCACCTTAACCTCGTGTCGATCCGGTTGAATAAATAATGGGCCAGCTGTTATCTCTACTGGATCTTCGTTTAAGGGGTTGGATTTACGCCGGAGCAATGCTTTTACACGTGCGACGAGTTCCTCTGGGGCGAACGGTTTTACGAGATAATCATCCGCCCCTAGGTCAAGCCCTTTAACCCGATCTCCCACTTCTGTTCTCGCTGTTAACATCAAAATACCTATATTGAACCCTTCCATACGCAGGTGTTCACATACATCCCAACCGTCTGTCTGCGGCATCATAATATCTAAAATGATAGCATCGTAAGATTGATCGGTTGCCTTATGTATCGCTTCTATTCCGGAACTTGCTTCATCAAGTTCATAGCCTGCATTTGTCAAATAAAGACCAATCAACTGTCGCATTTTTCGCTCGTCATCCACAATAAGTATACGTTCGGCCACTTTTGCTCCTCCCATAAAGTGCTATATGTTATAGTTTATCTAGTGAATATGTAGTTGATGTGAAGAATAGGTATGTAAAATATGATCATTTTTTGACGAAAACACTGATGTAGAGTATCACCTCTCATTATAAAAAGAGACCCTGAAGGCGGATAGGAAACCGTCTCAGGGTCGAGGAAATTATGCAGCCGCCATCTCACGGCATACTTTTGCGCACCGGTGACAAGCTTCCGCACAATCTTGGCAATGCTGGTGGTGTTCGTGCTTTGCACACTCATCGCCACAAGCCTGACAGATGTCCGCGCATAATTCACAGATCTGCTTAGCAAAACGGCTGTTTGTTTGCATAGCTTGTACCGCAAATGCACAGATATCTGCACATTCTCGATCCAGTCTGATACATTCAGCCAGCATTTGTACGTTGTCTTCCTTCAGACACTCATCAAAACACCGATTGCACTGTTCCATGCATTCTAAACATGCTTGAATACACTCTTGATAATTCATTAATCTTGGTACCCCTTTCTTATGACACATAATTTGCATTCACTAGCTAGTGTGCGGTGTCCTTAATGGTTTATCCATTAAATATGTAGTTTTTATGAAGTTGGGAATACATTTTTGTTCTCTCTCATTGAAACGATAGTTACAAAAATGCCCTTATCGGATCATTCAACCTTAATAAAATGATCGGATAAGGGTTAATCAATTTTGTTTTCTATTTTTCGTCCAGCATAGGGGCCTTATCGTCTTTTTTATTCAACCTCTGAGAGCTCATCCTCTGTAACCCATTTATGATTTTCCACTTCTTCACCACCATCTGTAGGTGTGTAATCAATCATATAAACCGTTGTTTCTTCAGCCTCATCAATTGCAGCTGTGGCTCCTTCCATGCCATCCATATGATCGGCTTCTAATGTGACTTCTGTCCCCGGTTCAAATGTTTCTTCCCCGGCTTCTTCAATTTCTTCATGAACCACCCATTCATGATTTTCTACTCTTTCCCCGCCATTGGTTGGGTCGTAAGAAACAATGTAGGCAGTCGTATCATAAGCCCCTACGATGGTGGCTTTGGCACCTTCCATTTCCTCCATATGGCCGCCTTCCACCATTGCTTGGCTTCCCACTTCAAAAGTTGGATTCTCTTCTTCCCCTAAATCATCAGGAACTTCACCGGAACTGGAATGATCCATATCTTCGTGCATGTCATCGTCCATATCCATGCCATCCATATCGTCATGATCGGGCATCTCATCACCCATATCTTCCATATTACTATCCGAACCGGAATCCATATCCATCCCTTCATCTGGCATTTCCTCATCACCATTGCCACATGCAGCTAATGCAAAAGCTGTTACTAGCGAAACGGATCCTATCATGATTTTCTTCTTCATTCTATAATTCCTCCTTTTCATGAATAACGTACTAAAAAAATGTGTAGAAAATATGGAGCGATCGTTCATAGAGAAAAAAAGCACGGATTTTCATTAGATTTAAGTAAAAATCATTATTTATTCATAGATTCTACATTTTTTCCGTTTACAGTGTGACATAACCAATCAAAAGGGGGAAGAAGATTGAAAAAAGTATATATAGGAATGAGTACCATTTTTTTTGTGCTAGCTGGCTGTTCGGGTGAGGGGTTAGATGAGGGATCTACGGGATCTACCGAGAGTCAACAAGAGGGTAAAGGGAATGAAATGATGACTGAAGATGGTAAAGAAGTGTTTAATCTAGATGTTACCGAGACGCATTGGATGTTTGATGACGAAACCATGACAGATGCCTGGACTTATAATGGATCCGTACCTGGCGAGAAGATTCGTGTCCAAGAAGGGGATGAGGTTATATTAAATGTCCAAAACAATTTGGAAGAACCCACTGCCCTTCATCTACATGGCTTCCCCGTCCCTAACGCGATGGATGGCGTCCCTGGCGTTACTCAAAATGCGATCATGCCTGGGGAAGAGTTTACGTACGAGTACCAAGCAGATGTCCCTGGAACGTACTGGTATCACTCCCATCAAGACGGGTCAACCCAAGTCGATCAAGGTCTCTATGGGGTTTTCATTGTTGAACCTGAGGACCAGGAGTCTTATGATGTAGATGAAGTCATAGCGATTGATGAATTTGCTCCAATGGACATGGATATGGAAGACGACATGCACGAAGACATGGATCATAGTGACATGGAAAACGGAGATATGGAGGAGATGGATCATGCGGATATGATGAATGAGATGTATGATACAATGGTTATTAACGGTCAATCATCTTCGCAAATTGAATCCGTTGATGTTGAAGAGGGGGATAAAGTAAAGCTACGATTTGTGAATGCAGGATTGTTTACACAAATTGTCTCAATTCCCGAACACGCATTTAAAGTGACCCATTATGATGGCCAGCCTGTCAATGAACCTGAAATGATAAGTGATACGTCCTTCCAAATCGCCCCGGCTGAACGATATGATGTTGAAATTGAAATGGACAATCCAGGGGCGTGGGGTATACAAGTTTTTGCGGAAGAGAATCAGGAAAGATTAAATGCGTCCCTTCCTCTTATATATGACGGTTATGAAGATGAGGACCTACAAACAGGTGATACTCCTTCCTCTTCCTTGGATTTAACCACCTACGGAGAGGCGCAGAACATGAATGAATATGATATTAATAAGGAATACGACATGAACCTTGGAACCGATGATGGGGGGGATACGTTCACAATTAATGGAAAACAATTCCCTGATCATGAGATCTACGAGGTAGAAGAAGGAGATGTCGTAAAGGTAACCATTGAAAATGATACGGAGGACGACCATCCAATGCACTTACATGGGGAGTTCTTTGACGTTATTTCGAAGGATGGAGAACCACTTCAAGGATCTTCGGTCACCAAAGATACGTTAAACGTACGCCCAGGTGAGACTTATGAAATTGTATTTGAAGCTCAAAACCCTGGAAATTGGATGTTCCATTGCCACGAGTTTCACCATGCAAGTGACGGAATGGTCGCTGAAGTGCAGTATGAAGGATTTGAGCCAGCCTTTACGCCTGATCCAAATGTTCCGAATCAACCTGAATAATATTAAAATAGGGGCTTCTTCGAGAAGTCTCTTTTCTTTTGTCATTTGACTAAAGGAATATGGATGTACAAAGATGCCCCGTTTTTGAAGTTTATCTACTTCACTCTTTCTCCATATTTTTTTCTTAAAATCCAACTAGATCTTTCGAAAACGTAGATACTTGGAAAGAAGGTTCTCATTTGGGATCGGTGAAGAATGAAGATCAGGGTAATAGAATTGAGATTTTAGATCAACTGCGTGGATTAGCTTTATTAGCTATTTTTTTAGTGAATATTTCTGGATTGGCTTCCATAGAGACGGAAAACCAATCTTCTATCAATGAATCACTCGATGCTTTGATGTCAATTTTACTGGAAGATAGCGCCAGGCCATTATTTGCATTTATGTTCGGAATCAGTCTTATTCTTATTTATGAAAGACTAAGCAAAAAAAATTTGAATCCATTCCCAACGTTATTCCGCAGATTGCTACTACTATTTATAATCGGGGCTCTCCATGGGTATTACATTTGGGCGGGCGACATCTTGCTTATGTATGCCATGGCTGGTTATGTACTTCTTTTTTTTATTAAGTTTCCAGCGAAGTGGTTGCTTACAATGGCTTTGTTTTCTTGGGTGGGATATACGATTGGAATGGATTTGCTAAATTATTATTTCCCCCATTCGCTTTCTCTAGACGAGTGGCTCAAGGACTTGCTGCTTGGACCGGGAGAATCTCCCACGGGGTCCGAATATCTCATTAATGAATTTTCTTCTATGGTAGAGCATTTGAGCTTTTTCTTATTTGGGATGTACACTTATCGTAAGGATTTACTTTCACAAGCAGTAGCACGGAGAAAGCGAATGTGGCTCCTATCTTTGGTTTTCCTTACTGTTGGTGTTTCCGGCAAAACGGCCCTTTATTATGAGGTTGATGCCCTTGTCATCACGCCTCTGGAAAGTTTTTATCCGTTTGTCGTAACCGTTGGAATCTTAATGGGCATTATTCTTTTAGGAACGAGCAGAACGACGACCCTATCAAATGCCTTGTTGCCATTTTCTACTGTTGGAAAAATGGCTTTCACCAATTACCTTTTGCAGTCGCTGGTATTCGTAAGTCTTTTTATGCACAGCGGGAGAACAATTTTTGAAAGGGTCGGAATTTGGATGGAACCAAGCTATATATTCGCCCTTTTTATAGGTATCATTTTATTTGTCGTACAAATGATTTTCAGCCACCTTTGGCTAAAAACATTTTACTATGGCCCTTTTGAATGGTTTTGGAGAATGGGGACATATGGAAAGAAGGTTCCCTTAAGGAGGAAAACATAAATTTATATTCAAAACATGGCCTCCTGTCTAACATGAGGAAATCAACCAAAATGGATTACGTTCATTTCAAGTTAATAATTTCTGCTTTCACATGGAAGCATGGTTCTTCAACAATTCTTTCATCTACTGGTGTGGCCAGACGATCAAAATGAAGTAATACTCTTGGGCATCTGCTTTACCTAGTATGATATAGCCCCAAGCATTTAGAAAGCCTCTTGCTATAACAGCGAGAGGGCTTCTAACTGTGGAAGTAGCAGCAAAACGCGGGAATTGTAGGCTGGGGCTAATGAAGAGGAGGAGAGGAACAGCCCCAAGTCTAACGTTCAAGTTCCTCGTAGATATATTCTTGTATAACTTCAGCAACTGCGTCGGCACTGCGATAGACTTCTTCAAACGTGTTGTCCACCCCTCCAAATTCGATGGTCATCGAATTCGGTGATAAATCCTGATTATAAACTCCATCCACGCCAGCACCTCCGGAGGTCATGACTCCTCTGCTTAATCCCGGCCACCTTTCCTCCAGGCGGTGATGGATTTCTGTCGCCATTTCCAAGTTTTGTTCATAATCCGGATGGTCTTCCCCGATAACAAAAAATGTTCGAGCATAAACTTCCTCATTGATTGTCGCTGTAGAATGTTCTCGTTCTACAGAGTCCCGGTGAAGATCAAAGAAAAATTCAAGTTCATCATGTTTTTCTATGTCTTCCTCAAGAATCTCGCGAGACATCTCATATGATTGGCTGTAATCCCATCCTCGCTCATTTAATTTCTGTTGAATGTCATGATCAGAGACTTCTACAGGAAGTCCGTATTCGCGAAATTGATCGGCTAGATAGTTGCCAACCTGAACAATATTAATTTCTTGGTTGTTTGGATCGTCTCCCTCGATTTCGGGCAAAAAAGATTCACGGCTATGTGAATGTAAGAGATGAATGATCGGTTCCTCATCAGCAATCTCAGGGGGATCATCGTCTACTGTCCCCTCCCTTTCACCTCCATCAGTTTCGGGTTGTTCATATTGATGTTCCTCGGAAGGAGGGGGAGATTCCATAGCCATATTTGTAAAGTCAGTTCCTTGCCCAGCAATTACAAGCGTATTGTCAAAACCTGAGAAACCGGGAATCTCTCTTCCCAAAAATGTGCGTGGATCATTCAAGTTCATATTCGTGGCAAGCTCTATAACTGTTGTGGTCAAACTGGGGGTAGAAGTATCTTGCATTGCATCTAGATAATACCGGTTTTCAACCCCTAATAAATGAATAAACCAATCACTTTGTGCCTCTTTCGTCCAATCGTGAAGGACTGATGAAGAAAAGCGATGAGTATTATCCGCAGTCGTTAGCATAGCAATAAAAAGAAAGGTCCCAACGATCAAAGCGACGGCTACCATAAAGATTGACTGAACATTCGATTTCGATACTGTGAAGGCATGTGAATAGTGATTTGGTCTGCGCAAGGGCCTGTCCCTCCTTACGCTACCATTCTATTGAGAATATGCTTTTACTAGAACGTGTCTAATGGTCCATTTTGGGGCGGACATCGCCGAAATTATAGAAGTTTTCAGATATTTAATCATTCGTTGACAATATGCCTGCAATTGTTTGGGAAAGATATGGGTGAATAAACCTTGAGGATTTCTCAAGAACGAGTACATTTCAAGTATTCCCCATACCTTTAGCTTCGTTTCTCCAAGGGGTCCAGGGGAATAGCCAGCGTATCCCCCGCGCAAAATGATAGAGGTATTAAGCCATTCCTGTGCCGATCATTATGATCGGCACAGGAATGGCTATATTCATAGATTATAATACATTTGTTGAAATGATTTTAGCGCATGTATCTGCTCTTGAATCGAGGCATTTGGAGCATAATCCCACCCTTTTGATTCAATAAAATCACTATATCTGCTTTGTAACCCAAATTGTTGTAGAGCCATTTGTAAATGAATATTCCTTACATTCTGTGCGTTCATACTTAAGGAAGAGTTAAAATTATCTTGAGCCATTGTCATTGCTGTATTACGTGCCTCAAAGGCAATATTTTGTTCATTCATATAAGAAAAGCTTTGTTTACATGGAATGTCGATAGGTTGCAGTTGATGTAACGCTGATACATCGACTTCCTCATTTCGTTCAGGATCCATCAACATTAGCATCACATCTGCGTGGTTACGCATAATTAAAACCTGCTCATAAATAATTTGCTGTAATTGTGGATTTTTCGCTAGGCAATAATAGGACTTTAATTTTCTAATAACATCCTGGTGTATATTCAAATGTTCAGATATTAAACCTAAATCAATCGATGTTAAAATCATTACTTGGCCCTCCTATCAATAAGTGATGACACTATGTCATTTATTTATGCTTGTTAATTAGGGAAAGTGACCATTTCAGAAAAATAGACATCAATTACTATATTCCGTCAAGAAGTAAAAATAATAGGGCATGGATCAGATTAGGGTGGGGTTCAAACATTTAGTTACCTATCACTCGGGTCGCCATATCGTGTTTCAAACATGAAAGGGCTGCCTCATAAGGTCATTCACCATTGGGACAGCCCTTTCGGTATCAGATTTAAAAAGGTTACAATCGAACGGTAGGGGTGTTGTCATGGACGCCTGGTTCTTGCAGAAATACCGTATGACATTCTTCTCAAGAACAAGATATTTCAAGCATTTTTCGATAAAGTGATAATCATTGATGAAGAACTTGAGAGCGCCCACTATGTCTTCAATCCCAGTTAATCTGATCCTTCTGTGTTATTGGAGGACATGAATTCCTGACAAGCATTCATCATCTTTTCACCCTCTGGGGAATTCATAGCATCCATCATCTCATTCATGCCATTTTCCATCATCATTCTATCCATCATACCGCCTTCACTTTGATCTCCAGCTGCCCATGTAATACCGATCGGACTTGCCACCAATAAAGCAGTAATAGCAAGTGATGGAATGAGTAAGAACTTTTTGTTTTTCATGCAGACTCCCTCCTTTAATCATCGACCTCAACATAAAAAATACCAAAAAATATGTAGAATCTTTGAAGACGCCAATGTGAAAGCAAAACGTATGTTCAGAAAATATATGGCTATCATCATCACGTTTATAAAGGTATACCTTTAAGGATAGGAAGTACACATCGATAAAATTGCATCACATCAAGTTTATAAATGTTATCCAAAATTTTTATAAACGTTTATAATTATCATTTACCTTTATAAACAAAAATCTTATAATAAATGATATAACAATGCCAATGGGGGTAGCGAATATGGTAGTTACATATGGGTACATACGAGTGAGTTCTAAAGATCAGAATGAACAGCGCCAGTTAAACAAAATGTTGGAAAGGGACGTTGAGGCACGACGCATTTTTGTTGACCGAGCGAGTGGGAAAAATTTCGAACGCCCCCAATACCAATTACTGCGCAAGGTTCTTAATGAAGAAGATATCATCTATATGGATGCGCTTGATCGTTTGGGACGTAACTATGATGAGGTCATTACGGAATGGAAATATATAACCAGAGAATTGAAAGCAGATATAGTCGTATTAGAAAATGAATCTTTATTTGACAGCCGTAAGTTCCGAGAAATGGGTGATATGGGACAATTAATGGAAGATCAATTTTTATCTTTGCTTTCATATGTTGCAGACCAAGAACGGAAGAAAATCCGTCAAAGACAAGCTGAAGGGATCGAAGTAGCTAAATCTCAAGGGAAACATTTAGGGCGTCCTTCAATCAATCTTTCTAATATAAGCAAGAGACAGCTACATGTTATAGAAGATAATTATCCAAAATGGAGAAACGGAGAAATAACCGGTGCTTGGTTTATGGAGGTATTAGAACTAAAGAAAAACACATTTTATAAAATCATGAAGGAATATAAAGAAGCAAACACCTGTTTTGGATAAAAAATTGATCAAAACAAGCTCTCAAGAATTACTCCGAAGTAGCTTTGTAAAAAAGTTTGATCATTTTCTGCTTGTGATATACAACAATCGCGACCGATCGTATTGTTGCACAGTGAGGACTTTTCAAATGAGCTTCTTTCATCTTCGCTAATAGCACTTTATAAAAGGGAAATTAAAGTGTTGAATGTGCCATTCGCATACATAATATATAAACCTAACCCTATGAACACGATCGGAACAATCCAACGTTCATACTTCTCAATTTTCTCCGAAATGTCATGATTTTACACCAATCAATTGAACAAACATCCAACTTCCTATGATGATCATCGCAAACATTAAATTCTTCTTGTTTGCCTGACCTGTTGCATGATGGTGAGACATTCCAGTACTCCCTTTCGATTTGTTAACTCAAAAGAGCTTGAAATTTATAAGGCCCCATGACTTAAATAAGCACCCACTCAACTCCCGCCGAATACAAACAACGTTATAGTGTAAATTAGAATTACACTACCTCCTCGAATATATACGCGCACACTAAACACATGAGATATCGACGTTTTCTCTTTGGGGTGTTTTCAGCAAACAAAAAAATGTCGCAGCCCAATTTGTGTTTAATATCATAATCATTCAATGTTTTACATGAAAATTAGGGCGTTAAGAACTTCCCTAACGCCCATCGTTTTATTCTTTTACCCGCAACAAACGTAGTCCATTTGCTGTCACAAGGAGCGTCGCCCCTAAATCCGCTAAGATCGCAATCCAAAGGGTTAACCATCCTGGTACCACTAATAAAAGCGCCAAGAACTTAATACCCAGAGAAAAACTGATGTTTTGTTTAATAATGCGCAACGCTCGGCGACTCAGTTTCATCGTATAGGGGAGTTTCTGTAAATCGTCCCCCATCAAGGCAACGTCGGCGGTTTCTAATGCGGTATCAGTACCCGCTCCCCCCATAGCTATGCCTACATTGGACGCAGCCAAGGCAGGGGCATCATTAACGCCATCTCCAACCATAGCTACTTTTCGATACTTTTCTCTAAATGCTTTAACATATGATAATTTATCTTCCGGTAAAAGGTTGGCTTGAACATCGGTCACACCCACTTGCTTACCAATGGCAGACGCCGTGTCTTGATGATCACCCGTCAGCATAATTGTTTGGTCAATACCGATGTCATGGAGTTTCGAGATGACTTCTTGGCTCGTGTCACGAACTTCATCAGCAACGGCAATCAAAGCTAATACAGACTGATCCGTCCCAACAAACATTCCTGTCTTCCCTTGCTTTTGAAGGCCTTCAAGGGAATGACGAATGTCCGGATCAATGACATATCCCAGCACATCTTCCCATAAACTTAGGTTCCCAACGTAGTACGTCGTCCCATCGATCGTACCTTTGATCCCTTTTCCTGTGATCGAAGTAAAATCATGAACCTCATGATGGTGGTAAGAAATGTTCGCTTGCTTGGCTTGATCGACGATGGCCGAAGCTAAAGGATGTTGGGATCGTGACTCTAACGCAGTGACTTTGGCTAATAGCTTATCTTCATTTCCCGGGTGAAAAAGGGAAAAATCCGTAACGACCGGAACCCCTTTGGTTAAGGTTCCTGTTTTATCAAAAGCGATCGCTTTTAACGACCCGGCTTCTTCTAAATAAGCGCCACCTTTAATTAAAACGCCATTCTTAGCCGCATTGCCAATGGCTGTAACGATGGAAACCGGGGTTGAAATCACAAGTGCACACGGACAAGCCACGACCAAAACAGCAAGCCCTTGATAAATCCATGCTTCCCAAGATGCTCCCATCACCAATGGCGGCAAAACTGCCACAAGCATAGCTAAAACCATAACGGCAGGTGTATAATACTTCGCAAATCGATCCACAAAAGCTTGGGCCGGCGCACGCTCCGCTTGTGCTTCTTCCACGAGATGGATCACTTTTGAAATGGTCGTATCTTCGACATGCTTGGTGACACGAACTTCCAGGAATCCTTCTTCATTCAATGTCCCCGCAAAAACCTCATCATCGAGTTTTTTTTCGACAGGAATAGACTCGCCGGTAACAGCTGCCTGATTTATCGAGGAATGACCGGATACAACAACGCCATCCATGGCCGCTTTTTGCCCCGGTTTGACAATCATGATGTCCCCAATCGCAATGTCGTCGACATGGATTTTCATCTCTTGCCCGTTTCGTTTAATAAGCGCTTCCTTGGGGGCAATATCCATGAGCGAACGAATGGATTGTCTAGCTCGATCCATGGAGAATCCCTCGAGTTCTTCACTAATGGCAAAAAGAATGACCACAAGGGCTCCTTCCGCCCATTCTCCGATAATGGCCGCCCCGATGACAGCCACAGTCATTAGCGTCTTCATATCAAATCGCAGGCGCATTAAATTCATAAGCCCAGTCTTAAAGAGTGTATAGCCCCCAACGACCATTGAAGTGGCATAAGCAAGCCAAGTGAGGAGGTTATCTCCACCATTGATGACTTGAGAGGCCACTCCAAAACCAAAAAAGAGGATGGCTAATATTACGGTTTGATATTTTTGGAAAAAGGATGGCTGACGGGTTGATTCCGATTCATCAGGTGCATGTTCTGATTGGACTTTCAAATTTTCAAAGGAACCGGCCTTCTCCAATTCCTCCTTCGTTGTGGAGCCGTAAACAGTGATCTTTGAAGCCCCAAAATTCACCTTTGCATCGTTCACCCCATCTAATCGTTGAACATTCTTTTCAAACGTATTGGCACAATTGGCACACGAAAAGCCTTGGACGCGGTAATCAGTTTTTTCGGTATGATCAGCCACGATGGACCTCCTCCCGGCCATGCGCCATAGCCGTTGCGATGAGTTCTGTGACATGGTGATCATCTAAGGAATAAAATACTAATTTCCCTTTCTTGCGGCTTTTCGCAATGCGTAAGTTTCTGAGGTGACGGAGATGATGAGAAGCCGTGGCCGTCGTTGTTCCGATAATATGGGCTACATCACAAACGCAGAGTTCAGTCTCTTGCGTTAATGTATAAGCTATTTTTAATCGTGTCTCATCAGATAACGCTTTAAAGATATCCCCTGTGAATGTAAAGGTTTCGGATTCGATGAGGGGAGATAATCGTTGAACCTTTTCTTCGTCATAACAAAAAACCTCACATTGATCTTGTTTTTCTTTCGTTTTCATATCCTTCACCTACATTCTAATAATCATTTGATTATAATACTATGCTTCATTTCATTAATTGTCAATTAATATTTGTATAACATCCCATATGAACAACATGACCAACTTACATATATACAAAAGAATCGACTGCCTCAGGATGAAGCAGCCGGATCAACCATTTCCATATAGTCTTGGACATTTTCTTCTGTCATTCCTCCAATATGCTCCAAGATCACCTCGCCATCCTCATTGATGAGGTAAGTGGCTGGAAGTTGACTGACCCCACAAGTACCATTATCAATTTTGTTTGGATGCCATTACTAGCATGGGGCCTTGGTGCTATTTTCCTCGCCGACTATCCTGCATTATGGTTAGGATGTATCATGTTCATGGTGACGCCATGTACAGACTGGTATTTAGTATTTACAAAAATCGTTAAAGGCAACATGTCATTATCGACCTCTGTATTACCCATCAATTTAATTCTGCAAGTGTTATTGATACCCGTGTATCTGTTTATCTTTGTAGGTACTATGGAATCTGTTTCCCTTTCAACCGTTATCGAAAGTGTAGTATTGGTTTTAGTCGTACCATTTGCAATCGCTCAATTATCGCGTTATTTATTAAAGAACAAGAAAAAACATTTTTAAACGATAAACTGATTCCCTTTTTCTCTTCGGCCCAAATTATTTTTTTGGCATTAGCTATTACAGTAATGTTTGCTTCAGAAGGATCTTATTTAATGAACAATCTAGAGGTCATTTTAATATTATTGATTCCAGTCGTGCTATTTTTTGTCATTAACGTTGTTGTCGCACAAACTGTTGGAAAAGCACTGAACTTTTCTTATGAAGATACAGTGAGTCTAAGTCTAACCATAATTGCACGGAATTCCCCTATTGCTTTAGCGATCGTAATAGCAGCCTTTCCAGATCAACCACTCATTGCATTAGTCTTAGTCATTGGACCTCTCATTGAGCTGCCTATATTAGCTATTGTATCTCGAATCTTACTTTCATTCAGAGGGAAAAGAAGGAAATAAAGCAACCAATCCAAAGAGAGCTGTTTTTAAAGTTCTTTTTACTTTGCGATAATGTCTCTTAGTTTGCAGTCGTATTCCAGAATATGGCCTTTCCCAAAAGACCAGTGATATAAATTAACCTGCGCAACAAGATAATTTCGACACGTCATTATCAAACGCTAAGGCTGCGAGTTTCAATCCTTCAGCCATTGTTAAATAAGGCGCAAAGCTGTTTGTTAGGTCTTCAATAGTCAATCCAAATTGCACCGCCAAGGTCGCCCCATAAATGACATCACCTGCATTTTCGCTAACGATGTGCGCTCCAATCAATTTACGATTTTGGGCGTCAACGACCAGTTTATAAACCCCAGTTGTTTCGTAATTGACTAGGGCTCGTGGCACAGCGTCCAACGGAAGGACCGATGTTTTGACATCATAACCTTGTTCTTTTGCCTGTAGTTCTGTCAAGCCGACTGTAGCCATCGATGGGTTGGTAAAGGTGACACCGGGAACAAAGCGAGGGTCAATTTTGCGTTTCGTCAGGCCGAGCGCATTACTTGCCACAATTTCACCTTCATAAGCCGCAACGTAAACGAATTGTGGACCGAGAGTAACATCACCCGCGGCATATATTCGGTTAATGCTCGTTTGCAAATATTCGTTGGTCAACACTTCGCCTTTTTTGCCCGTTTTCACGCCTGTTGCTTCAAGATTTAAAGCCTTTGTGTTAGGCTTTCTTCCTGTTGCTATAAGGATTTGATCGGCTTCGATTACTTGTTCTTCACCGTTCACTTCAATATAAACGTTTTTCCTATTACCCTTTTGCTCTACTCTTAGATAAGTGGCTCCGGTGATCAGATTAAGTCCTTGCTCAGTTAAGGCTTCACCGATGGCTTCCGAAATTTCAGGATCATACATTTTAAATAGACGATCGCTTCTTTGCATAAGGGTGACTTCCGTTCCTAGATTGTGAAACATTTGGCCCAATTCCGTGGCGACATACCCAGAACCGATCACTGCCAAGCGTTTTGGCATCTCTTTTAATTCAAGTGCGGTTGTACTTGTTAAATAATCCACCTCACCCATCCTAGGGATGTCCGGAATGGCCGGAGGGGCCCCCGTTGCAATTAAAAAGCTTTTAGCTGTGATGCTTTGCCCATTCACTTGTATTGTCTTATCGTCTATAAATTCGGCTTCACCACGAATAAGGTTAAATCCATATTCATCAATCAGATCTATATATTTTTCTTGACGCATTTGATTAACCAATTCATCTTTTTGTTCGGTCAATTGGGCAGGTCAACCGGACCGGCACTCGTTTGAACCCCGTTAAATGGAGTGTTTTGGGCAACACCGTTGATTTCACCGGCACGAAGCATGGTTTTTGACGGTACACAACCGATGTTAACGCATGTTCCCCCGACTGTGCTTCGTTCCACCATGGCAACCTTCTCACCGTTTTCGCTAGCTTTGATGGCCGCAGAAAATGCCGCACCTCCCGAACCGATAATCAAAAAATCGTAATCTTCGTCATCACCTAAAATAGGTTTTTCCTGCGATTGTAAGATTTCAGCTTGTCCAGGTTGGTATTTGGCTTCATCAATGGCTTTTTTGGCCGTTTCAATTTCCACATTTTCGGGGAGTTCAAAGGTGACATCTCCTCGACGATAGTTGGCATCAATATGTTCCGCTCCGATTTTTTCAAGGGATACTGCAATATGTTCTTCACAGCCTGTACAGGTCATTCCCTGAATGTTTATACGAATATGATTCAATGTTTTTTCCACCTTTCTCAAAAATGTTTTCGTGCAGCTCGTACCACCTTATTTTTGCTCTCTAGTCCATATTCTACTTTTTCAAACGCTTGTCGGATTTCATTGTAATTGTAAAGCAGTTAAAAAATGCTTGCCATGGAAATACAGTTTTATCGGATGCTCCAGAGACTTTTCGATCTCCATTATTCCACTATAACCCTTTTCCGAGAGTGGGCTCAATTATTCCATTTGCACCCATTCGTATTATGGAAGGCCATCTTAAGTTTAGTATAGGGGGTAGCCATTTTCCAATGTAGGCATAACTCCATATTACTGTTCAGGATTTCCATTCTTAAAAAGGCGCAATCCTTATTTAATGGAAAGCGCCTGTGAAGTACGATGCTGCAGATTAAAAACCGTAAATAGTAAATATGCACGCATTGTTCCCCTGTTCTGGTGAATTATTTACCCAGTATTTCAGCTTCTAACGTATCGAAATTAACCCCATTATTGCTGCAGCAATCCGCTAATTTCCCGTCAATTGCGACTGTTGGGACCGATTGAACCCCATACTCCTTAGCCTTATCTTCACATTCGTTGGTGTCACATTTCTTATTCAAATCATATACCACCACTTCATGCTCAGCACTATATTGCGTAAGGTCTTTGACTTGTTTTACAGTCCTTTCACAGATAGGGCAACCTGACGTAAATACTTCAACTAATTTTTCAGCCATCTTCGATCTCTCCTTTAGAAAGGTTTTTAATGATTGGACATTGGTCTTTAGGAGTACCTGAACCCGGACATTTTGCTGCTAACTCTCCTAATAACGATTTCATGTGGTTAAAATCGTGGATTTTTTTCTCGATTTCTTGGATTTTATTCATCGCAAATTCGTATACTTCTTCTGAATGAAAGTCTTCATTATTAGAAGCTAATAACAGCTTTTTTATTTCTTCAAGCGTAAACCCAACATCTTGTGCACGTTTAATAAATTGGAGGTCTTTAATAACGCCTTGCGGAAACTTCCGGTATCCAGATTCCGTCCGAGGAGGTTCAGAAATAAGTCCACGTTTTTCATAATATCTCACTGTCTCAATATTAACGTTAGAGCGTTTTGCTATTTGACTTATCGTCAGACCATTCATGTCCTTTCCCTCCTCAGTTATCATTATAGAGTCTGTACCCAACTACAGGGTCAAGAGCTTTTTAAAAATAGAACGATTCAACTCATATACATGACAATACATGATAATTTAAAAATATAGTAAGTAGTGTTCATATAACTTTCATGAACTTATCATGATGTTTTAGCAAATTGTTGAATACGGTGACCAATTTCATCACGTACTCGTTGGAATGCAGCCCACTTCTCTTTATCTAATCCTTCAGCTTTTGCCGGATCATCAAAACCCCAATGTTCACGGCGAATATGTGGCGGTGTCATCGGACAACGATCCGCCGCATCGCCGCAAAGGGTCACAATCATATCAACGTCATTCCATAAGTCCGTATCAATGACGTCTGATGTTTGATTAGAAATATCAATATTGACTTCGCTCATGACTTTTACTGCATTTTCATTTAAACCATGAGCTTCGACACCTGCACTGTATACATTCCATTCCTTACCTAAATAATGTTTGGCCCATCCTTCGGCCATTTGGCTGCGGCATGAGTTCCCTGTACAAATAAAATAGATCGTTTTTTTCGACATGATGGATTCTCTCCTTTTCTTTAACTAATGATCATTAACCAGAGATAGAGGACGAGCAACGTAATAAATAAGACGGGTAATGTAATAACAATGCCTGTCTTAAAATACGTCCACCAAGATATTTTCACGCCTTTTTGCGTAAGGACGTGTAGCCACAATAACGTTGCCAACGAACCAATCGGCGTAATTTTTGGCCCTAAGTCAGAACCGACCACATTGGCATAAACCATGGCTTCTTTCATCAATCCAGTTGCAGCTGTCGTATCAATCGCGATGGCATTGATCATGACCGTTGGCATATTATTCATTATGGAAGACAGAATAGCTGCTAAAAAGCCCATGCCCATGGTTGCCGCAAAAACACCTTGTTCAGCAACATATTCAAGTCCTGAAGCTAGAACATCCGTTAAGCCGACATTTTGCAGACCAAACACAACGACATACATCCCAACCGAGAAAAAGACAATGTTCCATGGTGCACCTTTGAGGACGGAGCGTGTAGCGACAGCAGGGCTCTTGCTGGCAATCCCCAAAAAGATAAGGGCAATCATTCCCGCAACAATAGATACAGGAATATGTAGGAACTCACTAACGAGATATCCAATTAATAATACTGCTAAAACAAACCACGAGATCCGGAACATTTTTTCATCTTTAATGGCTGTTACAGGCTTTTGCAGTTTTTCATAATCGTATCGTTTCGGAATGCTCTTTCTAAAGTATAGATACAAAACAAGAATACTGGCCACTAATGAAAAGAAATTAGGAACAATCATCCATGTTGCATATTCAATAAATCCAATCCCAAAGAAGTCCGCCGAAACAATGTTGACTAAGTTACTTACAATCAACGGTAGCGAGGTGGAATCGGCAATAAATCCACTCGCAATAATAAATGGGAACACCATCGTTTCGTTAAAATTCAAGGAGCGAACCATGGCTAAAAC
Source organism: Salicibibacter kimchii (assembly GCF_003336365.1). Classification (GTDB taxonomy): domain Bacteria; phylum Bacillota; class Bacilli; order Bacillales; family Marinococcaceae; genus Salicibibacter; species Salicibibacter kimchii. Next base: position 2,512,924 of record NZ_CP031092.1, on the reverse strand, counting down.
GATAGGCGTTAGAATTAAAGCCGCACCGTCATTAGCGAAAAATGCAGCGACGATGGAACCTAAGATACAGACATAGACAAACATAAGCACTGCATTTCCTTTGGCCGCACGAGTCATATGTAATGCCGACCATTCGAAAAAGCCTATCTCATCTAAAATCAAAGAAATAATGATAACAGCGACAAACGTTAAGGTGGCATTCCAAACAATGCTTGTTACTTCAAGGACATCGCCAAAGAAACAACACCGAGAAGTAGTGCAACAATGGCACCACCACAGGCAGACCAACCAATATTAAGGTTTTTAGGCTGCCAGATGACCAAAACGAGCGTAATGATAAATATGCAGATGCTAAAATGATTGAAATCAATGTATGCATTCTCCCTTACTATATCAAGTGTTTCTTTCTCTAAGAGTATGGTATATACCCTATTAAAGGCAGCCAGTGGCCGCCTTCATGATTACATAAAAGTTGCATGGGAAATTAACCTGCGCAACATGGATCTTCAGTTTCTACTACGTTATCCTTTGTATAAAAATATTCCCACTCGTCCCATCAGGATCCGTAACCCAAAACTTATCTTGGAGAGCCTAGCAACATGTTGTATCCATTTCTTCTCGAGCAAAGAACCCAACTTTTTCAAGCCTTTCTTTATGTTTGGTCACTTCATCTTTGCTCTCCAATTGTACGCCTAAATGGTTAATATGATTTCCTTCCACTTGTTCTGTTGGTGTTAAAGTTAAGTTCAAATTTGGATCAGCCGTTAGGAACTTAATATAATCGTGTTTTTCCTTTGCAGGCGTAACGCCAAGCATATTTTCATAAAAGGCTTTACTCTTCTCTAAATCTCTCACGTTTAACCCAATGTGCACGTTGGTCATACATACCTCTCCTATATAATCAATTTTATTTGATTTATTGTGTTCAAAAAGTTACTAACACTTATTGAATCCAGGTTTAAACACACAACATAATTCATCTGAGAGTACCCGATCCATTTCACCTTCATTAATCTCATAATAACTCCATATCCCTTTGGTTTCCCTAACCAAAAGGTTAGCATCCATCAGTATTTTTAGATGGTAAGATAGCTTCGATTGACTCATATCTAACTCTTCTGTCAGGTCACAGACACAAGTTTTTCCTCTTCTACTCAACAGATGAAGTAAATGCAATCGTTTTTTATCAGCTAACGCCTTAAACGTGTGTTCATATTTCTCTAAAGTATTAATGGAGAGTTCATCAACAGGTGATACTACCTTCAAAGTCATTCACTCCTTTCATCAAATCTTGTTGATTAATGGAATAGTACCATAAGTGCTAACAATATATCAAATTAATTTGATATATTCCCTTTTCTTCAACAATCGTGTAGCGAGATATTTCTATTTAGCAAATGCCCGATTGCGATAAGGTGTAAGCAAAGCTTCGCGACTCTATTTTAAACATCGCATCTTTTACCCAGTGAAGAACTAAATTAACAATAAACATTAGCGGCACAAATTTGGCACCAAAACATTCGAAACTGGATCTTTTTTTGGCACAATACGATTTTTGTTGTTTTTAAGAGGTCCAAAAATATCCCCCTATATCAAGGGTTAATGCTGCTTTTATAGTGATAAGGTAAAATGCTCAAAAACGATTTTAAACCCCTTCCCATCAATGGTAAGGATGAGGTCGCCGGTTCGAGTCCGGCAGGAAGCTCCAGTCATATCAAGGTTTTCAGCTTTTCCTCATGTTTGCATTATGAATTGCAGTGACGGGACAGTGACGACATGACCCGCTCACCCTTACCTTTTCACGCATTAAAGAAGTTCGAGAAACGTTCCGCAGAATCTTGATGCACCTGTGGGCGGACATGCGAATAAATGTCCATAGTCGTTTCAGCTTTAACGTGCCCTAAACGTTGCTGAACGATTTTTACGTGTTCGTTCATTTCTAGCATTAAAGTAGCGTGCGTGTGCCTTAATTCATGAAACGTGATCTGTTTGACTTCAGCACGTTCACAAATGCGTTGCATCGCTCGTCGTACGTTTCGTTTCATCATATAACCGCCTTGTAAGTTTGCAACAACAACATCGGATTTCGGCGTTTGTTTCTCTTTATATAGCTTTAAATATTCTGCTTGTTGATCGGAAATCGGGATGTCTCGTCGAGAGGATTCCGTTTTTAGTCGACCTAATTCTTTTTCCTGTTCATGATAAGCCTCATAAACATATAAGGTATTATTGTTAAAGTCGATGTTTTTCCATCGCAAACCGAGAACTTCCGAGAAGCGCAAGCCAAACTGTAAGGCAAGCCAAAATGCCATATAACTATGATATTCCTGCGCAACAGATAAAAAGCTGTGGCATTCTTCTTTCGTCCACGTGGTTTTTTCTTTATAATCAGGTTGTGGCTTTTGAACGCCATCCAATGGGTTCGCTTTCAATTCATTCCATAGAAGCATCATTTTATAGATTTGATTCATCAACGTATACATCTTGATGATGGTGGCATTTGCCAACTCTTTTTCTTTTTGCACGAAAAATTTTTGAATTTCAATGGATTTGATGCTTACCATCTCTCGAAAACCGAACACTGGTTCAATATGATTTTTAAAATAGGACTCTGCACCTTGAAGAGCGATTGTTCCTAAACGTTTCGGCGCAACCAACGTCATGTAATCATCGAAGCCATCTTTTAATGTTTTTCGAGACTCTTCAAGATGGTTGCCTGTGAGTAAATCCCTCTTTTGTTCCGCTTCATCTAAATCAGCTTCTTTCTTTGAGTGTCTTCTTGCCCCAATGTAGCGCCTGCCTTTATAGTAGACATTGGAACGATACGCTACGACTATTCCGTTTTCTTTAATCTTTTCTATTGACATGTTTTCCTTCAATCCTTTCAAATTAAAGGAGAACAGCTACATACACTACTAGAATAGCAAACTGTTCCCCTATATTCAATTCTTATTCGTTCGGTTGTTCCTGAATCCATTGCTTTAGAAACTCGTTCGTCTCCGCAACAGGGAATACCCACTTACGGCCGACATAAGAGCGAGGCCATAGGTGCACTTTCCATCACCGAATTTCTCTTCGATGGCATTTCGTACTGGGGCAACCTGCTTCTCGATTTGCAATTTGTTGATTTCGACAGCTTTTGAGCTTCTCGGTGTCGTATAAACGCTACTATCCATGCCTAATAAACCGAGGATATGTTCCAGTTGAGGGCTCATGATTGTTCGGCAATATCCGTCGCAAGTGAGCCTCATCTTCATCATAACAATGTCAACAGTGTCCAAGCAGTACACTTGGGAGATTGTATTAAAATGTAGGCTCATCCACGTGAGATTAACGGGGGATTGCACCCCCTGGATGGCTTGCAAACAAACCTCTTAAAGCCGAATGATGGGCATCCAAGGCTCGTGCTAGCGCATCATCATTGAGCTCGCTGGCTTGGACACCCGGACCAAAAAGTAATTCGACATCTTGGTTTTCATAGAATTCTTCGACCTTAAACAAAGGTTTTCGATCGGATAATTGGTTGATAATCAAAGCAGCGATCCGTGTCCCAACAGACACGTTGCAATCTTTCCCTTTCACCGGAGATAGCCTATCAACCCGCTCGATCAGGCCCATCTCTTCGATCAATTGCCGAATAGGATGGAACCTATTCGTATCGGTTGAAATGCTGGTATGTTTTTCATAGTGTCGGTCAAAGGGATCATCTCATCATTTGGCTCCCTTAACCTTTGATACAATATAGGTCGGTGAAATTCCTGTTAAAAATTCAAATATATGCTCAAATGGGCGCAGAATGTGGGTTTTAAAACTTACCCAACAATATTTTCATTAATGAATTTTTTTGTCTTTATTTCTGATATTAGAACACCTAATAATACTAATGCTATACCAGTTAATTGAACAAGAGTAATTGATTCTCCAAAATACCAAGCAAATATTAACCCAACTACTGGGATAAGATTCACATAAACACCTGCTACACTTGCATTAACGTATTTTAATGCATAATTCCACAAAAAAAGGGTAGCTGCAGAACCAATAACACCTAAATAAATCAAAATAATCCACTCATTAATAGTAATTATAGGCAAACCAATTAAAAGTGTCTCTATTGCTACGAATGGGATTAAAAATAATAGCCCTGAAACAAAACCACTAATGGTTGTTACTACTGCTGAATATTGATTTTTTCTTATTAATTTTCCAATTACGGTATATAACCCATAGGATATAACACTTGTTATTATTAATATATTACCAAAGAGGTCACCGGATTCTGGAACAACACTACTGACTAAAATCACACCAAATATAGATAAGATAATTCCTATTACTTTTTTTGGTGATAATTTTTCCTTCAAAATTATAAATGCAAGAATTGCAGTTACCGCAGGAATCCCTGCTTGTATTAGTGATGCATTTCCCGCACTAGTATATAATAAGCCTAAATTCTGTAATCCGAAATAACATGTTATACCAGTAAATCCAAATACAATAAAGAACTTTTTAAATACCATCTTTAATCGGAACCCTTGATAATAAGCTAAAGGCAGAAGTGCAATTACCCCAATTGAAAACCTTAAAGCTGTAACTGTCAAAGCCCCTGTATTGTCTAAAAGAGGTTGAGTAGCAACAAACGTTGAACCCCAAATGATTGTGGCACAAATTAAAGCTATTACTCCTACATAGTTATATTTTCTATATAAATTTATTTTTTTCACCACCTATTTCTTGATTATTAGAGAGAGACTGAGAACTGTTTCTTTAAGATCAATCGCTCTTTTTACTGTTTTATGGTCTGGAAAGGAAGTTCATCCAAATATCTATGACAGCATTGCTACTAGTCTCAAACAGATGTGTAACTTAAGCCACTTATCAATCATATATTTAGGGGTTACTGAATAAACTTCCATTCAGTCAATCACTTTTGGGGCTGTCTGTTGAATATTGAACTTCTGTATCTAAAACACGAAAAAAGAATACTCTCGAAGGGCTTTCGAGAAATTCATGACGAGCATTTAAGAGAAATCACTGTTTCACTGGTGTTTCGAAGGCATGCTCGAATAAGACCGAGGCCATAGGTGCGCTTGCCTTCACCGAATTTCACTTCGATGGCATTTCGTTCTGCAGCATCCTACTTCTCGACCTGCTTTTGCTCTTTGGATTCTTGTTTGGGTGGGCGTCCCAGCTTAAAGCCCGTGAGGCGAATTCCACGTTCCTTGCAGTAGTTTCGATTTTGACGCATGAAATAAACCTTGTTCGCTAAAACAGGTTCGGGATAGACACTCGTGGGCTGCAAATAGGTTTCCACAGCGCCTGAAAGATCAATGGCTTCGTGAATACGCATCCCACTGTAAGTTGTCAAGAAATGCCCATCCGTCTACCAAGCTCATGGACAATCTGGCCCCAAACTCTACGTTCGCATGGGCTCCCCCCCGAACAATAGGCCGAACACGGGGTTGGTGAATGCTAACGATCCGACCGTCAATGCGGTTGGTCTTCGTTTCAAATATAAGTTTTTGTTGGCAGTTCCTGAATCACAAGAAATTCATGGTACTGTTTGTTACTTAGTCGTTCGAGCCCAGATTGACGTGACAGGATCTCCCTTCTGGTTTCCGAAAAGTGGTTCGTGCAGCACGTCGATCATTGCTTCCAGCTTTTCTCGGATTCATTCAAAAGAATTAAGTCCGTTGGGAATGCGATATCTGCAGGCGCACAAGTTGCATCGATCAGAAGCTTTCCAGCGAAAATCCTTGTTATAAAGGGGTTTATATTTATTCAGTAGCACCTATTTAACGACCATTTTACGAACTATAAACTACAAAATCGGTGGTTGATGGGATCCAACCCTATGCTAATTTTCTTTCAGTAATATTTCCGTGTCAGATCATATAATCTGTAGGAAGCTGTCTGTTCTTTATAAGTTGTTCGAGAGATGTATAGCGAATTGCCTCTGAATACAGAACATTCCATCCTGCTCGTTGTAATAGGTCCCGAATCTGACCTTTCAAGTGAACAAGCCATATATCGACATTGTCCTGGTGATTATATTCTTGGATAAGCCGCTCTAATGTTTCTATTCCCATCGTATCAATGTCGTTCACGCCAGCCATGTCAATCACGATATCAAATGGCTGTTTTTGTTTTTCTTTAATTTTTTCTATTTTGTTTTCTAATATTTTTTCGATATATTCGGCGTTGGAGAATTGAATCCTTGCATCGATACGTAAAAGAATCATATGTGGGTCTCGAATTGCATTTGGGAATCGTTGAAGGTTTCGATATCTCCCGCTCTTTTTATCCCAACCTAGTTCAACAACGTGTGGGTTCGTCAAACGATTGATGAGTAAACATAAGGACACAACAACACCGATTAGGAGCCCCCATTGAAAACCGATCACTAAGGTAGCTGCAAAGGTCACGATCCAAACCCATCCATCCTCTCGTTTGACACGAAAAGCATATTTCAAGGGACGGACATTAATTAATCCGGCAACAGCAGATAGAATAATAGCCGCCAGCACTGCATGCGGTAAATAATAAAATAATGGCGTTAAAAACAACAAAGTTAACAGGATACCGATAGCCGTGACTACCGCTGATACTTGGGAAACAGACCCGGTTCGGTGGTTCACAGCGCTCCGGGAAAAGCTACCTGTCACTGTATAAGCGGAAAACAACGAGCCAACGATATTGGATAGACCTATCGCACGAAGTTCTTTATTAACGTTTAAAGGAGGGCTATCTTTTTTTGCTAATGTTTTTGTAATCGATAAAGATTCCATCATGGCAATTAAAGCAATGGTTAAAGCTGTTGGGACTAATGTTTGCATCGCAGATAAATCTATGTTTGGGATAGAAAGACTAGGGAACCCTGTAGGCACCTCTCCGACGATACTTACGCCTGCATCATCCAAGCGAAAATAAGCGACAAAAAGAATGCTTAACGTAACAACAATCAAAGGAAGAGGCAAACACTTTGTGGCTTTGAATTTTGGTAAACCTATTAATATAGCTAAACTAATCATTCCAATTATCAGGGTTGGGAGATGGATATTTGCTATATTTTCAAAGAGACTGGTTAAAATCGGGATAATTTGATTCCCGCTGGGCAAGTCAATGCCAAAAAAGTTGCCAAGCTGACTTAATCCGATCGTGATAGCAACGGCGGACGTAAAGCCGCTTATCACATTTGGTGAGACAAATTTAATAAGAGCTCCCGCGTTAATAGCACCTAAAATAAGCTGCATAACGCCGACCATGAGTGTTAATAAAAGCACTAAGGCTATATAGTCTGAACTTTGGGGTTCTGCGTAAAGTGATACACCGGAAAAAACTAAAATCGAAGCCATGGCTACAGGCCCCACGGCAAGGTGCCGAGAAGACCCGAACAATGCATAGACGATGAGTGGAAGGGTGGAAGCATACAATCCCATCACCGGAGGAAGACCCGCCAATAAGGCATAAGCCATCCCCTGAGGCACAAGCATGATAAATACTGTTAAACCAGCTAATACATCACTTTTAAAAAAACCAATATCGTAGTTTTTCGGTAGGTTCAATAATGATATGAAATTACGATACATTATAGCGTCTTTTCTCCTAGGTTATTCTTTTTAATATGTTTCATACTGTCACACATTTATTATAAAATACTTTTAATCAAAATAGATTAATGTTTGTGATTAAAGATAAATGTAAACAGTACCAATCCTCCCCTCAAATGTAATTGAACGAAAGATTCTAACAAAATGGAGCTGCTTTGGATACGACAAAGCGCCTATGATAAGGACGAGTGTTCGATGTTTATAATCCAAAAGCGAAGAAAATACTTAAAAGCTGTAGGCAAACAGCTTACGTATCTGAACTCGGAGTCGAGAGTGTTAGGTTTCTCTTCTCTCAAAGAAAAACCCACCCTTTTTTGTCTCAACAATTTATCCAAACTATTTTACGTCATCAACTGTTCCCGATTTTTTAGTCACTACCGAGTGACGATAGTAATAAAGTACAGTCATTATGAATAAAAAGATTAATAGTAATACCCCTATAATCGGATAAACATAATAAACATATATAGCATATCCAATACTTAATAAACCGCCAATTAAGATCGAAGGATATAAAATCCAAGAAGGAAAGTGAAACATAGCGTACTTATATTCTTCGGTTTTAGTTAGTCTTAGCGATGCAACTCCAGTAATGAAAACACTTACCGGTATCCCCGCTACAATCATGTGCATGAAGATTTCTTGGGATAAACCAGTTAATAATAATATTAATACCATTAAACCAACAAATATCAGAGCATTTGTAGGGGTATCATATTTTCTGTTCGTATAACCAAAGAAATCCGGAAGAAGTTTTTGTTGTCCCAAGGTCTGTAGTTCAGTTGCAACAACGGCAATCCCTGTATTTAGCGTCGTAGCAATGGCTAACAATCCAGAAATCCCAATGAATAAAGATAAAGATGCAGGAAGATATAATGAAGCGATATCAGGGATAGCCGTTGAAGACTGACTGATCATTTCGCTAGGAGCGACCATGGTTGCTGTAAAAGCTATACCCGCAAATAGAATTATTACTCCTAAAATACCGACTCCCATAGCTATCGGTGTATTCCGTTTCGGATTCTTGATTTTTCCACCTAGGGAAGACAAAAGTACAAATGTTCCATAACTTATAAAAGCGGTAACCGAGGCACCAAAAAGTGCACTACCACCCCCGGGCAAGAACTCATTATTTACTTCTAATCCTAACCCATAAATTAATCCGGGGAAGATAAAAATTAGAAGGGCTATCAATATTAGCAATACCATTATGTTTTGTATTCTTGAAACTATGCGTATTCCGAAATAATTTATCACAAAAAATAATAGGAGTACACCAACTGCAGAAATTACTATTGGAATACTTGGAAAATAAAGGCTAAAATATTGCGCGAAGCCAATAGCAAGCATAGCCACCCCCCCAGTTACACCAAATATAAGAAACAAGCTGGACATAAATCCTGCGTATTTTCCCAGTAATCGTTTTGCAAAATAATAAGTACCTCCAGAATTAGGAAATGTTGCATTTAATTGTATATAATAAATACCGCTAAACACAGCGGGTAAAGCGGCGATTACAAAGGCTAAAAACATCCCAGACCCTAAACCTTCAACTATATCAGGTAATAGAATATAGATAGCAGCGCCAAGCAATGAACCGAGCATAACTGATGTTGCACTAAACAATCCCATTTTGCCAGAATTATCTATATTTTTGGATTTCATTTTATATCCTCCTTACATACCGTTTTTAAACAAAATTTTAGAATGAATTCTTCGAGAATTTAATCTAAAGCATTATTGCCCAATTATCATCCATTTGTTTCAACCTTAAAAAATGAGTGAGAAGATCAGAACATTCTCACATTATCAGCACTCTAGAAGTTTCCTGTATCTATATTCCCACCATTTCTTTCTATAAATGGTTTAAGAATTCGGGAAGGAAAGCCCTCCCCGATATATTTTTTAATTGACCGCTTTCTTTGACAACTCAAGTGTCTGAAGATCTTTTCCAAGAATTAGCTCTCCATCATAAACACGTTTAACTTCGTGTTCGATATGCTCTTCATCAATGCTAGGCAGAAAATGCGTTAATAGAAGACGGTCTGAATTAGACTGCTTTGCTGTTTCTGCTGCCTGTGCAGGTGTGCAGTGTTCTTTTTTTAGTTTTTCCCAGGCAGTGTCTAAAACCGAATTATCTTTTTTTTCTTTTGTTGTAATTACACAGTCATGTATCAGTAAATCTGCATTCTTTGACAACATCGTTAACTCATTTGTCGGTGATGTGTCTCCAGAGAACACAACAACAGTGTCATCAATATCAAAACGATATGCATAAGTCGTTACGTTATGAATCATCGGCGCAGCCGTTACTTTTGCAGGTATATCCCCCGAAGGAATATCCCCAGCCTCTTCTATTTCATGTATTTTCACATCATGAATACCACTAGATGGAATTCCTAAAGATGTTCGATAATTGATGTCATCCTTATACATTTCTAGAACAGTTTCATGAAACTGTTTGATACCTTTTGGCCCCGTAACTGATAGCTCACGTCGGCCTAAATGCCAACCGCCAATTAAAAATTGGAGGTATCCCATAGTATGATCTGAATGAAGGTGAGTAAACCATAAGTGAGATACATTCTGAGGTTCTATCCCTACTTTTTGTAGTTGTGAAGTCGTTTCCTGTCCACAGTCTATTAATATATTCATGTCATCAATTTGAAGCAACTGAGCGGAAGCCGCTCTATTTAAGTCTGGAAAAGGTGAACCCGTTCCTAGCATGGTTACTGTAATTTGTTTCATTAAATTTCCTCCCGGTTGCTTTTTAAAATGTAGTAGAATTTTTTAATATATACATTTTGAGATATCTTGTCCTTGTAAACAATAAACCCTAATTCCACAGATAGCTGCTCTAAAACCCTTTAATTATTTTTCGAGAGCAGTGACTCCATGATCCTTTATCTCTGTTAAAAAATCCCCACAGAAACTTTTGGAAACATCTGTCACGAGCCACTCAACTCCCTCAAAAAAAGCTTGAATAAGCAGTATGGTAAAAATATAGGCATTACTGTAAAGCTATACAGACATTTTTAGCTTCTGTAAAAAATTCAAGACTGTGGTGGCCTCCTTCACGTCCAATTCCGCTCTTTTTGAAACCTCCGAATGGCACACGCAGGTCACGAACAAACCAGCAGTTTACCCAAATTGTACCTGCACGAACAGCATGAGATATTCGGTGAGCACGCTGTAAATTTTCTGTCCAAACAACACCATTTAATCCATAATCTGTATCATTCGCAATATCAAGAGCCTCTTCCTCTGTGTCAAATGGAAGGATCGTAACAACTGGCCCAAAAATCTCTTCCTGACAAATACGGGCCTTCGGATTATCATGTACATATATAGTAGGTTCAAGATAGTAACCATTACTTAAATACTCTGGAAGGTCTGGACGCCCCCCGCCATAAATAAGCTCTGCCCCTTCTTCTTTCGCAATCTCTAGGTAGCTTTTTACCTTATGGTGATGTTCCTTACTTACCAATGGTCCCATATTTGTGCCTTTTTCCTGCGGGTCTCCTACCTTCAAATCCATAGCAGCTTTCTTGAACTTCTCAAGAAATTCATCAAGAACGGAACGCTGCACCAAAATTCTCGAACCAGCAAGGCATACTTGACCTGAATTCATAAATGCTGCACGTATAGAACTTGGTACAGCTTTATCAATATTTGCATCTTCAAAAATAATATTTGCTGCTTTCCCGCCCAATTCAAATGATACTTCCTTCAACGTGTCTGCTCCACCTTTTAAAATATGTTTCCCGGTAGCTGTCGACCCTGTGAAGGAAACTAAATCCACCTCTGGATGGGTCGTTAAAGCCGTCCCGACAGTGCCTCCCTGTCCTTGAACAATATTTACTACTCCATCAGGAATTCCTGCTTCCTTAGCAATTTCTCCCAATAATGAAACTGATAAAGGTGTATTTTCAGCTGGTTTAATCACAGCCGTATTCCCTGCTGCAAGACAAGGTCCCAGCTTCCATGTTGTCAGCATAAATGGCACATTCCATGGAGTAATGATCGCTGCAACACCAACCGGCTCATACCTTGTATAGTTGATGTATTCTTCTCCCATTGGGTATGTTTCGCCGCCTTGCTTTTCAACAAAGTCAGCAAAAAATTTGATATTGTTTGCTGCACGCGCCACTTCGTGGCCAACGGTAGCCTCATACGGTTTTCCAACATCCATCGCATCATAATGTGCAATTTCTTCTTTTCTTTCTAAAATGATTTCCGCCATTCTTCTTAGTTTTACACTGCGTTCTTCCACAGTCATAGTTCTCCAGGGGCCGTTTTCAAATGATTCCCTGGCTGTTTGACAGGCTCGGTCTACATCTTCATTTGTAGCTTCACTAACACGAGTGATTACTTCTTGTGTAGCTGGATTCTTTGCTTCGAATGTTGCATTGTCACTGGAATTTAAATATTCACCATTAATATATAGTCCAATTTCCTTCACGTTTGTTTTTGTTCCGGTCATTTAGTTGTCCCTCCGTCCCTTTACTGATTCACCAGCAATTCCCCAGTGTTCGGGTTTCAGTTCATTTATTAACACCCGAACATTTTGTACAGGAGAATCCATCACTTCAGAAGCGGTAGCAGTAATTTCTTTAATTAACTGTTCTTTTTTTTCGGCAGATCGTCCTTCAAGTATATTGATTTGAATAAATGGCATTAGAATTACCCCTTTCGCAAGAGTACTTATTCGGTAAACGTAATCTCCACTGAACCTAATCTATCAAAACTTACTGAAAAGTGGTCACCTGGTTCAATTGTTTCCGCAGCTAATATGGAACCACTTAGTACGATTTCTCCGGTTTGAATGCTTTGTCCAACTTTATATAATTTGTTAGCTAGCCAGGAAATTGCTCTTGCCGGATGTCCCATTACATTTGCAGCTGTAGCAGTCGACATAATCTCTCCGTTCTTTTTTAATACCATGCCAGTCAGCCTTAAGTCCAGGTCATCAAGTCTTTGAAACCTTTCCCCAATCATGAATAACGAAGAGGAGGAATTATCAGAAACTGCATCCGGAAGTGTAAAACTGAAACCATGAAATCTGCTATCAATAATTTCCAATGCCGGCATGACATACGAAGTTGCTTCCATAACCTCAGCAACAGTCACGGCTGGTCCTTTTATTTCTTTATTGAAAATGAAAGCTATTTCTGGCTCTATTTTTGCATGAATAGATCCTGAAAGCGAAATAGGATCTCCTTCATATTTCTGCATACTTTCTAATAGCACACCATATGACGGCTCATGGACACCCATCATGTTCTGTTTGGCCTTGCTAGTCAACCCGAGTTTATGACCAACCCTTTTCGTATTTTCTCTACTGCTTTTAATTTCAATCAACTTTTCCTGTACTTTATAAGCCGAGGCCTCATCCAACTGTGGATATTTGTCTACAAAATTATTAACTGGATTTTTTTGTCTTTCACTTTCATATAACTCAACAGCGATTTGATTAATATCATCTGTTCCCAACAATATTTATCACCTTACTTATCTTTATTATTCAAAAGAGGCAGATATGGAACCCAAATGGGCGAAATCAGCGGTAAACGTATCATTTGCTGCAATTGCTACTGCGCTTGTCAGTGCTCCTGATAGTATAATTTCCCCTGCTTTTAATGACACGTTGTACTTTCTTAATGAATTCGCTAACCACGCCACTGAACGAAGTGGATTTCCTAGTACAGTCGCTCCTGTAGCAGAGTCTAATAATTCACCATTTTTATACGCAACCATACCCAAATGAATGAGATCCAATTCTTCAATTTGAGTAGGTTTTGTACCAATAATGGCTGCAGCAGAAGACCCGTTATCTGCCACTGTATCTTCAAATTTAATCTTCCAATCCTCAATACGGCTGTCAATCACTTCAATAGCAGGTACAATAAAGTCAGTTGCTTCTATCACATCAAAAGTTGTAATATTTTCCTTGTCCAAATCTTTTTTCAACATAAACGCGATCTCAAACTCTGCCTTTGGCTGAATAAATTGACCAATTGAGATTGTTTCACCCTCAACGAACATCATGTCATCCAATAGATGTCCATAATCCGGCTTATCTACACCAAACATATCTTGGATCGCTTTACTGGTTGCTCCAATTTTTTTTCCAACAATAACCGCTCCATCCCTCTCTTTTTGTCGAATGGTCTTCAGTTGTGTATGATAAGCCTGATCCACTGTCAAATCAGAATGAGAATCGGTTAAAGGTTTGATTGCTTTTTTAGTACGTTCTGAATGGAGAAGTTTTAATGATGCCTCCTGTGTATCCACTTCTCTTTCACTCCTTTTTATACCTTTCTAGACATACCATAATTACTCCCAAACGCATACGTTGAAGTTTAATATCCGAGTCATACCTTAAGGTCTTTTTTCTCAGCTAGTTCAACTGCCACATCTAAAATCCAGTCTTCTTGCCCGGCTATAGCTTGTCGTTTCCCCAATTCCTCCATAATTTCTGAAGGATTTACTCCGAATTTTTCTGCAGCATGCCTGACATGTAAGAGAAAGCTGTTGTAAACACCTGCATATCCACTAGATAAATTATCTCTGTCAATGATGATTGGTGCTGACATCAATGGAGCTACTATCTCTTCCGCTACATCCATTAAAATGGAAAGATTGATCCCCGTGTCTATGTCCATCTTTTTTAAGGTTGCTACCAGCACTTCAGTTGGTGTATTGCCAGCGCCTGCACCAAGTCCTCTTAATGTCCCATCGATTTGGTCTGCTCCTTCTTCATACGCAGCCACAGAATTGCCGATAGATAAGCCTAGATTATTATGTGCGTGAAAACCAACCTCAATTGATAAAGCCTCTTTTAAGGCGGAAACTCTCTCCCTAACGCCTGTCGGAACAAGGGCTCCTGCAGAATCCACAATGTAGACACAATCAGCCCCATATGATTCCATCATTTTTGCCTGTTCAGCAAGAACATTTGCACCCTGCGTATGGGACATCATCAAAAAACCAACAGCCTCAATTCCCAGTGCCTTCGCCAATTCAAAATACTGTTCGGTTACATCAGCTTCTGTACAATGCACTGCAATACGAATGGCTCCTATCCCAATGTCCACTGCCTTTCGTAATTCTTCACTGGTCCCAATACCAGGTACAAATAATGAAGCAATTTTTGCGTGATTTGTTGATTCCACGGCTGTCTTAATCAGATCAAATTCTGGATGTGTGGAAAAACCTTGTTGAATGGTAGAGCCAGCTAGTCCGGCCCCATGACTAACTTCTATGACAGGAACACGGGCTTCATCTAGTTTGCTGACAACGCTCCTGATAACTTCCGGCGAATAATTATGACTTACAGCGTGGGAACCATCACGCAGTGTGGTATCAGTTAATCTCGGTATCTTCATTGGTTGACCCCCTTAACTCCCATAAGGTGCCGGGCGTACATGTCCCCGACTTTGCTAGCCGAAGCCGTCATGATGTCCAGATTACCTGCATAGGTTGGAAAAAAGTCACCTGATCCTTCGACCTCATTCATAATCACCACAGCCGGCCATTCTCCCCATGGCGTCTTACGATAATCAACAAAAGGCTTTCCCTTTAGTCGATAACCTGGTACATAATCGGACACTTCCTGCACCATTTTTTCAATAGAAGATATCACAGCCTCTTCATCGACTTCCTCTTTAATCACAGCATAAACCGTGTTGGTCATTTTAATTGGCGGTTCGGCTGGATTAAATACCGGAATGGCTCGACTCATTTTCGCGCCACCTACATTACGAATAGCGTTTGCCGTTGTACGTGTGAATTCGTCTACATTTTGCCTTGTACCCGGCCCAATAGCTTTACTTGCTGCTGTAGATATTACCTCTACATAATGAACCGGTGCTATACGGCCAACCGCGTGAACAAGAGGAGTCATTGCTTGCCCACCACAAGAAACCATATTTACATTCATTGCATTCATATGTTCCTCAAGGTTAACTGGCGGCACTACATGAGGGCCTATGGCAGCCGGTGTAAGGTCGATTGCCATTTTCTCCGCTGAACGCAGTGCTTCGGCATTGTTATAATGTGCTTTTGCACTGGTGGCATCAAAAACAATTTTGATTTCCGGATCTTCCAAAATTGCGTTTATCCCTTCGTCACTGGCACGAATCCCCATCTCTCGAGCTCTGGCAAGGCCTTCTGATTTGGAATCAATTCCTGCCAATAAGGATATTTCAAGGTTTTCCTGATTTTTCTGCGCTTTGTACATTAAGTCTGTGCCAATATTTCCGGATCCTAAAATAGCTCCTTTGATCTTGGCCATCTTGATTTACCATCCTCTCTGTTGTTACTGAATCAAACATTTTGTGTTTTCGTAACAGGGGTACCTTGTGTCCACCAGGAGTCAGGGAATGCTGTCCCTATCCAAGTATCTCCATAACCTGGTACATCTTTCATATCCCATATAACCGGCTTCCAATCAGGGTCAAAGATGAGATAGCCAGCATCTCCGAATAACTCAACCCGATTGCCACCAGGCTCATACACATACATACAGAATGCTTGGCTGATGCCATGTTTATTCGGCGGAACCTCTATGAAAATATCATTTTCTTTGAATACATCAGCAATGTCGTAAAGATTTTGCGGAATACCATACCAGTAACAAAGATGATGTAATTTCCCCGGCACCTGATTTGGCTCTGGCATAATAGCAATTTCATGCATGAGATTGGATACACTGAGCCAGCTTCCAATCAGGTTTCCCTCATCTTCAATCCCCTCTCTTAAGCGAAATCCTAGATTGTCTATCATAAATTGAGCATCCTTCTGTGGGTTGGAACTCATTAAATTAATGTGATCCAACCGGCGTACCGGAACTCCACGCTCTGGGCGTTTCGAAGGTCGGTTCAACAGTTTTGAGCGGTACGCATCATCACATTGATAATACTCAACATCCCAAAAAAGCTCCATTAACTGGCCATCAGGTAGCGTGAATTGATAAGCTTCTCCATGTCCAATATCCCCTTCAATCCATCCTCTTCCCATTCCGGTTTCCTTTATTGCCTCAACTCGACGTTGCAATGCCTGGGGAGACAACGTACGCCAACCTGCATGTCCTAAGCCTGCCTCCTTTGCCTCTGTCACCTTTAAAGAATTGTGATACGGTTCCTCATAAGCTCTTAAATATGCAGATTGGCCAGATCGAGCTGTCACTTCCATCGCCAGGAATCTTTCGAAAAATTCTACAGTTTCCTCCGGCTTAGGAGAATAGATTTCCACATGCGCCAGTTGCGCTACATCAAAAATCGGCTCTTGATAATTATTCATTTTAATTCCTTCCTCCCATTTTTAGAATTCACATTTAGAACTATCCGCTTGACTCAATAAACAAGTTTTTAAATACTTCCATTTCATTTGTTATCGCTTTCATTTTGTTTTCTAAATATAAGTGTAAACGATAGGTGACCTTCTAAAAAGACCGTTGTCCCTCTATAGTAAACGATGAATAAATTTTTATGTTTTTATTACTTAAGGGAAAAGAATGAAAACAATATGAACAGAAAATTTTCGCTCATAATTACGCAGTGATACTGAAGAAGACTGTTCTATATAAATTGTAAAACGATTTTAGTAATAATGGCGAAGTCTTAAAGGGAACCTAATCTTGTTTCCTGTGGGTTGAGATAATGAAAAGTAGACAATCATTGGACAAACCTAATCCTGCGATTCAAGAAATCAAAGATGCTATGAAAAAGACAAAAGATAAACGAATGTATGAACGCTACAAACTCGGGTTGAACAGTCGCTAGGCAAATAAAATCCCGCAAATGGGCATAGTAATGCCGGTTTGCAGGATTTTTGGACATAGGTGGCGTGCAATTAGGTTTTAGCCTGGATGTCGAAGACCTTGGGAGGGGCCTCAATCCCTAGTGTGCGTAATGTTTGACGTGGTTCATGAAGTGAGTTCTATGCGCTGCTGAAAGTCTCCTTTTTTAGAAGAATAATAGCCAAAATGCATCTGCTCCATGGCCTTTCGGATTGTTCACCGCCTAGGCCAAACAACCGTAGGTCTCGTGATCATTATCTAGGTTCGAAAGTTGGTAAATGACTATTAAACCACTTTAAGTGGAATAGTTCCGAGTGTACCAAAGTCTGCTTCAATTAGATCTTTCTTCTCTAGGTCAATAGCGCGGGTCATCCCTCCTGATATAATGATGTCACCTGTGTGAAACCTTCTACCATGTTCATGTAAAGTGTTTATCAGCCAAACAATAGCATCGGCGGGATTTCCTAATACGTCAGTGCCTGAACCCCTTTGTACCAACTCACCGTTTTTCTTCAAACTGACTCTTAATTCAGGCAGGTCGACATCAATCGCACCGAACTTTTCTTTTCCTGTAATCACCCTTGATCCTGAATTATTGTCAGAAATTACATCGACCATTGTAAATTTGTAATTCAAATAACGACTGTCCACCACTTCCAAAATAGGAAGAATATAATTGGTGGCTGCTAAAACATCTCCTCTTGTAATACCTGGACCAGATAAATCTTGTTTGAGGACAAAAGCAATTTCCGCTTCCAACTTTGGATGAATAAATTTATCAAGGGTTAATTGTTCCCCATCTTTCATTAACATGTAATCGAATAAAAGACCGAATATTGGCTCGTCTATACCCATTTGCATCTGCATTACCCTGCTGGTATACCCCAGTTTATATCCTACAACCTTGTGACCCAGCTCCTCCTTCATTGAGACCAGCCTTTCCATAATATCATAAGCATTATGAACATCCATATCTGGGTAATTTAAGGAAGGCCTTTCAATAGCATACCGCTGCTGTTCCGATTTCAATAAATTAGTTGCAAGTTCATCAATCCAATTTAATTTCATACATGTCACGACCGCCTTTCTATAAGTTAGGGTTGCGTACTTTCACCTTCAATCACTACTTTACTGGCTCCCTGGGGTGGTTTATGAGGTGTGCACCACATATAGATAGTATTCTTGTAAATGATTACTTCCATACCATATAACACTTTTCTCTGGAAGACTGTGAAAAACCAAACATTTTTCAACCCACTAGAAATAAACGAGAAATGAGAGGGGATTGTTATTCATCCCCATTTCCTGTTTGTAAGCATTCCAATTCCATAGTTACTGTCTTGGGTCTGGATCTCTGGGTCTGTTACCCTAGTACCGGCATAATTTCTTATTGCTTTGGACGATCGCTATACAGTGCTTGTTCTTGCATACAATCCATCCCCCCTACTCAGGGCCAGCTCGTTTACCTTTTGTTTAAAAATAGGCCTGCCCATCTCCATCCTTTACAATAATCGCTTTGCTTTAGTGAAGTTACTTTTCTATAAATAGCTCTTATGAACTGAAACTATGTGATAATATAACCATGGTGGCTTCTTATGATTCGGTAATTTTTAACGTATGATGGTAAAAATCAATACGCTCTAAAATAATCTTGCTACTCCAAATTCCTGTAGAACTGGTTAACACCTTGCCTGGCTATAACCCGAGATAATCTCTGTAGCTGGGCACAGAGAAGACTCAATGCAAACCCTAGATAGTTTGGGGATGGCGGAGCCTTAGCGTGAGTCCGGCAAGGTTTTGCCCTGCTGCGGATCCTCATACTGGCTGATATCGCCCGATTCGGAAAAGGTGGAAACTGGTCAGCAGCGTTCAACGATTATGGGCTACAAAATTATCAACATCCCGATACTTGGTACGCAAGTCATGAGGTTTTAACACGGGCTTGGTTCTCTCTTTTCCCCTTTAACGTTCACGGCTTACTGAATTGACCGAAGATACCGATCATCTTTTCTGCGAACAAATGCCCTTGTTACAAAAACATACTTAGATTCATTGTTCCTAAAACACTTTGATCGAGATAGATTGTCCGTGATACAATTTTCCATTCACCGTTTCTCCTTCTTAATATGTCATTCCGCTCTCCAAATAATTCTTCAAATATTTTAGATGGTTCCTTGAACCGTTTATATAGAA
Source organism: Salicibibacter kimchii (assembly GCF_003336365.1). Classification (GTDB taxonomy): domain Bacteria; phylum Bacillota; class Bacilli; order Bacillales; family Marinococcaceae; genus Salicibibacter; species Salicibibacter kimchii. The sequence goes on along the minus strand of NZ_CP031092.1, from coordinate 2,493,319 downwards.
AATTGCTATTTACATGGTGCTTTTCATAATCATTTTTTATATCTACAGACTTACAAAGTGCCTTTGTAATGGCCCTGAAAATTCAGACCATGCGGATGAAGTAGTATCCAATCGCTTGATTCTTGTCTCTAGAGATTTCTTCGTGTCTTTAAAATACGTTGAAATCTCGTCAATATTTGGCATATCATGTTTTCCTTCTTTTGTAACTCTCGCAGGCATCCGATAGACAAGATCATCATCTAGTATTTCTAACCACTCTGAATATCTTCTATGATCCAACAAATATGCCTCGTGGTACAAAAAATTCGTTATTTCAAATTGAGTCTCTATTTTTGCTGGAAGTAAACTTGATACTTTTCCAACCATTAGTATACCTCCTCTTTAGTTTCCTCTAAAAGAAGTTCTATCCATTTTCTTTGCATGCTTCGAGATAACTCATCGAGAAAGCAGAGCGGATAAGCAGTCCCAGGGCCAGGAAAGTTATCTAGGGGCTCTACACGCTCTAGCCCCATCAGGTAATTAAGCATACTATTGTAGCTTAAATCCTTACTTTGAGCCATGATTCCATTACTTGCTTGGGCAACTCTACTCCAAATCTCTGAATCATCCTGTTCTAAAATTCCAGACGGGCCAAAGGTTCCTAAATAAGATTTATAAGATTTTACTTTGTATTCTTTTGACGCTTCTTTATCAATTAGATGCCAACTCCAAACTTCTACTTTGTCAGGAGCTATTGGCCTCCATACCCTTAAGTTTAAAAAATTGTACAACGCACCATCATCTGCATCTAGTAATGGTAAACTAAAATTCAAAATCCCAAGATTAGGATAAGCACCACCTACAAAGAATCCGTTTTTCAAAATATCATTTTGCTCATTAGTTAAATTGCTTTGAAACATCGGCCACATCGACTCCAGGCGTTCCCTGATATGGGACAGGAGATTCTCCAGTATCATCCAACTGAACTATATTTATACCATGACCATTTTCCAAAACGACTTGTCTTCCATGTCATGGAAAGAAGGGATCATTTGGGGCGATACCCATTTCCTTGGCAGACTTATGAGCAAATTGAACATGATATGGATCCAGCCTCAAAATTTTCAGCTGTTACTTTCCAGTTTGCTTCCACCACTCAACGTTGTGGAGCCTCTTGCACTTCCATACCACTATCACTTCGACCTAGCATAATATCCAAATACCATTTCATGTCACCTAAATTCTCGCTTAATGACTCCGCATTCGGATCTAGATTTCCAAATATCATACCTTGGTAGCTATCTACTTTTGGAATTGAATGAAGATTCCATTCATCTTTGTCCATTTCCTCACCGAAAACTTTGTTACCAAGGGCAATTCCAATTAGCTTCCCTTAATTACTAAAGGTCCAACCGTGATATGGACAGGTAAATGCTTTTTGTTTCCCAGAGTCGGCAGAACATAATAACGTTCCTCTATGAGTACAAGAGTTAAGAAATGCTTTAATCTCACCCGATTTTGTTTTAGTAATCAAAATTGGATCATGTGCAATCCATCTCGTAATAAAACACCCAGGTTCCTTTAATTCTGATTCATGGGCTAAAAATTGCCATGTACGTCCAAAAATCTGCTTATTTCTAAATCATACATTTCACGATCAGCTAATGTCCATTGTGGTGATAGGCCTTTTGATAACTTTTCTTTCAGTTCTAAGAGTGTTTTTTTATCAATTGACAAATGTTTTTCCTCCCTTATTATTTATTAAATTATTCATCGAACTGTATCGATTGTGGATTCAAGTTCCCTCTTGTTCTTCAGAATTACAATCATCAGTATGATTTTGAAGGTTCATGGATAGTTTCAGGAGTTCCACGGTTTCACCAAGATTCAGGAAACACTGCACCAATCCACGTATCTCCATAGCCAGGTACGTCTTTCATATTCCAAATAACTGATTCCCCATGCAGGATCTAATATAAGATAGCCTGCATCACCAAATAATCCAATCCGGTTACCCCCAAAGTTACCTAAGCCGAATTTGTCATGCACTATTTCGATTGTACTAGCTTACACAAACTTCTTGACGGTGGTTACGGCTTTTTGGTTGAATGAATCGATCTATAGTCGTTCTTGCATGGTATTTTTAATCTTGTTAATGAAAACGCTTATATTAAACCTGCAGGAGCGAAAGTAAAACTACATCATTTATGTTACTGGTACGGTATTCCGCAAAACTTGTTTGATTTGGCAGATTCATTGAAAAACGAAAAATTTGTAAAGTTCCAAACTTGGCATTAGTCAAGCATTTTGTATGAAGGTACTAATGAATTACAGAAAGTAATTATTGCTAGGCAAGCTTTTGGAAAGGAATATACAGGCTGAAGGAATCCCAAAATGATCTAAAGCTGATTGGGCCATACCAACACCCGTTGACGCAATTCCAATTTTCCCATAAGTCAGTGTTGCTAGTGCTATTCGTAGTCCCTTGCCCACATTACCTAAACGATTCTCATCACCGATTTCCACATTTTCAAAGTATATATCAGCAGTTAATTGGCCTTTGTTGCCGATTTTCTATCGGGTTCTCCAACTTTTACTCCTGGACCATCTAAGTTTACTACAAACTCGGTTATGCTATTATCTGTTCGGCATAATAAGACAACATAGTCTGCAACAGGTGAATTACTGATAAAGCGTTTTCTACCATTGATAATCCATTTATCACCATTTCTTTCTGCCATGGTTGTAACGGTTCGAACACTTAAATCTGTACTAGCATCAGGTTCGGTCGTGGCAAAGCTCCCAATCTTTTCCCCTCTAATCAATGGTGTTAAATAATTCTTTTTTATATAATCAGAACCATAAGTAAGTGCATTTCCTCATAACATGCATTGAACATCGTAAATTGCCGCTAAACTATTGCTTGCATATGCTAATTCTTCCTTGGTAACAATAGTGCTACTAACAGGAAACTTAAGCCCTCGCCCTCTTACTTCTTTAGGAAAGGGAATTCCAAGTATCCCCTCCCTCTTTGTAATTAAATATTCTTCCATATGCTCTTGATTTCTCATATTTTCATGCCATTAGGATTTACTAGCACCAAAGTGCGCCTTTCAATTGATGAATATTCTTCAATTGAAGGAATGATATTCCATCCAGGGGTCCATCCCTCTCGTCCAACCCCTAAAAATTAGGATAACCGTGCGCTTGCATTCGCCCACGTCATAACAAGCCCCCATGGAAAATTGTGCTTGTCTTCTGTATGTCCCAATTTTATGAGCAACTGGAATTACCTCTTCATTGACAAATTTTCTAACTTCCATTCGAATTCGTTGCGTTTATTCAGACATAATCATATCATGATAAATTTCTGGCATTAACCTTTCAACCATTCAACTCACCCTCCTGATAAAATCATTAAGGTACGGCAGGTATCTTCACAGTATGAATGGGAACCACCGCATCCTCCAAAATAATCCCGAAATCTGTGCGAAGCGTGTTATACTAGCCGGTTCATCCCTTCCTGGTATTCCTGTTCTAACTGTTGGATAATTGTTCCCACCGTTTGAAGCTTTTTCACAGTTGTCACTCCTTGACCGGCTGACCATATATCGCGCCACGCCTTGACATCGGTTATATGAGATAAATCTATCTCTTCTTTTGGTTTGAGAGTTTTCGGGTCAATCCCTTGCCTATGTAAACTAGGGATTAAATAGTTTGCATGGATGCCACTGAAGGCATCTGTATAAATAATATCTTCTAATGCAGAATCAATGACCATTTGTTTGTATTCTTTTTGAGCATTACTCTCTTCTGTGGCTATAAATCGGGTCCCCATATAAACATAATCAGCTCCCATAAGTTGCGCTGCTGCAACATCGCTACCCGTTGAATCGCCACCAGCTAAAACAATCTTCCCTCTAAAAAATTCTTTCACTGTATGAATAAAGGTAAATGGACTTAAAGCGCCACCATGCCCGCCTGCTCCTGAACAAACTAAAACTAGGCCGTCAACGCCACCTCTAGCAGCTTGTTTAGCATGTTTAACGGTTGCCACATCAGAATAAACTAACCCTCCATACCTATGAACAATATCAATCACTTCACTCGGATTACCGAGCGATGTAATTACGATCGGAGGTTCATATTATTTGATCAAACGTACATCATCATCGTAACGTTTATTTGCTTTTTTGTGACTAATTAAATTAACTGCCCACGATGTATTCCCAATGGACGACTTAACCTCATGTAACCACTCAGCGCCTTTTGGCACAGGACGGGCATTTAAAAGGGGAAACGAACCAATAATTCCAGCCTTTGCTGACTCTATTACCATTTGTGGTGTTGAAACTAAAAACATGGGTGATACAATAATCGGTAATTTAGACATTTTCAATCACCATCGCTCTCGTATATTGTTTTCAAAGGCTAACTATAATATATTGTTTAGGTCAGTATATATTAAGAAATATTCTTATTGGTCAGCCAGTAGCATCTTCGCGATCACTAGGCGTTGGATTTCATTTGTGCCTTCGTATATTTGCGTGATTTTCGCATCGCGCATATATCGCTCCACGGGGTATTCCCGAATGTAACCATAACCGCCAAATACTTGCACAGCTTCTGTTGTGACCTCCATCGCCGTATCAGCCGCATAAAGCTTAGACATGGCAGACGCTTTTCCATAATCCAGTCCCTTTTGTTCACGCCATGCCGCTTGATACGTTAAAAGGCGTGAAGCTTCAATTTTTGTTGCCATATCGGCTAGTTTAAAGCTGAGCCCTTGTTGATTGCCGATAGAAGTTCCAAATTGTTTACGCTCTTTCGAATAAGCCGTTGCCGCATCAAGGGCACCTTGGGCAATACCCAACGCTTGCGCTGCAATGCCGTTCCGTCCGCCATCCAACGTTTTCATTGCAATTTTAAATCCTTGACCTTCGCCACCTAAACGATTTGCTTTAGGCACACGGCAGTTTTCAAGACGTATTTCGGTTGTCGGTGACGAACGGATACCCATCTTTTCTTCTTTTTTCCCAACAAAAAACCCGGGGTAATCTTTTTCCACGATAAATGCCACAGGACCAGGACCTGTCTCCACCTCTGCAAATACGACATAAATATCGGCTTCTCCACCGTTTGTGATAAAAATTTTCGTTCCGTTCAGGACATATTCCTCACCTTTAAGAACAGCCGTTGTTTTCATAGAGCCAGCATCAGAGCCCGAGCCCGGTTCCGTCAGGGCAAACGCTCCAAGTTTCTCCCCTTGAGCCAACGGCTGCAAATACGCTTCCTTCTGCTCTGCCGTCCCATACTTGTAGATCGGCCAACATGCGAGTGAAATATGTGCGGAAAGCGTTACACCTGTAGACGCGCAAACACGGGATAATTCCTCTATTGCAACGACGTAACTTAAGTAATCGCCGCCAATGCCTCCATCTTCTTCCGACCATGGGAGACCTGTAAATCCAAGCTCAGCCATCTGCGTAAAAAGAGAGCGATCAAAACGTTCTTCTGCATCCCTCTCGGCAGCCGTCGGCTCAACCTCATTTTTTGCAAAATCGCGAACCATTTTTCGTATCATTTGTTGATCATCTGATAATATAAATTCCATCGATATTCGGCTTCCTTTCTCATTAAAATCGTATGGATGATTCGATTACTTCTGCAATAAACACACCCAATGCAAGAAGATCACTCGAACCTAACCATAACTCTAAACCAGGAATGATCTTTACACAATATAGTTGTCCCTGTATAGTAAACGATAGTTAGACTATTAATAAAGCTTCTATCTGCTTATTCATCTCTTAAGCGAGGCTTCTGGGGTTACCCCAATACATTAATAAAATCGCTTTCGGATCAAGCCGTTTCTGTTGGACGTAAACAGTTTATCTTTTACAAGTCTGATAATGTGTTTCAATCGACTTAACTAGTTGTCAAATGTTTTGATCTTATCATTATCAATTACTTTATGACTAGTCATAGCTCTTTATTCGATTTAACAACTGATATTTTATTTGATACTAAGTGACGAAAATAGTGAAGTCCATTCATTAAGAATAAAAAAATTATCAATAATGCTCCTATGATCGGATAGGCATAAAAAATATATACTGAATATCCAAGGCTTAGCAAACCGCCAATAAAGATCGACGGGTAGAAAATCCATGAAGGAAAATGAAACATAGCGAGTTTATAGTCCTCGGTTTTTGGCAATTGAAGCGATGCAAGTCCAGTGATAAAAACACTTAATAATATTCCTACTATGGTTATGTGCATGAGGATTTCTTGGGATAAACCAGTAACTAATAATATTAATGTTGATAATCCAGTAAACAAAAGAGCATTTGTAGGCGTTTGATATTTTCTGTGATTTTTTCCAATATAGTTGGGAAGATGTTTATTTTGTGCCAATATCTGTAGTTCAGTTGCGCCTACTGTAACTGTAGCATTAAGTGTAGTAGCAATAGCTAATAAACCACTGAATCCAATGAATAATGATACAAATTCAGGAAGATATAAAGATGATATATCAACGAGTGCCGTTGAAGATTGACTGATCATTTCACTAGGAGCAACCATAGTTGCCGTTATAGTCACACCCATAAATATAATAGTTACTCCGATAATACCGATACCCATAGCTAAGGGGGTATTCCGTTTTGGATTCTTTATTTTTCCACCTAAAGAAGACAACAATACAAATGTCCCATAGCTCATAAAGGCTGTTACTGATGCAGCAAACAGCGCACTACTACCCCCAGGTAAGAAGTAATTTCCTGTTTCTACACCTGACCCATAAATTAACCCGGGGACGATAAAAATTAGAAGGGCTGATAATATTATTAATACCATTATGCTTTGTAGTGTTGAAACCGTACGTATTCCAAAAATATTTATTATAATAAATAATAGAAGTATACCAACTAGAGGAATAGTTACTGGGATACCTGGAAAGTAAAGCGAAAAATATTGCGAAAAACCATTAGCAAGCATAGCCACCCCTCCAATCACACCAAACATGAGAAACGAGCTGGCTATAAATCCTGCATATTTCCCTAGTAATCGCTTAGAAAAGTAATAAGTGCCACCAGAATTAGGGAATGTCGCATTTAGTTGTATATAATAAACACCACTAAATACAGCGGGCAAAGAACCAATTAAAAAAGCTAGAAACATTCCGGTCCCTACACCTTCAATAATATCAGGTAACATAATATAAATAGCGGCACCAAGCAATGAACCGATCATAATATTTAACGCCCCAAAAAGTCCCAATTTACCGGAGTTATCTACATATTTGAATTTCATTTTATCCTCTCCCAAAGCAAATTTTTATTTTACCAAAAGTTTGGCCAATGAATATTAAGAATTATACCATCACTTTACAATTTTATAATATTATGAATTTAAAACCTAATGCTGTACCGTTCCCTTTCGCCATAATGGAAAAGGCGCGGAAGTATGTAGAGTAGGACGAGGGCTTTCGCCCTCGGACCCCTCGTCAAACCGGACGTGCGGATTTCCCGCATCCGGCTTTCCCTTTGTCAGTTCCCCATTTCCGGGAGTGAGCTTGATTTCATTCCCGGATTATGAACGTGCGGTGAGTAAGCTAACCAAAGAAACTAAGCCTAACTGATCAAGTTGTCGATTCGGAACACGCATGTTTGAGACAGTCGATTTTTTCTTTCTCATAAACGCCCGGACTCGCATTCGAATCCATTGATCAAGCCTCTGGAACATGCGCTTGGTGTTTCCGAACCCAAAATAGTTCCCGAAACCTCGAATCACTTCATTTAACTTCTTGATCATATTTCTTCCACGTTCTTTCCTTGTTGTCTTCTGGAAAGATACCGGATTTTATCTTTAAATTTATTCGCTCTCTTTTTGGGGAGCACCAGATAATCCTTCCATAGGTCAAACCCAAGGAAACGAAACCCATCGTCAAAGTGCACGATTTTGGTCTTTTCGGGATGCATCGTTAGCTGAAGCTTATCTTCCAAGATGATCTTTGCTTGGTCATAGGCTTTCTCCGCCTGTCTTCTGCTTTTGCAAAAGACGATGGCATCATCCGCAAAACGACCACAGGAAAACCAGCTTCTTTCATTTCCCAGTCAAATTCATCCAAATAGATATTCGCTAATAGCGGCGAGATAACCCGCCTTGTAGAGAACTTATGTTCGTACCATAGAACTGCGCATCTTCTATGATTCCTGCTTTCAGCCACCCTTCTATCAGGTCGAGGATTCGTCCGTCCGCGATCTTTTCCCGTACCTTGTCCATGAGAATGGCATGAGAGATGTTGTCAAAGTAAGATTGAATATCAAGGTCAATCACGTATTCATATCCCGCTCGCTTGGCACGTTTCACCGTCGCCAATGCTTGGTGTTGCGAATGCCCTTTCCGAAAACCATAGCTATAGGAGTAGAACGCCCTATCAAACAATGGTTCGATCTTTTGCCGTACGGCTTGTTGGACAATTCGATCCCGGACAGTTGGAATCCCAAGGGGACGCTGTTTCCCGTTGTCTTTTGGGATATAGTGACGCAGGGCAGGTTGAGGCTTATACCGATTCTGTATCAGAAATCGTTGAATTTCTCTCAAGTTTTGGTCTTGTTGGAAATCAAACCACTGGATGGTTTCACCATCAATACCTGCACTTCCTTTGTTGGCTCTGACTTGTTTCCATGCCTCTTGCAGGTTTTCCATTTGGTAAACTTTATCTATAATGGAATAGTATCTGCGCGTTGGTTTCATTGGATCACCACCTTCGCGCCTCTCACCACGTTGGTCTTATGCTCGCTACAGATCACGATTCTTTGCTCGTTCCACCGCCCACAAGTGCGTGTCTAGGCGTCTTCTCCAATCGCTCCTCTTCCGGACGGTGTACTCAAGTCGCCAGTGACCCTCTTTCCTCACGTTCAGAAACGGTTGGCAGGGACGCACCCCCTCGGTGACACCGTATGTCATTAAGGCGCTTACTTAACCCACTCACGATCATTCACAACGTTGACAAAGTAGAACCCCTTCACCTCCGATGTAGAGCCTTCCGGTTTCCCCGTTTTTTCGGCGGGTCACCCACCATCGCCGCCACCTCTGGTTCACATCATGTTCCGGGCTGGACTTTGCCTGCAGACCTTTCAGATTCCCTATCTCTAGAGACACCCTGTCCAACCTTCCTCATTAGAGGTGAGGCCGTTGCTTCGGCTACGGCACTTCAAAAGGGAAAGTTACCGAATGGATTTTAACCACCTAGACTGTGTGACTGCGGGGCACACGAAAAAACGGGCAACAGGGGGTAAGGGAAGTATATTACCCTGCCAAATGTCCTGAATGTAAATCCGCTCATTTTAGCTAACCTTATACCCCCACGAGCACTTAGGTTAGATATATTTCATAATGATATGTATAGTGAGTTACAAGTGCATAGTTAGCAAGCACAACAATGTTTAAAACGGTTTATACGTACCGTACATTGTTAAAGGATTATCCTATGATTTAACCTTTTGGTATGTCAACACTAAACTAAACAAATTTTTAAAGGTTCATAGACTTGTATTCTTAAACGTAGCTTCAGCGACAGCGTTGTCATACGGCGTTCCTTTTTCACTTAAGGATCGTTCAATGCCAAAGGTTTCTAATGCCTGATCGATCAGTTGATTCTTAAACTCGCTGCCTCGATCGGTGTGGAACAATTCGAGGCGGATTAAGTTGTGTTTGACCGATGCAAAGGCACGTTGAACTAAAGCTGCGCTCTTATGAGGACCGGCACTATGGCCGATGATTTCACGGTTATATAAATCGACGAGCACACAGATATAATGCCATTTCTGTTGAAAGAATCCAGCTGTGAAGACTCCAGGCTCCATCTTAGAAGAACATATATCTGTATTTTTGTTATTCAGATGGATAATCTCCAAATTCCCACCCCCATTCGTGTTCATATTTAACCACTTGCCATCTCCTCAATGGGTGATAAGGACCGATACTTTCCTTTGAAGAAAACCAGCGGTTCATTATCCTCCAGATGAATATCGTTCACCCTGCCTATAAAAAGGGTATGATCTCCTTCCACGTGCGATCCGGTCACCTCACAGGAGACTTGTGCCAAACTTCCTTCAATGACTGGTACTCCGCTTAGTTTTTGAAAAGGAATATCTTTATCCAGTTTGCTTTGTCCTGCGAAATTCATCGATAAATCTTGTTGTTCTGCCGATAAAATATTCACTGCATATTTTCCGCTTCGTTTAATCTTTTCCAACATTTGTGCTTTTTCATCAATGGATATGACAACTAATTCAGGATCCATAGAAAGAGACATAAACGCGTTAGCTGTCATACCGCTTACTTCCCCATCCAATTCGGTTGTAATGACAGTTACCCCTGTCGAAAAGTTTCCCATTGCAAATCTGAATTTACGTCCATCCATGTAAATCCCCTCCTTATTTTAATGCGGATGATTCTTCAACTTCATTTATCCAAGTGCTATTTGTCCACCCGTGAAGATCATAATCACTCATCGCTGAGTCAGCAAAGGCTTTATAGGTATCTGCTGCTCCGGACGCCTCTGCATGTTTTAATGTTTCTAATCTTACATTCTCTGTATTGCCTGCGTAGTTTATTTCATAGAGTTCATGACGACCTCCAAATTCTGTCCCAATTGAATCCCAAACCAACTTTAATAATTTCACTCGTTCTTCTGCAGAAATACCTGTTCCACGGTAATATTTATCAATATATGGTTTTAAATCTTCATTTAAGAAATCTTTAGAACTAGATGGTAATTGAATTAAACCACCCGCAACCACTTGTTTAAAGATATTTTTCACCCTTACCCAAGTCTCCGGTGCTAATACACGGTAGGCATGTGAAGCAAAGCTATTTGGTATAGCTAAACCATTCATTCCTACATCAGGTTCACTAACCATCGCCGTTGTTAGACTCCACATCATGTTACGTAGTGCTAATACTTCTCCAACATTGACTTGAACGCCTCTAAATTGTTTCGTACCAGCACCCTCTGTAGCCTTTAGCAACAATCCTGCCATAAAATCCAGTTTCACAGCCAACCTAGTTCCACCATGAAGGGAAAATCTATTTACAAAGTGTGTGCCTGGTACAAAGTTATTGGATACTTCTATATTTTTATAGGCCAAAACATCTTCCCAAGGAATAAATACATTATCCAGTACAATTACCGCATCATTTTCATCAAATCGACTTGAAAGTGGATAATCAAACGGTGTTCCAGTTGTTGCAGCCATTAATTCATAGGATGGACGACTAATCATCTTCAAACCTGGTGCATTCATTGACATCATGAACATAAGTGCATGACTTTGATCACCGTCACCTAGATCTTTTGGTCCGTAATTCCCAACAAAGGTATAATGCGTTAATGGTGATGATGTACCAACCATTTTGGCACCGCTTACAATAATTCCATCATCTCTTTCATTAACTACACGGACAAATACATCTTTATTTTCATGCAGTGGTTTCGAACGATCCACTTGTGGATTAATAATCGTGTGATTAACAAAGGAAACATCTTTTGATACTTTTCTATACCATTCTTTTGCATTGTCCTCGAATCCCTCAAAAAAGTCTGCATAACCTTGTAAGTGCCCAACAAATGTAGCCTTATAATCAGGAGTACGTCCCATAAATCCATAATTCAACTTAGACCATTCTGCAATAGCATCTCTTGCTTTAAATAAATCTCCTGAACTTTTTGGTGTTTTAAAAAAGCGATGTGTTTTATCCCCGTATTCATTTTCGGTTACTATCTTTTTACTCAATTCCGGATCATGAAGGCTGTCATACAGTCTTGCATACGAACGAGCCGCATTACGAAATGCTGGGTGTGTTGTAACATCGTCAATCTCTTCCCCATATAAATAAACCTTTCTGCCATCTTTTAAACTTTCCAAGAATTCTTTTCCAGTTAACATCGTTCATCCTCCAATGCATTTATTATTAATTTCTTAATTTGATTATATTTGCAAGCGTTTACATGAGCAACAACTTGTATTGTTTAATTATAAATAACTTTCAAACATAAAATGTTAGTTTGAAAACAGAAAAATTGCCCCCATTATTGCCCCCATTAAATGGGCCAATTCCAGAAATTATCTTATTAAAGGTTTAACTCGCCAATTGATATTAACGCTTGTATAGAGAGCAATAATTGATAAGTCACTTTAGGGTTTCGCAAATCTTGACCAAGCAGTTCTTCAATTTTTGTTAAACGATATCTTATTCCGCTTAGGGATAGCGCTAAATCAAAGGCTGTTTGTTCAAGGTTGCCTCCATTCAAAAGATAAAAATATAATGTCTTGATCATCTCCATTTTTTTATAATCGTAATTCTTGAAAAGCGGCTGAAGTGTATGTTTTGCAATTTTTTCAACTTCTTCTGGATTTTTTGTGTTTATCAGGGTACCAATTATTCCTAATGAATTAAAAGAAATAAGGGTATTGTTTCTGCTTGTCATCCTAACAGCAGTAAGTGCTTCCCTGTAAGAATTAGAAGCATTATTAATTTGATCAGATTTTATACTTATACCAGCTCGAAATGGGACGGATGAATACCTATCATTAAGGTAACTCAAAAGCCTTGTGCAAGCTAATTCAACATCCATTTTATTAGTAATAGAAAATAAAAACACCATGTAATTTGATTGTTGACCTGCCAGCATCTCAATTTTTTCTTTTTTAAAGTAATTTGAGGTTTGACTAATTACTTCTTCCAATAATGTCAACTCTTCTTTAGAATTATTATGGGATGTGCCAACATTGACAACTACTATATAGTATGGTTGAAAAAGATCCAATCCGATAAAGTTACTGCGTCTTAGGATATCATCCTTTGAATAATTACCATTTAAAACCTGCTCCAAAAAGCGTCCTTTCGCCCTTTCTTCTACTTCTTTTTCTGTTTTTTTATTGAGTAAATAAAGAGCACATATTGAGGAAATTCTTTCGATAGTCACTTTTAGGGTGGAAGAGTTTTCATTTTCATTTCCAGCGGCATCATAAAGAAAGGAGCAGTATCCAATTATTTCTTCTTTCAAAAAGATAGGGGTTACCAGTCGAGTATGGTTATTTAATATTATAGTTTGCGTTTGATTAAAAAAACTACGGTTGTGTTCTAATAGAACATAATCTTTAAATTTATCATTAATTTCCATTAATTTGTTGGCCGAGATCCCACCTGAGGCTAAAGGGTTTAATTCAGCATCCTCAATTAAAATAGCTACCCCAGTCAACTTATAAACAATTTCCATAAGAGACTGAAGGTCATTCCCTTTTAATATTTCTTCCGTTAATCTGTTATATATAACTGATACATTTTTTAAACGATTACGCTCTTCTAACAATTTTTCATAAGTTATTTCCAATTCGTCCGTGAGCGGATTTTGATGATAATATTTAAGTTCCTCAGCCATATCATCATCCCAATAATCAATAGTCCTCCCCACCCATCGACACTCTTTGTCTCCTTTTCCAACACAGGATAATTCTTTAAATAAAACAGTCTGATTGCAAATTTCTGTAAGGTATCCGTTCGCATAACCGACATTCAAATAACAAACAGGTTCTATTGATTTATCAAATTGTTTAATATACTCTTCTGCCTCGAATGACCCTTTCCAAGTCCCTTCAATATATGCTGAAATTTTATCGTGTTTTTCCTCTACTTTTATTTTTTGAAGTTCTGACATGACATGCCCATGTGTTTGATGATAAACAGGCCCTTTATTAATAATAGTCTCAATAGATTCATGTTTAAACTTTTTTAATACGTTTCTTGCATCTAATCTGCCCAGACCTGATCCATACCGCACCAAAAACCCGTTAGTACGCTCTTTTCCAATGTTACAGTTTAAATCCTCCCTCAATAAAACAAATGAGGATGTCGGTAAGACTACTGATCTTCTATCCTCATAATAAACAAACCCATCTTCCTTATATGTCAGATTCCTTTGAAGTTGATTTTTATTTGATTCCAAGTATGCTCAACTCCCTCGGGTATTATTGCGGATACAATTCCTTAATTGCTCATTCTTTATCCTGCATTATATAACAGAGGAGATAATTCCGAATTTTCCTTAATTAATAACACTAATTTGCACAATGTCAGGTAACACGAAGAAAAGAACAAGCCACAAGAATATCAATATCCCTTCAAAGTAAACACATGTCCAATCATAGCTCACATTTGGCCACGCTATAAAACTATCCAAGCCTAAACAGTAAAATAGGAAATACCAAAATTAGTAAATGAAGAAAAAGGTCTTGGACGTTTCTACCTAGCTTTTTGCATTACCCATCCTCTATCCAACGCATGTTTTACAGACCAACACATTGAGCGCATAATAAAGGAAATAAAAAGTTCAAAAAAACAATGAACAAAGTAGCAGAGAAAGTCGTCTGTCTCCTGTCTCCAATCCATCGATTACACAAATCGATGTCCGATGAAAACTGAGAAGGTTCGCGTGCGCCTAGTCATTCATGTCGAAGTCATACGGGGAACCCTAATCTGTTTTCTGGAGGCAATGATCAGATAATAGCGGGTTGACCTACCCTACGTGTGTCTTTTAAGGGCATTTCCTAGAGTTTAAATTTTATGCAGATTTATAATCTATTGTGATAATAAATGAGGGATAATCTTTACACAATATAGTTGTCCCTTTATAATAAACAATAAAGATTTTTTCAATTATTATGGAAAAGGGTTGAAAATAATGCAAACGGAAAATTCACTCTCTTCTGTTAGAAATGCCCTGAAAATACTACACTCCTTTACGATGAACCATCCACAAAAAGGCGTTCGTGAACTTGCGAAAGAACTCGGTATTGGAAAAAGTAGTGTACAAAGAATTCTAATCACTCTTGCATCAGAGGGATTTGTAAAAAAAGATAACGAAACAAATAAATATGAGCTAGGGGTCTCGGTTTTAGGATTGAGCTCAATTGTACTTGCAAACATAGAACTCCATACCGAATCTCTTCCAGAAATTAAAAAACTTGCTGAAAGATGTCAGTTGACTTGCCACCTTGTAGTCCTAGAGAATCTTGAAATTGTCTATGTACACAAAGAAGAAGGTCGATATTCTATTAACCTGCCTTCTTATTCAGGTCTTTATAATCATTCTCATTGCACGAGCTCTGGAAAGCTTCTACTTGCTTATAGTGATCCTGCTTTTCGGGAAGTTCTTATTGAAAGAGGACTAACTCAATTTACTCCCAATACTATTACAAATCCCACAATTTTCAGAGATGAATTGAGGCATATTTATAAAAAAGGATATTCAGTCAGTAATGAAGAGTTTCAAATAGGTGTTAATTCAATCTCTACTCCAATAAGGGATCATTCCGGAAAGGTGATAGCTGCCGTTAATCTTGTAGGATCAAAATCCCGTCTTTCCAAACAACGCTTTAGTTCCTTTACAAAGGAACTAAAGCAAACTGGGGTGAACATTTCAGAAAAACTTGGCCATGGAATAATGTCGAAATTTTAATTTAAGAGATACTTATTTGACCCTAGCAAATAATTTGTCATATTCCGATTGCCGATCTTGATCTTTTTGACACTATCAAGCGATATTGATACTTTAGAGCGCTAAACTTGCAAATATTTAGTATTAAATGGAGTTGCCAATTATACTTGAGGATAGTTACCGTTTGTATTGTATGTACGAACAGAAAGATAGCAGGTATGGGCCTGTTATCTTCTACATTATGAAATTAGAGGTTTTTTGTCTTATTTTCCTTTTTCATCACCAAGTTAGCTTCGAAATCGTTGGAACGCTTCGTCTCTTTCACGGATCGATAGTCTAATTCCTTAAACAGCTGGGCTTAAAAATATTCAAATTGGTGGCATCCATGTGATCGATCAAACGAATGCCACTCTGGATCACCCGTTGAAAGGTTGTCCTCGCGACGTCGCTTTATCCAGTTGAGGCCAACAATGGACAAAAGAAGGTAAAAAGAAAAAAATACCACAAGAATAATGGTAACGATCGTATCCTAGTCTATCATGCCTCATAACATACTCATTTCAAGCAAAATGGATAGCCGTTAAAGCAAACGCCACCGATCACATCACGCATCGGTGGCGCTTAGGCTATGACCACGATCCATCATGAATCGTTACTCACTCCTTCATTTTCGATATAAGTCATGATCCATTTCCGCATTAAAAATCTTATTATATTGAGGGAGATAACTATTGGTTTTATCTTGAAATCTCTCCAGACACGTCAATACACGTTTTCAGCGTGTATCGTATATAAAAGTGGTTATCGTTCTGGTTCCGTATCCTTATCCTTGGTCGAGAACCTTTGAGCATCTTTTGATCGTTGTTGTTCAGCGATTACGTTGGTTTTCAACTGTTCATTCCAATCCTTTTCCTTTGGCAGATCAACTTTCCCAACCCGTTCCCCGTCCTGATTTACATAGTTTTGCAACACATCTTTTAGGCCATAGGCGAAGTCACGACCAGACGGATCATTGTCCACGGCAATGACCACTTGTTTCGGTGGATAGCCTTCCCTATTCATCCGGTTCATTTCTGCGCTAACAGTGTGTCGTTTCAAACCAGACATTGAAAGCATACGTGCATTTTGTATATCCTCCTTCTTTTCACTCCAATAAGACAACGCATCGACGGCACTTTCAAACACATAGAGCGTTCCCGGCTTTCCAATATCAAAAGAGAAACCAGCGTTCCCTGAGCTGTTTTTGTCAATGCCTTTAAACCAATCACCAGTACGAGCCATCGGTTGCGTGCCTTGTCGATCCGCCCCCACGACCTCGCCCTGCTGTTTCCACTTATAAACGACATTGCCCCGTTTGTCTTGCGCCACATAATCCCTGCGCTCCAACCGATTCACGACTTTAGGGTGAATTTTGCGATCCTGGGTTAAATACTGATGCATGCGCGTCGTATCGCTCACCTCATAGTGGCTAGGATATCGGTAGGGTTCGGACGGTATTTTGGCTGATGGCGGCCGTTCCTTTTCCTTAAAGGAGCCATTTGCAATATCTTCCACAGCTTCCGGAAAAGACATCCCATAGTACATTTGCGCAAAGTTGATCACGCCAGCACCTTTTCCCCTCGCGAGTTCCACGCATACATCTGATCACGAATAATCAAGCTGTCATGTTCCGTGTGTCGGTAGTAACGCCCTTCTTTTTTAAAGGTTTCTCCCTTCACCTCAAGATAATCCAGCAGATCGACACGCTTAGCTCGTTCCACTTGCTCCGTACGGACACGGTTCACCATGCCGTACTCCCGCCTTTCATTCATGGTTGATATAATGAAAAAACCACAGGGATTATTGAACCCCTATGGTTCTGATACATCACACATCCGGTTCCGGGCCCTTAATGCCTGTTTGAGTTCCGGCGCTGATTGATGACGTGGCTACCGGCTCTTGTTGTTCGCGTCGTTCGCGTTCATTGGATCGTTCAGCGCCTTTCTGAGATGTTTTTTCTTGCTCATTGGTGTATTCTTCGTCTAATTGCTTTTCAAGGGAACCTAGTCGTTTCTGGCCTTGCTCGGAGAGAGGAAGTTCTTTGATTTCTTGCAGTGACTCTTTTTTCAATTGGTACACTGTATGCGGATCATGTCCCTGCTCAAATGCTTGCATTCGCTTCTTTCGTTCTTGTTGGTCGCCGGATTCTTCTCGATCCAATTGCTTCCCAATGGCAGGCTCAATCAATCCCATGATTTCGCGCTTATAATGGTCTTTAAAGGTTTGATGCTCCGTTGGTTTATCCTCTTTTTCAAACGGGCTTGTATTGTGTTCATGAGCCGTCACTTCGTTGCGGTAGGCTTTGAGTAACGGACTTTCCTTCCGCATCAGTGAGGATTTTTCATTTTCGTGTTGCTGTTTAACAGGACTTACATGGGGCTTTTGAGCCGTTAATGGCAAGGTGGATCCTTTGGCTTCCTGATATTGTGCTTCACGGGAAGCTTTATTGGATTCCACCTGTTGGATAACTTCTTGTTTGTAAAGGTCCTTATATGCCTGCCGATCGATGGTCGCTCCATCTTGTTTTTTCGTTTGATGAATCATCGATTCATCTCCTTTCGACTCTTCTTTTTTCTGTTCATGCGCTTTTTCCGGTTCTAACGTTCGTTCCATCGTGGTAATAAACTGATGGGATGTGTCTTGCACCTCTTTGAGTAATTGCTGATGATCGTCAAAGGTGCGGTTTTTCGTCCAAGATTTAAGGTAATCCAGCGAGTAATCAGACGTATCCACGCCAAAATGAGAGGCTACCGTGTAGGCGGTCATCTCTGCCTGAAACTCTTTTTCCGGTTGCGAATATCGGTGGTGTGTTTCTGCGGTGTGCAATTTCCCATGCGCCAACTCATGCAACAGGGTTTTGACATTCTGCCGTTCATCGTTGCGCGGATTTAAAGCCACCTCCTTTGTTAAGGTATAGCTGACGCCTTTAGCTGCGCCTAACTCTTGTTTCGGTTCCACAATGGCAATGCCATTTTCCTTGGCGATGGCTTCCATACCTTGACGAAGTTGACCGTAATCCTCCACCTTCCCTTCCATCCATTTATTTGGGAATAAAGCCGGCAAATCATCCCGTGTGGCCGACGTCTGGCTAATATCAAAAACGGTTCCCGTTGAAAACACAAGACGACCGTCTCGTTTTGGGAGATGGCCGTCTTGAATGTGTGTCTTTTCATTTTTGGTCGCATATTTGACGGGCTTCCATGTGCCTTCCTCGTTTTGAAATTGCTCGCCGAGCCGTTGAGGTACGAGGATTTTAGAGCCTTTCTCTCCTTTTTGCACGGGAAAACCTTTGTCTTTCCAAAATTTATACGAACCAACGGCTTCGGCGCCTGGAAATTGCGATTGCATGAGCTGAACATTATTCAGAGAGTAGTTGTGAAATTGCCCCATAAACCGCAAGTATTCCTTCATTTGATCCTTGGAATAGAAATGGTTAGCCACTTTTTCTTCCATGCCTTTAGTCAGTTCCTCGATGTCTTGTTTTATCGCTTCCGGTGATTTACGGGGTCTCGTTCTCGCCATCGTTCCACCTCCGATCGGCGGCCTCAATCAGTTCTTCCATGTCCGCCTCATGATAATTTTGCCCAATGTCCAAGACCATCTTTTTCGTTTGGGTATCAAACGGAATCAACAGGTTCTCTTGATTGATTAAGTGCTGTTCAAGGGCAGCTTTATCCGCCGGATCGAGTTCAATCGTGTAGCGCGTATTCCCTACCAAAATCTCCACATCATGCTCCCCTAAACTTTCAAATACACCCACTTCGTAGCGATCATCCAAAAAAAACATTTACACCTCTCCTTGCGTTTGCTTGGCTTTTTGGCTTTCTTCCCAATCGATCTTTTTCTGCCGTTGATGGGATATGCGTTCTTTGACTTCTTCTTTGGCAATGCTTACCGGCTCGCTCTCCATATTAGATGTTGTAATGAGATGGTTTTCATTCATTAGCATGCCATTCATGAGCTCAATCAGAATTTGCGTGTTTCGATCACTATTATTCACCCCCAATTGAAGTTTCTTTAATTCTGATGTAAACACTTGACGGAATTGTTCGGCGGCCATATCCATAATGGCTCGATTGGATCGATCTTCAATTTTCCATGCTTCATGGTCTTGGATGATTTTTTCCAATGCTTGCCCGTGATAGGTAATACGATGCTGATCACGGTAAGCATCGATATAGTCCATCACTTCCGGAAGCACACGGATATTCATGCGTTTGCGTTCACTCATCATTGCCCCCTACCTTTCGCGTTCAATGTCTCGTTCTAGTCGTTCATAATCCATGTCATTCATGTACGATTGATAGGTCTGTTTCATCGATCGGTTCAGACGGTTTAACGATTGCTGCATCGCGATGCTCGATGACTTGCCATGACGCAACGATTGATCCCCTGCTATTCTTTTGGTCTTTGGTCTTTGGTGCAATTGATTGTCATACGATTTCATTTCCTTCAAAAAGGCATTGCCCATACGCTTGTAGAGATCATCGATCTTATTGCTTTTATAATTCTCAAAGCGTTTGCTTTCTTTCGGCCCATCCCCATAGGCGGCTTTCATTTCATCCATTTCTCGATCCAACCGTTGATGCAAATTTTTAAGGTCTTCCGGATGGTGTTTGTCTAAATACGTCGTGGTTAGTTGATCGATCATCGGCCGGATCGAATTGAGGGTGTTGTAACCATAATTCCAATGGCGTTTGTTTTCAGGTAATCGTTCATATATATCCTTAAACAGAGGTTTCATTTCTCGATTTTGCCATTTTAATGTGTTTTGTTCTTTCTTGCCATCGACCATCTTTCCACGAATGATTTGATTGATCTGCTCGCGTTCATAGCTTCGATCTTGCAGCCCATTAACCACTTCGCCTTTCATGGCATCTAAGGTTTTGGGTTTTCGTTTGCCACGCTCTCGGGTCGGTTCAGGTTCAACGGTGGCTACATGAATGTGAATGTTATCGGTGTTTCGGTGAATGGCCGCCGACCAAATCGAACTTTGTTCGAGCCCTTCTTTTTTGAGCATCGTCTGCATCGATGAACGGGTGACATTCTTTAATGCTTTTTCATCTAGCTCACCGGTTTTTTGATCATAGATCCCTTGCTTTTCTAACCACTGATTATCAAAGGTAATCACATCTTGCCACATGAGACTCTTATTTTCTTGCGCATGTTGGAACGCATGTTTTAATTCATCTTTTTCATCGGTGTTTAGTCGATCCGAAGTATCCGTAAAAAGAGCCGACGTTTTTTCCGGGTCATCCATGTAATGATTGTACATCGAAAACATTTGGGAAGGCAGTTGCTTATCCCCTTTGGCTTCTTCCCGATCCACATAATTGACGTACTGATCAAAGGCTTTGGTATTGGAGGTAATAAATTTTGTTTTCAATACCACACCTGGCGTGATGGTTGAAGCACTCATGATGATGGCTCCGGTTCGTCACCAATGAGTGCATTCATCGTTTGCATGCTATCAGCACATCGTTCCATGACTTGCAGATTGCTGGCCACTAATGCTTCCAATCGTTGGACCCGTTGATCCTCCATATAGAATTGTGCCATCTTCATGATCCGTTCTCGTAAAAATTGTTCTCTGGAAATGCCTTGTTCTTTCGCGAGTTCTTCCACTTTTTGAATCGCTCTTGGTTCAACATTCCGGATCACAATATCCATTTTGCACCCTCCATTTTGATTTTTCCTTCTTGGTTTTTCCGATCAGATCACTCGTTTTAGATGCTTAAACCTTCGTACGCTTCGTGGCAGATATCTTCATTGATAGGCGAGATAGAAGAAGAGCATAAGGGGTTTCTGATATCACATAGGGTGATATCCCCGGCAGAGCCGGGGGAAATAATGATATCAAGGAAATCATTTATTGGTGTAAGGTTGTCGTCTGCTTTCAGGGAACGCACGTTTTAAATTTTGCTGATGGTGCAAGGTTGTCGTTAAGTGAAACAGCAACGTTATTCTGGGTATAAAACAAAAAAGTTAGCAGAAAAAGCCATGTCCAATATCCTTAATGATGTGAAGGAAGTTCGAGGATCGCTTTTTAAAATGAGCGACAAAGATGAGGAAATCATGCTCAAAAGTGATGAGGATTTTTACATACTGAAGTATAATGAGATCTTTTTTGCGGCGGTGAATGTATCATGAGGGATAACAAGCTTACTCCAGGCTCAAATATGCGTTGGGAATCGTTGCGGGTGATCTTGCCCGAACATCGTGAAAGGTGGTTGCAGCATCGGGAAGGCATGAAGAAAGTGGAAAAGCCTGAACTCGAAGAACAGAAATGGGAGGAATTTGAGCAAACAATCCGTGAATCAATGGAATACGGTTCGTTCCTTGAATTTACGTACTGGGAAGACGGCACTTTTATGAGTGGGTTGGATCATGCGAGTATGTAAATTTGGATCAGAAGCAGTTTCACATTATTGATGCTGAAGGCGACATACAATATTTGAAGTTTGAAAAAACCGTCAATATTATACCGAACTAAATGAAAGCCAGCAAACCGAAGAAGTGTTTGTTAGCTTTCTCCCTTCTTATTTACACATAGGCTAAATTTATCGCACTCCGATTGTGGATCATTTTATTGCAAAAGAAACGATTTTACTGGCGCAAATGGGTTATTCGATTCTTGTGTTAAGGATTATGCTCATTATCCTCCTCGTCTATATCAACAAGCGAATATACTTTTCGTTTTAAAACCCGAACTTCCATAGTTTTTTCATCTTCCGACAAAAAGGCAAAGACACCATTTTCAAAATCAGTATAACTATATTTTAAGAAAATGCCTTCGTATTTAACCTTATCATCTTTCTCGAATTTCAGATCATAGGAACCGTCTGGGTTTTCCAACAGATATGCTTTTGTTCCCAATTCATATCTCCATTCCTCGTAAGCAGAGGAACGTTCACTTGGAACGACATGAAGATCTGCTGAAGGAACTTGGTTTAACAAAACATCGGTAATCGATCGCCCTAACGGATGGACAATCCGTATATGGGATAATCGCTTTTTTGATTTTTTTCCAAAAAGTAGAAATATAACTGAAACTGGCTTGTAATGAAATGATAAATAGAGCAACAACCTTTGACGTCTATCCCTAAGTACCGAGAGAAAACGGGGGATGATGACAAATAGAAGCCTTAACGCCGCATGGATCATAGGAACATGAACATCGGTGTATACGCTATACACCGCTATGCAAACCGACTGCCGCCAACACGGATTATGTTAACTTAATGAATCCTGAAAACCCTGATACATAAGGGTATAATTATCTACCTATGGTTATAGTCGTTATGCATCAAGAAAACTCCTCATCTGGCGCATCTTTCTCGTTAAAGAGCAACGTATAAAATTCTGTATAAAAAGGTTCTGTTTTATTATTGAACTCCTTGTTATAAGCATGTTGTTGAAGTGATGAGTTGATTTCTATAGTATTTTATATAGTGATTGGGAAGAAAAACAAATGTATAAAAGTAAAAAAATTATTGTAATTAGCAATATGTTATTGTATTCTATTGGTGAATATTTCCAATAGGAGGGGCAAAATGAAGAATTACTTGTATGCCTTATCAATGTTGAGAGTATTTTACTGTTGTTCACGACAAATGCATATGCCAATGATAAAGTTAATGTCAACGTACAACCAGATACTGAATCGATCGAGTTGGATTGGGAAGATGAAGGACATTCGTATACAATCATGAATGAACATGAGGGCGAAGAAATATGGTCTGGTGATCAACCTCAATACACCATTGATGATCTTGAGTCGGATCAAATCTACCAATTTATATTGGAAATTTATAATGACGAGGATGAACTGATTGATACCGCTCAGATCAATACCTCAACATTAAAGAACCAACAAGAAATGGAAACATTCGATGAAGAAATGTTGTCAGGAGATCAAGAAATATCCTATTCCATGGCAGAGAGCAACCTTTCTACAGTGGCCTCTTCGGATCAAGTCGAACTTCAATGGGAAAACATCCCAACGGACAATAATGAATATGATATTCTACGAGATGAAGAAGTTATAGAAACGGTTGAAGGCAATGAATTTGTTGATGATACCGTTTCAGGCGATGAAATGCACAGATATACAGTGAAAGGACAAAAAAAAGTTCCGGAAGAGCGAGTGGAGGAAATTGAAGCTGAAATAGAAGAAAACGAGGAAATCCAACTATCGGAAGAAGAAAAGGAGCAGGCCCTTTATGAGCCTAAAGAAGCTTCTGTAGTTATCAATGCTTCAGAAGGTGACCATAACTCACCATCCGCATCGACTTGGTTGCTACGCTATACTACATTTATTCCAATGGAATATGCTGAAAATCCGTCATGTTTTATTACTTGTACTTATGAATATTTTGGAGGGGATGACAGAGGTTTTGGTGAGGCAGGGAGTTTTAGAACGCGCTCGGATGTTGTTTTGAATGAAGATTTAGAAGAGCTTTATCACTTCCCTGATACTGGGATAACTTATGGGTATGATGAAGATTATAATGAAATTGATCAAGCTCAAGCAGATGCCGAGGAAGATCATGATATAACAACCTATGATCAGGGTGACTTTTCACATCGAATGGATTTAGGATCAGCTAACCCATTACTATCATATGCTCCTGACATCGATGCATACTATGTTTCAAACATCATTGATGGGCTATATGCACAATTCCAAGGTTCACATGATCAGGCACCCTCTCATGAATTTTACTTTGATGATCGCTATGGTAATAGTGTTACGATTCACACAGCAGAACATCAAGGTTTTCATCATTTAATCCCTGGCTTTCCTAACGCTTCTTTTATCACCAATGTTTATTATAGATAGTTTTAATTTATGGGCTTTTCTCTTTTAGAAAAGCCCATATCTAAATGCCATCTCATGTGAAGGATTAGATATATGTTTTACCGAAAAATACAGGCTGGACTTCTATGTATATTTGGATGTTCAATTGGATTAAGCTTGATATTTCCACTTAACTTTCTCGATATAACACTAGCCAACATTACTATAAGCTTTCTCCTCTACATGTTTTTTATCGCTTTGGGTCTTCTTGTGTTTGGCATCCCACTTAGTTTAGCTGTAGAGACATTAGCTGACCGACTCAGCGTCAAGAAAGGGATCCTCTCGGCGTTTCTTACTTGGATGATTTATGTATTAACACCTACATTCATTATATGGATGTACTATGAGGACCCGGTAGATACGTCATCTATTCAAATAACGATCTATATTGTTGCTACGGTTTATCTCATCATCGATGTTTTATTGGAACGATACAAGTCAACCTTAGTTAGCAGAAGGATCATCCTTTGGTTATCGTTGTCTTATTTCATCCTACTTCTTTCTGGATTTCTTTGGATTCGACTTTCATTCTAAAAAAGAGATCCACATGGATAACTTCCTGAATTTTGTGATTTTAAATGGTCCCCTTCTTAATCCATATATAAACATTAAAAATCCTCCCAAAAATGGGTCTAGGCCAACCCCAATGACCATATTATATAAAATGTGTGTCATTAAAATGTGTACGAGGAGGCCTTTACATGACTGAACCATGGAATTATGAGCAAGAGCCACTCAGCCATCAGGAGGAGAATGCCCAAAACCATTGGGAAGAAAGTCGACAAAACCAAGCTCATTGGGAGGAAAATCAACATCCGATAACACCGACGTATAGCTACACCCCAAGCGCTTACCCGCTTTATCGGCCGGTTTTCGCACCATACCCGATGTACACGCAACCAATGTATGGTTATCCTGCTCATCAAGCTGAAGCAGTACCGCATCAGCATCGAGGGGGAGAGCAACACCAAGACATGCAGACATATGGAGCATTACCCGGTGTTGCCCCAGTTTATAGCCCATTTTTCATTCCGTCTTCGATGGTTCAACCAGCAAATCGCTCATATGGACCCATGTATGATGGCTATGCTCACCAGCATCACCTGTCTCATCACCCCAGCCACCAAATGAAACCCGAGAAAAAGGACGTCACAGCCCATAAACACCACATGTATGATTTATGTCAAAGATACCATTATCATCTCGTTCAATGCGAAGGCACGGATGGGCAAGTTTATGATGGAATCATTGACAGTGTCGATGATGAAGGGGTGTACCTACTGATACCTGTGGGAGATATGGAACGAGAAGATCAAGATGACATGAACCGTCAATTTGGTTACGGGTATCCCGGATTTGGTTTTGGGTATCCCGGAAGGTTCCGCCGGTTTAGACGTAGGCATTTTCCCTTCTTTTTCTTAAGACGATTGTTATTCCCGTTTTTCTATTAAGTCTAAACGGGATTTCGATGATATCCTGTAGAATGTAACCCTGGGCTTCAGGAGGAAAATATCCATGCCTATGCCGGCAAGAACAGCGGCGGAACATTTCATTCAACAAACGTTTCCACATTGTGATGTGGCTTTCTTGGGCGGGAGTGGTGCGCAAAAAGAATTAACAAAACATTCCGATTTAGATATCGTCATCCTTGATTCAACGCAGCCATCAGCCTTTTACCAATGTTTTTTTGCTTTCGGGTGGAACATTGAAACGTTTGTTTATCATCGGGTATCCCTATCTATGGCGTTTGCTACGAGTTGCTTTGAAGGGATCCCTTCCATTCTTCGAATGTGCGCCGAAGGAATGGTTCTGAAAGATGATGGATCAGCCACAGCGATTCAAGCTGAAGCCCAAGAAAGGACCCGACAGGTGCCGTCTCTATGGGCAGATGAAAAACATCAAGAGATGCGGTTTATGATTACCGATTTATTAGGGGATTTGAACGACTCGACGTGTGACAAGGAAAAAATATTTGTGGCGTATAAACTTTTTGCCCTTGTGTCTGAATTTGTATTACGAGCCAATGGGTATTGGATCGGACAGGGAAAGTGGATGTATCGTTCCTTGCTTCATTTCGATCCAGATTTTTGTGACCGTTATCTTGAATTTTTTCGTCATTTTATGAAGACAGGAGAATATAAACCCTTCTATACGTTGATTGAGGAAGTATTGGAACAACATGGCGGGCGGTTGTTCGCAGGTGGCTATCAAAAACCGTTATAGGTAGGGAATAACGGGTGTTTTTGCCCATCCCTTCAATCTATTTCGGAATGTTCTAATTGAATCACACGCCTATCATCCAAGCAGCAGAACGGGCGCTTTTACTATTATAGTGAACAAAAGCGCCCAGTTCGTTTGAAGCCATAAGCTTAACTTTACTTCTGTCTTTTGAGCTAATCACCAAGGGGATAGACGGTGTGTCGGCATGGACGGCGGACAGTTTCCCTAATATTATAATATGGGTTCATCGGACAAGGTTTTGTATCTGATTCATTGTTCTAAGAAGTTTACTTCTGTTGATTGTTGCCCCTGTACACGCTAAGATTTGGTACAAGTTAGGTGAAGTCTAAACGCACGATTAACTCACTTAAAAGGAATTGACACGTATTCCTAACCAACGACTTGTTAATTGTCGGAAGTCTCTTTCCAAGAAGAACGAATGTTGCTAAACAGCACTTTTCTTATGAGAAGGTTTCTTTAATTGGTGTCTTTAAAATGCGTTTTGTCTGCTAAAAGAAAATACCAGTACATTAGCTAATAACGCCCGGTCCTATCCACTCCTTTAATTCTGCACAGTAAAAAGTTTTGATCGCTAAGAAGCCAATGAATCGTCCTCATAATCAGGCGTTTCCTGCTTGGCTTGGATTATTTTCGTTATGGGTAAATGCTGGTTTTGAGCAAACATGCGAAAAATAGATCGGCGCAAATAAGCCATAACTGTGGCTTCGGAGACGACGCTCTTCGAAGGCGTCCGCAAATAGCGAAAGAAAAAGTTTGGCACACGATGAGAAAAGCGCACCGTGATGAGTTGCAACAGACCCATGGCAATACAACTACACATGACAAAACTTTCGATGGCTTTAACGGTCGATCGAATGTTTTCCCTGTCTTTCTCATCAACCACATCTTCCAGTGGATGAGGGTCTCCCTTTTTCAGATATCGCTGCAGTTTGGACATGGCTTTGCTCCAAAACCGGTAGCCAAATCCACTAATAGCCTGCCTCATCTCACGGAACGTGCATTCGATCTTGAAGCGATGCCCATACAGGTGGATGATATCTGTCGCCGCAATCGCCCGGTCGGTGCTAACAAGAATAGCCACCCTTCCGTTATGGTTAACAGGACAAATCGTAGTTCCTGATACAGCCCTTGTCCCCATAGCAAATCCAGGCAGAGATAGTCCACGGTCTCTTCCTTGCCATACAGGGTGACGGTGGCGGTTTCAAACTCAGATGCACAGGTTTGGAACAGGTCCTTCAACTTAACGACTGCGCCAGTATGAAATAAATTGCTTATGATGCTTCTGTGCACTGCGATAGCCGAGTGGAAAAAGCACGACAAATGCGATCACATAACGGAAAAAGGTGATAGTAAAAGGAGGCAAATCATTGACAGCTCTACCCACAAGAATATTTCCCGCGAAAAATATTACAACGAGAATGCATAATAGATACGCATACATTTAATGGAAAGGCCTCCTCCAACATTCTCGTTCCTCTTCAAAATTTCATATGCATCAGCTAGAAGCTCAGCACACCATGGACAAGTAGAACCCTATCATCTATTCTGATGGAATGATGTACGAATCCCCAAAACTTCCTTAGTTTATTTTCCAGAATTTTTATGGTCCTTCCCATTTTTCACTTAATCTTTCAAGATCACCCGTCTATCTCCGATGTCTCTCGTGATCCTATACATAAATTCACTCATCAGGTGTGTCCAGATACTTCTTCGCGGGGCCTTGACCTAATGGAATAGATAAGGTCGGGGATTCTAGCCGTTACGACATATGCATCTCCTTGTGTGGCCTATGGGATGATTTTTCACCAACGCGCATTGTTTTGCGGCCACAACACGAATTAGTTTTAGAACACCCCCTTTTTTATTGATTATCATGAAACGTGTTTCTTAGCTTGATCAGATTCGCTTTTCCTTAACATTTGATCGTACACAGAGGTCATTTTTTCATTTGGCTCCCCTAGTTTACTAACAATTATTACAATAACAAATGTTGCCAGCACAGTAGGAATCATTGGATCTATTTCTTCAGTGAGAACCCCTGCAAACTGGAGTATTGTTCCGGTGATTGCCATAACTGCAGCCGCAATGAGTCCCGCCCATGCAGCTTGTCTAGTCATCCCCCGGTAAAACATGCTCATTAGAATAATAAGTCCCCCACCACTTCCTGCAATTAGATAAGCGAGGTTCATTAATTCCAATATATAAGCGGGACGTGCAATCCCAATAGGAACAGACAATGCTGCTAATAATAGAACCATTAATTTAGTCACCATGAGCATTCGTCTTTCTGATACATCACGGTTAATGATTTTTTGATAAATATCGCGCCCAAGACTTGAAGCTCCTGCTAACAACCATGACGTAGCTGATGTGAGAACAGCCATAAACAGACCTGCCATTGCCATACCGACTACGATTGGAGGTGCATATTCAAAGGTGTAAGTAATCCAGAGCATTTCTGGATCATGGATATCTGGAAAGAGATATCGTCCATATATTGCTGAAATGAAAAATAGTAACATCACTGGTAAATAAATCAGTGCAATAGCAATCCCCGCTTTAATGATTTCACGAGTGTTAATGGCCGCATAAAAACGTGTAAGGTATCCAGGATTTCCTAAATACCCGAACAACCAAATGAAAAACCATGAGAAGGCCATCAATATGGATAATTCACCTGTAGAAGTGAAGTAATCAGGTGATTCACTGAGAATTTCTGTCGTTACATTTCCCCAATCGTCCGCCGCATTAATAAGGAAGGGCATTGTTATAACCAAAGCGGCAATCAAAATGAACATACCAACAAAATCAGTGTTCAAAATGATCATCATACCACCGAAAACAGTAAATATTACAACAATTCCAACCGTAACAATTGTGCTCGCCACGTAGCTTAATCCGAACAATTCTGTAAACAATAATCCTCCTTGCACATAAAGAGAGCCAAGAAGAATGACCATCCACACAGAAACAATAATAGAAAATACAGGACGCAACAACGGACTATCAAACCGCTCAGATAGGTAATCTGAAACTGTCAATTGTGCGAAACGTCGTAATTTCGGACCTATGAGAAAACAAAGAATAAAATAGCTCCATGCGATACCGACATTGATCCATAGGGTACCTGCTCCAAACTCATAAAACCATGCCATGACACCTAGAAACGTGGCACCACTAACACCTGAAGCGAATAATGATCCAGTAATCAAATACCACGGGGATCCTCGCCCCGCAATATAAAAAGATGTAAGACCCGTTTGTTGCCGATAGGAAATGATTCCAGAAACTATCATAATGAAGAAAACAAAGCCTACCCCAATATAAATCATTATATTATCCACAGTTAAAGTTAAACCTCCTTGTTTTTTTACTTTTCCCAAGGAAAACGTTCATTTTTTAACCAATAAAACCCCAGTACAATTGAGGCCACTATTGGGGCAATACCGAAAAGAATGACAAGGTAGGCATCCGAAATCCAACTCATTGATTTCACCTCTTCCATGTTTTTATTAAAGAAGAACAGTCGGTATCAGTATTCCGTCTCTCTTTGCTATTTTACGTAATCTTTTTCCGTAATTATAATCACTTCTTCTGATTTAATGGCTAATCCTATGACCTCTTTACTCAACTTCAAAGTTTGAGTCTATAACAATGTTATAATCAGCATTGGCCCGTTCCCGAGAAATATAACCATTCATAACATCACATTTAACCATCTCTAAATCACGTTTTTCTGGACTGTCATAACCACCTCCACCTGGAAGTTTTAAAGTAATAATATCTTCTGGATCAAACGTATATAGACGCTTCGATTCTAAATAGGTTTGATCATTTAACAACACCTCTGCTTTTGCTCCGGGCTTACCGCCGGCTAATCCACGAGGAGGATAATTCATACAGTCAAACATTGTTGGAAAATGCCACTGTTGATGAGTACGAACACCAAAGCGAATAATTTGTCCAAGTCCACCCCGGTATTGTCCGCTTCCGCCGGAATCCGGGCGAAGCTCCTTTTGATAAATCACGAGCGGTGAATTGCTTTCAATGATTTCAACAGGTGTTCCGCGAACACCGGAAGGAAATCCTGTTGCAGATAGTCCATCTTTTGTAGGGCGAGCACCCATCCCTCCAGTGCTAAATGTCACATAGGAAAATGGATCATCTTGTAAGTCTTTCCCATATACTTGCACACTCCAAATGGAGGTTGAACCTTCAGCAATCGTCGCATCAGGCATGGCATGATATAACGCACCTAGAACACACACGGGAGCAAAGTGCCCAATAATGTGTCTTGCCGCTGTCGGCATGGGATGTGAGGCGTTAAGAACACAACCTTCAGGAGCGTCGACTCGAACGGGACGAAAACTTCCTTCATTATTGGGAATGTCCGGTGCAATCGCTGCCTTTATAGCGTAGGTTACATAAGCTAATGTATAATAAAGGCTTACATTTACCCCTTTTGAACTTGCCGGTGAAGATCCTGTAAAGTCTACCGCAAATTCATCCCCTTGAATAGAAACGGAACATTTGATTTTTATAGGTTCAGAAACTCCATCCGTATATATCTCATTTTCATAGATTCCATCAGGAATACCTGTGATGGCTTTGCGCATTGCTTTTTCTGATCGCTGAATGATCTCATGACCTAAAGTATCAATCTCTGTAAGGTTAAACTCTTCCAACATTTCAAGCAGACGTCTAATTGCTACTTCTTGAGCAACAACTTGTGCACGTAAGTCTCCCAACACCTCGAAAGGCGCCCGAACATTAGCTTCAATGATCGATTGTAAACTTTCATTCATTAGTCCCGCTTGATAATACTTCATATATGGGATATGGAGGCCTTCTTCATAGATACTTTCACCCTCGGGATTATATCCCCGACCACCTATGTCTGTCACATGACACGTAGATGCAAAATAACCGATAAGATTCGCATCGTAAAAAACAGGGGTAACGATGGTAACGTCAAGAAGGTGACCTGAAATTTCGTATGGGTTGTTACCTATGAGAACATCTCCGTGATTTAAGCGTTCACTCGGAAATTTTTCCATAAAATGCTTTACCCCTAAAGCCATTGTGTTAATATGTCCGGGTGTCCCTGTATTAGCTTGAGCAATCATATTTCCATGACTATCAAATAACCCTGCAGATAAATCACCAGCATCTGAAAGGATATTCGAAAATGAGGTTCTTATCAGTGTTTTAGCCTGCTCCTCTAAATTCGTAATTAGTCGATTCCACATAACCTCCACTTGAACAGGGTCAAACATATTCTTGTTGCTTTCTGTCTTGGTTATCATAGGTGCTCTCACCCTTTGCTTTTAAAATTAAGTTGAAATACCGATCAATACTTGCGTTAAAACTTGGTGTTACTACCATCGTTGATTCTCTCTCTTCAATGATCGCCGGTCCAGATATCTCAACACCCGGGGTTAGTGTCGACCGATCATACACAGGTGTCATTGTATAGTTGTCGTATTCGTGAAAATAAACGTCACGTTTATTTTTCACTGGAGGGTTCCTTTCGTTTTTCTCATCACTAGAGTTGATGGAAAGTTTCGGATGTGGCCCCTGGACCACTACGCGCCAATTCACCGTTTTAATAGGGACGCCTTCACTTGCCTCTGAATATAATTTTTCATATTGCAGCTTAAAATTTTCGTGTATCGTTTGTAGCGAGAAATGATCTATTTCCCCATTTGGGATAGGCACACTAATGTCATGGTTCTGACCAGCATATCTCATTTCACAAGTGCGGATCACTTGTATATCATCATCTTTTACACCTGATTGCTTAAGAATGGCTCCGCCCTCGTTTTCCATGTCCCTAAGAAGTTGGGTTACTTCTCGAAAATCTAATTGATCGAGTCGCCCGGAATAACTGCGCACAAAATCAAACGAAAGCGGCGATGACAGAAAACCAAAGGCGGAACAAACGCCTGCACCAACAGGAGAAATAACTTCAGATACACCAAGTATATGGGCTACATTACATACATGAACCGGACCCGCTCCTCCTGTCGCAAATAATGGATAATTTCTTATGTCCTTGCCTTTTTCAACGGCGTGAATACGTGCTGCACTCGCCATATTTTCATTAACCACACGGTGAATGCCCCAAGCTGCCTCTATCGTGTCAAGCCCAAGTGGTTTTGCTACCTTGTCTTCAATGGCCTTGTAAGCAGCCTCCACGTCCAAATGCATTTCTCCACCTAAAAAATAGTCCGGATTCAAGTACCCTAGGATTAAATCGGCGTCGGTAATGGTGGGTTGTTTGCCCCCCTTCCCATAACACGCCGGGCCCGGTTCAGAACTTGAACTTTCCGGTCCCACTTTTAAAAGATCCATTCTATCAATATGGGCAATGCTACCGCCTCCGGCACCAATTTCAATCATATCAACAACCGGTACTTTGACAGGTATGCCACTTCCTTTCATAAAGCGATGTTCTCGCCCAACCTCGAACTCGTTGGCGATTAATGGCTCCCCATTATCGATTAAACTTGCCTTGGCTGTTGTCCCACCCATATCAAAGACATGCAGGTTGTTAAGG
This sequence comes from Salicibibacter kimchii, assembly GCF_003336365.1. Lineage (GTDB taxonomy): Bacteria > Bacillota > Bacilli > Bacillales > Marinococcaceae > Salicibibacter > Salicibibacter kimchii. The sequence continues at coordinate 2,460,133 of NZ_CP031092.1, read as the reverse complement.
TTACATAATTTGCTATAAAATGCACCAGCTATCGAACCTCCTACAGGTCCTGACTCTAAAATGCGAATGGGGAAGCGGCAAGCCGTATCAATCGTACAGGTACCACCGCCTGATAGCATCATATGAAACTGACCATTAAACCCTCGATCAGTGAGATCATTTTCAAGTTTGGTGAGGTATTGCTCAACCAAAGGCTGTACATAGACATTAGCAATTGTTGTGGAGGCGCGTTGATACTCTCGTATCTCAGGCGACACTTCCGAAGATAACGAAACCCGGATATTAGGGGTAACCTCCTGGGCAATTTCATAAATTCTTTTTTCATGAGCATCATTTTTGTAGCTATGCAGTAAACATACGGCAACAGCTTCAACGCCTTGAGCATTTACTTTTTTAAATATTTTCTTAACTTCAGCCTCGTCTATAGATGTTAATACCGTTCCATCAGCCAAGATTCTTTCCCTAACAGGAAATCTCATGCTTCTCGGCACCAATGGAGTTGGATTCTCTATAAAAAGATCATATAAGTCATAACGGTTTTCATTCCCAATTTCAATTTGATCCCGAAAACCCTCCGTTGTAATCAATGCCGTTTTTACGCCCTTTCTTTCAATCAAAGCATTAACAACTAGAGTTGTTCCATGTATAATCGTCGTGATGTCACTATAGGAAAAACCATACTTTTTTAGGTTTTCATCCAATCCTTTCATAAAACCTGCAGATGGATCCGGGTATGTCGTTAACGTTTTCCCGAAATACCTGTCCCCCTTTTCATCTAGAATGACTATATCTGTAAATGTCCCGCCAATATCAACACCAACACGTATAGTTGACATGTGTTTTTCCCCCAATTCGCTATAAATAGAAAATATGGAATATTATGCTCTTACATCTTCAATGGTTTTTCCAACGGTTAGTTGTTCTGGATCAATTGACATTTCAATGACGGCAGGTTGGCTTGAACGGATTGCTCTTTGTAGGGCCGGGAGAAAATCTTCATTCTTTTCTACCGTTTCCCCATGCCCCCCCATAAGATTGATATATTGCGCAAAACTGGGATTACTTAAATCCGTCCCTAAAACCCTATGAGGAAAAGATTTTTCTTGATGCATGCGTATTGTTCCGTACATATTGTTATTGGCGACAATGGAAATAACCGGAACCTCATAACGAATCGCTGTTTCAAGTTCTTGTATGGTCATCATAAAACCACCATCTCCGCAATAAGCTATCACTTGGGTATCCGGACGAGCCATTTTCGCTCCAATGGCTGCAGGCAACCCATAGCCCATTGCTCCTGACGTCGGGCCTATGTAGGTTCCTTCTTGCATAAACGAATAATATCTTGCTAACCATCCAAAAAAGTTTCCGGCATCACTTGTGATGATCGCACCGTCATCCAATGTTGACATTAGATCTCTCAACCGTCCACTTTACAAGGTCGCTAAAATATCTTGCGTGGTCAATTTCCTGAAAACCTTCTTTATTCCGGAAATCCCTTCTTACCTGACCGATAAATGCAACTACAGGTGTGGAATCTTGCATAGCTGTATGTAGCCCTATTGAAAGATTTGCAGCACCCGGACCTCTTGTGGCAAAGCATACGCCGACTTTTCCGCTTGCCTTGGCATAAGCTTCGGTCATAAAAGAGACGCCTCCTTCATGACGACCGCTTATCAATTGAATCTGTTCCTGATCATTTAATGCATCCATTATGCTCAGATAGCTTTCGCCTGGCACACAAAATGCTTTTGTAACTTCTTCGTTTAACAAGATTTTTATAATGGCTTGTGCAACCGACATTTTCGACAATGCAAATCCCTCCTCGTCACTTTCATTTTACTTGTAATAAGTTATCTTTTATTCGTGTAACAGCCATTTGCAGCCGATCCGTTGGCACAGTCAAGGATATACGAAAATAACCCTCGCCTGTAGCACCGAAAGCAGCACCGGATGTCACGATAACACCGGCATTTTCCAACATAACCTCAGCAAATTCCCCCGATGTATACCCCTTCGGTACAGGCGCCCAGATGTAGAAACTCCCCTTTGGCGGGTCCACCTTTATGCCAATCTCATTCAACCCCTCTACCATCACTCGTCTACGCTCTCGATAAACCTCAACATTGTCGCGGACACTCTTTTGATCCCCTGTCAAAGCAAAAGCCCCTGCTTTTTGAATCGGGAGAAACTGACTTGTATCCATGTTACTCTTCACAACAGACAACGACCGGATGATTTCCGGATTACCAACAACATAGCCGATGCGCCATCCAGTCATGTTGAAACTTTTAGACAAAGAACCGAATTCCACGGCAATGTCTTTCGCATTATCAGCTTGGAGGATGCTTGGAGCCGGTTCGTCAAAAGTGATCATATTATAAGCAAAATCGTGAGCAATGGAAATATTATGTTTTTTACCAAAATAAATAACTTTATTAAAGAAAGATAAGTTCACCGTGGCCGCTGTCGGATTGCCTGGATAGTTAAGATACATCAGCTTCGCTTTCTGCTTAATTTCATCCGGGATCACTGAAAAATCCGGTTGAAAGTGGCGCTCCTTTGTTAGTGGCATGCTATGATTTTTACCACCGGCGAGATAAGTAGCCATACGATAAACACCATAGCCAGGATCGGGAGTTAAAACGTAATCGTTCGTATCAATGACCGCAAAAGGAAGATAGGCAATGCCTTCTTTCGAACCAATAAGGGCAAGCACTTCGGTGTCAGGGTTAAGATCCACATTGTATTGGTCTTTATAAAAAGAAGCAACAGCTTCTTTAAATTCGGCACACCCACTGTAAGTAGAGTATTTAAAATTATCAATGTTATTAAGTTCATCGATAAGCTTATTAGTGATTGGCTTTGGCGTTGGAAGATCAGGGTCTCCCATGCCTAAGTCGATGATATCAATTCCGGATCATTTTAATGCATCTTTTTTTTGATTGATTTTCGCAAAAACATATGGAGGTATATCTACTACTCTGTTGGATATCATAGACATCTTTCATCAATCCTTTCCTAATTTAAAACCCAAATTCCTAGAAATTTCGAATGCCGCTTTTTCCGTTTCCTCTTTTATGAAGGACTTCCTATCCTTTTGAAAACGAGTGGTAGGTCCACTGACAGTTATCGCTGCAATTACCTCCCCAGAAATATCTTTTACAGGATAAGAAATACCTGTTGTATCTAAATCTTGTTCCCCATGACTGATAGAAAGGCCTTGCTCATAAATTATCCTCAAATTTTTTCGAAATTCTTCTTTATTTGTATAAGTATTTGGCGTCAAAGGCTTCATTTCCAATGTTTCAAGTATTTTTTCTTGCTCATCCTTTGGCATATAAGCAAACAACAATTTAGGTCCAGACCCGATATATAGCGGTGAACTTTTCCCTATTCTTGTATACAACCGCAATGCCTGGCTGCTCTCAACCTTTTCAATATACGTGGCTTGGTCACCGTCTACTATGACAAGGTGGACGATTTCATTAATTGCTTTGCACAAATCCCTCATATGAGGTAACGCTACATTTCTTAACTCTAATTGCTCAGATACAATATAACCGAGTTCGAGTAGTTTCAGCCCAAGACTGTACCGAATATCTTGATCCGAATTTTTTACCTTTCTTAGAAATCCACACTCTTCTAGAGATGCTAGTAAACGATACACTGTTGGTTTTGACATGTCTGCCCTAGTAGTTATTTCACTTAAACTTAACTCCCTCTCTTGATCCGTGAAAAAATCAAGTAATTTAAGCGCTTTCAAAACACTTTGATTCATTGAGCTACACCTTATTTCATTATTTGAAAAGCCATTTCATATAATTATTTTTAACCCTAATACACTAGCTTGGGTAGTGTCAACCCAATCTTTAAAAAATTGTTCACTTATTTACACTAGAACTTATAAAACATGACACGCAAACAAAAAGACGAAAAGATGAGAATGGGATCTGCATACGACGATAAGAATATTGTAGTGGCTACAAGCGTAGACACTCATCTCTCTTTGTCTTCGAGAAATCTCCTAAGAGCATGGTATAGGCTATTTATCAGTGAGAAGACAAGCTTATATGATGCCTCGATCTGACCTACACGCGACACAACTATTAAACTTACATTTTCAACCCCCAAAGTCGTCAGAAAAAATTAGGCCGCTGTTCAATTCAAAGCCGCATAAATCTGCTCTGAATTATTCAGACACGATGACACAAAATCGGTTATTGGATTGGTAACCTAATAGGTAACATCACGATAAAAAAAGAATGGGAACATGATTAATTTTCCTTGTTTGACAACGATTCTAAGGTGGTAACTAAAAAATTTTGAAAAACGATCTTAAGCCGAATAAAGCAGTTGCGCTTAATGGTAAGGATGAGGTCGCCGGTTCGAGCCCGGCAGGAAGCTCCAGCTAAAATACTTATACAATGCGGGTTCCTGTGTTTTTCGGAACTCGCTTTTATGTTCGACTGGGGTCAACTGGTCACAAATTGGTCACTTTCCGAGCGGTGAAGTGTTAAAGTGGATTGGCTTAATAAACTTTGCATAGAAATACGTTCGTTTATAATGAACAAGAACACACATTCTATAGAGGGTTATATCATGGACGAACATGTACCTTGGAGTATTATAAAGAATTCCTTACTTTTTGGAATGGATGTATGCAATATGCTAAACGTTCATTATGATGATGACGTCATTAAAAACGCAGAAGGGTCACTTTTTAAACTAAGCGATAAAGATGAAGAAATTATCATTGGAAACGAGGCTGACTTCTACATATTTAAATGCGAGAATATCCGTTTTCCGGCGGTGAAGGTATCGTGAACAAAACAAGCTGACACCAGGTAGCAACATGCGGTGGGAGTCGATGCGGAGGATCTTGCCGGAACATCGTGAATTGTAGTTGCAGTATCGATAAAGCATGAAAAAAGTGGAGAAACCTGAACTCAATGAGCAAAAATGGGAAGAAATCGAACGGACAATTAATAATGAAGCGATGGAGTACGGTTCGTTTTTAGAGTTTTCTTATTGGGAGGATGGTTTCTTCCATTGTGCAATTGGCACTTGCGAATTTGTGAATTTGGAACGAAAGCAATTCCAGTACTCTCATTAGTGAGTCGAACATTAATTTCTCGATAGTTATCTCAGTTGTAGGGATAAGGAAGCAGCCAATGCCCCACCCCCTCGTTCAAGCGTCCGCTTACTAGCGAGCGTTGCATTGGTAGGCACTTATTCTTGCCTATGGTTGATACTCTTCCATGATATTTCCCACTTTCGGAACCACATACCCGCTTCCCCCGTGTTCCTGTACGTCTTCGACCATCATCGTCACTAACAAGTCAGCCTCGTCTGTATCAAAAGCGACGAACCAGCCTAATTGATCGTTATCATCATCCGGGTTCTCCTTTAATTCAGCGGTCCCGGTTTTCCCGGCAAGAGTTTGCCCGGAAACTTCTGCTTCATGTCCGGTACCATCAGACTCTTCAACGACCTTAATTAAACTTTGTAAAATGGTATCGGCGGTTTCAGCTTCCATTACATCATCGTTCCACACTTCCACCTCGTCAGCCTCTTCTTTTAATAAAACAGGCGTCAACATGTCTCCTTCATTTAAAAAGGGAGTGTAAGTCATGGATAAATGGAGCGGACTCATTTGTACCTCTCCCTGGCCATAGGAACTATCAGCCAGCATGACATCATTTTCAAACGTATCACCCTCGGCTAATGTTGAGGATTTTTCTATCGGATATGTGAAGGGGATATCCTCTCCAAAACCAAAATTCTTAATACCTTCCTCAAAGGTATCCCCTCCCATTTCCAACGCGGTTTGCGCAAAGAAAATGTTATCTGAAAATACGAGCGCATCCCTTAGATCTACTGGTTCCTCGGGATCTTTCACTCGTGTTACCTCGTAATCGCCCCATGATTCATCCTTTTGCCAATCCAATCCCTCGATATCAAAATCCTCATCAGGTGTAATTGTTTCTGAGTCCAAGGCGGTGGCAGCTGTCATGTGTTTGAAGGTTGAACCAGGTGAAAACGTATATTGAAAACGATTCAGCAATGGCTGATCCGGATCCTCTTGCCATTCGGCATGCACTTCGGCACTCTGGCCCGCTACGTAAATATTGGGGTCATAAGCCGGTGCATTGACCATGGCTAACACTTCACCTGTCGTAGGATGCACAGCTGTTGCTGTTCCGCTATCCCCATCCAATTCCTCAAAAATATTCTCCTGCAGTTCTATATCAATCGTTAAATGAAGGTCTTCGCCATCAATGGGCTCTTTTTCAACAATGGTTTCCTTAGGTTCTTCTGCGTTTTCCTCATAGGTGTAGATTTCTTCACCTGTTTCTCCTTTCAGTTCATCTTCCAACAGTGACTCCAGCCCAGTCACACCGAGTAAATCATGGGAACCGTAGCCCTCTTCTTCCAGTTCTTCCAATTCCTCTGCTGTAATTTCCCGGACATATCCCACCAGATGAGCTGCAGACCCCGCATAAGGATAAACACGTGAATCTTCCGGTTGAAACGTTATTCCGGGTATGTTCTCCATCAATTCGTCTTCTATGTAATCTTGTTCATCTTCAGGCATAGTATAGAGCGGAACAAAACTATCCGGATTCACCCACTCTTGTTCCAACTGCATTTCAATATCCTCTTCCGAAATATCCAACTCCTCAGCGAAATCCTCGATGGATTGTTCTTCCTCGCCTTCCATGCGCTCCGGAACCATCCCAACTTGTAAAACCGTTCCATTTATAGCTAATCCATTTTCATTCCGGTCATAAATTTCCCCCCGTTCAGCTTCCATTGTGGTGACACCAATATGATCACCTTCTTCCATTTCAGGGAAGATGAGTTGTTGATCCCAATGCACATACCAATTTTCCTCATCATCTCGCTCTTCCAAGCTCAACTGCACATCATGGCTAAAAGAAACTTCACCGGCTCGTGTTTGCATAGTCACATCAACCGGAAATTGAACCTCGCCCTCTTCACCTACATCCCATTCCTCGGGATAGTTAGGTTGTACGGTTAGATCACTCCTTTGAATATTCTCATAAACATCTTCATAACGGTCTACAAAATCCTCAGGCGAAACATTTTCCAGCGTCTCTGTAGACAATTGTTCATACATGTTTTCAAAGTTTTCATTTTCCCAATCTGATGCATAAGTCTCAAAAGCCGCTTTAGGTTGAGGACCACCCGAGCAGGCTCCAAGAGCCAGTATGAAAAGCATACAGACAAAAATGTGCACCTTGTTTTGCATAAAAGACATCCTTCTCCCCTTTTTTACACAATTTTAGTAAAACAATGGAAATAACCCAAGTTTTTCACAAACGAATTTCCTTTCTATTTATATATATTCTGATTATAAAATCATAATAACTATTACACAAGCAAAAAAGACCGGGGACCTATAAGATTCCCGGTTGATTTTTCTTATTCCTAAAGCAATATTAATTTATTCTATTGTTGCATTTGGATAACTCCCCAATCCGTTTGTTATCGGTGGGAAGCACCTAAAACCTACCTATATATACTAAAATTTTCTTTTTTTTTGGGTTAATTAAAGCCATAATAACGAAGGTCATTGGAGGAACTACATAAGCCATAACAAAACTTACAGACAGCAACGGAAAAATAACATTAATAAATAGGGTTGCAGTTGTAAGTAATTCATCATATATTTCCCGAAGCAAAAGATCATCTACCCGCAACACTTTTTGTATTTCTTTCCGCTTCCACAAGGGCACGGTTCGTTACGTCCGACTTTCTCCACTTTTTTAGCCGGGTTTGTCTTCATGCTTAGCTGTGGCATTGCAGTTTTCCGTTCTTTCGGTATTTTACGATCCGGCTGTTCAAAGACAGCCCACCCGCTCAACTCCTCTAACGCATCGTTAATGTATGAGGATTGGTTTAGTTGCTGTTGTTTTCTTAAATATATCTCTTTCGGTTCTTGCAATGTTTGATCTACATCATGTATATTAATCGCACCGGATTCGACAACACCTTTTTTATATAAATCATTAATTTCCTCATATATTTCAACCGGATACAAATCAGTGCTGGCATTGACAATCCCTGCATTTACATAGAAATTATCAGTCTGAAGCTTCGTCGTCATAAGTGTTTTAAAATAGTCCAGCACTTCTTCCCTGGAAAGTTCTCCGTTAAACACCAATACAACCAGGGATCTCATTGCTGCTCCACGGACAAATTCGTCCACTTCTGCATCTTCGATTAACCCTTTTATTGCTTCGATGTCACCGTCATAAACGGAAGCTAATATCCGATCTGCATCTTCAGTAATCACATCTCCAAATAAATCATGCGGCATTTCACCAGGAAGCCTCAAAATGTCGACCCACAAGGGAAAAAATTCCTTAACCCTGAAATGAGCCAGCAAATAACATGCATAAATATGATCAAAACGTGTGGGATGATTGAGAACAGCGTCAGGATTCTCCTTTACTTCTTCCATAATATCGAAAAGGTAAGGGATGGCTTCTTCCTTTTCCGGCGAGCACTTCCTGTAGTTTCATACGAGGAAAAATTCTATTATCATTATAACGTATCGAGTCCAATTTTTCTTTCATGAATGGAGCCTCTCCTTTCTTGTTACCATGCGAAATCATCTGTTTAAACTTTAGCACATTATTTCAGAAAGTGTCACTTCTCTTTTCAAATTTGAATTATGTTATAATGGCGGTCAACAGCCCCTTTGAAATTTTTGAGGAATAAAGAGGATATTGAGGTAATTATGGAGGAGCAATCAATCTATGAAAACGCTTATACTTGGCGCTGGTGCCATGGGGTCTCTTTTCAGCGGCAGATTAAAACAAATTGGCGTTGATGTTACGCTTTACAATAGAGAAAATGAACATGTAAAAAAGATCAATCAAGATGGTTTGCGAATTTTGGACAACGATGGCAATATAACCATGGCTAAAATCCCTGTCGTCAGTAACCCTAACAAGCTTTCTGATCGATACGATCTTATTATTGTGTTGGTAAAAGCATATGCAACCGATAAGGTATTGAATCAAGTTTTACATACCATTGATGAGGATACGGTTGTTTTGTCTCTACAAAATGGCATAGGGAATCTTGAAAGCTTGAGGCACACTGTTCCATATAACAATGTTGGTGTCGGTGGAGCTGGGTGTGGGGGCGGCATTATTGAGAATGGAACGATAGGACATCGGGCTAATGGAAGAACCTATATTGGTTTTTCGAAGGGTATAAATAGCAGAGTAAGCGAATCAATCGCTCATATGTTCACCAGAAGCGGTTTACCTGCCACAGTCACGACAGACGTTGAGTCAATCATTTGGAGTAAATTGATCATCAATATTGCATTCAATGGTTTAACAGCTATAACAAGGCTATCCAACGGTAATGCTATTGCACCGCCTGAGGGAAGGGAAATTATAAAAGAACTCGTGAACGAAGCTGTCCGTGTAGCTCATGCGGAAGGAATAGAATTAATTTATAAAGACCCGGTATCTGAATGTTTACGATTAGGTATGGAGGACATAGGCGAGAACATATCTTCTATGCTATCTGATATTATCAACGAAAAAAGAACCGAGATTGACTACATAAATGGAGCTATCGTTGACTACGGAATAAGAAACGCTATTCCTACGCCTTATAATAATTTGATCACTAACTTAGTTAAGGTAACCGAACAAAGTTACGGAAAAATCGTTACTGACGTTTAAAAGATACATATTTTCCGAAATGCTCCTATTCGGAGATAATTTAAACATATAGTGATTTTGCGCAACCGGATGAAAATCAAGGTTTTTAAACTTGATTTCACCCGGTTTATTCATTTTGTCCCAGCTGCTTTCTATTTAATAGACACTTCCGCCTTCAGCTTCTTCTGTAATCGAGACATCATCTAATGGAAATAGTCCATTTGGATGATGGTCAAATCCTTCCACGCTGTCTGCTACACCAACGATGTAATCATTGTGGTCGGTGAAAATCGCCGGTGCTTCATCAATAAGAAGTTGTTCAGCTTCTTCGTACAACTCCAGACGCGTCTCTTCATCGGTCTCTTCCCGTGCTTCGATAACCAGATCATCAAACGCTTCGTTTACATAAAAAGTCTGATTCCCGGGGGCACCGAGATTGTCGGAGTGAAAATTTGGGTGTAAAACATAATCTGCATCGCCGGTTGCTGATGACCAACCAAGTACAAACATTTCTGAATTACCTTCCGCAATAGTATCCAGGTACGCGCCCCACTCCATTTGTTCAATCGACAGTTCGACGCCAATATCCGATAATTGATCTTGTGCCAACTCAGCCATTTGTATCCGCATTGGATTTTCATCGTTTGTCAGAAGCGTTGTTGAAAATCCATCTTCATAACCGGCATCAGCCAGCAATTCTTCCGCTTGTTCAGGGTCATAGGGCAACGGTTCTATGTCATCGCTCGCTCCAAAGACCATATCACCTAGAGGACCATCAGCAACAGTGCCATATCCTTCGTACAAGCCTTCGACGATGGTGTCTTTATCAATGGCCATAGATAACGCTCGTCTTACTTGAACATCATCGAACGGTTCAACTTCGTTGTTAAAGCCAATATATTCAAAACCAAGCATTTCCTGAGTAACGATACTCGCGTTTTCCATTTGTTCCACACGCTCGGTATTCGCAGGTTCTACTTGTTGTACAAAATGTGCCTCGCCATTCTCCAACATCGCCAGTCTGGTTCCTTGTTCCGGCACAACAGTATAGGTGACTGAATCAAGATGAGCTGGATCCTCCCAATAATCAGGATTGTTGGTGAGGACAATTTCATTGCCCTGTTCCCAGCTTTCAAATTCAAATGGCCCTGTTCCAACAGGCTCCGTGTCAAGATTCAATTCTCCCTCTGCATCCGCCTCAATCGCTGCCGGACTCATCATACTTCCGGATCCGTGGGCAAGATGCGCCGGTAATGGTGAAAATGGCGTATCGGTTGTTATGTGCACAGTATACTCATCCACCGCTTCCACATCTTCAATGGCTTCAAAAAGCGAAGCGCGAGGGGAAGCCGTATCCGGGTCGAGCAAGCGATCCAAATTTGCTACAACTGCATCCGCATTAAAAGGTTCCCCATCATGAAAGGTTACATCCTCCTGAAGGTTGAACTCCCATGTAAGATCATCCAATTGCTCATATGATTCAGCCAATCCCGGCTGAAGTTCCGTGTTTTCATCGTGATAAACCAACGTTTCATAAATGTTATCGAAAACAATATTGGACGGAACATCGGTAGAGTCATGCGGATCGAGCGTCACTGCATCTGAAGGCATCACTAAAACCATATTTCCGCCCTCAGAAGATTCAGCAGCTTCCTCATCTCCTGTCGAATCTCCGGATCCCGTAGCCTCATTGCCTTCATCAGTCTCGTTTTGGCCATCGTCGGTACATGCTGCGATTCCAAACAGTAAAACGAGGCTGCCAATCGCTGAAACCTTTCTCATTCTCTCCATCCTCCACTACATATAATTATTGCTATAGTTTAATACACTTTATTAAAGGTAATCAAGCGTTAATTTTTACAAAAAAAAAATAATACTAAGATGGCATCCCTTTTTGCGGGTTGAGATGGATCTTTGTAACAAATGTTTTATGTAGAGCAACTATGACCGAAACAACCAGATCTCGCAACCCAGCACATATACCAAGCCTCTAAGATAACATCACCGCCCCGTAAACGAGCGCCCCCACGATCACAAACACTGGGTGTATCTTAAATTTTTCCAATAGTAACAGGCTCGCGCCGACGAGAATGGCTGTATGTACCACACCTGAGTCGTCCCACGACGTGAAGAAAAACTGAAACGCCAGCACGCCGAGCAACACAGCAATAGGCGCACGGATAAAGGACGTCATCTGTTCCACCCTCGGGTGATCTTTGTATTTCAATAAAATTTTCATTAACAAAAGCATCGCGGCAAGGCTGGGTGCGATGGTTGCAAAAATGGCAACCAGCGATCCCGGGACACCCGCGACTTCAAAGCCGATATAACCGGCCATTTTCGTTGCGATTGGCCCGGGGAGGGCGTTTCCGAGGGCGAGCATCTCCCCGAATTCCTGCGTTGTCATCCAGCCGAACCGATTGACGACTTCGTGTTCGATCAGGGGAATCGACGCGGGACCGCCACCGTATCCGACGATGCCCGGGATAAAAAATGCAATAAATAACTCCCAATAAATCATGATCGAACTATCCTTTCTGCTCCTGCGCCCGTTCGGATGATGGTTTCGGGCGACGGCTCAAAGCGATGACCATCAACACGACGATTAATATTGCCGGGTGAATGTTAAGCAACTCGAGCACGGCCAGGCTTACGATCGTAAGAAAAAAAGTACCCCAGAAGCCGACTTTTTGCCGAGATTGTTTCAAAAAATTATATGTCATTACGATGAGCAAGACACCGACCACCGGGGCGATCGCCTGTGTCATCCCCTGTACGGCGGGGATATCCTGAAAAGCAATGAGCGTTCCCACCAAAAGGATCGTCAGGATCACCGTCGGAAAAACGGCCGCGACGATGGCATTGATCATCCCGATTACACCACCGACATGATGGCCGATGTAACCGCTGAGTTTCGTCACGATCGGGCCGGGGAGCGTATTCGCGAGAGCAACGACATCGCTGAATTCCTCGTCATCCATCCATTGATAAGTACCAACAACTTCCTTATGGATGAGCGGGATCGTCGGAGGCCCGCCACCATAACCGAGCAGATTAGCCCGTAACATGGCGACGAAAATATCCCACTGTTTGCGGTAATTCACAGCTTAGAGACCTCCTTACCAAATCGCCAGATGCCCATCTGCTCGTGATTCCGTGCCACCGACAAGTACACCGGTGTCTGGATCACGCCAGATAACCTGTCCGCGCCCGAAGCTGCCCGCTTCAAGCGTAGGCGTGATTTGATGACCTTTTCGCACAAGCTGGCGCGCGATTTCCGCAGGGAAATCGGACTCGACTTCTATCTTTTTACCGCCGAGCCATTTCCAACGTGGCGCATCGAGCGCAGCTTGCGGATTAAACCCGTAATCGATGGCATTAACGAGCACTTGCAAGTGGCCTTGCGGCATCATATAGCCGCCCATAACGCCGAACGGTCCGACAGGCTGATCACCTTTCGTCAAAAAGCCCGGGATGATCGTATGGTACGTCCGTTTATTCGGCGCAAGTGCGTTTGCCACATTTTTTTCCAATTCAAATTCCCAGCCGCGGTTTTGCATGCTGATGCCCGTGCCAGGGATGACAATGCCGGAGCCGAAACCGGCGTAATTGCTCTGAATCATAGAAACCATGTTGCCGTCGCCATCGGCGGTGGCTAAATATACCGTGCCCCCGCGTGGTGGGGTGCCGGCTTGCGGATCAATGGCTTCAGTGCCAATTAAGGCACGACGATCTTCCGCGTATTCCGGCGTGAGCAGCGCTTCCGGGTTTATGTTCATATGTTCCGGATCGGTAATATATTCAAACCCGTCCGCGAAAGCGAGTTTGAGTGCTTCCATATGTTTGTGGTACGTATCGGCACTTTCTTTTGTCGGCAGATCCAAGCCGTTTAAAATATTCATGGCCATGAGGGGCACGATGCCCTGCCCGTTCGGCGGCAGCTCCCAAACATCATAGCCTTTGTAGTTCACAGACAGCGGTTGGACCCAATCAACGGAAAAATGACCGAAATCTTCCTCGCGAATAAACCCATCATGATCACGAGAAAATTGATCAACGCGTTCCGCGAGCTCGCCTTCGTAAAAAGCTTTCCCTTTCGTTTTCGCAATTTTACGCAAGGTCGCCCCATGGTCGGGGAGCTGCCAGATGTCACCCGGTTCGGGGGCTTTTCCATTTTTCGTAAACGTGTCAAACCAAGGCTTAAACTCCGGTTCATCGGAGGGATAAAGATGAACAGCCGCTTTCCAATGTTTGGAGACAACCGGGCTCACCGGAAAACCTTCCTCGGCCAACCGAATCGCCGGTGCAAGTAATTCCTCAAGCGATAATTTTCCGAATCGATCCGATAACGCCACCCAACCGCCGGGTGCACCGGGAACGTTCACCGGAATTAACCCTTGCCGCGGCATTTTCTCATGCCCTCGCGCTTTTACGGCATCGATCGAGATGTTACCGGGCGAGCGCCCGCTTGCATTCAAACCATGCATCTCACCGTCCAGCCAGACAATCGCGAATGAATCGCTGCCAATGCCATTGGATGTCGGCTCCACGACCGTCAACGCCGCGGCCGTTGCAATCGCCGCGTCCACAGCATTCCCACCTTTTTTTAACATATCAAGACCGGCTTCGGAAGCAAGAGGCTGCGATGTGCCAACCATTCCTCGCCGACTGTACATTGGTGTTCGTTTAGAATAATAGGGTTGATACCATGGATCAAACTTCATCATATACTCACCTCATCTTTGAAAATATTATCATAGTTTGTTGTTTAGGGAAACGGCGGCGGATGTCGATATGTTAACCGGTTTTGAAGATACCAGTCGGATATTAATCATACATCCCCTCAGATTAACTTCTCGTGAGCGAAATGAAGAAAGTTCCTTGATAAAAAATAACAGGAAATAAGCATCGCCCACTTTCGTTAGGGATTCCAAATCATTCAAACATTCTCCTGATCTTTATCTCTCTTTTGGACACAGATATAAAAGTTATTTATAACAGATTGTTCCTCGCCATTATTATCAGTGAATGAGGAGCTTTCCACCTCATACATAACCTTTTTTTCGCCTGCCTTATCAAAAAATCGTAAATCCCATCCAGGGCGTTCGACTTTGCTTAAAGGCAAATTCATGGCTATTCGTTCCATTCTATTCGTGTCAATTCCTTTCAAATGCTCTTTATTATGTGAATCGACATAAGCATTGGAGTTCCGATATTGCTGATACAACTTATTGTAGCAATGCAAATAATGGTTTCCATCAAAAATGAGAAGTCGACCTGAGGGTTTTAAAACCCGTAACCATTCCGAGTAGGCTTGATGAGGAAATTCAAGGTTCCATGTGAGGTTCCTCGATACAATGTAATCAAAATAGTTGCCTTCAAAATCAAGATTCTGGGCATCCATTTTCATAAAATCTATTTCTAACCCATCCTTTTTCGCGTTCTTCTCCGCATGTCTAAGCATATTTTCTGTATAATCAATGGCAGATACATTGTGACCCATCTTTGCCAATAAAATGGCCAAAAAACCTGGCCCACACCCAATATCAAGGCATTTTAATTTATCTTTTCGTGGTGCATATTGCTGTAATATCGCATTCCAATCCCCTGTTATATCTGATTGTAATTGCGCTTGATTACTTAGAGAAAATCCTTCTGCACGTAAGTTCCAATACGTTTTAATATTGTTCTCTTCCATGTTATCTCCTATCAATGAGGGTATAATTCCATTCCTTACAGTTATTCACGCCAAACCAAGCTTTTTTCAACTTCTTTTAAATAGCATAACGCAAGCGAACCCATCAACATTCACTAAATGGTATTACAAAGCAGCCTCTTGTAGTCGTACTGCTTGCGGATGGACAAATTTCCATTTTCCATTGGCTTTTTTTTCAGCATGATCGATGATTGCTCCATCATGTAGAACAGCTATACGATCAGCCACATAGTTAGCTGCCAGAAAATCGTGCGTGATAAATAAATAGGAAAGCCCATACGTTTTTTTTAGGGTATTAAGCAATTCTAGAATATGATGTTGGTGGATCACATCCAGACTGCTAACGACTTCATCGAGCACGACAAATGAAGGGCGAGACATCAGCGCGCGAGCAATAGCTGCTCGTTGTAGCTGACCTCCGCTTAACTGATTCGGAAAACGGTGTAACAGTTCAAGATCGAGTTGAACATCATTACATAGACCGTTGATTCTTTCCGTACGTTCGCTATTACCGGCTTTCTCCACGAATAAGGGTTCAGCGAGACTTTCACCTATCGTTATACGTGGGTTAAAGGCAGACAACGGGTCTTGAAAAGCCATCTGAATTTTTCCTGCAAAGTGTTTGTGCCTTCCTGCTAACAATTTTTCACCGTTAAACAGAATATCCCCTTTGTTTATGGGTTCCAGGCCCACCATAATACGCCCTAATGTGCTTTTTCCTGTACCACTTTCGCCTAAAAGTGCCAAACATGTCTGTCGTTCAATTTGTAACGATATATCCTGCAATACGCCTTGTTTGCATTTTTTACTATATCGCTTTGCAACGTTATGAACTTCAATCACCATCGCTTGTCCCTCCATTCAACTTCCGATAGAACCTTAGGAGATTTTTTGTATACGAATGGCTTGGATTTGTAAAAAGTTGCTCAACAGTTAAATGTTCAACAACAACCCCTGATTGTAATACCAGGACTTCATCGGCAAACTTACCAATGATATTTAAATCATGGGTGACAAGGATCATGCTCTGCTCTTGATCATCTCTTAAAGTGCTCCATTGATCGAGCACTTCACGTTGGGTCACAGTATCCAATGCTGTGGTTGGTTCATCCGCGATCATTAATGTTGGTTTTAATGCTAGCATCAAGGTTATCATCACTCTCTGTAGCATGCCTCCGCTCAACTCAAACGGATAACGCTGCAACAAATATTCAGGATCACGAAATGCCATCGAACGTAACAGGGGGGTTATGACTTTACGACTTTCTTTTTTCGTATAAGAAAAATGTGCTCGGATCGTATCAATCATTTGCTCTCCCACTGTATAAATCGGATCAAAAGCAGGATGAGGATGTTGGGTTAAAAATCCAATCTCTTTGCCACGTATACGAGACATGTCTTTGGATGGTAATGACAAAAGTGACTTCCCCTGAAACTGAACGTCCCCTTTCACATGAAACATGGGATTTACTAAACGTAAGAGGGCTAGAGATAGCATCGTTTTTCCTGCTCCACTCATCCCAATCAGCCCTAATGTTTTTCCTTTCGAAAGGGTGAAACTTATATTTTGCAGAATGGGTTTTTGCTCCGGTGTATAGATGCTTAAACGATTGACCTCCAGCATGTCATCACCCCTGCTTTTTAATGTGAAATCTATCTCGCAAATAATCGGACCATACGTTAATGGCAAGGACAGTGACAAAGATGAATAATCCCGGAAAGACCATAAGCCAAGGACTGCTATAAAAATACTCGCTACTCTCATTTAACATGGCTCCCCATTCAGGCAGAGGCGCTTGTATACCTAGACCAAGAAACGAGAAACTTGCGATATGCAATAGTACGCTCCCTACGTCAAGCGTTGCCAAAACTAACAATTGCGGTAGAACAAAAGGCATGAGATGACGTAAAATGATACGATACGTTGAAACACCTTGAAGCTTGGCAACTTGGACATAACGTTCTTCTTTTAAGCGCACCACCATATTTCGAACCAGTCGAGCTCCCGTCATCCAAAATACGAGGACCAAAGCAATCAAAACATTGACCATTCCAGGTCCTAATACCCCTACTAAAACAAGTGCGATCATCAAGCTGGGAAATGCCAACATCCATTCACTGAAACGCATGAAAATATGATCGATCCGGCCACCATGATAACCGGCTAATGTTCCAATGATTAACGCGATCGTAGTGGAAATAAGAGTAACGATCAACGCACCAAGAAAACTATAACGCGCACCGTATAATAAGCGAGAAAACACGTCACGCCCAAGGTGATCCGTCCCAAACCAGTTCACCGAAGAAGGAGCAAGCAAGCGTCGTGACGTTTCGGATACAAATGGGTCATGGGGTGTCACTAAAAAGCCAAGCAGAGAGATGAAAAGCGCCAATAGCAGTATCAAAACACTAAAGAAGAGTGCTTTATTGTTCCATACGTTCTTAATCATGGCGATATCTTCCCTGTCGACGAAGTCTTGGATCTACCCATGCCTGCAATACATCGACCAGCATATTCACGATTATAAAAATAAAGCCCATAAAAACAATGTAAAACTGGATAACAGGGTAATCGCGGTTGATAATTGCTGTCACCATGTACCTCCCCATTCCGGGCCAAGAAAACACACTTTCTACGATAACGGTGCCCGCTAACAAATACCCAAAAGCCAACCCTGAAACGGTGAAAAGCGGCAAAAGTGCGTGCCTGAGAATATGTTTTCGGAATAAAAACATTTCCCGAAGCCCACGGGCTCGAGCATAGGTGACATATGAACGTTCTCTCACTTCTAATAAACTTGTACGAAATAAACGACTATATAGGGAGATATAAGGGATAGCGAGGGTCAACACCGGCAATATGATATGATGCCAATCTCCTCTTCCCCCTGATGGCAGCCAACCAAACTGGTAAGAGACAAAATAAACAAGTAAAAAACCTAACCAAAACGTCGGAAGCGCGGATCCACCTACGGAAAACAAGCGACTGAACCAGTCAAACCAGCGTCCTTGGTAGACAACAGCCAGCGTTCCAAGAAATACACTCATCCCCATCGTGACGATGAAAGCACCAATCGTTAATTCGAACGTTGGCGGGAAATAATAGAATACTTCTTCCACGACACTGTCTCCTGTATAAAAAGAAGTGCCGAAATCCAATTGCCATGCAGAAGTAAACCAATCCCAATACTGTTCATAAAGCGGGCGGTCTAATCCCAGGTCTTTTGTTACCGTATCGACTGCCTCTTCCGTCGGCGGAATTTGCGAGTTTAGTAAATAGGCTTCTGCAGGACTCCCCGGTAGAATATGCATGAGCCAGAACACACCTATCGACAGGAACAACAAAGAAGGGAAAAGCCAGAGCAATCGCCGGATCATTAAGCCAATCATCTTACTTTCGCCTCACATCATCGAGATTAAATTCATAGATAATCGGAGAGTAACGCACTCCTTCAAGATCATTATGATACAAAGCAAGATTAGAAGTCATCGATACGGGTACATAAATCGCTTCTTCATGTAAGGTAGTTATAATGTCATGATATAATTCTTCTCTTTTTTGCTCATCGGTTTCAACCAAGACTTCACCAATTTGCTCATCTAATGCCTTTTTTCGATCCAATCCCTGCTGTGCTTGGTAATCAGCATGGGATGGGACACGCATGGAAGAAAGCATCGCATGAGGATCATATTCAGCTCCCCACGTTTCATGATAAATGATATGAAAGTCACCGCTCTTCTCCGCATTAAGATAAGCTTGGTTCTCCATACCTATAATCTCGATATCGATCCCGATGTCACGTAAGTCACTTTGCATAAACTCTGCAAGCATAGTTTGAATTTGATCATTTGCATCATAAACAAAATTGAGCTGTAGCGGTTCTCCGTCTTTTTCTCGAATATGGCCATCATCCGCTCGCTTCCAACCAGCCTCTTCCAGCAATTGCTCTGCTTGAGATGGGTTATAATTATAGTCATCTAAAGTATCAGGTTGGTAAGGCATATCATCCGGAAAAAGGCTTGTCGCCTGTTCCTCAATATTATGAAGCATGTCTTCGATGAACGTTTGCGTATCGAAAGCATGAATGATCGCCCGCCGCACAAGAGCATCCTCTGTAGCACCACGATTCGTATTTAAAGCCAAGGTACGGGTCGATTGCGGTGGCGAAGTACCCGATTGATATTTATCATTTTGTTCCAAATGATCATAGGCATCTAAACTGATCAAACCATTCCCATAGATCATATCAATTTCTTCATTTTCGAAAGCCATTACCCGTGCATCACCATCAGGAATTACACGGACCACAAGCTCCTCCATCTCCGGGTCTTCACCCCAGTAATGTTCGTTTCGCTCAAAGATGGCTTCTTCATCTTGTTGACGTTCACTAAGCGCCCACGGTCCGGTTCCAATAGGTTCTTGGAAATCCTGATCCTCTGAGAAACTTGCATCTCCTGATATACGAAAAGGGCGCACAAGTGCCAATTCCTCAAGTACTGGATAATACGGTTCTTCCATAGTCATTTCAAATATATAGGGATCAATTACTTCTGTATCGATAATTTGATTCGTAAGTTCTAACCATTCATGCTCCTCGGATTCATCCAATACCTTGTCAAAGTTTTTTTTCACGATGTCTGCGTTGAAATCGGAACCATCCGAGAATCTTACATCTTCCTGTAAAAAGAAGGTATATGTTTTTTCGTCATCCGATACCTCCCAAGATTCAGCTAAGTGTGGCTGTACCTCGCCCTCATCATCATGTTGAACAAGCCCTTCATATACAAGATTTTGCGCAAACATCTGATTTTCCCCATATCCGTGTGGATCTAATGGTCCGATATCTTGAGGCCACGAGATAACTAATGTATCATCGCCTTGGTTTCCTTCTCCAGATTGACAGCCTGAAATCATAATTAAAACCACTATGGCTGACTTCATAACATGTTTCATCTATAATTATTCCTCCCTCCTTTTCACGACTCGTTTCATCTATATCTATGATCATCCTGAAAATATCAGAATCCTACTAAATTCGGGAAGTTTTATTTTTAGTGGATACATGTCCCGTGCATTTAAAAAAGCCCCCGGATAAAGATCCTCGGGCTTTTAACTGTTCTTTATATGACGTCGCTCCCCAAAGATGGCATCTCAATGTTTGTTTGTTCTTGGACATTACGGAATCGATGACATACGGTGTTCATCTCTTCTTTCATTGCCCATAAATCCGTAGCCAACCATCTGATTTGCAGGCCCTTTCCTTCTAGCGTTGTGACACTTGCCTTCGTATGATTGCAATCTTGAAGTTTATCATGAATGTATTGAACATCTAACGAAGGAACCCGCGGCGAAACAAACCATAACGTGCCAATGTATAATGATTCTTCAAGCATTCCGGCTTGTTGTAACGGCATTTCGTCCGGGTAAAATTGGATGGGATCATAGGCCAGGCACTCCCCCTCCACCCATATTTGAAAACGGGACTGAAATTCGTTGTAGAGAAAACATTCATCTCTTTTTTCACGACCCGGAGAAATGATCTCTCCCCACAACAATGTAGAGCCCTTTTTCATTCGAATCACTGTATCTCCCTGGTAACGAGCATCTTGATAAGGAATAATCGCTTCCGGGATCCATTCTAAGCACGCTCCTTCTTCCAGTTGCACGGAAATCTTTTGCGTAGAACACCGATGATTATAAGAAGGATATACCTTTGTTGCCGATTGCTCAATCAGACAAACGTCTGCATGTTCCTTTAGATGGATGTCATATTCGTTCCGATCCCCAGCTACCATGCCACCCGACGATTCCATAAGATAAACAGTGGCCTGTTCTTTTTTGTCATCAAGGTAGAGTTCACGGCTTGCCTTTAGAGGGGATTGCTGATAACAGTCTATTAAACGCGTACGGTGGTTTTTTCTTTGAAAGTTTAATAACAGTTTTCCATGGTGGCTCATTTTAGGCGGTTGTATCCTTTGACTCAGAAGAGACCGCGCCCTCCAAGAGTAGATCGTGTTTAATCCAATGAATCACTTTTTCCAAACCGTTTTTCCTTTTTAAATCTGTAAAAACGTAAGGACGTTCACCACGTACGGTCGCTGTGTCGTTTTTCATTTGATCCAAATTGACATCAACATGCGGTGCAAGGTCGGTTTTATTAACCACAAGTAAGTCTGAACGAGTGATCGCTGTCCCACCTTTACGAGGGATATCCTGTCCTTCTGAAACGTCAATCACATAGATATAGGCATCAACCAACTCAGGGCTAAATGTTGCCGCCAGGTTATCGCCACCACTTTCTACAAAGATAATATCTAAGTCATTGAACCGCTGATTTAACTGATCAATCGCTTCAAAATTCATTGAAGCATCTTCACGTATAGCCGTGTGAGGACACCCTCCTGTTTCAACACCTAGAATTCGTTTCTCATCTAATATACCATTTTTGATGAGAAATTCAGCATCCTCTCTCGTATAGATATCATTCGTAATGACCGCTACTTCATAATCCTTATGAAGTTCACTTGTTAAACGATCTACAAGCGTTGTTTTTCCTGAACCCACGGGTCCGCCTAGACCAATTCGTACTGGTTTCATACTTATCTACTCCTTTTGAAAAAAGAATTTAAGAAATAAACAGGCGTGAAAAGAGGTATTCATGTTGCATTGAAGCCATTTCAATAGCTAATGCGTTGTTACTCATGTTATCCATGGTATTATTCATGACCCTATTGGTCGTTTCTTTAATCGATGGAAGCATTTCATACATGGCCTGTACACCGTTATGCTGCCCAAGAGGAACAGCACGAACCGCATTTTGGATCAACCCGTTCACAGATGAATACAAAAATGTTAGTACGGCCTTTTGAATGTCAATATCCAGATGAGCTGTATAAATCCCATACAAAATAGCATGATGACCTTTTAGTTGTTGATCGTCAAACCTGCGTTTATATTCGTCCAATAACGCTGATTCCTCTAATGGAAAGATCGTCTGCAGAAATTGTCTCCCCATCTTTATACTCCCGTCTCGTGATTCTTTAGCTAACTTCATGGCATTGCAAATCTGCTCCAGATAGATCAATCTGTCAAAATCTTGATTTCCGGCAGCCTGATGCGATTCTTTGACGAGAATCGCATCCCCGGACCCGAGATTATGGAACAAATACGTTTGGCAGTAATCAATTAATGCCTGCTTCGTCCGAATCTGATCGTTTTGAATATACGTTTCCATGCCAAAGGATTGTGTATACGAGCCAATGGGAAAAGCAGAGTCATGAATCTGAAGCAAATGGAGAAAATGTTCTTCAGTGTTGATGCCCTCGATATTTAAAAGGCTCCTTGAATCGTCTTTCTGAATGCTCATAATCGACACCAACCTCTTCGAGCAATGTTTCCAGTGTGTGATCATATCGTACAATGATCTCGCTTTCACTGATTAAACAAGGGGTATGGCGATTCCCAAGTTCAAAAGCCGTTTTCCCCATCTGAGTGAAGGTCTTCGGTGTGATCACAATCACGTTTTCAACCTTTGTCCGTATAGCGATCTGCCTCTCTTCATCTTCATATAACAAGTCGCCGTAGTTCAGGGGCTCATCCTGCTCCAAGGATATCGCCACATCCGTACCCTGATCCGTTGTTTTACGTAGAATGCGTTTATTTAATTCTTCCCAATCCAATTCAATCCACTCACGCTGTTTTGACGATGCTTGATCATCATTAATGTTATCTATCACTTTTTGAATAAACATGACCTATTCTCTCCCTTTAGAATAAGAAATAGCGTTGGGTCATAGGAAGCTCGTCCAAAGGTTCACAACTGATCTGTTCGCCGTTCACTTTCACTTCATATGTTTCCGGATTCACATCAATATTCGGCGTCTCACCATTCAACTTCAAGTCGCTCTTTTGAATGTTCCGGCAGTCTTGCACGACACCGATTTGTTTTTCCAATCCCAAACGCTTCGGAACAGCATTGGCAACAGCAATCTTCGGTAGGAATGTCAAACTCGTAAGTGCTTTTGCTTTACCATGATGGGAATACATCCGACGAGACTTCAGCGGCTGCGGAGTTGTAATGGAAGCATTCGTGTCCCCCATCTGAGCATGGGCCGCCATCCCACCTTTGATGACAACTTCCGGCTTCACACCAAAAAATGCAGGGTCCCACAAAATAATATCCGCAAATTTCCCTTCTTCAATGGAACCAATTTCATGGGAGACGCCATGAGTAATACCAGGATTAATGTTGAGTTTCGCAGCATACCGTTTAACCCTGAAATTGTCATGATCTTTTCCTTCATCTTCCGGTAATTTTCCTCGTTGTTTCTTCATTTTATCGGCCGTCTGCCAAGTACGAATCGTCACCTCTCCGAGGCGACCCATAGCGTGCGCATCCGAAGACATGATACTGAGTATGCCAAGGTCATGCATAATATCTTCAGCAGCTATACTTTCTGGACGAATTCTGGAATCGGCAAACGCAACATCTTCCGGTACGTTATGCGATAGATGATGGCACACCATTAGCATATCCATGTGTTCATCAATCGTGTTGGTTGTGAACGGTTTTGTCGGATTGGTCGATGCAGGCATTACATTTGAGTACGCCGCCATTTTCAACATATCCGGTGAGTGTCCACCGCCGGCACCTTCTGTGTGGAACGTATGAATCACCCGGTCGTTAATGGCATTGAGTGTATCCTCCACAAATCCAGCTTCATTCAATGTATCAGCGTGTAAAGCGATTTGTACGTCATATTTATCTGCAGCGACAAGGCTTTGATGCAATGCAGACGGTGTTGCCCCCCAGTCTTCATGGATTTTAAGACCAATAGCTCCGGCTCTGATTTGTTCCATCAATGGTTCTTGCGTAGAAGCACTCCCCTTACCTAACAATCCAATATTGACAGGGAAATCTTCAGCAGCTTCCAACATTTTAAATATGTTCCATTCACCGGGCGTGACGCTTGTGGCTGTTGACCCGGCTGCTGGTCCTGTGCCCCCACCAATCAGTGTTGTTGTCCCTGAACTCAGGGCAACGTCCATTTGGTCTGGATTTACAAAATGTGTATGGGTGTCGATGGCTCCGGCTGTTGCAATTAACCCCTGGCCTGCGTAGACTTCCGTTCCAACACCAATCGTCATGTTTGGGTCTACACGATCCATCGTATCAGGGTTTCCGGCCTTCCCTATGCCGGCAATTCGTCCATCTTTGATCCCAACATCGGCTTTTACAATACCGCTATAATCAATGATAATAACATTAGTGATAACAGCATCGAGAACACCTTCAAGTCGGGTTTGCGTACCATTTTGACCCATGCCAACACGTATCGATTTCCCCCCGCCGAATACACCTTCGTCCCCGTAATTGGTGTAATCTTTTTCAACTTCTATCCATAAATCAGTGTCGGCAAGACGGACCTTATCCCCTGTAGTGGGTCCGTACATCGTTGCGTAACGGTCTCTTGAAATTCTCACTCGGTATCCACTCCTTTGAAGCCATATTGATCCGCTTTTTTAAGGATTTTCTCTTTGTTATCCACCGAACCATGGGTTAAGTCATTAAGTCCAAACACATTTTGAAGACCGCTAATGTCGGTTAACTCAACCTCTTTTTCCTCTCCGGGCTCAAATCGCACAGCTGTCCCAGACGGGATGTTTAGTTGCATACCAACCGTTTCCTCACGGGGGAATGACAAGTATCGATTCGCCTCAATAATATGGTAATGCGAACCAACTTGAATGGGTCGGTCTCCGGTGTTTGCCACACGGATGGTCTTTGTTTGTCTTCCAGCATTGATGTCAACATCGCCACTGGTAATCTCATATTCACCAGGTATCATTCTGTGTACCTCCTTAAATGGATGATTGACCTTACTATTGGATAGGTGCTTGAACCGTAACAAGCTTTGTTCCATCAGGGAATGTCGCTTCTACTTGGACACTATCAATCATTTCAGGCACACCTTCCATCACATCCTCAGATGTAAGCACTTGTTTACCTTCACTCATCAATTGAGCCACCGTTTTCCCTTCCCTTGCTCCTTCTAAAACAAAGTGGCTAATAATCGCCATGGCTTCCGGATAGTTTAATTTCAAGCCTTTTTCCTTACGCTTCAGGGCAAGTTCCCCAGCAAAATAAAGCATCAATTTTTCTTGTTCAACTGGATTTAGCTTCATTTGCTTCACCTCATTTTCTTCATCAAATATACAGCTGATGTCTCAAAATAGACGTCGAGCACGATGTCGGGCAACTCAAAAAATTGGGACGAGTGTTCGTTCTAACACATAGAGGGGCTTCGGTATGATCAAGTCATACTTCTTACGATTAGTTTACACAAAAAGAAACAGAGTAAACATAGTTTCTATTTCAAGAATTTTGGATCAACTTTAAAAGGTGAAACCGATTATAGTATGAGTGATAGGAACGTGACGTCTGCAGGGGGCAGCGAAGTATAGGAGCTCCTATAAACAGGGGGAGACTTTTACTATCTAATATTAGCATAGCCATGATAGGGAATCAACGGGGGCAGGTTTAGAAATAATCCAGAAAGCAGTAAAACTTACTTTCTGGGCAATCCTGTTTTTTATACCGGGCGAACGGTCACTTCATTGACGTTTACATAATCAGGCTGAGTGACAGCGTAGACTACAGCCTTTGCAATATCCGCTGCCTCTAGCATCTTACGATCATTCCAGGTACCGTTCCCTTGCAAGTCGGTATCCACCATTCCGGGCGAAATATTCGTGATTCTTACACCTGTTCTGGCAAGTTCCTTTTCCAATCCCATGGAAATGGCTCGAACCGCATACTTCGTAGCACTATAGACGGTACTTGTTTTTGTAACCTCAAGACCGGAAACGGAAGCAACATTGATAAGATGACCCGTTGATCGGCTCAGCATGGACGGCAATACAGCATCAATGCCATAAAGGACACCCTTTATATTCACATCAACCATTTTCTCCCATTCCTCCACCTGACCGGATCTGACAGTTCCTGTTAACATTTGCCCAGCATTATTGACAAAAATATCGACATTGCCTAATTCGCCTTGCACCTTTTCCGCGAGCTGATTAACATCATTTTTATTGGACATATCCGCTTGGAAAGCCATTACTTTCCCCTTGCTATTCCTAATTTCGGTAATTTCATTTTTCACTTCGTTTAATTTATCCAACCGACGGGCGGCTAGGGCAACATTTGCTCCTTCCACGGCTAATTCCTTAGCAATGGCAGCCCCAATTCCAGTACTGGCACCAGTAACGATCGCTGTTTTTCCTTGTAGCCTGTTCATGACAGTCTCCTCCTTCTAACTCTTTCCATCAATGGACGTTCTATTGGGTGTGTAGGGCATGCCTCCTGATCCCCAGCCCCTTGGTGGAGGGCGGAGTAACATTTATACCCACCAAGTCGTTGTTCAAATAGGTATTATTACTACTCCGACTACTTTATCATAAAAATGAATTCGGTAATAAATCATCCAAAAAAACGAGCACCATGAGTTATTCTTCAACTCTAGCGCTCCAATGTTCCATTACTTATTCAGAATGTCCCACCCTGGTTTAGGTGCAAGTATTTTGAAGGAAGATAGCAGATGAGACATGGACATTACCGTGCCAGAACCTCTTTAGCTACCATGAGAAACCAACCTTTCAGATGGCCAAAAATTATCATTTTCCAATAACTGCATCTATTTGATCAAAAAGCGGGGATACGTTTCTTCACCATCCATGATTTTCTGCTCCATAAAACAACTCTGCTTAGTTTTTAAACGTCCGAAGATTCAGGGATTCACGTGCCTCCCGGGGAGTCATCGGCTCGACATTCACACCCTGAAGAATACCGACAGCCTTATCCACCAATTGTGCGTTTGTACCAAGGATCCCTTTTTCAAGATAAAGGTTATCTTCCAAACCCACACGTACATTTCCACCAAGTAATGCCGCCTGAGCCACCATCGGCAATTGCAAACGGCCGATGCCAAAAGCAGACCAGGTCGCTCCATTGACAATACGGTCCCGCATATAGGTAATGGTTTCGGCATCCGCCGCAGCCCCCCACGGGATACCCAAACAGAACTGATACATTGGATCTCCGTCAACTAATCCATCCTGAATCAGATGGTTGGCTAAACGAATCTGACCGGTATCAAAGATCTCTAATTCAGGCTTCACACCGCTTTCCTGTATGAGTGCTGCATGTTCACGCAACCATCCGGCTGGTCCCAGGTATACTTGATCACCGAAATTGATACTGCCACAGTCGAGCGTGCATATTTCCGGGAGTAACTTCTCCACAGGTTCATGGCGTTCTTTTGCCGTTTGGATATCCGTCCCCGGGCCTCCTTGGGTCGGATTGTCCTGATCTGGAACAAAGTCGCCACCACCGCCTGCGGTAATATTAATAATTACATCTGTATCCGACTCGCGAATACGCTCCACCACTTCTCGGAATAGTGCTGGATCATGACTCAAATTTCCAGTTTTCGGATCACGTACGTGAATATGCGCAATGGCCGCTCCTGCTTTTGCGGATTCGATAGCCGCGGCTGCAATCTGCTTCGGTGTCACCGGGACATGTTTACTTTTCTGTGTTGTCTCTCCTGCGCCTGTAACGGCAGCTGTAATGATAGATTTGTTCGCCATTAGTGATTTCCTCCTTATTGATCGGTATCCTCCCCGGGAATCCTTGCGGCAAATTTAATCCGCATCCCTCCTGACGAAGGGGCACGGTGATCAGCAAGTGTTTGTTTTGTTGTTATGGCCAAAAGGCGCGGTCTACCTACCGGCGAACAATAGAACTGCAGGCCGCTGCGGGCTCATTCTCCGATCGGTATTCAATAAATGGGCGATTTCCGGGCCTCTGATCGCTACTAAACAGTGGGCTGGCACACCCAGAACGACGAAGCCGTCTAGATGTGCCAGCCCATAAAATAGAGTACTTCCTCACTCTCACATGAACGTGGGCTATGGCAAGCAACCCATACCACGCTTCGGCTTATTTAGCCGGAAGTTATGGATAAATATAGGGTGTTTACTCAGTATTGTTCGCCCCCGGCGACCGTCGCCGTAATAATGGACTTGCCCATCATTATGCCCACATAAGACGCCTCGGTGATGCTTACAAGTCTGGGCTCGGAATGGTCTCGACTGGTAACTCTCGATCGAGCCAATCGTGATAAAAGGTCTCCAAGTCTGGCAGGAAATCAAAAACGATCGGGTATCCCGGGGCCGCCGCCTCCACTTCCAACAGCGTGGCACAGCCCGGGCAAATAAACTCGCGAATTTCCATCCATTCGGGATCATAGCTATGACGTCCAGGATAGATTTCGGCAATCTCTTCTTCGTCATCCCGAACATTGATCGCGGCCTTCAGCTTCCAGTTGCTAGTGTAGTGACCAAATTCATAACCGCAGCCACATTTGACGACTCGTTCACCTTGCGGCTCCCCCTGCTTGGCAACGATATACAAGTGTTCCCCGATCGGTAACAAGATCGGATCGTTGAATTTTACCTGTTCCTGAAGAATATCGATGTACTTGAAAAATCGATCGTCATCTTTATACTGACTCATAATCGATCGCGTCGACTGCCAAGGAAGTTGGCCGTCAATCAAGTCACGAATGGTGTCGTGATTATAGCTTGCCATCATCATCGCTCCTCACATTACAAAGTCATTGGGCAGGCGCCAGAATTCTCGGAACTCCTCGTTAAAACGGCTAGAAATGCCCATGGTATCCTGATACATCTTACGTACCTCAGTGACGAAGTCCCTTTCCAACACCCGCTTACGCTCGGACTCGATCCAATCCTCGACCGAAACAGCCTTATTCAACCGGGCATTCCGGGTTTTCTCCCGCAGGGATGCGGTTGCTTCTTCATCGACATGCCATATGTTGCGTTCCTCATCATGATCAAGCACTACAGCATGGGTCCTTTCGGCAATTTCTGCCGTCACATAGCCGTTTTCCACATCCCGGGCGATCTCCAACGGGTCACGTTCAATGGGATCGCCGTAGCCGCCACCACCATTGTATGAGTGGGCAAACAGATCGCCGGATTGCAATGGTTTGTCGATATGCGGACCTTCCACCACATTCTTGTCGCCCTCGACCAACCGCTCCATGTCGCTCATGTAGGGATCGCTCCCCAACTCGTGGGGCAACGGTTTCCGTTCCTCGGCCATCTGCTCGATGTTGCTGTTACGCACGGTAAAGTGCCTGTGAGCCGTCGGTGCCGGGTAACCGCCGCACATGCCGGCATTGTCAAATACACGACTGGAATGCTCGGACGTGGCTATCGTCAATTCGTCTGTGTTATGCACGAGCCACGTCGAAGTGAAGGACGTACCACCGCGATAGCGACCGGGACCACCCGAATCAGCCGTGATGCTTCGACCTAAGTAGAGCATCGGTATACCCTGTTCCCACACCTCCATATTGCCCATGTCGGATTCGGGATTCCAACCAACATACCCGGTATCAATCCCGTCTTTAATACCGAGAGCACCACTTCCGGCTGCTGCGCATTCAAACAAAGCCATCCCGAACTGATCGCCGTACTGGCTTTGACCGCCCATTTCAACCATCGGACTGTTTACCTGACCGACAAACGCCTCTTCTTTGAAGCCCCGGCCTACAAAACCCCGACTTAGCAACCGCTGAAAAACGCCGAAGGCTGGTAACAGAAGCGACCAAGACGTGGCCGTCGCCACGGTGTGCCGATCTGGATTGGTCCAGGTTCCCAACGGTAAGTTCATATCGGTGGCCAGCCAGGCTCCGTCATTCACCTTGCCTTCATAGTTCATCGACTGGGTGAGGGTGACAAATAAACCGCCATCCATGCCGGCTGGCGTACAATTCATCGAGTGATAGCCCCAAGAACCGGTGCCCTCGAAGTCCAAGTGCATTTGGCCGTCCCCGCGCACGTCTAGTTCGAGGGGGATAGAATACAGCAGGTTCTCATCACCTAAGGGCAAGATGCCTGGTTTGCCTTCAGTGAGATGACCAAAAAACGTGTGTCCTCGATAGCGCCCAGGTACCATGAGCTGTTTCACCCGCGAAAGTTGCGCGCGACGACCTTCTTCGATGAATTCCCTGGTAGCCCGCTTATAGTAGTCCAAACCGACGTCATCGATCAGCTCTTTCACCTGATCCCGTAATTCGAGGTTAGCTGCCACCTTCGCTTTGTCGTCGAACATCCAATAGATGGGCATACGGAGATTCCGCTCCAATCGGATCAAATAATCCCGGCGCAGCTCGTCATTATAGCCCACTTTTTCTGCGGTAACGAACAAGCCCTCGGTGAATCGTTCTTGAGCCAAGTATACGTCACCACCCGGCGTGATGCCGCCGACCTCCAATTCGTGGGCGACCGTCCCCGCCCAACCGACCAGCTCGTCATCATGAAAAATCGGTACGACGACCATCACATCCGGTACTTGTACCGTACCGATGAAGGCGTCATTATTGGCGAAAATGTCACCGGGACAAATGCCGGGCGACTCCTCGTAACCATTTTGAATCATCCATTTGATGAACCGGCTCATCGTGTGTACGTGAACCATAATTCCGGTGGAAAGGCTAATCGCATCGCCTTCGGGCGTATACAAGGCCACGACCATTTCCCCCACCTCTCGTACGCCGGGTGAAGCAGAAATGCTACGGGCCATCTCTCGGGCGGCTATCGTCATCGAACGAAGCTTTGTGTGCAGGCTTTCGTAGCGAAGAGGATCGTACTCACGGTATTTCAATTCCGTTATGCCGGCGTAACATCCCGTTTCTCGGAATCTTCGGTCGTACTCGAGCAACTGCTCCTTAACTGTCATCGTTTCGTTTGCTGATGCGTCATTCATAAGGATCCTCCTTTTTCAGGTTGAGCAACGGTCTACAGTACGTAATCCGCTGATTTTTGCGCTTGCTCGCCATGTTCATAATGCAAAATGGTCCATTCATCTATACGGACCCGGTCCCCCGACGGAATGACCAAGGTCGTAGCCGGGTGCTCCACAATGGCGGGGCCCTCAAGCACGTTACCAGGCTCCAGCATATCCATTTCCCACAGCTGTGCCTCCTGCCAGGCACGATTGTAATACATGGACCGCGTCCCTTTATTGGCCTCGGGTTTAGGTTCCGCGGAACCCAAGGGGCGACGAGTTAACTCTGGCTTCACTTTTTCCACGCGAGCGCTTAAGCCAAGTTCCATAATGGTGAAGCCGGCTTCGGCTTCTCCATAGCTAGACACGCTGCGGTTGATCGTTTCGTACAAGGTTTCAAAATCCTGTGTGAGCCGATCTAAGTCGTCGTCTGACTCCAGTTTCATCGTCGGTGCTGTCACTTCTACATCTTCCAATTGGCCGGTGTACCGCATCATCGCGAAGGGCTCGCAGGTGACTGCATCCGATTCATGGCCTTCAGCGACCAACTCAGCGCGGGCACGAGTGTTGAGGTCGTCCCAAATCTCATTAATTTGCCGGCGAACCTCATCTCGATCCTGCTCCGACATATCGGGGCCGATCATCATTTGGACGGATTGGCTATGCCGGTGCAAATAATCCGCAGTTGTGCAACCAAAGGCTGAAAAGGCCGCCGCAAACGGGAATGTCATAATACCGCTAAAACCTAGGCCGCGGCTGTACTCGGCCATGTGAAGCGGACCGGACCCGCCGTAGGACATCAAGTGGTACTCACTTGGATCAACACCGCGAGTAGAAATGATAGATTCAATGGAAGACCTAGCTTCCATTTCTAGCAAGTTCACCATCCCTTCAGCCGCTTCGTACACATCCACTTCCAAGGGATCGGCAACTTTTTCCTGAAGGACCTGCTTTGCCTTCTCAACATTGAGCCGAACCCTACCACCGAGAAAGTTGTCCGGGTTCAAGCGGCCCATGATTGCATCACAGTCAGCAATCGTCGGCTCCGTGCCGCCCATATCCATGGCCACTGGGCCCGGGACAGAG